>NZ_JBPBLR010000003.1:0-372639 GCF_050955245.1 Halobacteriovorax sp. GFR8 | reverse complement strand
TAAGAGTTGTCTTACCGTGGTCAACGTGCCCGATCGTACCAATGTTTACGTGGGGCTTACTTCTGTCAAAAGATTCTTTTGCCATTTTTTACTCCTGTTTATTACTTAGTTTAGTAGTTAAAAAAAATCTAAAACGTTTTAGATGTATATTCCTCGTTTTTCAAGTATTTCTTTGGCCATATTCATTGGAATCTCTTCATAACGGTCAAAATTCATCGTAAAGCTTGCGCGGCCTTGCGATTTTGAACGTATATCTGTTGAGTACCCGAACATTTCCGATAGTGGAACTTCAGCATCGATAACTTCTTTATCTTGCTTAACACCCATTGAATGGATCTTTCCACGTTTCATATTAATGTCTGAAATAATATCACCCGTGTAATCAGAAGGCGTTACAATTTCCAGACTCATTTTTGGCTCTAATAAAGATAAGCCTGCTTTTCGGCATGCAGCTCTAAAAGCATTAGAGGCAGCAATTGCATAAGCAACTTCTGAACCTTCATCTTCATTAAACTCTGCGGCCACTAACTTAGCCTTAATATTTATAAATGGGTAGCCAGCCAGGGCACCACCCATTGAAGTATCTTTAATACTCTTTTCAATAGCATCAATAAATTCTTGTGGTAAATCTCTTTTAGTTAAATCAGTCTCAAATAAAACACCAGCTTGAGAGTCGGCTTGCTCAACTTCAATAACAGCATTACCAAATACCATTTTTCCAGCTTGTTCGCGGTGGAATGTATCTGATTCTTTAGCAGTACTAGTGATACTTTCACGGTATGATACCTGTGGATCACCTACGCGAATACCAACTTTAAACTCACGCTCAAGACGATCGCAAATAATTTCTAGGTGAAGTTCACCCATACCAAAGATTAATAGTTGCCCTGTTTCTTTGTTATGTTGGTATGAAAAAGATGGATCTTCTAATTTAAGCTGATTTAAAGAATTCATTAGTTTCTTTTCATCATTTGTTGTTTTTGGCTCAATTGCAACAGAAATAACAGACTCAGGAAAATCCATTAAATCAAAAATAATTGTACGATTTTCAGCACATAGGGTTTCACCTGTAACTGTTTCCTTTAAACCAGAAATTGCAATAATATCCCCGGCCTTTGCTTCTTGTAATTCTGTTCTCTTGTCTGCGTGCATTTGTAGAATCTTGTTAACTCTTTCACGCTTACCTTTATGAGGATTATAAACCTGAGCTCCAGATTTAATTGTTCCAGAATAAATTCTAAAAAATGTCAATGAGCCCACGAATGGATCAGTAGCAATTTTGAAAGCAATACCTGAAAACGCATCCTCAGTATCAGGCTTTCTAACCTCTTCTTTATCATGATTTTTGCCATTAACACCTCTCACTTCACCACGATCAACAGGTGAAGGAAGGTAGTCACAAACTGCATCTAGTAATGGCTGAACACCTTTATTTTTAAATGCCGATCCACAAAGAACTGCTACAAACTCATGATTAATAACTGCATCTCTAATAGCAGCAATAAGTCTCTCATTAGTAATCTCTTCACCAGACAAGTAGTCTTCAGCTAACTGATCATCATAATCTGCCAAAGTCTCAATTAGCTCTTCTCTTGCCATCTGAGCTTCATCCTGAAGATCTTCAGGAATATCTTCAACAACTACAGTTGAACCAAGATCCTCATCCTTAAAAAGAAGGGCCTTCATTCTTACGACATCAACCATACCCTTAAACACATCTTCAGCACCAATTGGAAGCTGAATTGCTGCTGCCGTCTTACCCAACTTCTCTCTTATTTCATCAAGGCACATTTGAAAATTTGCCCCAACTCTATCCATTTTGTTAACAAATGCAATTCTTGGTACTTTGTACTTATCTGCTTGCCCCCATACAGTCTCAGATTGAGGCTCTACACCGGCCACAGCATCAAATACACCAACTGCACCATCTAAAACCCTTAAAGCTCTCTCAACCTCAATTGTGAAGTCAACGTGACCTGGAGTATCAATAATATTAATATTCGTCTTATTCCAAATACAAGTTGTCGCAGCTGAAGTAATTGTAATCCCACGCTCTTGCTCCTGAACCATCCAATCCATAGTTGCAGCACCATCGTGAACCTCACCAATCTTATGGCTTTTTCCCGTGTAGTAGAGAATACGTTCAGTTGTCGTCGTTTTACCCGCATCAATATGCGCCATAATTCCGATATTACGAATATTTTCTAAACTCATACAAAGTCCTTAAAAATTTAATTTTTGCAGACATATAATTAACATAAATATGGAATTTTAGATAGGAATAAAACCTCAATGAACAAAAGGCTTTATAAAAAGAAAGGCTCCCGTAGGGAGCCTTCTATTAGTTTATTATGGACTTTATTGCTTATTTTCGAACTACCACTTAAGGTGAGCAAAAGCTTTGTTTGCTTCTGCCATTTTGTAAGTGTCTTCACGCTTCTTAACAGCGCCACCTCTACCTTGAGAAGCATCGATGATTTCATCAGATAGTTTCTCAACCATAGTTCTACCACCACGATTTCTAGCATAGTCTCTCAACCATCTTAGAGCTAGTGATTGTCTTCTGTTATTTCTAACTTCAACTGGAATTTGGTAAGTTGCTCCACCAATACGACGAGACTTAACCTCAACCGCTGGCTTAATGTTAGAAAGGGCTTTCTTGAATACCTTTAAAGGCTCTTCACCAGTTTTTGATTCAACTCTTTGAAGTGCACCATAAAAGATTTTTTCAGCAACAGATTTCTTTCCGTCTTTCATAAGTGCGTTTACACACTTAGCAACAACAACGTCTTGAAAGATCGGATCTGGAAGTACTTCTCTCGTCTGTGCTCTATGTTTTCTACTCATATTTATTCTCCTTCACCGGAAACAGTTAAAACTGATCGATTACTCACCTCATGCCATGACGCAATCGGTGTCACAATTAGTTAACTAAAAGTTATTTCTTTGGTCTCTTACAACCGTACTTAGATCTTCTCTGTCCTCTTTTATCAACACCTTGGCAATCTAGTGTACCTCTAATAGTGTGATAACGAACCCCTGGAAGGTCTTTTACTCTACCACCACGAATCATAACGATCGAGTGTTCTTGTAGATTGTGTCCTTCACCACCAATGTATGAAGTAACTTCAAATCCACTTGTTAATTTTACTCTACAAACCTTTCTCATCGCTGAGTTTGGTTTCTTAGGAGTAGTTGTATATACTCTTGTACATACACCGCGTCTTTGAGGACACGCTTTTAAGGCAGGTGACTTAGTTTTTTCAACTTTATCAGTTCTACCTTTTCTAATTAATTGGTTAATCGTAGGCATTTCCGCTCCTTAACTACAACAATATTTCCACAATAAAAATAGGCTTTTAAGCCCATAATAAACTATAGAGGGATGGTGTAACACACCACCCCTCAATTAAGCAAGTTTTTATAGCATAAGTGTAGAAGTTTCTTCCTGAGAATCATCTTCTTCAACAAATGCTTCGTAATCACGATACTTAGAGATACCTGAACCAGCTGGAATCAGACGACCCATAAGTACGTTTTCCTTAAGACCACGTAATAAATCTTTTTTACCTTCAAGCGATGCCTGAGTTAAGATTTTAGTTGTCTCTTGGAAAGATGCAGCTGATAAGAAAGAATCAGTTGAAAGAGCTGCTTTAGTAATACCAAGTAGAACTGGTCTTGCTTGAGCTGGCTCATATCCATCAGCAACTAGTTGTTCATTAGTAGTAAGTAGTTCTGCTTTAGTTACAGAATCACCAACAACAAATGTCGAATCACCTGGATCAGTTACTTCAACCTTCTTAAGCATTTGAGATACAATTACCTCAATGTGCTTATCATCGATATCTACACCTTGTAGACGGTAAACAGCTTGAATCTCATCAACGATGTAACCTGCAAGTTCTTTAATACCAAGTACTCTTAGGATATCGTGTGGGTTCGCTGGCCCATCCATAATAGCTTCACCTGAACGGATATAGTCACCTTCGTTTACAGTCACATAACGTCCCTTAGGAATCGTGTAAACTACTGGATCAGATCCATCTTCAGGTCTAATTAGAATTCTTCTAGATCCTCTAACTTCAGCACCAAATTCAATTGTACCAGTTACATCAGCAATCTGAGATGCTTGAGCTGGCTTTCTTGCTTCGAAAAGCTCGGCAACTCTTGGAAGACCCCCTGTAATATCTTTTGTTTTCGTCGTTTCACGAGAAACTTTAGATAGTACGCTACCAATTACAACTTCATCACCTTCAGTAACAGTTAGTGTTGCACCAACTTGAAGTCTGTATGAAGCTTGACGGTTTGTTCCAGGAACAACAATAGGATTTCCATCAGCATCAAGAATTGTCATTCTTGGTTGAAGTGAAGGATCTTTAGTTTCTGTTACAGTTCTTTGAGTAAGACCAGTTACCGTGTCAGTTTGCTCAGCAAGAGTTGCACCAACTACTAGGTCTTCAAACTTAACTGTACCAGCAACTTCTGTAAGAAGTGGAATCGCAAACGGGTCCCATTCAATCAGAGTATCCCCTACGTTTACTTCGCTACCTTCTGTGAAGTGAAGTTTTGAACCGTAGATTGCTGGATATTTTTCTTTTTCAACGCCACGAGCATCTTTAATGATAAGCTCACCAGTCTTGTTCATAACAAGAAGACCAGTTGGAGTTTCAACAGTTACAACATTGTTATATACAACTTTACCAGAAGTACGAACAGTTGTTTTATTTACTTGTGCACCAGCTGTTGCTGTACCACCAACGTGGAATGTACGCATTGTAAGCTGTGTACCAGGTTCACCAATTGACTGAGCAGCGATAACACCAACCGCTTCACCAACAGATACCATTGTTCCACGAGCAAGGTCACGTCCGAAACAAGCCGCACAGAAACCATGTCTTTCGTTACAAGTAAGAACAGATCTAACCTTAATTTGGTCAACTTCTTTCTCTTCTAGTAACACAAGGTCTTTTTCAGTTAGTAAGTGACCTGTTGGAAGAACTTCATTACCTTCTGCTGAGATAACTGGAGCAGCTGTTACACGGCCCATTGCTCTAG
Source organism: Halobacteriovorax sp. GFR8 (assembly GCF_050955245.1). NCBI lineage: Bacteria > Pseudomonadati > Bdellovibrionota > Bacteriovoracia > Bacteriovoracales > Halobacteriovoraceae > Halobacteriovorax > Halobacteriovorax sp. GFR8. The sequence goes on along the minus strand of NZ_JBPBLR010000003.1, from coordinate 367,584 downwards.
AAGCAACGTGCTCAACAACTTCACCTGATTCAATACGAGAAGTTAGAGTAATCCCATCAGTAGTTCCACAGTCTTCGTTTCTGATAATACCATCTTGAGCAACGTCAACAAGACGTCTCGTTAGGTAACCAGAGTTAGCTGTCTTCAGGGCAGTATCGGCTAGACCTTTACGAGCACCGTGTGTAGACGTAAAGTACTGAAGTGCCGATAAACCTTCACGGAAGTTAGATGTAATTGGCGTTTCAATAATCTCACCAGATGGTTTGGCCATTAGACCCCTCATGGCAGCAAGCTGTCTCATCTGCTGAGCAGAACCCCTTGCACCTGAGTTTGCCATCATGTAAAGAGCGTTGAATGAAGGAGCGTAAATTGGCTCTTCACCTTCTTTATCTGAAGTAAATTCATCAGTTGAAATTTTCTCAAGCATAACCTTAACAAGTTTTTCAGTTGTTTGTGACCAAACATCAACAACCTTGTTATATCTCTCACCATTAGTGATTGAACCTTCGTTATACTCTTCAGTAATCCCATGAACTTCGTCATGAGCTTCTTTAAGGATTCCTTCTTTTTCAGCAGGGATTTCCATATCAACAACGTTAATAGAAATACCAGCTTTTGTAGCATTGCTATAACCAAGTTGCATAAGACCGTCAGCAAGAAGAACAGTATCTTTTTCAGATCCTCTTCTGTAAGCAAGGTCAAGAAGCTTAACTAGTTCTTTCTTACCAAGAATGATGTTTACGTCTTCAAAGTTTAGACAAGTTGGAACGATATCAAATACGAATGTACGTCCAACAGTTGTTTCGTAAACTTCTCCACCAATACGTACCTTAATTGGTGCTTGTAGGTGTAGGTTACCTGAATGGTAAGCAAACTGAGCTTCTTCTTTAGAAGAGAAAGTTTTCCCGTATCCACGAGCGTATGGTCTAACACGAGTCATGTAGTAAAGACCAAGTACGATATCCTGAGATGGAGTAATAATTGGAGAACCATCTTTTGGAGAAAGAATGTTATTTGTCGACATTGCAAGAACACGACACTCAATTTGAGCTTCTAGTGATAGAGGCACGTGAACGGCCATCTGGTCACCATCGAAGTCGGCGTTGAATGCTGTACAAACTAGAGGGTGAAGACGGATTGCCTTACCTTCGATAAGTACAGGTTCGAAACCTTGGATACCAAGTCTGTGAAGAGTTGGTGCACGGTTAAGAAGTACTGGGTGTTCTTGTACAACTTCTTCAAGGATATTCCATACTTCTTCTTTTTGTTGCTCAACCATACGTTTAGCAACTTTAATAGTAGTACAGTGTCCTTTTTCAATTAGTTTGTTGTAGATAAATGGCTTGAAAAGCTCAAGTGCCATAAGTTTTGGAAGACCACACTGGTGAAGTCTTAAACTTGGACCAACAACAATTACAGAACGTCCTGAGTAGTCAACACGCTTACCAAGAAGGTTTTGACGGAAACGTCCTTGCTTTCCTTTAAGCATATCTGAAAGTGATCTAAGTGGACGCTTATTAGCACCAGTAAATACCTTACCACGACGACCATTATCGAATAGAGCATCTACAGCTTCTTGAAGCATTCTCTTTTCGTTTCTGATGATGATTTCAGGAGCATTAAGTTCTTTAAGTCTTCTAAGACGGTTGTTTCTGTTGATAACACGTCTATATAGATCGTTAAGATCTGAAGTTGCAAAACGTCCTGCTTCTAGTGGAACAAGAGGTCTTAAGTCTGGTGGAAGAATAGGAATAACATCCATCATAAACCACTCAGGCTTGTTTTCAGATTTCATAAGAGATTCAACCACTCTTAGTCTCTTAACAAACTTCGTTCTTGCCATTTCAGTAGTTGCGTTAGCAAGACCACGTCTTAAGTTTTTATTTTCTAGATCGATATCAAGTTTAGAAAGTAGCTCTTGAACGATTTCTCCACCCATACCAGCTTCAAAATCAATACCTTGTTCTTTTAGTTCCCAGTATTGTTGTTCAGAGATAACACGACCTACATCAAGACCACCTTCAACACCATCAGTTGCTGAAGCAGTTACGATATAAGCTTCATAATAAAGAACTTTCTCAAGTTCTTTAAGAGATAGGTTAAGAAGAGCTGCCATTCTTGATGGAAGTGAACGTAGAAACCAAATGTGAGCAACTGGAGTTGCTAATTCGATATGTCCACATCTCTCACGACGTACTTTAGAAAGTGTAACTTCAACACCACACTTCTCACATACAACACCTCTGTGCTTCATTCTCTTATACTTACCACAGATACATTCGTAATCTTTTACTGGTCCGAAAATCTTTGCACAGAATAAACCGTCTCTTTCTGGTTTATAAGTTCTATAGTTAATAGTTTCTGGTTTTTTTACTTCACCAAATGACCACTCTCTGATTGTGTCAGGAGAAGCAAGCTTGATAGATACACCTTCAACGCTTACTGGATCTTTTGGCTTATCAAAAAAGTTTAAAAGGTCTTTCATTTTTTTATGCCCTCTTAATATATGGCAGGACTAAGCCTGCCATAAATTAACGAATAGATTCTTCAATTCTGTCTTCTTCAAGTTTAACGTCTAGACAAAGTGCTTGAAGCTCTCTGATTAGAACGTTGAACGATTCTGGAAGACCTGGTTCTAGTACTTGCTCACCTTTAACGATTGACTCATACATTCTAGTTCTACCGATAACGTCATCTGACTTAACAGTTAAGAACTCTTGAAGAGTATAAGCTGCACCGTATGCTTCAAGTGCCCAAACTTCCATTTCCCCAAGTCTCTGACCACCGAACTGAGCCTTACCACCAAGTGGCTGCTGAGTTACAAGTGAGTAAGGACCTGTAGAACGTGCGTGAAGTTTTTCGTCTACAAGGTGGTGTAGTTTAAGCATGTACATAACACCAACAGTAACGTCCTCAGCGAAAGCATCACCAGTCTTACCATCAAATAGAGTAGTCTTACCATTTGACTCAAGATCTGCTAGCTCAAGCATTTCTCTGATATCTGCTTCTGAAGCACCATCAAATACTTTTGTAGAGAAACGAACACCGCTTGTTAGCTTCTTAGCAAGGGCCATAACAACATCATCTGCTGCCGACTTTAACCAAGCTTCTACTTCTGGTGTTTTATAGATTTTGTAAATGAAATCCTTAATCTCGTGAACTTTCATTTGTTCTTCAAGCATAACCTTGATTTTCTCACCAAGACCACGTCCGGCCCATCCAAGGTGAAGCTCAAGAAGCTGTCCGATGTTCATACGAGAAGGTACCCCTAGAGGGTTAAGTACGATTTCAACAGGTGTACCATCCGCTAGGTAAGGCATATCTTCACGTGGAACTACGTTTGAGATAACCCCTTTGTTACCGTGACGACCGGCCATTTTATCACCTGGCTGAAGCTTACGCTTAATCGCTACGTATACAGTAATCTTTTTGATTACACCTGGAGGAAGTTCATCACCTCTATGAAGTTTTGCAATCTCATCAGTTGTCTTAGCTCTAACTCTGTTGATCTTGTTTCTAACGTCTGCAAAGTATTCAGATAGTTTTTCTTCAAGTTCAGCTTGTAGTGGTAAGTAACCAATTAGCTCAAATGGAATTGATGCAAGAATTTCACCTGTAATCTCAGTTCCTTTAGAAAGTAGTTCTGCTGAACCATCTTCAGAAACAAGTACATCAGTAACTTTTGCACCTTTAAGCATATCTGCAATCTTAAGAATTGCTGAAGTTTGGATTGCCTTAATTTCGATTCTTTCATCTCTTCTAAGAAGAGTTGTTTCTTGCTCGATAATGTCCTTAGATCTTGCACATAGCTCAACACCTTCACGAGTGTAAACTCTTGCATCAATTACTGTACCGTAAACAGATGAAGGAACTCTTAGTGAAGTATCTTTAACATCACCAGCTTTATCACCGAAGATTGCTTTAAGAAGCTTTTCTTCTGGAGAAAGTTGAGTTTCACCTTTAGGCGTAATCTTACCAACTAGGATATCACCTGGCTTAATGATAGCACCAACTCTAACGATACCTGCCTCATCAAGGTCTTTTAGAGACTCTTCTGAAACGTTTGGAATATCGCGAGTGATTTCTTCTTTACCAAGTTTAGTATCACGAGCTTCAACTTCGAATGCTTCGATGTGAACAGAAGTAAACACGTCTTTTGCAAGAAGGTCTTCAGAAATCAGGATCGAGTCTTCGTAGTTATAACCACCCCATGGCATGAATGCTACAAGTGGGTTTTGCCCAAGAGCTAAGTCACCATTGTCAGTACCTGGTCCGTCAGCAAGTACGTCACCTTTCTTAACAATGTCACCTTCAGTAACAAGAGCTTTTTGGTTATTACAAGTGTTCTGGTTAGTTCTTTGATATTTAACTAGCTTGTAAATATCAACACCAGATTCACCATCTTTAAAATTATCTCTTTGGATAACAATTCTGTTTGAATCAACAAAGATTACGCGTCCATTGTCGTTAGCTACAAGTACCGCGCCAGAGTCTCTAGCAACGATTCTTTCCGTACCTGTACCAACAATTGGAGCTTCAGTTTTAACAACAGGCACGGCCTGTCTCATCATGTTCGATCCCATTAGGGCACGGTTGGCATCATCGTGCTCAAGGAATGGAATAAGAGATGTTGCAACTGAAATCATCTGAGTTGGAGAAACGTCCATTAGGTTTACTTCTGAAGCGTCAACAAGTGTGAATTCACCAGAAGCACGAGCAGCTACTTGCTCACCTACAAGTTGTCCATCTTTGATATTATTTGCATCGATCTGAGCGATTACTTTACCTTCTTCTTGGAAGGCAGTGAAATACTCAACATCACCAATTTTCTGGTCTTCACCAATAGTTAGGTATGGAGTTTCAATGAAACCGTATTCAGAAACTTTTGCAAATGTTGCAAGAGATGTAATTAGACCAATGTTTGGTCCTTCAGGAGTCTCAACCGGACACATTCTTCCGTAGTGAGTAACGTGAACGTCACGAACTTCGAATGATGCTCTTTCTCTCGTTAGACCACCTGGTCCAAGAGCTGAAAGACGACGCTTGTGAGTAACTTCTGAAAGAGGGTTCGTTTGATCCATAAACTGTGAAAGTTGTGATGAACCAAAGAATTCCTTAACGGCAGCAGCAACTGGTTTTTGGTTTACAAGATCATATGGCATCATTGTATCAATTTCTTGAATTGCCATTCTTTCTTTAACCGCTCTTTCCATACGTACTAGACCAACTCTAAATTGGTTTTCAAGTAGTTCACCTACAGGTCTAACACGTCTGTTACCTAAGTGGTCGATATCATCAACACGACCTTTACCGTTGTTAAGTTCTACAAGGTATTGGATAGTTGTATTGATATCTTCTTTAGTAAGTACAGTGTTCTCAACTGGAACATCTGTCTTAAACTTATAATTGATTTTCATACGACCAACACGAGATAGGTCATATCTTTCTTCGTCAAAGAAAAGTCCTTGGAAAAGAACTTCAGCAGCTTCAACTGCTGGTGGCTCACCAGGTCTTAATCTTTCGAAGATTTTAAGAAGTGCATCTTCTTTAGTATCAGTCTTATCTAGTAGAAGAGTATTTCTGATCTGGTCACCAAAGTTAATCATGTCAATGTATAGACACTCAACTTCAGTTACACCAGCAGCAACAAGCTCTTGAATTTTAGCTTCAGAAAGTGCTTCATTGGCCAAACAGATTACTTCACCAGTTGACTCATTAAAGATATCTTTAGCAGCAACTTTACCAACAACTTCTTCAAGTTGAGCTGGGATCTCAGTTACACCTGCTTCAGTTAATCTCTTAATTGAAGCTTTAGAGAATTTCTTCCCTTTTCTAACGATAGCCTTACCTGTCTTTGGATCAAGTACGTCATTAGTAGCACGTGTTCCAGTCATTAAAGATAGATCAAGAGATCTAACGAACTCACCATCTTTAGAAAACTTGATTGTTTCAATATGGTAGAACATATCAAGAATTTCTTCTGTACTGTAACCTAGAGCTTTAAGAACAACTGTTGCGTGTAATTTTCTCTTTCTATCAATTCTTGCAAATAGAATATTCTTGTGATCGAATTCGAAATCTAGCCAAGAACCTCTATGAGGAATAATTCTTGCAGAATAAAGAAGCTTACCACTTGAGTGCTTCTTTCCACCATCGTGTTCGAATACGATACCAGGAGATCTGTGAAGCTGAGAAACAATAACTCTCTCAGTTCCGTTATATACAAAAGAACCAGTCTCTGCCATCAGAGGAATGTTTCCTAAGTAAACTTCCTGTTCTTTGATTGAAGAAACAGTTCTTTGTTCATTACCATCTTTGTCGACAGCTACATCATAGAATACTAGACGAACAACTACCTTAAGTGGCGCTTCATATGATAGGCCTCTTTGACGACACTCTTTTACAGTGTACTTAGGTTGTTCTAGTGAGTAGCTTACAAACTCTAACGATACAGTTTTGTTAAAGTCGTGGATTGGAAATACAGAATTGAAAACAGCCTGTAATCCCATTTCTTCTCTTTGAGAAGGAGGTACGTCCTTTTGAAGGAAATCATCATAGGACTTCTTTTGTAGAAGCATGAGTGGAGGTGTCTCTAACACAGATGGTGTTGAGGCAAAGTTCTTACGAAACCACTCGTTTGGTCTAAAAGGGTCAGTCATTATGGTTCTCCCGGGTTTTAATTGTTTTAACGTGCACGTATATTTTTTTAGTTACTTAATAACTTTTTTTTTCGGTTTTTACAAACGCAAAAAAGGTGTGAAGATCGCTAAATCTCCACACCTGTATTTTTTAATTTTTTATGCGATGAGCAAGGGGCTTAAATTACTTAAGCTCAACCTTTGCACCAGCAGCTTCAAGTTTTTTCTTGATTTCTTCTGCTTCGTCTTTAGAAACTGCTTCTTTAACAGTCTTTGGAGCACCTTCAACCATTTCTTTTGCTTCCTTAAGACCTAGACCAGTGATTCCTCTAACTTCTTTAATAACGTTGATTTTCTTAGCACCTGCGTCAGCAAGAACAACGTCAAATTCAGTTTTTTCTTCAGCAGCACCACCAGCAGCAGCTCCACCAGCAACAGCTACAGGAGCAGCTGATACACCAAATTTTTCTTCAAGTTCTTTAACTAGCTCAGCTACTTCAAGAACAGTCATGTTTGAGATTTTTTCAATTAATTGATCATTTGTAATAGACATATATAACTCCTAAAAATTTAAAATAACTTTAACTCTAACTTTGTTAATTACTATTCTGCAGATTCTTCAGCTGCAACTGGCGCAGCTTCAACGCCTGCTTCTTTTTGCTCTTTAATTGCATTAAGAACTCTAGCAAATGCCGAGATCGGTGCATTAAATGTTGCAAGAAGAGTACCAAGCATCTCATCACGAGATGGTAGGTCTGCAATTGCATTTACTTCTGCTGCTGTTAGTGCTTTACCATCAAGTAAACCACCTCTAAGTTCTACTAGTTCAAACGCTTTTCCACATTCTTTTAGTGCCTTAGCAACAGCTGGTGCTTCGTCAAATGCGAAAGCAACAGCTTGCGTACCTTTAAGACCAGAAAGTAATTCTTCTGCATCTGTTCCGGCCGCTGCCTTAGAAAAAAGTGTGTTACGAGTAACAACTAGTGATCCACCCGCTTCGCGGATAGACTTTCTTAGAGCTGTGGCGTCATTAGATGGTAGTCCAATAACGTTTGTTAGAAAGATAGCGTTGGCATCAGTGATCTTCTTTTTAAGACCATCGATGATAACGTCTTTCTCTGCTCTAGTTAACATCGTTTACCTCCTAAACTATTGGAGGGAGATTTCATGCAGGCTTTATGTAACTTCAAACTCTTACAGCAGCTACACCGACAATCATCAACCCCTTATTATTTTGCTGCGATTGATGCAGCTTCTAAAGTATCAATTTTAAGACCTGGCCCCATAGTCGTACTTAAAGTAAGTGACTTAAGGTAAGTACCTTTTGCAGAAACAGGCTTAGCTTTAATGATTGCTGAGATCATAGTATCAATATTCTTTCTTAAATCTTCATTTGAGAAAGAAGACTTACCAACAGGAACGTGGATAATACCATTCTTTTCAGTTCTGTATTCAACCTTACCAGCTTTTTGCTCTTTAACTGCGTTTTCAACATTAGGAGTAACTGTTCCTAATTTTGGGTTAGGCATTAGACCTCTAGGCCCTAGGATTCTTGCAACACGACCAAGTTTACCCATCATATCTGGAGATGCGATAACTCTGTCAAAGTCAAGCCATCCACCTGCGATCTTAGCAACGATATCGTCACCACCAACGTAATCTGCACCAGCTGCTTCAGCTTTAGCTACGTTGTCACCAGATGTAATAACACAAACTTTTACTGATTTACCTGTACCAGCTGGAAGTGCTAATGCACCTCTGATCATCTGGTCAGCATGTCTTGGATCAACACCAAGTCTAAATGCTAGATCTACAGTTTCATCAAATGTAGCGAACTTTACTTCTTTAGCAAGGTTGATCGCTTCATCAATTGTGTAATTCTTAGTTGTATCTACTTTTGCAAGTGCTTCTGTATATTTTTTTGATTTCTTAGCCATTGTAACACCTCTTAGTAATCTAGTTTGATACCAGCTGAACGACATGAACCTTCGATGATTCTTTCCGCTGCTTCTTGAGTAGCTGCTGTTAAGTCTGGTCTTTTCGCTTCAACAATTTCTTCAATGATTTTCTTAGATACTGTTGTTACAACTTCTGTTCCTGGCTTCTGTGCCCCTCTCTTAAGCTTAAGCTTATCTTTAAGAAGGTATGAAGCTGGAGGTGTCTTAGTTACAAATGTAAAAGAACGGTCAGAGTATACTGTAATGATTGTTGGAAGCATTACACCTGCGTCTTTTTGTGTCTTTGCATTGAAAGCTTTACAAAATTCCATGATATTTACACCTTTTTGACCTAGTGCTGGCCCAACTGGTGGTGATGGGTTTGCTTTCCCACCTGGAATTTGTAGCTTAATGAAACCTGTGATTTTCTTAGCCATAAATTTCTCCTGCGAACTTTAGTTCTACCAACGGTTATTAATTTTTTTCTACCTGAGAAGCATCTAATTCTACTGGTGTTGGTCGACCAAATATAGAAACGTTTACTTTCAGTTTTCCATTTTCATTTACAGATTCAATTGTACCGACGAATGAAGCAAAAGGTCCTTCAATAACCTTAACCTCTTCACCTTCAGAGAAGTCCACAGTAGTACGTGTCTTCTTGAAACCACCAGTTGATTGTCCTGTCATATATGCTGCCTCTTCATCTGATAAAGGGGCTGGTTTGTCAACTGTTCCGCCAACAAATCCTGTAATTTTGTCAGTATCTTTTACTAAGTGCCAAGTGTTCTCATTCATAAGCATATGAATTAGTACATAACCTGGGAAAAGCTTCTTAGTAATAGTTCTTTTTCTTCCACCTGCGTGAGAAGTTACTTTTTCCTCTGGTACTACGATTTCACCAAATGAATCAGTCAGTTTGTAGTTAACAATTCTTTCACGAAGAGTTTTTTGAACCTTGTTTTCTTGACCTGTTAAAGTCTTTGCAATGTACCAACGAAAGTTAGGGTTAACAGTAGCTTCACCTTCTGATGATTCTACGGCCATTTCTTCATTAGTTAGTTCTTTTTCTGTTTCGTTGTTATCAACCATTTCTATCTCACTTAAATTATTTAAAGGTATAAATTAAAGAATTATGCTTAGTAATTGTCTGAACGAATAATCTACTAAAACGAAAATTCCACTAACAATGCTTAGTGCGATCACTAAACCAATTGTCGTTTTTAAAACGTCATCTTTGTTAGGCCATACAACTTTTACAAGTTCAGCGTAAACATCCTCAAGTAAAGTTGATGCATTTTTGTTCTTAGCAATAACTAAGAAAACAATTAGACCAACAACAATTCCAACTACTTGTACTGTGATTGGGAAGTTTGGAACCTTTGCTTCAAGATCAAACCACTCACTTAATTGTTCGAGGAATCTAATAGTAATAAAACCACAAATTGCACTTACGGCAGCAACAAAAGCGTTAATCCACTTCTTGCTGTCTTCACTCTTAATGAGGGACATCTCAAATCCTTTTTTTTACCTAAATTAAACGTATAAGTAACAGATTATATCCCTTAATTAACATGGTTTGGCAAGAGCTAACGCAAAAATAGGACAAATTTGCAGTCAAAATAAATAATATTTGGGAAAGTGGCGGGCGCATAAGGATTCGAACCTTAAACCTACTGATTTGGAATCAGCCGCTCTACCAATTGGAGCTATACACCCGTTCGACTATGGAAACCTAAATTACCCAAAAAGGCCTTCCTCGTCAATCTCTTATTACTATAAATATTTCCATTATATTGAACCGAGTCCAAACTAAGGGTAGTGTAGCGAATCGCAACAGCGACATTTAATTTTATTGGAGAGAAAACAACATGAAGTATTTAGTACTATTGATGCTTACACTTAATATTAACGCAGCAATTTTCGTTTCTAAAACGTGTTCTGAGGATCAAAAAGATATGCTGATCAAAGATACGAAAAAATCACGTGCGGACATGAAAGGTATCATTAAAGACCTCAGACAGTACAAGAAACAAAACCCATACATGGATAAGAATGTTGAAAAGAAAATCAACAAGGCCATCGTGGTCATGAAGTGCTCTCTTGCAAGAACATATTGGACTAAACATAAATGTGTTGAACCATATGGTGGCGCAATAGCTTACACATATGCTGTTATTGGTAAAACTGTATATATTACACCAAGCTACTGGGACTACGACATTGAAGGCCGTCAAGGAATCGTTCTCCACGAGTTAACTCACAAATGTGGAACTGGTGATGCTGACTACTTTTGGACTCGCAAGCCTAAGGATACAAATGGTACACCTTGGTCAGACATCGCCGATACATACCGTTATTGGCAACAAAATGGGACATGTATCCCAGAAATCGATTGTTAAAAAGAGAACTTAAATTTAGGCATAAAAAAAGGGGAGCAAAAGCTCCCCTTCCTTATATCTTGAATATTTAAAATATTAGTCAAGAATTTCAGATACTGTACCAGCACCGATTGTTCTACCACCCTCACGGATTGCGAACTTAAGACCTTTTTCCATCGCGATTGGAGTAATTAGCTCTACTGCGAAAGAAGTGTTGTCACCTGGCATAACCATTTCAACACCGTCTGCAAGTGTGATGTCACCTGTTACGTCTGTTGTTCTGAAGTAGAACTGTGGTCTATAACCTTTGAAGATTGGAGTGTGACGTCCACCCTCATCTTTTGAAAGGATATATACTTCACAGTTAAATTTCGCGTGTGGCTTAACTGAACCTGGCTTAATTAGACATTGACCACGCTCAACTTCTTCACGCTTAACACCACGTAGTAGAAGACCAACGTTATCACCCGCTCTACCTTCGTCAAGAAGCTTACGGAACATCTCAACACCAGTTACTGTTGTCTTAGTTGTTTCTTTAATACCAACGATTTCGATTTCTTCGTTAACCTTGATGATACCTCTTTCAACACGTCCTGTACAAACTGTACCACGTCCTGAAATTGAGAATACGTCTTCTACTGGCATTAGGAAGTCAAGATCTGTTGCTCTAGCCGGAGTTGGGATATAAGCATCAACTTGTGCCATAAGCTCTAGAACTTTATCTTTACCAATTGCATCGTCTCTCATTTCAAGAGCTGCAAGTGCCGAACCAGCTACGATAGGAATATCGTCACCTGGGAAGTCGTAAGAAGAAAGAAGTTCTCTTACTTCCATCTCTACTAGCTCAAGTAGTTCTTCATCATCTACTTGGTCTACTTTATTTAAAAATACTACGATCGCTGGTACACCTACCTGACGTGCAAGAAGGATGTGCTCACGAGTTTGTGGCATTGGACCGTCCGCTGCTGAACAAACTAGGATCGCTCCGTCCATTTGTGCTGCACCTGTAATCATGTTCTTTACATAGTCAGCGTGACCTGGACAGTCTACGTGCGCGTAGTGGCGAGTTTCTGTTTCATATTCAATGTGTGAAGTATTGATTGTAATACCTCTAGCTTTCTCTTCTGGTGCTGAATCGATTTCGTCGAATTTTCTTACGTCACCACCAAGTGCGTTAGCTAATGTGATTGAAATTGCCGCTGTAAGAGTTGTCTTACCGTGGTCAACGTGCCCGATCGTACCAATGTTTACGTGGGGCTTACTTCTGTCAAAAGATTCTTTTGCCATGACTTAAGTCTCCTTAAAAAAGTTAAACATAACATTATGTTTGTCTTAATAATTACTATAACTAAAAGCTAAATTTGAGTTGTAAGTATCGACTATATTCGACTTAGATTCAACATAAAAAAAATGCCATCCAAGTTAAAATCTAACCCACAAATTTCATATTGCCATTTTGATAACATAAAAAACTTGAATTGCCAGTAAAATCTATACTTAAGGCCACAAAAAAGTTTATTAACGGCAAATAAAATGGAGCTCACGACGGGATTTGAACCCGTGACCTCTTCCTTACCAAGGAAGTACTCTACCCCTGAGCCACGCGAGCACAAAATAAGTTTTCTATATTTTAATAATGAGTTTTGATTTTTGGCAAAAAAAAAGATCCTCTAGGAGGATCTTTTTAATGGAGCGGGCGACAAGGTTCGAACTTGCGACATTCAGCTTGGAAGGCTGACACTCTACCAACTGAGTTACGCCCGCATAAGATTTAAATTTTATAACCTTTCAAAAACATTCTGTAAAGAATTATTTTCAAAATGGTGGCGAGAGATGGATTCGAACCATCGAAGGGATACCCCGACAGATTTACAGTCTGTTGCCTTTGGCCACTCGGCAACCTCGCCACAACCGCTGTAAAGAATGGAGCTGGCAATAGGACTCGAACCTACGACCTGCGGTTTACAAAACCGCTGCTCTAGCCAACTGAGCTATGCCAGCAAACATTACTTGCGATGGAAATAAGTTATAAAGGAGAATTAAAAAGCTGGCAAGCTTTTTTTAACTTATTTTTTAGAAAAAACTTTTTCCATCGCAATTGCCGCAGCAACCGATACATTCAAAGACTCAATTTTCCCCATTGGCTCTAAACGTATTTTCTTTTCTAATAAGCGAACTGTTGCATGTGACAGTCCTCTATCCTCTGCCCCAAGTACGAGGCACTTGATCCCATTGATTTCACCTAAATCATTATCTTCAGTATGCTCTGTAAGTCCTATTGGTGTCACATTACGCTTTATCAGTGCAGATAAAAACTTAGGCAAAGAATTGCATTTTACAATCTCAACATACTCGAGAGCGCCAGATGCAATACGGGCCATCGAAGGCCCAATATTGAAATTATTTTTTACTGCAAAAACAATATGAGAAACATTGTAAAACGCTGCTGTACGCATGATTGCACCAGCATTGTGGACATCTGTCACACCATCAAGACATAAGATCTTTACTTCTTCACCGTTATCGATTGCATCAAATAATGGTTTTGTTTCTGAAATTTCTTTTTTACTTGTTAATAAGAAAACACCAGATGGAACTCTCGAATATTGGAAGTCTTCCTGAGCATAAAGCTCTTTGGCCAGCTCTTGAACTTTGTGAGAAGAAACTAATTTAACTTTCACTCCGTCAAGTTCTTGCTTTTTAATTCCACCCATTTTGTATAGCTTATCAATACCCTCTTCACAGGCAACAAGTTCTACAATCTGACGTTTAGGGTTGCGAATTGCATGTACAATAGAGTGTACTCCAACAATGATATCTTGTTCCATTAAAGGTCCTTTAAAAGCTCGTTAACTTTTGCGATAAGCTCGTCTTCTGAAATTCTAATTTTTTCACCTGTACGTCTTATTCTAATTTCAAGAAGGCCATCTTCTTTGTGATCCCTTTCTCCAAGAACAACTTGAAGTGGTAATCCTAAAAGGTCAGCATCTTTAAATTTAAACCCAGGGCCAGCTTTTCTATCATCATAAACAACTTCTAAACCAGCTTCTACAAGCTTTTTATGAAGTTCATTTGCTTTTTCTTTGTATTCATCAGACTTAGTGATAGCAACAAATGATAAATTATAAGGTGCGATTGCTGCTGGCCAAATGATTCCATTTTCATCATGGTTTTGCTCAATTGCTGCTGCAACTAAACGAGTTACACCAATACCGTAACAACCCATTAAAGGAGTCGCTGCTTTTCCATTTTGATCTAAAATAGTTACGCCCATTCCTTTCGTGTACTTATCACCAAGCTGGAAGATATGTCCTACTTCAATCCCTCTTTTAAGCTCTACCTGATGCTTTCCATCCAGGGTAAAATCACCAGAACAAGCAAGTCTAAGGTCAGCAGTTTTAATATCTTTCAGCTGCTCATTTGCGACAAAGTTCTCTAAGTGCATATCGACTTTATTTGCACCAACAACGTAGGCTCCATCTAGGTCAACTTGTGTATCGAATATGATTTCTAAATTATCAATGCCAACAGGACCAATGAAACCTTTTTCAAGGCCAAGGCTTTTTAATTCATTATCAGTTGCTGCAATTAAATCACGCCCTGGATATACTTTTTCTAGTTTTAATTCATTCAGTTCATCGTCACCTAAAAGAAGAGCTAAAACAAAAATTTCATCTTCTTCATTCTTTGCTTTATAAACAAGTGACTTGATTGAATGATATTCTTTCTTTCCTAGGAACTCGCATACATCTTTGATCGTTGCTTTACCTGGTGTTGCGACTTCTGTCATATCACCTGTTTTAGCAGCACTTTCAACCTTACGAATTGTTTTGGCCGTTTCAATATTGGCCGCATAACCTGCTTCATTCGAATAGATAATTGCATCTTCACCAGCATCGGCGATTACTTGAAATTCATGAGTTTTAGCTTCACCGTCGGCCATTGCTCCACCGTCAGCAACAACTGCAGAAAACTCTAGTCCAAGACGATTAAAAACATTCTCATAGGCTTCATACATTCTATCGTAAACTTCATCTAAACATTCTTTTGAAGCATGGAAAGTATAAGCATCTTTCATGATGAATTCACGCCCACGCATCAAACCAAAGCGTGGTCTAATTTCATCACGAAATTTTGTATTAATTTGATAAAGAGAAAGAGGTAAATCCTTATATGACTTTATTGTTTTTCTAAAAACATCAGTGATGGCCTCTTCATTTGTTGGCGAGATACAAAGATCGCGATCCGCTTTGTCTTTAAACTTAAGCATCTCACCACCCATTTTGTCCCAACGGCCAGTTTCTTGCCAAAGCTCCCCAGGTGTAACAACAGACATTAGCATTTCGTAACATCCGGCCTTATCCATTTCTTCGCGAACAATTTGCTCAACTTTGCGAATCGAGCGGTAGCCCATTGGCAGATAATTATATAATCCAGCTGCCGACTTATGAATTAAGCCCGCTCTCATCATTAGCTGGTGTGATGCAATTGTTGCATCTGCTGGCACTTCCTTATAAGTTTGCCAAAAACCCTTTGATAGAATCATAATATTCTCTCTCTTTTATAACGACGTGAAATTCCATATCATTGTACACGCTGTTATTCACACAATAAATGTTAAATATTTTTATATCGACTGATTAAAATGACGGCGCAAGGGCCATGGGCAGATCAAACGCCTGAACTGCTTCTTTCTCAAGAGAAGTTGCCGATACAATTTCATATGCATCAGGCGTTTCAAGAAGCTTGCGACAAAGAACGTTGTGAACGTGGTGCCCAGACATGTAAGTAGTGATTTTTCCAGCGATCTCATAACCTAGAAGGCTAATATCACCTACTGTATCAAGAATCTTATGTCTTACGAATTCATCATCGAAGCGTAGTCCATCTGGATTCATGACTTTAAAATCATCTAGAACAATTGCATTATCAAGAGATCCGCCCTTAATTAGACCTTTTCTCTTTAGCATATCAACATCTCTTAGAAGACCAAATGTACGAGCACGGCCAATTTCTGCGATGTAATTCTCACACGTAAATTCAAATACTTTACGTTGAGTTTTGATAATTGGGTGCTTGAAAACGATAGTTGAATCAATCACTAGCTTTTCACAAGGCTCGATTTTCGCCCACTTTTCGCCAACTTTTACTTCTACCGCTTTAGTAACGACTAGAAACTTCTTGGTTTTATGCAGTTGTTGAATTCCTGTCTCTTTAATAACGTATAAGAAAGATGCACCTGAACCGTCCATAATTGGAACTTCTGGTCCATCGATTTCAATATAGCAATTATTAATCCCAAATCCATAAAGAACTGATAGAAGGTGTTCAACAGTGTGCACAGCACCTGGGCCTGAACCAATAGCAGTATTATTCTCAGTCGCCCCAACAGTATCTGCTGTTGCCTTAAGAATTTGTGAATCTTTAATGTCAGTTCTCTTGAACTGAATCCCAGAGTCTGCTTCAGAAGGATGTAGAGTCATTGTTACCTTCTTTCCAGAATGGATCCCAATTCCTGTAATCATCACTTTTTTCGCTATAGTTCTTTGGTTTAACATTAAAAATCACCTAATTTTAAGTACTTTGTGTAATTTTAAACTGAGCAGCAATATATAGCAAGTATCGTCATAGATGAGCAAAATATTACTGAATTTCCTGTCCTAGAGGCTTTTGTAACAAAAATTAACCAAGCCTTCCACTCTTTTAACAATAACCGTAAAATAAATGCAGATGTTAAAACAACGTTAATTTAATTACATGAATGGGTTAAAGAAGGTTTACTGATGGAAAATTTATTTAATAATCTCGATTTAAAAGAAGTGAATAGATTCAATGCTGGATGCTGTGTTGAACACTTAGCAATTACAATCACTGAAGCCGGAAGTGATTACTTAGTGGCGACGATGCCAGTTGATGAAAGAACAAGACAACCATACGGCGTCCTTCACGGTGGAGCAAGTTGTGTGCTAGCAGAATCTGTGGGTTCTATTGCTTCAAATATTATTCTAGATTCTTCAAAATACTATGCAGCGGGCTTAGAGATTAACGCCAATCACGTTCGCCCAGTGCAATCAGGAATTGTAACGGCAAAAGCATCGGCCGTTCACCTTGGAAAGTCGACCCATATTTGGGATATTCGCATCACAGACGAGAAAGACAAATTAGTTTGTATCTCTCGCCTTACGATGGCAATTATCAAAAAGTAGTTTTTTATTTTTTACTTTTTCAAAAGACGAGTTGGCATCTCAAAGGCTTCATTAGTGAGCTTCTCACCAGTCTTTGGATGCTTAACCGTTCTAAGTGCTACGAAATGGAATAAAAGAGGATTGATTGAGTAGATTTCGTTTAAGATCTCTCTTTCCTCTTCTGTGATAAATCCCTTCTCTACAAGATCAGTCGTACGATAGATCCAATT
The DNA here is from genome assembly GCF_050955245.1 of Halobacteriovorax sp. GFR8. NCBI lineage: Bacteria > Pseudomonadati > Bdellovibrionota > Bacteriovoracia > Bacteriovoracales > Halobacteriovoraceae > Halobacteriovorax > Halobacteriovorax sp. GFR8. The sequence goes on along the minus strand of NZ_JBPBLR010000003.1, from coordinate 350,216 downwards.
GATTGCAGGTAGTGGATAGTCCGATCCATACATTACACGATTGTGAAATTGCTTATTCTCAATCATCTCAATTAGCGGCTCACTTAGTCTTTCATAAATAATAAGGGCCGAAAGATCAGTGAAGAGATTCTTTTCATATTTCTTTTCTTTAAATAGTCTCCAGAAAAGATCAGAACACTCAGCCTGTACACCACCATTATCTAAGTCTTCACACTTACCACGAGATGCCGCGTGTGAGATGATAACATCGACACCAAGATCCAGTGCATGACGTAGTCGAAGTGGGTTTCCTAACTCTTGAAATTTATCACCTTCAACCGCCTTCTCCTCACCTGCGTGAGTGATCAGTGTCATATTATATTTTTTAAGAGTTTTATAAAAGGGAATAACCTTTTCATTTGCAGGATCAATCCCCATTGCATTTGGAAGCCATTTAACAAATTTAACTCCACGTGCTGCCCATTTTTCTAGTTCCTGGATTGCATCTTTACGGTATGGGTGTACAGAAGCAACCATCTTAAAGTTAACTGGATGCTCTTGTGATAGCTTCCATACGTATTCATTCGGAACGTGAAACTCTGAGTGTTTTAGATCTTTGCTTCCATCTAATTTATAGTGGTAATCAAATGCTAGTGCATAAGCTGGAATAAAGTGTGGTTGATACGTCATAAGATCAACAAGGCGAGAAACATATTGCTCATCGGCTTGAGATTCATCATCAACACCTGAAGCAGTAATATAAACATTGAAACGATTATATTTTGATAAGTGATTATACCAATCTTGCATCTCAGGATTTACCCAAATACCACTACCACTATTTCCAAGCCCAACAATATGAAGGTGAGTGTCTCTTAACTTTTTAAGATCAATTCCTTCATAAGACTTTTCAACAAAGTCTCTCACATGCTTGGGTAATTTATCGTATTCGTTTGGTTCGTAATCAAAGTCACCACCAAGTTTTCCATATAGAAGAGAGCATGATGACAATAGCATTGCTAGTGTAATTAATAATAAATTTCTCATTAGAATAACCTTAGACCTTTTTTATAGTCGTATTTAACTTGTAGAAGTACGCTGAAGTGATCATGATCATCACGGTCGTGATTTACACCAATAATAGCATCATAAGTCCACTTATCCTTTTTAAATTGATTAAGCATACCCACGTATGCAGTATCTTGCTTACTCTTTTCAGACCATGAACGAAAATGAAGAGCTCCGAATGTATAGGTATCACTATATTGATAGGCGATGATATTTCTCATGACATTAACAATATCATCTGTATAAATCTCCATCGAGTGAAGTGCATTTACGACGATTCCCGAATAATCACTGTATTTGAAATACTCTCTTTGAAAGTCATTGATCATAACCAATTTCTTATAGGCCAACACATTCTCAACTCTTATATATGAACGTGTCCCATCAGCATCACAAACTTGTGTTTCACAATCAAAAGTCGAAAGCTCTTTTGACGAGCGCCAAACTTGTTCGCTTCCAGCAGTGAATCCCAGAATTGAAATTGGAAAGAAATCGATACGTCCACCAACCGAATTAATTGTTCCACTAGTATTAAAATAAGCTGATTCACGAATAAACCCATAAATCTGATCATTGTATCGCCACATCTCTTGGCTTATTCCTGCATCAACTCTTGCAGCTGCACCTAGAATATAACTTCGATAACCTGCTGATGCAGATAGATCGTATGTAGCCTGAATGTTAAACGTAATTAGACATAAACACAGAAGTAAAAACTTATTCATCATCAATCAACTCTTTTGCAATTTGTGAAATCTCGCGACCTCTTGGCGTACGTATTAGAAAACCTTCTTTTAAAAGAAATGGTTCATAAACATCTTCAATTGTGGAGCGATCTTCAGCAAGAGTTGCACAAAGCGCTTCAATACCAACAGGTCCCCCACCATAATACTCTTGAATAACAGAAAGGATGCGTCGATCCATACGATCAAGACCATGTTCATCAATTTCCATCATTTCTAGTGATTTTTTCACATCATTTATATTTACGTGTGAAGAATCACGAACAATGGCAAAGTCTCTTACACGACGAAGGACACGGTTAGCGATCCTTGGTGTCCCACGAGAACATCTTGCCATTAATAATTCTGCATCTGTATCAATTTTAATCCCGAGCTTCTTGGCATTATTTGAAATAATTACTGCTAATTCATCTGCTTTATAAAAATCGAAATGAAAATGGGCCATAAAACGATCACGCAAAGGATTTGATAAAAGGCCAGAGCGAGTTGTCGCACCAATTAGAGTAAAGGGTGCTATTTCAATTTGCATTGTTCTAGCGGCAGCACCATCACCAATAACAATATCTAAACGGTAATCTTCCATCGCCGAATAGAGAATCTCTTCAACAGAAATATGCATACGATGAATTTCATCAATAAAGAGAACATCGCGTGGCTCTAGGTTTGTTAAAATAGCAGCAAGGTCTCCCTTTTTCTCAATGGCCGGCCCTGAAATCACGTGGAGCTGACTTCCCAGGGCATTAGCTATAATCATTGCAAGAGATGTCTTTCCAAGTCCTGGAGGCCCAGATAAGAGAGCATGGTCCATTGACTGCTTACGCTTTACCGCCGAAGTCACCATGACATCGATATTTTGGACGATTTTTCTTTGGCCTATGTATTCTGAAAAATCCTTTGGCCTTAGAATAACTTCTTTTCTAGTTTCTTCTTCATCAAGAGTTGGATCAAAAAAGCGACCTTCAGACATTTACACCTCTTTTAAAACAAGGTGAACAAGTTGTTCAGCTCTTGTGATTTGATTTTCATCTAAAATTCTCTTAGCAAGTGGCATAACCTTGTCTTCCGTAAAGCCAAGTTCCTTACATGCCATGATTGCATCATTCATAAGAGCAGAGTCATGACTTACTACCTCTGTAACACTCTCTTCGAATAACTCAAGATTAAGCGGTGCTTGCACTGAAGCCTCACTAGAATGAGTTGCGCTAGCAGAAGCTTTTGAATACATTTTTATTTTTTGTGCTTTTCCACTGAGATCTAGAATGATCTGTGAAGCAGCTTTCGCCCCAACACCAGGAGCTTTCTGAAGTGTTTTCTTATTATCGAAAGTAATAGCATCGATAATATTATCGACTCCAATACTTGTCACAAGAGCAAATGCTCCTTTAGGACCAACGCCTTTAACACTTAAGAGTAATTCAAATGTTTTCTTCTCGCGAAGAGAACGGAAACCGAAAAGCTCCTCACTTGCCTCTTTCACAATATGTGAAATGAAGATTGCTGCAACAGAACCCTCTGGTAGAACATGTTGAAAATAAATTTGGTGACCTACTCCAGATGGAGTAAAAAGAATTAATTCGTTTCCATCACTGAAAACAACTTCGCCTTGTAATAGACCAATCATATAACCTACTTAGAAAATACTTCTTTTAATGTACGTGCTTTTGTACGAGTATGTGACGATTTTCCCTTTATTTTTGCCCTTTGTCCACGATTCAACGCGTGACAAAGCGCTATAGCAAGGGCATCCGACTCATCATGTGATTTAAAATCTAGCTTACCAAAGATCATACTAAGCGAGCGATCAACACTTTCTTTTGAAGCTAGTCCATGGCCTGTAACACTAGATTTTATTAAGTTTGGTGAATACTCAGTGATCTTTCCCTGGTACTTATCAGATAAGCCTGCGATTAAGGCCCCTCTTGCTTGCGCAAGTTTAGATAATGCCGGAATACTTTTTACATAAATCAGTGCCTCGACAGATATTTCATCTGGCTGATACATTGAGACGATATCTTTAATTGAAGAAGAAATCGTTGCTAAACGATCGAGAAACTCTGGTATCTTATCAAATTTTAAAACACCTGAGTCGACATACTTAAATTTTCGACCTTCCACTTCGATAACGGCCCAACCAGTAGTACGAGATCCGGGGTCAATTCCTAGAATATACATAGATTTAGTATAAACGAAAAATTTGAATTTACGAGCGATCTACGCCTTTTATCATATGGCCGATATAAAAAACTGCTGATCCACCAATAAATTGATAGAGCTCGAGCATTTCATAGTCACCTTTTTGTAAACCAACAAAAAGACAAAGCCCAACTGATGCGAAACCGATTAATTGTAGTGCTAATCCTAACCAAAAAAACATATCACTTGAATACGACTTAATTCTGAAATTGCCAATACCAAGCAATAAAGATAATATGTGTTAATGCAAAATGAGACAAAATTACTATATGCGCAACCAGTCATAGAAAGGCAAGTTGAACTCCTTAAACAAGAGTGTATCACCCTGAAAGAACAAGGTGTGGTTCCTAGTTTAAAAGTAATTCTTGTTGGAGATAATCCAGCAAGTGTTATTTATACAAATAGTAAGAAGAAATTTGCAGAGAAAATTGGTGCAAGCTGTGAAATTGTTAATTTAGATAAAACAATTAGTGAGCAAGAGTTCGTAAAAATTGTTAATCAGTTTAACGAAGATCCAAATGTTCACGGAATTCTTATTCAACTACCACTTCCAGAATCACTTTCACAAATTGATACAACAGACCTTGTTGTCCCTCATAAAGATGTCGACGGTTTTCACTACGAAAACGTTGCTAAGCTTTATCGTGGACAGCTTGGTGAAACGTCAATGATTCCATGTACACCAAAAGGCATTGTGACAATGGCCAAGTACTACAAAGTAGATTTTTCAGGAAAAAATGTTGTTATCGTTGGAAGAAGTCTAATTGTTGGTAAACCACTTTCTTTATTACTAACGAACTTAAATGCAACAGTTACACTTGCCCACTCAAAAACGCAAAATTTAAAAGAGCTAACGAAATCTGCAGATATTATTGTAACAGCAATTGGCTCACCTAAACTCTTTACAAAAGATTACTTTAGAAACGATCAATCACAAGTTGTCTTTGATGTTGGAATCAATCGAAGCAGTGAAGGCAAGCTTTGCGGTGATTGTGATTTTGAAAATATTAAAGATCAATTAGCGGCCATTACTCCAGTTCCCAAAGGAATTGGTCCAATGACTATTTTCAGTGTCTCTCAGAATTTAATTAGCGCCGCTAAGAAATAAAACCTAAGGAAATTTATGAAACAAACATCACTTACACAGGCGCATCGCGACCTTAAGGCAAAAATGGCAGACTTTGCAGGTTATGAAATGCCGATTCAATATGCTGGCGTAAAATCTGAAGTTGAAGCTGTAAGAAGTAACATCGGTGTTTTCGATGTTTCACATATGGGTGAATTCTTTGTAACAGGGCCAGATGCCGTAGCATTCGTTGACTATATTATTACTAATGATTTTACAAATGCTGAAACAGGCAAAGCTGTTTACTCACCACTTTGTCGTGAAAATGGAACAGTCATTGATGATTTAATTGCTTACAAGTTAGAAGATCAAAAAGTTTTAATCTGTGTAAATGCTGCAAATATCGATAAAGATTGGAATTGGATTTCATCAAAAACGCAAGGTTTCAATATTGAACTGACAAATCAATCAGAAGACTATTCTTTACTTGCGATTCAAGGTCCTAAGACAGAAGAAGTTCTTTCTAAACTTGGCTTTGACTCAGTAACAAGCGCCGCCTATTACTCGGCTTATGAAAGTATGTGGAATGATGAGCACGTAATCATGGCAAGAACAGGCTATACAGGTGAAGATGGATTTGAAGTCTTTGGTTCACATGAAACGATTCAAAAGCTTTGGTCAGAACTTCTTAGTGCAGGAGTTACTCCTTGCGGGCTAGCTTCACGTGATGTTTTAAGACTAGAAGTTTGTTATCCATTATATGGCCATGAGTTAAATGATGAATTAACTCCACTAGACTCGGCCCTTAAGTGGACGGTAAAACTAAACAAAGAAAATTTCATTGGTAAGAATGCTCTTCAAGAAACGACGCCCACTCACCGACTAGTTAAGCTTTCTATTGATAAGGGGATCCCTAGAGAAGGTTACGAGATCCTAAATGACCAAGATCAAATCATTGGGGTTGTAACAAGTGGAACAATGTCTGTGACTAACTCTCAAGGGATTTGCCTTGGACTTGTAAAGCGTGATTTATTTCCTGAAAATAAGAAATTTAGAATACAAATTCGAAAGAATGTAATAGATTCGAACTATCATACAAAACCATTTGTTACCGGAGGGCACAAATAATGACTAACATTCCAACAGATCTTAAATATACAAAAGAACACGAGTGGGCAAAGATTGAAGGTGATATCTTAACAGTAGGTATTACAGATTTCGCACAAAACTCTCTAGGAGATATCGTATTTGTTGAACTACCAGAAGTAGGTCAAGAATTCTCTAAAGATGACACTTTTGGAGTTGTAGAATCGATTAAGTCAGCAAGTGATCTTTATATTCCAGTTTCTGGAACAATTACAGAAATCAATGAGGAACTTCCAGACTCACCAGACAATCTAAACTCTGAGCCTTATGAGTCTTGGATGATTAAGGTAAAAATGTCTAATCAAGATGAACTTTCAGACCTTCTTTCAAACGAAGAATACGAAAGCCTTTGTCAAGAATAAACAAAATAAAATCTATTTTAAATTCTTACATATGCCCTCGAAATGAGGGCATTTTTTTATTTCAGTAACTTACAAATTTCTCACTTAAAAATATTTTCAATTGACCAACTTTTTCCTTTACGAAGTCCTACTAAGGCTTCATACTCGCATTCTCCAATGTTCATCAATAAATAGAGACAGGTATTAAATGCATAATCAAGAATCTATTCAGCTAATCAATACGGCAATCATCAAGGGTAAAGAGAAGAAGATCGATACTACTTATGAGGATAGATTAAACCAAGCATGTAACTCGACTGCTATTGCAGCTATTTCAAATGCCATTCAACAATTAGCAGAAACTGATCGTATCTCTTACGATCAAGCCGCTATTAAAATCGTTGAAACGATTAAAGAATTAGATCAGGTTTGGACTGACTACGTTCTTATGGAAGGTATTAACAATATTAAAAAGATGCTTAAAGGAAATACAAAGCACTAAGTCTTAGTTCTTTGTAACGGCAAAGCCCCAATCGATATTTGCATGGCCATTTTTAACTAGGCCAGATGGTGGGTTAGGAAATGGCCCAGCTTTATTAAAAGCCTCAACTGCAGCATCATCTAACTCTTTTACTCCAGAAGTTCCATTAACGATTACATTAATGATTTTACCGTCATTATCAAGGACAACACGTACATTTGTTAGGAACTTTTCTCCTGCAGGTCCACGACGATTCTGACGATATAGGGACTCCATTTTTTGACGTAGAGTTGATCCCCAGTGTTGCTCTAATTGCTGTTTAATTCTAAAGTAGAAACCATAATACTTATACTCAACGGTATTTAGCTTAGTGAAGTCACCTAACTTCACATCTTCAAGGTGGTCATTTGAACTAGCAATACCTCGATGATTCTTACTGCCAGTCTTTGTACCTTTTACTAGGTTCTGATCTTTCTCAAGTGGAGAATTTTGTGCAACAGCAAAGTCCTCGAAGCTAATTCGTCCAGTCTTGGACTTTGTCATCTTACGCTGCTCTTTCTTCTTAGTTTTAGAACCTTGCTTTTTCTGATCAATTTTAGAATTACCAACACCACCTATATTAAAAGCGGCAACTTCTTTGGCCTTCGTTTCACGATCAACCTTATTATTAGTTTCACTCAAATATTTGGCATTATCTGCTAATTCTTGATTCGTTTTAGCAGCTGTAACAATTTGACGAGGCTTTTCTCTGTTTAGTCTCAGACGAATTCGCTCAGGCTTTTTTTCCTCTTGAGGCTTTGTAAGAGATAATGAAAAAGATGTTAGCTTTGAAGGCATCAAAGAAATATGTACTACTAGCGATAATGCTATTGCTAGGTAGATATATGTCTTATGGGTTTTGTGAACTAATTCCAAAGTGTCTCCGAGAAACTAACTATTCTTTAGCCTTCTCGGAGAAAATATCGAAAAATTTACTACATATTTTGATTAATTGTTAAAGAAATCATCATCTTCAAGAATTGCACCTGTTTCTTGACTATTTTCCTCTTTCTTAAAGAAGTTATTCTTAGAATTAGATCCAGGTTCAGTTCCTTCAACAAAACTTTCCAAAAACTTTGATCCTGAGCCATTTGCAAGCTCACCAGTTTTCTTATCAATTGATACGTTTACAATACCAGCAGGCATCTGGAAGTCTCTTTCTCCATAGATCTGAATAGAACGTTGCATATATGATTTCCAAATAGGCATCGAGGCCTTTGTTCCAGTTTCAGGCCATCCCATTGTCTGATTATCATCCATCCCTGTCCAAACACCAGTAACAATATTTTGTGAAAAGCCTAAGAACCAAGCATCAACATAACTACTCGTTGTTCCTGTCTTACCACCTAAGAACTGACTTACACTAAGAGCACGTCTTCCTGTCCCATTATGAACAACACCCTTGAGAAGGTTTGTCATAATATAGGCCAATCTTGGATCATAAACTTGTTCTTCATCTAGATTTAATAAATATGGATTGACCGCTTCTTTTTCAAACTCATTGTGAGAATCACTTTCCTTTTCACGAACATTATCAGTTTGATTTAAGTTTTTAGATTCTTTAGCAAGCTTCTCTAATTCAAGTTTAGACTGTGTCGCAAAGTCATCTTGGAAGAAATACTCTTTTCCATTACGATCTGTGATTGAAATAATTGATTTAGGAAGTACCTTTTTTCCCCCGTTTGGAAAAATTGAGTACGCGCGAATCATTTCAAGAAGTGTAACACCAAAAGATCCAAGCGAGATCGACATATCATTTGGCATATCAGCATGGAAATTAATACGATCTAAGTAGTTAAAAATTTTATTCATTCCCAAATCAAGTGCAATCTTAATAGTCGGAATATTTCTACTGAACTCAAGAGACTCTCTAAATGTCATTGGCCCCTTAAATTTTCCATCATAGTTACGAGGCTTCCAATTTAGCGCTTGGTTGGCCCCTCCAAGGGCCTCAGGAGTATCTAAAATGATTGTATTGGGTTGGTAACCATTTTCTAGTGCTGCCGCAAAAAGCAGTGGTTTAAAAGCTGAACCTGGTTGACGCTTTGATTGTAGAGCACGGTTAAACTCACTCTTCTCAAAATCAACACCACCAACCATTGAAATAACTTCACCAGTAAATGGATTTAGACTTAAAAGTGCTGCTTGAACCTTTGGTTCTTGCTCAAGAGAACACTCAAGATACATTTGTTCTTCAAGTGTCTTATAATCTTTAAGCTTCTTGTAAGTGTTAAGATATTGCGAGTATACATGTTCTGAAAACTTTGAACTAAAATCCTTAATCTTTACATGAATGATATCACCCTTTTTTAAGATATCATTTGGGTTTTTAACATAAGGAAAGTACTTTCTCGCGTCTGTATACTTTCTCTCGTGTGCCCAACGATAAGATTCATAAGGAATAACACCCGTAATTCCACCGACAGAAATGATGATATTTCTCATACGTCTATCTAAGCGTAAAACTACCGCTTTATATAATTTATCTTTTTCTAACTGCCCAAGTAATTGATCATCAGCACTATATCCAGGATAAAATCTAGAAGAATAAAGTTTAGCTAATTGTTCTTGAGTAAAATCTTTTAATACAGCAAGCTCATCTTCTTTTAATTGAAGCTCGTACTCTCTTTCATTATTTTCAGTAAGAGTGAAGTAATTTGACTTCTCTTTATATAACTCAACTCGGAATTCTTCGATATACTTGTCTAGCTCTTCTAATTCAATATGACCGATAGGCCCTTGAAAGCCTTGACGCTTATCAATTTCGTCAGCACCTATTTTAATATTTTCTTCGGCCGTTTTTTGAAGGTCATAATTTAAAGTTGTTTGAACAGTAAAACCTTCAGTAAGAAACTTTTCCTCACCTACAATATCAATAGCCTGTCTTCTAACCCAGTCCGTAAAGTAACCAGCAAGAAAAGGACTATTTCTTCTAAGCTGATACTTTATCTTTTCCTGAAGCGCTTCTTGATATTCTTCTTTAGTAATTTTCTTGTTCGCGAACATACGACCAAGAACGTAAGCCTGTCTCGTTTTCGCATGTTGTGGATTTCGGTATGGAGAATACTTTCCTGGAGCAACAAGAAGTCCTGCAATAAGAGCAGACTCTGCAACTGTTGCTTCATTCAATTCTTTATTAAAATAGCCGCGAAACGCAGACTTAACACCGTAGTATCCACCACCAAGGTATACTTGATTTAAATAAAGAAACAAAATCTCTTCTTTATTAAATCTTTTTTCAATTTTTTGAGCGAGCAGAAAATCTTTAATCTTTCTAGTGATTGAACGCTCTGATGAAAGAAGTAGAGACTTGGCTACCTGTTGTGTAATTGTAGACCCACCTTGTACAACACGTCCTGCCTTAAGGTTTGCTACAAGAGCTCTCATTACCCCAAAGTAATCAACACCATCGTGGTTATAAAAATTTGAATCTTCTGCTGATAGAAAAGCATCAACAATACGTGGAGGGATTTCATTAAACTCCACGACCTCTCTATTCTCTTTACCAATATTATAGAGAACGACACCATCCTTAGATAAGATTTTTGATTTAATTGGTGGATTGTAATCTGCAAGACTACTGATTTTTGGTAATGTAAAAGAAAAATATACTAGTATCGAGAAGACAAATAATCCTCCAAATAAAACCAAGAAGGACATTAATACTAATAATCTTTTTAAATGTTTCATAAATTCTCTTTTATAATTTCACACTTCTTCATTAAGCTATAATTCTGCTTAGGCATATTGATTTGAATCATTTTACCATTTATCTGATTTTTAGAAACCGATAAGTTTTTATCATATGCAAAGACGAACACTCTCTGGGCAATTAGACGAGAGATGTCTTCTGAAGTAATTTCAATTTGAGCAGCGAGTACTTTCTTATTATTTTCAATATTATTTCTTACACCATCTACAATATTACCTTTCGTTCTAAAGGTAATATTTCCATTTGGTGCAACAGTTGTAAGATAATAGGCAATACTAGATTTTTTGATAGACCTAGCGTTTATGTTTAGATTTTCAATTATTTCGTTCGCATCATCTCTTTCTTTTAATCTAAAAAACTTCCACTTAACAAGTTCAGGCTTTTTCGTCTGTGAAAGCATGGCCGCAATTGCAGAAGAACTTCCAATTCCCGCAACAAAATTAATTTTCACATCATTTTTCATAAGACATGAAACATAATCCATTACATCTGTATTAAAGTCTTCACTAGCACCAATAATAATACCGACAGTATTAATACGTTCACCTTTTAAACTTTGATTTGTACCACTGCTTACTTGTCCAGGGCCATACTCAGTATATGATGATTTTTCATCAACTGAAGGTATGACACTTGTTTCTTCAGCGTCTACTGAGATCGTTACAACTCTTTGTTCTTCTTCCGGTTGTGTCTGGCAAGTATTACTCAAGAAAACAAAGACCAAGAATATAAGAATGAAGTTTAATTTATTCAATTTCTTTTTCTTCTAATTTATCTGTAAGTTCTAAAACTTTCTTTTCGACTTTTTCAAGGTAGCCCTTGCTATCAGTATATAACTTAACCCCTTCCTCGAAGTTTTTTAAACTATCATCGAGAGTAAGTTCACCTGATTCAAGTCCATGAACTAATTCTTCTAATCTTTTCAAATTCTGTTCAATATCAATTTTCTTGACCATATTTCACCGTGTCATTTTCTTAACGTTATTAAAACCTATATGGACTAATATTCCCATACTTTGCATGTTCTTTAAATAAAAAGGTGTGATAATCACTACTTACATCGTGGGTCATTTTTACCTATGTAGGTAATTTGGCACCCTGGTTGGTATAGTTAAAGAAGAATTTGCCAGGAGGGCAGATGAAAGAACTATGGGTACCGTTATCCGGTGCAATCGCACAACAACAGAAAGTTGATACAATTGCCAATAATGTTGCAAATGCCAACACGCCTGGATTTAAAAAAGATCAACTCGCATTTAAAGAGTATTTAACAGCACTAGACAAAGGTGTTGAAGATATTGATTTACCTAATAAAGAGTGGGCACCAGAAGACTTCTATCGCAGCTATGGTGCAGAACACGCAATGGTTAAGGTCGATGGCTCATACACAAATTTTACTCAAGGAACACTATCTCCTACGAGTAATCCACTTGATATTGGTCTTCGTGGCAATGGATTCTTAGCTGTAGAAACACCAAAAGGTGTACGTTACACAAGGCGTGGAACACTTTCTCTGCGCCAAGATGGAGTGATTACAACTCAACAAGGGTATCCAGTTCTTAATAGAGAAGATAACCAACCTATTTCAGTCCCACCAGGTACAAGAAATATTACCTTTGCTCTTGATGGTGCAGTCTATGCAAATAATAACCAAGTTGGTGCACTAAATATTACAGAATTTAATGATATGCATGCCTTAAGAAAAGAAGGTAACTCTCTTTATATCAATAATAATGAAGGTAACCTTAAAGATCAGATTAATACTTCTGTTCACCAAGGATTCATTGAGCAATCGAATGTTAATGCTGTTTCTGAAATGTCTGAGTTAATCAAAGCACACCGTCATTTTGAATCAATACAAAAAGCAATTAAAACTTATGATCAAATTAGCTCTAAGTCAGTTAATGAAATGATCAAATTCTGAGGTAGTATGAAAAATATTATTCTATTTATTACATTCCTACTCATGGCCCGCTATTCATTTGGAATGATGAAGGCCCTTAATATTGCAGCAACAGGGATGGCGACACAAGAGATGCACGTTAACACGATCTCAAATAACGTCGCTAACCTAAATACCATCGGATATAAAAAGCAAAGAGCTGAATCAGAAGATCTTATGTATGAAACAATCACTGAAGCAGGTTCTCGTTCAGATGCGAACTCAAATTACACAGTTGGTGTACAAGTTGGTTCAGGATCGAAAATCAGTGGTGTAAGAAAGGTCTTTTCAGCAGGTGCACCCAAAGTAACAAATAACCCTTTTGATCTAATGATTAATGGTGATGGTTTTTTTGGAATCATTAAACCAAATGGACAAATTGTTTATACAAGAGATGGTGCATTTAATGTAAATGCCCAAGGGCAACTTGTTTCAAAACAAGGATACCAAGTCTTTCCAGGGATAACATTCCCACCAGGTGTAGCAACAGTTAGCATTGGTAACGATGGAACAGTTGAAGCCTACTTTAATGGACAAGTAGAACCTCAAGTTGTTGGACAAATCCCTGTATTCACATTTGTAAATAACCCAGGTCTTCATAACGATGGAGGAAACTTCTATCGTCAAACAACGGCAAGTGGCCAACCTATTCAGGGTATTGCGGGAACGAATAATACAGGTTCAATGCAGCAAGGAGCTCTTGAAATGGCCAATGTAAGTCTTATGAATGAGATGACGGATCTTATTAAGGCGCAAAGGGCCTATGAAATGAACTCTAAGGTAATGGGAGTAGCCGATCAAATGCTACAAACTGTTAACAATATAACAAGATAATAGGAAGAAGAGAGAGAGTGTTTAAACTAATTCTTTTAACATTTATTACAAGCTTTTCCTTTGCAAGTAATTGTGAAGTAACGATGGCGCAAAAAAACTATCGTATCGAAAACTCTGCTATTACGTATAAGTCTAAAAATTGTAATCGATCACAACTTGAAATTCTTAATGAAATGCTTATTTCAGCACGTGGTAATTTCTATTTAAATCATAGTCGAGACTTAAAAGAAAATGACATTAATTTTCTAACTAAAGACGCAGTAATCATTAATTTAGATGAGACAATTAAAACACAATTTACGATTCATGATGATTGGAAAATAACTTTCAAATCGAGAACACCAATTAAGTCAATAACAACTGATAATTTAACAACACTCGAGCTGATGTGTAACGACTGCAACAAGCTTGGTCATAACAAACTAAAAATTTCGTTAGATGGTATGACAAAGTGGTTTGATATCGTTATTCAAAAACCAGTTAGGGCCATTGTCGCCAAGAATGAAATTGGCCTAAGTTTCAAATCAATCAATACAAATAACGTTGAAGAAAAGACAATTTATACAACAGATGAGAAAGCCGTTTTTAAAAACCTAGATGAAATTGCTTTTTACAAGTCAAATAAAGTTATCTCACCAGGTGAGACGATTAATAAAAGAGACATCTCACCTATTAATCTTGTGACATTTGGAGTTCCGGTAAAAGTAATCCTTAATAGCAATGGAATTAAGTTAACGGGTCAAGCGCTGCCAATGTCGACAGGTAAGTTACAAGATTTCATAAAAGTGAAAAACATAAAAACTAATAAGGTATTCACTGCGAAAGTAATTGGACTCAATGAAGTGAAGGTAGATTTATGAGAAAAATTTTATTTTTAACACTAGCACTACTAACAACATCTTGTGCTAACTACATTAACAAAATGTATAACGAATTAGATGGTGTCAACCAAAGAGATCTCGAACAAAAAAGAGCAAATGTTGATAATACATTTGATAAATTCCGTAACTCTTATGGAGATAGAAGACAGACTTCTGCCAATACTCCTAATATGGCTCCACAAGTTAAAAGAAGATATAACAATAATCAATTATCTCAACGACAACAGCAGCAACCTAAAAGAGTAACCGCCAACAATTTCCATGACCATGGGAACACTGGCAGCCTTTGGGCCGGCAACGGAAATGAGAACTATCTATTCACAAAAAATAAATGGAAGCGAAACGGTGATATTATTTTAGTAAACGTACAAACTCGTCTTAAAAATGATATTACAATGGAGCTCAAAAGGGCCTTTCCACCGATGCCATCACTTGCTGGGCAAACTCCTGAAAGCACGACTACAGCGACAGCAGCTGGTCAGGCACAAGCAGCAGCAGGAGCAGAAGAAGGTGAAGACACAAGTGCATCAAATAAAGTTCATGACAAGATCTCAGGAGTTATTGTTGAAGAAATCAGCCGTGATCACCTACTTGTACGTGGACAAAAAAATGTTCTCTTTAAAAATCGTAAACACCTAGTTGAATTGCAAGCATTAATCTCACGTAAAGATATTAATGAAGACGATACAATTGATTCGACAAAATTTTTAGAAAGCTCTGTAACGGTATTGAGGTAATTAATGTTTAAAAAATTAATTTTCGGTCTTATCCTTCTATCTTTTGGGA
Source organism: Halobacteriovorax sp. GFR8 (assembly GCF_050955245.1). Classification (NCBI taxonomy): domain Bacteria; kingdom Pseudomonadati; phylum Bdellovibrionota; class Bacteriovoracia; order Bacteriovoracales; family Halobacteriovoraceae; genus Halobacteriovorax; species Halobacteriovorax sp. GFR8. The sequence continues at coordinate 335,005 of NZ_JBPBLR010000003.1, read as the reverse complement.
CTCATATTGAGGCAAAGATGAGTCGTTTAAAAGATCTAGTAGATGTTAAGGGCGTTCGAAAAAATCCTATCGTTGGTTATGGTTTAGTTGTCGGACTAAATGGAACTGGTGACGGTGGTGGAGAAGTAACAAATACTTCACTCAAACGTATGTTTCAAAAGCTTGGACTTAATCCACAAAATGAAATTAGTTCAAAGAACGTTGCGGCCGTAATTGTTACAGCAGAACTTCCATCGTTTAGCCGTGTTGGACAAAAAATGGATGTAAAAGTTTCATCGATTGGTGATGCTTCTTCTCTTGCTGGAGGTACTCTTTTAATTACTCCGCTAAAAGGTGGTGACGGAAATGTTTATGCCGTAGCAAATGGATCGATTTCAATTGGTGGCCTAGAAAATGGTAAGAAATTTGCGACGACTGGACTTATCCCACAGGGAGCTATTGTTGAAAGAGAATTACAATTAGACTTTGATAAGAAAAAATCATTGAGACTAGCACTTAAAAGTCCTGATTTCACAACAGCTGCAAGAATTGAGAAAACGATCAATCAAGAGCTGGGTGGAAAGTATGCCATAGCAAAGGACTCAAATACTGTTGATATTATTGTACCAATACAGTACCAAAGAAAGATCGTACAACTTTTAGCAATCATTGAAAATTTTAAAGTTCACACAGATCGCATTGCTAAGATCATCATCAATGAGCGAACAGGTACTATTGTTGCAGGTGGAGACATTACTGTACAAGCAGTGGCCATCTCACATGGCGGACTAAATATACAGGTCAAAGACAAAAAGAAAGATGGTGAAGAAGGAAGTGTTCGTTTAGTTGACAAGACAACTACACTAAATGATCTCGTTAAGAGCCTTAATGCATTAGGGGCCACACCAGAGGACTTGATCTCAATTTTTCAGGCACTTAAGAGAAATGGTGCTTTAGTTGGAGAAATTGAGCTAATTTAACTTTCAATGTCAAATAGCATTTTTTACCATTTTTTAGAGCTAGGTATAAAAAAACTAAAAAAAATGTTAAAATATTAATGATAATGGGCTTTTCAAGGATTGAACGGCCAGAAACTCAGGATGAGTATTATGAATGAAATCAAAATTCATAGACCACAAATTCAAAACGCAAATGCGCAAAAATCTGTTCGTCCTGCAAATTCTGACAAATATATTCCTGAAGAGATCAAAGGTGCTGCTCAAGGGCTAGAAGCACAATTTAACGAGTTAATGGTTAAAGAAATGACAAAGTCGCTTAACAGTGGCGTGCAAAGTACAGCTGGTAATTTCTATAACGGACTTATGACAAGTGAACGTGCTAAAGCACTTGTCAAAGAAGATAGCCAAATACAGAAGATGATTTTGAATGAAATTTATCCAAAGCATATGAGGAATGAACAAAATTATCAAAATTATTTGGACAATAAAAATAAATATGCACAGAACCAAATTCGAATTGAAGAAGGGCCAACTCAACCTTCTCAATCAATAGCAATGAAACAGGCAAAACAAATTGGAGTAAAGTATGAGTAGTGTAACAAATACGAGATCAAGTTTCTTTCCAAATGCTAAGACTACGGCCGATAGATCACAAGAGATCCAGAAGCAAGCTCCAATTAAGAGAAATACGAATGCTCAAAAAGCTTATATCGATAATCAAACAAGAAATGATGCCAGGGTTTCAATACCAGAGGCAGTAAAGGACTTTGCACATATCAAGAAAGCAGTTGATGCTGCACCAGAAATTGATAACTCTGCAAAGATTGCTGCACTAAAAGCTCAAATCCAAGGTGGAACTTACAAAATGGATTACGACAAAATGGCAGATAAAATTCTTGGGGAAGAGTTCGGAGTATAATGAAAACACAACTAGCAACATATTACTTTCAAATCACAGATATCTGGAAGTCACAGTGTGAGCTTCACTATAAGTTATTTGACTTAACTTGTGATGAGTATGCTCTCCTACTCGACAGTAAGATTGATGAGCTAGAAGAAAAAATTTCTGAAAAGTCGAAAATCATTTCAAAAATAGAAGTAAATGAAAAAGCAAGAAATGAAATCCTTGCCAATATCCAAAAGGATTATAAAGAACTAAAGATTAATTCAATCAATGACCTTGTTGACTTTTTCTCTAAGTTTGAAGCTGAAAAGAATGGGAAACACTTATTTAGATTCAATAGTCTTTTAGTAGATATTATTGAAAAGATTCAAACGCAAAATAAGAAGAACCAACTATTTATTAACAAAGCGCTAAACTCTCTTCGTGAGATCAGAGAAAGTGCAATGGGTACTAAGACAGTATCTACATATAACGCCAAAGGTATCACTCAGCAACGATCGCTTGAGCGAAATCCTTAATTGGAGATTATTTGTCTACACGTCTGTTAAACATTGCGAATACAGGACTTAACGCCTCTAAGAAATCACTAGAGGTGACGTCGCATAATATTTCCAATGCGAATACAGAAGGATATTCTCGTCAGCGTGTTCACCAACAATCAAATATGCCACTTATCAAAGACGGTTTAGTAACTGGTAGTGGTACAAGAATTAAAAGTATTAATCGTGTTCACGATAAATTTGTCGAAAGAAAATTACGTGATAGTCAAAGTAGTGAGTCCTACTACAATAATAGAGCAGAACAAATGAGTCGTGTTGAAGATATCTTCAATGAAATCGACAATGAAGGACTTAATCAAATTCTCAATAATTTCTTTAACTCGTTTCGAGATCTTGCAAATCAACCAGAAAACGAAACAGTTCGTTCAGTTGTACGTGATAAAGCACAGTTAATTGTAAAAGACTTTAGAAGAATCGCAGAGACTCTCGATGAAATTTCAAAGAGTATTGATGACAAGATCATGATCTCTGTTAAGGATGCCAATCAACATATCGACTCTATTGCGACCTTAAACAGAAAGATTCGTGAGCTTGAAGCAACAGGCGATGAAACTGGAGATCTTCGAGATCAGCGAGATCTATCAGTAAAAGAATTATCGAAAATTATAAAAATCCACACATATCAAGATGAGCGTGGAAATTATAACGTTCAATCCCCTGGTGTTGGAACACTTGTTACAGCAGCACAAGCACAAAAGCTTGGAACATATGTATTTGGTAAAGATGAATCGACTAATGGCCAAGATGGCTCAATGGAGATTTTTTGGGCAAGCCGTTCAGGACAACAAATTACTGAAAAATTTCAAGGTGGTTCACTAGGTGCAGTAATTAAAGTTCGAAATAACGACATCAAGCAATTAAAAGAAAAACTAGACCAAACAGCATATGAGTTTATGAATTACGTAAACGCTATCCACAGAAGAGGATATGTTAATCGTGAGATACAAACAGATGTTAATGGTAAACCTGTAGCAATGGATAGCAAAGGACCAACGACAGGAAATAACTTCTTCTCAACGCCAATGCAAATAGAGGGAGCAGCACTTAATATTGACCTAAGTGATGCTATCAAATCAGATATTTCGAATATTGCAACTGCACTATCTCCAAACAGTCCCGGGGATAACCGCGTTGCTATTGCAATCTCAAAACTACAGCATGAAAGACTAATGTCAGGTGGTACTGCAACACTTGAAGAAGACTATCTTAAAACAGTAGGTAATGTAGGACTTGAAACAGGTAAGGCCAAGCTAGACGCAGAACAATCAGAAGGACTTCTAGCACAAGCAAATTCAATTCGAGAGAGAATTAGTGGTGTTTCAATCGATGAAGAAGCGGCAAATATGATTAAGTACCAGCACGCATATGAAGCTGCTGCTAAAGTAATGAAAACTGCAAACGAGATGTTTGATACTGTCTTATCAATTAAGCAGTAATTAGGATTATTGAAAAATGACTAGAGTGTCAGAAAATTCAACGACTCTTTCGATTAGGCATACGCTTAACAAGCACAAGTCTAAAATGGAAGACCTGCAAATGAAGGGGACGACTCTTAAGAGTATGCGTAAGCCTTCGGATAATCCTGCAGCAAATATTGAAGCACTACAGATCTCTAGTGTAACAAAAGATAATTCCCAATTTAAAAGAAATGCGGACTTCGCACTACTTCAACTAAATATCACAGAAAAAGCACTTGAAAACCTTACTGATATTATGGGTAAGGCAAAAGAGATTGCAATCGCGCAATCTTCTGATATCTATAATGAAGATGTTAGAAATAATGTTGCTAATGAAGTTAAGCAACTTAAAAACCTCGCCCTTTCAATTGCCAATAAACGTGTTGGACAACGCTATATTTTCTCGGGTTTTAAAACGCTTGATACTCCATTTAATGAAAATGGTGAATATAAAGGTGATAATGGCCATATAACTCTTGAGGTTGGAAAAGACTTCTTCGTTCAGGTTAACCTGCACGGTAAGGAAGTATTCATGGCCGAATCAGAAACAGATTCACAAGTTAATCACCCCCTAGAAAAATTTCCTGAAATGGCAAATTCGCGAGAAAAAAGTAAAAATCGCGAGATTATGTCCGAAGAAAACAATCGAGAGATCGCATCAACTCCAATTGGTGAGGATGCCGGTAAGTATACAGAGTCAGCTAACCTTTTTGGTCTACTTGATTCACTTGCAATCTCTTTAGAAAATAATGACCCTGATCAAATTCAAAATCTTTTAGAAAAATTTGATACAGCGGTAACACGTCTCGTAACATTACGAACACGTGTAGGCTCAGTCGCAAGTTCAGTAATGACAAATGTGAACACGATTGAAGCAAATAATATCGACAATATGGAAAGAAAGAGCAAGCTCGTCGATGCAGATGTTACTGAATTATTCTCAGACATTACGCGTCAGCAAGAGATCTTGAAAACTGCGTACAAAACTTCTGAAGGGCTTTTAAACAAGAACCTATTGGACTTTTTACGCTAACACGCTGCTGCTACTTTTTTTTTATTTAGTTGATTTTTTACTTGATTTTTAAAGTTATGGATAATATATGAACCATTACCTGATGAATCAGGACGGTTCAAAATTGAGGATGTGAAATGCTGGTTTTAACAAGGAAGCTAGGGGAAAGTATAGCGATCGACGATCATATTAAGATTGTCGTTGTGCAAATTAAAGGCAAACAAGTTCGTCTTGGTATTAAGGCCCCAAAAGAAACAAAAATTCACCGCGAAGAAGTCTATAAAGCTATCCAGGAACAAAATTACGAAGCTTCCCAAGCTGGCCCAGAAAGTCTATCTGACTTAACGGATGCGCTGCGCAATAAGAAATAAATTCCGCTTGCTCTTTTGCCCCTACGGCTGTTAAAATCTGTTATCAAGTTCTTAAACTTGAATTCGGAGGAACGACAGTGAAAGTAAGCACAACACGATTTGGGGAATTAGAAGTTAACAATAAAGATATCATCAGGTTCGAAGAAGGTATTCTTGGTTTTGAGAACCTTAAGGACTTCTTTGTTGTTGATCCAGGTGATCAGACTCTAATCCTATGGCTTCAATCAACTGATGACGGTGCAACAGCATTCCCAATCATTGAGCCAAAAATTTTTAAAGAAGATTATTCAATCAGCCTACTACCGGCTGAACTAAATAGCCTTAAACTAGAAAATCTTTCTAATGCAAGCGTTTATACAATCCTAACTATTCCAACGGATGTAACTCAAATGTCTGCAAACCTAAAGGCACCAATCATTATTAACAATGATTCACACAAAGCTCGTCAAATTGTTCTTCAAGATAATAAGCTTGAAGTAAAATTCGAAATGTACAATGCACTAAAAAAGTCGATCATGAATTTCCACTCTGATGATTCTGTTCGTACGAATGTAAGTGTTGCTACAGAGCCAACTGTTGTAGAGCAATCATCTTCAACAGAAACTTCAGTTGATCATTCAGCTGAAGCTTAATTCAATTTCCCAAAAGAAAACATATAAAAGAAAAGCACCAGTAATGGTGCTTTTTTTATTTTCAAATTTTAGATAGTTTTAAAGAGTCGTCTCAGTCGCATTCTTTGCAAAATTCAGATACATTTGAGCTTCACTATTAAGAGGATCAACAGAAATTACTTTTTCCCACTCACTAGTCGCACTTAAGATATCACCTTTACCATAGTGAAGAACACCAAGAGCAATTCTACCTGGAAGATAATCAGGCCTTTCATTTTTTAAATTAGAAAGTTCTTCGAAGGACTTATTCACAAAACCTTTCTTTGCATAAACCTTGGCCATCTTTACTCTTGCCTCTAGGTTAGACGGATCAAGTTTTAAGACTTTTCCATATTCAAATAAGGCTTCGTCATAACGATTATATGTTAGGTACAGATCAGCTAATTCATAGTGCTTGATCGCAAATTTTCTATCAATATGATTATCATTAAGCTCAGCGCTCTTTGAGTTCACTTTAACTTTTTGAGACGCGATTTGAAAAATCTTACTCGCTTCTTCATATTGACCAATATCATTATACAGAACAGATAAACTAACAGCTGCATCAGTATGATCTGGCCTTACTTCTAAAACTTTTTTAAAGGCCTTAATTGCTTTTGAAATCTCTCCTGTTAAGTGAAAGATATTAGCAATATTAAAAAGAGCATCAGCATCTTTAGCATCAATTTCCAAAAGTTCATTATAGATTGAAATCGCTTTGTTATATTCACGATTTTCAAAAGCGACTTTGGCCTTCTTTGATAATTTTTCTTGTTCAAAAGATTTCATCATAGTCAAAGTCCCCTATTCCATACACTTTTTAACGTCTTTCTTTAAATTAGAAAGATCTTTATCTTTGTATAAGTAGCGATAATTTTTAAAAACTAATTCACATAATTCAGGTCTAGCACTTTTCAAACCAATGTGAACAAGGCGATCACTTGCTAACTTCTTTACACCATCATCACTAAATTGAGCTAGAAGCTGTTCATAACGAAATGAAGCCGATTGCCAATCTTTTGTCCTAAAGTAGAAATTAGCAATATATAATTCCTTATCCTTAATCATTTTATAGCACTCATCAATTTTCTCTCTGGCATCTTTCAGATATTCAGATTGAGGATATAGACTTCTAAGTTCATTGAAGTACTTGATGGCCTGCTTGGCAGGAGTTAGATCACGATCAAAAGTTGAAGGCTTTTGCTTATAATAAGCTTCAGCAATTTTGAAAGTTACATAATCCATTTTTGGATGCTTCGGGTGAAAGTCCTTAAATAGCAAATAAGCAGCGGCGGCTTCTTCATAATTTTCTTGCTTATAAAGAATATCGGCCTGCATAAGTTCAGCAGACGTCGCGTAGTAACTATATGGATATTGAGATTTAATTTTATTAAGTTTTTCTAACGCCATGATATAGCGTTCAGATTTAACTAGTCTTTCAGCTTCTTTAAATAGTACTTCAGCTTCAGTACTTCCTTGCGGACGATTAACTGCGCATGACGTCATTAATAGAATGAAAATGATTGATATAAGTTTGTGCACATTGCCCCCTATAGAGGCAATTCTAGCACTTTCTAGCAAGGCCCGTCAAAGCTAATAACGCTCTTCGTATACGTCCTTAAGCATTTGATTTATAAGAAGTTTAACGGCTGCAGCTAGTGGAATTGAAATGATCATTCCAGTGATTCCTAAGAGCTGTGAACCAAGGATAACACTCACCACGACAAGCACAGGGTGAAGGTCAACGATCTTAGAAACAAGTAATGGAAAGACGATAGCGATATCGATAACATTTGCAACCATATAAAGAATAAAGGCTCCACCAAAGTGCGTACCCATACCGTATTCTGCAGCAATAAAAATAAATGCAGGTATTGCTCCAAATACAGGACCAAGGTAAGGAATAATATTTGTCACTGCTGCAAGTAGGCCAAATAGAAGAGAAAATCTAATATCGAGAAAGAATAGTCCCGTGAAAATAATGACACCTAGAATACTGGCCTCAATTACTTTTGCTAGAATATAGTCACCAATCTGGCGGTTAAATTGAAATGAAAGATGGTAAAGCTTTTCAAAATACTTATTTGGAAGAAGTCTTGTTACACGCTCTCTGAAGTTTCTCATATCTTTTAAAGTAAAGAATAAGAAGAGTGGCACAATAAAGAATAGCTCAAGTGCAGAACCTAGATACTTTGGAACTAAAAGAACAAATGCACTAAACTCATCTTTAATAAAATTCATTGATTGTAAGAGGTAGCCACTACTTAAGTGGTAACCAGTGCGTTCTGCAACGAAGGCCTGAAATTGAGAGTATACAGATTTAAGAAAGTTTTCGACCTTAGGAATATAGATTTCAAGGTTATTTACTTCACTAACCATTAAAGGAGTTACCTTTACAATAGGATAGATCGTTAAAAAAAGAAGGAGTGTAACAACTAGTGCTGATGAAGCTGTACGGTTAATTCCAAACCTCTCAAAAAACAAGAGAAGTGGATTTAGAATCAGTGTCAAAACATAACAGATCAGTAACGGTGTTGCGACTCGTGGAAAAACGAAAAATAACAACATCGAAGAGATGATAAATAATCCGAAGATAATGGCCCTAAGGCGATCATTACTAGTCATTCTTAGCAATCTCTTCTTTCAAATTAACAACTTCATCTTTCAAGTGAGAGTTTTCCACCTTAAGCTTTCTAATTTCACGGGCCAGAATATGAAGTTTTTTTACAACAAGTTCACTCATGGCCTGTAAAAATTTTGAAGAAAGGGCCGGCTTTTCTGAAATCATTAATTGTACATCTGGTTTGAAGATCCCTAAGAGCTCTAGTGGTTCTGCAGCAGTTGCTGTCACTGACCTCTTGTGACCGTCCTCTAAAAGACCTATCTCTCCCATGTAATCTTTACGATCGAGATTTGTTACATGAAATTTCTTCCCATTTCTCTCTGTTGAAAGCTCAACTCGACCAGAAACAATGATATAGAAACCAATCCCAAAATCACCTTCTTTGAAAATGACTTCACCTTTTTCATAGGTTCTTTTATGAAAGTATTTTGATAACTGAAATAGCTCAAACTCCCCTAAGCTTCTTAGAATAACGGTATCCCTCAATAAGTATGGAATTGTTACCTTATTACTTTTAACTAGAGGATTAATGGACCACAAAAACTTTATCAAATTAATGTCAATGCGATCTTCTTTTGAATACTTTTCAGTCATATATGGCCTTTAATAGAATTCAATATTTTCAGCTTTTATCCATCCCTTAGCTTCGCTAGGCCAATAGATAAAGAACCAATTGTCGTTTTTCTTAGAAGTGATAACTCTTAAGCCTTCTTTGGCAATTTGATTGTGTTCAAAAATTGATGAAGGGCCTTCAAAGATATCAGCATTCTTCATAACAATGGCATTTTTATAACTACCTTTCAAATAGACATTGCTAAAAATGAGTGGCGTCAGAGAGATCAAAAAGAAAGTGAAAATCATGGCCTTATGCAGCTTTGTCTTCAAATTCAAAATTAATGTAATAATCAAAAGAATCAATGAAAAGCTTGTAAAATAAACAGCTGGAATATCCATCGCTTTTGCAACGAAATTCACATCCTGACTCACAAGGTCATAGTGCGATTTAATATAATTAATATTATTCGTAACAAGCTTGTCTTGCTGCCCTAGCTGATAAGACTTCTCTAAGTTTAAACGGGCCGCCCCAATGTCCTCTAACTTCAGATACGCAGTGCCCAAATTGTAGAAATACTGCGCGTCGACGAACAAATCTTTATTCTTAATCAAGAGATTCTTATAGCCTTCATAATCTTTATTTTTATAAAGGTCTTCTAATTCTTTTAGTGGATTTCCTGTGTTAGTATCTGACATAAATTTATTATCTATTTGGCTTGTAGCGTTTGCAAGTGAGTGATAATTCTACCACATAAAAAGAGGTTGGATATGGAATACGGTGTTAGAAATAACGAAATAAATGATCAATTTGATAAACTATTTTCTTCAATTCTTAAGGAGCAAAAGAATTTCATGGAAGTTCGTGGTCCTCTAGAAGAAAAGAAGCACCTAGTTGAAGACACTTTAAAGAAATATAACCAAGAAAGAGGAAAGGGAATTTACTTTAACTACGTTTCTTCGGGACGTGGTCATGGGCCTTTTACTGAACTTATTGATGGATCAGTAAAATACGATCTAATTGGTGGTATTGGACCTAACCTTCTTGGTCACTCTCACCCTATATATATTAAGTCACACCTTGAAGCCGCTCTAGGTGATACGGTAATGTGTGGAAACCTACAACCGTATCCACAGGCCATTGAATTAACAAGCAATCTACTAAAGGCCGTAGAAGCAAGTAACCTGAAACACTTTTGGTTTACGGGATCAGGAAGTTTCGCAAATGACCTAGCACTTAAACTTGTTTGGCAAAAGAAAGATCCTGCTTACCGCGTGATTGCTTTTCAAAAGGCTTTCGCTGGTCGCTCAGTAGCAACTCAAGACATTACACATAATGCAAACTACCGCCAAGGTATGCCAAAGTCTCTCGATGTTGATCACGTTCCACACTTTGATCAAAATAACCCTGATGAATCGTTAAAAAATACTCTAGCAGCACTTGAAGAAGTAACAACAAAATACCCGAATCAACATTGCGCACTTATGCTTGAGATCATTCAAGGAGAAGGTGGATTTATTTTTGGTCCGAAAGAGTATTACGAAGAAATTTTTAAGTGGGCAAAGAAAAAAGGTATCTATATTTGGGTTGATGAAGTTCAAACTTTTGGACGTACAAGAGAACTATTCGCATTCCAAACAATGGGTCTCGATAAGTACGTCGATATTGTTTCTGTTGGTAAGGCCCTACAAGTTTGTGGTGTTCTATTCAGCGAGGAGCTAAACCCTAAACCAGGACTTATTGCTGGTACATTCAATGGTTCAGTTTCAGCACTATCAACTGGTAGTAAATTAGTTAAATACCTAACGGAAGGAAACTTCTATGGGGAAAATGGAAGAATCAAAGAGTTAGAAGACAAGTTTATTTCAAGGCTTACTCATCTAATGAAGAATTCTTGCCAAGACAAGATTACTTATGTTGGTGGAATCGGCACAATGATTGCGTTTGAAGTTGGAGACTCAACAACTGAAACTGTATCAAGCTTTGTTAAGAGCCTATTTGATAATGGAATTATTGCCTTTATGGCAGGTAAAGAGCCTACGAGAGTTCGTCTCCTATTGCCTCTTGCAATGACTGATGAGCATATTGATGACATTATCTCAATTATCGAAAAAACCGTACTTGAACAAATTAAATAGGATTAAATAGGAAGATTAGATGTTTAAGATTAGACCCGTAAGAGCAGATGACTTAGAAGACTTGTATGACCTTTCAGGTCTCTACACATTTATTAACCTTCCCCCAGACAAAGAGCTAATTAGCTCAAAAATAGAAAGCTCACTAAGATCTTTCAAACAAAAAAGTGATAATCTTTCAAATGATCATTACATTTTTGTTCTGGAAGATCTTGAATCTTCTCGTGTTATTGGATGCTCAATGATTCATGCAAGGCACGGTGATGAAGAAGAGCCTCACTTTTATTTAAAAGTAGGACAAGAAAATAAATTTTCGGAATCAATTAATACAGGCTTTATCCACGGCACACTTAAACTTGGTTATGATACAGACGGGCCAACGGAGATTGGTGGCCTTATCCTCGATCCTACATATCGAGGTAATCCATTTAAACTTGGTAAAGTATTATCATTTTCACGTTTTCTTTACATGGGACTTAATAAGGATCGATTTAAAGAAACTATTCACTCTGAGCTTATGCCTCCGTTTGATGCTGATGGGAAATCACCACTTTGGGAAGCTATCGGACGACGATTCTTAAATATGGAATATCACGATGCCGATGTCCTGAGTCGTAAGAATAAGGAATTTATTCTTAGCCTTTTCCCTTCAGGAACTATCTACGAAACACTTTTACCAATCGAAGCAAGAGATGCAGTTGGAAAAGTTGGTGCTGATACTGAACCTGTTAAGCGAATGCTTGAGTCTATTGGATTCAAATATACTCATGAAGTCGACCCTTTTGATGGTGGCCCTCACTATCGATGTCAACTAGAAGATATAAAGCCCGTTAAGACAATTCAACAAGCACAAATAAAGAAAGGTAAAACAAGTTCACCTAAATTCTACCTCGTTCTAACTGATAATGAAGAATTTGAAGTTGTTTGCCTAAAAGGTAATTTAAACAATGATATACTAACTGTAGATGAACCATCATCATTTGGATTAGAGGATGGTGCAGTTAAAACAATAATGGCGATCTAAGGAGAAGATATGTTTCAACTAAAAGGATCATTTTATAACAATGAATTTATCGCGTTTGATGATTCAGCAAATCTAAGAAATGACAGAACTATTACTCGAGAGTGTCCAAGTGATACGACAAAGACACTTTGGAATTTGAATGTAAATTATGCTCATATCGAAGAGCTAATCGATTCTGCCCACAAGGGTTTTCAAACTTGGCGTAATACTTCCATCGAAGAAAGAATTGAGGCCCTAAGAAGATATCAAGAAGTACTAAAGACAAAGCAAGATCAAATTGCGACAGCAATTGCTCTTGAAGTGGGAAAACCACTTTGGGAAGCTCGCACAGAAGCGGCAGCATTAATTGCAAAGGTCGATGTGACGATCGCGGCATCTCTTCCTAGGATTGAAACGAAGAATATGGAAGGTATTGCTCCAGGGACTAATGCTCATATTTACTACAAACCAGTTGGGCCAAGTTTTATCATTGGACCATTTAACTTTCCTTGTCACTTAGCAAACGGACAAATCACAGCAAACTTAATCTCTGGTAACTCAATTATTTTCAAACCAAGTGAAAAGACATGTTACTCAGCACAGTTAATGTTTGAATGTCTTGCCGAAGCAAAATTCCCAATGGGTGTTGTTAACCTTGTTCAAGGTGATGGAGAAGTAGCAAGAAGAATTATTAAAGATAAGAGAATCAAAGGTATCTTCTTCACTGGATCAAAAGAAGTCGGACAAAAAATTCTAGAAACAACTCATACAGATCTTTCAAAACTAGTTTCTCTAGAACTTGGAGGAAAGAACACATCAATCATCGATGAGACAGCAGATCTTGATTATGCAATTGAAGAGCTATTAACTGGTTCATACTTAACTGCTGGTCAACGTTGTACTTCAACAGGCCTAGTTGCAATTCATGACTCAATTAAAGACGAATTTATTTCGCGCTTCCATGATCTAGCTAAGAGAATCATTGTGGATCATCCAATTGATCACAAAGTTGAACCATTTATGGGGCCATTAATTGATCAAGCATCTCTTGATCAGTATCTCCTATTTATGGGCATGGCCAAAAGAGAAGGCCTACAAGAAGTTATGCGTGGAAAGCAATTAGAAAGAGAAACTCCAGGTTACTATGTTTCTCCTTCAATTCACTATGCAGATAAGTTAATTCCAAAGAGTCACTTCCTTGCAAATGAAATCTTTGGCCCTAACGTTACATTTGTAGGATATAGTGATTTTGATGAAGCAATTAATATCGCAAACTCAACTGAGTACGGCCTAGCTGCTTCTGTATTCACTAAAGATCACGCTCGCTTTAAGCACGCTGTGAATAATATTGATGCTGGTTTAGTAAACTTAAACCGCGCAACTGTTGGCGCACATTCTAAACTACCATTTGGTGGTGTAAAGAACTCTGGAAACTATCGTCCAGCAGCTGTTGCTACTGTTGATCACTGTGTCTATCAACTTGCAACACTTGAGATTGATTCTCCAAGTGCAAGTGGAAATATTAAAGGATTAGCAGATTAATAATGTTTCTTATTAACGAGGACGCCTGTCGAAGAATTCTTTGACAGGTCTCTTCGGTTCTTTCTCTCTTGTTCAAGATCCACAACCGAATTCTTTGCATACAAATCTAAAACTTCACGACTCTTTAATCGAGTGTAAACTGCTTTAAATTTTTCTTTTTCATTCAAAATGAAAGTACTTGTCTCAACAGGCTTTGCACCAGGATGAACTTTTCCTGATTCAAATTTAACTTTAGTGACAAATTGATTAATGAATTGATCAACTCTAGGCCCAGTCACAATCTCCTCATCAGGGTCCAGAGCAGACGTCTTTGAAGCTTCAAAACGATCTGGAAAAGGAATGACCTTAGCAAGGCCATGAGGTGAGTAAGAAATCTTATCACCGCGGTTTTGAGCAAGTAATAAATCCGTAAGTGCATCTTTTGCAGAAGCATCACCAAGAGTTGTTAAGTCAGAGACTTCCTCTGGTGTTAACACCCTTAATAAATTACGAATTAGGTTACCTTGAGTCATCATAGCTGTTATTTTACCTCAGTATCTGAGTTTACTTGTCGGTTTTTGAAAAAAAAAATTTAGTAATTTTAATTGAGTTTCAATAAATTCAACAAGTTAGGTAAAACTAAATATTTTTCCCATAAAAGAAAATATTTACAATTTGAAAAAACGAGTTTATAAAATTAACTACTTAAGATTGCTGGGATGTGGCGCAGCGGTAGCGCAGTAGACTGTTAATCTATTGGTCGCGAGTTCGAATCTCGCCATCCCAGCCATTCTTTTGTATCCGCTTTTAAATCCCCCATATATTCACATTAAGTATCATAAGAATTTATCTTATCTTGTTATAGTGTTATATCTGTAATGAATTTTTACTTATGGATATCTTATGAATAACTTTAATCACTTCATTCAAAACAATCATGCATTTAAAGAATCATATCTTGAAGGCCTGGCCCTTTATCGTGAAGATGCCCGTTCAAATGAAGATGAAAATGAACTTCTCTCTCAAAAATTCCAAAGCTTTTATAAAGAGGCCATTTTCTCTCACAAGCTTGATAATTACTCCAACCTCAACTTCTATTGGTTCAACCTTATTGAGGCACTTATAGAAATCATTTCTTATCATAGTGAATTTGAAGTTGGTGAAGATTTTGAAATGAGTGAGTCTGAAGATGCCATATTTAATTTCTGGCATGATAGTAATTTAGCAAAGGTATTCTTAAACTCACTTAATGAATCAAAGGATCTTTTAGCTGAATCCAAAAAGCTTGTTACAGTTTTAGAAGACAATATTATCGCATTTTTCAACATTCACATTGAAGAAGAAATCGTTAGCGATCTTACGTACTTAAATGTCCCAGAACTTGGAGATGATAATTTATCTGCTTATCAAAATGGCCAACGAATTATCTTTAATAATCTTGAAGACAAGGTTTTAGCTAAGCTTAATGAAAAATCACAAAAGAGAGCTGCTGTTGTTTCAGATATTGATGAGCTTAAAATTATCTTCTATTCAGAGCTAGAAAACACGTCAAAAGAAATGACGGCCAAGATTGAAAAGGCCTATCGTAGACTTGAAAAATATACTCCTGAACTTTTTACGGTTTTTAAAGAGTTCACACAAAATATTATTCCAATAAATGAAAAAGGTATCGTTAGCTACTCAATGCAAACACTTCCTGGATACTCATCTATTAATACATACGATAGAGACGATATGGATCTAATGGATGACCTGCTTCATGAAAATGGTCATCATGTTTTAAATAGCTATTTAAATCAAGAAGAGCTCTTAGAAGAGCTTGAAGAAAAAATATACTACAGTCCATGGAGGCGAGCTCTAAGGCCAATAAGGGGCATTTATCACGCTTATATGACGTTTTACTGGGCACTAGAACTATTCTCTTCACTTTCACGTCTTACAGATCATGATTTCAGTGAATCTGAATTTAGAAAAATTCAGGAGCGAGCTATTGAAGAGTACTATATGCTGCAGTTTTGCGAACAAGATTTAGAAAAGGCATATAGGGAAGAAATCGTTTCTCCAGAAGGATATGAGGTCTATCTACAGTTTAAGGCCATGGTTGACTCTCATCGAGAGCATATTTTTGCACTTGAAAAGTTTTTAAATTCTAATGCCGTAGAAGAACTAAAAAATGAACTTCTAGCGGCACGTAACGAATATTATTAACTATAATTTTGAGATTTTAGATTTTAATGCCTGCATTTCATTTGCGGGCATTAACTCACCTTGAGAAGTTGCAATAGGCATCCCCTCTTCAATAACACTTAGACACTCTTCATATTTTTTTTGCTTAAATAAGAGCTTCGATTTTAGAAGGTAAGCAACTGAGTATTTAGGGTTTTCTTTAAGAACAACTTCAATATGTTCCATCGCTTTATCATACTTATCATTACTAAAGTGAATATCAGCTAGGCCATAATTGGCGACAACATCATTCTCATCAATGGCCAATACTTTATTAAACATATCAAAACGACGAGCACGATCTTCTTTCTCGGCACGCTCTCGTTCTTCTTGCTCTTTTTTAAACTTAGCTTCATCTCCAAAACGCTTAAATGAAGCTACAGTCGCAAGAGACTTCTCTTCTTCAGCTTCTTCAATCTTGCCTAATTTCATAAGATAGAGTGACTTATTCGTATGGGCCATCACAGAGTTTTCATCAACTTTTAAGAGCTCATCCATAACATCAATGGCCTTCTGATGATCACCGTTATTTCCTAGAATAACACCCTTTGACTCGTAGGCGTCTGCATAGTGAGGGTTAAAAGAAATCACTTGATCTAAGAGCATGATAGCCTCATTGACTTCACCCTGATGAAATCGCTTAACGGCTTTATTAAAATAGTGCTCACTTATTTCCAATTTATCTTCTTTAATAATTGGATATGTAAGTATACGAACTGTGCCTCCGTCAAATTCTATTTCTAAACCATTAATCAATAAATCTCGAGGGACTCTTACCACAGATAAGTAAAAATCATCAGACTTAACAAAATTAAGGACCTTTACCTTCTTATCCTTTAATATAGTTTCCTCTTCTATTGGATTCTTGGAGATTAATAGCACTGGATAACGAGCAGCCCCTCTGCGACTTTCAATTTTAGAAGCTGTTTCTTGCCCTAGAAAACACCCTTTATTATAACTGATAGCAAATTCATTTAATCTTGTTTCATTAATTAAGTTAGTGCGCTCAACTGTAACATCTAGCTGCGGCCATCCAGTTAAGACGCATAGCTGATTATGAAAATCTGTTATTGGCAACTGTTCACTTATAAATCCAATATAACCTTCATTATCAAAAATACTAATTGGAACAAAACCTTCACTAGAACGTGACGATAGTGCAGCAATTAATTGAGTATGTTTAATCGTTATATCTTCCATAATGATGAACTTCTCTAACTCATTAACTGTTTCATCTGCAATTTTTGAATCGACGATAATATAAAAAGCCTGATCAATATTCACAAGATAGAAAAAAGAAAACACCCGACCATTTCTATCCAAACGACAGGCAAGAGTCCCACTATTCTCTAACTTGGCGACATCTGCAGTAATCTGCCTTTGTAAGTAGTCTCTTGTTTCATCACCGATGAATTTATAAACACTATGTCCATTTAATGAGAAAGTATTCTCACTGAAGAAGAATTCATAAACCTTTTCTTTTACATATGTATCATCAATCATCATATCAGTAATTTACTTCACAGCTTTTCTAATTACTAGCCCCTTGCCAACATTTTTTACCGCTCCACAACACAAGTCATTAATCATAGGCGGTAAATAATATTAAATATAATTTAATTACATTAAGTGATACAATTTTAAAAAAGGGATATAAAATGGCCGTTAAACTCAAAATTCAATCAAAGCAAGAATCATATATTGTAATTTTAAAACCAAATTTAACATTTGGCCGAAGCAAAGAAGATGCTGATATTTTCTTAAATGACTCAAAAGTATCTTCAGTCCATTTTCAAATATTATTCGATGGTGATGAAATTCTAGTCAAAGATCTAGGCTCAAAGAATGGCACCCATATTAATGGAAGACGCATCGAGGAAGAAATCACTTTATATACATACGATGTAATTACAGCTGGGAATTTTAGTATCAGACTAGATCAAAAATCTTTAAATAACTTAGAGCTTTCTAAATTTTCTCGACAGGACGAACCTAATGCTTGGGGAGAGAATATTTCCAATATTCATAAGACCCTTCGCTTCACCCTTGAAGAGGAAAAAAGAAAAGAACAATTAAAGAAAAGAACCAAAGTTAAAAGTAAAGCCTAAACACTAAAGCTTTCACCGCAACCACAAGTATTCTTTGCATTTGGGTTTTCGAAAACAAAACCTTTTCCATTAAGGCCGTCTTTAAAATCAAGAGTGATACCACTTAAGTAAATTGATGATTTTGGATCCACGAGAATTTTAATACCATCTAATTCGATAATATTGTCCGAATCTTTTGGGGCATCAAAATCGATATTATAAGAAAGACCTGAACATCCACCACCAATTACACCTAAGCGCAGACCGAAGTCTTGTGTTGAGCGATCTTCACTCGTAAAAATATTTTTTATTTGCGCAACTGCTTTTGGCGTCACATTTAATAACTCGTTCATATAAACCTCTAATATTACGTAGGTAATAATGACCAACACCTAAATTATATCATATTGATGATATACTTTATATAGGAGCAAGAAACAATGTCTATCTCATTGATTATTAAGAGCGGTGAAAATAAAGCTAAGGTTCTTATTAAACCTAAATTAAGCTTTGGACGCTCTAAGTCGTCAGTTGATATTTCAATCGATGACTCAAAAATTTCATCTAAACATCTCGAAATTACTTATAAAGATAAGGAAATTGTTGTTAAAGACCTAGGTTCAACTAATGGTACCTTTATTAACAATAAGAAAGTCACAAGTGATCAACGTCTTTATATTTACGAAACAATTCGCATTGGAAATTGTATTATCTGTATCGATTTAAATGATCTAACGGATATTGAGTATAAATTTCTAACTCGACCAATCGATCCAAATGAAGATGCTCATGAAAATACACAAACTTCCACGGCCCTTGCTGATCAAACAGGCTTCTTGGCCTTAAATAATCTTTCCCTAGAAAAACAAAAAGTAAAAGCCGAAGTAAGCAAAAAGCAACCGATACAAAGAACAAAAAAGAAAGTCGCCAAGAAGAAGAGGGTTGAGCCAGAAGATAAAACTGTCATGACAAAAATCTTAAAGTTCTTTAAGTAAACTTACTCTAATCTTTTTTCGGAACCCATGGAATATCCTGAATATTCTCATGCTTATTTAAAAATCGCGCTACGATAAAGAAATAATCTGAAAGTCGATTTAAATACTCTAAATCGATTGGATCGACATCCCCTAATTCTACAGCTTCTCTTTCTACTTGCCTTGTTTTAGTACGACAAATGTGAACATTAGCAGCGGCAACACTTCCACCAGGCAGAATAAAATATTTTAGAGGATCAACAACTGAGTCAAAGTAATCAATCTCACCTTCAAGGTGAAGAATATCTTCGATACTTAATTTAGGAAGCTTGAAATTGTCTCGGTCCTCTCTAAGGGTTGCAAAGTTAGAACCGAGAACAAAAAGGTTTTCTTGAATTGAATTAAAAGTATTTTTAACTCTTGAAACATCAATATAACAAAGTGAAAGACCTACAAAACTATTTAATTCATCCAAGTTTCCATAAAGATTAATACGAGCACTGGCCTTTGAGACTCGTTGTCCACCAACAAGGCTTGTTTCACCTTTATCACCTGTACGAGTGTAGATCTTAGACTTCTTCATTACATATTCCTTCTGTACTTCCCACCAATCTCATAAAGTAGATTAGTTATCTGTCCAAGAGAACAATAGTTAACTGTTTCAATAAGCTCTGCAAAAATATTTCCACCAGAAAGTGCAACAGCTCTTAGCTTATCTAACGCTTCATCAGATTTATTAGCATTTCTTTCTTTGAAATCATTTAAACGAGAAATTTGGCCTTTCTTTTCCTCGTCACTACAACGAGAAAGTTCAATTTCTTGATTTAGTTGTTCATCAATATTGTCTGCAATATAAGTATTTACACCAATGATAGGAAGCTCTCCAGAGTCCTTCAGTGTCTCATAATAAAGAGACTCTTCTTGGATTTTTGATCTCTGATACATACTTTCCATTGCACCAAGAACACCACCCTTATCAGAAATTCTTTCAAACTCTGCTAAGATTGCTTCTTCAACAAGGTCCGCTAACTCTTCAATTACATAAGCACCCTGCATTGGGTTATCAGATTTATTTAAACCGAACTCACGATTAATAATCATCTGAATTGCCATAGCACGTCTTACTGACTCTTCAGTTGGAGTTGTAATTGCTTCATCATAAGCATTAGTATGAAGAGAGTTACAATTATCAGATAGTGCTAAGTAAGCCTGAAGTGTTGTTCTGATATCATTAAAGTCAATTTCTTGAGCATGTAGTGAACGCCCAGAAGTTTGAATGTGGTATTTGAACTTTTGTGACTTATCATTTGCACCATACTTATCACGCATTGTGATTGCCCAAATCTTTCTAGCAACACGTCCAATTACTGAGTACTCTGGATCAAGTCCGTTTGAGAAAAAGAAAGATAAGTTTTGTGAGAACTCATCAATATTTAACCCACGAGCAAGGTAGTATTCAACAAATGTGAAACCATTTGCAAGTGTGAATGCAACTTGAGTAATTGGGTTCGCCCCTGCCTCAGCAATATGGTAACCAGAGATTGAAACTGTATAGTAGTTCTTAATCTTTTGCTGACAGAAGTATTCTTGAACATCTCCCATCATCTTAAGTGCAAACTCAAGAGAGAAGATACATGTGTTTTGCGCCTGATCCTCTTTTAGGATATCAGCTTGAACTGTCCCTCGAATCTGCTGAAGAATTGCTAGACGTTTTTCAGTATCGTAGTAGTCATCACCTTTAAGCTTTTGTCTTAAAGCAGTATTTAGGTAAAAAGCTAACATAATCGGAGCTGGTCCATTGATCGTCATCGAAACTGATGTATATGGATCAGAAAGATCGAAACCATCAAATAGTAGTTCCATATCTTCAACTGTTGCAATTGATACTCCAGCTTCTCCAATCTTTCCGAAAATATCTGGACGAAGATCTGGATCTTCCCCATAAAGAGTTACTGAGTCAAATGCAGTTGATAAACGTTTGGCCTTATCATCTTTAGATAAGTAGTGGAAACGCTTATTCGTTCTTGCTGGCCCACCTTCTCCAGCAAACATTCTCTTTGGATCTTCATCAGTACGTTTGAATGGGAAAATTCCCGCACCAAATGGAAAGAACCCAGGCATATTAACATCTCTAATAAAACGATACTGATCAACTTTAGAAGAGAATCTCGGTGTTCCTACCTTTTGAACATCTAAGCCAGAAAGAGATGTGTATTTTGTCGCAACTTTGAATTCACGATCACGTACATGATATGTGAAAGTTCCGTCTTGGTATTGTTTAACTACTGATTGGAATTGTTCGATTTCTTTTTCAACATCTTCACCAAGTTCTGACTTTAGTTGAGCAAGCTTTGCATCAACTTCATTACTTGGAACAATCTTGCTTGTTATCTCAAGGGCCTCGATATCACGAAGCTTTTCCATTCTCATTTCAGTTTCAAGATTATAATCACGAGAAGCTTTTGCAATTTCTCTTAAGTATAGCGATCTTTCAGCAGGAATAATTCTTGTCTTATCATTACTTGCACGATTTGCAACAATTCCCTCAAGTGGAGCTTGATCAAACTCAAATGTCTGCGCAATAGCTTGGAATAAAGCGTTTACACCTACATCATTGAACTTCGATGCCATTGTTCCAAAAATTGGAAGTTCTTCATCTGTTGGAGAACCTGGATGCCCAGCAAATAACTGATGATTGCGACGATATTGTTTTCTGATATCTCTTAAAGAATCTTCTGAACGAGGCTTTTCAAACTTATTTAAAACAACAAAGTCTGCCTGCTCAAGCATTTCAATTTTTTCAAGTTGTGTTGCAGCTCCATACTCAGGAGTCATCACATAGACACACTTATCTGAAATTTTTGTAATTTCATCAGAAGCCTGACCAATACCAGAAGTCTCGACAATAATTAAGTCAAAGTCTTGCTCCTTTAGAAAATTAACTGTCTTTTTAATTTGCGGAGAAAGCTCTGTCCCAGAATCACGAGTTGCAAGAGATCTGATATAGAAGTTTTCAAAGTTTGCAGAACCTAGTCTAATACGGTCACCTAAAAGCGCACCTTGAGTTTTCTTCTTCGTTGGATCAACTGAAATTAGTGCAACTTTCTTTTCAGGATAGAAGCGGTGAAATCTTAAAAGAGTTTCATCAATTAAAGATGACTTACCTGCACCACCAGTTCCTGTAATACCAAGTACTGGAATATTTTTTTCCGAAGAAGGGATTTCAATTTCAGCACCATCTTCAATGGCCGTTATAACTTTTGCAAGTTGAGTCCTTGGTAGATCTTTCGCCTTAGCATCCAATTTGAATCCATCAAGTGTTGAGTGAGTTGCTCTCTCAATCATGTCATCAATGATTCCCTCTAGACCTAATTTCATTCCATCTTCTGGAGAATAAATTCTCGTAATACCTTTATCGTGAAGGGCCTTAATCTCCTTAGGAGTGATTACACCACCTCCACCACCGAAGATACGAACATTTGTGGCACCCGCCTGATCGAGAAGTTCGCGAACATAAGCAAAGTATTCATTGTGGCCACCTTGATATGAACTCATGGCAACTGCATTTGCATCTTCATGTAAAACAGCATCGACCACCTCTTGGGCAGAGCGATTATGTCCTAGGTGAATTACTTCCACACCCTTTGACTGTAGAAGTCTTCTCATAATATTTATTGATACATCATGGCCGTCAAATAAACTGGCCGCTGTGACAAATCTTAATTTTCTCACTGTAAACCTCTGATATCACGTTAGGTAAAAACAATTATTTACCCAAGCTTTTTATCTTTCAATATTGCTAAAGGACTATACCTAATGTATTTTAATCAGGCAAAAATCCCTTTTATGATGCGTTGATATACGTTAAAATACTGCTAATTAACTTAGTATTAGGAATTGCTAATGAGCGAAGATGTTAAATTTTTAGTGGAGAATCCTTACCACTCGGCACGTTTTAAGCCAGCACGTAAGGGTAAGAAAGGTCCAAAGCTACTAGCTGTTGTTCACCAGTCAGGCTGTACAGGTTGTGAGATCTGTATTCAAGGTTGTCCGGTTGATTCAATTGAACTAGTTCCAGGCCCTAATCCAACGAACCCACAATTTAATCAAACAGTTGAAATCGATCTTGCAAGATGTATCGGTTGTCAAAACTGTTCTCAAGACTGTCCTTGGGAAACGATTACAATGTATGAGCATAATGATGCTTTTGCTATTTGGGGACGCGAAACTCTTAAGTCAGAACTTTATGTCTCAGAAGAGTCACTTAATGAGTTACACAACGAATACGGAATCACAAAAGAAAAACCAAGCGAAGAATCAAATACAGAAGAAGAGAGCGCTTAAGCCTAGGCTTGAGCACTCTTCTTATTTCCACGAACTTCAGTTAAAAAATAATCAATAATATAAATACCTGCTGCAACAGATATTGATGCATCCGCTACATTGAATGCAGCAAAGTGCCATCCCTTATAATAGAAATCGAACATATCAACCACATAATCTAAAGAGATGCGATCAATAAGATTTCCCACTGCACCTGCAAAGATCATAGAATAAGCGAGACAGAGCATATAACTCTTTCTTCTTGAATCCCAGATTAGATAAACAAACCAGAAACATGCGATTACAGGTAAAATTTTAAAAAGGATCATTCTGATGACATCTGGAAATTCACTTCCCATCCCAAACGCGACACCAGGATTTTTCACATATGTTAAGTTAAAAAAACCAGGGATAACAGTAAGTGTCTCCCCTAACTTAAAACTAGATTGAATTGCCCCCTTAGAGAATTGATCTAAGAAAAGAATTCCAACAATTAGTAGTGTCATTTGCCAAATTCGATTCATTTATAAAATTCCTTAGGATTAATTTCGTACTTTTCAATCTTCCTAAGAAGAGTCTTCTTAGGAATATTTGCCTTAAGTGCTGTTTGATTAATTTTACCATTGTTAATTTTCAACGCCTGAATGATAAATTCTTTTTCAAAGATATCTTTAGCTTGAGAAAAGTTAAGTCTCAGTTCACCGTCAACTTCACTTGTTGCAAATACAAATTGATATCCCTGAGCACTTGCAATCAGTTGTTCATCTTGACCAGCATCAGTTAGTACCGAATCCTTGATTTCATCATAATCAATAATTGCCTGTGATTCTTCGACAACATTTTCTACAGTAACTGACTTTCTTATTTTATCCGGAAGAGACGTTGCTTTAATGATATCGCCGCTTTCAATAATGAAAGCGTGTTCAATAACATTTCTAAGCTCACGAATATTTCCTGGCCAATCATGACCTTGCATAATTTTCATCGCCTCATCATCAAGGCCACTAATTTCTAGGTTATGAACGTTGTTAAAATACTTAACATAGTAATCAACTAGGTGTGGGATATCAGAGTTTCTTTCTCTTAAAGGAGGTAGATAAACAGGAAGAACATTTAAGCGGTAGAATAAATCTTCTCTAAATGTTCCTTCTTCAATCATTTTTTCAAATGGTTTGTGAGAGGCTGCAATAACACGAACATCCGCTTTAATTTCTCTATTTGATCCTACAGGAGTGAAAGTTCCTTCCTGAAGAACTCGAAGTAGCTTTACTTGCATCGTTGGGGAAACATCACCGATTTCATCTAGAAATAAAGTTCCACCATCTGCAAACTGAAACTTACCGATTTTTCTTTCATTAGCGCCAGTAAAAGCGCCTTTTTCGTGTCCGAACAACTCTGACTCAATTAAGTTTTCAGGTATGGCCGCTAAGTTGATCGTCACAAACTTCTCATCTTTTCTTGGTCCATTAAAGTGAATTGCACGAGCAACTAGTTCCTTACCAGTACCAGACTCACCACGAATTAAAACAGGTGTATTAACTTGCGCCAGCTTTCCAATAACATTGAAAACTTTTTGCATTACATCTGATTCGCCAACAAATTTATTCTTTGTATCACCAAGTGAAAGAACTGGTGCAGAAAACCCTACCGTTTCAACTAATGAACGGGCCTTGAGGGCACGCTTTATTAAAGAGACTAAGTTATCAGAACTAATTGGCTTTTCTAAATAATTGTAGGCACCTTCTTTTACGACTTTAACAGCGTCCGTAACATTTGAATAAGCTGTTAAAATAATAACGATAACAGAAGGGTCATGTTTTTTGATTTCCGTTAATGCTTCAATACCATCCATCTCAGGCATGTTTACGTCCATAACAACTAAGTCGTACTTAGTCTTATAAACTGCACTTAACGCCTCTTTTCCGTTGTCAGCAACATCTACTGCAAAGTGATGAAATTCAAGGGCCTCTCTTACTGAGGTTTGTAAAACTTTATCATCATCGACAACTAAAACCTTATGCATATGCACTCCATTTATTTATTCAAAAATTTAATTAGAAAACTAGTTCCCTCTCCAGGTGATGATGTTACAGAAATTTCACCCCCATGAAGTTCTACGAAGTATTTTACCAGATAAAGACCTAGACCGCTCCCCTTAATAATATGGGATGCATCATTTTTAACCCGATAAAACTTCTCAAATATATTATCGACATCGTCTTGGTCCATACCAACACCATTATCAGATATTTCAATAAAGACCCAAGTATCATCATCCCAAGTCTTAATATTAATAGTCTTTCCCTCTCCAGCATATTTAATCGAGTTCTCCACAATATTAGAAACAATTCGATTAACCAAGCTCACATCAATTTCGATTGGAAATAGCGGGCCAAGCTCTGTCTCAATAGTCATCTCTTTAGAGCGAGCTAAATAAGTTAAACTATTCACACAGTCTTCGATGATCTTATTGACGTCTTTACTTTGTAAATTAAGAGAAATATTTCGCGACTCTACCTTTGTTAGGTCTAAAATCGAAGTAATGAAATTATTAAGTTCTTTTGTCGAATCAATAATAGTCTTAAGGCCATCGTGCATGTAGGTTTCCCCTCCACGATTACGTTGCAACATATTGTCTGCAACACCAGCAATTTTTGCGACTGGTGTTTTTAAGTCATGGCTCATTAAAGAGATAAAGTTTTGCTTTAAGTTTTCAACCCTTTTTAAGAGTTTTGTCTCTTCTTGTATTTTATATCGCCTTTGATACTCACCGATGGCCCTAAAAGGTACCCAAATATAATAAACGACAAAGACAGTTAATAAGATATGGGTGATATAAAGCCAGAGCCCAAAGAGCAGAAAGATTAAATAAGAAAATAGAACTGTTCCAACAATGATCCCAAAAGTAATAAGTAGACCCTTAGCAGGTTGAATCCTAGAAATCACAATTGATAAGACGACACCAATTAGCATTGAAAGCAATTTCGTTACCCAAAGAGGTATTGAATAGATCAATTGATTTTCCATTAACGCCTTAGTCATATTGGCGTGAATTTCTAATTTAGAAGTTCGTTTCTGATCCTTATCGAAAGGAGTCTTCGCGTAATGCCTTAAGTTCGAGATATATGCAGGGCCGATTAAAACAACTTTCCCATTAAAGTAACCACTTGGAATATTACCTACAACAACTCTATGCACCGGTAGTTTTTCAAGATGCTCAAGTGACCTTAGAGGATAGCGAAATAGACTAAAGCTCGCATCAGCTTCTGGCATATAGTAAGCACTCTTTAGTTTATTTAGTACCAATGGTTCTTCATTATTAATAATTCTCCATTCGTTGGCCGTCCAAAAATCGAGTGTTTCTTCTCCCGAAATATTTAGAACCATTCTTCTAACAACATCATCTTTGGCAAATAGCTTACTATCAATATTTACCACTGCTGGAGAATAACCAAGGTCTCTTAATTCTTGTGGAGGAAGACGCTCACCCCAAGAATCAAGCTCTGATCCATAGCGATAAAGCCCACCTTGTTTCATATAGGCCTTAATTTCATCGTGGAGTGATTGTAAAGAAGCCGCCTCTCTTTCATTTAAAGGAGCCGATAAATCACCAAAAAAATTAATGATGGCCGGCTTATCCTTTAAGACTTTCCTAAATAACTTTAAATAAGTTGTATAAGTATATGGATAGCTCTCACCTAAGAACTCATCACTTTCTTCGTCAATCTTAATTAAAACAATATTGTCATCATGAACAAGAGTCATGTCTAACTTAAGTCTTAAATCATAGAAGATCGCTTCAATGGACTGAAATTTGTACTGAAAAAGCACTGATAAAAAGACGACTGTAAAAAGCGCTGGATAGTATTTGGTGAAATCTAAATCTTTGAAGTACTTAAAAAAGTTCTTCATAGTAACTCACTTTGATGAAATCTTTCATCCATTGCATCTGGCGAACGAAGAATTGACCACATCGTTGTCGAGGCTACATTGAAATGAACATCATTAATCATTGCATTTTCTAAGTAGATTACCTTTTGAGCAACACCCCTCATATCCACACTCTCGTGTTTCTTATAATGGTAACTTTTGAAGCTATTTGAAAGTCGATTAAATAATCGCCTCGGTACCGCAAACATATAGCGAAAAACGGCTTCCGCTCTAGCAAGCTTAAAAATCCAGTTAAAAATGCCACGCCAAAATAGAAGAACGATTAATATGTGAGTTAATACTTTTGCATTAATTGTTTCGTTAAAGCTGAGTTCTGCCTCTAAGTATTTATCCATCTCAGAGGGGCCCAGGCTCTCTACAACTGCAGAGTTTATAATGACGTAACCCGAACCCAGCAGGCTTCCCATTACAAAAAATGGAGCACTCTTACTCTCAAAGAACTTCAGTCTCCCCTTATTACCTCTGAAGTGAAGTCCATTTATTTTATTAAAAATGGCCACGTGTTCCTTCTTGTCTAATCGAATTGGGTTTAGTCTAGATAAAACAATAGAAGGAATAATGTAAGTAAATGAAATTACATAAATTAATGTAGCTAGAGTGACCGAACTCGAAATATGTAGGTTCGTACTAAATACAATGAAGCCTCCGGCCAGGAAAAATACCTGAATGAAGATGATAAAAAGACTTAATAAATATGAAATTAATACACTAAACAAATTTTTGTCCCTATTTTTTTTACAAGATATTCTCTAATTATAGACCCAAATCCAAAATCCGGCTATAAGTCATCTGAATCACAGTTAGACAAAAGCGCATATATTTGAAGCGCCAGACACTAAATTTTGCAGTGCGACTATTGTGGAATCCTTAATTGTGATACACAAGGCATTAACGTTTTAAATATAAGCAGAAGGGGTATTTTGAATGCATACTAAGCTACTTTTTGGTACAGCAGGTGTTCCTAATTCTACAGTTAAAAAGAACAATCCAGTAGAAGGTGTTAAAAGAATTCACGAACTTGGACTTGATTGTATGCAACTTGAGTTTGCACACGGCGTAAGAATGAAGGAAGAAGTTTCTTCAAATCTAAGAAAAGTATCATATGAGCTAGGCGTTCCATTAACTTCACACGGCCCATACTATATCAACCTAAATGCTAGAGAGCAGGATAAGATTGATTCTTCTGTTGAAAGAATCATTCAAACGGCAAAGATCTCTGACCTTTGTGGTGCAGAATCAATGACTTTCCACGCAGCTTTCTACATGAAAGATTCTCCATATGATGTATTCGACTTAGTTGAAAAATCAATGAATGTAATCGAAGAAAGACTAAGCAGACTTGATATCGAAATTGAGCTACGCCCAGAACTAACAGGAAAGACTTCACAGTTTGGTTCACTAGAAGAGCTAATCAGCTTAACTAAGAATGTAGACTCTTGTCGCCCATGTATGGACTTCTCTCACCTATATGCACGTACTAATCAGTACAACTCTGAAGAAGAGTTTGATGAAGTAATTGCAAAACTAAAAGAAGAATTAGGTGAAGACTCGGTTAAAAATATGCACATTCATATTTCAGGAATCAGCACTAACTCTAAAGGTGATCTAAAACACCTTAACCTTGAGAAGTCTGACTTCAACTGGAAAGACCTTCTTAAGTCACTTAAGAAAAATGGTTGTGGTGGATACATGATTTGTAACTCACCAAACCTAGAAGATGATGCATTAATGCTTAAAAATTACTACAATACACTATAAATAAAAGCGGCTTCTAAGCCGCTTTTTTTATTTCTTCATATTCTTTTGTTTCAATAAAAATATCTTCATCCATCATATAAACAACCAAGTCCTCATGGGTATTGAGAACTTCTTTTAGGCCATCATTAAGGGCCTTGTCATAAAGCTTCAACTCGATAAAGCTCGTTTTTTTGAGGTCATCTATAAAGGAAAGACCTTGAGGGAAATCGACAAATGTAGCGCCTATCCAAAGTCGATATGACTTAATTTCTGAAATATAATTTAGTTGATGAGCATTAGAATTGGCACTTTCTGTTAAATTGAAAGTCTCACCAACAAGTTTCTCAAATGAAAGATCTAAGATTTTACCGCTTTTCACGCCTTACTTATCGGTAAGGAAAGAAGATATCTTAACGAACGTCAGTCTCTTTAAATTCGTAAAATGACTTCACATCACTAATATCTGATATTAACCACTTATCATCCTTTTTAATAATAAGAGCTATCTTTTTAACTGAAATTGAGACATCTTGTTTTGTTTTCCCATCAGTGGCCTCATCGTCATAAGAAACTGAATATGTGATTGAGCACTCATCTCCTGAACAGTTCTTGTATACAATAGACAAGCGAGACTTCTCAAATTTAGACATTTCATTTAGCTTCTTTGGGTCATCATTTAATGCCTGAGTGTATTCCTCAAGTAGGCTTCCTGTTAAGTAGTCCTCTAAATCATCCACTTTAATTTCGTCATTAAGTCTTTTCTCAATAAAGCTTCTTAAAACACCTTCCGGTGATTTGTTAGAGTTACATGAAATAAAAACTAATAAGATGATTAAATACTTAAACATTAAATGATCCTTCCTAGATTATAATGAAACTATTCCTCGACGTTTCAAAATATTATAAAGTGTAATCCAGTTATAATTATTATCTTCAACAGTTGATAATAACTTTAATCCATATCCACCTGGGTAAACTAATTCGACACAAAAATTATCAATAAATTTCTTACCTTCATATTCTAACTCAAATTCTACTTTCTCGCCCTTAGATATTTTCTCACTAGTATAAATAACGATACCTTTATCATCACAGTTAGAAACCTTAACAGGTAAACAAGAACCAGAAGATAAGTAGACATTCCCTTCAAGTGAGCAAAAGCCATCAAAGTTGAAATTTTCTCTTGTAAAGATTGGCTTAAATATGGCCTGTGCTAATTCTTCTTTTAATAACAGAATCATATTATATGAGACCAACAAGAAGATAACGGCCATTAGAAGAATAATTTTGTCGTACTCTACTAAGAATAGAGAAAAAACTTTATAGAAAATATTAAGCACAAAAACCGACAGGATTACTATGGTAAGCTCTCCCATAAATAGCACTTTAAAGATTAAGAAAACCGCAAGTGCCGTTGTTATTTTATATGTTGTGAGGATTCCAATAAAGCGATTTAAATCAATTGCTGAAACGTCTGCATCAAGCGAGTAACATGTATGCAGAAAAAACAGAGAAAATACCACAAACAGAATATTTAGCAATTTGAATGTTAGAGTGTCAGTATTGTGCAATTCTTACCTTAAGTTTCAAAATTTGTTATAATTAATATATGGATTATTATCTCGAAATTTCTTCACGTTGTATAGAGTGTGATAACTGCAGGCTCATTTGCCCAGAAAAGGCCATTTTTATGGATAAGGGTAAGTATACAATTGAACCATGGGCATGCACTTTGTGTAATGCATGTACTCTTGTTTGCCCCGTAGACTGCATTAAAGAAGTTACTCAAAAAGAATAGTCTTTTCCTTCATAAGTAATTGTACGTGTGTCAAAATTAAATGTGACCCCTGCCCACTCCATAGTAGCAGTTGACTTGAAATCGACGCCGTCTAGCTCTTCGATTGCCGCAACAAACTTCTTAATAACTGCAGGAAGATTTTCAAGCTCAGATATAACATCAATATACTTATCTAAAGTTCCTAGATCTAAAAAGATAGGCTCTTTAGGTAAACTCATATGAACATTTTTATTTTTAAAATCGGCCACTGTTTTAAAAAAAGATGATTCACCCTCGACTTGAGGAATCTTACCTAAGTCTAGAATCCCTACCCCTGAATAAGTTAAATAACTGCTAGTGCCATCATGAGGAGCGATACTCGTTAACTTTCCATCAATAACTTTTGTCTCGTTATAAGAAGCATTATGATCAACTTCAATTGCATATAGATGTGCAATAGCGTCATCTTCATCCATTCGCTTAATATCAGCGCTAATTTGAGAAAAGTCGAAAAAATAAAACTGATCAGAATTAATAACGAAAATAATCTCATTATCAACATAATTCTTTAGATTGTGGATACAACCACCACTTCCAAGAATCGCCGGCTCATGCAGTAAGACAACATCTTTTCCCTGCGCCCAGCTCTCCATCTCTTCATGACAATGATGTGAATTAATATAAATTTTTTCACAACCTAACATTTTAGCATACGCAACTTGTAAATCTAATAGTCTGAGATTAAAGAAAGGCCATAAAGGTTTAGGGATAATTTTACCTAAATTCCCCATTCTCGTACCGAATCCGGCGCTTGCGATGAAACATGTCTTAATCATCTAAGCCTCTTTTTAAAATTTCAGAAAAAGATCTAAACGCCTCAATTGAACTCTTCTCACAAATACTAACTAGTTTCTTTAAATTTGTTGGAATAAACTGAAGATAACCTTCTTTGTTCTTATCTATCTTTAAGTACGCAAAACTTCCAAGAGCTTTAAATGTTCGCTGTACTTGGACGATATGATAATCATGGTCATACTTTTCAAAAAATTCTTTATCATATGTAAGGAGTAATTTCTTTTTTTCTTCTTCAGAAAATTCAATGTAACAGTCGTCAATAAGTGAGACTAAATCATACATTTTAGGCCCTACTCTCATATCCTGATAGTCAATGTGATATAGAGTATTATCCTTCACATATAAATTATTCGAATGATAATCGCGATGACAAACAACATCCCTATGAGATTCATAATAATCAATAATGATTTCCCGAACAGCTTTAACAATATCGCACTCTTTCGAGTTCAAAGTAACACCCAGGTATTGATTCAAGAAATAATCACAAGCTAGATCAAACTCAAACCCAATCTTTTCTCTATCAAAGATTCGATCCATACAAAATTCCAAAGGCATCTTTTGATATTTTTTAATATCTTCTACTGCTTGGATATGCTTGCTTAGACCTGATTTTTCATAAAAATCCTTAAGTGAAACACTGCCAATATCTTCTAATACAAGAATTGAAAACTCTGGATCATAATAATAAATCTCAGGTGTTTTGATATTATCTAAAATATTATTTGTGACTATATTAAAATCACAACTTTGTTGACCATTTGATGATTCAACACATATTACAAAAGACTGCGACTCATTAGTTAATCGATAATACTCTCTACTTGAAGCATCACCAGAGAGTTTCTCCAGTAAACTCTTATCATTATAGAAACTAGCTTCTTTCAACTTATGTATAATTGATTCTTTATTCATCCTAAATACTCATTAGATACTTTCTTTAAAATAGTAAAATTGTCGTGATGAATTTTTTTCGAAAATTAAATTTTCATCTTCACCACTATTTACCATATAGTTTTTCAGTAAGAATTCTTCTTTTGATAATTCGTGAGAGTGAACTCCCTGCACGCTAAAGCTAATTGATTGACGGTTCAAAGTTTGCAACCATAGAAGACGCGCTTCAGGATCATATCCTGATTTTATTAAAACTTCGTACACGAGATTATTTAAGTCACGCTTTGCATTTAAATCTAGACTATTGATACGAATCATATCATCAATCGTATATGAGTTAAGTGGGATAAGCTTCTTTTTTTCATAAATTCCAATTTTACTTCTAATCAGCTCTCCGAGCAGAACAGCAACAAAGATATTCTCACTATTCATATAGTTTCTTAGAAGGCCCCTAGACATAAAAACATTATTTTTTGGAAGGGAAAAATAGAAATTTCGATTATCTTCAACGATATAGAAATTAATTCCAAAATCATCTTTTTGAAAGAGACCTTGGTTATTAAGATAAAGCTCTTTTGCTATTTTATTTAAATAACGACGCGATCTTTGATTTGGTTTTTTAACTTTATTATTTTCAATGAATAAGTTAGCGATACCTTCAAGATGATTCAAGTAATCTTGCGATGTGAATGTGTCTTGGTAGTTATAAGGATATTCGTTATCGTTCTTATAAAGATAAGTACATGACGTTAAAGTAAATATTGTTAAAAAGATTAAAATTCTCATTATCTATAAAGTAAAAAATAAAAAAGCTCTCAAAATGAGAGCTTTATATAACTAATCTATTATACATGAATTACATAGACTCGGAAGCAACATCTCTTTCCTCAGGAACATAATAAAGAGTAAAACCAGCAAAAATTAAGTTAGGATCTTTAATCATATCTCTATTATTATCCCAAATAGATCTCCACTTCGCAGGAGTTCCATATTTGTCTTGTGAAATAACACCAAGTGTTTCACCTCTTCTAATTAGGTGAGGTAGTCCAACTGGATTCCAGTTAAACTGACCGCTTTGATATTTAATTTTATCACCAGCTTGAAGGCCATCAGCTAAAGCTTCTTGGTTCATTGCTTGAATATCTCTCCATTTTCTGTAGTCACCATATAATTTAAAAGCAATCCACATAAGAGTTTCACCTTTTTGAACTTCATAATAGTCTGAAGCTGTAACGACGACATCTTTTTCTAAAGCAACATTTTCTTCTAGTAGAATTTCATCTGTAGGAGAAACAGGCTCACTTCCTAGCACTGCAACTGATTCTTCAGATGATGGCATTGCAGTTTCTTCTAATTGGTCTAAGTCTTCATTTGCATCAACTACAAAGTCAGAGTCATCAATAGAGATTTCTTCTGTCTGCTCAGCAACCGCTACCTCGCCTTCTTTATTTTTGAAGAATGAACATGAAGTAAACGTTAAAGATGAGACTAAAAATAATAATGATATCTTTTTCATGGTATATTACCCCTTTTAAATAGTAACAATTATATGTAATTCCCTTCGGTTACTTTTTAATAGATATTTAAATATTAACCGCCTAGACTAATTTCTTCATGCGATGTACAATTTTTCCGTATGAAGAATATATTGATCCTATTCTTACTATTTTTATCAACTACTGCCTTTTCTCAAAGTGCAGTAAATGACTTCTCTAATTCAGCTAACTATGACTTAGCTAATGAAAAGCTATTAAGAATTTCAGGAACAAGAAGAATTATTCTTGTTAGCAACAGTCAAGATAGTTTCGCTAAAGGCGACTATATTACTATCCTTATTAATAAGGTACCTGTTGCTCGTGGAGTCGTTCCAAAACAAGAAGAAAATCAAGCGGCCGTTAAAATCACAAAAATTTACGATGAGGATTTATTCAAGAACTTCTTTGTTAATCAAGACGTTCAAATCCTACGAGGTGATGACTCAGCTTATGGCAAGCCTTCTGAAAATCCAGAAGATCAATTTAAAATAACGGATAGTGAATCACTATACGATGATACTACTTTATTAGAAGAAGACCTGTATGGTGAAGACAACCAACAAACAGGTGTTATAAAAAACGATAATATTGCATCTGTGGGTATAGGGCTTGTTGATGGTTTTAATACAGCAGGAAAACAAGATACAAATACTCAATACAATGCCGCTTGGTCATTTCAAATTGAAAAAAACATTTGGGTTGAAGGATTTATTGGGAGACACTTAATCCGTGCCTTTCCTGCTGAAGATATCGATACCGCTGTTAACCAGTATATCTTCAGAGCAAAGTATGCTTTTGAAGGCCCTCTATACACAGTCTTTATGCCATATGTAGGTTATAAGTTTGCAACTGCTGACAGCCCTGGTGCAGGAGATGTATCTAAGGTTGGTAGTGATCAAGCGCAAAGAGAACTTGACCTTGTAGCAAGTGTCGAACAAGATGAATTTGTCTTTGGTGCGACAGGGTTCAAAAGACTTGTTCCTGGTTGGTTTTTACGTGTAGACATTGGAACAGATGTAATGGGAGTCGGACTTGCACTTGAGTTCTAAAATATTTTTCGTCTTTATTTCTTTTGTTTTTGTCTCATGTGGAGTTAAAGCTCCGCCAAAACCTAAGAATGATAATTTCCCTTCATTTATTGAACAAAATAAAAAAGTACTAAGGCCTAAGACACAAACCAAGAGTAATGACAAAAAAGAAGAAGCTAAGAAATCTTCTAAACAGTCTAATTCAAACTAATGAATATCATCTTTAGCCTCGGTTCTAATTTAGATAACAAAACAGAGTTGCTTCTTAGCGCAACTAAAGAAATCGAATTGGCCCTAAATGCCAAGGCGTATTTAAGTCGAATTTTTGAAACACCACCTTTTGGCCCACAAGATCAACCAAATTTTTACAATATGGCCCTAGAGATTGAGACGAATAAAACAATTGGGCCAGAAGAGATTTTGCACATTGCAAAAGAAATTGAAGTAAAGCTAGGGCGTAAACACCGCTACCACTGGGGCCCAAGAGAAATTGATATCGATATTATTTTTATTGATAAATTAAATTATCACTCAGAGAACTTAACTATTCCCCATAAAGAATTTAGAAAAAGAAGTTTTGTTCTCGAACCATTAAAAGATCTTCCAAGCTACAACGACTATAAGTCATATTATAAAATTCTAGATCTAGACAATAATGATGCAACACCACTCGAATAGTACCATCGTGTTTTATTACGGTATCTTAAGCCTTTATTACCTATTTACTAAATACTGAAAACATATCTATAATAATGTCACATTATCTTTCGAACAATAGGTTCCATCATGATCAACTTTGAATTAACTTCCGAGCAAAAAGAAATTCGAGACCTTGCAATGAAATTTGCAAAGAATGAAATGATGCCGAAAGCTGGCGAATATGATGAGAAGGCCCAAATGCCTCTCGAGATTCTTCGCAAAGCGTGGGAGCTAGGACTAGTTAACACTTGTATTCCAGCAGAATACGGCGGTGCAGGCTTTTCAACTATTGATTCAATGATTATAACAGAAGCACTAGCTTACGGTTGTCTAGGAATGAATACAGCGATCATGGCAAATGATCTTGCCCTCCTTCCAATTGTTATCGGTGGTAATGACGAGCAAAAGAAGAAATTCCTAACTCCTTTTACTGAAGATTATAAAATTGCAGCCTTCTGCTTAACTGAGCCTGGTTACGGATCAGATGCAGCAGGTATCAAAACAACAATCAAAGATAATGGTGACCACTACTTATTAAATGGAAATAAGATGTGGATCACAAATGCAGGCTATGCAGATCTTTTTGTCGTTTATGCAACAACAGACACCGCACTAAAGCACAAAGGTATCACGGCACTTGTTATTGATGGGAAAGCCGAGGGTATCGAGCTTGGTGAAAAAGAGAATAAAATGGGACATCGCTGTTCTGATACAAGAGCAGTTACATTTACAAATGTAAAAGTCCCAAAAGAGAATATCTTGGGTGGGCCAGGTCAAGGTTGGCCAATTGCTATGGCCACATTAAACCACTCAAGGCCAATGGTTGCTAGCTCAGCAGTAGGTGGAGCTCAATGTGCCATGGACCATGCAGTTAAGTATGCAGGAGAAAGAATACAATTTGGAGTACCTCTTTCTCGCCATCAAGCTATTCAAATGATGATTGCCGATATGGGAATTGAAATTGAAGCCGCACGCCTACTTGTTCAAAAAGCAGCATGGTCAATTGATAATGGAAAACCAAATCCAGAACTTTCTTCATATTCAAAGGCTAAAGCCGCTGATATGTTCATGAAAGTTGCAACAGATGCGGTACAAGTATTCGGTGGCTATGGATATAGCAAAGAGTACCCAGTTGAAAAAATAATGAGAGACGCCAAACTCATTCAAATATATGAAGGCACTTCACAAATACAAAGATTAGTTATTGCTAAAGAAATTTTTACAAGGAGCTAAAATTGAACATTTTTGTATGTATTAAACAAGTTCCAGACACGGAAACTAAAATTACTCCAAATGGTGATGGATCTTATATCGAAACTTCTTCGATTAAGTGGATCATGAATCCATATGATGAATTTGCGGTAGAGCAAGCTCTACTTACTAAAGCTGCTAATAGTGGTTCAACTGTTACAGTTGTTAGAGTTGGTGGTGTTAAGGACACTGAAGCACTAAGAACTGCTCTTGCAATGGGTGCAGACGATGCAATCCTAGTTGAAGCAGATGACAACTTAGATTCTTACATGACTGCTAAGGCACTTAAGGGTGCAATCGAAAAGTCAGGTAAAAACCCAGATGTAATCTTCACTGGAAAACAAGCTATTGATGACGATTGTCTTCAAGTTCCACAACTTCTAGCACAAATGCTAGGAATGCCTTCTGTAACTGTTGTTGATGGTTGCGAAGAAGCAGGTGGGAAATACACTCTTAAAAGAGAAATCGAAGGTGGAGCACTAGAAGTTTATGAAGTAACTTCTCCAGCTGTTATCGCTGCTAACAAAGGTCTAAATAGCCCACGTTACGCTTCTCTACCTGGTATCATGAAAGCTAAGAGAAAGCCTCTTGCTCAACACTCACTGTCAGATGTAGGTGTATCTGCTGATGATCGTCGTGTTAAGTATTCAGGTTTCCAACTTCCACCAGAGAAACCAGCTGGTAAGAAATTTGATGCAATGGATGAAGCTGCTCAAGCAGGTGTTGTTGCTGAAGTTGTTAAGCTTTTAAGAGAAGAAGCTAAGGTTATCTAAGGGAGATTATTAAAATGGCAAAAGTATTAGTATTTTCAGAAACAAGTGGTGAAACAGTTAAATCTGTTACATTTGAGATCCTAGGAAAGCTTGCTGGTCACACTGTTGACGTTGCAGTTGTTGGCGATATGGGTGCAAACGCTGCTGCTGACCTAGCAAAATATGGTGCTGCAAACGTACACAACCTTAAAGGTGCTAACTTAGATCAGTACTCACCAGAAGGTTACGCTAACGCACTTAAAGAGTTCATCGGTTCAAACTACGATTACGTATTTGCTGGTGCAACTTCTCTTGCAAAAGACCTAATGCCAAGACTAGCTGGTATGTTTGATGCAGGTATGGCATCAGAAGTTACAAACTTTGTAATGGATGGTGACAACTTTGCTGGAACAAGACCACTATTTGCAGGTAAGGTTTTAGCTAAAGTTGAACTTGATGGACCTAAACCAGGTTTCATTACAGTAAGACCAAACGCTCTTGGTATGCCAGAAGCTCCAACAGCTGGTGCTGGTGCAACTAATGAAGTTGCTGCTAACGCAGGTGATATCAAAGCAGTAATTAAAGAAATCGTTAAAGGTGCTTCTGAGAAGCTTGACCTAACTGAAGCGAATATTATCGTTTCTGGTGGTCGTGCAATGAAGTCTGCTGAGAACTTCAAGATCCTTGAAGACCTAGCAGAAGTTCTTGGTGCAACTGTTGGTGCTTCACGTGCCGCTGTTGACTCAGGATATGCTCCACACGCAATGCAAGTTGGACAAACTGGTAAGACAGTAGCTCCATCACTATATATCGCTTGTGGTATCTCAGGTGCTATTCAGCACTTAGCAGGGATGAGAACATCTAAGGTTATCGTTGCAATCAACACTGACCCAGATGCACCAATCTTTACTAAAGCTGATTACGGTATTGTTGGAGACCTTTTCCAAATCGTACCTCTTCTACAAGAAGAACTTAAGAAGGTTCTTTAAGCATCTGCAGCATTGTTTGCCCAAAGGCAAACTATTGGCTGCTGTGCTAGCTCCCCATGTAAGGAGCATATTCTGAACGAGAGCGAGGGTTCAAGCCCGAGCGGTTCGCCTCAGGAGCAAAAAAACTTCGCATATCGAATACATAAAAGGCCCTCAATTTTGAGGGCCTTTGTTTTATCTTCTCTTCTCTCTTTTATATTTTAGGATTAGAATCCGTAACCTTGTCTGTCTAATTCTTCTTGTCTTTCATACTCAAGCTCTTGTTGCTCTTCAAATCTAGCTGCTGGATCATCAATTAGAGCTTCTTCTTCATATTGCTCTTCCTCGTAGCTTTCCTCTTCAGCTTGCTCATTATTTTGTTTTTCAAAAGATACTGGGTTTGCATTGCTTTGAGCTAAGTTAATATCATTTTCAAAAGATCCTTCTTCAGTTAGTGATCTTTCAAAACGAGACTCCTCTTTTGCTCTTTCCATATTTTCAAATTCAGTATTAATTCTTTCTAGCTCATCATAAGTTACGAAGTTAATAAGACCACCAGCATATGGACCGGTAGAAAATCTTAGACGGTAACCATTTTCACCATTTCTAGCAAATACGCCGTGAGATAGTTGTCCTTGAATTTCTACCTCAAAAGAGTTTCCATCTTTAAGTTTAATATCTCCAAGTACTTCATTGATATCTTTCTCAAAAACATTGAAGTATAAACCTTGAACACCATTAGGCCCAACAGTTACACTTCCTTCAATATTATCTTCACCGCGAATTAGCTTATTATTAAGTTGTGGAAGAACAACTCTTTCAATAACTAATTCTTTTCTTTCGTTCTCGTTGATAACTGCAACTTCTTCAAGTGCCTTATCTACATTTACTTCTAAAGATACTTCTTTCTTCTCTTCAATAACTTTTCTAGCTTCAATTAACTCAAAACCATCTTCATAAGCTCTAAAGATAGAGATATTCTTTTTATTTTCGTGAAGGAAAGATACATCAAATGTATACTCATCACTTTTATTAAGCTGTACAAGACCTGTACCAATTAACTTCATATCTACTAATCTTTTAGAGTTAGCATTTTTTTCATTAAAGATTTCATTTCCTTCGTGATTTTCAACTCTAACGATTTCCCACTGGCCATCAATAATTTGTGCATATTCTGCAACTGGTAGGTATTGAACTGAAATCTTCTCACGATCAGAAGAAGCAACGATACGATCAACACTCTCATCTACTCTCTTTTCAAAAGAAATATCTTTCTGTTGCATAAATGAATTATCAGTTACCGAAATTCCCTGATAGATTCCACCGAATACAAGGAATGACCCTGATAGTACTGATGCGATAATGAATTTCTTGTAAATTGATGTTGCTTTCATACAGTGCTCCTAAAACCTATATGCGTATATAGAAGCAACAGTCGTGCCAAGTTGAACAAATACGTCTATCTGCTAACTATATGAAAACACGTTCGAATTTAATGAAAATTATTGGATTGTTTAGGAATCAGGCTGTTAAATTTTTAACACTGTAGAAAAAGTAAACACACCATAGGGTGTGTTTACTCTAATATGAATAATAATTAATCAACTTGGAAAGTCTTCTTCTCATAGTCACTATGAGAAGCTCTAAAGCGCTTTAGAGCGACAACAATAAGCTCTTCAAGTTCAATCCCAGTATTCTGAGACATTAGCTCAAAAGAGGTAACAACGTTTTCTTCGATCATAACTTTAAGCTCTTTAAGATTGCCTTGGTTATGTGTTTGATCTTTCATTTAAAACTCCTACTTTACGACCTTCAAGGCACCCATTTTTCTTAGATTTACTAATGCTTGGGTAACTTCAAAATCAAATAATTCGCAATTGCTGTAAATATCTTTAACCTTGCTGTATTCAGCTATAGTTTTTAATAGTAAAAATTCATTTGCACCAGTCTTTTTTCCATTTTTTATAAACGCGGAATTGATCAAAATGTGAATATTTTCTGGTGGGCGAAGTGACTTTGCCTTCAAGTGCTGTGAGTAGGCATTTTCAATATTATTTCTTAACTCACTAAATTTTAGTTTGAATTCATAATCACTTTCAGAAACAACTTCTGGCTCAGCCACAAGTGTGAATTCTTCAATATGATCCATTTCAAAGATGACAAGTGAGTAAAGGGCCTTCAGTCCTGTCTTTTTAGAGAATTGAGCCGCAACAACAATTCCTTCGCTAATATAAATAACGCCTAAGAACTGTCGATCGGCCCTTTTTAAAATATTAATTCTACCAGTGAAATTAAAAGAGCACTGCTCTTCAATTTTCTGTATGATGGACATTTACTACCTTTTGAAAATTTTTGAGAAAAAACCTTTTCCCTCACCATCATTATTTTCTATTTCAATGATCTTTTTTGCAATACCGGAATATGCTTTCCATACTGGTCTATTTTCGTATGAATTATTAGACATATAAGGAATTCCCTTATCACAAGATTCACGTAGAGCGATTTCGATTGGAACCTCTCCTAGAAATGGGTAACCTAGTTCATTAGCAATATCTGCCCCGCCTTTCTCTCCAAAGATATAGTACTTCTTCTCTGGCATATCATCTGGAGCAAAGTAGCTCATATTCTCAATAAGCCCTAAAACAGGGATATTAACTTGTTCGAACATATTGAAGCCCTTTCTTGAATCTAGAAGAGCTACATCTTGTGGTGTCGACACACCAACGATTCCACTTAAGTTTAAAGTCTGAGCAATTGATAGCTGAACATCTCCTGTTCCTGGAGGTAGGTCAAGAACAAGATAATCAAGCTCTCCCCAATCAACATCAAAAAGGAATTGGTTTAAAACACCACCAAGCATTGGGCCACGCCAAATTACGGCGTCTTTTTCTTCAATAAATAGACCGAAACTAATGAACTTAAGTCCATGTGCTTCTATAGGGGCAATTTTCTTATCATCTGTTGCTAGAGGCTTTGCATTTCTTTGCCCAAGCAGCATTGGAATTGAAGGGCCATAAATATCAGCATCTAATAGCCCAACTTTCTTACCTTGATTCTTAAGAGCTAGCGCCAAGTTTACAGATACTGTACTTTTACCTACACCGCCCTTTCCTGATGAAACAGCGATAATCTTCTTAACACCCTGGATATCACGTTTTTGAGGTGCTGCTTTTGCGTGACCAACTTCAAGCTTTGCACCTTGTTGAGGTTTTTGCTGTTGTTGAGCAGGAGCTTCCTGAGTTGAAATAGTTTTAATGAAAAGATCATCTTCACTAACCACTGATGATAGCGAGTTTACAATAGCATCCTCAATCTCACGTTTTTGTGCAGGGGTGATACCATCACGGTTATAGACAATTGTGACTTTCTTATCTTCAATTGCAATATCCTTATAACGATTCTCATCTAATAAAGACTTTCCAGTGTTTGGGTTATTAACCTCAACTAATTTACTTTTAACTACTTCAATATTTAGCATACTAATTCTCTCAGTTTTTTTTCGTTTTACGCGAGGATTTTATTAAATATTGGGCACTTATTCAACGAGTAAAGCAAATTTTTGCCCTACAACAAAATTCATAAGATGTTATAATTACTAAAGAAACTAAATTAAAGTTTGGAGATATTGTGTCTAAGCCATATAAGCGTTCAATAATCATAGTCGACTCTAAATTTCAGCTGAGGTTCAGTGCATTAATTTGTATCGTAATTTTAGTTCTTAGTGCGTTCTACCCACTTGTGATTTATCAGGTGTTAACAAATATTTCAGAAAAATTTCCACAATCTGCTGAGCATATTGCAACAATGAAGAGTGATCTTTTAAACTTCCTCATTTTATGCCAAGCATTTTTTGGGATCCTCATCTTTGTAGTATGTATTTTCTTTACTCACAAAGTTGCAGGCCCGCTTTATAAGTTAAAACAATATCTTGCTGGACTAAGACACACAGGGTTTGAAAGAAAGCTTTCATTTAGAGAAGGCGATTATTTTCAAGATGTCGCAGATGAAGTTAATTTAACAGTAGAGTACTTCCAAACTCATTTTAAGGAAGACACTGTCTATATTGATGAGATCTGTAACTACTTAAAGAACCTACAACAAGTTGTACCTGACGATAAGAAATTAATCTTAAGTGATGTAGTCACTAAGTTAAAAAGTATGGAAGGTCGTTTCAATGAGTTTATTGGGTAAAAAGTTTTTTCTCTTTTCTATTACCGCTAGTTTGTCTTTTACAAGCATTGCGAAGGAATCTCTCAAGGATAGAGAGCTTAAAGCAGCTCGCCATATTTCTGAGATTGAACGAATTCTAAAAAGAAAGAAGCTACCCAACCATAAAATATCCAGCGCCATTAGATCCATTAAAGACGGTGGTATTTTCAAAAACTATCTAACTCACCTTGAGTTCTTGAGTGAGTTAAAAACTTCACTTAAAAAAGATCGATACTTTTCTTGTGATATCAAAAGTAACAAAACGAATCGTGTTGAAGATGATTTTGTCCGAAATATAAAAAACTACTGCTTCCATACCGTAAACTATCTCATTAATGATAAATATTTCGATGATATTGTAAAAGATGAAGAGAACTTTGCTAAGGCCATTCAATATTTAGCAACATCACGAAACACCCTCTTTATCAAGAAGCTTGAAGAAGTTGATAAAGATTCCAAGATATACCAACACATAAAGAAACAATTAATTGAGATAACACTGATCAATGGCCTAAAGATTGATGCACGACTTTATTCACATATTGATTTTGATAAAGATATTACACTTCTTTTCC
Source organism: Halobacteriovorax sp. GFR8 (assembly GCF_050955245.1). Taxonomy (NCBI): domain Bacteria; kingdom Pseudomonadati; phylum Bdellovibrionota; class Bacteriovoracia; order Bacteriovoracales; family Halobacteriovoraceae; genus Halobacteriovorax; species Halobacteriovorax sp. GFR8. Next base: position 291,437 of record NZ_JBPBLR010000003.1, on the reverse strand, counting down.
AAAATAACCTCCATCGAATAAAGAAGAATAAACTTACGATTACAAATGAGTTTATAAAGCAATATAGAGGAATCAAAAAACTAGTTAAGGACAATGCGACTAAAAAAGCTGATATCAGTTCACAGTTAACAAAGTTTTTAACTTTTGAAAAAGCAAACGAAGATTATATTTATAAGAAATCATCTTGGAAACGTGTTCGCTATATTGGAAAATTATTATTGAATAATAACGACCTTAAAAACGCCAATCGTTACTTTGCCCGCTCTTACGAGATTAGCTACAATGACGAATCAAAGAACGAGTCATTATTCCTTCTTCTTTGGAATTCAATTAAACATGAAAACTACAAAGAGAGTATAGTAACAGTTCAAAATTATAAGCTAATTGATGATTTCACTAATCTCTATACTAAAACAAAATTTTGGATTGCATATAGTTATATGAAAGATGGCAATGAGTCCCTTGCTAAACACTTATTCAAACTAATGATAAATAGTAATCCTCTAAGTTTCTATTCGATTATTGCCCAGGACTATCTTCCAGAGTTTGATAAGAATTACGTAAAATCATTATACTTTCATAAGAACACTGTTAACCTTCCGAAGCTCGAATTAGCTGACTTCACAGAGGCAAAGCAAAGAAATATTCGAGAGTCTAATATATGGCATGAGTTAAAGTTCGTAGGAAAAGTCGATAAACTAATCTATGAGTTCATTCGCTTTAATCCAGAAACAGATATATTAAATAGAAAAAAGCTTGATGCACTTCCAATTGAAGAGCAACGAGTAGCGATATTTAATTACTTCCTCCATCACTTTAAAGAAAGTGGAGATTTCTTGTCGAGCTTCAAATTAGTCTCAAGAACAATTGATCTAAACCTTATTAGGCCTTCAAAGATTGATATCACCACTCTCTTTCCTATTCTTCACTTAGACAAGATCGAAGGTGTTAATGCTGACATTGATCCTCTTCTAGTGTTATCAATCATCAGACAAGAGAGTGCTTTTAATCCAAATGCTAAATCAGCAGTTGGTGCGCTAGGGCTCATGCAGCTAATGCCTGCAACAGCAAGGCAGATGACAACATTTAGAAAGACTGATGAACTACTTAAGCCACACAAAAATATCGATGCTGGTGTCAGATACTTTAAACAACTCTTAAATAAATTTGATGGCAATATCATTTATGCACTTTCATCTTATAACGCTGGGCCAACCAAAGTTACAAGATGGGCCCAAGATCTAATGGATGTAGAAGACCCTATTTTTCAAATAGAACAAATTCCATATAAGGAAACGAGGCTATACGTAAAACTTATTTATCGTAATTTCTTCTTCTATAATCTTATGAAGGATAATTATATTTTAGAAAAGAGTGTTGCCTCGACCTTTAATGCCTTTCCTAAGAAGGAAGCCAAACGTGCAATTTCATCTCAATTGTAAACAATAAAAAAGTAAGTTCTTATGCAAAGATTTTTTGCTCCAGAGACAACAAAGCCGGGCTTGAACCCGGCTTGTTGAATATATTTCTCTAGCTAAAGTATTGGGGTGCTTAAACATTAAATCTAAAGTGAATGATATCGCCGTCTTTTACAACGTACTCTTTACCTTCGATACGAAGCTTCCCAGCTTCTTTAACTTTCGCTTCAGATCCATTAGCAATCAGATCATCATAGTGATAAATCTCTGCTTTAATAAATCCTCTCTCAAAATCAGTATGAATAACACCTGCAGCTTCAGGGGCCTTAGCACCATCTTTGAAAGTCCAGGCACGAACTTCCTTAACACCAGCTGTAAAGTAGGTACGAAGACCTAACATATTGTAAGCTTCATGAGTAAGAGTCTCTAGTCCAGAGATTTCAATCCCAGCAGCTTCCATAAAATCTTTCTTATCTGCTTCATCTTCAAGAGCTGCAATTTCAGATTCAAGCTTTCCACAAATCTTAATTGCGCGAGAACCTTCCTTCTCAGCAAATTCTTTTACGGCCTTTACATAGTCGTTATCTTCACCAACACTATCTTCATCTACGTTACATAGGTAAAGAGTTGGCTTAAGAGTGATTAAATTTAGATCACGAATTAATTCAAGATCTTCCTTATCTAGATCAAGAATACGTGCAGCTAAACCTTGCTCTAAGTGAGCCACTAATTTTTCAAGTACAGGAACTAACATCTTCGCTTTTGATGAAATTTCTTTATTTTGATTCTTCATAAGCTTTGGAAGATTTGTTTGTTTTCTTTGCGCAACTTCAAGGTCGGCCAGTGCAAGTTCCATGTTAATTGTTTCAATATCATCAACCGGGTTCACTTCACCGTGTACGTGAACAACATTTGGATCATCAAAACAACGAACTACGTGAACGATCGCATTTACTTGGCGAATATTTCCAAGGAACTGGTTACCAAGTCCCTCACCTTTTGAAGCACCCTTAACAAGACCTGCAATATCAACAAATTCAACAATTGTTGGAATAACTTTTTGAGGCCCAATAATATCCGCAATTTTTTGCATGCGAATATCACCAACATTTACGATTCCGATATTTGGTTCAATTGTACAAAATGGAAAGTTAGCAGCTTCAGCTGGTGCTGAAGTTAGAGCTTGAAAAATTGTTGATTTACCTACGTTTGGAAGTCCTACAATCCCACAATTTAGGGCCATTATTTTCTCCTGATATTTATTTACTTAAATCTAGTAATTGTTTCTTTTTATATCTTTGAATAGCTGTTTTAAAACCATTTTTTACATAACATTCAACGGCTTTTGAAGCTTTTTCTAAGTAATCGTCAATAAAGTCGGCCTCAGCACCAAAATAGCGACCAAGTACCCAATCTGAAACACTTCCGTGTTGAGGACGACCAATCCCCATTCGTAAGCGTTTAAAATTATTATGCCCCAATTGACCTGCAATTGATTTTAAACCATTATGCCCAGCAAGACCGCCACCGTCTTTAAACGCAACAGTTCCCCACGGTAAATCCAATTCATCGTGAATAACTAAAATATTTTCTGGATCAATCTTAAAGTATTGAGCAAATGGAATAACACTTTCACCACTTAGGTTCATATATGTCTGAGGCATAAGTACATAGAATTTATCTTCATCAGTTTCAAATGAAGACCAAATACCTTTAAACTTCTCTTTAAATGGTAAGTCTTTTATAGGCTTGATGAAGTTCATAACATCCCAGCCAATATTATGTCTGGTACCTTTATACTCTGAACCCGGATTGCCGAGTCCAACAATTAAATAATTCATAGGTTATCCGTTTATAAAAATAATGAACTAACTGAATCGTTATTAAACGTGCGATGAATCGATTTGGCCAATATTTCAGCGGCCGAAACAGATATAATCTTACCGCTCTCACGTGCCTCTTTGCTCAAAGGAATCGTATTTGTCACTAGAACCTTATTCAAAGATTCAGCGTTATTAATTCTTTCAATGGCAGGCCCAGAAAAGATTGGATGAGTGGCACAGGCAACAACACTTCTAGCGCCATTATCTTTTAGTGCATTACAGGCCTCAATTAAGGTTCCCGCCGTATCGATCATATCGTCGAGAATAATACAGTCCTTACCATTTACATCACCAACGATATTCATTGCTTTTGCAACGTTCTTACCAGTACGACGCTTATCGATCATGGCGATGTCACATTTACATTTCTTAGCATAATGACGAGCACGCTCAACTCCACCAGCATCTGGTGAAACAAAGATCGTATTCTCAGTAACTAATTCTCTTTTGATATGGCTTAGTAGGACAGGTGAAGCAAAAATATTATCAAATGGAATATTAAAGAATCCCTGAACTTGTCCAGAATGAAGATCCATCGTAATCACACGATTTGCACCTGCTACCGTGATTAAATCGGCCACAAGTTTTGCCGAAATTGGAGTCCTAGGTGACGCCTTTCTATCTTGTCGACAATATCCATAGTGTGGAATTACTGCTGTTATCGAAGCTGCTGAAGCTCTCTTAAGAGCATCAATCATTATTAAAAGCTCCATTAAGTTATCATTTACTGGCGCACACGTTGACTGAATAATGAAAACATCAGCACCGCGAACATTTTGTTCGATTTCACAAAAAGTTTCACCATTGGCAAATTTAATAACTTGGGGGTCAACTAGGGGTACATCTAAGATTTTGGAGATATCGGAAGAAAGTTTTGGATTTGACGTGCCTGATACGAGAACGATCCTTTTCATCACCTTATTCCCTTCTCTTATCCGTGAGAAAATGGCTGGGGTAGAAGGACTCGAACCTTCGAATGGCAGAATCAAAATCTGCTGACTTAGCCACTTGTCGATACCCCAGCAATGTAGATTTGTATGTAATATATAAGCTAGTTTCTTATTTTTGACAAGAATTTTTTAATTTTGCCTAGTTATTCACAGGCCAAAGACGCAATTCGTTGGCCAGAATACAAAATAATCTCCTGATAAAGCTTAAAAGCTGTTGTACTACCATAAAGTCTTAAACCTTTCTTATTTGATCGAACACCTTCATATCCGACCCAGATCGTAAAAAGATCATGGCCATCATAACCCACAAAGAGATTGTCAAAGCCATTATTAGAAGTTCCCGTTTTTCCAAAGAAATGCTGTTGTCTTAGAGCTGGCTTTACCATTCGTCTAATTGTTGTCTGACTTGGATCTGCTAGAGATTCATAGACTCCAGAGCCTACTACACTACATTGGGCCGTCATAAAGTCTTCGTATAGCTTAAATAACTCGGAAACAGACAATTCAATGGCACCTAAAAGCTGAGCCGGATACTCGGCCAACGGTGTCTTTAAGTGATTAATTTTTTTCTTTAATATTGCCTCTACTTTATCAAAACCAATATCGTGAGCAAGTCTTACGACCGGATTATTTAATGACTCCTGTAGTGCTTGAGAAATTGGATACTCACTTGCAGAAGGTGTATGCGACTCAGAAGGAGTCCACTTACCACTCACAAGATCTAAGGTAATTGGCTTAGTTGAAACCATGTCATCAATCTTATAACCTTGCTCTAAATAAATTTGAAAAAGTACAGGCTTTAGCGTTGAACCAACACTATGGCGTTCTTCATTAAAAGCCTTATCTACATTTCGTTCAAACTTTGAATAGTAGAAACTCCTATGCTTTGGTCCTCCAAAGGCTATCTTAACAGCAAGGTTCTCTTCAATCCCCTTTAGGTCACGTAAGAGATTCTTTGATGCCATTACTGTTTTATAAAAGCGGTATTCACTCAGATGAGGGTCTTTGTTAATTCTAGTGGCCGTTAAATAAATCGCCTCATAGAAAGAGTCATTTTGAAAAGAAACTAATTGCTTCTGCCAGCTCTGCCACTTCTCATCCGACCATTGATAATCAGTATTCTTATCAAAGAGATCTAAGCTCTGTAATTTATTAAAAATAAAATCTGCTCGACCTCTTAGCCTATCTGTACGATAGATTGGATGATAATAACTTGGGCCTTTTAACATCGACACCAATATAGCAGACTCATACGGATCAAGTTCTGAAATAGGTTTATTAAAGTATAAAACGGCCGCTGTGTTAACACCCTTGATTCTAATACCACCAAGACTCCCCCAAAATACTTCATTGAAGTAGGCTTCAAGAATCGAAGACTTATCAAATTTAAAATCAATATAGACCGCTAAGATAGCTTCTTTAATTTTTCTGCTAAATGACTTTTCATTAGTAAAATAGATATTTTTAACTAATTGCTGAGTTAAAGTTGAGCCACCTTGAACAAGTGCTCCGGCCTTAATATCTGCAATAATAGCACGTATAATCGATATATAATCAATTCCTATATGCTCAAGAAAGCGAAAATCTTCAATTCCAATGAGCCCTTTAGATAGAATGATTGGGATATTATAGAAATTAATTTTATACTGAAGACAGCGATTATAATTACAATCATTATTGCGAACTGAATTTAATTCAAAACTTTCTTTTACACTTAAAATTGATTTCTTAGGGTCATCAAATTTTTCAAAGAAGACAGAATTAAAACGCTCATCTCTAGAGTTTGCCTTAAAAAAAAGAAAGTCACGCTTCTTTACAAAACTTCCTTCCTCAAAAAGAACTGTTTTAGAATTTGCATCAGCTGGCTTAGGTGAAATAATACGTGTTAAGTCTGCGTCATTTATTGTTTTGATAGAATACATGACACATAGGCCAATTAATCCAATCATCAAGAATAGTAATATCTTTAATCGTTTTTTAAACACCTTCGAAAACACCTATTTTTTTGACGTTATATAAAGTCATCTTATATTATTTCAGTACAATTTTGTTAAATTATAAAAGGAATAACAACTTATGTTAAAGAACTTAAATAAGGCCGCAATTCTTGCCACGTTAGCAACTTCTACACTGGCACTACCAATTGACTGGCATGGTGAACTACAAACAGACCTACACTCGCTTGGTGATTATAACCGTTCAGTTCAACAAGGAGCTGGACCACTAGATAATGGTGACCAAGCTTTTGATATGTCAGATGCTGATCCAGATTCATCTAATTTTCAAACATATATCTTTAAGCTACAGCCAACAATCATCGTTAATGATTCAACGACGATTAATGCTGAACTAACTTCGGGTTATGGATACGGCGGAAATTTTGGAGACTCTTCAAATGATGGAAGAACAAAGAATCAAGTTCCGACAAATTCATATGCTAATGCTCGTTACTCTTTCAATACAGTAACGGACAATCCAGTAAACCTAACTCAGGCCAATGCAGTCTTTTATTCAGATACAGCAACTTATACAGTGGGACGTCAAAAGTTTAATTGGGGTATGGGTGCAATCTATAACGATGGGAATGCTCCAGGTTCAAGATTTGCTTCAATGAGAGATGGGATCACAATTGATTTCAAAATTGGAAACTTTAAATTCTCTCCATACTATTCAAAGATTAAAGCAAATAACTTAACTAAAACTGGTCGCGTAAAAGAGATGGGAATTTCTCTATTATATGAAAACCTAGATAAGGAATTCACATTTGGTGCTCTTTACAATAAGAACACTTCTGGATCAGCAACAGGAATTCAAACAGATGTTGATGGTGATACAACTGCAACAGATCTTGGTGCAACTAGTGTGACGATGATCGATCTTTACCTGAAGAAGACTTTTGGAAAATATACAGTTGAAGCAGAAGTTCCACTAATGACTGGTGATATGGGTGAAATCTATCCTGGTGTGACCGATACCGAAGTTGATGCGAAGGCATTCCTACTAAATAACACATATAAACTAAATACAAATCACACATTCCACTTTGACTTTGGTATGGTTTCTGGTTCAGATGCTGATAACCAAACTTATGGAGCGATGTATTTAAATCCAAACTTTCAAGTTGCAAATATCATGTTTCGCTATAACCTAGCGGCCATTGCAGATACAAATCAAAATGTATTTAACTCTGGAATTGCAAACGCTACTTATGCAAAGTTTGGTCATCGTTATGACTCTGGAACTTGGTCTTGGACAAACTCTGTTGTTTGGGCAAAAGCTGATCAAGTTGCAAAAGCTGGTTCAGATGCTATTAACCACGAAAAAAATAAGAGATTCACTGCAAATGCAGATCAGGCAGATGATCTTGGTTTTGAAATTGACTCAAATTTTTCTTATAAGTGGAATACTTCTGTAACACTTAATGCAAATTTAGGTTACTTCTTTGTTGGAGACTACTATGCATTCTCAAATGCTGCCACTCCTAACGAAACAAATGATACTTACCTAATTTATCTCGGTGCAGACATTAAGTTTTAAGAAATAAAAAAGGCTTCCATTTGGAAGCCTTTTTTTTTATCGATATGGATTAGTCCATGTTGAACTGCTAGGTGTTCTCTGCTGTGGCTGCATTAAGTTGAAGTTATTATTAAAGTTAGTATTACCAGCACCTGAAAGATCAAAATTTAATCCAGGAATACCAGAAGAATAAGAAGTATCAGCACCAGTCCAAAGATCGAATGGACTACTTGACGTCGCTCCAGCTAATTGGCTCTGCATAGCATTTAACTTGTAATTACTATAAAGACCATTAAAGCGACTTAAGATACTCTTTTGTTCATTATAAGCAGCACCATATTTTGCATTATATGTCTGGTTATAATCCTGATAAGAATTTTGCTTCCAAGAGCTATACTGGTTATAAATATAAGGAAGATAAGTACTTCTAACAGTCATACAATCTTCGTAACTTCCACCAGATGTACAGTAACTACTTGCAAGATCTTGAGCATATTGTTGAATATAATCATCGTAAGCATTAAGCTTCGTCATATAGTTTTTACGATCTTTAGAAGCTCTTTGCTGAATACCTTTTAGAATTTGCTGACGTCTCTTAATTGGAGAATTATCACCTGCTCTAATAAGAGCTTCATCACCCCAGTCAGCAAGTGTTCCCTGCTTCAGACGAGCAATACTTCTTTCACTATTGTTTTCAGCTTCTTCTACATTTCTCTTATTAGTCCCTTCAAGTTTCACATGAGAGAATTCTTGAGCAAGGATAATACCAGATAGAATTTTTCTACCAGAAGTTTGCATATTGCCTTCACGAAGTGCTTCAACAACTTTCTTATATTCAGCACCATTTTCATTTTGACGGTTAAATTTAGCAATCACGTCATTGATTCTTTCGATTGATTCATTGATCTGATCTTTACGTCTCTCATCTGCTTCACTATCACCTAGGTCTGCATACTCTTCCATTAAATGTTTCAATTCATCTTTCATTGCAGGAAGTAATTCTTTTGAAAATTTATTCATGTGACTTGCGTATTCTTGCAGAAGCTTTTTTCTAGCATCTTTACTAACACCAAACTTATCACCTTCTTTCACATCCTCAACCGATGGAGAAATATCACTTTCGATCTGCTCCATTCTGGCAACCATTTGATTTACTTCTTCATCAATTAGTTGATGTTGAATTCCTGAAAGAATTCTTGTTAGATCATCATAATTTCCACCTGAGTCACTTCTTAGCTTTTTAAGACTTTCAGAGATATCCGTAAGATTCTTTCCATTACATGCAGCAATGGCCTCTTCACGAAGTTCATACTCATTAGTTTTATTTGCCATTACTTTCTTCTCTGCTGGTTTTGCATAATCCATACAATTGAATGAAGGATCACTGAACGAAGTGTGTTGAGCAACATTTGCTAAACCAAATGGCATATCATTTTTGTAGTCAAAGTCTTTATTTGTAGATGCAATTACTAACTCAGAGTTTCTGTTAGCATCGATATCTGGAAGATCTGTATCTAATGTTACAGGAGGAGCAAGGTGTCCTTTTTCTCTTAACTTATCAACTGTATAAAAAGATGAATCACCACCAGAGAGATGGGCCATACACTTTTCATATTCTTTTTCGATTGATTGTGTACCAGCAGGATATTGACTAGAGTCAATTTTCACATTGAACTTCAAGTAAACATTATTATCAATAGGATTTGAAATTGCTTCCGCACTGATATCTTTAATACAAGCGGAAACTCTCGTTGGTAAATTTACTAAGATTTTGCCATTGGCAATTGTGTATCTTGGAGTATCTCCTAATAGGAGTGTCTTCATGAACCCATATGAAACTGCATCATCTCTTCGACACTCAATCGTCGTTGACTGACTCGATGATGAAACTGTTACTGTTCCGGCCGTTGATTGATTCGTACTTCGAGTCCCACTCGATCCCATACCAGAGAAAACAACCTTTGCCTGTGCAGACGCCAGTGCTAATGTACAAATTAAAAACTTTAATTGATTTGCCTTTTTCATATATTACCCTACTTAAAGTATCGCTTAAGTCATATCGGATAATTATTTAAATACTTAAAGGCTATTAACAACTAATTAGTAATAACAGATACTTAGCTAGAATAATAAATTAATATTTTCTTCAATTTCTTGGCCTTCAACATTAACTTGAGTACCTTGTCTTTGTTGATTTCGCTCAAGATATTTCATGTATTCACGATTACGGTCCGCAATCGACTTATTTGTTGAATTCAAAAGATAATAAGTAGGTATTTCAATTTCATAACGATAATCTGAAGTCGTTACTTCAATATATTTTGGTAGTGTATATTGACCGTTATAAGTAACAAAACTCTTTGGAACAATTGTGTAATTCCCATTATCTGTATTTAAGTCTAGATAAATTAATTGATGATTTTCATTCTTAAATTCACCCTTAATATTATCTAATTTTATCGACCAAACAAATTCACGATTACGCTTTTCTAATTTTAAGTTATTACTACCCTTATATAGGGAAGAGTTCATAATACTTTTCAGTTCAGCTTGTTTCTGATCATTGTCTGACTCTAGCGGAGAGACTGGTGCTTCACCAACAGACTCTTCATACTCTTTGGCCTTCTTTTCATACTCTTTTTTCTTAACAAGAAAATTCTTATAGTCTTCGATTAAAGAAGCTTTTTCTTTATTAATAAGATCAGAGTTTGATTTGTAACTTGGTTCAATCGCCTTAAAGACCTTATTGAAACCGAGAGAGCTATTATATGCGTAGCTTAGAATAGAGCTTTGTAAAATATCCTTTGTCATATCCTTGCCTAAGAGCTTTTCGACATTATCAAAGGCCCTAACATTTGAGACACCTGACACATTATATGAAGGATCATCATAGCGAATCACAAGTGACTTCTTATAGTCCTTTTCATTCTCTGCCGTAATGAACATATACTTAAAATAATTTGTGACAAGGTTTTCACTTGTAGCAAACTCTTCGTCTGCGCCAACACGCTTCACAACAACATGTGCAACCACAAGTTGTTTATCAAGCTCTTTATTAGATGAATTTCTCATCAGGCCCTCAAGTGAAGGAATCGCTGCGAATACATTTACAGTTAATATAGTTGCCAACAAAGTTATTACTTTCATATATCTCCTAAATTATCTCCCTATATTACCAAAAAAATATTCTCGTCGTAACAACTAAAACACTGAGTTTTTTGGTCAATCACTATTAAGTGACGAATTTTAAAATTATGATTATAATTGTTATATACATTAAGGATAATACATGACTAAAACACTTTCATTAATTGCTACTATATTAGTTTTTCAATTCAATACATCTGCAAAGATCATGGACTATAAGACAACGCGTTTAAAGTCGACAGGTGGTGCTGGAGTTGCTTCACTCCTCATGGATGAAGCAACAGTTCTAAACCCTGCACCAATTGCATTCTTCAATATGTCTTCTGTCTACTTAGAACAAACTAAAGCAGATAATACTGATCTTAATGATTCACCTATTGGTGACTCAACTAATTACGCTGTTATAGCCTCTGATAGTTCAAAGGCCCTAAAAGGTTCAATATCATATGTAAAAGCAAAAAGTGGTGAAGAAAGCTATAAACAACTATCAACTTCATTTGCTTCAACAATTGGTCGTAAGTCTTCATTGGGTTTCACTTACCAGGACATGAAAAGAGAAGATGTCTATCTTGGTGTTAAAGAAAAGACAGATTATAAACAAGTAAATATCGGTGTCTTTCACGCTATAACTCCTAACTTTTCTTTAGGCCTTGTTGCAATGGATCCATTTGAAAATTCACCAAATAACACAAAAGTAATCTTAGGAATGCAGTATCAGATTCAACAATATATTTCTCTCATGTTAGATGCTGGCGCAAATTACAATGAAGAAATATCAGAAAATTCTTTATGGCGAGCTGCTATCCAATTCAGAGTCTTAAGCGACATTTATCTGAGAGCTGGTATGTATGATGATCAAATTGCTCTTGAATCAGGCTCTGGTTTTGGTCTTAGCTGGATTCAACCAAAACTAACACTCAACTTCGCAATTAGAAATATCAGTCTGGAAGAATCGATAGAACTTAAGCAAGTAGCACAAGATATCAAAGAAACATCTTTTTCTGTTTCGTATCGCTTCTAAGAGTAGATATAATGGCAACAAAGAAGCCCCAAAATAAAACCAAAGATGGTGAAGAAGAGCTTAACGAAGGTGTTAAGAATGCTTACACTGATCGTTTAAAAACACTAAAGCAAGCTCTGGACTTTGTGGCCAAAAATGATATTCCACATAGTGTAGAAAAGTTTAATCATTACCTGGGAATATTGGCAGCTTATAATCGCACAACAGAAAAGCATCTAACACCAAAGATGTTTGATTCACAAAAAGATATCTCTGAACTTTTACTGATTAGCCAAGCCTATTGGAATCTTGCAAAATCTTATGACAAGAGTCCAAAGCTTCGTAACGAGTCAATGCGTTGCCTACAACAATTTATTGCCTTTTCAATAGGCTATAAATATCAACACGCTAATGCCCAAATCGTAAAAAAGTTTCTAAGATCGGGACAGGCCCATAATAAAAAAGCTTTTCAACAAGCTTACGATAAAATTAATGTACGCTCTAAAAATTGCTATTTAGCAACACATGCCTATCCAAATAATGAAGACCTTCTTGATACACTAAGAAGCATCAAACCAACACTCGCAAAATATAAGTTAGGACAAGGATTCATTAATCGTTATTATGAGGTATCGCCTCATATTGTTAAGAAATTTGAAGAGAATAAATCTTTAGATTTCATTTTTAATAAGTTATTAATTAAACCATTAATTTATTTAATCTATAAAATATTAAAATGAGTGTAGTTAGAAACCTAATCACAAGAGAATGGCTTAAATTTTTCGCTGCTTCGGCAGTGGTTCTACTCTTATTGCTTTCTTTAGGAAATCTTATCTCTGGCTTTTTAAGAGAAAATGTAACAGCAAAAGAAGTTCTTTTAAGTTACTTCATCCAACTACCAAGCTTCTTAATAAAAGTAATTCCTATCTCGTGTTTGATTGGTAGCTTATTTTCAATTAATAAGCTCAAAAGTCGAAATGAGTTAGTTGCCATCTTCGCCGGGGGCTACTCTCGACAAAGCTATCTTAGAGATATCCTGTTAACATCTATTTATGTAGCAATCTTTCAATTCATCCTAAGTGCCTATATCAGCCCGTATATTAATTCGAGAAGATTTAGTATCCTTGATAGTCCAGATGAAAAATTTAGAGTTTTCAAAAAGAAAGGACTCTCTTCTTCCACAATTAAATCTGGTAAGATCTGGTATAAATCACCTAAGTACTACTTTGCCTTTTCAAGCTTTGATAAAAAAACTAATACCTTAAATGAAGTAACGATTTATCACTACAATGCAGGTCGTGACCTCACAAAAATCGATACTTTCAAAATGCTAAGCTATGACTCTCGCACCGAGAGGTGGTGGCCAACGAATGGGACAGGTTATGATGAACTTGATTCTCCATCTTTTCCAAAAATAGATATTGTAGAGCTGCCAATTACCCTCAATGAAAGTATTGAAGAGTTCACTAAAATTGAAGCCGATATCTCGACGTTAACTTTTCTACGTCTTTACGACTATATTACCCAACTAAATAATAATGGGATAAATGTTAATGAGTATCTTGTTATGTTCTATATGCATATTTCTGAAGGACTTATTTGTATTATCTTCGCACTTATCGCAGCAACCAGCATCTTTAATCCAAACCGTAGAAATAGCTCATTTGGACGCAGTGTAGCCTTTATTTTTATTTTCACAATTCTATACTGGCTAGTGCAATCGTATTTTATTGAGTTAGGTAAGAACTTGAAAATTAGTCCGTTCTTAGCGACATTTTCAGTCCCCTTTCTGTTCACCATTGTTATCGTTCTTATCTTCTTTAAAAACAGACGTTTAACGTAAATGATTTACAGTTGAACACTGGACTTGTGCGTCGCACACATGCTATAAGAGTCCCATGAATAAATCAGAAGAATTTTTAAAAGATTACACTCTAGAAGGTGAAAAGCTAGAGATTTTTACTTACCCAGCACCTGTTCTTAAGAAGGTGGCAGCACCAGTTGAAAAGTTTGATGACGAGCTTAAAAAGCTTTGTAAGGATATGCTTTTTACAATGTACCATGCTCCGGGAATTGGTTTAGCAGCACCACAAATTGGTGTTTCAGATCGCATTTTTGTTATGGATATTGATTTTCATAGCAAAGAAATTACTCGTGCTGATGGGACCAAAGATCAAGAGTTATCAAATTTTAACCCAAGAATTTTTATCAATCCTAAGATTGAAAAACTTCAAGGTGAAATTCTTTATGAAGAAGGATGTCTTTCAGTTCCAGGAATTTATGAGGAAGTAAAACGCTCGGAACAAATTCGTGTTACTTACCAAGACATTGAAGGTAACGAGCAAGTTTTAGAAGTTGATGGACTTCTATCTGTTTGTATTCAACACGAAAATGATCATCTCGATGGGATTGTTTTTCTTGAAAGACTATCAACTCTTAAAAGAAACTTTTTAACAAAGAGATATATGAAAAGGGTTAAGGGTAGATAGTGAAAAAACTTAAGGCAGTATTCTTTGGTACACCAGATTTTTCATGCCCAAGTTTAGAACTTCTGGCCAATCACCCACAAATTGATCTTAAACTTGTTATTAGTATGCCAGATAGGCCAGCAGGTAGAGGACAAAAGCTTCAGTCCCCTCCTGTTATTACTTATTGTAAAGACAATAAGATAAAATTCTATCAAACGGAAAATATTAATAAAGACGAAGAGCTTCTTAAGTTATTAGATGAGGTTGATGCAGATTTTTATCTAGTTCTTGCTTTTGCTCAATTCCTTGGCTCAAAAGTATTAAATAAACCAAAACTTGGATGTTTTAATATTCACACTTCTCTACTTCCTAAGTATAGAGGAGCAGCTCCTATTCAATATGCTCTTTTAAATGGTGACACGGAAACTGGTGTTTCAATTCAGAAGATGGTTAAGAAAATGGATGCTGGTGATATTGTTAAAGAATCAAATCTTCAAATTGCTTTTGAAGAAACTGGTGGACAGCTTTATACAAGACTTAAGTTTGCTGCATCTTTAACACTTAATGATTTCATCACAGATATGCTTAACGATGAAGTAACTTCGTATGAGCAAGATGAATCAAAAGTTAGCTTTGCACCTACACTTAAGAAAGAAGACGGTCATCTAAAGTTTTTAGAAAGTGACTTTAACACAATTCATAACCAAGTTAGGGCGCTAAAGCCTTGGCCAGGAACTTATTGTTTCTTAAATGAGAAGCGTCTTAAAGTTATTGAAATTTCAAAATATGATAATGCTGGGCTTAAACCTGGTGAAGTTAAAGTAGCGGACAATAAAATCTTGGTTGGATGTACAGATTCGACAATAAGACTAGATATGATCCAACTTGAAGGTAAAAAAGCTTGCCGTGATACAGACGCGGTTAATGGCCTTACTAATAAATTCGATAGTTTTAAAATTTCATAACAATATTGCTAAGGGGATTTAGATGCAAACAATTATCTCACCAAGCATTTTAGCTGCTGATTTTACTAACCTAATATCTGATATTTCAGTAATTGAGGATGTAAAAGACCTTTGGCTTCATCTTGATGTTATGGATGGCCACTTCGTACCAAACCTAACATTTGGTATTCCCGTAATTAAGCAAATAAAAAAAATAACAAGCATTCCACTCGATGTTCATCTAATGGTGACAAATCCAGAGTTCCACTTTGAAGCACTAAAAGATTCTGAAATTGAGAATATTACATATCACTTTGAAATCGATTGTGATCATCATGCAATGATTAAGAAATATCGTAACAACTATAAAAGCATTGGACTCTCTGTTAAGCCAGCAACAGATGTCGAGAGCATTCCACTTGATCTTTTAAAAGAGATTGATCTACTTCTCGTTATGTCTGTTGAGCCAGGTTTTGGTGGACAAAGTTTTATGCCAAATGCTTTAGATAAAATTGCATACCTTAAAAAAATGAAAGAAGAGCATAACCTAAAATTACAAATACAAGTTGATGGTGGGATCAATCAAGACACAGCTAAACTATGTCTTGATAAAGGTGCTCACAACCTTGTTGCTGGGTCGTATATTTTCGGCAAGGCCAAGGATCAATATAAAACACAAATAGAGACATTAAGATAAGATTAGACAAAATAGGACGACAAAGATGAAAGAAATTATTATCGATGGCCACAGCCTAAGTGTTGATGACATTTATGAAGCATCATTTGCAAAAAAAGGTGCAGTTAAAGTTAAACTAAGCGATATCGCTCGCGAAAATATTTTAAGATCAAAAGAGTACGTACAAAATATCGTCGATAAGGGTGAACCAGTTTATGGTATTAACACTGGTTTCGGTGCTTTATCTGACAAGCATATTAAGAAAGAGGATCTCTCTCAACTTCAAGTTAACTTGATTCGTTCACACTGTACTGGAGTTGGAAAACCTTTTTCTAAAGAAGTAACCAAAGCAATCATGCTTTTAAGAGCAAATTGTCTTGCATCAGGTTTCTCTGGTGTAACAATTGATGCAATTGAATTATTAATTGAGTTTATCAACAATGATATTATTCCAGTTGTTCCAGAGAAGGGTTCAGTTGGTGCTTCAGGTGACCTTGCTCCCCTGTCGCACATTGCCTTAGCACTTATTGGTGAAGGCGAAGTTATCTATGGTGGAAAAGAAGTTCGTTCTGATTTTGCAATTAGAGATATTGGTAAAGAGCCCGTTGTACTAGGCCCAAAAGATGGCCTTGCACTTATTAATGGAACGGCCGTTATGGCCGCACTTGGTGCAATTGCAATTAAACAATCTGAAAATTTAGTTCGTATTGCCGATATTTGTGCAGCTACAACTCTTGATGGAGTTCGTGGAACACTAAGAGCATACGATCACAAAATCCACGGACTTAAGCCACACCCAGGCCAACTTGCAAGTGCTATTAACGTAAACAATATCATTGCTGGAAGTGAAATCTTAAATTCACATGTTGATTGTGGAAAGGTTCAAGACCCTTACTCATTAAGATGTGTTCCGCAAGTTCACGGTGCCTCAAGACAAACGCTTGCTCATGCAAAAGAAGTTTTAGGAATTGAACTTAACGCTGTTACAGATAACCCTCTAATCTTCTTAGGTGAAGATGAAGTTATCTCAGGAGGAAACTTTCACGGTGAAGCAATTGCAATGGCAATGGATTACTTAGCAATTGGTATGGCAGAGCTTTGTAATATCAGTGAAAGACGTGTTGAAAAAATGATGAACCCAACCTTTTCTGACCTACCAGCATTCTTAACACCAGAGTCAGGACTTAATAGTGGTTTAATGATCGCACACGTTACAGCAGCAGCTTTAACATCAGAAAATAAATACCTATGTCATCCAGCAAGTGTGGACTCAGTTCCAACTTCAACAGATAAAGAAGATCATGTTTCAATGGGTGTAACTTCAGGGCGTAAACTTCATGAAGTTATTGAGAACGCGACAAAATGTTTAGCAATCGAGCTACTATGTAACACACAAGCTATTGAATTCCATCGCCCTCTTAAATCTTCACCTGCAATTGAAGAGTTAATTTCACACATTAGAAAGTCTGTTGATAAAATTGTAGAAGATAGAGTTTTCTATCGTGACATCAATAATATCGAAGCTCTAATTGCTAATGGTGAATTACTGAGAGCAGTTGAAAAGCATACAGGAAAATTACAGTAATGATTATCTACAAGAATATTAACGAAGTCTTAACTCTTGAGGCGGCCCAAAAAAAAGACGGCCGCAATCTTCTTCCTGAAGATATTTCTATTCTTCACCACGGCGCAATCGTATTCGAAGAAGATGAGATCGTGTGGGTTGGTGACAGCGATAGTATTCCTGTAGAATATCTAAAAAAAGCAAAAGTTGTAAAAGACCTCGAAGGTTATGTTATCACTCCTGAACTTGTTGATTCTCACACACACCTTATCTTTGGGGGTAATCGTGCAAACGAATACCAAATGAGATTAAATGGTGCTGATTATGAAGAGATAGCTAAAGCTGGTGGCGGAATTGTTGCAACTTCGAATGGAACTAATAACACAAGTGACGAAGAACTACTTAGTAACTGTCGTGATAGAATAAAGAGAATTGCTAGTTACGGTGTAGGCACAATTGAAGTTAAATCTGGTTATTCACTTTCATTTGAAGGTGAAATGCGAATGACAAAGTTAATCGCAAAGTTAAAAGAAGAATTTGCTCCAGATATTCAAATTTTTAATACATTTATGCCGGCCCACGCTCTTCCAAAAAATTATGATTCAACACAGAAGTATATGGATGAAATTGTTATCCCTCTTCTACATGAAGTCGCTCCACTTAATATCATTGATTGCGTAGATATCTTCCATGAACAAGGCTACTTTGAATCTGAAGATGTTAAAAAGTTAGCTCAAGTTGCTCAAGAATATGGAATACCATTAAAGACACATGCTGATGAATTTAATGATAATAAAGGCGCTATTCTTGCTTGCGAATTAGGTGCTCTAAGTACTGACCACCTTCTATGTACAACGGAAGATGGAATAAAGAAATTAGCAGAATCCAAGACTGTAGCAACGGTACTTCCAGGAACAGGAATCTTCTTAGGAAAGCCTAAGGCAGATGCCAAACAACTAGTGGACGGTGGCTGTAAGCTAGCAATTGCTTCAGATTATAATCCAGGATCTTGCCACTGTGATAACCTACTTTTACTAGCTTCAATCTGTGCTCCAATGTATAAGATCAATATGACTCAAATGTGGGTGGGAATTACTTTGAATGCAGCTGCTGCAGTTGGAAAGTATGACCAAGGTGCAATCATCAAAAAGTTCAAACCTCGTTTTAGTATTTTTAAAACAGATACGATTTCTGAAATTACTTATAATTGGGGTAGAAATTTAGCAGTTGATAAGAGCTCTATTTAAGCCACTCACGAATTTTTTCTTTAAATTCTTCAGAGTTAAAATCTTTAGAGCCTTTTGCAACTTCTACGACACGGCCATCTTTGTAAACGATCGATACAGGGATGGCAGAAACCATAAAGGCATCTGTTAACTTACCTTGAGTATCTTTAACGACATCAAAATTCACATTGTATTTTTTTACAACGTCTTTAATTTTTTTGAGTTGCTTTTGACCTTCGTCAGAGTTAATTGCAATAATCTTAAGTTTTGGGTCTTTGATTTCAGAACGAAGACTTATCAAACTTGGAAATTCTTCAAGACATGGTGTACACCAACTGGCCCAGAAATTTAAAATAACAACACCCTTAGAAAGCTCTTCTTTTTTATAAGTTTTACCTTCTGTTGATTTCAAATCGGGACGAACGAGCATTGATTCATAATGCTGAATCTTTTTAACATCCACACCAGCAACCTTTGCAGTAGTAAAACTGTCATCAGTCACAAATAGTGATCCAAGAACTAGTATGCATGCAACTAGCAGGATCTTATATGGAAATTTTTTTCTTTCTGTACTCAACTCTTAACCCCAGTTAGAATGGTATTATACACTTAATTAGGTAAGATTGCACTATGCAAAAAACACAAGACAAAGAGCTAGAGAAAAAAATTCTTAATCAAGCTGGGCAAACCTTTGTCGAGTTCATCTTTTTACTTGTTATCTTAATCGGTCTATCCGTCTCACTTCTAAAGGGAAGTAACTTCTTTTTAGCTAAACAATGGGAAATTGCAATCAACAGCATTGCGCGTAATTACCCAGGCCATAATCCCGGTGTAAAATTAACTGAATAGCTTTTTACTATAAATTAACTCTTATACTGGAGTAAAAATGTATATTTTATCTTTAGATCAAGGTACCACTGGTACTACTGCTACTATTATCGACGCCAAAACTTTTAAGTTTGTTGATAAAGAAAATCAAGAATTCAAACAATACTTCCCAGACACAGGTTGGGTTGAACACGATCTCGACGAAATTTGGAAGAGTGTTAAGAGCACCGTACAAAGTGTTCTTAAAAGAAATAATATTGATGCCAAAGACATTGCATCGATTGGAATCACTAACCAAAGAGAAACAACTTGTGCTTTTAATCGCAAAGGTGATGCTTTGGCAAAGGCCATCGTTTGGCAAGATCGAAGAACAGCAGACTTCTGCGAGAGCATGAAATCGCATGAAGCTAACTTCAAAAAAGTCACTGGACTTCCACTTGATCCATATTTTTCAGGAACGAAGATGCACTGGTTATTAAATAATAACCAATATGTAAAAGAGGCCTACAAGAATCATGACCTACGTTTTGGTACTATCGATACTTTCCTACTTTATCGCCTAACTAATGGTGAATCGTTTAAGACAGACGTATCTAATGCATCGAGAACTCTACTAATGTCACTTGATACATGTAATTGGGACTCTAATCTGTGTGATACTTTGGGAGTTGAGAAGAATTGTTTACCAGAAGTTTGTGAGTCAATTTGCGATTTTGGACATACAAAAGACCTAGACTTTCTACCAGATGGAATCCCTATTAACGGTATACTTGGTGATCAACAGGCCGCGCTCTTTGGCCAAGCTTGTTTCACAAAAGGAACAGGTAAATGTACTTACGGTACAGGTGCTTTTATGCTTGTTAACACAGGGGAAGAAAAAAAATATTCGGAACACGGACTTCTAACTACAGTTGCCTACAAGTACCAGGGTAAAACTTATTATGCGCTTGAAGGCTCTTGTTATATTGCAGGAGCATGTGTTCAATGGCTTAGAGACAACCTTCAAATCATCGACAATGCGGCCCAAACAGAAGATAAAGCAAATGCTGTTAAAGATTTAAATCAAATTAAAGATCTGATTCTTCTGCCATTCTTCACGGGTATAGGTTCGCCGTACTGGAGGCCACACGCGAAGGCAGCATTAATTGGCATGACAAGAGCTACCGACACTAATGATATTTGTCGAGCTGCCCTTGAAGGAATTGCTTTAAGTATTAATGATTTAATTAAGGCCATGAAAAGCGATATGGGTAGTGATCTCGAAGAGTTTAAAGTCGATGGTGGTGCTGTTGCAAACAATCTTCTTATGCAAATTCAGGCCGATATTTCTGGAATCAATGTGACAAGACCGAAGGTGATTGAAACAACTTCATATGGAGCAGCACTAGCAGCAGCTATTGGTGCTGGTCTAATGTCTATTGATGATGTTAGTAAGCAATGGGAAAAAGAATCATTCTTTGAATCTTCTAAAACTAATTCTCAATATTTTGAATACAAGAAGAATCTTTGGAATAAATATATTCAAGTAAATTTTTGAAAATACTAGGGGCTAGTCCCCTAGTACTTTAAAAATATCTGTAACTTTTCTTACTGGTATAATTTTTAATTTTGATTTTTTAGAGTAATCTTTTGCAACTTTTGGTGAGGCCACAAGCGTCTTGTAATTAAGTTGTTCCATTTCCTTAATACGCATTTCCATATGTGGAACAGTTCTAACTTCACCAGTAAGCCCCACTTCTCCCAAGAAGACAGTATCCTTAGGAATTGGTTTAGACTTATATGAACTTAAAAGAGCAGCAATAATACTTAAGTCAGACTCTCTCGTTGTAAGCTTCATACTCCCAACAACGTTGACATAGATATCGTTCATTCCCATAGGAATATTTGCATATTTTTCAATGATCGCAACCATCATAGCAACTCGATTATTATCAAGCCCTTGAGTTGTACGTCTGCCATTACCAAATTTATTTTCAGCTACAAGAGCTTGAACTTCGACAAACAAAGGTCTGGTTCCTTCTTTAATACAAGTTAAACTTTTTCCAAAGCTATCTTCAAGATCATCATCTAAAAAGAATTGTGAAGGGTTTTTAACTTCATTTAGTCCATCTTCCTGCATTTCAAAAATTCCAACTTCGTTAGTATTTCCGAAACGGTTTTTAATTGCTCTAAGCATTCTATAGTGACCAAATTGATCACCTTCAAAATAGATAACTGTATCAACCATATGCTCGAGAATTTTTGGACCAGCAATAGCACCATCTTTGGTAATGTGGCCTACAATAAAGCAAGTAATACCTGTTGCTTTAACATGATTCATTAACTCGTAAGTAACCTCACGAATTTGCGAAACTGTACCAGGAGGAGATTGTAGCTCACTCGATGTGGTCGTTTGAATCGAGTCAAGAACCATGAAACGAGGTTTAATCTTTTTAATTTGATTTAAAATATTTTGCCAATTTGTTTCGTTGTAAATATAGAACGAATCATTTTTCAGGCCCATACGTTTGGCACGTCCTGCGACCTGTCCTTCACTCTCTTCCCCACTAACGTAAAGAAAGCTTTGGTCACTTTGCTGACCAGAAAGCTTAGAAAGCATTTCTGTTAATAGAGTCGATTTACCAATCCCAGGCTCACCACCAATAAGTATAAGGGAGCCAGGAACTAATCCTCCACCAACGACACGATCAAATTCACCTATGCCAGTACTAACTCGATTATAAGTTTCGACTTCAATTTCTTTTAGTTTTTTAGGAGCAGTCTCTCCAACGGCCTTAACCTTTATACTTTCTTGGACAGGTGTAAAAGTTTCTTCTACAAAACTATTCCACTCACCACAATCAGTACAACGTCCCATCCACTTTGCAGTTTGAAATCCACAATTTGAACATTCAAAAACTTTTTTACTTTTCTTGGCCATTAATCAATCATTCCCATTACTTCATCTTCTGATTTAATTATGATTCCTAAGTCTAAAGCCTTCTTATATTTGGAAGATTTAGCTTCTGTCTCATTTGTAAGAAGAATATCAGTATTCTTACTAACAGATCCTACAGGTGTTCCACCAGCAGCTTTAATATCTTTTTCGATATCACTTCTTTTTCGTGATAAAGAACCAGTAATACAAATTTTCAATCCAGCCAATCCAGAGCCAATCTCTTCTTCTAATACTTCAAAAGTGAAACCAAGAGATTGAAGATTATTTATTAATTCTCTTTTTTCCTGTAATGAGTTTACAAATGTAGTAGCTGACTTCTCAGCAAAACCTTCAAGAGTAGCAAGCTCATCTGCACTCATATTTAAAAGTTTTTCAATTGAATCAAAACCACCATGAATAACTTTTTCACATTTATTATAAGCACCACCCGTAATTCCTAATGCGGAAACAAAAGTGATCAAATCTGCCTTCTTTGAGCTTTCAATACTTGCAAGGAGCTTTGTGGCCAATTTATCTTTTACTTTATCGAGGGTTAGTAACTGATCCATTTCAAGCTTATAAAGATCTTCGATTCTCGTAACTAATTTCTTACGAATCATCTCTTCAAGTCTTTTCGAACTCAAATCATCAATTCCAATCTTCTGTATAAAGTTTAAGATTGCTTCTTTAATTTGGGCAGGACAAGCTGGGTTCTTACAAAAAAGTCGAATATCTTCGATAACCACTTTTGAGTCACAACTTGGACAACATTCTGGGATTGAAAAATCATTTTGAGATTCTTCAATTGTCTGCAGAAATTTAGGAATAACTTCACCACTTCTGATGATTTCAATTTTATCACCAGCTTTTAAATTATGCTGTTTAACCATTCCATAATTATGAAGGGTCACACGAGAAATAACTGCACCACTAATAGAAACAGGCTCAACTTCTCCTACAGGAGTTAAGATACCATTTCTAGAGACTTGCCAAGTTATCGAGTTGAGAGTTGTTTGTACCGTCTCTCCTTCAAACTTAAAGGCCATCTTATAACGAGGATGATGAGCTGTTTCTCCAAGTTCATCATGTAATTTAATTTCATTGTAAACAAAGACGAGGCCATCAATTAGATAATCACCATTGGCCATAAAATCTTTAGCATCATCAATTGCCACCTCATAATCTTTCTTTGAATGCATGAGGGTATATTCAAGAATATCAAAATCTTCTTTTTTCAGTGTATCGTATTTTTGACTTTCTTTTTCAAAATCCAGACCTATCAAATCAAAGGCCTTGAAATTTATATAAGAACAGAGACTGATATTTTCTTTTCTGCCCACCAGACCTGCTACGATATTTCGTTGTGACGACGGTCTCTCTAAACCTTGGGCAACCATTGTTTCTGAGAGATGAAAGAAAGACTGCTCATCACAATACATCTCGCCTCTAATTTCAATTCTATCTTTGATCGAAATAGATCCTGGAACTCCCTTCATCCACTGAACTTTTTGCGTGATATTTTCACCGTAAGTTCCATCACCTCTAGTTTTTGCTAGAACTAAATGACCATCTTCATAGATAAGAGAACATGAGACACCATCAACTTTATAAATCCCTAAGACTTCATATTTTTTTGCCCATGAAATTAATTCATCCACTTTATAAGTTTTTCCCAATGAAAGCATTTTCTTATCGTGTTTTACTTTATCAAGTGAAGTGACTGTTGAACCAACAAGATTAAGAACAGAGTTTTCTGGATCCAATAGTCTTAACTCATCTTCTAATTTATCGTATTCAATATCTGAAATTTCTGGTTTTCCAGCATAGTACAATGCCTTATGGATCTTAATTTGATCTGCCAATTCTTTTATACGTTTCATTTTAATTCTCTTCTGATCTAGATTGTCATTTTTTAGAATGCAAACTTCACACCGCCCTTCAAGGCCGTGTTCTTAACAGTTACTTTTGTACCATCACTTGCAAATTCAGCTTTATCACTTAAGTAGTCGATTCCACCGTATAGATTGATATTTGGTCCATACTTATATTCCGCACCAGCAGCAACATGAAAATTGCTCGTATCTTTTGCACTACCGAATATTGAAACATCTTCTTCATAACCAGGATCAAGCATAAAATCGAATTGAAAATAAATTCTAATACCTCTAACTAGTGGCATACTTGCTCTGGCACCCACTAAGATCCCGCTAAAATTAATTTCAGTGAATCCATCAGCAACTTGATTATCAAATCCATGAGTATAAGATCCATACCCTATGAAGACATCAACCTGAGGTCCATAGAAGAAGCCCATCGGTAGATATTTATAACCTGCAAGTAATCTAAAACGAGATGAATCCATCGAGTTGCTATCAGACACTAAATTACCTGCATCCTTAGAATATTTTCCAAAACCCTTTTCTAACTCAAGTCCTACCCAATAATTTCTAGTAAGCCAAAGTTCGCTATCGAAGGCAATTGCAAAATCAACTCCGTTAATTGATTTTGTTCCATTTGAAATTGATGAATTATTATTAGATCCGGTCCCAATCTTAAGAGCTAATCCGAATTCACCTAATCTTCCAAATGAAGAAGTACGATCATTTCCTTCAACTGGGTCATATTTTAAATCTCTTTTTTCAGATTCTTTCGTATTCTTAGAAATTAATACCCAATCTTCTGCTTGAATAAGACTCTTGTCTTCATAGCGAAGCACTTTAACTTGAGAGAGTGATTCACCGACGTGAATAATTCTTCCCGTAGCAATCGTTTTTGTTTCCCAGTCAACGACTTCCTGAAGAAGAGGGTGCTTTCTACGTCGCATAGGTCGCACGACCTTCACTTCATAATCAGTAAAGATTCCGGCATCCTTACCAAGATCAATAGAGAACTGCTGACCAAGGACACCTAAGACACGAGCATCATAAGGGATTTGTTTTTCATATTGATCTAGCCAATTATTGGCCGTCTGAGCAATTAGTCCAGGATCATCACTATTGAGTTCAATTTTCTCATTAAAATAAATATCTCTTCCATTTGCACCAAAAATTTGCATATTAACAGCAACACCTTTTGGTAAACTTTCGATCTTCACTTTAATTAGTGATCCTGCATTTGTTTTTTCAGAAACTAATTTTAAAACCTTTGGATTCTCTAGAGCTGCATCTAAATTCTTCTTATAGTTTGATAAAATATTGATAATTTCAGAATTATACTGGTAGTAACACCAACGTGAGGATTTTAAATAGCCTTCAATTTTAGCAAAGACTTCATAACCAAGTGCTCCACCAACAGAATCCCTTACGGGGAGAATCATACAACGACGTGCGCTTGGTGCAGCAAAAATATCAAGTGCTAGTAAAAGTAAAAAACTAGTTATAAGTAATTTGATTATTTTCATTGAGACGACCTTCGTAGAGATCTACGAGCATTTTATATTCATTATTTTCTTGCTTGGTTTTAATTAATTCTTTTTTAAGAAGCTCATGTTCTTCTTGTAAACGCTTAAGGTATACGATGGCGTTCGATGCACTTAGTGAATCGTTATATTCCCACTCGTTCATTTGTATCAGATATTTACCCTGATCAAATTTCCAAATTAATTTATCTCTTTTTATATAGCGACGAATTGTTGATATTGAGATTCCCTTCAACAATGAATAGTCATTTATGTCCATCCAAATCATTTCTTAATTTTAACCAACTTGACGTGCTTTGCCAAAAATTATCAATACATAAATTCGTATTTCGAGTATAATTTTTTTATGAACAGAGTTGATATAGAAAACTTCAAGAATAAAAAGACTGCCCTGGTTCTGTCGGGTGGTGTCGTTAAAGCTGCCGCATGGCACCTTGGAGTAAGTTGGGCACTCCACGATCTTGGTTTTACATTCAAGCATAATCATTCTGATGTAAATCCTGATTATGAAATCTCAACTTATGTTGGTTCAAGTGCTGGGGCACTTATCAGTCTCTTTTTAGCCTCTGGACATTCACCTTTAGAAGTCATTGAAGCTTTTATTCATAAAAATAAAACTGGTTTGAAGCCTATTACATACAAGGATATGCTTTCTCTAAAGAGGCCAAGTTTAAAGCCTCATCACCCTAATCTCTATGATCCTTTGGATGGCTTTCCACTTGTTATCAAAAGTCTTTTAAAGCCTATCATGACAGTCTCTGGCCTCTTTTCAACAACGGGACTTCACGACTACATTATTGAAAATATAATCAAATCAAATAATTTTGACGATTATGATGCTGACCTTTTCATTATTGCGACTCAATTAGATAACTCGCGTAAGACAATATTCTCACGCTACAATTATCCAAATCCAAGTCATGATCCAACGGCACATTACTATACAGATATTCCAATTGCAGAAGCGGCCACTGCCTCGATGAGTGTTCCACCATTTTACACTCCATACCCTATTCATAATACGGTAACTGATACAACTGACTTTTATATTGATGGTGAAATTCGCGAGACACTATCAACTCACGTGGCCGTTGATAATAGTTGTGAATATATCATCTCAAGCTGGACCCATACGCCATATCATTATCAGGATGAAATTGGCTCCCTTGCTAACTATGGCCTTCCTGCTATTTGTACTCAGGCCATTTATTTAATGATTCAAAAGAAAATTGTTGATTCAAGGGCCAGACGTATCGCTGCTCAAGACATTATCGATACTGTAAACCAGTATATGATCAATGAAAAATTCAGCAATGAACAGAGACGTCATATTACTTCAATCATCGAGCGAAAGCTTAACTTCAATCCTGATGTAAAGCTTATTGATATTTATCCAAAGCATGACGATTATAATCTTTTCTTTGCAGATATCTTCAGTTTAAATCCAAAGAAAATGACTAAGATGCTTGAGGCCGGCTACAAGCGAACAATGGAAATTTTTAATAATAAAGAATACGAGTCATAAAAAAAGCCCACTTAAGTAGGCCTTTCTTATTTATTAATTTTTTAAAATTAAAGATCAAGTGGTAGAGAAACTCCAACTAGAATTTCTTCTGCATCAAAGTCAGCTTGAGCACCAGAACCATCATAGCTCATTGTACGGTATTCTACGTTTAGAGATACAAATGGAAGCATTGTGAAACCAACACCAAGAGCAACACCTGAACCATCATAAGTAACATTTCCTGCTTCTAAATCAGAAGAGAAGTAATAACTTGCATATCCTCTTAAAAGAATTGGTAAATCTACTGCTACGAAAGCACCTAGATTAGTAGTATCAGCATCAGTTCCATCAATATCATATGTACCCATATTATAATCAACACCAAAGCTAACAAGCATTGGAAGTGAGTAACCTAGACGACCACCGATATTTAAACCAGTAGTATCATCGCCATCAGTATCACCTAAAATATTATACGCTAGGTATGGTTCAACATAAATTCCAGCTTGTGCTTGGAAACCAGCAATCATAATCATCATTGCAACTAAAATCTTTTTCATACAATCTCCTCAATAAGATAAATCTAGTAATATTCTCTCAAACTAGATATTTTCAATAATATATAATCCTTCAGTACAGAAACTTTGCGTGTATTGAATATTGCCTTCCCCAGAGTCAATTTTTGTATTCATAATCCCATAGTCATGAGAAATTACAAATACCTTCTCTGTAAGTCCTGTTATTTCAGCACTAACTGTTCCATCTTTTTCCATATAATAGAAATCATATGAACCAGAAGGTCGCTGCGACGACATATAAGCTTCAAAACCAACGAGTGGATTATTCAAGTTTATTTGAATAACACATGCACCATTATCGGCCCGATTTTGAAAGAGCTCTTTTAAGTAGTCAATATACTCAATGGAGGGAATAACGACTTTTTTAATATCATTGAATCCCACAAAGACCGAAGTCTCTTTACCAACTTCAATATAGTGTTTAAAACTTGCATCCCGCAACGGGGTAAGAATTTTATAGCGATTAAGCCCGACTTTAGAAGCACTGATCTCACGATTAAAGTAGCGAATATCACTATCGTTCAAGTTCAATGACTGTAAGGTTTTAGCTGCGAGATTTTCTTCATATACAGAAAAATTAATGGCCTTAGCGTCTAAAAGATAAGGTGCTTCATATGTAATTTCATCTTGGACAAGATGGATAATTTTTTGAGCGACCTTACCTTTAAAGTCCATATACTTTATTAAATGATTTCCTAGCTCAACATCGAGATAAAGCTCATAAACAAAGGAATCACCAGGTTCAACTTCTTTAAAATTTCGATTTAAAAACACCTTCTTTTTAAAGGCACCCATAAATGTCGAAGTATCGATCTTATCACCTAGATCCACTAAAATATGTGCCCCAGTCTCTTCTTTTACCTTATTCTTTTCTAATATTTTATAGAGATAATCATCATTAATGACAGGAATATCAAAGGTCGTATCACTACGTGCACTTAACTCAAAATTTGTTCTAATAATTCCTTGAGCAGCAACGGATCCCCGAAAAGTAGAAAAGCTATCATCACTAGAAATTGGAATTGAGATTTCCCCCATCCCTGCATCAGTAAATAGCTCGTTTAAGTTATAAGTAGGAACTAAGTCAAAATCAGTTAAGTTATTCTTTGCTATGCCTTTAGGACCAAACTCACGTAGTTTCACCTTGAAATTTGAAACAGATTTCTTCTTACGTGCAGCTGACTGAATAAAGCTTGAAAAATCGATAACAGGTTTATAATTTTTAGGTTTACCAGCAACCTTTTGTGTAGCAGTTACTACTGGTGCTTTCGTTAAAGCTGAAGGCTTCTTGAGAGCTTCTTTCTTACCTTTATTATCGCCGTAAGAAAAGAATACGAGTTCTTCCCCATCTTTGATATTACCACTTACTTTGGCACCTTTTTTAACCCCTGAACTTGCCATAATAATTTCATCAGATTCAATATGACCTTGATAAGCAATAGGTGGAACAAAGCGTTTATGTAATTCAAATGTTTCTTTAACATCGAAGCTCTTAGGCTTAAGAGTAACTATATCTCCGCCACTTAATGCATAAGCATTTGCTAGAAATAAAGAAATGAAGAGATAAATAAACCTAATAATCATTAGCTCTATTTTCTCACTATTGGAATATTTAGGACTTAAGGGGCAGAAATTGCCGAGTGGTCACTGACAGGCAAAAGAAAGGCCCTGTTTCCAGGGCCTAATCTATTATTTTGAAATTTGCTTAACTAGTTGTAATCTAAGTTCCGCTCTTTCAAGCTTACGACGATACTTAACTAATTCTTCATCAGTAAGTGTTCCTTTCAGCTTTTCACGAGCGTAGATTAGTGCATTTGTAGCTCTTTCCTCATCAATCTGACAGTTTTCTTCTGAAGTCAGAGATAGGATAGTAATTTGGTCGTTTAAAACCTTTACGATACCGTCAGTAACAGTGAAAAATCTTTCAGAATCTTCACCGTGTACAGCAACGCTACCAGTAGCTAGCTTCTCAACAATGTGAGTGTGACCATCAAGAACTTCAATCTCACCCTTTAAAGTAGGAATGAAAACTGAGTCTGCTGGTACGTTCTTCGCAACAACTGAGCTAGGCGTTAGAATATTTACAACAAAGTTACTCATTTATTAATCCTTTGCTTAAGTTCCACAGGCTTTTGGCCCATGGAACCTACTACTTAGTTATGCGTCTTTCTTAAGTTGTTCCCACTTTTCATATACCATGTTTAGGTTACCAACAAGGTAGAAAGCTTGCTCAGGAACTTCATCACATTCACCAGCTAAGATAGCCTTGAATGCTTTGATCGTATCGTTGATATCAACGAATTGACCTGGGATACCTGTAAACTGCTCAGCAACGAAGAATGGTTGAGAAAGGAATTTCTCAATCTTTCTTGCACGACCAACAAGTACTTTATCTTCTTCAGAAAGTTCATCCATACCAAGAATCGCGATGATATCTTGAAGTTCCTTATATCTTTGAAGGATCTGTTGAACTGAACGAGCAGTATCATAGTGATCATCACCAAGGATAGCTGGAGATAGAATAGTTGAAGATGATGTTAGTGGGTCTACCGCTGGGTAGATACCTTTTTCAGCAATTGAACGTGAAAGTTCAGTAGTCGCATCAAGGTGAGCGAATGTAGTTGCTGGAGCCGGATCCGTGTAGTCATCGGCAGGTACGTATACAGCTTGGATAGAAGTAATCGAACCATCTTTAGTTGAAGTAATACGCTCCTGCATAGCACCCATCTCAGTACCAAGAGTTGGTTGGTAACCTACGGCAGATGGAATACGTCCAAGTAGTGCAGATACCTCTGAACCAGCTTGTGTAAAACGGAAGATATTATCAACGAAGAATAGTACGTCTTGTTTCTCTTCATCACGGAAGTATTCCGCTAGAGAAAGACCAGTTAGAGCAACACGTGCACGGGCACCTGGTGGCTCATTCATCTGACCATATACTAGAGCTGTCTTATCGATAACTCCTGATTCTTTCATTTCTTCGTAAAGGTCGTTTCCTTCACGAGTTCTTTCACCAACACCAGCGAATACTGAGAAACCACCGTGTTGAGTAGCAATGTTGTTGATAAGTTCCATAATTAGAACTGTTTTACCAACACCAGCACCACCAAATAGACCAATCTTTCCACCCTTTAGGTATGGAGCAAGAAGGTCAATAACTTTAATACCAGTAAAGAATGGCTCAAGTTTTGTTGATTGATTTTCAAATGATGGAGCTTCTCTGTGGATTGAGTAAGATTTTTTATTACCTAATTCACCAGCTTCATCAATCGCCTCACCAACTACGTTAATGATACGACCAAGACATTCACGACCTACAGGTGCTTGAATTGGAGCACCACTGTCAGTAACAACTAGTCCTCTTGATAGACCTTCAGTTTGGTCCATAGCGATCGTTCTAACAACGTTATCACCTAGGTGAGTTGCAACTTCAAGAACAAGGTTATTTTCTTTGTCGTTGATTGTTGAGTTTGTAACTAAAAGGGCGTTATAGATTTCCGGTAAATTTCCATCAGCAAATTCAACGTCTACAACAGGACCCATAACTTGACGAATAACACCTTTTGCTTGTGACATTCTACGCTCCTTAACCATTGAGGGACTCAGCACCTGATACAACTTCAATAAGTTCAGTCGTAATCGCCGCTTGTCTCAATTTATTCATTTTAATAGTTAGTGTTCTAATTGCATCTTTACAGTTTCCAACGGCACTATCCATTGCTGACATACGTGATCCATGCTCTGCTGCT
Source organism: Halobacteriovorax sp. GFR8 (assembly GCF_050955245.1). Classification (NCBI taxonomy): domain Bacteria; kingdom Pseudomonadati; phylum Bdellovibrionota; class Bacteriovoracia; order Bacteriovoracales; family Halobacteriovoraceae; genus Halobacteriovorax; species Halobacteriovorax sp. GFR8. Next base: position 259,651 of record NZ_JBPBLR010000003.1, on the reverse strand, counting down.
GTAGCATCTAATACTGCAGTCCACATTGCACTTGTGTATGCTTCTGGGATAAGGCCATCTAAAATATTTTCAGCACCAGGGTTGTATCTGAAATCAAACGGATACTTTTCCTTTAGCTCATCTCTTTCAGATGAATCAAGAGTCATTGGAAGTACTTGTTTAACAGTTGGTTCAACCTGGATAGCAGAATGGAAGATATTGTAAGCAATACTTACCTTTCCTACTTCACCAGTTGCGAAAAGCTCAGAAAGCTTAGACGCAATATTTTGAACTTCATGAAATTGTGGTTCTGTTCTTTCAAAACCATAAGTTTCACCTTCATTAACAAGTTTCACAACAAGTTCTTTTACTTTAGTACCGATAAAGTGAACTTCTAGGTTGTTAGTATCTTCATGTTTTGCAAGATAAGCTTTAACAGCTTTTGCAAGACCTGAGTTATAACCACCACAAAGACCTTTATTCGAAGAAATTACAAGAAGTACTTCTTTCTTAGATTCGTTATTATTTAAGAAAGAATGGTTGTAATCTTCAACTAAAGCAGAAATTGTTTTAATTGAATCTTCTAATTCATTTGCATAAGGACGCGCATTCAGAATAGCATTCTGAGCCTTGTTTAGCTTTGCAGCTGAAACAAGTTTCATAGCTTCCGTAATCTTTAAAGTACCCTTAGTACTTTTGATTTTCTTTTTAAGATCCTTAATATTTGCCATTATGGCTCCTCAATTAATTAGTAGTTCTTACTTGCAATAAATTCTTTAATTGCAGTTGCTAATTTACCGTCGTTCTCACCAGAGATTTGTTTCTCTGCTCTTAATGAATTCATAAGATCTGAGTGAGAAGTATTTAGGTGATCTAGAAGATCTTTTTCAGCAACTCTTACCTTATCAACAGGTACTGAATCGAACATACCTTTTGTACCAGCATATACAGATACAGTTTGATCGATTACGTCGAATGGAGAATATTGTGCTTGCTTAAGTAGCTCAACAAGTCTCTCACCTTTTGAAAGTTGTTTTTGAGTAGCTTCGTCTAGATCTGAACCGAAAGCCGCGAAAGCTTGAAGTTCACGGTACTGAGCAAGATCAAGTCTTAGTGTACCAGCAACTTTTTTCATTGCTTTAATCTGAGCAGAACCACCAACTCGTGATACTGAGATACCAACGTTAACAGCTGGACGAATACCAGAGTTGAAAAGGTCACCTTCTAGGAAGATCTGACCATCAGTAATTGAAATTACGTTTGTTGGAATATATGCAGAAACGTCACCTTCTTGAGTTTCAATAACAGGAAGTGCAGTTAGTGAACCAGCTCCTAGGTCATCAGATAGTTTCGCCGCACGCTCAAGTAGTCTTGAGTGACAGTAGAAAACGTCCCCTGGGAATGCTTCACGTCCTGGTGGACGTCTAAGAAGTAGTGAAAGTTGACGATAAGCTTGAGCTTGTTTTGTTAAATCATCATAAACGATTAGTGCGTGCTTTCCGCTATCTCTGTAGTACTCACCCATTGTACAACCAGTATATGGTGCTAGGTACTGAAGTGGTGCAGAGTTAGAAGCAGTTGCAGATACGATGATTGTATAATCAAGAGCACCAGCTTCTTTTAGTTTTTGTTGTACTTGACGTACTGTTGAGTTCTTTTGACCAACAGCTACGTAGATACAAACAACATCTTTACCTTTTTGGTTGATGATTGTATCGATTGCAACAGCAGTTTTACCTGTCTTTCTGTCACCAATGATAAGCTCACGTTGACCACGTCCGATTGGTATCATAGCGTCGATTGCTTTAATACCTGTTTGAAGTGGCTCATGTACAGATTTTCTACCTAGAATACCTGGAGCTTTAATTTCAACACGTCTAGTGTGTTCAGAAACGATTTCACCTTGTCCATCAATTGGATTACCAATAGCATCAACAACACGACCTAAAAGAGCGTCACCTACTGGTACTTCAACGATCTTTTGAGTTCTTTTAACTGTTGAACCTTCTGTGATTTTTGGATCATCACCAAGAATAGCAACACCTACGTTGTTAGTTTCTAGGTTTAGAACCATACCTTTTGTACCTGTAGCAAATTCTACAAGCTCTCCGGCCATTACGTTTTTAAGACCGAAAACTCTAGCAACACCATCACCAACAGTAAGAACTGTACCTACTTCGTCTACTTGAAGTTTAGTTTCGAAGTTAGCAATTCTGTCTTTGATAATGCTCGTAATTTCTTCTGGATTCATTGACATCATTTACCTCTACAATAATTGGCCATTAGCCATTTATAATTGATTCTTTTAAAGTATTAAGTTGTTTATCTACAGATGCATCGATTTGATAGTCTTCAACTGTCACACGAACACCTGCTGTAATTTTTTCGTTTTTTGTATAAGTTAACTCAGGTTCTGATCCAAGTTGTGACTTAATAAAAGATTTGATCTTATTAAGTGACTCAGTATCAATTGAATCTGAACTACCTTCAATTGTTCCTCTCATGAAACCTTTTTCATGATCATCCATAACGATAACTTCTTTAAAGATTAGAGGTAGAATACCAATTCTCTTTTCTTGAAGTAGGAAATTAATAAATGATTTTACAACTTGAGAAAGCCCTAACTTTGCTAATACATCATTAAGAACAGAAGCTTTTTCCTCAATAGTAAATACATCTAGAAACATAACGTTTTCTAAATCATTGCTTGCATTGATTACTTCTGTAAGAGCAGTAAGCTCTTGTGCTGTATTAATATTAGACTCTTTACCTAGGCTGAAAATCGCTTTTGCATACGCTTTGGCTACATTCTTTTCTTTCATCTTACTAACCCTAGAACTATAGTCTTGAAATTAAATTGCTTGTTGCTTTATTTGATAATGAACTATCAGAGTGAATTTTATTCTTTGTTTTAGAAATTACTTCATCTAATAGTGATTCATTAAGTTGCTTAAGCATCATCTTCTTTTCAGATTCTAACTTGTGTGAAGAATCTACTTCCATTTTTTCCATTGATGCTTTGATTTCTTGAACGTAAGTTTCTTCGAACTTTTCACCATCATTTTTTGCATTAGCGATGATTTGCTCTTTCTCACCTTCGATATTATCAAGCTTAGCTTTTGAAGCTGATAATTCTTTTTCTGCTTTTGCATCTTTCTCCGCTGCGTACTCTACAAGATCCTTAATAGAATCTGCTTTTTCTACAAATGAGTTTTTCATGAAAGGGATTATTTTCCATGCCATGAATCCAAAAACAATTGTGAAGTTAATTGCAGGAACTAGTAGGTCTGATAAATGACCACCGTGGTACTCGCCACCAGCTGCAAATACGATATTACTAAAAACTAGAGCTAATAATAATTTCATTTAGTATCCTTATAATTTAATGACTACTGTACAATTTTATCAACTAGAAGTGATGAAAGCTCATCAGCATCTTTCATGATAGCAACTTTCTTCTCTTCTAATTCTTGAGAGTATTTTGCTTTTTCTGAGTTAGCTTCTGCTTCAAGCTTATTAGCAAGTTCTTTTACTTTAACTGCTTCACGCTTAGTAACTTCTTCTTTCTTATTTTGAATTAAGTTGAAAGCTTCAGATTGAGCACCTTCAATTTTTGACTTATATTCATTTTCTAGCTCAATCGCAAGACGTGACTTTTCGTCAGCACCAGATTCCATTTTAGTAGTTTTTGCTTCGCGATTTTCAAGAACTTCTTGAAGCTTAGACCAGATCAGGTTTCTTGTTACAAAGTAAAGAACTGTAACGATGGCCAATTGAATGAAAAAAGTAGAGTTGATACCTAGAGAGTTTAATACTGTATTGATAGTATCCATTAGTGACTACCCCAAATTGTGTAATAAGATTGGTTAAAAGTTCACTAATAATTAAACTTTATCTGGCCTATCGTCAAGATAAACCGCTTTTTTCTGAATGATTGTTAATATTTATTTAAGTTGTAAATAATCAAATTTATTTAATTATTTCTCGTCGTGCATCTTCGTTGTACCGTGGAAAATAACGCCGTCTTCCACAATAAGCGAAGGTGTAGTGATAGTCCCTTCGAAGCGAGCTGGTTTAATAATCTCAACGCGAGAAGTCGCCTTGATGTCACCTTTTACGATTCCACTAATCATAATTACATCTGCAATAATGTCTGCATTAATTACAGCGGCCTCGGAAATAATTACCGTATCGTTTGAAAAGATAGTTCCGTTCACAATTCCCGCTATGCGCCCTACACCGTTTAGTGTGATATTACCTTCGAGTTTACACCCGTCTTCGATAATCGCTGCCATTGTTCCTTGTGTCATAAATCTACCCTTTCCGTGGCTGGTTCTATAGGACCATATTTGATTTAAATTTTGGTTCTATAGGACCGGCCATAAAGACTGGTCCCATAGGACCAATAAAACATTATCTATTTAAAAGTAAGTATTCAAAAATATCATTAAATTCGGCTTCATTAGAGAACTTTAGTACAACTTCTCCTCCACCGTTTTTATTTGTTTTAATACCGAAATGATAACCAGTTTTTTGTTCTAATTTTTCTCGGTACTGTGACATTTTTCCATTAAAAAAGTCGAAGTTTTCTTCTTCTTTGCCAACTTTTGTTGGTCTCTTTGCTGACTTGATTAATTTTTCAGTTTCGCGAACTGATAGATTATCAAGAGCTGCTTTATTTGCAATACGGATACAATCTTCTCTCTCTTTAACACCAGCTAAAATTTTAGCATGACCAAATGAAAGTTGATCCTTTTGAATTAATTCAACAACATCGCGTGGAAGCTTAAGAATACGTAGGAAGTTAGCTACTGTAGATCTTTCCTTACCTACTTTCTTTGCAACTTCCTCTTGAGTCAAGTTGAAGTCTTCCATAAGTGCAAAGTATGCAAGAGCTTCTTCAACACAGTTAAGATCAGATCTTTGAACGTTTTCAATGATCGACATAACCATCTTTTCACGGTCAGTCGCTCTTTTAATCACAACTGGAACCTGAGTAAGACCTGCTAACTTAGAAGCACGAAGTCTTCTTTCACCAGCAACAAGTTCATATCCATTATCGGCCTTAACAACGATTAGTGGTTGAATAACACCGTTTTCTTTAATTGAGTTTGAAAGCTCATGAAGTTCTTCTTCTTTAAAGATCTTTCTTGGTTGGTTTGGGTTTGCATGAATTACTGTAATATCAAGCATTGAAGGATTAGTTTCTACTTGTACTACAGGAGTTGCATTAAGCACTGGTTTATTAGTAGGAGCTGGATTATCTGCTGCTACTTTTTGTAGATCAGAAAAAGCTGCTTGAGCCTTTGATGCTTTAGAAGCACCTTGAGTGCCACCAAGTAACGATCCCATTCCTTTTCCTAACGCCATTTTCTTAGCCATTCTCTCTTCCCCTTACCTATTGAATGTTACCAGCTAATGAACCATCAACTTCATTTGAAGATGGAACCTGTGGTAGTTCATTTTGAATTTCTACTGATTGTGCACGATCTTTAATAATAAGTTCTTTAGCTAGTGATAAGTAAGCTTCAGAACCTTTTGATTCAATATCGTAAAGGATAATTGGTTTACCAAAAGATGGACACTCGGCGAGTTTTACATTTCGAGGTATTACCGATTGAAATACTTTATCGCCGAAGTGCCTTCTAATCTCTTCTGCAACTTGCTTGTGAAGAGATGCTCTTCCATCAAACATAGTAAGGACGATTCCGTCCATTTCTAATGTAGGATTTAAATTTGCTTTAATAAGTTTTACTGTGTTTACAAGTTGTGCCAGACCTTCCATTGCAAGGTATTCAGTTTGCATTGGTACAATAAAGCTATGAGCAGCGTTAAGCGCGTTCACAGTTAAAAGACCAAGTGAAGGAGGACAATCAATTAGGATATAGTCGTAAGAATCCATCACTGGCATAAAAGCTGTCTTTAGCTTTGACTCTCTAGCGAATTCACTTACTAACTCAATCTCGGCTCCTGATAAGTTATTATCAGATGGACAGATATGAAGATTAGGTAATTCAGTTTCGTAGATACATTCACGAATATCTGTTTTACCAATCATTGCATGATAGATATTGCTTCCATTATGCTGCGCTGAATCAAGCCCTAAACTAACACTACCGTTACCCTGAGGGTCTAGGTCAATTACCAGAGTTTTTTTCTCGGCTACTGCAAGGCAGGCAGCAAGGTTAATTGTAGTAGTTGTCTTACCAACACCACCCTTCTGATTCATGAGTGCAATAATTTTAGCCATTTATGTCTCCCAAAAGATATAGTTGTTACTATATTTTTAAAGAAATGAAGACAAAGTGACAAGCTGTTTATTTTTATTTTTTCTAAAACTCGTTATTTCTGTTCCACGTAGAACATTCTTATTACGTAAGGCAATCATCATACGCCCTTCAGTATTAGGAATATCAACAAGTGTCTCTTCAACAATCTCCCACTTATTACCAAGCCAATCCAGGTCTTCTAATTCATAGAAGTTTGGACCTTTGTAGAAGATAACATTTACAGTTTTATCTGTGATAATTAATGGAAGAAGGTTTTGTATCGTTGATACTGCCTTGAATGTAATTGTACAGTCGCGATCAAAATACACGTTCTCAAATCTTTGATGATATGTCTTAACATTATCAAGACCGATGGCCTCAGCAATCTGATTAACAACCTTTGACTTCTTCCCTCTTGCTTCAAAACCAATATACTTCTTATCTGGATTTAAGCTAGCAAGTGGTAGTAAAGGAAAGCCTCCACCAAAACCAATATCGACATGGATTTTAGTATTGTCATAGATCTTCTTAAGTGAAGCTACATTTTCGATAGGTTTAACACTATCTACATATTGCTTATCAAAAAACTCTTCTGGTGTATTAATTCTTGTTAAGTTAATTCCTGCAAAAGGACCGTTGATTTGTTCTAGGTACTTCTGGCAAAACTCTGTATCTTTCATCATAAAATATTACCTGCTACATAGGCTAAGGTTGCAGGACGAATCCCTACTATTCTTTGTAATTGGCCAAAGCTTTCTGGCTTAATTTCTGTTATACGTTGGCGGCACTCAAATGAGATATTTTCACTAGCTACTAATACCGTCCAATCAATTGGTTTTTTACTCAAACGATTTATCTTTGCATTCTCTACTAGTGCACGATCAATATAACCCTCGTATTTAAGAGAGATAGCTACTGTACGGATAACATTCGGATCGAAGGCCATATTATTCTCATTCAACTCCGCTGCTAGTACATCAACTGGATTTAAATGTGCTCTTTTAGATAATTCAGCAAGTGTAATATTCGAACTAAGAGGTCCATAACCTTTTTGTGTAAAATGGTCTTTATTTTTTGGATTAGCTTTATATGTATAATTCTTAGCTATATTCCATATGATATTAAAACTTCTTTCAAATGTTTCTTGGTATTGGTCTACATCAGCATATAAGCCTAGCTGTTGACGATACTTTTTCATACGTAGAATCGTATTATCCTCTCTTACGTAGAGACGGTTTTCATTACGTGCAGTAAATAGTCTGTAAGGCTCATCTCTTTTATTCGATACAAGATCCTCTACCATAACGCCAATATATGAATCCTCACGATCTAATATAAACTTCTCTGCCCCAATAGCTGATCTAGCAGCATTAATTCCTGCAATTAATCCTTGTCCCGCAGCTTCTTCGTAACCAGAAGTACCATTTACTTGCCCAGCGAAGTAGAGACCTGGCATTTCTTTTGACTGAAGTGTTCTATCTAGGCATGTTGTATCGACAACATCATATTCTACAGCATATCCATAGATAGCAATCTCGGCATTCTCCAAACCTTCTATAGTACGGATAAAGTCTAGCTGTATCTCACGTGGAAGAGATGTAGAGATACCATTTGGATAAAACGTATCTAATTCTAGTGATTCTGGCTCAACAAAGACGTGGTGAACATCCTTATCTTCATAACGATAGGCCTTATCTTCAATAGAGGGACAATATCTAGGTCCAACACCTTTGATCTGACCATTAAAGATAGGACTTCTTTCTTTATTGTCGCGTATAATCCCTAGGGTCTTTTCATTTGTCTTAGTAAGATGGCAAGAGACCTGCTTAACAAATCTTTCGTTTAAATCATGCCCAAAGTGGAAATTTACTGCAGTAGGATCACTTTCCTGCTCCACCATCTTGGAAAAATCGATGGAATCTCTCTTAAGACGTGCAGGAGTTCCTGTTTTAAATCTAGTCTTTAGTGCAGTTACACCTACAAAGATATTCTCTAGAGAATCTGCCTTAAGGCAATCAACTCGTCCACCGTCAGACTGTTCCTCTCCCGTATGCATCTTACCTGCTAAGAAAGTACCAGTCGTAACAACGATCTTCTTTGAAAGATACTCGCCTTCAGCTGTTTTAATAACGAAAGAGTCTTGATCTTTACTTACTCTCTCTACCATCTCTCGAATAACAGTTATATTGTCATTGGCCTCAACTTCAGCTTCTGCATTCCTGGCGTATACTTCCTTGTCAATTTGTACACGAGTTGACTGTACAGCATAACCCTTGGATTCATTTAATGTACGATATTGAATTGCACTTCGATCAGCTAATTTCCCCATGATACCACCTAGAGCATCAATCTCTCTTACAACCTGACCTTTCCCCACTCCACCAACTGCTGGATTACAGGGTGCTGATGCTATACTCACACCAGGCATAGTTACGATTGCAACTTTTAAATCAAACTGAGCGGCGGCCCAAGCAGCTTCAAGTCCTGCATGTCCTCCACCGATGATGGCTACATCAAACATATTAATTCCGATTCTACACGTGTTCCACGTGGAACTTTTGCCAAGATTTGTTCTACGTGGAACAAATAGGCGCAGTTCTAATAATAAAGTTCTACGTGGAACATTTAAGCTATATTTTAAGAAAAATCAATGGTTTATATATTATTTACCTATACAGAAGTTAGTGAAGATATGTGTAAGAGTATCATCTGGACTAATGATTCCAATAAGTTCTGCGGTTTTCTTTTCTAGGATTGAAACCTCAGAGGAAATAATAGCAATATCATCTAAGTACTTGATATTATTAGAGAACTCCGTGAATTTTCCATAGATATCATTGATAACAACACGATGTCTCTCTATTGAGATTGGATCACTATTACGTAATTTTAAATACTTAGATAATATATCTTGAGTAATTAAGTCAGTTATATGAGCTGGTTCTATAGGACCATTTTTGGCTGCCCCTGTAGGACCATTGATTTCTTTTGGTTCTATAGGACCATTATTCTGAATTGCCCCCATAGGACCATTATTAATTTGTTCTGGTTCTATAGAACCACTTTTTGAATCTGGTCCGATAGGACCACTTATTTGAACTAGACTTCCCTCACCTTTTGAAGTGTCGGCACTATAGTATTTAATAGCCTTAGGAAGATTTTCTTTTAAGTTATCTAAGTTGAAAGAACCTTTAAATTCATCAAAATGTGTAAAGATTAAAGCATCAAAAAGTGTCTCTTTAATATCGTGATATTGATATTTTTCAACTTCATTAATATTCACAAGAAGGATTTTATAGAAGGCATTTTCAATTAGATTACGGCTTCTTTTAATCCCCTCTTCTTCAATAACGTCAGTGGTATTGCGAAGTCCGGCCGTATCAACTAATTTGAAAGTTTCATTACCAAGGCTGATATATTCAGAAATATAATCACGTGTGGTTCCTGCAATATCAGAAACAATTGATCGTGATTCATTTAAGAATAAATTGAATAATGAACTCTTACCGGCGTTGGGCTCACCACAAAGAACAATGTCTGGAGACATTAAACTTTTAGCATTCACACTGGCACTTCGATGAAGTGAAGTAATATGACCACTGATATCAGCAACAGCATCGTCTAATAATTTTTGAGACTGTTCCTCCCCTACGTCTTCAGCAAAGTCGATATTAATTTCAACAGCTGCTTTTAGTTTTAAAAACTTATCGTAGAGATCAGTATATTTTTGATAAAGGCTTCCATTAAGAAGTTTAAGTCCTTCATCAAGCATTAGAGAAGAAGAAGCATTTAAAAGAGCATCAAGTCCTTCGACTTGTGCAAGAGAGAGCTTCTTATTCTTTAGTGCTCGATAAGTGAATTCACCATTCTTTGCTAAACGAAACTCACCAGAGTTAATGAATGCATTCATAATACGCTTTAAATTAAGTGTATTACCGTGTGCAGCTATCTCCAGTATATTTTCACCATTGTAACTATTTGGGCCCTTAAAATACGTTATAACGACTTCGTCTAAGAAGTTTCCTTCCTGGTCATATAATTTAGTAAAGGTTGCTTTACGAACTTCAAGGTTTGATAAATCTTTTTTGAAAAATGGTCCTATAGAACCAATATGGGAAAAACCAGATAAACGGATAACCCCTATGGCCGTATTCTCATTTAGGCCAGTCGAGCAAGCGACAATAGGTAGGTCATCCGTTTCATATATCATGGTTAATTATGCTTCTGCAGTTTTATAAACGTATAGTTGTTGTGCAATTCCCAGAATGTTTGAAACTGTGAAATACAGGTTTAAACCAGCTGGAAGGTCTTTCATAATGAAAATGAAAACGATCGGCATAATGTACATAATCTTCTGTTGATTTGGGTCTGCAGAAGTTGAAGGATTAAGCTTTGTTTGCACAAGCATTGTAATCCCCATAATTGCAGGAAGAATATAGTACGGATCTTTTGCACTAAGGTCAGTTAACCAAAAATAAAATGGCGAACCAACTAGTTCAACAGAGTTTGAAATTGCTTGATAGAAGGCAATGAAAATTGGAATTTGAAGAACCATCGGAAGACATCCACCTAATGGTGAAGCACCTGATCTTTTAAATAATTCCATTGTTTCTTTTTGCTGCTTCATTGGATCGTCAGCATATTTTTCTTTAAGCTTTGCAATTTCAGGTTGTAGAACTTGCATCTTCTTCATCGATCTAAAAGACTTAGCTTGAAGAGGATAAGTTGCAAGACGAATAACAATTGTTAAAAGGATAATTGCAACACCGTAGTTTCCTACATAAGTGTAAAGCATTTGCATTGCTTTAAGAATTGGAACAGCAAAGATTCCAAAGATACCAAAATCGATTGATAGATCTAGTTGATTATCAAATCCTAAAAGGTAGTCATAATTTTTAAGAGCGTAAAGAACATAACCATTGTAATTCTTCTTACCATTTACAGTTTGGAAAAAGATCTCACCACTTTCAGTGGCCATGTAATTGATCGTTTGCTTTTCAGTAAATACGTTAAAGAAAACATGGTGATTAAAATCTAGGGCAACCCACTTTAAGCTCCCCTCACCCTTTTCATCTGATTCTAGATTATAACGATCAGTATCCATTCCCTGAACAACGTACTGACGATAAGTTCTATTATCAGATTGTTTTTCAGTAGCTGACATATTGTATGAAAGTCTAAAATCTTGAGCACCATTTAACTGGTAAGTAAGACGGCCATCATCTTCTAGTTTTAAACGAATTGAAATTTGCTTATTAAGGTCATTACCTACAACTTCATTTTCTGCTGTTTGTTCATCAAAAACAAAATTGAAATTTTGAAGATTGTTATTCGTATCAATTAACTTGAAGTTAAAAAAGTTATCTTTGTCTGAAAGCTCTTTTAAAGTCATTGATGTTTTATTACCAGCAGCTTCGCTGAAAGAAAGATCACTATTTACTGTATAGAAAAAAGAACCTGCTTTAAGAGTTACTGAAGTTAGATTAGTAGCTTTATTTGTTTGTGTAGCAATTGGCTTCGTTTCTGATGAAGAAGTTGTTGCTGTGCCTTTTGTGTTTTGAGTTTGTACTTGTTCTTGCTTAACTGGTTGTTGAACTGTTTGGTTTGAACTGAAAAGTGCTTGCCATGTAAAGACAATTACACCAGTAAGAACAAACGCTAAGACAGTGCGTTTTTGGTCATTATTCATTCTTTAATACTCCTAAAGTGTATTTTCTTAAGTGCTTAAGTATGGAGATTTTTAACACGCTATAAAGGAGTTGTTAATCTTTTATTGAATTTTTGCAAAGGCGTTCACAAGGGAATTTCGAAGATCTTCTTTAGGATTTTGTGAATTTTTAAAAAGGCGATTAGAGACAACAATCATAAAGTCCTTACCGTTATTACGATACGAACTCTTACGGAAGAATTCTCTAATAATTCTCTTACAAAGATTACGCTTATTAGCTTTACCGACTTTTTTAGTAACAGAAAAACCGACTCTGGAAACTTCAGAGTTAAGACGTGATGGCTTGTAATAAATACGAAGCCAACGATCAGTGATTACTTGAGAATTTTTTCTTAAATAAGAAAAATCTTCAGTTGATAGCAGTCTTGAACTTTTATCAAAAGTGCTATCAACTGATGTCATTATTTCTTACCGTGAGAAACTGTAAGTTGCTTACGTCCCTTAGCTCTACGAGCCTTGATAACGTTGCGACCACCAGCTGTTTCCATTCTTTTAAGGAAACCGTGTACTCTCATTCTTTTCTTTCTTTTTGGCTGCCAAGTTCTTTTAGACATCTTCAACCTACCTAACTATAACTGTTTAACTAAAAATTAATATTGTAAGGGCTAGTATTATACCATTTCGCATCACTGGTCAATGGCCCTGTACATAGTGCAGGCCAAAATAATTGATTTATTTGGCCATGCGTAAAAAACCCATTTTTTTATTGGCCTAGGATTTTGGGCCATGATACAAATTCTCCCCACAACACGTAATTAAAGAAAAATTGACGAGTAGATGCTCAAGGGAATCCAACATGCAGGGAAATTTTCCTTTTAATGAATTTTTAAAGAATTCTAACCCATCAAATAATAAAATCAACAACATAGAAGATCTTGCCAATAAGAATATTATTGAAGATCCCTTCAATATTAAGCAAAATTTAAATCAACCATCATATAATAACTCTAGCCTATCGGATGATTTCTTCAGTGCTGAAGAACTAGATATGATGAACACAGAAATTCATAACTCTTTGAAATCATTAATAAATGCACAAAAATATGCATCATTCTTCCAAGGTGATTTCTTTAGATTAATGAATATTGATGGTGAAAGAGCAATCTTTTCAACGACGACTAACTTTATTAAGTCATTTATTGAGAAGAACCTAGACCAAATTAGCCAAAGTATTGTAAATACGTTAGGTAAATCATATCAGATTGAGTTAATAGCTAATAATAACAATAACTTAGCTCAAAACAGCCTATCACAACACTTAAATAATGGTCCTATAGAACCAACTCAAAATAGGCCAAAATCGGCCAATGAAATCTCTTTTTCGTTAGATTTAGAGCCGGTTCAAGATGATCTACTCTCTCAAGTTGAATCTAAGTATATTGATCACGTAAGTGATGACTATAATAATATCGTTATTGATCGAAGCAAAACATTTAAAAACTTTGTCATCGGTCCATCTAATAATATGGCCTATGCCGCTTCTTTAGCGATTGCAAAAAGTCCTGGTAAAGCTGGTAAGTATCCATCACTTTATATTCATTCAAACTCGGGACTTGGTAAGACTCACCTCTTACATGCCATGGCCAACGGTATTCACAATCAATACCCTCACTATGTAATTTGCTTGATTACAGCACGTGACTTCATGAAGGAAATGATTGAATCGATTCGCAACAAACAACTTCCAGAATTCCGTTCTAAGTATTCTGATAAAGTTGATGTTCTTATGATTGATGATGTTCATGAACTTAAAGGTAAAGAAGGAACTCAAAGAGAATTCTTCCACATCTTTAATGAGCTCTATCAAAAAGGTAAACAGTTAATTTTCACGTCTGATAAAACACCACAAGAGATTAACGGACTAGAAGAAAGAATTAAGACTCGCCTACAATGGGGTCTAGTTGTTGATATTCAAAAGCCAGATATTGAAACAAGAGTTGCTATCATTAATGCTAAGGCCGACGATCTTGACCTATTCCTATCTGAAGATATTGTGAACCTGATTGCTTGTAATGTTAAAAACTCGATTAGAGAGCTTGAGGGTGCTCTAATTAAGCTTTCAGCCTACTCTGATATCATGAAGGTTGATATCGAATTAGAAATGGTTAAAGAGGTTCTAGGACTTAGAGACTACGAAGACGAAAAGAAAATAACGATTGAAGGAATTGCGAAGCAAACTTCACAGTACTTCAAAATTCCAGTTGCTGATCTTAAATCTAAATCACGTGTAAAAGATATTGCTAATGCTCGTTTTGTGGCCATGTACTTAAGTCGTAAGCTTGCAAGTGCAACCCATGAAGAGATTGGTCAGTTCTTTGGTGGACGTGATCACAGCTCTGTTGTTCACGCTGAACAAAAAATTTCAAAACAACTGTCTCAAGATCCAATGCTTTCTAAGACAATTATGACGATTGAAAACTCGTTATAATCCCCTATCAAACTATTGACTAGTCAACTGACTAACCAAGATATAGGCCGTGTTATTCACGGCCTTTTTTGTATGCTCAATATTGGCCGGCCATTTGGCCAGTCGGCCGTGAATAATTGAGTGGCCAGTCCCCGACTCTATCAACGAAAAATTTGTGGAATGTTGATATATTGACTAGTCATTAGGCCGACAAATTCACACCAGTATTTGACTAGTCAGTTTTGGTCCTACGAAATGGGAGTTATTCACGGCCCTAGACGGCCAATCCACGGCCAAGAAAATTAATTGTGAATTAATAAATGTAGTTATTTCAATAGCTTATATAATATTTAAAAACTTATTCACGGCCGTTAATAATATTATCGACACAATTTAAGGCCGTGGATAAAAAAGTTATCAACATGTTTGTAATTTGTGAGTAAATGACTGGCCAAAACAGGGTTTTTTAAAGAAATTTTCTTGGCCCAAAAATTATTCACAATAGGCCGTGAGCAAAAATCTAATAACATGATACTTTTGTTACAATTTTAATAATATACGAATGAATGCAAAGCATAAAAAAAAGTAGTCAACGATTGCTAACAATGGCCAAATTGAGAAGACAAGCTAATAAAAGGGGAGTTGCCACTTATGAACTTATCCACAGGATTATATATAATATATATATAAATATATATAAAAAGAAGAAGAGTTAAATGCTCTAGACACGCTTGCTAACTAATGTTTTCCATTATACAACATTACAAATAATTTTCTGATAGGATTAAAAATGAAGCTTAGGGTTGATACAGATAACTTAAGAGATGCATTAAATAAAATTTTAACTGTTATTGATAAGAAGAATTCAAGACCAATATTAACATACACGTTACTAACTGTTAGCAATGATAAAATATATCTTTCAGCAACAGATCTTGAAGTATCAGCAAAGTATTCAATTAATGCGTCAACTGAAGGAACAGCTTCATTTTGTATAAACGCTAAAAACCTATTTGATATATTAAAAGAACTTCCTAACACAGATATCAACATTGAGTTGGAAGATGGTGAAAATCTCCTAAAAATAAATTGTGAAGAAATCCATTATTCACTTTTAATTTACGAAGCAGATGAATTTCCTAAGTTACACTTTGGAAGCGAAAATACTTTCACTCTAAATTCAGATGATCTACTAAACTTAATCACTAAAACTTCATATGCTATTTCAAACGATGAAACGAGACTTCACTTTAACGGAATTTATTTTCAAGAAGTAGAAGGGAAGTTAAGAGCTGTATCAACTGATGGACATCGTCTGTCTCTAATTGAAAATGATATCTCTGAACAAAATAACGAAGCTCTTATCAATGGAATTATTATTCCTAAGAAGGGTGTAGCAGAACTTAGAAAAATCGCAGAAACTTATCCAGGTGCTAATCTGTTTATTTCTGTTGATGACTCATATTTATATGTAACAGCTAATGAACAATATCAACTTGGTATTCGTTTAATTGCTAGAGAGTACCCAAAGTATCAAGCAGTAATTCCTGCTAAGACAACTTATTCACTAACAGCTGATAAAGAAGTTATTCAAAACGCTATTAGACGCATCAAGATTATGTCTAACGAGAAGTCTAATGCTGTAAAGCTTAAGCTTACTGAGAACCATATGACGATCTCTGCAAACCATCCTTCACTTGGTGATGCAAAAGAGACAATTCCAGTTGATTACGAAGGTAAGGAAATTGAGATTGGTTTTAATGCTCGTTTCTTATTAGATTCAATTGCAATTCTAAATACAGAGAATGTTACTTTTGAATTTAATAATGAATTTTCAGCGGTAATTGTTAGATCAAATGATATCCAAAATTATCTTGGAATCATTATGCCACTTAGAATCTAGTAAATTGAAACTTGTAAAACTTCAGGTAACAAATTTTCGAAACCTAGAACCAGATATTATTTCTTTCAACGGAAATATCAATTGTATCTTAGGTGAGAACGGAAATGGAAAGACTAATATATTAGAAGCTTTACATGTTCTAGTGACAAGAAAATCATTTCGTAAAAACACTACTTTTCCACAGCTATTAAGTATTGATGGGGATAACCCTGAGATATTATTTTCATCGCTATTTGATCACGATGGAGACAATATTACCTTCAGTGGAAAGATGAATCCTCAAGGTTCAACTTGGGCCTTAAATGGTAAGAATACGAAAAAGAAGCTCGATGCAAAACTAGTCTTTATCAATCCATTTGATTCATATTCTTTTTCAAATATCCCAAGCTTTAGAAGAAAGTGGTTTGATGATCATTTATCAATGCTAAGTCGCGATTATAAGAAGGTATTAAATCAGTACAATTCTGCGCTTAGGTTTAGAAATATTCTTCTTTCAAAGAAACCTTCACAATTTCGTCAACAGTTAAATGTTATTGATCGCCAAATGGCGGACTACGCTTATGAGCTAGTGGCCATGAGAAATCAATTCGTCACTGAACTCATTCCATTTTGTGAAAATACATATCGCGATATCTTCTCAGAAGATCATTCACTAAAAATCGAAGTTGACTCTCGTTTTCATGGTTATTCACCAGAGATGATCTTTGATTATATGCAACAAAGGCTAGAAAAGGACCTAGTTGTAGGGCATACGACCTATCAAGTTCATAAAGATGACTACGTGCTTCTTTTTGATGGGATGAATGCATACGAATTTTGTTCTTTAGGCCAACAAAAAATGTCTTATTTGAGCCTCTTATTTGCCTATATAGAGCTATTTAGGTATAACTTTAATACCTATCCAATTGTACTTATCGACGACGTCTCAGGGGAACTAGACAAGGCGAGATGGGGTAGGCTGGTTAAATTTTTGGAACAACGAGAGTTCCAAGTTTTAATCACGACAGCTAATGAAAAATTTAAGGAAGAATTAGAAAAAATTAATGGCGCAAATAAGATCTATATTTCGAATGGTTCCGTTAACTAGTCTTCCAAAAAATTATATTTTTACAACAACACACTGACACAAGAAATTGGAAGAGAGGTTCCTTTTGGAAAATCAAGAAAATCAAGCAGGAAGTATTGGTAAGGTCGGACAGGAATATGGCGCAAGCCAGATTAGTGTTCTTGAAGGACTAGAGGCCGTAAG
The DNA here is from genome assembly GCF_050955245.1 of Halobacteriovorax sp. GFR8. Taxonomy (NCBI): domain Bacteria; kingdom Pseudomonadati; phylum Bdellovibrionota; class Bacteriovoracia; order Bacteriovoracales; family Halobacteriovoraceae; genus Halobacteriovorax; species Halobacteriovorax sp. GFR8. The sequence continues at coordinate 242,116 of NZ_JBPBLR010000003.1, read as the reverse complement.
AAAAAGACCAGGTATGTATATTGGGGATACGGCCAATCGTGGTCTACATCACTGTGTATATGAAATTGTTGATAACGCAGTCGATGAAGCACTTGCGGGTTATTGTAGCGAAATTAAAGTAATTATTCACGTTGATAACTCTGTAACTGTTATCGATGACGGTCGAGGGATCCCTGTCGATATTCACCCTAAAGAAGGTGTATCTGCAGCAGAACTTGTATATACAAAGCTTCACGCTGGTGGAAAGTTTAACGAAGATGGTGGAGCTTATAAAGTTTCAGGTGGACTACACGGCGTTGGTGCCTCTGTTGTAAACGCACTATCTAAGTGGGTTAAGGTTGAAATTAAAAAGCATGGAAAAATTCACCAAGTAGAATTCAACCATGGTGTAACTAAAGAGCCACTTAAAGTTGTAGGTGAATTAGAAGATCCAAATCAAACGGGAACTTCTGTTACTTTTAAGCCGGACAATGAAATTTTTGAAGTACACGAATTCAATTACGATACTCTAACAAATCGTTTTAGAGAGATGGCCTTCCTTAACAGAGGTCTTAAGATCGTTGTTAAAGATGAGAGAACTGATAAGAATGAAACTTTCCACTATGAGGGTGGTCTTATTCAATTCGTTGAGTACCTAAACAGAGCAAAGACTGTTGTTCATAAAGATCCAATTTATATTGCAGAATCAAGAGAAGATTACGAAGTTGAAATTTCAATGCAATGGACTGATTCATACTCAGAAGTTCTTTCTGGTTATGCTAACGCGATTACAACTCCAGGTGGTGGGACTCACATCTCTGGTTTTAAAACAGCTCTTACTCGTGTTCTAAATGCATATGCAAAAGAAAATAACCTGCTTAAAGGAATTAAAGCGAATTTAACAGGTGATGATATGAGAGAGGGGTTAACAGCAATTATCTCTGTTAAGCTTCCAGAGCTTCAATTTGAAGGTCAAACAAAAGACAAACTAGGTAACTCTGAAGTTGAAGGTATCGTAAACTCTCTAGTTGGTGATGCTCTTAGAAGATACTTAGAGGAAAACCCGTCGACAGCAAAAACGATTATTAGAAAATCAGTTGATGCTGCTGCCGCTCGTGAAGCTGCAAGACGTGCTCGTGAATTAACAAGAAGAAAGTCTGTTCTTGATATGGGTGGTCTGCCAGGTAAGATGGCCGATTGTCAGGAAAAAGATCCAGCACTTTCAGAAATTTATATCGTTGAGGGTGACTCTGCCGGTGGTTCTGCAAAGCAGGGACGTGATCGTAAGTATCAAGCCGTTCTTCCACTTAAAGGGAAGATTCTAAACGTTGAAAAAGCACGTTATGACAAAATGCTTGGTAACGCCGAAATTAAAATGATCGTTCAAGCAATGGGTACTGGGATTGGAAAAGGTAATTTTGACATCTCAAAACTTCGTTACCACAAGCTAGTTATCATGACAGATGCCGACGTCGATGGTTCTCACATTAGAACTCTTATTCTAACTCTACTTTACCGTCAGTTTCCTGAGCTGATTGAGCAAGGTTATGTTTATATCGCACAACCGCCTTTATATAAGTACAAGAAAGGTAAGAAAGAGATTTATCTTAAAGATGAAAAAGCTCTTGAGACTTTCTTAGTTGCAAATGCAATTGAAGGTACTTCTATTAATTTCGATGGTGAAATGATTGATGAAGAAGTTGCTAAGGGCCTAATCAATAAGTTTACTCAATATGATAAAACTCTTAAGTCATATGATATTCACTTCGATACATTCTTATTAAGACATCTAATTGAAGAAATTGGTATCACAGCAGCTGATCTTAAAGATCGCTCAAAGCTTGAAGCAATCGTTAATAAACTTGATGAACACTTCAAAACTCAAGAATCTGAAACGTTAAGAAATTACACATTCTCAATTGAAGAAGATAAAGAGCATGAGTCACATTTACTTCGTATCAATGTTAAGACAACAGCGAGAACGAAGAAGTTTAAATTAAGTTCATACTTCCTAGAGTCTTCTGAATATGCAGATCTAATGAACCTATATGATGGAATCCAAAAATTTAAAATTGGAAAATTTATCGTTAAAGGTGAAAAGGGTGAAGCTAAGGAATTTGAATCACTAAGAGCATTTGCTTCTTATATTATCGACGATGCTAAACAAGGCGCGTACATCCAACGTTATAAGGGTCTTGGAGAAATGAACCCTGAACAACTTTGGGAAACAACAATGAATCCTGAAAATAGAACACTTCTTCAAGTTAAAATCGAAGATACGATTGAAGCGGATTCAGTATTCTCTGTTCTTATGGGTGATCAAGTAGAACCAAGAAGACAGTTTGTTGAAGAAAACGCACTTAATGTTAGAAATCTGGACGTATAGGACTAAGTTATGACTGATGAAACAAATATCACAAATGAAAATGATAACGGAGATGGTGGAAGCCATAACCACGGAAATATTCAACAAATCGGTATTCGCGATGAGATGAAAAATTGTTACCTCGATTACGCAATGTCTGTAATCGTTGGTCGTGCTCTTCCAGATGTACGTGACGGGATGAAACCAGTTCACCGTCGTTGTCTGTATGCAATGCACTCACTAGGTAACTACCACAATAAACCATTCCTTAAGTCTGCCCGTGTTGTTGGTGACGTTATTGGTAAGTATCACCCACACGGTGACTCTGCGGTTTATAATACAATCGTACGTATGGCCCAAGATTTCTCTATGAGATATCCAATGGTTCAAGGTCAAGGGAACTTCGGTTCAATTGACGGTGATAATGCTGCGGCCATGAGGTATACAGAGATCAGAATGCAAAAGCTTTCTGAAGAGATGCTAAAAGACTTAGATAAAGAAACAGTTGATTGGCAACCAAACTACGATGACTCTCTTAAAGAGCCAACAGTTCTTCCAACTAAGATTCCTAATCTTCTAGTTAACGGATCTGCTGGTATTGCCGTAGGTATGGCAACAAATATTCCTCCACATAACTTAACTGAAGTTATGACGGCATTGACTGAACTTGTTGATAATCGTGAAATGTCGATTGAAGACATTATGAAAATTATCCCTGGTCCAGACTTTCCAACTGCAGGGACAATTCACGGAACTGAAGGGATTCGCTCTGCTTACAAAACAGGTAAGGGTGTTGTTCAGATGCGTGCAAAAATGGATGTGGAAATCCATGGTAAGAAACAAGATCGTGAAAGAATTGTTATTACTGAACTTCCATACCAAGTTAACAAAGCTAAGCTAATTGAAAAGATTGCAGACCTTGTAAACTCAAAATCACTTGTTGGAATTTCAGATCTACGTGATGAGTCTTCTCGAGAGGGGATTCGTGTTGTTATCGACCTTAAAAAAGGTGAGATCGCAACAGTAGTAATGAATAAGCTATATAAGCAAACAGCACTACAATCATCATTTGGTATTATCTTCTTATCAATTGTTAACTCTTCTCCAAAAGTTCTTAATATTAAAGAACAACTTGAGTGTTTCATTGATCACAGAAGAGAGATCATTATTCGTCGTACAGTATACGAACTTAAGAAAGCACGTGAGCGTGCGCATATCTTAGAAGGTTTAAAAGTAGCTGTTGAAAATATCGATGAAGTTGTTGAGATGATCAAAAAGTCTGACGGGCCTCAAGATGCTCGTGAGAAATTAATGTCTACATTTAAGCTAAGTGAAATCCAAGCACAAGCTATTCTAGATATGAGACTTCAACGTCTAACTGGTCTAGAAAGAGATAAGATTATTGCTGATTACGAAGCAATTATGAAAGAGATCTCACGCTTAGAAGGAATCCTTGGTTCTGAAGATAAGATTAAAGCAATCATCAAAGAAGAATTTACTGAAGTGATTGAGAAATATGGTGACGAGAGAAGAACTGAAATCGTTGCTAAAGCTGACGAAATTCAAATCGAAGACCTTGTTGCAAGTGAAGAAATGATTGTAACAATCACTCACAAGGGTTATGTGAAGCGTATGCCTCTTGATACTTACAAAGCGCAAAAGCGTGGTGGTAAGGGTGTTAAGGGTGCTGCTAACGAAGACGACTTCTTCACAAATATCTTTACGGCAAATACTCACGATAAGCTTCTATTCTTTACAAGCCGTGGGCAAGTATTCTCGAAGAAAGTTTACGAAATTCCTGAAGGAACAAGAACTTCTAAGGGACGTAATATTGCAAACCTTATTCAAATCCCAAGTGGTGATCGTGTAACAGAAATTATCTGTGTACCACATGATATGGATCTTAATGAGAAGTACTTAATCTTTGCAACTAACAAAGGTCTAGTGAAGAAGACAGCTCTTGAAGAGTACTCAAATGTTAAACAATCGGGTCTAATTGCAATTAAACTTCAAGATGGTGATCATATTGTAAATGTTAGAATCAACGATGGATCAAAAGATATCCTTCTATGTTCTTCAGCTGGTAAGATCATCCGTTTTGACACTAATGATGCAAGACCTATGGGCCGTGTTTCTCAAGGTGTAAAAGGGATCAATATTAATCCAGAAGAAGAAAAAATCATCGGTATGGAATTAATTGACGATAATATGGAAATTCTATCTGTAACTTCTCAAGGTTACGGTAAGAGAACTGAATCTTCTCAATACCGTAAGCAGACTCGAGGTGGGAAAGGTATTCTTGCAATGAGATTAACTGAGAAGAACGGTGAAATTGTTCAAATTAAACCAGTAACAGATAAAGATGATCTCATGATCATTACTGACCGCGGCCAAGTTGTTCGTACGAAAGTAAGTGGTGTCTCTCTAATGGGACGCGCGACTCAAGGTGTACGTCTAATTAAGCCTAAAGAAGGTGAGAAGGTTGTTTCAATTGCAAAAATTATTGAAGCAGATGACGAAGATGGATCAACTTCTGAAGAATAAATTCATAAGGGCCAGTTTTTTACTGGCCCTCGTTTTACTTACGTCTTGTGATTTCACACCAAGAATTCACAAAGACATCCTCATTGCGCAAAATCACATCTCAAATCAAGAGTACGCCCAAGCGGTAAAGCAGTACCACAAGATCTTAGAGATGGCGCCAAATGACGAAATCAAAATCAAGATCAATTATCAGATCGCAGAACTCTATGCCGTCTCTCTTGGCCAGTATAAACGTGGAATTTATTTCTATGAGAAAATTCCTAAACTTACGACTGACCCAGTTTGGCTGGTAAAAACTCAAGAGCGTATTGGTGAGATCGCTTTTCTCTATATCAATGATTATGCAAAGGCCGCTGAGGTTTATAATAAGCTTTCTGCATTTAGGCCTAAGCTTTCTAATCACGACCTCTACGAATTTCGCCTGGCCCGTTCATATATCAAATTAAAGCAATATGATAAGGCCACTGAGCACTTAGTTTCTATGCACAATAATGGAAACCACAAGTACTTTGTTGATAGCTTCTTCCAATCTGGAATCATGTACTTTGAGTCACAAGATTGGAACCGCGCTGTTCAATACTTTCGCGAGTATATCAAGCGTGAAGATCGCCGCGACCTAAAAGTCCGCGCCATTTTTCTCATGGCCAATTGCTATGAAACACTTGAACGCCTTCAAACTGCCTATGACCTCTACTATTCAATCCTAGGTGAGTACCCAAATAATAAAGTTATCCAAGACCGCCTTAACTCAGTTTATGAACGTCGTGTAGCGAGAAAGAGGTAGCTATGGCCCTATATGACCCGAAATGGATTAAGCCCATGGCACTTGCCATGTCTCTGCCTTCAACGGCCCTCGTTGTTGCCTGGGGACTTTGGGAACTCGTTAAAAAAGATATCATCACACAAGGCTGGGCCGTGGGAATTTTTCTGGCGGTAATTGGGAATATTTTGATATCGATGGTTGTGTATGCGCTTAAAAAGAAATAAAAACGCCGATACTTAAGAACATACCGGCGTATATTATGTAATTTACGTCTTTTCTCTGTTTACAAACATCATTCCAAATAATGTGAATATTATTGAACAAACTGCTCCCATATAGAAAGGAGTGTCTGTCATACATATTGCTAAGAATGTAACAAGGCCGGGCAGTGAAAATAAGTAGATATCGCGATAACCAATTAGGTAAGTAAAAAGCCACGAACCAAAAAATAGTAAGAATGCAACTCCGCCAAAAGTACCAGCTAAAGCAAATGCATCTAGATACTGGTTATGTGAGTGGTAATGACACCATCTAGGTTTTAGATCATATTCGTCTTGGATAACTTTACAAGGCTCATGGTAATTTTGAAAACCATACCCTATGATTGGTTTTTTAGAATACATAATAGCAGCTGTTTTAAACATAACAATTCTAGCATTATCACTAGTTGCATTTGGTCTGAAACGATAGAATGATATCCCCGAATTACCAAAGATAAGATAAGCAACAGCTGAGGCAAGTAACAAGCCTGCTAAAAAAAGTGATATAAAAGTTTTTTTATTAGTGTAATAAAAAATAAACGGAAGGCCCGCAAATAAAGCAAGAATAGCACCGCGAGTATATGTGAAATATAATCCAATTAAGTTTAATATCAAACTGATAAGAACTAATTTAAAACTTACATACTTTTTAAATTTTTTATAATGTACAAGAAGTGCCGCTGAGATTGCACAGATTATTGCATTCGTATATGAGTAGTACATAATTCCAAGAAATGCTCCCTTATTCCTTGGGTAATCATCAAATTTAAGCTTTAAAATATTATAATCAAAGATAACTGTTATTACTCCAACGACCGAACTTAAGGCGCTAAGAGTTAAAAGCCAAAAAATAATTCTTTTAATCCAAGTATCAGATAATTTAGGACCAAACTGATAATAAGCAGCAACAAATAACAGGGGTGGCAGATAATATTTAAGCTTATTGTAATTACCTGCTTCATTGAAAAGCAATGATGCAATGAAAATTAAAATCAATAACACTAAGAAAATGAGTTTCTTATCTTTAAAAACATTAATAAAAGATTCTTTAGAAGTATTGAATGCGAGAACTACAAATAAAAGCATACCAACAGAAACAAAAGCTTTATGAAAAATAGTCATTACTAAGTAAAAGAAAATGGCCCAAGCAAACAAATTGAGCTTTCTTGATTCAGTCATAGTTATCCCTGTCAAAAGTATTTGAAATCAACGCAAATTATAGTAACAATGCATCCATGTTTAAAGAACTTCTTAATAAAATTGATTTTATACGCTTCTTCTTATTGTCACTCCCTATGGCGCTTGCGTGTCTATATTTATTGACTCCAGGTAAGGAATGGATAGCGTTCGCAGTATGTTATGCTGCCACTGTAATTTATTTATTGATGTTTTGGATGGCCGTGGATGAGCTAATAAGACCACATCGCGTCGATGGCTACAAGGCCAATGGAAAATATCTATCATTTTTATTTATTGGAAAGCTTGTTATTTTAATCGGCGCCTTATTATTTGGTGTACAAATACTTCAAAGTAAGATAATTATACCGGTAATAAATTATTTCTTAAATATATTTGTGCTGGGTGTCAGCATCAAAAAGGACTAATAATGAAAAAAATAGCCCTTCTTTTAACTACTTTATTAGCAACAAATGCACAGGCAGCAGGTGGTTTCCTTTGGTTAGGAGAAATTTCACATGCTCTTCACTTAGGTTATGTGGATCACATCTTCACTAAGTCTTTCGTTGCTATCATCATTTTACTTGTAGCACTTCTTTATAGAATGCGTGTTTCTAAAATGACTCTAGATGAGACTGTAGTACCAGATAGAGGAATTTCTTTAAGAAACATCGTTGAGATGTATGGATCATTTATCTACACTCAATGTCGTGCAGTTCTTGGTGAAGACGATGCACCAAAATACTTCAAGTTCATTTCGTTCCTATTTATTACAATTTTCTTAGCGAACGTAATTGGTCTTGTTCCAGGTTTCTTACCTCCAACTGAATACATCAACACAACTCTTGCTCTTGGTGTACTTTCATTTGTTTACTACAACATCAAAGGTTGTAAAGAACTTGGTACAATGAACTACCTTGCACACTTTGCAGGTCCACTTTGGTACATGGCAATCTTAATTTTCCCAATTGAGATTCTTTCAAACTTTATTCGTCCACTATCTCTAGCATTACGTCTTAGAGGTAACATGATGGGTGACCACCACGTACTTACAACATTCCTTAACCTTGAAATTCTTGGTGTGAATGTTGGTATGTTTGGTGCTGCAATTCCATTCTACTTACTTGGACTTCTAGTTTGTTTTATCCAAGCTTACGTATTTACAATGTTATCAATGGTTTATATTAGTCTTGCAACTGCTCACCACGATCATGATGAGCACCACGCACACTAATTAAAACTTAAACTTAATAATTTAACTGTTACTTGATCAAAGTAACTAACGTTTTAGGAGACTATTATGGAAAACACTCAAGCAATTAAGTACATCGCGTATTTCTTAGCAATGGCTATCGCTGCATACGGTGGTACTGCTGCACAATCAAGAGCTGCATCTGTTGCTCTAGAAGGTATCGCAAGAAACCCATCTGCTGCTGACAAGATTCAAACTCCAATGATCCTTGGTCTAGCACTTATGGAATCACTTGTAATTTTCGTACTTATCTCAGTATTCCTTGCTGGTTAATTCGAAAATCTAAAATTGATTTTTAAAGGAAGGCAGTCTTAGGACTGCCTTTTTTTATATCTAATTTTTAAATTGTAACATTAAGATACTTTCTTCCCATTCGATTAAAAGCGATCAAATTAAAGAAAGTGAATAGGAAGATAAACATCGTCGGTATTACAATTTTTCCTGTAACCCTATGAAGTGTGATGGCCACGATAATACAGATACAGTTTATAGTGAATAACACTAGTGAAGCTTGTATATGTGTAAGTCCACGTTTCAGAAGTATGTGATGTAAGTGATTTTGATCAGGTGTAAAAGGACTGTGCCCACTTAGTATTCTTAGAAACATTACTCTTAGGGTATCGAGTAGAGGAACAAAGACAACTGCTACAGCTATTGAAGGTGCTGATCTGAATTGAAAAACTAAATCAGTAGATTTGTGATTTAAATTTATAAATCTTATAAGAAGATAGGATATAGTCAGGCCTATTAGGAGTGAGCCTGTGTCTCCCATAAATATTTTTGCAGGAGTTTTGTTAAATTTTAGGAAAGCCAGTAAAGATCCTATAAGTGAGAGAGTGACGCCAAGTTCAACTTGAAAACCATTAATACCAAACCATGTTGCTAAGAATAAACATGCTGATATGGAAATAAGTCCTGCTAACCAATTAATTCCATCAATTAGATTAAAAGCATTTATAAGGCCAACAAACGTTAAAGTCGTAATTATATTAGAGCTAACTTCATTTAGTTCACCAATACCAAGAACATTGTAGAAATTATCTATTTTTACACCTGAATAAAAAAAGATAATTTGTGCGCATATAACTTGTACTAATAGTTTCTTTTTTGCAGAAAGTACAAAGATGTCATCTTTAAGCCCAAGAAAGAAAATAATAAATTGAGTGGCCAGTAAGTATTGAATTGTTCCAAATTCAGCATTTGGTGTTAGTAATAGAGATGAAAAACATATTCCCATAAATAGAGCAATTCCGCCTAGTGATGGAATTGGTGTTTCATGACATGTTCTATGATTTTTCTCTGCATACAGTCTCGTAAATTCTGCAAACTTAATAAGAATTGGAATTGTTGCATATGTAATGATAAATGCAGAAAATAGATAGAGGAGTACTTTAAAAATCATAATATTATTTACTTTTACATTCTAAATAGAATATTTAAATCTCTTAATTTAGTTATTATTATTAAACATTTTTCTGCTATAATCTACATGATATATCTAATATTCTTACTTATTAAAATTATGGCACATTAAAATGAACGACTTAGTCTCAGTTATTATTCCTGTATACAATGCTTCGCAATACATTGTTGAAACTTTAGAATCCGTTGTAAACCAAACACATAAAAATTTAGAAATTATCGTAGTTGATGATTGTTCTAAGGATAATACTTATGAAGTTGTCCAAAATTATCTTTCTAATTGCAATGTAAAATTCATATTAAAAAAGTGTGAACAAAATTATGGTGGACCTGCAGGCCCTAGAAATATAGGCGTGAATTGTAGTTCTGGTGATTATATTGCTTTCCTAGATGCAGATGATATATGGCATCCTAAGAAATTAGAAATTCAACTTCAATACCTTGAAAGCTCTAATGCTGTCTTAGTTTCTTCTTTAAAATATGATTTTCTTGATGGTGAAAGTTATAACTTTAAGGATAATTTAAATGAAATTAAAACAAGGGATATTTCTTATAATAGTACTTTAATTAAAAATACGATTTATCTTTCATCTGTATTAATTAAAAAAGATAAGTTGAGCTATAATTTTAATGAAGCAAAAGAATTTAGTGGAGTAGAAGATTACTACCTATGGCTATCTTTACTAAAAGATGGATCAAAAGCTGTTTTAATTAAAGAGAATCTTATTGCTTATCGAATTCTTTTAAGTAGTCTTTCGCGCAATAAGATTAAACACTCACTAAAAGTCTTACGTGTTTTAAGATCTTATAAGACTTTAACATTTCCGTTCTATTTTATGACTTACTTTCTAATTAGCTATTTTAGAATTTTTAAAAATTTACTCGTGAAATAATTGGTAAATTGATTTATCATAAATTTTCTTTTCTTTAAGGTTATTGATAAATAGTGGAGCATTAACATTTTCGTATTCTTTTCCAAATGTTGAATTACTAAATTGTAATTGAAAAATACATCTTGAATCTTTAAGGATAGGATCACCTTTGTGAATACATCTAGTATCTACTGCAATAATTGAACCTGGTTTTCCGGTAATTTTAACTTCTTTGTCTGCACCATATGCTTGAGCAACTTCTTGATCAGTGAAGCGGCCCTTCTTTCTAAGTTTAAGTGGAAGCTTATTATGTGAGCCTTTGAATAGACAGTGTGGACCATTATCCATTTCTACATCTGTTAGATAGACAAAGAATTTGATGAACTTAATTTTATCCATATCAAAGTGATACATTTGTGCACCAATATTTTTAAGAGCTGTATTATCTGTAGGATATGACCACCATAATGTGATTAAATCTAATATTGGTTTTGTTCCTAGATAGTTTTGGGCAAGGTTTACAAGTGTTTGGGAAGAGGAAAGATCAATTAAGTCTTCTATTTGAAGAATACTGTTTGCGGCAAGATCGTAACGATTAGATTCCGGAGCGACATTGAATTTTTTATAATGAACTAGTTGGTTATTACCGTTAACATTTCTTATATTGTATTCTTGTTTAGCAATCTCTCGATTAATTTCTGAAACTAAGTTCTCTGGAAGCTTATAGTTGAAAATATAGTAGCCATTTTGCTTCATCGATTTTAAAAAACTTGATTCTTCATTTTGTAGTTTTATAAAAGGATCATCTTGTAAAATATTTAACTCTCGCTTCTTTTTAAAAGTTTTAATTAGAAGGCTTAGAAAATCATTCCAAAGTCCACCTGTTACTATAAATAAAGCTCTATGTAGCAAATATAAAAATCGAGACATCTACATATCCTTTCTATTTCCAATAATCTTATTATTACCAACTACAATGCTGTAGCTTGGGATATCTTTTGTGATAACAGAGTTGGCACCAATTATTACACCTGTTTCAATAGTAACGCCTTGAGAAATGTAAGTACCAGTACCTATCCAAACATCATCACCTATTTTTATTTTTTTATTATACTTGTCTTTTATATGACTATACTTTGCATCTTGATGCTTTATAGGCATCATCGGTTCTTCTTTGAAAATATGTGTTCCAGAGGAAGCAAAAACATTTGGTGCAAATAACACATTTGATCCTATCTCGATGTCACCAATTAAATGTGTACCATCTTGAATACTAGAATTATCACCAAGGCTTATTTTTTGATTCCCAGTAGTCGTAAGACTTACCCTTTTTCCTACCCAGCACCCTTTTCCGAAAGAGACACTTATATGATTCTTTTGTTTATTAAAAATTCTGATTTCTGTATCTTTACCTATTCCCATCCAGAATGGGATTCTAACATTCTTATATCCATTACACTTCATTTTTAGTCTATGTGGATTTCTTACCCAAAAAAGTATTTGGTTTAAATTGTAAGTTATTACATTAAAAACTTTTTGTGATATTTTATTCATAAATGAATTCTCTCAATACAAAAATTTATTCTAATATTATATGGCAATTCTTTCCAAGTGTCTTGAGAATAGGTATTTCTTTTATTGGAACGATGTACGTTGCTAATCAAATGTCTAAAGCAGATTTTGGGACATTTCAATATCTAACATCATATTTTTATATATTTTTAATGTTTGAACACCTTACACATAGCAATATCTTAAAAGAATACTTTCTTGAAAGTGAGGAGAATGACACTAGTAGATTGTTTTCTTCAATATTTATTAGCATGTCCTTTTGTCTACTTGCTTTGATGATGAGTATTTTCTGGTTTAGAGAGAGTCAAGAGTGGTATTTGTGGTCTTTTTTTATGATTGCATTATTCTTTAGATCGTTTAGTCCAATTTCTTATTATTTTGACAGTCTCTTGCTATCTAAATATGGTTCAACATCTCAATTAGTAGGGAGCTTGTCGTTTAATTTAATAAGATTATTAAATCCTATAAGTTTAACATTTCAATGTGCGGTTTTCTCTCTACAATTTGTTATTGTTTCAATCATTAATATATTTACGTTTAAAGCAAAGATTAATAATTTCAAAGATATAAAACTTCCTAGTTTTAGTATTATTAAAAATATTTTTGTTAAATCATTTCCACTATTTATCTCTGTACTACTAGTACAATTAACGCAACGAATAGATGTTTTTATATTAAAAAACTATCTATCTTTTGAAGATGTTGCTGACTACAGTGTTGCTGTTAAATTTGCTGAACCTTGGATGTTTTTAGCTTCTTCAATTGTGGTATCAGTTTTTCCTAAATTGATAAGTATGAGTAAGGAAGATGAGCTATTAGTTAATACCTCGTATAATTTTGTTAATAAAATTCTGATAATTATCAGTTTATTTATTGCTGTCGTAACATTATTGTTCTCAGCACCTGTATTAGAATTTGTTTTCGATCAGAAGTATAATGAGAGTATAAAGCTTTTGAATATTTATATTCTTTCAACACCTTTCTTATTTCTTAATCTAGTGCAACAAATTTGGGAACAAAAGAACAACTACCTATATTTTTCTGTTTTAAGACTATGCATTGGGTTAATTTCCAATGTGTTATTAAATATATATCTAATTCCAAAATTTGGTACTGAAGGGGCTGTTTATGCAACTTTAATTTCATACTTTTTCTTTAGTGTCTTTTCAAACTTATTAACCAAAAAGAGTCGTAAGTACCTAGTGATTCAACTATCAATTTTAAAAATATCAAAATATAAAATGTTTTTTAAGTAGGAAGGCTCTAACCTTATATTTTTGTTTAAAAGTTAGAATATAACTATATAATATTTAAGTTAATATTTTTTACGGAGCAACTGTGCAATCAAAAGTTAATATGGCGGAGCTAAGGGAGCTCTATAATCAAAATGTAAATATAATACAGTATCTAGAAAAATATTATAGCCACTTAAAGAAAACTGAAATCATAAAAATAAGTTACGATCTACAAGCCGGAAGTTACATTAACTACGCAAACTCTAATAAAGATTTTTTAGATCTTTATACAGGTCTTATAGCAAAAGAATTAGAACAATTTAAATTTGATAATATTCTTGAAGTTGGCTGTGGTGAAGCAACAACTTTGAAAAATGTAGTTAAAAAACTAAATACTCCAGTAGATTATTTTGGATTTGATATCTCATTATCGCGTTTATTATATGGAAATCAATATCTTCAAGATTTAGAAAATAATGGATATCTTTTTACTGGTGATCTGTTTAATATTCCGTTACTAGATAATTCTGTTGATGTTGTTTATTCGTCGCATAGCCTAGAGCCCAATGGTGGTTCAGAAGAAAAGATTTTAAAAGAGCTGTATAGAATTACAAATAAATATATTGTTCTTTTAGAACCTACATATGAATTTGCAGATGATGTAGCTAAAGAAAGAATGGTTTCACATGGTTATGTGATTGATTTATATAAAACAGTATGTGAATTAGGTTATAAAGTTATTGAACATCGAAAATTTGAAACTTGTTCAAATCCTTTAAATCCGACAGGGTTAATAATTATTGAAAAAGATGCATGCAACATTGATAAAAAAGGTGAATACTTCCGATGTCCTATAAGTAATTATCCATTAACTAGGGCCGATGATGTATATTATTCAAAAAATGGTGGGTATGTTTATCCAATTATCAGTAACATACCTTGTTTATTAAGTGATAATGCGGTACTTTCTACACATTACGAGAAATTTATTTAGAATAAAAGTGAGTTATCTATGAATTATAAGTCAATATTAGTAACAGGTGGTACAGGATCTTTTGGTAAGAGATTCATTTCTAGAATTCTTGAGGATTATCCTGGAGTAGAAAGAATTGTTATATTTTCTCGTGATGAATTAAAGCAATTTGAAATGGCCAACCTTCCAGAGTTTAAAAAGCATACAAAGAAACTAAGATTCTTCATTGGAAACGTAAGAGATGGAGAAAGACTAAGAAGAGCTTGTGAAGGAATTGATGTTATCGTTCATGCTGCTGCACTAAAACAAGTACCAGCTGCAGAATATAATCCTATGGAATGTATTAAGACTAATATTCTAGGTGCTGAGAATGTTGTTAATGCTGCATTAGATTGTGGTGTTAAAAAAGTTGTAGCTTTATCTACAGATAAAGCAGCCGCACCAATTAACTTATATGGTGCAACTAAGTTATGCTCAGATAAGTTAATTGTTGCTGCAAATAATATGCGAGGTAATAGAGAGGTAGACTTCTCAGTAGTTCGTTACGGAAACGTAATGGGGTCACGTGGTTCTGTAATACCATTCTTTATGCAAAAAGCAGCTGAAGGTGTACTTCCTATTACAGATTTAGATATGACTAGATTTAATATTACTTTAGATCAAGGTGTTGACATGGTTCTTTATGCTATGGAGCACGCATGGGGTGGAGAAATTTTTGTTCCTAAAATCCCTTCTTATAAAATTCTTGATGTTGCAAACTCGATTGCTCCTAACTCTGAAAAACCAGTTATTGGAATTAGACCTGGCGAAAAACTTCACGAGGAAATGATTACAGAAACTGATTCATTCTCAACAATTGACTGTGGAAAATATTATGTAATCTTACCATCTGTTCTTCCATGGGATGTTAATGAATATATGAAACATTTTAACGCTAAGTTCGTAGAAAAAGGATTCAAGTATAACTCAGGAACAAATACCGAATGGGTTACTGTTGAAGAATTAAGAGAACTTATTAAGGATCACGTTGATCCAAATTTTAAGGTAGTTGAATGATACCATATGGTAAGCAAGATATTAGCTGTGCTGATATTGAAGCTGTAATTGAAGTATTAAAATCGCCTTTCCTTACACAAGGAAAGTGTGTACCAGAATTTGAAGAGGGTCTCGTTAAATATACTGGTGCAAAATATTGTTCAGTCGTGAACTCTGCAACTAGTGCACTTCACTTGGCATATTTGGCATTAAGTGTTGGGCAAGATGATATCGTTTGGACTACGCCGATTACTTTTGTTGCTACATCAAATGCTGCATTAATGTGTGGTGCGAAAGTTGATTTTGTCGATATTGAAACAGATACATTAAACATGAGTGTTAAGGCCCTTGAGGAAAAATTAAATAAGGCGAAATTAGCTAATAAGCTTCCTAAGGTAGTAACACCTGTTCATATGTGTGGTCAGAGTTGCGATATGAAAGAAATTTTTGAGCTCTCTAAAGAATATGGCTTTAAAATTATTGAAGATGCTTCCCATGCTGTCGGTGGTGAATACTTAGATAAAAAAGTAGGCTCATGTAAGTATAGTGATATCAGCATCTATAGTTTTCATCCTGTTAAAATTATAACAACTGCTGAGGGTGGCGCTCTTCTTACAAATGATTCAGAAATTGATAAGAAGGTTAAACTATTAAGAACACACGGGGCAACAAAAGAAAATCTTCACAACTTTAATGAAGGGCCTTGGTATTATGAGCAACATGAACTAGGTTATAACTACCGTATGACTGAGCTTCAAGCTGCTCTTGGTATTTCTCAATTAACACGCTTAGAAGAATTTATTCAAAGAAGAAATGAAATTGCTAATATCTATATTTCATTTTTAAAAAAAGAGAAAATTGATTTTATAAAGGTTAGGGAAGATCGTAAGAGCTCTTATCACTTATTTGTAATTAAAGTTGCAGCCGAAAGACGTAAAGAGATATTTGAAAAACTACATTCTTTAAATATTGGTGCTCAAATTCATTACTTCCCTGTTCATAAGCAGCCTTATTATCAAGAAATTGCAGAGTATTCTAACTTAGGTATATCTGAGTCGACATATAAACAAATTATTTCTATTCCAATGTATCCACTACTTAAGCAAGAAGAAATTGATTATATATGCGATACTCTGAAAAATGTAATTAAGGAGTAGTTATGTCTGCAATCGCTATCATTACTGCAAGAGGTGGAAGTAAAAGGATTCGTAAAAAGAATATAAAATACTTTTGTGGGAAGCCAATTATTGCTTACTCAATCGAGGCAGCGCTGAATTCTGGTATTTTTTCTCGTGTAATTGTATCAACTGATGATGAAGAAATTAAGAGAGTGAGTGAAGAATATGGAGCAGAAGTTCCATTTATGAGAAGCGATAAGAACTCAGATGACTTCGCTACAACTGCAGATGTTCTTAAAGAAGTAATATTAAACTTGAAAGAATTAGGTGAGAATTACGATCACTACTGTTGTCTTTATCCTACTGCGCCATTTGTAACAGGTGATCATCTTTTAAAAGCTTTCAAAGAGTTTACTAAAGATAAATTTGATAGTCTGATCCCTATTACAAAGTTTTCATTCCCTCCGCAAAGAGCATTTTTTTTAAAAGAAAATAAAATATTAATTGATGATAATGAAAGTTTTCAAAAGAGATCTCAAGATCTGACTCCTTTATATCATGACTGTGGTCAATACTATTTCTTTAAAGAGAATGTAATTTTAGACAATATGGGTCTCGTAAGTAAAAATACCACTTATGTATTAAGGGACAATTTATTTGTTCAAGATATTGACGAACTATCAGACTGGGATCTTGCAGAAATTAAATTTAAATATTTAAGAGAAAAGGAATTAGTATGAAAGATAAAATAGAAACAATCATTCTAGAAGCATTAAATGAAGTTTTAGAAGATAATGGTATTGATCATAAACTTAATAGTGAAGATATACTTTTTGGAGACAAAGGTATTCTGGATTCTATGGACCTTGTTAATGCCTTAGTTGAAATTGAATCAAGAATTGCAGATGAATTTGATAAAGATATATCGATTGTAAATGAGAAGGCTTTTTCAATGAAGAATAGCCCTTTTTCTAATGTGAATCGTTTAACTGAATTTGTTAGCGAGCTTGTATAATGAATATTTTAGTAACTGGTACAAGTAGGGGGATAGGTCGTGCTACTGCAGAGTATTATCTCTCTAAAGGTTTCACAGTTATTGGTTGTAGCAGATCTTTTGATAATATAATCGAAGATAAAAACTATAGTCATTACATTTGTGACGTTACAAATGAAGATGATATTAAAACAATGATCAGGAGTATAAAAAAACAATACTCTTATTTAGATGTTTTGATTAATAATGCGGGAATGGCATCTATGAACCATTTCTTGTTAACACCAAAATCGACATACGATAAACTGTTTTCCGTAAACACTTTAGGAACATTTTTGATGTGCAGAGAGTGCTCAAAAATTATGAGAAAATCGCAAAATCCTTCTATAGTGAATTTTACAACTGTAGCCGTACCTCTTAATTTAGAAGGTGAGGCTCTTTATGTTGCTTCAAAATCAGCAGTAGAATCTTTAACAAGAGTTATATCTAAAGAACTGTCTTCGATGAAAATTAGAGTTAATGCAATTGGACCTACTCCAGTTGATACATCATTGATTGCAGGTGTTCCAGAAGAAAAGATTGAACTTTTATTAAAATCTCAAACGATTAAAAGAAAAGGCAAATTTGATGATGTTTTAAATGTTCTAGATTTCTTTATTAGTGAGAGAAGTACATTTATAAATGGACAAATTTTATACTTAGGTGGAGTTAATTAGTGTTTTCTAGTCATATTGAGAAAATATTTGAGCTTAATAAAAATAAAGTTGCTCTTGTAAAAGACACAGAGATCACTTATCGAGAAGTACTTGATTCTTATAAAAAGTGGAAAAATATTTTAGAAGAAAAGAAAATTCCTAATGGAAGCGTTTTTTCTGTAAGAGGAGATTATTCAATCGACTCTATTGGTCTTATGCTTGCTTTGATTAAAATAAATTGTATATATGTACCTTTAGCTAACACTGTAAAAGACGTAAGAGATAAACTAAGGATTGCTGAAGTTGAATTTTTTTACGATTTTGAAACTAATAAATTTGAAGACTTAAATACACAAACGAGTCATGAAATTTTAGTTGGTTTAAAGAGAAGTATGAATCCAGGATTGATACTTTTTTCTTCTGGAACTACAGGTGAGCCAAAGGCATCTGTTCACAACTTTTCACCTATGCTTAATAAGTATTTAGATGGTGGTAAGGCAATCAATTCGATAGCCTTTTTATTATTTGATCATATTGGTGGAGTAAATACTTTACTTTATACATTAGCTAATGGTGGAACCTTAGTATTACCTCAGAATAGAAACCCAAGTTATATTTCTAAGTTAATTCAAGATTATAAAATTGAAGTACTTCCTACCTCACCAACTTTTATCAATATGCTTCTTGTTTCAAAAGCATTTTCACAGTACGACCTTTCATCATTAAAAGTTGTTACTTATGGTACTGAACCAATGCCACAGTCAACATTGAACTCATTTGTTAATGTTTTTCCAAATGTTAAGATGAAACAAACTTATGGCTTATCTGAAGTTGGTATATTAAGAACAAGATCAAAGTCTAATAATTCTCTATGGATTGAAATTTTAGAAGATAGTCATCATAGTTTTAAAGTTGTTGATGATATTATCTTTATTAAGTCTTCAATGGCCATGCTTGGTTATTTGAATGCCCCTTCTCCATTTGATGAAAATGGTTGGTTTAATACTCAAGATAAAGTACTTAAGGATGGTAACTTTTATAAAATCCTGGGTCGTATTTCAGAAATTATTAACGTTGGTGGAGAGAAAGTATATCCATCAGAAGTCGAAAGTGTGATCCTTTCACTAGATGAAGTGAGAGATGTTATTGTATTTTCTAAAGAGAATAGTCTTGTCGGAAATGTTGTTGCATGCAAGGTTCAAATTGATGATCTTAACAGTCAGAAAGAGATAAAATCAAAGATTAAAATTCTATGTAAAGAAAAGTTGGAAAAGTTTAAAAGACCAGTTTATATTGAGTTTACTGATTCTGGTTTTTCAGGTGATAGGTTTAAGCGTAAACGTTAGTTGAATACTTCTATATAATTATCTGGATTGATTTCTTTTATTATCGATTTTTGCCTTTCTCTTGTTTTATGTATACTTAGTTTATCTCTTAAAACAGTTGATATTGTTTTTTTTAGTTTGCTAGTGCATAAATCATTTATATGTCCAAGATTAAATGCGAGTTTTTGATTTATTAGTTCTTTAAAGTTTTTTTCTTGGTTGTCCGCAGTCTGTATTACAAAGAATGGTTTTAACATGGACAACAGTTCAAAAGATGTAACGCTGGGCGCGCTTATAACGAAGTCTTTATTTTCAAAAATATTATATATCTCAACTTCATTCAAGTTCCAGTAAAGTTCAACATTCATTTCTTTAAGTTGTCTATACTCGGGATGTAATGGATTTATAATAACGGAAATCTTTATATTTAACTCATGGAGTGCTTTCACTATTTTTACTATTCCATTATATTTAATCCCTCCGCCAAGAGTGATTAATGCATTTTTAAAATTTAAATTATAATTGTTTGATTTTTTTTTAATATTATTTAAAAATATAGGTCTAAGAAGGGCGTACTTAATCCCCTTGTACTGTTCTTTAATTTTATAAATTTCATTAGGACCATTTAAGTTATAGTTTATAATAGCGTCACAATTAATGTCTCGATCATTTAAATCATCTATCATTATTAGTTTTTGGCAGTTTTCTTTTAATTTTTTTTGAAATTCTAAAGTGAAGTCATAACCATCAAGAACATAAATAGATTGATGATCTATTATAAAGTCAGGACTTTGGAATGAAGTGAATGAGTCTATATTGCAATATTTAAGTTCATTAAAACTATTGATAGAAAAATCAATGTCATTTACTATAAAGGAGATATTAAAATGATCCTTCATCATATGATATAAGCTGACGCATCTAGATATATGGCCTAAGCCTCTATTTTTATCACTTACTGTTACAATTATTATTTTTTTCATTAGGTTTAGTATACATGAGTAAATAGGGATAATGAAAATGTTTAATTTTAAAGAAATTTCTGAAAACGATCTTGAATTAGTTCTTAAATGGAGAACATCTGAACATGTAACTAAGTTTATGAATACAGATATTCAAAATTCAATTGAAAATCAAAAGAAGTGGTTTCAAGCCTATTTAAAAAATGATGAATATAAGTTTTGGATTATTAATTATGACAATAAAAGAATAGGGAGTATATATCTTGACGAAAAAGACATGTCTTGGGGTTTTTATATAGGAGAGAAAAAATATACCTTATTAGGCCCAATGGTGCTTCCATATTTTTATAATTATATATTTTTAGATAGATACAAAGATTTAGAGTATATAGATGCAGAAGTTTTCAAAAACAATAAAGCGGTAATTAAAATACATAACAAACATGGTTATGAAAAACTTAATAATGAATATAAGGTTATTAAAAGTGATAAAGAAATTGTGTTATGTAAGTATAGATTGTTTAAGTCAAATTGGTTGGCTCTAGAGAAAAAGTATAAAAGATTTAGAGCCGATTTTCCTTAAGAAATCGACTCCCATTTTACAGCTTCTCCGAATGAAACATCTTTGCTAACTCTTTTTCCAATTAACTCATGGAAATATTTTGGAGGAAGACCATTTCCTGGTCTAACTCGTCTAATATCTTCTTCTTTTATCAAGTCTCCTGCTTTTAGATCGTTTACAAAATAAATCGATCTTCTGTGCTTTTTGCTTGCTGATTCTTTTTCTCTGTTTGAAAAATCATCTTTCCCAAGAGACTCCCATGCTACTTTTGTTTCTTTGCATAGAGATCTTAGTTCACTTGGTTCTAAAGAGAAATCTGAATCAGGACCCTTGTCACTTCTATCTTTAATAAAGTGTTTCTCAATAACTGTTGCTCCTAGTGTGACGCTTGCGATAGCTGCTGTGTTACTTAAGGAGTGATCAGATAAACCGATATCTACATTTAACATTTCTTTAATAGTATTCATCATTCTGAGATTAAAGTTTTCAGCTTTTGTTGGATAGCTACTTACACAATGTAAAAAAACAACATTATTGTGATACTTTGTTATTGTAGCATGAGCCTCCTTGATTTCTTCAAGTGTGGACATTCCAGTAGAAATAATTATAGGTTTCATTTTTTGAGCAATATAATCAATAAGAACTAAATCAGTCATTTCAAATGAAGCAACTTTATAAGCGGGCACATTAAGCTCTTCTAGAAAGTCAACAGCACTTTCGTCGAATGGAGTACTGAAAATTGTAATATCAAGCTTTTGAGCATAGTTAAATAACTCCTTGTGCCATTCCCATGGAGTATATGCTTCTTTGTAAAGATTATAGAGAGTATAGCCGTCCCATAAGCCGCCAGTTATTTTGAACTCATCTGTGTCCATATCTAATGTCATTGTATCAGCGGTATATGTTTGAATTTTTACCGCATCTGCACCAGACTCTTTTGCAAGTTTGATGAGTTCTTTTGCTTTATCAATGTCACCGTTATGATTTGCAGACACTTCTGCGATAATATATGGATTATTATTTGGACCGATTTCTCTATTGTTGATTTTCATACTATTAACCTCTGTGTATGATGATTATATATTAAATATTTTGAAAAATATAGATGACGAGCTGTTTCATAGGGAGAAAAATTGGATAAATTTATTATAGCAACTTGGGGGGAGTGGAATGTTGAAAACTTTGAAAAATACTTCTCCAATGACGATAGATATATCTTAATTAAAGAAAAACATGAATTAACTCAAGAATTCTTAGAATCAATAAATCCTAAGTACGTTTTCTTTCCTCATTGGTCGCATATCATTCCTAAGTCAATTTATGATAATTATAATTGTATTGTTTTCCATATGACAGACCTACCTTACGGAAGGGGAGGGAGCCCATTACAAAACTTAATTGTAAATGGTAAATCTGAAACGAAAATTTCAGCAATTAAGGTTGTTAAGGAACTAGATGCTGGTCCTGTATATACTAAATATGATTTGAGTCTTGCTGGAACGGCCCAGGAGATATTTACAAGAGCTTCTGAAATAATATTTAGAAAATTAATACCTATGATAGTAGAAGAAAATCCAATTCCAGTTGATCAGGTTGGAGAAGTAACAAGCTTTAAAAGAAGGAAGCCAGAAGATGGCAATTTAGAGAATTGTAAGGATATTTCTCAAATTTATGATTATATTCGAATGTTAGATGCTGAAGGTTACCCTAATGCATTCTTAGAATTTAATGATTATGTTTTAACATTCAAAAAAGCTCAAATGGAAAGTGGTGAAATTCGAGCTGAAGTTATCTTTAAGATAAAAGAGGATTAACATGGAAGTATTAGTTATCGTTGCTCATTCTGATGATGAAGTAATAGGATGTGGTGGAACAATTGCCAAGCATATTGCCAGTGGTGATTCTGTTTCATTATTAGTGATGACTGATGGAGTAAGTGCTCGTGGAAGTTCTGAAGATGCAGATGTTCGTGAGACGGCTCTTTCTTCATCTTGTAGAAATCTTGGAGTAATGGAGTATAAACAATTGTCATATCCTGATAATGAAATGGATAGTATTAGCTTATTATCTATTGTTAAAGGAATAGAAGATTTTGCTAAAGATAAGAATCCTCAAATCATATACACACATTCGAACAAAGATTTAAATATTGATCATCAAATTACGATGAGAGCAGTAATGACAGCATTTAGACCACAACCAAATAGTACTGTTAAAGCTATTTATGGCTTTGAGGTTTTATCTTCGACTGAGTGGAATACTGAACAGTTTAACCCTGTTATGTTCAATGTACTAGATAAAGAACATATGGATAAGCTGGAGAAATCTTTAGATATTTATAAGGAAGAGATGAGAATTGAGCCTCACTCTAGATCTGTAACGAATATTATTAGGCAACGTAAATATCGAGGTTCATGTGTTGGTCATAATTATGTAGAAGCTTTTGAAGTTTATAGGGATATTAAATAGTAATGAAAGTAGGATTAATCAATTTTTTTCCAATGCGTCCGCATGTGGAACATATGTATTTCATATCAAAATGTTTATCTAAGCTTGGGCATAAGGTTCATTATTTATCTTGTGCTGGTGGAGAATCGAAGTGTTATTATAAGATAATTTCTCAAAAGTCAGATAAGCTAGCATGTCTTCAATGTAAATTAGGTGGCTTTAAATCATATGATGATTCAAATATATCATATATTGATATTGATAAAAGAGTGACAATTGAAGATAAGATGTTAGATTGGCCAAGATCTTCTAGTTATACGGCATTTAGAGTTGAAGAAGGTTTTGAAGAAATCTTTATGGAGAAGTCTAATAAATTATATGATGAGTTACTTCTTTCAGTAGCAACTGTTTATGAGCAAACAAAAGAGTGGATCAAGAAAAACAATATTGAATATGTAATGGTTTTTAATGGAAGAATGGATATTTTACGAGCTTCTCTTGAGGCTTGCCATGATTTGAATATACCTGTGAATACAGTTGAGCGTACTTGGTTTGGTGATGGTATACAGCTAAACTTTAGAGGAAATTGTTTAAATTTGAAAGATATTACATTTATTCATGAGCAATTCAAAGATAAGCCATTAACAAAATTTCAACTTGAAAAAGTAAAAAGTGCATTCCTACCACGATTTAGTAATGAAGATAATAATGAATGGAGAAACTATAATAGAAATAGATCTGAATACGATTGGAGCACATCTGTATCTGGTTTAAAGTGTTTAATATTACCTTCAAGTAAAAATGAAGTTTTAGGTCATCCTGATTGGAAAAACCCTCATGCTGATAGCTATAAAGATGTTTTTTTAAAGTGTATCGATAAATTAGGTATTGAAAGACATAATGTTATTTTACGTGGTCATCCTAATTGGTCAGAGAGAATTGGTTCTGCAGAAGGTATGCATATTAATGATGATTTTAAAAAATGGGCGAAAGAGGTTGGAATTAATTATATAGAATCTCATGATTCAGCAGATACCTTAGGATTGATTAAGCAAGCAGATGTGGTTCTTCTTAACGGTAGCTCTTCTGTATTTGAAGCTGCATTTCTTGGGACTCCTGCGATACTAGTTTCTCCTTGCTTTTATTATAGTGCCGGAATAAGTAAGAATGTTTTTACTGAAGAAGAAATCGATAAATTAGATTTGAGTTGTATAACTAATTATAATCATGCTGATACATTAGCTAAGGCTGCACGTTTTATCTATACTCATGGATTTAGATATGCACAGTTTAATGATAGTGTTAAAGCTATCACAACAACTGAATATATCTATAAATTTGATGAAAGTGTTATGTCAAAGTTGAAGTATTTCTTAGAGAATAATGACATTACTCCGAATGATGAAAATTATAGCGATTCTACAAAAGATGAAGAAGAGTTTGTTGACGCTATTCTAAAAGGTGACTTTAGTTATAATCGAAAATCAAATACGATTGGTGATGATTTTGTTAAGATAAATCGTAGGTTTATTTATAAACCTATTGATTGGATTAGGTCTCTTATGAAAAGAGGTGATTTATAGTTTTTGGGATTTCTTAGTGAGACCAAGTATGTAATAACATATTATTGGTCCACTAGGAATGTATCTCATAATAGGCGTGAATATCATTGTTAGTAAAATAACTGCTAATAAGGCCGTATCTTTGAAAACAAAATTTCTAATACTAATAATTAATTCTCTTACGAGTATTCCGTAAAATATAATGAATGGTATAATTCCTTGGTTTACTAGTATTTCAAAATACTGAAAATCTGATTGAATATATTTTTCCGAAAAGTTGATAAATTTAAAATTGATTAAATTAACTGAACTTAATTGTGCAGTTCTATTGCTGAGGCTAAGTGAAGTAGTATATTCAAGATCAATTAAATTACCAATAAATGGTATCTTACTTAATAATATTTTTATTAAGTACATATTGAATAAATGTGGAAATGATACATGAATTAAAATTATAACTGATATTATAAGTGTTAAGAGTTTAAAATAGAGGCCGAGATTCTTAGAGAAATTATTATTAGTTAGTTGTAGTTTTATTATGAATAGATGAAATACTGCTAGATAAATAATAATAGCTGCTAGTGACCCGCAACTTACTATAGCAATATTTAGAATAATCAAATCAAGATAATTTAAACTTATACCTCTCGCATCAAGTTCTAAGTTATAATTAAGTTTAAGAGTTGTGTAAAAAAGCAAGATAAAATAGAAATTCGAAGGAGAACCTAGAGCTCCAATCATATCTTGAGATTCCCATGGTGAAAAAGGGAATAGTACTAATCCAAGCAATATAGAGAGCCTAAAATTAAATGCTAAAAATTTGAAAACTTTTTTTCTATCAAAACAATTTAGTATATTTCCTAAAAAGATTGAGTAGAGAAAGTTTCTTTGATGTAAAAAAATATTCAAATTTAATGTAACTGCTAGATTTGCTAATGTTGGAATAATAATTGAAATCGAAAAAAGATTAGTGAATGGTTTTAATATATATTTTACGTTTAATATTAAAATAGAAACAATAATTAGATCTTTAATTGCCTTGATATGTTTTGGTGCAAGAGATGATCCCTGATTGAAATCAAAGAAATAGATATAGCCTAAGTAGTAAAATAAAAGAGAAAATAGACAAAGTGTTATATTTTCTGATGTGAAATACTTACGTAATCTTCTCATAATTTTTTATAATTGAAATGGAAGATCATTTCATTAAAGCTCTGACTTTCTAAGATGTAATCAAAATCATCCATTTTTTTAATAGGGTTGAAAAACTTTGTTCTATTCTCTTTATTAACATTAAGAATATGAACTAATTTTCTTCCATTTTCTCGTGCAAGTCGATCTGAATTTAAAAGAACAGAGCCCATCGCACCTTCGAGTTGTATGAATTCCTCTTTTTGATTCTTTATCAAATCTGGAAGAGCAATCTTACAGTCGTTAAGGGCATCAAAGTTAATTAGCACTAAATTCGTATTAAAGAATGCATCTTCATCCTCTTCGCGAAGACCAAGTCTTTCAAAATACTCTAATTGTCCAGCTTGTTCAGCTTGGGCTTTTTCAATAATTGTAAGATAGGTTTTTTTGCCCTCTGTCTTAAGCGCAATTTGACCACCTTTCATATCTCTTTCTGTTTTAGTCGTCGTAACCATAACAACTGGAATATTCTCTGTGAGCATCCAATTAACGATTGCGCGATCAGGAGTTGAACTTAAGTCTTCACCATTTCCTATGCAAGCAATAAGATTTTTACCTTCTGGACGTGTTCCTTTAAATACTTCATAGCCAAAGATACCATGTCCAGCAGGAGCAAGGCGTTCAGTTGTAAGTTTACCATTCTTAATTGTTGGAAGTTTTTGTTGAACAACTGATTCTAATCGAGAGAAGTTCTCGCTTAAGAGATGTTCATGTTTCTTCCACATTTCATCGAGGATTGGTTTGACATCATTATTAACTAGGTCCTGTAGGACCACTTTTCTAAATGAGCTAGTCTTCTTTGATGCTTGAATAATTTGAGCTTCCGCTAGGCTTATTGTTCCAAATTTTTCTGTTTCAATATAAAGGTCAGTAGATTTTGAACCAGGTGTTGTACGGCCGTACTTTTTCAAATAGTCACTACGATCAAGGCTTGAGCCAAGTCCTCCATGCATCTTACGAAGCCATAGAGTACAATCAATTTTATCTTTTGTTGAGTAGCGTTGTTTGATATCTTCATATGAATGAAAAGGTAGCTCATCTCGAAGAAGTTTTCTAGGAGCAATTGCTGTAGGGTAGACACCTGTGTCATTTTCAGGGGTAGCAATTACTAGTTTTTCAGACTTTTCATTGAGATTTGAAAGTAAACCTTCAAAATATTCTAGTTCGATAGGGCTAGTGATAAATTCTTTTAAATTCATAAGTCTAGAGTATGACATAATTTGAGAGAATTTTTAATCTTTAATATTTACTACATGATAAAATCTAGAAGTGAAGATTTCAGCAACAGTGATCACATTCAACGAAGAAAAAAATATCGAGCGATGCTTAAAGTCACTTGATGGCCTCGTTGATGAAATTATTGTGGTGGATTCATTTTCGACTGACCGCACACAAGAAATATGTGAATCCTTTGAAGGTGTTCGCTTTATCAAAAATACATTTGAAGGCCATATTCAGCAAAAAAACTTCGCCATTTCTCAAGCAAGTCACGAATATATCCTTTCTCTGGATGCCGATGAGGCCATCTCAAGCGAGCTTCGTGATTCGATTTTGGCAATAAAAGAGTCGCTTAGTGATTATGACGGATATAATTTCAATCGTCGTAATTGGTATATCGATCGCTGGATTTATCACTGCGGTTGGTATCCAGATCGTAAGCTTCGAATCTTTCACAAAGACAAGGCCAAATGGGGTGGGGTGAATCCTCACGACATTATTGAAATGTCTCCAAATTCCAGGACTAAATTTCTTGATGGAGATCTTCTTCACTATACTTACTTCTCAATTGAACAACATATTGTTCAGCAAGATAAGTTTTCAACAATAGCAGCGAAAGCCTACTTTGAGCTGGGTAAGAAATCGACAATGTTTCAAATAGTGACGCGTCCCGCACTCGTATTTCTTAGGGATTATATTCTTAGGGCCGGATTCTTAGATGGTG
This sequence comes from Halobacteriovorax sp. GFR8, assembly GCF_050955245.1. NCBI lineage: Bacteria > Pseudomonadati > Bdellovibrionota > Bacteriovoracia > Bacteriovoracales > Halobacteriovoraceae > Halobacteriovorax > Halobacteriovorax sp. GFR8. The sequence continues at coordinate 213,869 of NZ_JBPBLR010000003.1, read as the reverse complement.
CTCGTGGCTTTATGGTTTGTTATATCAAGGGACTCTATGCTTTTTTAAAATATGCCAAGCTTCGTGAGCTTTGGTTAAAGAAGAAATCATAAAAATAATGCCCTCTTAGCGAGAGCATTATTTCATTCATTACATATTCTGAGTTAATTCATAATCAGTAACAATATTATCTTTAAAGCTGATAATGAGAGATCTTGATGTTCCTGAAAAATCAGTGCTTTCAGATTCTGAAAACACTCCACCAATAATACCTAGTGGACCAGGAATTAAACCTAAAAGAGCTCCTCCTCCACTGCTTTCATTCTGGATAGAAAGTTTCGATGATGAGTAGGCCCAAACCTCAGTATTATCAGCACTCATTGTGGAGTTAGTCGGGCCACCGAAGGTTTTTAGTACTTCAGCTTGTGTTGTTACTCCTTTTACTAGGTGCTTTTTAACGGTAAATGAATCGTAAGATGTTACTTTTGCATTGTTTTTTTGAGGGTTTGGTTTTGGTTGCGTTGCGCAAGATGTGATTGAAATTAGTAGTGGAAGAATGATAATTAGCTTTTTCATATTAGTCTCCTTATTAAGCTTTGTTGGTTTATAGAGAGATTTTGAAAAAACATACAAAATTTTCGGAAATGAAATACGAATATTCAAATTTGAAAAAAATATTCACTTGAAAGCATATCTTTTATGCCCTTGACTGCATATTACTAGCGCGAAATTCAGACTTATGCACACAAGTGAATATTTTGTGAATAAACTGTTGATATATGCACTTAAGTGCATAGTTTTATGGATCCGGTTTCTGATATTCACTCAAGTGAATACCTGACCTCTTCGATATGCATTTGAAGGAATAGTCGCGCAAATTTTGATTCATGTTATAATTTATATAAATCAATATCTGTTTTACGGATGAAACAGGGAGAAACTTAATGAGTTATGACAACTTAGACCTCGAGTTTTTTGAGTACGCCAAGACGGCAATCAAACAAAACGACTACTATGACATTGACCTAAAGGCCTTAAGAAAATCACTTGGCTTGAAGCAAACGGATCTTGTTGGAATTGACCAGCCGGATGTATCTAAAATTGAGAATCGCCTTGATCTGAAACTATCCACTTTAAATAAGTATGCAAAGGCGTGTGGGCTTGAGATGGAGATCGTGTTTCATCCTAAAAACTCTGGAAAATTGGTGCAATAGACGCTATCTTGAATCCCTAAGAAATTATGGAGAAATCAGTGAATCAACTTCCTTGGAACAAGTCGTTAATTATCATTCCAACTTATAATGAGATCATGAATATCGAACGCATGATCGATACAATTTTTGAGAAATACCCAGAGGTATCTCTTTTAATTATTGAAGATGGATCTCCTGATGGAACGGCCGATGTTGTAAAAAAGAAGATGGAGACGAATTCAAATCTTCATATCATTGAGCGACAAGGAAAGCTTGGATTAGGGACAGCTTATATCACAGGTTTTAAGTGGGCACTTGAAAGAGAATATGACTTTGTCTTTGAAATGGACTGTGATTTTTCTCATGACCCTGATTCGGTAAAAGATTTATTAGCGGCAGCTCAAGAAAATGATCTTGTTATCGGCTCTCGTTACATTGATGGGATTAGAATTATCAATTGGCCATTTAGAAGATTACTTCTTTCTTACTGTGCTTCAATTTATACTCGTTTTATGACTGGCATTCCTGTTCAAGATACAACTGGTGGTTTTAAATGTTTTACACGTAAGGCATTATCAGCACTTAATCTTGATGGCATAATTTCTAACGGTTATATCTTTCAACTAGAACTAAATTATAAAGTTTGGGCAAAGGGCCTATCGGTTAAAGAAGTTCCAATTATCTTTTATGAGCGTCGTGATGGGCAATCAAAAATGGGTGGTGGAATTATTTTTGAAGCCTTCTTTAACGTCATTAATTTAAGGCTTAGAAAAATTTTCGGAATGCTATAGAGATCATATGAAGCAGATTTACTATATTAAAAATGCACTTAACTGGTTTGTTCCTAAGTTTATTTACGAAAGGAAAGCACAGCAGTTATTGGCCGCATACGAGAAATCAAAAGATTCATATATAGAAGATCGCTTAAATTATTATAATAAACTAGAAAAAGATTTCTCTTTACCTGAAGATGAAAATCAAAATAATAAAATAAAAAATATTCCTCGAACATTTAGAATCAAAGATTTTAAGAAGATGGATGGGACAACTTATTATTTCGATATTCTCGACATTATTAAGTACTTTCCAAAAAAATTAAAATTCCGCTATATCTCTGGAGATGTCACAGATGTTCCAGAACTTCCTTCAATTGTAAAAAGTAGACCTGTTAGCAATAACCAAAACTCTGTCTTATTGAAACTTAATAAAATTCGCCATTTTAAATTCATTAGTGATCCTCTAAGCTATGAAGAGAAAAAAAACATTGCAGTTTGGCGAGGGGCCAACCTGGTTCCACATAGACAAGTTGTTGTTGAACAATTCTATAATCACCCTCTTTGTGATATTGGTCAAACGACACCAATTGAAGGCAATCCTTGGGAAAAAGGTTTTCTCAGTATAGATGAACAACTTCAATATAAGTTTATCCTTTGTATTGAAGGCAATGATGTGGCCACGAATCTAAAATGGGTAATGTCATCTAACTCTGTTGCTGTCATGTCTAAGCCAAAATATGAAACTTGGTTCATGGAAGGTAGGCTCGTTGCTGGCAAACACTATGTTGAAGTTAAGGATGACTATTCAGATCTACCTGAAAAACTTCAGTATTATATTGAGAACCCTGATGAGGCTAAGGCCATTATCGAGAATGCGCACGCGTGGGTTGAGCAGTTTAAAGATGAACGCAGAGAGTTATTAATTTCACTTTTAGTGGCCACTAAGTATTTTAACTATTCGCAATAAAAAGCGTTAAACTTTTGATTTAATTGCACTCTTTTTTCTATGTTAAGAAAGTGTTAAGATAGTTAACTATGTTCTTCACTACAAAAGCACTTTGGTTTCTATATTTTTACTTTAATACATGGCTAATTTTGAAATGGCGCTTATACAATTCGCTACACTTAACAGACTACTTGGTTATAGCTGCAGGCTTTGGTTTAATCTACCTCTATAGTGAAGCAATGAATAAACTTGTGAAGCCAGTATTTCTACGTGTGCTACTAAGTATTTTTCTTATTTGCTTATACTATATTGCTGGTAAGTATCATTTTCGAGTAAAGACAAGCTTTGATTTAGTGGTTTTCATTTCAAATTTTAGAGAAACATTTAATGCTGCCAGTGGAGATGTAATTCTAAACACAATGAAGCTTAAAGATTTTTACGAGACTTTAGCACTTGTTCCATTACTTCTTTTTGCACAATTTAAATTCAAGGTTTTTAATCTTAAAAATCAACTGACGCCTTTGAAAGGACTAGGGCTACTTACTTCATATCTTGCATTGATTTTTGCTCTACCATATCCATTTGGAGAAATTTCATATTCAGTTAAGTCTGTCGTGGAATCATTTAGGCCACTAGAAGCAAAACATACTTACGAGGTAGAAAGAGAGATATCATCGCATTTTCAACAGGTAAGAAAACCAAATATTATTCTAGTTTCAATGGAATCCTTTAATGGCCTCTATGTTAATAAGAAAACGAAGGATGGAAAAGAAGTCACTCCAGTCTTTAATTCATTATTAAAAGAAGGGCTCTCAATTGATGACTTCTATGGAAACTCTGTTCAAACAGTTAAAGGTCAATTTGCAACTTATTGTTCCCAAGTACCTCTTATCAGAGGGAAGGCTTCATACCAACTCGATAACACTTTGATCAAATGCCTACCGAAAGTATTTTCAGAAATTGGATATCAATCATATTTTCACAAGTGTTTTCAAGACTTAAGCTTTGATAATACTCATAACTTTATGGTCGATATTGGTTTTGATCATATTCTTAAAACTGATATGTCTCAAATGACTGAGTATGAAAGAACACACAATGTTTGGGGCTGGGGAGTTCAGGATGATATTTCTTATAAGCAATTTGTAAAAAATATTAAGAATATTACTTCAAAGAGTAACAAACCAATATTTGCTACAATCCATACAGTTTCACATCATATGAAGTTTGGTAATGTTCCAAAAGAACAACGTGAACTTTTCCCTGAGCAAAGATCGAAAGAAGAAGCATTTCTTAATTCTTTAAATGTATCAGATAAGTATCTAGGGACGCTGATTAAAGAATTGAAAGTAAATGGTTTATATGAAGACTCACTAATCATAATTACGGCCGATCACAGTTATCCTAATGGAGAGCATGGATTCTATGATGCACAAACATCTTATTTCCAAGAGTTCTTCAAAATACCATTTTTAGCTATTTGGAAGGGTGAAATTGTTCCTCAGGTAATTAAAGGTAAAACTTTTTCACAAGTTGATATTCTTCCTACTATTTTGGACCTAATGGGCATTTCTGAAAAAATCGAAACGGCCGGTGTATCAATGCTTAATGAGCAAGGTTCGACCGCACTACTTGTTCAACCATACAATGGTGTAACTCTTGCTGCTGTTGAGTGGCCTTATAAGTTAGTATGGCAGAAGAAGTCTGATCGAAAATTACTTTTTAATTTAATGACAGACCCAAAGGAAGAGAGTCCAATTTCTGATAAACCAGAAATTACAGCTAAACTATGGGACAAAATGGATTACATCATTTTCAGTGAAAATCGTTTTTTGAATTTAAATTCAACGAAGAGAAAACTACTTTCTGCTAGTGAGTGATGCTTCCTCTATTTTAGGAGTAAGGCTTCGAAGGAAGTTATTAGTATTTCTTTCAAACTTCTCAAGAAGTGTTCTTTCATTACTAAAGAGATCGACACCTAATCCAATTTTATGATTATAGCCTAAAGCACTTAGTAGTGTTGTTCCTATATCTAAAGTAGATGCTGGTTTTAAATTATTTATTTTCCTATCAACATTGTAGAAACGAAGTAGGTTTCTTCGTGGTAATTTTTTAAGGAGTTTACTTGCTGTTGTTTGAAATGAAAGATGGTCAGAAGCCAGTACAATCACAGTCTCTCCATTGTCTTCTTTTAAAATCTTTTTGATAAACTCAGCGATATTATAATCACTACACTTGATTGCATTTAGATATGGATTCTTGCCGTCTTTATAATTTAGGTTACAAAGAGGAGACTTATGTCCTTTGGGATAATGAGTATCGAGAGTAACTAAGACTAAACCAAATGGTTTATCGCTGGACTTAAGAATTTTGTATTTATCAAAAGCTTCTTGAAGCAGGTATTCATCGTAAAGCCCCCACTGACTAAAGTACTTTTCACTTTTATATTTCTTTTGAAAATATGAAAGGCCACTTAAGTTTTTAAACCCATGAGACTTATAAAATTTTCGAGTGTTTGCAAAATCTAGTGCTCCTCCTTGGAGGTAGTGAAGTTCGTATCCTGCCTCAGTTAGCTTATTTCCAATACACTTTATTCCTGGCATAAATTCATCACTCATACTCGGAACTGCAAAGACACCACACTGGGAAGCCACCATTCCCATCATCGTTGCACCTGTTGCATAGACTTGTTCTACATTAGTGAAATCAATGTATTTAGAATCTCTTGTTTTAAGCTCAGTAATCAAACCAGGAAAAATCTCTTCATTAAAGAAGGTTCTTTCCAAGCTTTCGGCGTAAATATAAATGAAGCTCTTTGGATTTTTAACTGTCTCGATCTTAAAATCATTTTTTAAATTTTTGCTAGAGATGGTTTCAACTTCTTTGAAGTGTGAATATGGCCTAAACCACTCGTAGAAATCTTTTGTTGCTGGATTTACAAGAATTGCAATTACTCCGACGAAAGTTACAAAAACGTTATTTTTCTTTGTACGTTTCTTTGCCGCGTAGAGAACAAGTGAAATTGTTAAGAGTATGTAGAAGAAACCAATTATTAACTGAGGGATGAATTCTCCATACCCTGTTCCTTCCCAACTTGTGAGAAGTTGAAACTTTACCGCCTCGTTTAGGCCATCGCCAGTTAGGCTATTGGCCACGTAATAACCTGCAATAAATAACGTATTGATGAGAATAATTGGATAAGACAATGAGATCTGCTGGCCTTTTTTGATAGTCAAAATGTAGTAGGCAATAAATAAAACTGTGGCCAAAAGAAGCATAGGTACGCGGGTCCTTTTCGTGATTTCAGTGTCTTATTAAGATCAATGTATTTATTTTATAGTGCATGCTTCGTAAATACAAAGATTTAGCTCTTTGATTATTCCAATATGGAATAAATCATTTCATCTTCGAAAAAATCGGGAAATTTCACTTATGAAATTTTATTTATGTCTCATCAACTACTTAACAATAAGTTTTATTAATAGATTTTACAGTGTTCATAAATTCTATTGGATTCTGGTGTATGAAAACTATTGAAAAACAACATTGGGATAATTTAGAGAGAGGAGAGCAAAATGGATAAGGTTTTTTTAGAAAGACCTTCGGTAAACGAAGTTTTGCGGGACAAGATCAGAAAGTACAAGAAAGAGCATTCCCGCTTAAGTAGCAATCAAATTGCTAGAAGGCTTGGGCTTCCACCTTCAACATTTCACCGCCTAGAAATGGGTGACGTTAAAAACCCTGGCCTCGACATTTGTGTCACAGTCCTCAATGGCCTGTGCTCAAAAAAAGAGACTGCTGAGTTTGTACGTGAGTATTTTCCTGAGGTGCATGAGAGTTTGTATGGGCATTTTCAGGAGTCACAAACACTTGAAGCTTTTGATGAGTCTGAAGAAAGATATTTTCATGATAATTCAACATATAGAATGATGATTCTTGCGACAACAAAGGCAGGCTTATCTGAGAATTATGTTTTGCAAGAATATGGACGTAAAGGGCATGCAAAGTTTATGAAGCTTGCTGCAAAAGGGATTCTTACAAATAAAAATGGCAATTTTTATGCTTCAAAGGATAGCGGACTATTATCAGATTATACGTTGAATAAGTTATTAACTTTTGTTCATACAGATATGTGTAATGAAATAAATGAACTAGGTTCTCCTGTTAGTACTCTTAGAAATACTTGGTATGCTTCTGTTGACTTGAAGAAGGTTAGTTCAGAATTCACACAGTTAACGGATGAATATATATATCAGATTCGAAGAATAATGAACAAAGAAGAGTATAAAGGTAATGACGTCGTTTTTATAAATAATTTAATAAGACATGTTAAATAGGAAAATAATATGAAAAAGATAATTTTAAGTTTTATAGCTGTATTTCAATTTATTAATGTTAATGCATTGAATTTAAGCTTCGTAGGAGAAACAGGTGGAAATTCAAATACCTTACCAATTGAAAGAATAAAAGAAATATATGACTTTGATAAAGATAAATGGAATATTGGAGATTATAGTTATGATTCTTATTTAAATAGATGGATATTGAAGACTAAGACAAGAGTACTTAGTGTAGACAGTATTGAAATGGTTGATATGTACACGGAAAAGCAAACAGAAGTGCTAAACGTATCTAATGATTTTAAAAATAAGTATAAAAACAAAGTTCCAGCAAAGCTTTTAGAAAAAAGATTGAAAATGAAAGTTAAGTTTAAGGATTATAAATTTGATGATTTTAAATATTGAAAGTAGGAGAGGTTTTACCTCTCCTTTTTTATTTACAGAATTCTAAGTCATATTTGTTAAAAGTTTTAGGGTTATATAGATATTTTATTCTTTCTTGTCTTGTTGTGTTCTCATTAAAGCTTCTAAGAATAGGACCATCGATTTCAGTTTTTGAAAAGTCCAACTTAACATCTTCAATATCACCATCGTAGAGGTAGTAATCATAATCTTTAAAACCAGCATTATTAAAAATGAAAATATCTGAGCGTACGATATAGGCTCTATGACTAATAGAAGATAAAGTTGTCTTTTCATTTATTTCAAAAATATTATTATCAAAATTGATGTAATAGTTAGAATCAATACTTGTACTTTGAGGTGCTTTTGTAAAACATTTCGTTTTAGTTTCGAATCTATTTGGTTTAATAAAGTTAATTTCAAGTAATGAGTCTTCAAGTTCCATCAGCGGATATTCCATAGCAAACATTCCAATAGCGAAAGCGTCTGAAGAATCAAGATTTATAGTTATATTATCAATCTTAGATATTATATCTATTTCAACTTTTTCACCCTCAAGACTAATCCCCTCATACAGCGCAATCTCTTCATGCTTCTTAGTTAGAAAACCAATTACATTACCATCTTGAGAAATTAGCGAGCCGTCTTTTACACCATCGCAATTCTTGATGTTAAGAAGCTGGGACTCGTTATCGAATGAGTTAGCATAAGCTAGTGAGGCATACGTCAGTTCACAAATTTGCTTTTGTAGTTCGCCAAACTTGTTAAAGCTTAAGATTTCTACTGAGTTATTTTCTGAATCAGGAATAGAAATTGAAGCTTGAGTTTCTATTTCTTTGGAAGTCGTAAGTTTAAGAACTTTGTCGTTAAATTCGTTCGATAGAACTTCCTCAACTGACGTGACCTTGATGATTTCACCGGCCGTTGTTTGGATGTGAAATGTATTGCTGGGTTCGGCGCAGTTTTGAGAGATCAGCACTTCTGTTGCTGACTCGACAATGCCGGCACAAGTAATTGATTTGTCGTTAGTTTTTACCGCGACAATTCCATCTGGACACTGTTGGCCTTCACAGAAATTACCAACTTTGGCATTTAGAATGACCTTGTTTGAATTACCATCCGTTGGCTCCAGTTGTGTTGTACTTGGAGAATTCGAATTAATAATTTTCTGCGCATCCTTTGAGCACGAGGCCATCGAGAAAGCTAAGATTAAAATAAGTGGTGCGATTAACTTGTTCATAGATCTAATTTAACTAATATTTGAGAATTATTGCTTCTTAGTGAAATTTATTTATAGGGTGTAAAGAAGTCGAACGGTTTCTAAGTTATTAATATTATATATAATCTAATAGGTTCGGTTCTATGGGCCCAGTACTGTCAAAAGTATCGACGTACCTAATAAATGAGTGCGACTTATGGCCAGATATGTTATGAAAAGGCATGGAAAATCAGGCTTCTAGAGATATTGCTTATATGCAAATGGCGCTTAATCTAGCGAAATTGGGTGAGGGAACAACTTCTCCCAATCCGATGGTTGGTGCTGTGATTGTAAAAGACGGAATTGTACTTGGAAAAGGTTGGCATAAAAAGGCCGGGCTTCCACATGCAGAACCTGAAGCAATCTCTGATGTGGCCGAAGAACAAAAGTCTGAACTTAAGGGCGCAACAATTTATGTAACTCTTGAGCCTTGCTGCCACACAAATAAAAGAACACCTCCATGTGCACACGAATTATTAAAGCATGGTTTTGCACGTGTTGTTGTTGCATGCCTTGATCCAAATCCACAAGTAGCGGGAAATGGAATCAAGATTTTAGAAGCTGCAGGTATTGAGTGCAAAGTTGGTGTACTTGAAGAAGAGTCAAAAGATCTTAACCGTGTGTTCTTTAAATCAATGCAAAGTAAGCTGCCATTTGTTCATTTGAAACTTGCTCAAACTCTTGATGGAAAACTCTCGACAATGACAGGTGATTCTAAATGGATCACAGATGAGAAAGCGCGCAAGATGGTTCACGCTTTTAGAAAAAGATATGACGGCGTAATGGTTGGTCGCAAGACTCTTAATAATGACGATCCAAGTTTAAATATTCGCTTTGGCCTTGATGATAGTGGGAAAATCCCATATCGAATTGTAATGGGTTCAATTTCAAAAATGGATCCACTTTCAAAAGTATTCAATGACCAACATACAAAGAAAACAATTATCGTAACAACGGGAGCAGACTATCAATCTGCACCTGATGATGTTGTGAAGTTCTTTACTGAAAAGCAAATTCGCATTGTGTTTGCTAAGTGTGAGAATAATGAAATTGTAATCGAAGATGCAATGGCACAGCTGAAGGCCATCGGTGTTCAATCAATTCTAGTTGAAGGAGGCGGTATGCTTGCTTCGACAATCTTGAAAAAGCAGCTTGCTGATAAGATGACAATTTTTGTGGCCCCTAAGATTTTAGGAAATGGTATTGGCTACTATGATGAGCAACTCGACTCAATGGCCGATGCTTTAAATTTTAAAAATGTAAAAGTTAAAAATATAGGATCTCAAGCAATGTTTGAGATTGATACGAGGTCATAGTGTTTACTGGACTAGTAAAAGAAATTGGAAAAGTTGTAAGTGTCCGCTCAAATGCTGAGGGAAAACTTATTGAAGTGAGCTGTAAAGAATTACTATCTGAGATTGCTATTGATGATTCAGTTGCAATTAACGGTGCTTGTCAGACGGCCGTGAAAGTTACGGATTCAACTTTTGTTGTTCAAACTGTACACACGAGTTTAGAGAAGACGACCCTTGGTAGTTTAAGATCAGGTGAAGAAGTAAATCTAGAGCTTGCGCTTCGTGCAAGTGATCGACTTGGTGGCCATATCGTTCAAGGTCACGTGAATGATGTAGGACAAATTGTTCAAATCCAAAGTCGCGGTAATAACTATCTTGTGACGATCAAAGTAAACTCAAAGCAAATGAAATATATTGTGAAAGAAGGATCAATAACAATTGATGGGATTTCACTAACTGTGGCGGATGTCTTTAAGGCCGATTCGTCATTCCAGTTATCTATCATTCCACATACTTGGGAGAACACGGTTTTAAGAAATCGCAGTGTTCAGAGTTTAGTGAATATTGAAGTGGATATCCTGGGAAAATATATAGAAAACTTGCTTTTTAACGGTGCTAGACGTAGTAATGGAGCAAGCACACAAAATTTGGAGTCATTTCTAAATGATTAAATTTGATAAAATTGAAGAGGCCATTGAAGATATTCGTCTCGGTAAAATGGTAATTGTAATTGATGATGAAGACCGTGAAAATGAAGGTGACTTTGTTATGGCGGCAGATCGTATTACTCCTGAGGCCATTAACTTTATGGCAACTGTAGGACGCGGCTTAATTTGTGCACCAATCACAAAAGAGCGTGCTGAAGAACTAGATCTACCTTTGATGGTAAGAGAAAATGATTCTGTTCACCACACGGCATTCACTGTTTCTATTGACGCTGCAAATGGTGGAACTGGAATTTCATGCCAGGATCGTGCACTGACAATCTCTTTACTGGCAGATAAGAAATCAACGCCAGATAGCTTTATGCGTCCAGGTCATATTTTTCCACTAATTGCAAAAGATGGTGGAGTACTAGAAAGAGATGGTCACACTGAAGCTGCTGTTGATATGGCCAGACTTGCTGGATGTTATCCTGCTGGTGTTATCTGTGAAATCATGAGTGAAGATGGGACGATGGCCAAGGCGCCAGAGCTTTCAATGATCGCTGAAAAACATGGCCTAAAATTTATAACAATTAAAGATTTAAAAAAATATAGAGGAGAAACACATGCCTAGAAATCTAGAAGGTAACTTAAATGCATCTGGAAAGAAATTTGCTATTGTAGCAGGACGTTTTAACGAACTTATTACAAGCAAACTATTAGGTGGTGCAATTGATTGCATTAAAAGACATGACGGAAACGTTGATGAAATGGATATTGCTTGGGTACCTGGTGCCTTCGAAATTCCACTAATTGCTCAAAAACTTGCTACATCTAAAAAGTATGATGCTGTTATTACTCTTGGTGCAGTTATTCGTGGATCGACTCCACACTTTGACTTTGTTTCAAATGAAGTTGCTAAAGGTATTTCAAAAGTATCACTTGAGACAGGAATTCCTGTAACTTTTGGTGTTCTTACAGTTGATACAATTGAGCAAGCGATTGAAAGAGCTGGAACAAAAGCTGGAAACAAAGGTTGGGAAGCTGCAATGTCTGCAATCGAAATGGCAACACTTCTTAAATCAATCGAATAAGCTAATTTGAAAATATAGAAAAAGAAAAGGCCACTATGATAGTGGCCTTTTTTATTGGAAAAAACGAAAAAGATACAAACTCTGTCGGTGTGTGGTGATGAGCTTATGGGCCTAAGTTATAGACTATCAACACCGCTGTCAGGTTAAAAAATATAAATAAAAATCTAATTAAAAGATAGAGTGATAAAGAAAAATTGAAGCTGCACTCGCAGCATTCAAGTGAGCAACATAGTTAGTAATAGGAATAAAGAGCTTCTTATCGCAGGCGTCAATAACTTCACGATCCATACCATTGCCCTCATTTCCAATAATTAGCGCTATTTTTTTTGGATATTTATAATCAGTTATTGAAATTGCTCCTTCTTCATTAGCTGTTGCACATACGCTATAGCCAAGGTTTTGAAGTGTTGCAATATCAGCGATAAGGTTAAGTGACTTACATATATTTGCTTCAAAGGCATTACCCATTGATACTCTAATACAACGTCTTAGATAAGGTGATGCACTCTTTGCATCATAGATAATATTATCAAAATCAAATGCCATCGCAGCTCTTGTCATGGTTCCAACATTTTCAGGCGACGTCACACCATTAAAGATAAGAATTCTATCTCCTAATTCATCAATCTTTTTAAGGCCATTAGTTCTAACCTTGGCAAGAATTCCATGATGAAGTTTAAAGCCTGTGATTTCTTCTAGTTCTTTCTTATCTTTAATTAGAACATGCTCGCAGTTTTCGTCGATTAATTCTTTATTTGAATCATAGAACTCTTGAGTCGCAATGATTTTGTCTACTTTGTGATTTGAACGTAGTGCTTTGCAAACTACCTTTTCAGTTTCAGCGATACAATAATCTTCTTTAATCAGATTCTTATCTTTTAAATTATAGAATTCTTCAAAACCATTTATCACTTTAGAATTTCCTTTAAAAACTTACCAGTATGAGATGCCTTAATCTTTGCAATCTCTTCTGGTGTACCAGTACCGACAATTGTTCCACCACGGTGTCCACCTTCTGGTCCTAGGTCAATTATTTGATCAGCTACTTTAAGTACATCTAGGTTGTGTTCGATAATAAGAACTGAGTTATCACTTTCGACAAGTTCATTAATTGCTTTCATTAAAACTTTAATATCTTCAAAGTGAAGACCAGTCGTAGGCTCATCAAGAACATAAAGCGTATGACCTTTTGTAGACTTTGCAAGCTCTCTTGCAAGCTTTAGTCTTTGGGCCTCTCCACCAGAAAGTGTTGTTGCTGGTTGACCAAGAGTCATATAGCCAAGACCAACGTCATTCATTGTCTTTAGGATCTTTCCAAGTCTGCGGTGATTTTTAAAGAATTCATAACCTTCTTCAATTGTCATTTCAAGAACGTCAGCGACTGACTTTCCTTTGTAGAGAACTGATAGAGTTTCGTTGTTATAACGACGTCCATTACACTCATTACAAGTTACATAAACATCTGGAAGAAAGTGCATTTCTATTTTTTGTGTGCCATTTCCTTCACACTCTTCACAGCGTCCACCCTTTACATTAAAGCTGAAACGACCAGGTTTGTAGCCACGAATTTGAGATTCACTTGTCGCCGCAAATAGCTTTCTCACATCATCAAATAGGCCTGAGTAAGTAGCAGGGTTTGAATGAGGAGTTCGGCCAATAGGGGACTGATCTAGCTCAATAACAGTTTTGATTTTATCTAGACCTGTAATTGATTTGTAATTTGCTTTCTCGTAGATTGATCGATTAATTCGAGTCAGTTTACTTTTAACCGCTGGGATTAAAACCTCATGGACAAGTGTAGATTTTCCAGAACCCGAAACACCACTAATACAAACTAGTCCACCAAGAGGGAAGTCAACATCGACCTTCTTTAAGTTATTATGCTCAGCACCTCTGAGTTTAATAAATTCTGTGAGTTTACGACGTTCACTAGGGACTTCAATCTTTACTTTATGGTTAAGATAGTCGGCCGTAAGAGACTTCTTCTTTAAGAAGTTTTTAGTTGTGGCATGGGCCACGATCTCTCCACCGTGAACTCCGGCACCAGGTCCCATATCAATGATATAATCACTGGCCTTCATCGTGTCTTCATCGTGCTCAACAACAAGAACGGTGTTACCAAGATCACGCAACTCTTTTAATGTATGAATTAGTCTTACGTTATCTCTTTGATGAAGTCCGATACTAGGTTCATCTAAGACATAGAGAACACCAGAAAGTGCTGAACCAATTTGAGTTGCGAGGCGAATACGCTGTGACTCACCACCACTTAATGTTCCAGCAGAACGATTAAGTGTTAAATAATCAAGACCTACATCATTTAAGAATTTGAGACGAGAAGTAATTTCAATTAATAGCTTTGCACCAATCTTTTCTTTGATACCTTCAAGTTTTAAGCTCTTAAAGTATTCATAAGTTTCACTAAGTGGTACTTCACAAAGCTCAATAATATTTTTGTCACCAACTTTAGTGCTTAAGGCAATTGTATTAAGACGGCGTCCATTACATTCTGAACACTTTTGTACACGCATACTCTTTTCAAGCTCAGAGCGCACTCTCTCAGAAGTAGACTCTTGATACTTTTTGTCGAGCCAACTAATTAGTCCAGGAAATGGTTTAGAGAATTCAAAAACTGAATTTTCTGATTTAAATTTATAGGTATAAACCTTATCAGTTCCTTCAGTTAGAATTTTGAATATTTTCTTTGGCATCTTTGAAAGAGGAAGCTTTAAATCAAAGCCTTCTTCTTTAAGCATGCACTCAACCATTTTATGAAGAAAGTTATTCTTTTTAGTTAAGAGTGGGATAGCTCCCTTAAGTACAGGGAGAGAGTCATCAAAAATAATCTCACTAAGAACAAATTCTTTTGATTCTCCAAGGCCATTACATTTCCCACAAGCACCTACAGGTGAGTTGAAAGAGAAGAGTCTTGGTTCAAGATCAGGGAAGACTTCACCAGTTACGTGAGACATATTGATTTCAGAATATGTATGGTACTCATCATCAATCATGACGTGAATAATTCCATTACCAAGTTTAAGTCCTAACTCGACAGAATCTGTTAAGCGTTTTTCAATATCTGCTTTAACGAGGATTCGATCAATAACCACAAGTATTTCATCAGTTGCTTTAAGAGATTTGATTTCACTACTATCAAGAAGCATGATTTCATCATTTACAATAAAACGAGAAAACCCCATTGATAGGTATTTTGCCATCTGTTGCTCAAGGGCTTTCTTCGTTTCGTCAGTTATTTCAACTGTAATATGAAGCTTTGTTTTCTCAGGTAGCTCCATAAGATCGCGCGTGATCTGTCCTGGTGTGTAGCTAATAACTTTTTCACCATTATTTGGATCGTAGAGATCACCAACACGAGCAAAGAGTACTCTCATATAATCGTAAACTTCAGTAATTGTTCCCACTGTTGATCGAGGGTTTTTACTCGTTGTTTTTTGGTCAATTGCAATGGCCGGTGAGAGTCCAGTGATAGACTCAACATCTGGTGCTTGTTGTTGTCCAAGAAATTGTCTTGCATATGATGAAAGAGATTCAATATAGCGTCTTTGCCCTTCCGCGTAGATTGTATCAAAGGCAAGAGAGCTCTTTCCCGATCCCGAAGGCCCAGTAATAACAGTTAATTGATTTTTTGGAATATCAATTGTGACGTCTTTTAAATTGTGAACACGTGCTTTTACGACTTTGATTTCATTGTTCATTTTTTATTACCTTTAAAGCTAACTTTAAAACATAGTAGCAGCCCATATAATTGGCACGATCCTTTCCATAAAGGTCAAAGGCCGTACCGTGATCAACACTTAGGCGAAGATAGGGCATACCTAAAGTGATATTGGCACCTTTAGACTTAAACATCGTCTTAAATGGCGCAAGACCTTGATCGTGGTACATATAAACGTAGAGCTTATCACTTGCAAAACTATCATTTAAAAAGAGGCCATCTGCTGGCAGCGGGCCAATAATTCTTTCATCGATATCAAGTTCTTTAATAGCTCTTACAATTTCTTTTTCTTCGCTACCAAGAATACCACCTTCTCCAGCATGTGGATTAATACCAGAAATAATGACATCACTTAAATGGCCAAAATATTTTTTGTAATTATCAACACAAATCTTAATCTTGTTGTGAATAAGATCACTATTTATTTTTGTGGCCACATCCTTAAGAGGAATGTGATCTGTAATCAAAAGAACATTCGCATCATACGACTTAAAGAACATCACCAAATTTTCATTTTTATATCTTTTACGAAAGTATTCTGTGTGTCCTGAAACTGGTTTACCTTCAAAGAATAATTCATTCTTTGTTGTAGGCATGGTTACGAGAATATCGTTAGGTCCACAAAGATCACATGCTTGTTGGAGAGCATTATGTGAATAAGGACTTTGGACTAGTGTATGATTTAATTTGGCAGGTAGTTGGTCTTTAAATTCTTCACCAACGAAGAGATGGAATTTAGACTGCTGACTTAATGATAGAAGGCTCCAAGCTTTTAAAAAAACTTCAAGTCCTATTCCTCTTTCATGGCCAGCAGTAACATAGATCATTTCTTCTATAATGTTTTTACGTAGTGATTCGCTTTCTCACGTTCAAACCACATTCTTGTAACTTCTTTTGCTTTTGCTTCATATAATTGAGCTCTAATTCTATTCTTAGCATTTTGAAATAGAGATGACTCAACAACATCACGTGTTTTTACATAGAAGATATGTGTTTCACCCATCATATTAATTGGTTGAGTGAATTGTCCTTCTTGTGTTTTATTGAGAAGCTTTTGTAACTCTGCAGTTAGGCCGTCGGCCGTGATATCCCCAAGAGTTGAAGTTTCAATTGAACCGTATTTACTTGGAAGTGGACCACCTTTTTGGAAAGATTCCATTGTCTTTTTAAAGTTGGCATAGTCTTTCTTTGTGACAATTGATTCATCAATTGAAAAGTCCACAAGAGTGTAGCGATAAGAGACAGTCTTATTGTTTACATTCTCTTTGAAGAATTCGTTTTTAATTTCTTGTTCACTTACAGAGATAAGTGGAATGATAACAACTGAGTTGAAGTGGTTAAACTCAATAGCTTCTTTATTTAATTCAAAAAACTCTTCAAAATTCGTATTTGATTTCTTAAGGAATGCGATAAGATCATTACGGCTTAGGCCTAGTCTTTGCTCTTTTCTCTTAATTTCTTTCTCTACTGTTGAGTCTGAAATCACATATCCTTGCTCAGCAAGAGTTGAGCGAATGATATATTTTCTGATAATAAGATTAGCGACTACCTTATCTGTATATTTCATATCTTTCTTATAGATAAATGGAGAAATATTTTGGCGAATAGGAAGTGATTTCTTCACACGTTCGATCATTGATTTTGTGATGACGTGCTCATCAACTACTGCCGTAATCTTATCTAAAAGTTTTGTGTTTTTTGCTTGTAGGTTTAATGTTGAAAAAAGTAGGGCCAAAAAAAGAAAAAGCCTCATGAACACCTCTTATTACTGTTCTTTCATCGATGAAGTATAGAACAATAATTTATCGTGCCCATGAGGCTTGTGCAAATTATTTAATCTGAATTACTTTAGATTTTTGTCTAAAATTTTAATATTGGCTTTTTTACGTAAGCCTGCGAAATAATCTTCAATAATTTTATCGCGCTTCCTGTCATAAACAAACTTTTTGTAAGCGCCCATATTGATATCTTCGTACTTTTTCACACCAAGAACCTTAATTACATGGTAACCAAGTTGAGTACGAACCGGACGAGTGATAAATCCATCTTTCTTTCCCTTAATGGCCGCAAAATACTCTGGTGCCATAAAGAAAGCTGGTTGATATCCTACGTCACCACCAGTATGAGCGTTTGGTGATTGTGAATACTTATTAGCAAATTCAGCGAATTTAGCTGGCTCTTGAGTTACTTTCTCATGAATTTCGAAAATCTTCTTTTGAGCAGCATTAATTTCATTTTCAGATGGCGCAACTCTTACTCTTAGTAAGATATGTGCCGTACGATACTCTGGGTATTCACTATAGAATTTCTTTACATCTGCATCTGTTACTTTAATCTTTTGGAATTCACCTTCCAGATCTTTTGAAACTTGAGCGTTAAAGATAACTTCTTCTAGTTTTCTTACAACGATAGGGTCTTTATCAAGCTTTGCTTTCTTAGCTTTTTCAACACCTAGTTTTTTGTTGATTAGGTCTGTAAGAACTCTTTTCATCGTTACAGGATCATCAGAAACAACATACTTATTTAGTAGGTATGCTTGGTCTAATTCTTCCTTCGTGATTTTTTGACCATTAACTTCAGCTACAACTTTCTTTGGTGCAGCTTCAAGTCCTAGTGCAAGTAGTAAAACTAAGATGATTTTACCGTACATATAGATATCCTTTTCAAATTATCGAATTCAAATTCTTAAACTATATCTAATTGTACCAAAAATTCTTAAAAACTTATAAATTTCACTAAGATGGAACTATTTTTTCCGCAATTTCCTGACAGAACTCGACTAATCCACTCGGAGATATTGTGGTTTTATTAGTGAAAATTAGTTTGAAATCTGGCGTGAAACGATATTTTCGTGGCATTCCTAAGAAATTATTTAAAATATTATTTCGAAGCTGTTCATTGGCCTCAACGACATTTTGATCAAATTGAAAAATGAGCGTGTTATCAATTAATTGCGCCGACTTTACACCACAAGGCATAAGGTAAGAGCGGGCCTCAAGAATAGCTATTAGTTGGTTAAACTCTTCAGGGCCAGGTCCGTAGATATCAAAGATTGTCTCTTTTAATGCTGTAATTTCATCAATGGATTTTGAATTTGATAATTGCTTATAATATTTTAAGCGCTCACTTGATTCACTAATAAAGTGGGCCGGAATAAAGGCCGCAAATGGCGTGTTGATTTCAATATCTTTTGTGATGACTTTTTTCTCACCACGAAGCTCTTGAATGGCCTCTGTTAGAAGCTCCATATAAAGTTCAAGACCGATTGCCTCAATATGTCCTGATTGATGGGCCCCGAGAATATCTCCGGCACCTCGAATTTCAAGGTCACAATTGGCAATTTGGAAACCACTTCCCATATCTGCATAAGTTTGTAGGGCCTTAAGTCTCTTGGCCGCAACTTCAGTAATATTGCGATTATTTGGAACGACAAAGTAACAATAAGCCTTCTTATCTGAACGTCCAATTCGGCCACGAAGCTGGTGAAGTTGAGCTAGGCCGTATCGATCAGCACGATCCACAATCATCGTATTTGCATTTGGAATATCAATTCCTGATTCGATAATAGTCGTAGAAATGAGAATCTGGTAAGCACCGTTATAGAAAGCAGAGATGCGAGATTCAAGTTCTTTTTCTGCCATTTGTCCGTGAGCAAAAACAATCTTTGCTTCAGGAACGAGCTCTCTAATATAGGCCGTGTAATTTTCAATATCTTGAACGCGATTGTGGACAATAAAGACTTGACCACCGCGTTTAAGTTCACGATTAATGGCCGATTGAATCGTATGATCATCTTCTTTAATTACATAAGTCTTAATAGACTGTCTTCTAGGAGGAGCTGTTTTAATAAGAGCAAGATCCTTAAGTCCTAAGAAAGATAATTGTAGTGTTCTAGGAATTGGCGTTGCTGTTAATGTTAAGAAATCAACCGAAGACTTTAGCAGTTTAAGTTGATTTTTATGGCCAACACCAAAGCGTTGTTCTTCATCAACAATAACAAGTCCTAGGTCCTTATAACGAATCGTTTTACCAAGAAGTTTATGTGTACCAACGATGATGTCGATTTCACCTTTTTCTAATTTTTCTTTTGTTTCTTTCTCATCCTTTCCAGTTTTAAAACGTGAAAGATAGTCGATGCGAACAGGGAATTTTTCGAAACGCTTAACAAATGAGTTATAATGTTGAAGGGCAAGAACTGTTGTCGGAACTAAAACCGCAACTTGTTTTCCATCAAGAACAGCTTTAAAAGCAGCACGCATGGCAACTTCTGTTTTCCCAAAACCAACGTCACCACACACAAGAAAGTCCATCGCTGTACTGGCTTGCATCTTATCAATAACCGAATCAATAGCGTTCTTTTGATCTGGAGTTTCATTGAATGGAAATGAAAGCTCAAACTCTTTAAAGTCATGATCCGGAGGTGAGAATTGAAAGGCTTTGGCAGATGCTCTTTCTGCCTGAAGCTTTAAGAGATCAAATGCGAGTTTCTTAATTGATTCACGAGCTCTTGAAGTTAGGGCCGAAAATTTATTTGTTCTTAAGCTGTCGACATTAACATTAAGTTCTCCGCCGGCATGCTTTTGAATAAGATTCATCTTATAAATTGGTACGAATACTTTATCATTACCTTTATAAAGAAGTACTAGGTAGTCTGTTTTGGAACCACCAATATCCATTGCTTCTAAACCTAAGTACTTTCCAATACCGTGCTTAGAGTGAATAACGTAGTCACCTTCTTTTAGTGAGGCCAGTTGTTCAGCAAAGAGGTCGTAGTCGTGAATTTTTGAAACCTTGGCCTTATCTCTTCTAATTGAGAACAGATCACTATCTGAAATTGTGAGTAATTTATCACTAGGGTAGAAGAAGCCTTCGCTTAATTTGAAAGGGACAAATTCGATACGCTTCTTAATTTCACCATCAACTTCAAATGTTTCAATTAAGTGTTCAATTTCTTTTCGAGAATTTTCATTTTGAATCGTGAAAATTATTTTTCCAGAGTATTTAAATTCACTTTTTATATGATTGAAGAGTCCTGTTAAAAACTCTTTTTTAACTAAGTAATTAATGTCGTGATATGAGATGTAGGATTTAAAAGGTCTAAATCCAAGATCAACGATATTGCTATCATTATCGAGATTAACAGTAATATTCAAATGATTGAGGTTTAAACAAGCAATGTCTTTTAAGCGCTCAATTGTTGATAAGTCGTAAAAATATTTTGGTTCCGGAAGTAGTTCTTCACAGTCTTCAAAATCTCTAGTGAGGTCATCGCAGTAATTTGAATAATAGTCTTCAACATTATCACGATCAAACACTGAAACAATCCAGCTTTCGTCAATGTAATCGAGAAGTGTTGCCGTTTCATTTTCATTAAAAAATAAAGGCGTATAGATTGGATGATTTTCAAAAAGCATTCCACTGGAAAGCTTGCTAAAAATATCATTACGTTTTTCTAATAATTCTCTCTGATTGGCCCTAGGACGTGGGATATTATTTCGTAAATTATTTGAGTATTGTGACTCACAAAATATTGTTGGCCCAGGTGCGATGATAATTGATTCAAGTTTCTTATCTTTAATAGTCTTTAAAGTTTCTTTATCGATCTCATAAATCTCTTCAATCATTTCATCAAAATAATGAATACGTACTGGATGATGACCAACAGGATAGATGTCAAAAATCTCACCCTTCTTAGAAAATGTTCCTTGTTCTTCTACTGTAAAAGATGAGCTGTATCCAAGTTGAACTAATTTTCCAGCTAACTCATCAGGAGAGATAATATCTGATTCATTAATTTCAATTTTAGTTTCATTAAAAAAATTGGCCGGTGGAACTTTCAATCCAAGAGATTCTATTGAAGTGATAACTATTAATTCTTTATTTTCAGCACGAATCATTTTTTCTAATGCTGAGTGTCGGGCAAGTTGTGCACTTTCTGAGGCAAACATACCTGAATAAGGTGACGCATCTAGTCCTGGATAGAAAACAAGTTTTGTTTTAGAGAAGCTTGTTTTTACTAGCTCATAGAATTGTTCTGCGTCATCATAATTTTCAAAAATAAATAAATTCGATGGATTAATTTTACCATTTTTTTCTTGTATTAAGAACTTGGCAAATGCCCAGTGCTCCCTGTTAATACCGTCGATGGTAAGGTCGTGTTGCTTAGTGTCTAACCATGTTTCTAGTTTTGTGCGTAGTGGTGAAAATAAATCCATGTCGTTTTTTAACATAAAATATAGTGAGAACAAAGAATTTATGCATTGGCCCATGCGTTACTAAATAGAAGATATTACTCAAAAAAAGAGGGGCCAATTTATTTCCAAAGTGCTAGTAATCGTGTAATATTTGGGAACTTACTTTACTTATACATGGAGATAAATCGATGTCGCAAAACTTTGACGTCTATATGCCGGTGTTAATTTTAGCCGCTGTAGCAGTAGTCGCTTTCTTTGGAACATTACTTGTCGGTCGTCTTGTAAGGCCAAATAATCCAACAGAATTGAAACTTACGCCATACGAATGTGGTGAGGAACCAACTGGTACTGCTTGGTCAAACTTTAACGTTCGTTTCTATGTTATCGCTCTAGTATTTTTAATCTTTGATGTTGAAGGTGCTTTAATGTTCCCTGTTGCTACAGTTTACAAAAGCTTTGTCGACATCGGACAGGGTGGTGCAGTTCTTGGATCACTTCTTCTATTCATTGTTATTTTAAGTTTAGGTTTAGTTTATTGCTGGAAAAAAGGTGACCTTGATTGGGTTAAGTCATTCCAAGCAAATATTAATGGAAAGGATAAATAATGAATTCAACGATTGTATCGTATTTATCACAAGCACCAGGCTTTTCAATGGCCGTGGATGCACTATCAAAACTTTTAGGAACTGATGCAACTGGAATCGTAACTTTTTTACTTTTCTTAGTTTTCTCATTAATCATCGTTGGTGCTCTTGCAACAATTGGTGGTCTTGGTACTTATGCTGAAAGAAAGATTTCAGCTGACCTTCAAATGAGACAAGGTCCTAACCGTGTTGGTCCTTTTGGTATTCTTCAGTTTTTAGCTGATGGTGTGAAGATGATTCTTAAAGAGGACGTTGTTCCACGTGATGCGGACAAGTTCTTATTTAACATTGCACCTCTTTTAGCTTTAGTTGGTGTTTTCATGTCACTTGCTGTTGTACCATTCTCAAGTGGATTTACTCTTACTCACCTTAATGTTGGTGTTTTTTACTTACTAGGTGTTTCATCATTAGTAGGTGTTGGTATTTTCCTTGGTGGTTACGCATCTAACTCAAAGTGGTCAATGCTTGGTGGTATGAGGGGTGCTTCTCAAATCATCTCTTACGAAGTTCCAGTAACACTTTCAATTCTTGCAATTGTAATCATGACTGGTTCACTATCATTCAAAACAATTACAGAAGCTCAGGGTGGTTTACCTCACCAGTGGTTTGTTCTTCATAACCCATTTACATTTATTGGGTTCTTCGTACTTTTCATCGGTGCACTTGCTGAAACAAACAGAGCTCCATTTGATCTTCCTGAAGCAGAATCAGAGTTAGTATCTGGTTACCATACAGAGTTTACTGGTATGAAGTTTGCATTCTTTGCACTTGCAGAATACATCGAAGTTTTCGTTGTTTGTGGTGTATGTGCTGCTTTATTCTTAGGTGGTTATCAAGTTCCTTTCGGTCTTGGTACAGGTGAATTTGTAAATAAATTAATCCCTTCGGCTCACCCAATGATCGGTAAGCAAATTGGAAACTTTTTACAACTTGGATCTTTCGTAACTAAGACACTTGCTCTTTATTACGTTGTAATTTGGATTAGATGGACACTACCAAGAATGAGAGTTGACTCTCTAATGGTTCTTTGTTGGAAATATCTAACTCCAATTGCACTATTTAATATGATTGGTTGTGCTGTATGGCTTTACCTGTTTAATGGTAAGTCTATGTGGGCAATTCTTGGAAAAGTTATCGCATCTGCATCAGCTGGTGCGGGCGGACACTAATATTTAAGGATATTTGAAATGTTTATTAACACAATGTTTTTAATTTCAGCAGCGGCTACAGTTATAGGAGCATTCCTTGTCGCCGTTTCAAAAAATTTAATGCATGCATGTATCTACCTCCTACTTACTCTTTTTGGAGTAGCTGGTCTTTATGCAACTTTAGGAGCTGACTTCTTAGCTGCTACTCAATTAGTTGTATATGCAGGTGGTGTTGTCATTCTCATGCTATTTGCCATCATGTTAACTGGTGGGGTTGAGCAAGCTTACAATAAGCTAGGTCTCAAGAAAGTAGCAGCTATGGGGACGACTAAGACATACACTATTGCTGCAATCATGATGCTTGTAATCAGTTTTGTATTAATGAAAATCCTAGCACCTGTTTTAAAGATTCAAAAACATGTGCAACTGGAAGATATGCAATCAACAGTAGAAGAGATCGGAACTAAGCTAATTACGGATCATGTTTTAGCTTTCGAAATTTCTTCAATCCTACTTTTAGGTGCTCTTGTTGGTGCTGCAGTAATTTCTAGACCAAGGAGATTAAAAAAATGATGACTTTATCTTCTTACTTACTAATTTCTTTCTTTTTATTCCTAGCTGGTATTGCAGTAATGGTAGCAAGAAAGAATATTATCGCTATCTTACTTGGTGTTGAACTTATTCTAAACGCAGCTGCTCTTAACTTTGCAGCTTACACAAGATACGCAAACCAGAATATTGACGGAAATATCATGTCACTATTCATTATTATTGTTGCTGCTGCTGAAGCGGCCGTTGGTTTAGCAATCGTGATTCGTTTCTTCCAGGTTAAAGATTCGATTCATATTGATGATGCAACTGAACTAAAAAGTTAATTAGAGATATAAGGGAAAAAAATGGATTATACGATTTCAAGTATTGCTCCAATTGTTCTACTACCGTTCTTTGCTTTCGTGATTAATGCTTTTATTGCGTCACGTTTTACAAGAACTGCTGTAGCGATCAGTTGTGCAGCAATCGCAGGTTCGACAATTTATGCGTGGAGAATTTTTAGCGACTTCGTTTTCGGAACGTACTCTGCTAATTATCATATCCACAAAGTATTCACTTGGTTTGACCTAACTGGTGGTGGGCAAGAGTTCGTAGTAAACATGGGTATCTATATTGATAACATGACTGCTGTACTTCTAATGATGGTTACGGCCGTTGCTACACTTATCCACGTTTTCTCAACTTGGTATATGAAAGATGACATGAATTACGGTAGAAACGGACGTTTCTTTACTTATATGTCACTCTTTACTTCTGCAATGCTTGGTCTTGCACTTTCAGATAACCTATTTTCAGTATTTATCTTTTGGGAGCTTATGGGATTCTGTTCATACTCTCTAATTGGTCACTACTACGAAAAAGAAGTTGCTGGTGCAGCTAACGTTAAGGCCTTCATGACAACAAGGGTAGGGGATGTTTTCTTCCTTCTGGGTATTGTTGCTCTTTGGACTGTTGTTGGTTCAGTAAGTTTTGTCGACCTATATAAGGCAATCGATGCTGGTGGATTAGCTGGTCAAGCGGTACTTGGTATCCCTTTAGCAACATTTGCTGGTTTCTGTATCTTTATGGGAACAATTGGTAAGTCGGCGCAATTCCCTTTAAACGTTTGGCTACCAGATGCGATGAACGGTCCAACTCCGTGTTCAGCGCTAATCCATGCTGCGACAATGGTTGCTGCTGGTGTTTATTTATCACTAAGAATTTACCCGTTACTTGATGCTGGTGGACTTCTGACTCTAGTTGCTTATATCGGTGGTATTACTGCCTTCGGTGCTGCAACAATTGCACTTGTTCAAACAGACTTCAAAGCGGTACTAGCTTTCTCAACGATCTCACAACTAGGATATATGGTTCTAGGTATTGGTGTTGGGTCATATAATGCTGCTTTCATGCACCTGATTACACACGCTGTTTTCAAGGCATGTCTATTCCTAGCTGCTGGTTCTGTAATTCACTCTCTTCACGATCACCACACGCATGCTCACGTACAAGAGATGCCAAGAATGGGTGGTCTAAGACATAAGATGAAATTTACTTGGTTTGCAATGTGGTGTTGTACTCTTGCAATCGCAGGTATTCCATTCTTCTCTGGTTTCGTATCAAAAGATAGAATCCTAGGAGATGCATTAATTGAAGCACTTCACTCACCAGTAATGGTTGCTCCGGCAGTTCTTGGTTTCATGGGTGCTCTACTTACAGCTTTCTACATGTGTCGTATGATGTTCCTTGCTTTCCACGGTAAGCCAAGAGACAAAGAAGTTTACGATCACTGTCATGAAGAAAAGCTTACTTGGAACAGAAACGTACCTCTACTTATTCTAGCTGTATTTACTCTAGGTGTTTGGTTCTCTGGTTCATTAACAGGACAAGGTTTTGTTAAAGTAGCAGATAAAGCAAACGGAAAGTATGAGTGGTTCCAAACTTTAATTCAAAAGCCTAAGAAAGGTCAGTTCGAAAATTATAAGCGTGAACAACTTGGTTCAATTGATGTACGCGAAAAAGGTACATTTACGACATCTAAGTATGATTCAACTTACGGACTTTCTGAGGAAGAAGCACACCACATCCACCAGGTTCACTATATCGGTGCTGGTATGTCGATTGTGATTGCTTTCTCTGGTGTATTCATTGCGATGATGATGTACCTATGGGGTAAATGGAATCCAGGATTCTGGGTTAACTCATTTAACCGTTATTATAGAACACTACAAAACAAATACTTTATGGATGATCTTTATATTGGTGGTTTCATCAAGAAGGGACTTCTTCCATTTAACAACCTATTAGCTAAGTTTGACATGGGAGTCTATGACAGATACGCAGTTGATGGTTGGGCAACGGTTACACGTTTTGTAATGAAAATTTCAGCGTGGTTCGATAACTTATTTGTCGACACGATGATGGTAGATGGTACTGGTGCAAGTGTACGTTTATTCAACGTTATCTTAAGAACGATCCAAAACGGAAAGATCCAGTTCTACATCGCAATGATTATTTTAGTACTATTTGGTTATATTTTAGCTTTATAAGAGAATTAAGGAGTTACAGTGAACGCACATTCTAATCTATTAAGTTGGATTCTGTGGATGCCTATGATCGGTGTTCTTGGGGTACTTTTATTACCTAAGGCAAAAGAGACGGCAATTAGAGTATGGTCTTTGATTAATACTGTGATCACACTTGTTTTATCAGGTTGTCTTTACATGAAATTCGACAACACTGTGCCAGGTATGCAAGAAATGTTTACAATTAAGCATTCTTGGATTTCGCAGTTTAACATTTTTTATCACCTAGGAATTGATGGTATCTCATTACCAATGGTTCTTTTAACTTCGCTACTTTTTGCGATCTGTATCCTTTCTTCATGGACAGTTAAAAAGCAAGTTAAGGGTTACTTTGCATTACTACTAATGCTTCAATCAACAGTTTACGGTGTATTCTTATCAATGGATTTCTTCCTATTTTATGTTTACTGGGAAGTAATGCTAATCCCAATGTTCTTCCTAATCGGTATTTGGGGTGGTGAGAATAGAGAGTACGCAGCTGTTAAATTCTTCTTATATACATTCTTCGGTTCAATCCTAATGCTTGTTGGTATGGTTGCACTATACTTCGTAACAGGACAAGGTGTTGATTCATTCAATATTCTAGCGCTTTCAGGCGGTAAATTTGTAAATGAAACTGTAAATATCTTTGGTATGGCACTTCCTTTTGCAAAAGTATTCTTTGTAGCACTTTTCATTGGTTTCGCGATCAAAGTTCCAGTTTTCCCATTCCACACGTGGCTACCACACGCTCACGTTCAGGCACCAACAGCGATCTCAGTTATCCTTGCCGGTGTACTACTTAAAATGGGTACTTATGGTTTCTTAAGAATTGCATTCCCAATCTTTCCATCAGCATCTGTTTACTTTGCAGACGCAATTGCATGGCTAGGTTTAATTAACGTTATTTACGGAGCATTTTGTGCCATGGCACAAACAGATGTTAAGAAACTTGTTGCATACTCTTCAGTTTCTCACATGGGATTCGTAATGCTAGGTCTTGCTGCTATGACAGTTCAAGGTATGAATGGTGCTGTTCTTCAGATGTTCAACCACGGTACTTCAACAGCTATGATGTTCCTTCTTATCGGTATTCTTTATGAAAGATCACACCACAGATGGATCGTTAGACCAGATGGAACAAAAGGTTTTGGTGGTCTTTATACACAACTTCCAAAGTTCTCAATTGTTTTCATCATCGCGATGTTCGCATCAATGGGTCTTCCTGGACTATCAGGTTTCATCTCTGAAGCTCTAATCTTCCTAGGGATCTACAATAGATTTACAACAATCACTGTTCTTGCAGTTGTTGGTCTTCTTCTTGGTGCTGCTTACCTACTATGGATGTTCAAGAGAATGTTCTTTGGTGAAGTTATTGAAGAAAACAAATCTTATACAGATATGAATGCTAGAGAAATCTTCTACATGGTTCCACTATGTGTTGCAGTAATCCTATTTGGTATTTGGCCATCTCCATTACTAGATATGATGAAGGCTTCTGTAGGTAAACTAGTTTCATTATTAGCGACTTTTTAATAGTCAATAGGTGAAGTGATGGCTTTAAATTATTTAGCGAGTATCTCACATTATATTCCGGAGCTTTTAGTATGCTTCACGATGGGTGCCTTAATCCTCATCGAGTCTACTTACGGAAATGATGAAAAAGGTAGCTCAAAAAACATGTTTTACTGGGGTTCAATGCTTGGACTACTATGTGCGCTTATCTACCAGGTTAAAGGTCTTGGTATTGAGCCGACACATATCTTTACTAAGTCTTTAGTTATTGATCACTTCTCAGGTTTTGCAAAGATCGTAATGATCCTAAGTACAGCTGGTGTTATTTATCTTTCTAAGATCTCTAAGGATCTTTATGAAGGAACAAAAGCTGAATACACAATTCTAGCAATGGGTGTTTTAGTTGGTGGGATGCTTCTAGCTTCTGCAAACAATATGCTTCTATTCTATTTAGGGATCGAAACACTTTCACTACTTTCATATGCAATGGCCGCGCTTAAGAAGAACGATGAACGTTCAACTGAAGCAGGTCTTAAGTATGTTCTATACGGTGGTGTAACAGCTGGTATGATGTTATTTGGTATGAGTCATATCTTTGGTGTTCTAGGGACAATTAACTTCTCTGAACTTATGCCAATGCTATCAACTCTATCAACTGAGCAAACAGCAATTCTTATTCCTTCATTCCTACTTTTCTTTGTAGGGATTGGTTATAAGATTTCTTGTGTTCCTTTCCACATGTGGTCACCAGATGTTTATGAAGGTTCACCTCTGCCAGTTACAGCTTTCTTCTCTCTAGTACCTAAGTTTGCAGGGATTGTAGCATTTGCTCGCCTAACTCAGGTATTCTTTGGTGGAGATGTTGGTGTTCTTAAGGACTCTTGGCTAGTTCTTCTAAGTATCGTAGCTGCTCTTACAATGACTGTTGGTAACGTATCGGCTATTGGACAGCGCTCAATTAAGAGAATGCTTGCTTTCTCTTCAATTTCACACGCTGGTGTCATGATGCTTGGTGCGATTGTACTTGGTAAATCAGGTTGGACTGCAATTCTGTTCTATTCTGTAACTTACTTATTTATGACTCTTGTAGCATTCTATGTTGCTTCATTTATTCAAGATCACTACGGTAATGATCATATCGATCGTTTCTCTGGTCTTATTAAAAAGCATCCAGTTATGGCAATTGCTATGACGATTACAATGTTCTCATTAGCAGGTCTTCCTCCATTATCGGGATTCGTTGCTAAGTTCAACATTCTTGCTGCAATTATTGATAAGAAATTCTATGTACTAGCGGTTATTACTGCTCTTAACTCTGTAATCTCTCTTTATTACTACATGAAAGTTGTTCGTGTAATGATTCTTAAAGATGCTGAGTCTGATGAGCAAATCGGTGGTTTCGGATTCATCAACCAACTAGTAATTGGTGCTTATACGCTTCCAGTTGTACTTCTTGGTATTTTCTGGCAAAAGCTTATCGCTCTTGCTAACGGAGCCTTGCTCCTAATTAAGTAGTATGGAATTAGTACTACTAACATCTTTAATTTTCTTTATTATTCTTGGGGTAGTCTTAGGCTACCCCTTGTTTTTCAAACCCAAAATGGCCCAGGCTCCTTTCAAGAAACTTAATCGTGAGTCTCACTTGGCCAAATCAAACTTAACTTCATTTAAGACGACATTTAAGCTTCTTATTGTTTTTCAGGTTATTGCCATGATTACAGTTGTGATTCTTGGTGCTCAAACTCTAGATTTTTTCAAAGAAGCGTATTCAATATTGATTGGTCTTGCTACAATTTTAATACTACTTATTTTGTAATTATCTAAAATTAAAGAGGATAGTTCTTGGAACTAATTATTGCTTTGCCGCTTTGGCTAATCGTTATTCAATTAATGGGTTCTCTTCTTAACTCAAAAGAAATCTTACCAACTTTGAGCTTGAAGAAATATTTAGCAGCTTCACACAGTGTTGAAAGTGTTGATGCTTTAAGTTTTAACTCTTTTATCGTTATTTTGTTCTTGGCCATCTTTGGACAGACACTATCTGCATTTTTCTTACTCACAAATGAGATTAGATATATCTTACCATTTTATGCTCTAGTAGTTGCTGCTACAGTATTTGTTGGGATATTTAGATTTAGACTCTCACTTATTCGCTCGGAGATTATTGAGAAGACTCAAATTATTATCTGCCAACTTATTATCTTGAGTACTCTTTTTATTATTCACTCGTTGATTCAGTCGAATGCCTTCTTAATTAAATTACTTTTTGGTTTTCCGATTTTAGTTCTTTTTTACACGACTGAGATTGAAGTCATTAAAGCGGGATCTATTTATTCAGATAAGAAATATATAAGTATTCAGTGTTCTTATGTAAGACTTTTATATCAGAGCTTTATCGCTCTATTCTTTATCAATTTAACTTTTACTAATACTGACTGGTCAATACTATTTAAAAGTAAGTTTGAATCCGTAGCTCTATATTATTTTGTCATAACTCTTTTTGTTTTATTTTTTCAAACAATTTTAATTATTTTGAGTAACACTTACTTAAAGTTTCAACCACTCAAAGACTATTCAACTATACTTAGTAGTGCTCGTAGTAGGGCCGTCTTTAGCTTAGTCATTATTATGATTTTATGTATCACAAAGGTATTCAATGTATTTTAATATCTTAATTATTATATTCTTCTTATTGGCCGCTTTCTCTAAGAAGAGATACACGATGATCCTATACCCGGTATCATTAACGATGCTTCTCTTAAATTTTCTCGGTGTATCATCAACTGTACTGATGTATTTCTTATTTATTTTCTTATCACTACTTATTCTTATTTTAAGCGTGGTGGAATATTGTTTTCCAACTTCTGAGGTTAGGTTCAAGCGTTTTGAATATCTGCCTTACTTCTTATTTACGACAATTGTACTAGGTGTATTTTCAGTCAATATTTATCACCTTAAAAGTAGTGGTGGACTAATTGGTTCAATTAACAACTTTAATGTAGATACACATGTTGATTGGACAATATTATTAAAGTTTAGTGTATTGCTAGTATTTATAGCATTTTTATCAATTGTTAATTTGGATGGAGATAAGAATGCATAGTATCGATCCATTTACATTATTATCAACTCTGTTCGTTATCAATATAGGTGTTTATCTTTTTACTAAGAGATTTACAAAGAAGCTTTTCTCCCTTTTCACTATTATAGCTATTTTTCTGCTACTAATTGATCTAAGGGTACAAGAGTCTATTAGCTTAGGTGATGGAGTTATGATTTTTATCTATTCCGCTCCTATTTTTCTTATCACTAATGCTGTATTCAAAGAGTTTAAAGTAAGGCAGGGTTTAAAATGATTTATATTAATATTTCATTATTCATCCTTGTATTAATTGGCCTACATTTCAGTAGTCGTATAAATATTTACGCTAAGGCCTTTATTAGTATTTTCCCAATAGTTTTAAATTTTATTTATTACTTTGCTGGTGTTGAATTTGATTTCTTCAATACTATTATCCCTTTTGTTTTTTCTTACTTAGTTATCGATCAAACTAAACGTAAGGTTTATGAAGTTTTACCATTTGGTATCTTACTTTTACCTATCGATATAAATCTAAAGATCATAGGTTTTAGTACATGTAGTTTATTTAATTTCTCAAGGATTGATTTTAAGTTTCGATCTTTAGCAATTTTAAAAATAGCTATTATTTGCTTTCTTACACTTGTTGATAAGTCTGCTTCTTTTAAATACCTATTTTCCACGTATCTATTTTTAAGCTTTTTACATTCAAATGATGATGACTTCGCTATTACTGACGGTGTTATTATGTCGTTTTTGTTATTATCAAATATCCAACATATTTCACCGACTCTTAACGTATTTCTTATCTCTCTATCAATACTGTTTTTCTTAGCTGTAATTAGTAAGGACAGTATCTTTAAGGCGGTTTTTCTACTAACTTCAATTATTGCTGTCTTATTGAATTTAGAAACGTTATTAATGTCGATTCTTGTTTTCTACTATGTAGGGAAGTCTTTGATCGCAACAAAGAATATCTTAGTGCAAGAGATACAAGTACTACATAAGTACTTTTCATATGAGTTATTTGAGCAGGTTTGGTTACTAGGCCTATTTACATTGGCCTTTACAATTGAAAATACAGCTATTCTTGTCTTAACGTTCTTTGTAGCAATGATAGTATTTCTATTAAATACTGAATCAACTCAAAAAAATCTCCATAATCTTCAATGGTTTGAATTTCTCTATAGTTTAATTACGTTCAGCTTGATTTCTTTTGGGCTAATTTATTTCCAAGGTTTTATTGGTGATATAAGCCGAGGGCCTATTTACTATGCAATTGGCTCTTATGTTACTTTAAACCTTTTAGTTTTTGGCCTTGCTCTCAAGCTTCCTGAACTTACAACAATGATAGGGACTAAAGTTAACTTAGGTAATATGAAACGATTTGCATTCCTTGATGAAATTTTCGCGTCCAAAGATAAAGTAAATTCTCAATTAAGTTTGAGACGATCACATATTGGTGTATTTGCTCTATCTTATCGTAGTGTACGAACATTAAGTATGATTCTTATGGCCTCGTATTTTCTCGTACTAATTATCCAGGTGGTAATGAAATGAGTTTTAATAAAGAGCATCTTATACTTATAGCTTCTATACTTATTTCAGCTATTTTGTGCTTTGTATCTAGTGGCATCATGTATCCAACAGGGTTCTCAGGACTAACCCTAGGAATAGAATTCGATTTCTTAGCGGCCGTTGGTGCTTTATTTACATTATATCTTTTAAGAAAGTCTGATTCACTAAGCTTGTCATTAATGGCCCCTCTTGCTTTTGTAATCTTCGGTGCTACAAATCTAGCAACTTTTGTACTTGCTACGATGTCACTTCTTTCGATCGCAAAATTACATAATTTTAAATTTCTAGCTTACTTATTTGTAAATTTAATTGGACTATTAATTTTTAAAGATCAATTCTACTATCTATTCTATTCATTAGTAGTGTCGTCTTTATTGTTCATTTTCTTTTCTAAAGAAGATAGTGTCTTACTTTCTCTTATGATCTTAAAGTATTTAACACTTATCAATTACGCTGATTATGTTTCAAGTTCTGCAATTATTATTGTTCCTTTTATTGTACTTCTTTTAATAGGACTTCATTTTAGATCAAGAGTTACTAGCTCGATTAATATTCTTGCTCTTTCTCTATTGCTATTAACTCAAGTGCATACATTGCCACTTTTACTTACGGGACTTAGTTTACTTGGATTATCTGAGTTCATTAAAGGATCTCAAAATCGTATGCAATTTATTATGACAGCTAATATCTCAATGCTGACGATAATTTTATCGATTTCATTTGTTTCGGGTCTAGCAAAGCTGATACCTTTGATGGTTCTGCTTACAGTGTTTGTCGACTTCTGCAACAAGAGTATGGAGTTAAACCATGCAAGCTAGCTTTTATTCACTATTACTATTCTACCCTGTGACATATTTTCTAAACTCTATCTTAGAGAAGTATTCAGGGATAAATGAAAAACAACGTACATCTATTCTTTCAGTAATTTTCTTAGGTGTGTTTTATTATCTATTTAAAGATTTTGTCTTCTCTTCAACAGAGAGAAGTTATTTTGCTGTAACAGCAGTAACTTTTTCTTTTTTCTTTTTTAATAGTAAGGGTGACTTAAGGTCTTTATTCAAAGGTTTTACACTGTTATGGTTTTCACTTTTTAATATATGGAACTTTACTGGTGTTACGGATATTGTGCTACTTCTTGGTGCGCTTTGTTTTTTTGATACTGATAAAAAGAGTGAGCATAGCCTATTTTATATCCTCGCATGGATAGTTATTGCAGTAGTTTACTTCTTTGTTAAAGAATTCCAGGGTGTTGAGTTAGGGAACTTCTTTTATGAAATTTTAATTGTTGTAACGACAGCATTATTGATGCCTAAGGAAAAGAAGCGCCCGTATCTTTCAATCCTACAATATATATTCTGCTTATCTGTCTTAGAAAGATTTATTAGTTTGAATATAGAGTTAAGTCCTTATTTCTACCTTCTATTCTTATGTGTACAGGTGATATTCTCGTTTATAAAAGTCGATACTCGATATCAGGCCATTCAATTAATGTCGATTTGTTTGACTAGTGCAGTTATCTACCTTCCAACATTCGGTATTGATAGTTTTTATCAGTTATTCTTAGTCATCTATTTATTAATATTTGCTATTAAAGTAGATTATTCTCCACTTGTTTCTAAACTAATGGGGATTGTACATGTGGCCTACTTATTCTTAATAGGACATATCGTTTATTTACACATGGATTATTTAACGAATTTACAATTACTTTCGACGATATTCTTGATTATTTCACTTGCATACAGACAGAATATATTTGGTATTGTGAAAAATAATCCACGCACAGCCTAGATTTGATTTAAATTCAAATACTTAGGATAATGAAGACATGATAAAGTTTCGTGTCAAAACCAAATCGAATAAGGTTTTGGGCCCCTTTGTATTTTCAGAATTAATCGAGTTGGGTCATAAAGATGCAATCGATGACTCGTGTCTATTTCAAAAGTTTCCAACTGGGGATTGGGCCCCTGTAAATGCAATTCCAGAACTAAGTGAGCTCTTTTCTAAAATAGAGGAGCCAACACAAGTTAAAGAAAAAACAGAAAAAGAAGTAAAGTACGCTCAAACTGATAGTGAGCAAAAACATCACACTTTAATTGGTGAAGATAAGACTGCCTTTAATGAATTCAAGTTCTCTAAGGACAGAGAAATAGACATTGATTATCAAGAGATTGAAGAGAAGTTTAAGGCCAAAAAGGAATTAGAAGACGAAGTAAAGGATGAGGTTGAGGATGTAGGGCCTCCTCCAATTGATAAAACAGTTCTTGTTAATGTTTCTAATTTTAAAAAGCAAAATACTGATCAAGAAGAAGACGAGGATGTTGCTAAAACTGTCGTTGTAAATAACTTTAGAGAAGAATTTGATCTCGATAGCGATGATGAAGAGTCTGAAGGTGATGAAGAAGGGGAGGGCAAAGATAAAGCGCCAGAACCGGAGCCTGAAGAAATCGTTGACGCCGATGCTGCAACTCAGATGTTTAATCTAGCAGAACTGAAGAAAGAAGAGCTTCCAACAAAGACTGAAGATTATAGTGATATCGAACTTCAGATTATGCAGGAAGAGCGCAGACTTAAAAAGAAACCTAAGAAAAAAGTTGTTCAAAAGAAGGTCGAAAAGAAAGCCGTTTCTAGTAATAAGAAAAGAAACTTAGCTGTTGTACTATTTCTTGTAGTAA
The DNA here is from genome assembly GCF_050955245.1 of Halobacteriovorax sp. GFR8. Taxonomy (NCBI): domain Bacteria; kingdom Pseudomonadati; phylum Bdellovibrionota; class Bacteriovoracia; order Bacteriovoracales; family Halobacteriovoraceae; genus Halobacteriovorax; species Halobacteriovorax sp. GFR8. The sequence goes on along the minus strand of NZ_JBPBLR010000003.1, from coordinate 178,278 downwards.
CAATTATCTTTTTATTGCCAGAAGAGAAAAAAGAAATTGAAACAGTTGTTGTTCCAAAAATTTCATTTCCTGTAGCAACTGAAGTAGCTCAGCCACAAAAAGCACAATTGGCCTATAAAGAAGGTATGGCCTTATTTAAACAAGAAGGTTTTGTAAATCGTATTAGTGCGGCCAATAAATTTAATCTGTCACTTCGATATAAGTTTTCAGGAAATCCTGCAATTAGCAAATTAATTCATGCCTATAGTGATTTACTAATTGATACTCAAAATAAATTTGCAGCCGGACAAGTTCTCTCAAAACTTATCAGAATTGAAGAGTCGAAACTTCTCTCTGATATTGATGTCGTTATCGGTGCCGCCCAATTCTATGCCTACTTTCAAAAGTATGAGACTGCGATTTTTACAATCGAGAGATATAATTATTTAAAATCGAATAAGCCTTCAATTAAGATGTTTTCAATTTACTTAAACTATCTTTTAAAAGCAGGTGAGCTTGATAAGGCCAAGATTGTTTACGACAAGTTATTTAATGCAAAATTAAGAACAGTTGAATCTATTGATGCAATGGTTAACTACTTACTTCTAAATGAAAATAGTACTGAAGCCCTTAAGCTTATTACTGAGAATAAGGCAAAGTTTCAAAGTGATTACCGATTCTTGATTATATATGGAGACCTCCTCTTAGAGTTAGAGAAAATGGGGGAGCTAAATAAGATAGCCTCGATCTTAATTGCAAAATATGGTGGTGGATCACCATATAACTTTGCTCAAGGTTTGAAGTTCATGGGTTTTGTTAAGGCCTATAATAAGGACATTCAAGGTGCCACAAAGTTATTCCAACAATCACTTAAGATATATGATGATGAATCTCTTAGAGATACGCTTGCAACTTTAGATGTAGCAGGAAGTGATCTTACTCAAAAAGTTATTTCAACAAGTAAAATTAAAGTACTAATAAGACAATCAAAAGACGAAGTTGCTCTTTTAAACTGGGATAGGGCATTTGAATTGGCCTTAAGAGCAGTTTCATTAGATGAGACGAGTATTGATGCAAAACTTTACTTAGCAGAGCTACAAGTCAAAAGAGGGTATTTTGATTTTGCGATAACAACACTAACTAAACTAAGAGCACTGCATCCGGTTAATCCTCGAATTAATTATGCGCTTATTAAAGCAAATATTATGTCTTACAAAAAAGATGAGGCCAAACGTTTACTATCGGCCTTATCGACAAGTGAGAAATTTAGAGAGACTTTTGAATTTCATATGCTCTTAGGACTTTATTATAATTTAATTGCAAATGATAAGATGGCCTTTGATAAATTTAAGGCCGCAGCAAGAGTAAATCCTCTTAGTGATATTGCACAATTTGAAATGGCCAAGATCGCCTTCAAAAATAAAAAATTTAAGCAAACAAAGATTTTTCTTAATGAGGCGATGGGACTGAATCCATCTAATATTGATTATAAAATCTTAAACAGTAAGGTCCTTTACGAAACTGATGGTGTTACAACTGCTATTGGTTACCTTCGTCAAGAGCTCTTAGAGCACAGAGACAATCCTAAGCTATATGGCCAAATTGCAGTCTTTTACTATCGTGATCAGAACTACGAAGCTTATCGCGAGATGAAAGAGGTTCTGGATCGCCTGAATAAAAAAGACGGAGCTCTATACTCTTACTTAGTTGAAGTATCTGAGATTGAAAGAAATTATAAAGAGTTAGTAGAGAACGCGATAAAACTCCTTGTATACGAGCCAGGAAACCTTCTGGTGAGAGAGAAGCTAATTATCACTTATATTCACATGAATAACTACGGCCTTGCTAACCAGCATATAGACATCTTAGAAAAGAGATTACCTACTTACCCTAGGATTAATTATTATCGTTCTAAGATTCTTTTTAGCCAAAGAAAATTCAGAGATGCCGAAAAAGCCGCACTTGTTGAAATTGAAAAGCATCCAAATTCAGAATTTGGTTACTATATGCTAGGTGAAATTTATTTAATAGGCAAAAAAGTCCAAGAGGCCAAAAAGAATTTATCTAAGGCAATACAGATTAATAAAAACTATTTTGATGCTATTTTCTCAATGGGGAAATTAACATTTCAAACAAGAGAGTTCGTACCATCTCTACAGTTCTTTCAACGCGCTAACAGGCTTAATCCGAACGATCCGGACTTAAACAAGATGATGGGATTTCTGTATAAAGAGCTTGGTCAACCTAACCTTGCTATTGATAAATTTCAAAGATATTTGACGCTCAGCCCAGCTGCTCGTGACCGTCAAAATATTCTTGCATTAATAAATGCATTAAAGCGTTGACAAATGTGTGTAAGAATCTTAATAATATATCTCACGAATGCAAAATATTTGTATTTTGCGGAGGATTGGCTGAGTGGTCGAAAGCGGCGGTTTTGAAAACCGTTGAGCGCGAGCTCCGCAGGTTCGAATCCTGTGTCCTCCGCCACTTTTTTTCTTAGTGGAGAAGTGGGAGAGTGGCCGAATCCAGCACCTTGCTAAGGTGTCGTACCTCCGGGTACCGCGAGTTCAAATCTCGCCTTCTCCGCCATTTTAAAATTCCCAATTAAATGTCAGATCGCAAAAGCGGTCTTTTTTTGTACCTAAATTTTACCTTAGGCCAAATTTACCTCTCAGATACATTGCCCCTATAGACGTGCGATAATAGTTTTATGAAAACTCAACTACTACTAGCTGCACTTACAATTATTATCTCTCTTTCAACTTTTGCTCAAGGACGAAGCTTTGGTGGCTTTAAGAGCGGTAATTTGGAAATTGAGCCTGTAGTAGGGTATGAGCGTGTACAAAAGATTCTTCCAACTCCTCATACGTCTAGTCGTCTCTTTTACGGCCTAAGAGCAAACTATGGCCCAAAGTACTTATCACTTGAAGCAGAGGTGACACAGGCAAAAGAAGATGAGTCATTTGATACAGGTGTTGATATCAGTGATAATTCAACTAATTATATGCTTGGGCTTAGAAGTTCATTCAATGTTGGGCGAGCTCTAAATTGGTATTTAAGGGCCGGAGCACACGCACGTGATAGTAAGTATGAAAGAACTGAAGCAGGAGTGACAACAACTGTTGAGCCTGCCACATACGTTAATCCATATGCAGGAACAGGTCTTGCAATTAATCTTATGAATGTATTTACGCTAAATGCAGGAATGAACGTTATCTTCACTGATGATGAACATGAATATCAGTCATCATTAGGCTTTGGAATTCGTATCTAAGTATCCGACTTAAACATTTGATTTGTTAACTCTTTGTTAGTTGGCTTTACAACCACGCTAGTCGTTTTTAGAATTTTACATGCTAACAAAGGATGTAAAATGAAAATTATCTCGACGCTAATTCTAGCGCTACTTCTCGTTTCTTGTGCAACCAGCACTGAAAATAAACTAAGCTTTGATGCTGAATTATCACAATTTAAATATCCCTTTCCTGTAAAAACATATGAGCTTTCTTCTCAAAGACAGAAGTTAAAAATGCGCTATATGGATATTGGTAAATCAAAACATAAGGTGGCCGTTCTTCTTCACGGTAAAAACTTTGCAGGATTCTACTGGGAGCGAGTAGCAAATGATCTGGTAAAAAAAGGCTATCGAGTTATCATCCCTGATCAAATTGGCTTTGGAAAAAGTTCTAAACCTAAGAACTATAGTTATAGCTTTCCTCAACTAGCAAAGAATACACATGATCTTCTAAAGTCTATTGGTATTAAAAAATATACTCTTGTCGGGCATTCTATGGGAGGAATGCTTGCTGTAAATATGGGCTCAATGTATCGAGATATTAAGAAAGTAATTCTTGTAAACCCTATTGGCCTAGAAGCATATCTTGATTATGCAGAATATAAAGATCCTGAATTCTTTTATAATATTGAAAAGAATAAAACAGTAGATGGTGCTAGAAATTATCAAAAGAAGAATTACTATGATGGTGCCTGGGCCGAACCATATGAAGAACTTCTGACTCCTTTTAAAGGGTGGTTAAATGGCCCTGATTATGATGATGTTGCATGGAATGCGGCCTTAACTTATGGCCCAATTTTTAATGATAATATTGTTGTTAAATTTCCAAAGATTAAGGCAAAAACGGTTTTAATCTTAGGGACTCGTGATCGAACTGGTCCTGGACGAGGTTGGAAGAGAAAAGGTATCAAGAGGAAGTTAGGTCAATATCAGAATTTAGGTAAGGACTTAAAAAAGGAAAACCCTAAACTTAAGCTAATTGAATTAGATGGTTTAGGGCATATGCCTCAATTTGAAAATTACTCAAGATTTGCAAAAGTATTCTATCCCGAGTTTTAACTCTATTTAGGCAGCGAACTTAGTTGTTCGCTGCTTCTTTGCATGAGCTGCATACTTAGTGTCAATTCCCATAATATGCGTAAATAACCAGTTCTTTAAGAAACTTGCTAATTTATCTTTTTCAAGAGTTCCGTTATGTAGTTGTTGTTCAAAGCGTGCAACTGCAGATAAAAGCTTCTCGTGAACTCTCTTATGTGACTCATAAGAAGGGTAGTTGATACTTTGCATGTACTCTTCTTCTTCATCAAAGTGGAAAACAGTATATTCTTTTAGTGTTTGGAAAGCCTCTTTCATTCCCTTTCCAGTGTTCATTGAGTTAATAAGTCCATTGATCTTACGTAGAAGTTCTTGGTGTTCACTATCTACTTTAGAAATACCAATGTTGTACTTGTCTTCCCAAGGAATCAGCTCAATATTTTCATTGATTCTAATATTCTGTGATTCTTTTGTATGATTAATCGATCCAGAAAGCTCACCAAGGTACTGGCTAATTGTATTTGCTAAGTTAAGCGTTTGAGATACAACGAGTGCACTTCTTTGAGTTGAGTTATTAATGGCATGAATTGCATCACGTAATTCGATAACACCATTCTCTTGCTCTTTTGCCGCAATTGTTACTTCTTGAATTTGCTCGTTCATCTTAACTGTTTCATCATTTGTCTGATTAAAGCTATGTCTAAACTCTTGTAGAGTGCTGTCACAAGAATCAGCAGTTTGATCAAGTCTTTCATTTAGACTCTTACTATTTTCTTGAATATTAGAAATAAGAGAATTTAGTTTTAATTGTGCTTCGTGAAGGGTCGCATTGATGGCCTCAGCACTCTCTCCACTCGTTGATGCTAGTTTTCCAATTTCTTCAGCTACAACTGAAAATCCCTTCCCATGCTCACCTGCACGTGCAGCCTCAACTGAAGCATTGAAAGAAAGTAGTTTCGTTTGGAAAACAATATCATTAATAAGCATTGCTTTAGATTCAACATCGGTAAATGTAGATAAGAAACCATTAAGGTTAACAACAATATCACTTAGTGATTCAGTGATATCACGACTTGTTGTTAAGCTCGATTGAATATTCTTTTCTAGCTTTGCTAATGAGTGGTCACTTCTACTAATTAGTCCATTGATCTCTTTAATATTTGCTTCGAATGAATCAATCGATCCTGTCGTCTTAGTAATCATGGCACTAATTTCATCACTTGTAGCACTTGTTTGAATAACAGCACTTGCCTGTTCTTCCGTACTTTCATCAAGTTGTTCACAAGATTCAAAAAATTGAGCGTTTGTTCCAACAATATTTCGTTGAAGATAATCTAGCTTTTGTACAAAAGATTGAAGACTCATTCGATGCTTTCTTCGTTCCTTAACGGCAAAGAATGTAAAAGGAATTAGTGCACTAAAGAAAGATAGACCTTCGATAAGGTTTATTTGACTGTAGAATACGCTAAGTCCTGTGATAGTGGTCGATAAAAATAATGGAGTGAATATATAGCTTAAATTTTTCATGCACTCATTATCGGATGAATATCATGTTTCTAGAGCGAAATTTTCATGACAAAGATCAGAAAAGCAGATTTTTCCACTATAGAGATTATTGAAATCATTGAGATTTTCAATTATTTTCATTTAAAGCTTCGCAGGTTCTATAGATCTTGTTGGATATATGCGCCAATATAATTGCTTCCACCTTTGATTCTTCCAAACATTGAAGACGATTCAAAAATTGCTGAACGGTGATGAATCATAAGCCCAAGCCAAGTGTGCTCTAGTCCCGCTTTTTCTAAGCTAAAATCGATAGAAAAGTCTAAATAATTCATGAACTTACTACTACGATAACCCTTTCCTGAAATATCAAACTCTTCGATGTAAGTGATTTGATCGGCATAAGAAATACCTTCAGCAAGGCCAAGTCTCAACTTCGTCGGCCAGTGAAATGGAATGAAGATCTTAACAGCTAGGACGAATTCATTACTTCTTTCCTGTACGTCACTTTTAAGATGTCCAACATATTGAGGCAGAAGATAGACTGGAATGTCGGCCCCTAGGAATTGATCGGCCATTGGAATACCATAAGCAAAGGAAACCAAGTCATTTTTGTACTTATCAGTTGCTGTATGAAAAGAGAGGATATCACTTAGGTTTGATGGAGTGGCCATAGCATAAGCCGCTCTAATAAAAGTTTTTGACTTAAGTTTTGAACGCTTTGTAATCTCGTGTCCATTCATATGGATTAGGTGTGGATCCATAAATCCGATACCTAAAAATGTTTCCGTGTTTACTTGGTTACGAATGGTAGGAGCGTCGGCAGTTTCATTATCAAGAGCACTTACTTTTACATGAGTGAGGATATTAAAGTCTTTATGTACTCTTATGGCGGCCTTAACTCCGGCACCAACTTCATAGCCTGGACCAGGATTTGATACATCTAAACCATAATACTTATTATTAAACTCTGCAGTTCTAATTGTTGCATAGGCATATGGACGAAAGAAGACTTTCTTCCACACAAGGTCAGCTTCAGTCTTTAAATTGAAATAGCTTCTTGTTGAATGGTCTGCGAGGAGCTGCGCCCTTGTTCTCCACATCTTTGAGTGAACATATTGTGCTTCAAAACCATAGTCGAAGCCGGCTCCACGAACTGTGTTTTGCGTATCTTTTGGAGTATCAAAGAATCGATACTTTGACATAAGGTTGATATTTAACTTTTTAATAGGTCGATAAAAAGTGAAGTGCGCTGATAGGCCATCGAGTTGAAAATCTCCACGCTTATAAAAGAAGAGAGGGATAATATCAGAAACTTTCTTATCTGCTACTTTAAATGGGATGTCTGCATTACGATAACCAAATCCAATACCCCAATATTCTGGCTTGTAATTACTGGCAAAAGTAAGTGTAGAGAGTAAAATTGTCGCTAATAATTTTTTCATTATAACCAATCTGTAAATGCGACACCGAGTCCTACTCGAGTCATATTGTAATCGTAATCAATCATCGTTTCACCATAGCCGGTGAAGGCTTGAAGATAACCTTTTAAACGTGTTTCCGGCAAAGGAAAAGACCAGTTAACTTCGAGAGCACCCTTATTATCTTTCTTCAAATTATTTCTTAGCATCCAAGAAAGGGTATGGCCGTTGATTTTATGGATACCTGTTAATTCAAAGTAGCCAAGATAGTCAGTAATGTCGGGATTGTCATCACCAGTATAATCAGTCGGTCCATCCTTAGCTTCTTCATTTATACGATACCAAACCTTGAGCATGAATAGTGTCTTTTGCCATTCAAAGAACGTTGTTGCAAAGATTCTATTCCAGCTTCGAGATAGTGGTAAGTCTTTACCATTGGATTGATGAACGAAGCCGAAGTGGTAATAATTTTTAAAAATACGCCAGTCTTCTTTGAATGGCTCAAAAGAAACAAATAACTCTGGCTCATAATTAGTATCTCTAAATGCTGCCGAGTTTTTCTTATTGTAAAGCTGCCATAATGACTTTTGAGTATAGGCAAAATTCAAATCAGTCTTTGATCCAAAGATATGTGACAACAATGTGAACTTGAAACTAAGTTGAAATTTTGTTTCGATATTCTTAAGTTCATCATCTACAGGGTAGGGCACTTCATTCGGGTCGTGCATATAGGTTATTGGTAAGATGTAATTTGGTCTATGTGCAGTAACTAAAGAGGAAGTACTATTTGAGTGATTGTCTTCTTTGATTCTTTGATCGAGGGATTTTTGTAGCTCACTACTTTCGCTTGCAAGCGCTAGTAGGGGAAAAGTCAGTAATATAAGTATAAATTTGTTCATGAATTAAGCTGTTAAATAATTAATAAATTGAGCCTATTGTCCAATTTTTTAGGGCCCTCTGACAAATATTTCCTTGAATGCAAGAACGCATTGACAATATGAGCAGTTAGGGGCTATAAATAACTCCTACATGCGCACTCGTAGCTCAGCTGGATAGAGTGTCTGACTACGGATCAGAAGGTCGCAGGTTCGACTCCTGCCGAGTGCGCCATGTTTCTTAAGCACCTATTTTTACAAGCCTATGTCAAATCACGAACAAAGATTTAATGGAATAGCGGCCCTACTTGGAGCCGAGGCTTTTTCTATAATTAAAGACTCACATTTTATGATTATTGGCCTTGGTGGTGTTGGGACCTGGTGTGTTGAATCGATTGCACGTTTGGGTGTTAATAAAATCACTTTAGTTGATCTCGATGATATTTGTGTATCAAATACAAATCGTCAACTACATGCTCACGATGGAAATTATGGAAAGATGAAGGCCGATGCTCTGAAGGAGAGGATCGCGATGATTAATCCTGACTGTGAAGTTGTCTGCCATTATTGTTTTTTTAATGAAAAGAATATGGATAAGATCTTTGCTGAGAAGCCTTCTATAATTATTGATACTATTGATGCGCCTCGTGAGAAGGCGATCTTAATTAATGAATGCTATAAGCGTGAAGTTAAAATTGTAAGTTCTGGGGCAATTGGTGGGAAAGTTGACCCTACAATGATTACTGTTGCGGAACTATCTAAGACAAAGCAGGATATGCTTTATCGAAAAGTGAGACAAGAACTTAAAAAGAAGCACCTTTATCCTCTTGGCCGTTCAAAGGCCAAGGTTCAATGTGTCTATTCTCCAGAGCCATCTAAGAAGATTAAAAAGTGTGATATTGATAATACGTCAAAGGCACTTAAGTTAGATTGTGATGGTGGGTTAGGTACGGCCACATACATGACTGGAACAGTAGGCTTCTTACTGAGCCATGTCGCTGTTAAGGAATTATTAAAATAATTTTTCATTGATTATATCTCAGCGTAAAGTAAAATTAGTTGACTTGGAAAAGTCCGCTAAGAATATTTTTTAGGAGATATCATGACAAAGTTTTTCTCATTTTTTTTAATATCAATTGCGTTGATTTCTTGTGCCTCTGGAAAGAAGGCGAGGGAATTTGAAATTGATTATAAAATCTTAAATGCTTCAAATAAAATTGAACCTGATTGGTTAGAAAGCGCTGATAACTATAAAGGTGATAAAGACTATCACTACTTCTTATCTCAATCTGAAAATAGAAATAGAAGACTTTGTGTAAAGTCAGCTACGGCCAGATCAACAGCGGTAATCGCTTCTGAGATCTCGCAAGAGATTGCAAATGATTATACAGAAGTAACAAACCTTGATGAAGACTCACAGGAAATTAAAACATTTTCTGAAACTCTAACTCAGTCAATTAGAACGAAAGTTTCTGGAGTTCGTGTAAAAGAACAGTACTGGGAAAAGAGACAAAAAATGAAAGATGAAAAGCTTATTGGTGATCCATACTATACTTGTTTTTCATTAGTAGGTATTAAAGAAGATACTCTACAAAGAGCTATTCGTTATGCACAAGAAAAAGCCATTGCTGTTGCTAAAGATTCACACAAAGAAGAGCTGAGACAAAAATTTGAAGATTAAGATCCTACTGATTTCACTTTTTAGTCTTTATTCATTTGGACAAATAAAATCATGTCCTAAGGATTTCTTATGTGCAAAAACATGTGGCCTTAGTGAAAAAGAGGCAACAGAAGATGCAAGAGTCGAGATTGCTAAAAACTTTCAGGTTAAAGTAAAAGCAAAATTTATATCGATTGAAAGCTCGAATGGTAAATTAGATGAAGGCGAGTATTCTGATTTTGTCAGTGAAGAAGTTTCTGAGAATTTATTTGGCGTTGAAATGATTGAGTCATTTGTTGATGAGGAATCATACTATTGTGTCTTAATGGGATTAAATACTAAAAAGTTCATAACTAAATTAAAAAGTGATATTTCTGAATTAAAAAAAGAAAACGAAGACTTATATAAGTCTGGCTATAATTTAGTTCTTTCTAAAATTAGGGCCAATAATAGCGTGATTAAAAAGTTAGAGCTATATATGATGACTTTAGCAGATAGTTATAAGTCTAAAGTTAAAAAGTATGAAGTACGTCCTAAAAAAGAAATTACATTACACGTTTATTCACAACCGAAGTTTGAGGTCGTTGATAAGCTGTTAATAAGTGAGCTTAATAAGAATAATGTATTTTCAGGAAAGAGTGATGAACGCTTAAATATTGCAATTGCTTTAATTGACGAGTTTTTAAATGTTGATGGTTTTGTAAAAAAGACATTGGAGATTAACTTCAATAAGAAGAAATTGAATATTACAAAAAGATATACACAAACAGGTCGTTCTGAAAAGGCCATTATTGAAGAAGTTGTTAGTGAGTTGATGGACGACTTACCTGATATTTTTGTTGATTTAAAAATTTAATGGAGGATATATGAAAAAGATTTTAGCTCTTACACTGCTTTTTACATTAGTTTCATGTGGGGGATTTCAAGCTGAGCGTGTTTCGGGAGACACATCAGATGAGAAGTCATTAGAGATTACTGATGCATGGGTTACACGTGATACTGAAAATTCAGTTGAAACAGTGATTCAAAAAATGAAACAACATAAAGGATTTAAAAATTACCTACTCAAGTTGGGAAGACGTCCTAAAGTATTTGTTGCTGAATTTAGTAATCAAACGGCCGAACCATATTTCCCGTCAGATGATATTTCTGATGAATTCTTAACTCAGTTAAGTGAATCAGGAGAATATATCTTAATTGATGCTTCTGCTCGTGAGGCCCTGTTAAAAGAGATTCAATATCAAAATGATGGAATGGTTAGTCCTGCTGAAGCTAAGAAAATTGGAAATGCTGCAGGTGCAGATATTATGATCTTTGGTAATGTAAGAATGCAACCACGTTCAAGAAGTGGGAAAACATTAAAAGAATACACGATGAATATTCGTATGACTGACATTTCTAGAGGTGTCGAAGTTATGAGAACTAGAACACGTGTTAATAAGTATTCAGAAAAATCAAAAGTAGGTTGGTAATTAGTTGAATATTACTAATTTTAAAAAGATTATAACTCTTTCATTCCTTATTATTCTTGTCTCATGTGCAGCAAGGAAAGTAAGGGATGAAGGTGACCTCATTTCATCTTTATATAAAAGTAACGATTACAAAAGTGTTGTTGAAAAAATTAACAAAGGTGAAGTCTATAAGCGAGAGGAAGATCGATTTCTAAAACAAGCTGAGCTTGGTATTGCTTATTTTAATTTAAAAGATTATGACAATGCTCTTTTGTATCTTAACAATGCTAAAGAGATTGCAAACGAATTATACAAAATTAGTATCTCAAACAAAGTAGAATCTCTTTTTATTGGAGAGGCCACTGACATCTATTACCCAAATCAATTCGAACAGGCCAATATTCGATTTTATGAAATTCTAGCTCATTATATGAAGAGTAAAGAAGTTACTTCAGATAAGCAAAAGAGATTTCATCAACAGGCCATGGTTTCAACTCTGAGAGATTGGAGTGCCTATATCGAAAACTTTAAGGCCCAAAATAGAGGACGTGCAATCTATAAGGGATCAACCTTTATTGATCTGATGGGAGTTGTTGTTCATGATACTTATGGTAGGGCCAAAGACCGCTCGATTGTTAATAATTTCAAGAAAATAGGAAAGAGAGATCTTATTCAGCAAATGGGATTGTATCCTAGCTACAATTCATCACATAAGAAATATCAAGAAGATTATAAGAAGCTACATTTAATGAGTCAGACTGAGCTTTCAAAGTATATAACGGAAACAGAGACTTATAAGCACACATACGATTTCTTTAATAATAGAAAATCATTTAATACTTATCTCATTATTTTAAATGGCCATGTCATCAAGAAAACGGCCAAAGTATACGACTTTCCATTAGGGCTTCCTGTGGGAGTTTATATTTCAAATGATGAAGGAATGGATGACTTTGTAACTTTCTCTTTAAATATGCTTGCTCTTACCAGAGGGACTGAACCAAAGATTTATTTTGAACTACCTAAGATTGATTCATCTACAGTATCGACTCCCAAAAAGGTCACAATCAAAAATGCTAAAGGGGAGGAGGTCGAAAGCGGTGGCTCGGTACTTATGACTAATACTTCTGAAGTCTTGAGTAGTTCTTTAAAAAATGATGTGGCCCTTTTAGAAGCAAAAGTAGGTGCAAGGCTTGCGGCAAAGCATATTGCTCTTTTAACTTCTGCCTATCAGACTTACCGTAGTCTTTATAATAGTGGTAGCTTGATTGCTTATCTCTCTGCAAGTGCTGCTTACGCTGCTGGAAATCGTGCCATACAAGAGTCAGAATTAGCTGACCTACGATCTTGGTATGGTATTTATGACCATATCCATCTTTATCCAGTTAACCTTAAACCTGGTGAGTATGAGTTAACAATAGATGATAAAAAATATAAATTTACTCGTGAAGAAGGGGCTAAGCAAATAGTGCCACTGATTATCAAATGATCCTATTTTGATAAAATAGAATAATGTTAATCAGTATTAGTAAACTATCAATTAAGAGTGACTTCAATAAAGTTCAGGCATTGTTCTCTCTACATATGTTCTTGTTCTTCTTGGCCAAGGGTTATGAGTTCTTTAAATTTCAATTTAACTTTATCGCACTCTTTGGAATCATATTTTCCGTTATCCTTTATCGACTCTATTATCGAATGCAAAAAAATGTTCACTATTCTTTTTGGACATTAAGTGTCGTTGTTGCACTCTTTATCATTTTTTATATTTTGAGGTCTTTGTATTACTATAATGACTTCTCATTATTTTTTCTCTACACAATGTCTCTAATGCTTCTTGGGTTACTTTGTTTTTCTTTATACACACCTGTTTTCTATCCTGTCATAAGTTGGTGGGAATATGATTTTAGGTACCGTAATGATTTAAAGACATGTGTTTACTCAGAAGGTCTTGATGGTGTGGAGGGAAGACTGGTTGATCTTCGTCGTAAAGCCGGCGGCCTTACTCTGTTCGATGATTTGAAGATTGGTCAAAAGCTAGAAATTGAGCCGCTAACGGCAAGCATTGATGGACGCCTGAGCGTTGAAGTGGTATCTAAAAGACAACATTCGATAGGACGACCTTTTACATATGGAGTAAGGTTTCATAACACTGATGAAACTTCTCGTCGTCGCTATGGCGAATTAGAAAAGTATTGGAATTTTGAGCGTAAGGCCAAAAAAGATAAAAAATTTAAATCATGAGCATTAAATCACACATTTGGAATATGAACTTGGCGCTTAAAGAAGCGGAACTTGCTTTCAAGGCAGGAGAGGTTCCTGTGGGAGCAATCATTGTTGATGAAAATGATAACGTGATAGCTCGTACTCATAATTTAAAAGAACATCAAAAAGATACGACGGCCCATGCGGAAATTCTCGCCATAAGAGAGGCCAGTGAAAAACTTGGGGATTGGCGACTTCTTAATTGCACAATCTATATTACGCTTGAGCCTTGTCCGATGTGCTTATATGCAATTTTGCAGGCACGTTTTAAAAATGTAGTCTTTGGTGCCTATGATCAGAAGGCCGGGTCAGTATCACTAGGTTACAGTTTTCAAAAAGATAAGCGCTTCAATCATAAATTTTCTATCATTGGTGGTGTAGAGCACTTTAAATGCTCGAAAGTATTATCAGATTTCTTTAAATTGCGTCGAAAAACTTATCGAAAACGTCAAAGTTAAATCTCTACTGTTTACATTCTGACGATATTTATCGAACATGAATATATGTTTAAATTTATCTTTACGGCAACATTCGCATTATCTTGTATCGCCAACTCTATGTTTTTTGAAGTTGATTCCATCAACTTAAATAGAGAGCTAGGAAGTGAATTTCTTGGTGGCGTTGCACACGCAAGAGATGTGTATATAAAATACGATGCTGTAGAGTTTGATTTAACTGAGAATGGTGAGCTTTTTCTTGTTAACACTTTCTTATTTAATAATCGTATTAATTTTCAAAAAGATAATTTGAATCTTACGACTCATCTTCCGCAGTTCACTGAAATTGATCTACTTAATATGATTTATGCGAAAGAAGCTAAAATCGAATTTGCGGAGACTGGCTTTTTTGCAAATGGGCCACAACTAAGTATTGGCGCAGAACAATTTCTTTTTGATATCAAAGATGTTGATATTAAATGTCAAAGTGATGAGTTTACATTTAACTTAGATGAGATTTGTTTGAAGGATATGCACATTAAGCCACTTGAGGGCAAAGAATTCGCAATCGTAGAAATTAAACAAAGTGGTGCGACTCAATCTAATGTAAATATTCGTGGAAAGGAAGTTGCCTTTAAAGAAGATTCAATAATCATCGATGCTCAGAGCGCTTCAGGTAACCTTCTCAATAGTTCTATTAACTTTAAAAATATTAATATTGATTGTTATAAAGACCCTAATTTAAGTGCTTTTAATCTTGATCTAATTTTTGCAGGTTGTTTAGAAGAGTCTCGAATTGCAGGAAAAGAGATTAAGTTACTTAGAGAGGGAATGCCATTTAATGTTTTTGACGGACAAGTTTATTTTGAAAAGCAGCACCTTGGCCTAATTGCTAATCAACTTGAGGCGCAAACTAAAAAAGGTGAGTTTACTTTCACTAAGATCGAGGCCCGTTGCGTAAAAATAAATTCAACTGATAAAGAAGTGGATGCTGTTTCAATTTATGAAGGATGTCTTAGAAGATCTGATTTTAGTATTCAAAAGATTAGTGAGGATAAGAAAGAGTCAGATAAGAATCGTATTCGTGATCTAAAAATTACTGTTGCTGATGGTCACTTTAATATGACGGCCAAGTTAAAATCTCTATTCACTTTCAAATTTAAGGCCGCTGGGAAGCTTGATGTTCAGCCGGAGCAGCGTGAAGTGAGAATTAAAGTTAACCGAGCACGAGTTGCAGGTATGACGGCAACAAAATTCGTTTTAAAATTTGTGATGAAGTTCATCAACTCTGACTCAGTGAGTCTGAAAGGTGAGACGATTATCATTAAATACTAGCTTTCATTGACATCATGCTAAGATAAATATTATATTCATGTTCGGTAGCCGGTCAGACAAATGTAGCGGGGCTAACTCCGCCAGGTCGGGAACGAAGCAACGGTAACCTTTGTTGCATTGTGTTTGTATCGGCTGCCCCTTTCCAATACCTATAATTTTTCCTATAGTTAACAAGTAAAATTTTTAAATCATATAAAGTGATGGTGCTTAATGTCATATCAGGTCTTGGCCAGAAAATATCGTCCTGCAAAATTTCAAGATTTTGTTGGGCAGGAACATATCGTTAAAACTTTAGTTAACTCTCTGAGAGATGATCGATTAGGTCATGCCTATATCTTTTCTGGTACACGTGGAATTGGTAAGACAACGATAGCAAGGATTTTTGCTAAAGCACTAAGATGTGAAACTCGTGATGAGAATCAAAACCCATGTGGTGAATGTAGTGCTTGCCAAGACTTTGATTCTGCGGCTTCGATGAATGTCGTTGAAATCGATGGTGCATCTAATAATAGTGTTGATGATGTAAGAGAGCTGATTAGCAATATCTCTTATCTACCATCCAGTGGAAAGTACAAAGTTTATATTATTGATGAAGTTCACATGCTTTCTAACAGTGCCTTCAATGCCCTTTTAAAAACATTAGAAGAACCACCAGAACATGCCGTATTTTTAATGGCGACAACTGAGCCTGAAAAACTTCTTGGTACAGTTCTTTCAAGATGTCAGCGTTTCGACTTTGTTAATGCAACGGTTGAAGAGCTTAAGTCTCATATTATTCACATAGCACAACTTGAAAATATTACTTTTGCTAATTCAGAGTTAATTGAAACTCTAGCTAAGCTAGGTAATGGATCTTTTAGAGATACACTTTCTTTATTTGATCAGGTTTTAAGTTTTTCGTTTGGACAAGATATTTCAGAGGATATCTTTGCTCAGGCCCTTGGTATTGCAAAGCTTAGCTCAATTAAAACATTAATTGACTCTACACTTTCTGAAAATATTGAAGAGCTGACAAATACTTTTAATGCTCTAATTTCACAAAATATCTCCCTACAAAATATTGTAAAGTCTTTACTTGAAAATCTATTTTCAATTGTTATTGCAAAAGATTTTAACGATAAGTCGAGAGTTCTTTCGAAAGTGGACGGTGATATATTTGATCGTACAACACGAGCAGAACTTTACTGGGTATATGAAACACTCGCAAAAGACTTTACGTGGACGCTTGAGTCAATTATTCCAACTGATGCAACACTCTTAGCAATGAGAAAGGTAGCATTAAGACATCAGATAATTGCAGACACTCAAGTGGAGGATAGCGCGGGAAAGCCTAAGGCCCAAGTTGTGGCCGAGACTGAAGAAGTAGCTACTAAAGAAGTTCAACCACAATCTATTCCGACTCCTAAGCCTGAAGTTGAAATTCAAGTTGAGGAAGTTATACAAGAGGAAGTCGTAAAGCCTCATAAAATTATTTTTGATGATCCTATAGAACCACAGGAAGAATCTCGTGAAGAAATTCAAGAGGTTGAGTCAATTCAAACTGAATCAATTGAAGAGGAAGTTGTTATTGAGGGCCCTAAGTCTTGGGATGGTTTTCTTCAGTTCTTGTCAAAAACTTCACCTGTAATGGGTGCAAATATGGAGCAAGGGAATTTAATTGGTGATCTAGTTGTTCAGATGGATAAGGTATCCCTTCTTATCGGCTATCCTACTGGTGCAAAAGTTTTCTTTGATCATATGAATAATCAAGAGACACTTGAAAAGGTAAGAGAACACCTTAGAAAATATTTTCAAGTGCAAGAGATTGATTTATCAATAGAGCTAGTTGAAAAGAAGAAAGCTGAAGAAACAGACTTTAAATCTAAATTTGAAATTAATATAGAGAATGAAAATATTGAAAAACAAAATCAAAGGAAGGAAATTGAAGGTGATGAAATGCTTCAATTGGCCAGTTCAATATTTAACTCTAAGATTGATAAAATTATCTTAAATGAAGATGAATAAAAATTGGAGAATAAAATGGCAAAGGGAATGCAAGGCCTAATGAAACAGGCGCAACAAATGCAGCAAAAAATTAGCACACTTCAAAAAGAGCTTGAAAAGCGTGAGCTAGAAGTTTCTTCAGGTGGTGGTGCTATCAAAATTAAAATCACTGGTAAGCAAGAAATTCAAGCTATCACGATTGATCCTGAAGCAGTAGATCCAAATGATGTTGAAACTCTTGAAGATCTTGTTTTAACAGCAGTTAATCAAGCAATCAAAGAATCACAAGATATGGTTTCAAATGCGATGAGCAAGGTTACTGGTGGACTAAATATTCCAGGACTTTTCTAAGGCTTAAACTTAATGAAACTACCTGAAAGAATTAATAATCTTGTTGATTCATTCTCTAAAGTGCCTGGCATTGGAGAAAAGAGTGCACTAAGACACGTTCTTAGCTTAGCAAAGTGGACTAAGGAAGAATTAGGAGACTTTGCTGTTGCTTTAAATGAATTAGCAGAATTGAAAAAATGTAATCAATGTGGTGTCTTTGCTGATGAAGATATCTGTGCTGTTTGTAGTGATATTCATCGTAAAGAATCAACTGAGATTTGTATTGTGGAGTCTATCACTGATTACATGGCCATTGAAAGAAGTGGCCAATATAGAGGACTATATCATGTTCTAGGTGGAGTACTTAATCCACTTTTGGGTGTTGGTCCAGCAGAGTTAAATATTGATAAGCTTAAAAAGCGTGTTGATGAACTTGGTATTAAGTCCGTTATCTTAGCTATTGGTCCGTCTGTTGAGGGTGATGCGACTTGTAGTTATATCAAATCAGTTCTTTCAGATGAAGTTAATGTTGATCGAATTGGCTTTGGGATTCCTATGGGTGGGAATCTCGATTACTTAGATACAATGACTATATCTAAGGCATTAGAAAATAAAACCAAAATGTAAGGAAGGTTTATGGATAACATCGAAGTCGTTATTCAAGAGTTTTTTAGAGAGTATAGTGGATTAGATTCTCTAGTAAATAGTGGTTTAATTGTTTGTCGTCAGGACGGAATTCCACTGTATTCATTTAAAAGTGTTGAAACTGATTTCGATAGTGATACTGCTGGTGCCCTTATTGCTGGTGTTTGGCAGGCAAGTTCGGTTCTTTCTCAATTTATCCCAGAGGAAACGCAAGATGAATTTAGATTCAACTATGCAACTTCTTCAAAAGGGATTTATATTACAAAGCTCTCAGGTTTCTTTGATGATATCTATCTAAGTCTTATCTATTTTGATGTGGATAATCCGGCAAAACTAAAGGCAAGAATTAGAAGTATTGAATCAAAGCTTCCAGAATTTATTGAAGCACATTTATCAGGGGATAGTGATCCAAACGAGGTATTTCTATTCGATGATATAAGTGATAACGAAGTCGATGACCTCTTTGCAGGCGTTTTAGGATAACGGGGGCCACATGTCTTTTGTAAATTACAATACGAAGGAAATTAATTGTAAGATCGTTTATTACGGACCAGGTCTTGGTGGTAAAACAACGAATATCCAATATATTTATCAGAAAACTGCTGGTGGAAATAAAGGAGAGATGGTTTCTCTCGACTCAGAAAATGAAAGAACAATTTTCTTTGATTTCTTACCTCTTGATCTAGGTGAAATTAGAGGCTTTAAAACTCGCTTTCACTTATATACAGTTCCAGGGCAAGTTTTTTACGAGTCATCTCGCAAGCTAATCTTGCGCGGAGTTGATGGTGTAATCTTTGTGGCCGATTCTCAACTTGAGAGAATGGAAGCTAATATTGAATCACTTAAAAGCCTTGAAGCAAACCTTACTGAACAAGGTTACGATATTGATCAGATTCCGATTGTATTTCAATGGAATAAAAGAGATCTTCCAAATGTCACACCTGTTGAGGATATGAATCAAACACTTAATGCCGATGAAAGGCCGGCCTTTGATGCTGTCGCTGTTAAAGGTATTGGAGTATTTGAAACTCTTAAAACAATGTCAAAATTAGTACTGATGAATTTAAAGGGCGGCTTAAAAGAGTAGCCCTTTATACTTCAGGTAATGAATATGGGCCTCAATCAAAGCTTCTTGGCAGTAGAAAGAAGATCTTCTTCCAATAAGGTGATGGCCATCTAAAATACCAAGCTTGATGCCTCTTTCAAAATAGTATGGGAATAATGAGCTTTCAGTATCAACAACTCCATCATTATCCTTCTTGCTTCTTATAAACATCTTCATAAGAATCATCCAGAGATGACTCTCATACCATTTCGATGAAAACCCTATCGAAGTATAGAAAAGGTTTTGATTAAGCTTATCGTGATTATTTCTCATCCAAGGCCTGCGAAAAGTCGAAGAAAGTGACTTTTGCATTTCTTTAGCTAGGATATCTTTCTTGCCATCAATTAATTGATAAAGTTTTGAGTCAGAAAAATTATGTATGAGATTTAGGGTTTTAATAAATTTCTTATTAAACGAATTAGAGCCAAGAATAGGGGAAGCAATTGTTGAAAGGCCAACAATGGCATCTTGTTCTTCACTATAATCAGTTAAGTAATGGAGTGAGTCCAGACCACCTTTAGAGAATGCAATTAACCATAGCTTCTCTGCTGGATGATCACTTACATATTTAGCAATTTGTTCACGAAGTGATTTTGCGTTCTTTAAGCAATTATCAAAACCATTAACTTCGGGCGTGTAATACTTAATATTATATTTTGATTTTAGATGTTGGCAGGCGCGTTCAAACGAAGGTGTTGAAAATAACTCATTGAAAACACCTGGAATTAAGACAATTGTAATATCTGTTTTTGGCTCTTCTAAGTTTGAAATGTAATTTGGATGGTACTTAGCATATTCAACTTCGTTATAGATGATCCTAAAGATTTCATCATCAGGGAGGTCGATTGGTCTGCGGGCCTTGAGGTCATTGAAGAATCGATAGTTGACCTTATCAAAGTCGAATTTATTATCGAAGCTTTTAAAGTTTGTAAGAGAATGTATATAGCGAGCTGAAGAAAAGCTGATCCAAGCACTCGATGTAACAAGGTTTCGCATTAGTTTAATCGCTTCATTTGGAGAAAGATTATTCTTAACTAAATTGAATCTTTCAACTAAGTCAGACTTGGTTAATTCTTTAGCAGAGTTTAAAAAAGATTTAGAATAATTCTTCCTCGCGCTATAAGCGTTAACACGATTCTTAAAATCTAAAACTTTTGATTCAATATATTTATTTAAAATTAAATCAGTATCTCTCATAGTACTTTTAAATTCCTTGCGCTAGATGTAAAATTTTGGCATTGGTAGTGTATACAAGTCAAATGAATGAAAGATTTTAAAAGTTTGTTCACTTTTATTACGTTAAATTTGTAACTGCTAACTACTTATAAAATAAGGTTATTTAATGGTTGAAGAATATAAAGAGCACTATTCCGTCTTAAAGAAAGAATGTCTCGATTATCTTTATTTAGATAGTGAAGAACATGATCAGTTACTTTTTGCAGACTGTACGTTTGGGGCCGGTGGTCACTCTTTGGCGATTGTTAAAAGAGAGGAGAAGGCCAAGCTTATTTCATTTGACCAAGACCCCGATGCTTTAAAGAATGGCCGTGAACTTATTAAGAAAAATGGTGTTGAAGATAGACTCTTCTTACATGACTCTAACTTTTGTCACTTTAAAGATATTGTCATGGGTAATCATGCTGATCTTGTGGAAGCAAACGGAGGGCTTAATGGAGTTCTTCTTGATTTAGGGGTTTCTTCTCATCACTTCGATGAAGGCTCACGTGGATTTTCATTTCGTGTTGATGCGCCGCTCGATATGCGTATGGACTACGATAATGACAATATTCAAACGGCCAAGGATATTATTAATCGTTATTCTGCACAGGATCTGGCCAATCTCTTTAGGGATTACGGCGAAGAAAAATTTGCATGGAGAATCGCTGAGCGAATAGTTCTTGAAAGAGATAAAAATGGCCCGATTAATACAACTTTTCAATTAGCAGAATTGATAAAAGATTGTTATCCAAAAAAATTACAATTTGGTCGCATTCATCCTGCGACAAAATGCTTCCAAGCACTTCGTATAGAAGTTAATCGCGAGTTGGATGTAATAACTGACGTAATTAATCAGGTGCTACCATTATTAAAGATTGGTGGTAGAATATTAATTATAAGCTTTCATTCTTTAGAAGATAGAATTGTGAAGAAGCTTTTTAAAGATTATGAAAAAAATGGACTTGGTGAGATGCTTTTTGAAAATGAAGTTAAAAAGCCAATTATTCCAAGTGATGAGGAGATTGCTGAAAACTCTCGCTCAAGAAGTGCAAAATTAAGAGTGCTTAAGCGTGTTGTAAGTAAGAAATCAAAAAATAAATACGAGAAATTTTCAAAGATTGAAAATTAATAACAATAGGAGATTGTTAAATGGCCTCAAGGATGAGTCGAACAAAATCTAAGAAGGAAGGTATTGGAAATAAGATCAAGGGAGTTGTTCTTAGTTCACAAGGCTTACCAATTGTTCTTAGTCTAGTTGTGATTACAGTTTTATTCGTACTTTTTAGAATGAAAGGGATTGAGCTGAATTATGAGATCGCAACAGTTAAAAAAGAAGTAGAGAGAATTAAAGTTGAGGGAAAAGAGTTAAAAGCTAAAAAAGCTAGACTTCTGTCTGTATCTAATTTGAGAAAGATGGCCCGTAATTATAACTTAGCACAGCCGAAGCAACATCAAATCATTGTTGTTCCAGCTAAGAAGTAAGTGTAGTGAGTGATAATAATTTAAAAAACAGATTGAAAGTTATATACGCAATTTTTACAATTGCTTTTGTTGCAATTCTTGTAAAAGCATTTCGTATCCAAGTTGTTGATCGTGGACATTTATTATCACAATCAAAAAAACAATTCTTTAGAGAAAGAAAAGTCTTTCCAAGACGTGGCCATATTTATGATCGCAATGGAAACCCTCTTGCTATTAATATTAGAACCTACTCAATCTTTACTATTCCAAAGAATATCTCAGATAAAAAAGTTTATGAAAAACTTAAGGCAATCCTTCCTGAGATGGAACTCGATGGTATCGCAAAGAAGGCGCTAGAGCGAAATCGTTTTACTTGGATTACTAGAAAGTCAAAGCTTACAGAAGAACAAGTTGCACAGATTAAAAAGCTTAAGGGAATTTATATTGAAGAAATTCCGAAGCGTATTTATCCAAATCACGAGCTTGCTGCACAAACCTTAGGGTTTGTTGGACTCGATAATAATGGGCTGGCCGGTATTGAGCATCGTTTTGATAAAGAACTTAGAGGTGAGCCTCAAATTATTAAGTACTTTAAAGATAATAAAGGTCGCCCTGTAAGATACGTTAGCCAAAATATTCCTACAGAAAGAGCAAACGATGTCTATCTTTCAATTGATAAGGAAGTTCAAGCAGTAGCTGAAAAGGCCATTAAAGAAGCCGTTGAAAGAGTTGATGCAAAACGAGGTGGTGTTGGCGTTATGGATGCTGAGACCGGTGAAATTATTGCAATGGCAAATTATCCTACATTCGACCCTAATGATGTGAGTGACTCAAAAGGAAGTGATCGCAAGCTTGCCTTTATTAGTGACCCATTTGAGCCAGGCTCAACTCTGAAGGTTTTAACACTTGCATCAGCGCTAGAGAATAAAGTTGTACGACCTGATACAAATTATTATTGTGAACAAGGCCGTCTAAAGGTTGAAGATCATATTATTAAGGAAGCTGAATCGAGAAAGAAATTTGAGTGGTTATCTGTTGAAGAGATTCTTATGTACTCTTCAAATATTGGAACAACAAAAATTGCATTTGATTTAACTTTTCCAAAACTTAAGAAGACACTAAATGATTTCAAGATCGGTGAGAAAACAGGAATTGAGCTACCTGCTGAATCTCGTGGGATCTTTACTGATGATAAGAATGTATCTCCACTTTCTTTAAGTAATATCAGCTTTGGTCAAGGTGTTGCAACAACAGGGATTCAGATGCTTGCGGCCTTTGCTGCAATCTCGAATGATGGTGTTTATGTACAACCAACAATCTTAAAAGTTGATGATCCAAAGAAAGTAAAATCAAAAAGAGTTATTCCTACTGATGTTGCTAAATCAATCACTGAGATGATGATAAATACTGTTGAGCGTGGTACGGCAAGAAAAGCAAGAATTCCTTATTTTAAGATTGCTGCTAAAACCTCAACAGCACAAAGAGCGGATAGTAATGGACGCTATACTGGTTATATTCCTGGGTTCCTAGGTTTCCCTGTTGGCGTTAAGAAGAAATTTGTTGTTTACTCTTATGTTGATAAACCTGCACGAGGTAAGTCTTACTATGGGAACTCAGTTGCAGGTCCTGTTTTTAGAAAAGTGACAGAATACCTTCTTTATAAGAATAAAGAATTCGAAGGCCTTGCTGAAAATGAGACTTATAAGAACGATATGGCCTTTGACTCAGTAAAAAGAGTTCAGTCTGCTAAGCGCTATACAGGTAGAGGTTCAGTTCCTAACTTTGTAGGCTTAGATAAAAAATCAGCAATGGCACTTGCTCAAAAATTAGATATCGATCTAAGTCATGTTGGGGTCGGTGTTGTTCAAGAACAAACTCCAGAAGCTGGTAGTAATCGTGATGGCGATGTTGTCGTAAAACTAAAATACGCTCCACCTACATATGAATAATTTAATTAATAAATACAATATCCTTTTGGAAGGTCTTACTGATCTTACGGCAAATTTAGATCAAGCGAAACCATGTGATATCGCTTTTTATCGTATACATGACAATGTAAAAGCAGTTGAGTTATTTCGCCAACGCTATGAAAAAGGTAGTGCTGGGCTGGTTATTACGAATCGTAGAGTTGCAGACATTGATTCACTAGTTGTGGACGAGTGTGATTTTTATAAATTACAAGAAGAGTTAGTTGAGGAGCTGTATCCAGTTAATCGTGAAGTAAAGTTAATTGGAATTACAGGTACCAACGGAAAGTCGTCTGTCGCACATCTTTGTCAGCTTATCCTTAATGCTAACGGCTTAAGCGCATGTAGTATTGGTACCGTTGGTGTGATCAAAGGTGAGAGTGAAGTCATGGAAAGTCTATCTGCGACGACTCCATCTTTTATTGATTTAAGAAGAATCATTTTTAAGCTTAAAGATATTAATTACTTCTGTCTTGAAGTAAGCTCTCATGCACTAGAGCAGGAGAGAGTAAAGAAAATGAAGTTTGATTCAATAGGATGGACAAATTTCACTCAAGATCATCTTGATTATCATGGAACGATGGAGTCCTATTTTAATGCTAAAGCAAAACTTGCAAATTATAGTGAATCTAATTTTATTATTCCACGTTCACAAGAAATTGAATTCAAGTCTAAGCTAAATTTTGACATAGCTTCTTCAGTTGAAAATATTTATGGTGAAGAATTTAACCTGAGCTACAATGTCGATAACTTGGAATTAGCATTCGCTCTTTGTGATAGGGCATCTAGTTTAAAATTAAATAGAAAAATAAAGCTATCTTTACCTAAGGGAAGATTTAATCTTTTTAGAAAGGGCGATAGTGTATTCATTGTGGATTATGCTCATACTCCTGATGCAATTGTAAATATTTGTCGTGAAACTAAGAAACATTTTGATTCTTATGACATTATTACAATCTTTGGTTGCGGAGGTGATCGCGACCGTACAAAGCGTCCAAAGATGCTTTCGGCTGCATTGGAATTTAGTGATAAGGTTGTTGTAACAAGTGACAATCCAAGAACTGAAGATCCGAATGAGATTATCAAAGATATTCTTGAAGGTAATAATGAAGTCGTTGATATTATCGTCGATCGCAAGGAAGCAATTCATACTTATGTGAAAGAATATGAACGTCCTACTGCTGTGATTATTGCAGGAAAAGGACACGAAGAATATCAAGATATTAATGGTGTGAAATACCACTTTAGTGATATTGAAGAAGTAAAGAGTGCATTAGGGGAATCATGTTAATTTCTGATTTAAATAAAGTTTCAGGTCTTATAAAAAGGATTGGTAAGGATCTAGATATTGATATTTTACTATCTACAGATTCTCGTATGTCTGATGATAAGAATACATTTGTTGCCCTAAAAGGCGAGCGCTTTGATGCTTATAGCTTTATTCCAGATGCAATAAAGAATGGTGCAAAAGCAATTGTTCTAACTCATTCTAAAGAAAGAGAAGAGGAGATCAGAACTCTCATTGAAAAGAATACAGAGCTTTGTTTCTTTTTAGTTGAAGATAGCCTTTCGTTCTTGCAAGAGGCCGCTAAGTTTCGAATTATTGAGTGGAAGAATCATGGTGGTTTTGTTTTTGGACTTACAGGCTCAAATGGAAAGACAACGACAAAAGAGATGCTGTTCTCATTAGCAAAATCTTTTCTTCATGAAGCAGTTATTTGTACACAAGGTAATCTCAATAATCATATTGGGGTCCCATTAACTATCTTCTCAATTAAGGATGAGCATAAATTTGCGATTATTGAGATGGGAACTAACCACTTTGGTGAAATCGAAGTGCTTTGTGAAATTGCACAGCCTGATTATGGATATATTACAAATATTGGCCATGCTCATACTGAATTTCTCATCGATCTTAATGGCGTTCTAAAAGAAAAGTCTGCACTTTATCGTTGGGTTAAAGACCATGGAAAGAAATTCTTTTTAAATATGGAAGACGAGAAGTTAGCAACTTTAGAAGTTACAGATAAAATTGTTCCTGTAAGCAAGAAAAATGTTTACGAGTTTGAAAGTGATTTTATTAAAGAGTCTTATAATCGCTGGAATGTTCAAGCTTCATGTTTTGTCTTAGAAAATATTTTTTCGCTGAGTTTATTTCACGAGTTAAAAATACTAAGACTTCCTGAAAATAAAAGGGCCCAGTGGATTAATGTTAATGATTCAAAAATATATTTAGATGCCTACAATGCAAACCCAACTTCAATGAGGCTTGCAATTAGAGAGTTTGCCAAGCAAGTTCCAGATACAAAGAAAGTTATCTTCATTATTGGTGACATGAATGAATTAGGTGATAAGACCCAAGAACATCATGAGGCCATTGCGGACTTACTAAACGAACTAGGCATTAAAAACTCAGTCTTCATTGGCCGCTTTGCTAAATTTTATAAAAACAACTTTGGCGGCGCGTCTCAAACTTATGCAAATCTTGATGATTTTATCTCAAATTGGCCAGTAGTATTAAATTCGTATGATTATATCTTTTTAAAAGCTTCTCGTTCTTTACAACTAGAGAGGCTAATAGATATAACTATGTAATATAATTTAAAAACTAGGTGATTACATGCTGTATCATTTCCTCTATCCCCTAAGGGATGAATTCTTTGCTTTTAATATTTTTAAATACATCACATTTAGAACAGTTGTGGCCTTCTTGCTTGCAACAGTTATCTCAATTATTTGGGGTAAGTATTTTATTGGTTTCATGCAGCGCAAGCAGTTTGGCCAAGTAATACGTGATGACGGGCCAGAGTCTCACTTAAAAAAAGCAGGGACACCTACAATGGGTGGTGTTTTTATTTTGGGGACAATCTTATTAACACTGTTAATAACTGGAAACTTTAATTCAATTCCAGTTCTCATTACCTGTGGTGTAACCGCATCCTACTTTGTACTCGGCTTTATCGACGACTATGCAAAGATCTCTAAAGGAAATACAAAAGGTGTTTCGGCCAAAGGTAAGCTTGTGTGGCAGTTTGCAACTGCCCTAATTGCTGTCTTTGCCATGGTTCACTTCAATGTTATCGACACTCAATTATTTGTCCCTTTTGTAAAAGGACCAGTTTTTAACCTGATGAGCTTCTTTATAATATTCGGAGCTATCGTTATTGTTGGCTCTAGTAATGCTGTTAATTTAACAGATGGATTAGATGGCCTAGCTATTGGTCCAATCATTACATCTGCTGCAACACTTGGATTTATTGCTTATGCAACTGGTCACAGAGAGATCGCGTCATACCTTTTTGTGCCATATGTTGAAAATGTTGGAGAATTAGCTGTCATTGGTGCTGCAATCGTCGGTGCAGGCGTTGGATTTTTGTGGTATAACACATACCCTGCTCAGATTTTTATGGGTGACGTGGGGTCCCTTGCCTTAGGTGGTACACTAGGAACAATGGCGGTACTAACAAGAAGTGAATTACTTTTTGTTATTATTGGTGGTGTTTTTGTTGCCGAGGCAGTTTCGGTGATCTTACAAGTTGCTTCTTACAAAACTCGTAAGAAGAGAATATTTAAAATGGCCCCAATACATCATCACTTTGAGCTATTGGGATGGGCCGAGCCTAAAGTAATTGTTAGATTTTGGATTATAAGTATATTTTTAGCGATTCTAGCGATCGCAACATTAAAAATGAGGTAGAGAATGGAGAGATTTAGAAACAAGAATATCCTGATCGTTGGTATTGGAAAGACTGGTTTCAGACTCATAAATTTCTTTAATCGTCTTGACTGTAATATTCGTGTAACAGATATCAAACCGATTTTTGATCTTAATAAAGCTGTAAAGAAACTACGTAAGATTAAACCTGCAGTTGAAATGACTTTTGGTGAACACTTAGATGATGACTTCATCAATGCTGATGTTGTTGTTTATTCAGGTTCTGTTGATCCAAATATGCCTCAACTAGAATTAGCAAGAAGAGAGGGGAAAGAAGTTTATTCTGAATTCGCTCTTGGAAATAAGCTATGTCGTAAGCCTATTATTGCTGTTTGTGGATCACACGGTCGCACAACTGTAGCACACATGATTGGGTTTACTCTAAGACAAGATGGTAAGAATGTATTTGTTGGTGGAACAAGTGAAAGTCCATTTATCGAATATTCAATGCTGCCAAATAAAGATGAAATCGACTACGTTGTTGTAGAGGTTTCAGCTGTTCAAATGAGACGTCTAACTGACTTCCACCCAAAAATGGTTGTCTTTACAGATATCGCAGATACTTATCCACAAGGACAATTCACGTCAATGGGTGAGTATATGGAAACAAAACTAAGTATCATCAAGACACTATCTCCTGATGACACTTTAATTGTAAACTTCGACAAACTTGCAAATAATAGCTTCTTTAGAAATGCAAATTGCCAGACTTATTGGTACTCAAGAAGATCATTCGTTAAGCTTGGTGTAATGGAAGAGATTCAAGGAACACACTTCCACGATCGTCGTATCCATTCAAATATCAACTACCACTCAGAGTTTGTTGTTAAGAAGATGAGAATCATTGGTCAAAATAACCGTGAAAACTTACTAGCAGCAATCACTGCTTGTAAGGCACTAGATCTTTCTGATGAAGCAATTCAAACATGTGTAACGAAATTCCCTGGAATTCCACACCGTATTGAATTCTTAATGGAAAAGAATGGTGTTTCTTTCTATAACGACTCTAAAGCAACAGATATGAGAACACTAGTGGAGACAACTAAGGCGTTTAAAACTCCTGTTATCTTAATTGCTGGTGGAAAAGATATCGAAGATCTTGAGTATGAAGCATTTACTGATGAGCTAATTCAAACAACAAGAATCATCGTTCTTGTTGGTGAAGCAAAAGAAAGAATGAACCGTGCACTTGGTGAGCATCCACAAACTTTCATTGTTGGATCATTTGAAGAGTCTGTTCTCTTTGCTTATCAAAAGTCGAGAACTGGTGATACGATTATTCTTTCACCAGGTAACCCTGCAACGGATTTCTTTAGAGATTACGAAGAGCGTGGGAATTACTTCAAGAAACTAGTTTACCAACTTTAGTGTTGTGCCGGTCAGCCGCGCTTCGCTAGCTGCCCTTAAGTCACATCCATTTCAGCGCCAAAACAATCCACTGGATTGTTTTGATCGCAGGATGTTCAAGAAGCTTGTATACCAATTATAATTTATTGAAATAATAATTATAGAAATGCCTGCATTATGCAGGCATTTTTTTTATGCCTAATACAGAACAAGTTTTAAGTCATATGATCTCGTCATGAAGGTTCTGTTATTTTTTATTTTTGTTTCTATTTTTTCTACTCAAATTAAAGCTGATCAAGATTATGTGAAAGTCTGTCAAAACCTCGTGGACAAGCGACTTTCAAAATACAATCAATTTCGTTTTAAAAAACAATGCACACAAATTACGACTAAGTATCAGTTTCAATGTTTAACTGAAGTCTTAGACAATCGAAGAGCGATCTCTCTGGTGGAGTTTAATGCGTGTACTTATGTAAAGAGTGCTGAAACTTTGGCGAGTATTCACGAAGTTGCCAAATACTTTCAAAGTAGTGTGAATAGCTTTCATGTGACAGTGGCGGCCTTGGTGCAAAATGAAAAAGAGAAGAATTGTGTTTTAAATATAATTCAAAAAGAAGGACTAGACCCTTTCAATGCCTACACATGTTTTGATGAAAGAGGAATTGATCCAATTAGGCATTTTGCGCAAATGTATATCAAATAGCCTGACGCGCAGTTTCCTATATTTCTAATGCATCGAATACAATCTTCATATATGATTAATATATGAACTCTATTGAAAACACGGATCGTTTTGGAAAACTCTTTTTAATTATCACATCAATTATTGTTGGTGTTGGTATCGTCATGGTTTACTCTTCATCCTATATGTTTTCAAAAGAAGTTTACGGAACAAGTCTTCACTTCTTCTCAAGACAAATTCTTTTTGCTCTGATTGGTGTGGGGATGGCCTATGTTGTGGCAAAGACAAAGTATCAGTTTTGGATAAAGTTCTCATTTCACTTAAATCTCGTCGTGGCCTTCCTTTTAGTTCTTACATTTATTCCTGGATTAGGTGTTGTAGCTAAGGGTGCCAATCGTTGGATTAATTTAGGATTCGGTTCATTACAACCAGGAGAACTTGCAAAGTATACGATACTTATGATGTCACTTTTCTTTTTTGAAAATTATGAAAAATTAAATCTTAAAAATCGTTTAAAGTATGCGGCCAATATTGGATTAGTCCTTCTACTCTTACTTTTACAACCAGACTTTGGAACATTCTTTATTTGTGCTCTAGGCATGGGTTTTACTTGTTTTATTTCTAATTTTAATCGCAAGTACTTCTATATCATGGGAGTCGTTGGAACAATTCTTTCATCTCTTATACTTGTTGCTCAACCTTATCGCGTGAAAAGGCTTATGGCATTTTTAGATCCGTGGGCAAACCCAAGAGGAAGTGGTTTTCAGGTTATTCAGTCGTGGATTGGTTTTGCTAATGGTGGTTTCTTTGGAAAAGGAATTGGTAATAGTTTAGAAAAGTTATTCTTTCTTCCTGAGGCCCATAACGACTTCATCTTTTCTGTTATTGGCGAAGAGTTTGGTTTTCTAGGTGTTCTCGCATTTGTTGTTCTCTTTATGGCATTCACTCATATTGGATTTAAGTTAGCTCTTTCTTTAAAAGACGATATAGCTAAAAAAATGGTCATGTCCATTATTTTCATTATTGGCGTTCAAGCTTGTTTAAATATGGGGGTTGTT
Organism: Halobacteriovorax sp. GFR8; assembly: GCF_050955245.1. Classification (NCBI taxonomy): domain Bacteria; kingdom Pseudomonadati; phylum Bdellovibrionota; class Bacteriovoracia; order Bacteriovoracales; family Halobacteriovoraceae; genus Halobacteriovorax; species Halobacteriovorax sp. GFR8. Next base: position 147,511 of record NZ_JBPBLR010000003.1, on the reverse strand, counting down.
CTTGGATTACTTCCAACAAAGGGACTTAACCTTCCATTCGTTAGTTATGGTGGATCATCACTTATGAGTAATCTAATTGCCATCGGTGTAATCTTCTCTTGTGTGTCACGTCAACAAGCGATGTCAGGCCAGAAACCGTTTTTTTCTCAACAATAGCCAATATATGCGCTAAATTTAGAAGAAGTAATCTTGTGAAAAGGAACAAGTATGAATATTAATATTCAAAATATTAGCGTGCATTTTATTGGTATTGGTGGAATAGGGATGAGTGGTATCGCCGAAATTCTACTGAGTCTTGGATATAAGGTAACAGGTTCAGATATTAGTGAGTCTGCCAATGTTGCTCGTTTAAGAGATTTAGGAGCTGAGGTCTTTATTGGACATAAGCGTGAAAATATAACTGATAAGACGACAGTGGTTGTTTATTCATCTGCTGTAAATGAATCAAATCCTGAAATGCAAATGGCCCGTGAAAAGCAAATTCCTATTATGAGAAGAGCTGAGATGCTGGCCGAACTTATGAGACTTAAAAGAGGGATCGCAATTGCAGGAACTCACGGTAAGACGACAACAACAAGTTTTCTAGCGACTATCTTACAAGCAAGTAATTACGAACCAACTTATATAATCGGTGGTATTGTTTCCAATCTTGCAGGACATGCAAAGGTTGGTACTGGTGAGTACTTAGTAGCGGAAGCGGATGAATCTGATGGATCTTTTCTAATGCTAAATCCAATCATGTCGGTTGTGACAAATATCGACCTTGATCATATGGATCATTACGGTAGTGAAGATGTTCTTATGGATAGCTTTGAAGAGTTTATTAACAAAGTTCCTTTCTATGGACTCTCTTCACTTAATGCAGATGATGAAAGACTAATGAGTCTTGTTCCACATATTAAAAAACCAATTGTTACTTTTGGAATTGAAAAGCCAGCAGATTATCAAGCTGTCGATATTAAAATGTCTGATCTATGTTCAGAATTTGACCTGATCGTAGGTCCTGAGAATTTAGGACGCTTTATCATTAATCTTCCTGGTAAGCATAATGTGCAAAATGCTCTTGGGGCAATCTCTATTGCTCATAAAATGGGTGTACCAGTGGATATGATTAGAAGCTCGATTAGAAGCTTTGAAAATGTTGGTCGTCGTTTTCAATTACTGTATAAGAACGAAGATGTAGAGATTCTTGATGATTATGGCCATCATCCAACTGAGATAGCTAAAACTCTAAACACATTAAAAGAAATTAGAGACCATAAGAAAATTGCCATCTTCGAACCACATCGTTTCTCTAGAACAAAAGACTGCTGGAATGAGTTTTTACACTGCTTTAACGATGTTGATGAGTTATACATGTGTCCAATCTATCCAGCTAGTGAAAGTCCTATTCCTGGAATCACTTCAGATAGACTTGTCGAAGATATCAATCGACTTCATCCTGGACTAGCTAAAACCATTGAACTTAAAGACTTAGATACAATTATTAAGTCCAATAAGAATTCAACAATTATGACTTTAGGTGCCGGATCAATTGGACGAGTCATTAGAGAATGGGTTTTAGATAACGATCGCAATGAATAAGATTAAAGAGTTATTAGCTAATATTCCAAATATTGAAGTCGAAGTTGATAAGGATCTATCAAAGTATTCGACAATGAGACTTCAATCTAAGGGTGATTTTATTTCTGTAAAGGACCTTGATGGACTTAAAGCAGTTGTAAGTACACTTAGTGAAAATAACCTTAATTATATGGTGTTAGGCTTAGGTGCTAATCAACTTTTAAATGAAAGAATTGAACATCCAATAATTAATCTAGACTTTGATTATGACCGTCATATCTTCAATCAGTATCATGAAAGCTATATTCTTCCCGCTTCTGTAAAGCTTTCAAGCTTAACTGCTCATGCTTCAAAATTTGGAAATATGCGATGGGAAGTTATAACAGGAATACCAGCTACCTTAGGTGGAGCAGTATTTATGAATGCTGGAACAGGTCTTGGTTGGATTAGTGAGATCGTTAGTCGTATTTGGTATATAGATAAACAAGGTAATGAGTTCCTTCATGAAACAACTGAAGATAGCTTCTCATACCGCCAAAACAATTTTCTACGACCAGGTGATATTGTTTATCAGGTTGAGCTTGTCTCAAAAGGACAAGATAAAAATCTTGGAGAGAAGATACGTAACTACCTCCTAATGAGAAATAAGTCACAACCATTAAAGGAAAAAACTTGTGGAAGTGTCTTTAAAAACATCGTAGGAGATAAGCGAACTTGCACTGCAGGACAATTTATTGATATACTTAATTTGAAAGGGTTACAAGTTGGTGACGTACGCGTGAGTAATCTTCATGGAAACTTCATGGAGAATTTCGATAAAGCTACGGCCAGCGATGTAAAAGAACTTATAAAAATTGTACAGGAAGAACTTTATCTAAACTATGGTTTAAAGTTTGAGCCTGAAGTCAGGATAGACATTTAATGAAAAAAGCTATTTCAATTATTTCACTTCTTCTTTTGAGTGCTTCTGCATCAGCAGTATCACAACCAAATGAGAAGATTAAATATAAGACGGCTTTTGGTAAATGTCCTTCACGTGCTGCTGGAACACTAACTCTAAAATTAGTAAAAGACTTCGAAAAAAACCGTTCTTTAAGAAGTATGAAGAACTTAGTTGCAGCGGATAAGTTAAAAGAAAAACATTTTCTATCAGACTATACGATTAAGTATAACCCGATGGAAGGAATGCTTAATTTCATCTATGAATGCCCATCTCCATTAATGAAAGTTCAAATCTATAAAGAAAATGGGATGGAGTCTTATGAGGCAATTCTTGTTGATAATGGTCAACTATTTGATCCAACATATGAAATTCTTCTAAGAACAGAAAAGAAGCTAAATTATTCCCTTCCTTATCTTGCAATCCCTGTAGGGGAAATGGATAAGACAGTTCAAAAAAATATCACACGTATTATCGCAGATCTTGATCTTGTTTTTAGAAAACTAATTTCTGAAGTTATTATTAGCGATGATAAAGAGTTAACAATGATTCTTTCGATAAAAGGAAAGCCTTCAAGTGTCTTTATGGGTAAAGATGAATGGCCTCTTAAGGTTGAAAAGTTGACTCAAATCATTGGTTATATGAACAAGAAAAAGAAAATTCCATCAGTGATAAATATTACAAATTCCAAAAAAGTTGTTGTCAAGTTCAACGACTAATTCTAAAATTTCATTATATGCGGTAAAAATTGCCGTTAGATTTCTTTATTAGCAGAATGATTCTGTAAGAAAAAACTAGAGAAAGGATTCTCAATGAAAGAAAAAAACATCGTTGTCGGTTTAGACGTTGGTACAACTAAAGTCTGCACAATCGTAGGTATCCAAAACATTTCTAATCAAAACACTGGTAAAGCTGAGCTTGAAATCATTGGTATTGGTACTCACCCAAGTCATGGTTTAAAGAAAGGTAGTGTTGTAAATATCGATAAAACAGTTCGCTCAATTCATAACTCTTTAGAAGAAGCGAGATTAATGGCCGGGGTTGATATCCATAGTGCAACTATTGGGATTGCTGGTAGCCATATCTATAGTTTTAATAGCTCAGGTGTTGTTGCTGTTAAAGGTAACGAGATTTCACAAGATGATGTTGATCGCGTACTTGAAGCAGCTAAAGCAGTAGTGATGCCAAGTGATCGTGAAATTATTCATGTTATTGCACAAGAGTATAAAGTAGATAATACAACAGGAATTAAAAATCCTATTGGAATGTGTGGGACTCGTCTTGAGGCCCATGTGCATATTGTTACAGGTTCAATTTCATTAATTCAAAACCTCGTTAAGTGTGTTGAGCACACGGGGATTAGAGTTGAGAATGTAACTCTTCAACCAATTGCTTCTTCTGAATCAGTTCTATCTCCTGAAGAAAAAGAAATGGGAACACTGCTTGTTGATATTGGTGGTGGGACAACTGACCTTGCTCTTTGGAAAGATGGGGCCCTTGTTCATACACAAGTTATTCCTGTCGGTGGAAATCACTTCACAAATGATCTTGCAGTTGCACTTAAGATTCCACATGCAGAAGCTGAGAGAATAAAAATTAATCACGGTTCTGTTCTTCCTGAACAGGTAAACCAATCAGCTCACATTACAGTACAAGGTATCTCTGGAACAAAGCCTAGAGAAGTACAACTAAATACAGTTGCAAATGTTCTTGGAGCGAGAGCTGAAGAATTATTTGATCTTATTAAAAATATTATTAAAGAAAAGAACCTAGGAGATGACATCAGTGGTGGTGTTGTTCTTACAGGTGGTGGAGCAATGATTAAAGGAATGCCAGATATTGGTGAGTACCTTTTAGAGCGTCCACTTAAAATTGGTTTTCCAATTGCTTTTGGTGGCATGACAAATATTATGCAAAACCCAAAGTTTTCTACAGTTTTAGGTCTTCTGCTTGAAGCTTCAAAAGGTAAAGAAGTAGACGTGGAAGAGGAAGAAGATATTAATCAAATAGATATTGTAAGTAAATTATCAGGATCTATTAAATCAGTATTCAGAGAAATTTTTTAAATAAGGGGGAACTTATGTTCGAAATTTCTGACAACAACGAATTAAAATTAACTGAAGGCGCGAAGATTCGCGTTGTTGGTGTTGGTGGCGGTGGTTGTAATGCCGTAAACACAATGATTAAGGCCGGTCTAACTGGTGTTGAATATATTGTTGCTAACACTGACTCACAAGCACTTGCTGTTAACCTTGCACCAACAAAAGTACAACTTGGTGTTGAGTTAACAAAAGGTCTTGGAGCTGGGGCAAACCCAGAAGTTGGTCGTAAAGCAGCTCTAGATGAGTATGAAATGCTAAGCCAGGTTCTTGAAGGATCTGACATGGTATTTATCACTGCCGGTATGGGTGGTGGAACAGGAACTGGTGCAGCTCCTGTACTTGCAAAACTTGCACGTGAACTAGGTGCACTTACTGTTGGTGTTGTGACTAAACCATTTATCTTCGAAGGTAAGAAGAGAATGAGACAGGCATCAACTGGTATTCAAACTCTTGAGGAAAACGTTGATTCACTAATCACTATTCCAAATCAGAGACTACTACAACTTGCTGGTGAGAGTCTTTCTCTAGTAGAAACTTTTATGAAGGCTGATGAAGTTCTTTTAAATGCTGTTAGAGGTATTTCTGACCTTATCAATACAACTGGTCATATCAATGCTGACTTTGCTGACGTTTCAACTGTTATGTCTAATAAAGGTCTTGCACTTATGGGTACAGGTCTTTGTTCTGGGCCTGATAGAGCAATTAAAGCTGCTAATGAAGCAATCTCTTCACCACTTCTTGAGGATATCTCAATTGATGGCGCAACAGGTATCATCATTAATATCACTGGTGGATCTTCAATGACTATGCATGAAGTTAACGAAGCAGCTACTCTAATTATGGAAGCAGCTGATGAAGATGCAGAAGTTATCTTTGGATCAGTTGTTGATGATGAACTTGAAGACAATATCAAGGTTACAGTTATTGCAACTGGTCTTGGTGGACGTGAAGCTACTGTTAATGCAGCTCCACAACAAGAAGTAAGAAGACCTGTTGTTCAAGAGTCAAAGCCTGTTTATACAGCTCCTGCTGCACCTGTTGCTCCAGTAGTTGAAGAAAAGACTGTTTATGAGCAACCTCTTGCTCAGCCAGCTGTTCAACAAGCGGCTTATCATGAAACTCCTGTTCAATCGAATCCACAAGTCGACGCGATGAGAGAGATTCAAATGGAAGCTCAACGTGAACAACAAGCTCAAGAACTTGCTCAAGAGCCTGTAAGAACTCATTCATTTGATGGTGACAACTCAGAGACTTCTCAAAGACCTAGTCTAACTGATTCTATTAGAGAAGCAGCGTCTCAGTACGAAGCATCGAAGTCGGAAGTTGATCCTTGGGCAAATGAAAAAGTATTAACAGGAAATAATGCTGCGACGGAAAAGTCTGATCGTCCTAAATCAATTGCTGAAAAGCTTGGTTTTATCAACTTTGATGAAGATGAACTAGATACTCCTTCTTATCTAAGAAAAGAGGAGTCTCCACAAACTTCTGGAAATGAAACTTTTCGCCAAGTAGAGCGATAGGATTCCCCCCAAAGTATATTGATGGAAACATCAAAAAAGGGCCCTTGTAGGGCCCTTTCTTTTTTTTATTTTTATAAAGAAATTGTTTTAAGAATATTAGATTTAAAAGACTCGAGGAGTTCCGCAGTATCAACTTTAAAGTCTTCTGGAAGTTTAATGAGAAGCTTAGAGTTATTATGTGGAATATTTCTTAGTACGAGTCTGAAGTTACCTTCCCAATCCTGCCAGCTTAACTCATATTGCCAGCGACTAAATTGACCGCCTCCGAATTTTGAATCTCTTTTTTCAGGCATAAGAGCATCAATCGTATAAGATACTTTTTGTTTTAATCCAGCTGAAGTTAATTCTTTTTCGCAATCTCTTATTAATCGATCGTGCTTAGAATCGAAAACAACATTTGGTTTATTAGTTTCCATGATTTGATTAATTTGGCCTTTTAGGATTTCAAGATCGTTCACTACGTTCTCCCTTATTTTTGTATTTTCAATCTTTGTCTCATTTCATCTTCTATTTCTTTTTGTACATGGAGTTGAACATAGGTTTCGATTAAATCGCTTTCCACATCAATTTTGTACTCACATAGAATGAAGGTTGGAATATTATCATTATCCCACGTATCTTTCTTGAAATTATAGATATAGACACCTTTTTCCGGTGTATCGCTTGTTGTTCTTTCGTTGGTAATTGCAACCCACTCGTGTCTTGAATAGAGATTAAAATGATCACGACACAGATGAAGTGAATCGACATTAAAGTAATCATTTTCAACGAGCTCTTTTTCACAAATACTACATAACCCAAGAATTTTTTCTTGTGGTTTATTTTTTTCTAATAGAGTGTTTATCTTATCGGTAAGTTTTCCGTCTTGAGTTTCTTCTTTTTGAATCTCTTTACGAAATGCGATAAATGCAAAGACGCCAATTAGTAAAAAAAGCGCAATAGCAATGATTACAAGTAGTGCTATGATGATAACCGAGTTGTCCATGTAATTAGTTTAATGGACTTAGCAAATATGAACAATGGCCAGGGGCCTATATCCAAGGATATTTTGAAAATATCTTCTAACCGCCACTCGAATTCGTTCACTTCGTTGATCAATTGTTCCTTTTTCATTGAAGTAATCAAAGCAAATTTCTTGTAGTTGACTAATTTGCTCTTCTTCATATGGAATTCCCATCGTCGTTATGTGAACTCTTTGTTGGGAGCGTGCAATACTATTTTTCGATATTGAGACAAAGACTGTCCCGAGAGTGGCCATCTTGCGTCTTTCCGAGATCTTCTCTCTTTCGATGACAATACGATTTCCATGAATGAGAATTGGGGGGATCTCTTGTGAGCGACTAACTTTAATTTTACCATTTAAATATAGTGAGATGCTATCGTGATTTTTAATTTCGATTGCATCGGTCATTGGAAGGATTGATTTGATAAATTCACAATGTTTTCTTAAAAAATAAGTTTCGCCGTGTATAGGAATCGCAATTGTTGGTTGGTAACTATCATAAACATCTTTAAGGTCAGCTTTACCAGGGTGTCCTGAGGCATGGATCAATCCATTAAAGTGTGTGATTACCTCACAACCTTTCTCTGTGATTTCATTGTATAATAGAGCTAGTTTTTTTTCATTTCCAGGAATTGCTTTTGAACTAAAGATAAAAGTATCTGATTCATTTAGCTTATAGTACTTATCACTGGTACTTGTAATTCTCTTAACAGTTCCTCTGAATTCTCCCTGACTCCCTGAACATAGAATAATATGTTTCTTCTTTAAATCTGTAACACTTTCAACTTCACGAACAAGGCCATGGTCATTAAAAATTTCACAATCTCTAGCAATTTGTGTGTACTTAAGTAGAGATCTCCCATAAGGAACTACTTTAAGCTTAAGTTCTTTAGCAATATTGAATATTGTTTGTAGACGATGAATATTAGAAGCAAAGCATGTGATAAAGACTCGTCCTTTTGCATCAGAGATAAAAGAGAGTAGATCTTTTTTTAGCTCGGACTCTGAAGTCGTTCTTTCATTACTACTTGTGATATTTGTGGAGTCCAGCATCGCAAGGCGGTTGTTATACTTTTTTGATAAGAGGTTAATTTTCTCTAATTCAATAGGCTCTTCATAGATAGAATTAAAGTCACTCTTGAAATCAGAAATAAAGAGAACTCCAGTATCAATTTCTTTGATACCAAGATGGATTCCTTTTGTATTTGGAATCGAGTGATTAACATGAATCGTGTCAATTTCGATTTCATTTATTACAAGTTTACTTTCAAGTTTGTTAATTCTTTTTGAAAGATCTAAGTACGACAACTTGTCTTCTATTAGCTCTTTCGCAAATGTTGGAGCATAGACATCTGCCTCTGGAAATCTTTCAATATAATGCGAGATTGCACCAATATGGTCTTCGTGGCCGTGAGTAATGATGAGAGCATTAATTTCAACATCCACATTTTTTAAATCAGGAATAAGATAATTGATATCAAAGCAGTCTTCATAGGGAAATAGAATCCCACTGTCGATAATAATATTTGTATTCTTATAAGAAACTAAAGTCGCATTAGATCCAATTTGTCCAACACCACCAAGAGGTGAAATATTTAAATTAGACATTAAGATCCTTTCGTTGTGTTTAGTAGTAGTTCGAACTCTTTATTTTGTTCAATAAATTGGACAAGTCTGGCAGCTAAGATTTCAGAGGAAACATCTGTTTCTTCACCTACAATAAAGTCAGCATACTGTCTTTGAGGCGCTAGGAATTTCTCATACATTGGTCGAACACTGTCATAGTATTGATTGATAACACTTTCTAAACTTCTTCCACGTTCAGCAACATCTCGATTAAGTCTGCGAGTAAAGCGAATATCTGCTTCTACATGGAGAAAGCAGCGAATATCTAACTTCTCTCTAATTTCCTGATCAAAGAGAGTAAAAATTCCTTCAAAAAGAACGACTGGAGTAGGATTTAATGTTGTTGTGGTTGCTGTACGACTACTTGTTTTAAAATCGTAATTTGGAACTTCAATAGGCTCATCATTTTTAAGGGCCGTGATATGTTCTTGCAAGAGTTTCCAGTCAAATGCTTTAGGGTGATCGTAATTTGGTCGTCCTGATTTTGTATAATGCTCTTTTGGTTGCTCTGGTAGATAGTAAGAATCCATAGATAAAACAGATACTTTTTCTTTGGGTAGTTTAGAAATTACTTTTGAGGCAAAAGTGGTTTTTCCTGAACCTGAACCACCAGTGATTCCAATTAGCTTCATAGATGACCTTTGTTTTAATGTTTTCAGTAACTTAACATAGATTGAGTTCACATCAAATAAAAGAGGTGATAATCTTATAATAATTACATTTGTGTCATTCGTCAGGGATATTCGATGTTTAGATTTCTATCTTTTTTACTATTTATTTTCCTAACTTCAATGGGTTATGGAGCGAGTCTCAACATCGCTATTTCGTCATCTCCAAATAGTTTGAGTCCATTCTTCTCAACAGATGCAAACTCTCAAAATATTAATCGACTTGTGAATGCCTCACTTATTGATTTCAACAGCAATATGCAACCGATTTGCCAATTATGCGAATCCTTTAAAGAGTATCGCACGCTAGATTCATATAAGATTCGATTTAAACTTAAACCAAATCTAAAGTTTTCAAACGGAGCTCCTTTAACGTCAAAAGATGTGGAAAAGTCTCATTTTTATTTTACGGAAACTGAGAAGATTAAATCGATTTTCCGCTTCGCCTTTGGAAATATTAAAGAAGTTAAAATTATCGATGAACTAACTTTCGAATTAATCTATAAGAGTTTTGGCCTTGATCACTTACCGAATTTAGTCCTATTTAAAATTATTCAAATCCCTAATTATGAAAAGCTTGAGAAAGTTGAAATGTCAGATTTAGTAGGTGCTGGAGACTATAAAATAGCAAAGATTGCGCCGTTGCAAATCGACTTGAAGTCTTTAAAGCCAGATCACTATGATTTGAATTTTGTTGTTGTAAAAGATGAGACCACACTTTCATTAAAACTGATCAAGGGTGAAATTGACTTATCTGTTGCCAATATTTCTCCTAGAAAGGTTAATTACTTAGAAAAGAATAGTGATGTAAATGTACAAAAAGTACTTGGAACAGATTATAACTACATCGGACTAAACCAGAAAAAAGATATTCTCCAGAATAAAAATGTGCGAAAGGCACTAAGCCATCTTGTACCTAGAAATAAGATTATTAAGTACAAGTTTAAAAATAATGCCGTTGCTTCAAATGGCCTCTTTGCAAAATCCTTCAAGAATTTTTATATCGATACACCTGTTGATGACTTCAACCCAAAGAAGGCCTTTGAGCTTTTTAATAAAGCAGGTTTTGAGAGAAAAAATGGAATTTGGTATGACAATAATGGAAAGACATTTTCGCTAACTTGGAAGACGAGCAGTAATAAGTTTCAACAAGAACTAGTGACAATCATTAAAAATGAGTTTGAGAAATTTGGCATAGTCGTAAATGTCGTACCTCAAGAGTGGGGAACGTTCCTTCGAGGAATTAAAAGGGGAGAATACGATCTTTATTTAGGGCGTTGGGTAGGATTTACAGGCCAGGATATGCTTAAATTCGCATTTTACTCTGAAAATATGGCCCCAAAAGGTGCAAATCGTGTCTTTTTTGATAATAAGGATTTTGATAATTTAATTAATAAGGCCGAGCAGACTATCAATAAGAAAAAAGAAGTTGCTCTATATAAGAAGGCCAATCAAGTAGTAAATGAACAATACCCATATATTAGCTTATGGCATCCAAATGTCATTTGGGTAATGAGTAAATGTATAAAACTTAAGGAAATTTATCCTAATGGAAATTTTCTAGTTTTAAAGGAAATTGAGAATGTCTGTAAAAACTGAAATCTTTAAAATTGTTACGATTGAATTTCAAAGTAGCTCACAATGTGAAGAGGTGAATAAGATCGCCCTTAATGAATTTGAAGTTGATGGAATTGAAGAGTTTTCAATGGAAGAAGATCGAGTGGATGAGATTCTTGGTGAGAGAGCATATTCTGGTGGAGACGTTCCTGAGTCTGTGATTGATGAAGTCGTTGATATTTCAGATGATCAAGATATTAAGAAGTTTAATTATTTCTTCTTTCAGGGAGATATTAATAGGGCCCATGAATTTGCAAAAGCAATTGAAGAGATGGATCTATCAATTGAAGTTAAAGATGAAGAGTACTCTGACTGGAACGAAGTATGGAAAAAGCACTACGCACCGATTGAGGTAACTCCTGAGTTAAGTGTTATTCCTGAGTGGTTCAAAGAAGAAGATTATAAAGAAAACAATAATAATATTTATATTATTCCAGGCATGGGATTTGGTACAGGTGAGCACGAAACAACATACTTGTGCCTTAAGCATTTTATGGCAGTAAAGGATTCTTTTAAAGAGAAAGATCTTTGTTTAGATTTTGGTTGTGGTTCAGGTATTTTAGGAATCGGCGCTATCAAGAAAAGTGATATGCTAGTCGACTTTGTTGATATCGATCCTGCAGCCCTTGATAACTGTCACGAAAACCTTAAGTTGAATTTAAATGAAGACCGTCTTAATGGTCATCGTCTTATTGCAAGAAAACGATTCAACCTAGATGATAAGTATAAACTTGTTTTTGCTAATATTCTTATGCATGTTCTTGTTTCTGAAAAAGAAGTTCTTTTAGACTCACTAGCTGATGATGGTTATATCATCCTTTCTGGTATTCTAAATGAACAGGTTGATGCTGTTATTGAAGAATATAAGTCTTTAAAGAAAATCGATGTATTATCTAAAGGTGATTGGTCTGCAATTCTTCTAAAAAAGGAGTAATTCATGCGCGCTATTTATACTAGAGATGACCTCTCTCCATCTATCGATGGTATACTTAGTTTTTCTGATGACCGTAGCCATCACTTAATTAAGGCCGTAAGAGTCAAAAAAGGTGATGAAGTACTATTATTAGATGGACAAGGTGGCCGTTATACAAGTGAAGTGATTAACTGCACGAAGCGTGAAGTTTCACTAAAGATATTAGCATTTGAGAAGATTGAGAAATATACTCATATTGATTTAGCAATAGGGCTTCCAAAAAGAGAAGCCTTTGAGAGCTCTCTTAAGAATGCAACTCAAGTCGGCATCTCAGAAATATTTCCTTTTCAAGCAGACTACTCAAATTGGTCAATAAAGAATTTTGATCGCGTGAACTCTGTTATTGAAAGTTCGTTAATTCAATCAAACAATCCTTACTTTCCAATCGTTCACCACGAAACAGCAAGCCTTGATGCTTTATTCGAGATCTTCCATCAATACGATTATATATTCTTAACGACATTATCTCGTTCAAATGGTATGGATATTGAAAGTATAGACAGCATTAAAGATAAACGTATTTTAATTATCATTGGACCAGAAGGTGGACTTTCTAGTCGTGAAGAAGAGTTAATGTTGAAAGAGAATAATGTTATGGGCCTTAAGCTTGCAACTCCTATTCTCAAAACAGAAAGTGCAGTACTAACAATCGTAGGCTATGTACTTGGAAAATTTGATGTTAAATAAAAAATGTGTCATCCTATTATAAGAGGGCCCAGGGATGAATTTAGAATCACAAAATAGTAAGAAACCAATTCGCTTAAATGACTTAGAGGATTTCGATAATTTCGAAGACTTTGGAATCGAGGATATTCCTTTTAAGCCTATTAATGAAGGACTTGGTTTCCATCATGGAAAGGCGAGTAAAGATGTTTTAAAAAGTGCACGAGTAGAAGTTACTCCAACTCAATCACATGTAAATAACTTTAACAAAGTTCTTGGCCGTGAAAAAGAGATGAGTGTTCCTTCAGAACTTGAAGCTTTTTATCGTAAAGGTACTGAATCTGAAATCCCTAAGGTGAATCGTGAAATTGAAATAAAGAATAAGTCGCAAGATGTTTCTATCATGAGGCGATTTGCTTCTTATGTAATTGATATGAGTGTATCACTAGTTATTTTTACTGTTACCTTAGCCGCAATGTTTTTAGTAAGTGGAGTTCCTTTAGAATCATTTATTGAAATAACACTAGAAAATTCAAATTATAGATTTTTAATAGCACTATTTGTGCTTATCCATATTATTTATCGTATTACATCTGTCTACAGACCTACTCTTGGTCAGTATATTTGTGGCCTAAAACCAAAGCTATCAAATGAGGCTGCTTTTAATACGATTATTGAAAGAACTCTTTTTGAGTTCATTTCTATCCCACTACTAGGACTTCCATATATTTTAGGACTAGATAAGAAATTCTTTGGGAATAGCCTTAAAAAGAGTAAATAATGAAATATCAAGAAGCAAAGGAATATGTAGAGAATCACTTTAGTGGAAAGAAAATTGTATTCACTAATGGGTGCTTTGATATCCTTCACCGAGGTCATTTAATGTATTTAAATGAAGCGAAGAAACTTGGTGATATTCTTATTATCGGACTTAACTCAGACAGTAGTGTTAAGCGCTTAAAAGGTGAAGATCGTCCTGTGAACTCAGAAGATGATCGTCAGTTTATGCTTGAAAACTTAAAGTCCGTCGATAAGGTTTTTATTTTCGAAGAAGATACTCCTTATGACCTTATCAATGCTGTTCTCCCAAGTGTTCTTGTTAAAGGTGGTGATTGGGCCATTGATCAAATTGTTGGACATGACATTGTTACTGCTAACGGTGGACAAGTTTTAAGTTTAAATTTTGAAGATGGTTACTCAACGACTAATCTAATTGAAAAAATCCAAGGCCGTTCTTAAGTGTATATTCATTTTCAAAATGATATCGCAATTATCTCGAACGATATTTCTGATACTGAAGTGGCCACAGCTCATATTTTAAAAACAATTAAGGCCACTTTAAAATTTGGATTTCCTGTTCTATTAAAGTTTAAAGAGTGTGATATTGATATTACTAATCTTCGAAGCAGACACTATATGGCCAACGCTGAGTTTGCATTTATCAATATCTCTTTAAAGAATCGATTTCCAATCGAAAAAGTAATTCAATCACCGACTGAAATGGTCGACTATATGCTTGATTTGAATGATCGACTACCTTAAAAAAAAGTAAAAAATCTACCACTTTTTCCTCAAGAATATTTCCGAGTAACCGTTATGGGTATTGCAGCCAGATGGGTCTGGTTGTTTTGGGATTTAATTTGTTGAGACAAGGAGTTTCAGCGCTAATTACACAAGGAGGTTGCTTATTCGAGGAGAATAGTAATGGGATTAAGAATTAACACGAACACACAGTCAATTGCAGCACAAAGAAGTTTAGGACAAGTTAAAAGAACACAAGATGAATCTTTAAATAAGCTTTCATCAGGTTCAAGAATTAACAAGGCCAGTGACGATGCTGCAGGACTTGCGATATCTGAAAAGTTAAGAGCGAATATTAGAGGTACTCAACAAGCGGCAAGAAACGCGGGTGATGGTATCTCGATGATTCAGATCGCTGAAGGTGGGATGAACGAAGTATCAAATATTTTAGTTCGTCTAAGAGAACTTTCAGTACAATCTGCATCGGATACAATTGGTGATACTGAACGTGAATTTACTGATAAAGAATTCCAACAACTAACAAAAGAAGTTGATAGAATTGCAGAGTCAGTACAATTTAACGGAACGACACTAATTAATGGTGAAGGTGAAGATAAGGAATTCCAAATTGGTCTTAATAATGATGAGACAAATGACAGAATTGCTTTCAAGCCATCAGCAGTATCAGTTAAAACAGAAGATCTCGGAATTGGAGGTTTATCTGTAGCAACAAAAGGTGACGCTCAATCTAACCTTGAAGCTATCGATAAGGCCATGACATCTGTATCTGGTGGACGTGCGGAGCTAGGGGCTTTACAAAATAGACTACAGTCTACAATTAATAACCTAGAGATCTCTAATGAAAATATGAGTGCCGCTAATTCACGAATCAGAGATACTGATGTAGCAGCAGAGTCTGCAAACTTAGCTAAGGCAAATATCCTTACTAGTTCAGCAACTTCTGTTCTTTCGCAAGCAAATGCTTCGAGCCAAAGTGCACTAAGACTGATCGGTTAAGTAAAAATCTAAATCGAAAGCAACATCTAAAATGAAGGGGTCTCGCAAGAGGCCCTTTTTTAGTAAGGCCACGCTTTCACGTGGCCCACTAGAATCTTGAAAGAGCAGAAACTCAGGAGAGAGAATCGCTCAGTCCTTATTGTATTCATAAAATCTATTTCAAAATATGATCTTAATCATTTATTAGTGACAAAAAATAATGTCGATTTTCCTCCTCTTTTTAAGTACTTATTATTGATTCCTTAATACTTAACTTATTGAATTTATATTGATTTACTTACTTTTTTCCAATTATCTGAGAGATTCACTAAAGTATTTAACCGAGTGTAACGAACAGGTATTTGTGAACACTAATTTTGTCTGAAAGCTATTTTTAGTAGGACGTGAGGAAAGGAGAAAAAAATGGGTTTACGTATTGCAACTAATACAGCTGCACAGATGGTGCAGAAAAACATTAAACAGACAGGGAAAGCTTCAGGGGAAGCCTTGGAGAAATTATCGAGTGGTAAGAGGATTAATAAGTCCGCTGACGATGCTGCCGGTTTAGCGATTGCTAAGAATATGGAAGCACAGGTCAAGGGTTTACGTCAGGCTTCTCGAAACGCAAATGATGGTATCTCGATGGTACAAACCGCAGAGGGGGCCATGAATGAAACAAGTAATATTTTAGTAAGATTGAGAGAGCTATCAGTACAGGCCGCATCGGATACGATTGGCGATACTGAGCGTGGCTTCCTTGATAAGGAATATCAGCAATTGGTTAAAGAAGTTGACCGAATTGCTGAGTCGACAAAATTCGGATCGATCTCATTACTTAATGGATCTGGTTCAGAGATGGATATTCAAGTTGGTACTTTTGCCGGAGATAGTGGGCAGATTCAATATGACCCTTCTCAAACAAATGCAACGGCATCAGCACTTAATATTTCAGGCCTTAGTGTTGCTTCCAAAGATGATGCAAGAGGATCGATGGAGAATGTCGACGAGGCAATTTCAAGCCTCTCTGAGCAAAGAGCAAATCTTGGTGCGGTTCAGTCAAGACTCCAGTCTTCTGTGAACAACCTAGAGATTCAGGCGACAAACCTAGATGCTTCTAGATCAGTTATTGAAGATGCAGATGTGGCCTATGAGTCATCGCAACTTGCTTCTTCTAATATTGCTAAGCAAGCAGGGATTGCATCATTAGCGCAGGCTAATAATATCAATTCATCTGCCCTTAGATTAGTAGGTTAATAAAAATGGGGGACACACCCCCCACTCCTTTCTTAAATAATTAAAACGGTCTCGCGCAGGAGAGAAGCGAGACCGTATTTTAAATAAGGAGTATGTCATTTAGGAATTGAGAATAAGATGAGCACAAAGAAGTTTGAACAAGATATTATTGAGTCCATTAAAGAGGGCAGTGAAGTCATTATCTGGGACGTTATTGATCAAAATATTGTTAGGCTTCCAGTGAAAATTAAAAGTCTTAATGCCTTTGCTAAACAGATCTTCCTAACAATAGAAGATGGACTAAGAGATAGCTTGGCCCACTTCGTTCGCGGACCAGGACTTCTCAAACTCTACATTCCAGACATACAGTTAATCTTTATTAGTGAGTTAAATGCTTCTCACGGTAATAGTCTCGAAATTTCATATCCAATAAAAGAAAAACGATTAGAGAGAAGAGAATACGAACGATTCGAACCACTCATTCCACTGTATAGCTGTTTTCAAAATATAAGGTATGAGATTTTTGATATCAGTGAAGGAGGCGTTTCATTTGTTTTAGGAGCTTCTCAATATGAACAGCTCTTTAATAGTAAGAATGAGGTTTTAAATTTTGAAGTTGTTTTTGCAAATGAAAAAATTCATGTAAAAGGAAATGTTGTAAACAAGAAGAAGATAAAACCTTATCAGATATCGAGATTTCCATATGGAGCCTATCGGATAGCAGTGGCCATTGAAAATAATCCAGAATATCGTAAGCATGTTAAGAAGTTACAAAGTGGTTGTGACAAACTAATGAAAGATCTTCTTTGATTATCTTTGCGATTCCGATATGATAATTCTATGAGCAGTTATGTGATATCTGATATCCATGTGAAATGGGATCAAAAAAATTCTGAATACCTTAAAAATTTTCTCGCTATTAACTTTAATGAAAATGATCGTATTTACCTTCTTGGAGACATCTTTGATTTAATGGTTGGAAGCTACCAGGAATACGAAGAACAATATGATTGGTTCTTTAATCGCATAAAAGAAATTACGGCCCGTGGAATACCAATCTATTATATCCAAGGTAACCATGATTTTCATATTGAAGATTTACTTACGGATAATGGAATTATTGTAAAGACCAAACCATTTGTTGAAATAATAAATGATCAAAAAGTTCTCTTTTGTCATGGTGATGAAATTGAAATTGAAAATTTTAGTTATCAGGTTTGGCGTGGATTTATTAGAAGTTATCCTCTGGCCCTTATTTCTAAATATGTTTTTAATTATAAAATTGTGAAAGCAATAGGGGATTACCTATCTCATAAAAGTCGACAGCGTAATGAGAAAAGGTATGGCCAAACACAGCTTAATGGAAGTATTCGAGATAAATTTCGAAAGAGTGCTAAGATTGCTTCAAATGAATATAATGTCGATGTTATTATATGTGGACACAGCCATTATCAAGATGAGTTTAAATCTGATAACTTTTCATATTATAATTGTGGCTATGTTCCTGTTTCAAATAAGTACTTGATGATTAATGAAAACTATCAATTTAAGGAACTTGATTTAAATTAGCGACGCCCGTATTTAAATTTCTCTTTTAATGTTCTAAAGTAATTTCTTTCTTCATTAATGTAAAAATTCACATGACTACTTCTAGACTTTTTAATTAGAATTTCATCTTTTGGTTCTAGTTTAAATTCTTTTTGCCCATCAATTGTTAAGTAGATATCTTCTTGTCCGCGTGGAATTATAATACTCAATGTTTCATTATCTGGTAGCACCATTGGCCTGTGTGTGAGGGCATGTGGGCAAATTGGTGTTAGGACAACTCCCTTAACGCTAGGGTGTAAAATTGGTCCATTAGCTGCTAAAGAGTATGCTGTTGATCCAATTGGCGTACTGACGATGAGACCATCACCAGCTAGGTTGTAAATACTTTCACCATTTGCTTCAAGTTCTAGATTAAACATTCGGGAAATACCAGATTTAGTAATCACGGCATCATTTAAAAAATTTAATTTTATTTTCTTTTGTCCAGGTCTTGTAATCTCTGCTTGATACATCTGAACTTTACGTGTTTTAAGCTTTCCTTTAAGGGCCATCTCGAGGCCATCGTAGAAGTCGTGTTTGGCAAATTCTGCAATAAAACCTAGGTTACCCATGTTAATACCAAAGATATTTAACTTTTTTATATCTTTAGTTCTTGCTGCTCCAATAAGAGTACCATCACCACCAAGAGTAATGAGAATTTTGCATCTGTTAGAAATTTCGTCTCTATTAATAAAGTTAAAATCTTCAGATTTATAGTTCTTAAAGATTTTTAAGATTCTTGCCTCTTGTGATTTTTCGAAGAATACATCAACTTTTCTTCTCTTAAGCCAGTTCGTTAGATTTGGTAAAACAGTAGTAAATTCTGAAACTACTTTTGGCTTTAAGATAATTGCTACTTTATTTGCTGCTGCCATTTATTCCTCGACTGTAACTTCATTTATAAAGTTATTGATATCATCAAAAGGTTTTTGAATAACCTTACATCCATATAGTGAAGCACGTTCTACAATTTGTTCGGAGCTATAAGCTGTGATTATGTAGAAAATGTTTGATATTTCAGCTTCATTATACTTTGTTTTGGATTCTTCTATTATATCAAAACCAGTGATATCTTGAAGCATTAAATCGCAAATAATTCTATCATAATTATTTGTTTTGATGAGTTCGATTGCTTCTTTCCCACTTGCTGTAGACATTACTTCTACACCTTTTCGCTTTAGTAATGTTACAATAGTTTTTTGAATTAGTAGTTCATCTTCAACGACTAGTATTTTCATTGTGTACCTTAGGGACACTAATTTGAAAGTGTGCCCCTTTATTGCTATTAATTAGTGATATATCACTATTAATTTTCTTTGTTAGGTTTTTGCAAATGGCAAGGCCGAGTCCTGTCCCTGTCTCCTTTGTTGTAAAGAATGGATTAAAAATATTGTTCTTTAAAGAGTCAGGAACCCCTGGGCCATTATCTTTTATATCGATAATAATATTTTGATCTGATTCGCTAACGAGAATGTCTATTTTTGAATTTTCTATTTTATTCTCACTTAGGGCCTGAGAGCTGTTAATAAGTAGATTAAATATTACTTGGCTTAAAAGTGTTCCATTCGACATGATTTCTATATCATTTTCCATGTTGAAATTTACTTTGTGTGAGCGCGATTCAGATTTAGTTAAAACTATAGTTTCTGAAATTAAGTTCTTTAGCGAAATTGAAGTAAACTCTTCGTCATCTTTGTAGAGGTTTGAAAACTCTTGAATAATAGCTTGTGATCGTTTCACACTATTTGAAATATGTGAGAGCGTATCCTTGACATCAAAGTCATTAGTTTGATCAATAAGTAAGTTATGTGACAGATCAATACCAAAAAGAGGGTTACTAAGCTCGTGTCTCAACGTGTTTAATAGTTCACCCATGAGTAAGATTCTTTCATGGTGGAGAGAGCTTGTATCTTGTTGATGGACTTCAATTCCAAGTCGATTAATCTCAACATTTTCTTCTGTGATAATAAATGAGTCGATAGGAAAATTGGTTAAGATTCGGTCACTTTCTAATTTAGACTGCCTGCTGCTCTCAATTGTAATAATATTAAATAACTTCGGAATAGATTTGATAATTAAATCATTAAAGATAGATCGATCTGTATCTGCAATAGGAAATAGATCGTTACGTGATAAAAGTATAATTAAGTTATAATCACGAAAAGAAAGCTCTTTGGCCAAGAAGTGTCCATCAAGTTGAATGTCCTTATTTAATAATTCCTTTTGATCAAAGGATTTATTTTTACTCTTTCTTACCTTTGCAAAGAGGGTATTGAAAAAGGTAGGTTCTTGATAGGTTTCATAATATTCATCATTTTTATACGTGATTGAATAAATATTCGTTGTGCCTTTTTGATGAATCAATATCTGTGTCGAACTAAATCCGTTTAAGCCTTCTGCTGTAGTCAGATATTTAAGAAATGAACGAATATTATCTTTCTTTTTGAATTGATATTCTTTATCAATTTTTGAAATAAGCTCTTTGGAATCAACAAGGTTATCGAGTATAAAATCATGTGAGTTGAATAGAACGAATTTCTTACTATTAAGTTTCAGCTCAATTTCTGAGTCGTTAATTTTTGTAATTTGTAATTGGGAATTTTTTTTTGAAGTCGTCTTAAAGTTGCTGTCTTGAAAGTTGGACTCCAAGACAGCCTTGTCAGTATAGATATTTAGTAATTTATTTTCGACTCTTGAATGAGTGGTATTGCTTTGATTTTCCACTGTTTAAGATTATCTATTAGTTCATACTCTAGCAAGTCAGAAAGCATCACAATATCATTGTTTTCACGCGCTGGTATTAGTGCTTTAATGACTGAAAATAGGTGGATTTCTAGATTCTTAATAACTTCTTTATCTGAAAAATATTCTTTGTTAGCTTTTCTTGCAGTTGCGTGAATTCTTGTAATTAAATGAACGTAGAGGTCCAGTAGCTCAATTAGATCGGCAAAAAAGAGATTGGCCTGATCGATATTACCCTTATTGAACTCATCCGTTGTAATTAAGATTTTATCAATTAACTCGTTAATATAACGATTACAATCTTCAAGCGCTTCGAATGCTAATTCGTAAGAATTTTTAATCTGAAGGCTTGGGTATCCCAACTCTTCAAGTGTATAGTCTAGTAGTTCACCAACTTCATTAATCGGAAATGTCTTGTCTTCAATGACTACACCTGTGATTGATTCATTTGTAGAAATACCATCTGTTTCAATTGCTGTGATGGCCTGTCTTAGGGAAATTGAATTTCCATCCAAAGAAAAGCTATCGTTTCCTAATTCTAATGTGATCATATATTTTCCCTTGCCTCTTGCTTGGCCTTATTTATTAGTGAGCATTTTTCGAAGAACTCGTAGAGAACACTGCACATGAGTGAAATCTCATTGTATGTGTAGAATGCAGCCTCTGATAAATTTACGAGATTGCTTCCTTGTAGATTATTCTTAGCAACTTTTGCAAAATCAATTACTGGAGATAGTAGGGGATAAGAAGTCGCTACAAGATCACTTAAACGATCAATTTCATCTAGCTTTGCAGAGAACTTTTTAATTTCTTCTAAACTAGGAGTATTCTTGCTAATCTCTTCGATAATATATCTTGAGTACTTCTTTCCAAACTCGGAAAGCTCATATAGAGTTTCGATTCCCTTAATATGTGTACTTAATTGTGCTTTAGCTTGAAGATTAAAAGAAGGGATATCCATGCTAGTGTTAACTTCAGTAAAAATGCTAGTCCACGCAATGTGATAGAAATTTCGCATAACTTCTTTTGCATCTTGTTCCTTATGTAATAATTCGTTAATGATTAAGTCACCATTATCAAGCATGTCTGATTGATATAGTTTTACCCTGCTAAGGGAGAGAGAAGAACATGAGTTGTTGAGCTCTTCAATATCGATTCTATTATTATTTAACAACTGACCAATACATTGATGTGTGATGTTGTACGGAACGTCGTTATGACACTTATAATCTTTACACTCATCTTTAGGAAAGCATGGTGCACACTCTGTTTTTGGAGCTAGATTATAGTTGTCTAATGCATAAGGAGTAGTTTCATGGGGCCTAACTGTTCCCAGTGAAATCGTTAATGTTTTTATGTTTTTGAAACTTAATAGATTACCAATCATTGAGTCGTGACCAACAAATAGAAAAGAATTATCAACTTTAGAATATAATTCTTTAAGGTCTAGCCCAATCCAAGCTTCAATTCTATCTTTAAAAGGTCTAATAAGTTCTGAGTTTATTATCTCATCTGACGATTCCTGATCTTGGTTGGAACCACAAATATAAACTTTTACTTGGTCATTCTTTTTAAGTGTTTGATAAATTACCTCTACCCAACGATTTGCTTTCCACATCTTCTTTTCATTTGAAGCAAATGGATGAATTAATAAATTAGTTTTCTTTTCTTTCGAAAAATCTTTATTACTTAAGTGGGTAAGTTTCTTTGTAGTACCAATAATTGAAGAAAATAGATCTACTAAGTTGTAAGGATTTAAGTCTCCTCTCATAACAGTAGAGTAAAGATATTGTGACCATCTGTCTGTAATGACTCTTTCATGTAGATCATTGAAATGAGGACCGACTTTGTTTTTTGAGTCTATTAATGAATGAAGATAGGTCGCAGACTTTGAGAATGCGAGATTTATCGAAACTTCAATGTTTTGATCATTAATTTGTTTTAGTTGTTTTTTTAGGTTTGATAGTGCCTCTCTAACATTATCAGCACCAATCATTGCTGTTTTATGTTCTATTGAAATGACTTCGTCAAAGACTTTCTCTAGTAGGAACATAATTGGAGAGGCAAATTTCTTGCGAGCGACTAAGATAATTCTATACTCGGGATGATTTTCTCTAAGTAATTTTACCGCATGAGATGTTTGAAGAAGGTCACCGATTCTTGTTGTTTGGATGATGGCAATTGTCTTCTTTGTATCTGCTTCATTTTTTAAGGCGTTCATAGAATTCTCCTATTCCTCTTCTAAAATAGAGCATAGATATAAAAAAGACATATCATCTTCACTCAAGTTTTCTCTTTTAACTTGTTTCTCTTGTATTCTTTCAAGTTCTTTAAAGAATTCTTTCTTTAAAGTGTTACGATCTTGATTCATTTAATAATTCCTTTGTAGATTCTTTACGTAATCTACTGCGACTTTCTCTGATTAGATTTGAAACTTCTTTGATTTGTTCAAACTGTATTTGTAAGTCATTTTTTAAGGCGATTAAAATATGCTCTACTTCAGGTAGTGTCGGGTTTTCGATATTATTAATTTTTGCTCTATAAAATAAGAATGGTAGTGCACAGTAATCTGATGTGTGCCCCATATATGAAGTTATTTCTGTTAGTTTTTGTTGTAGTTTCGCTGTGTCTTTAGCGAGTGTTGCTTTAATTGCCGCTAATACATGTCTCGAAGAGTTTATTAGCTCTCCTTGTGCTTGCTCTAGCCAGCTTGATGTGAAATTTAAATCACTTTCTACAATACCGTGTCCTGATAGATGTTTTCTTTCTATCTTTCGATATAAGAAGTCTCTTGAAAGATATCTTTCAAGTTCGATTTCTGTATCCATACGGCCTTCTATATTCTTATAGAATCCACCTAGCTCATCATGTTTAATTTGATAGATTGAAATATCAGTATTTTCTAAATTTTGAACATCTTTGTTTAGAAAATACTTATCTAATACATAAACAATATCATCTGCTTTTATGATCTCATTATTTCTAACTTGCTTTTCTGTATGTGCACTTGGTCCATAGGCAAAGTCTCGATCCTTCACTCTTGGAGTGATTATGATGCTTTCTTGATTAGTCGATCCTTGCTTTAGAAATGGAGAAGGTCCCATTGAAAGCTCTATTGTTGGAACATCTAAGATGTCGGCCATATGTTTAATTGCTGTATCTGGTGTAATTAAAAGGTCACAATTAATTAGTACTGAAGGTAGTGCACTGAATTGTGCTTCAATTGTAACGGCCTTTTGCTCTAGTTCTGAATTGATCTTGTTAGCATATGATCTTTCTTCAGAATTTGGTGCAATAACTAAAATTGGAATTGTGTCTTCTTTGTGATTTAGTTTATTTATTAAGTTTATTAGCTCTTGTCTTTCAATCATTTTATTGATGTTTGAAGCTGTTAATTGTACTGCAACTAGTTTGGGATCAATTTTTCCTTCTGCTTTTCTCATCTTTAAGAAATTTTGATGACAAACTTTGTTGTATTCATTTGATACATGTAAAGCGTTGAATGAATTATTTTCTTCAATACCCACCATCTTGTGATAACAGTCATTAAAATTAAGTGGTGCATATTTTTGTTGCGTTAAAATATCGTTGAAAACGACGGCCCATTCATTTGAATATTTAACATTACAATTTAAATCAAATTGAATACCTTTGAATTCTTTGTTTAGGTATGATGCAAGACTTGTTGAAATTCGGTCATTAGAGTAGTTAATTACTAAATTCCAGCTTTTATTAATTTCTTTAATTGTTTTGCCAAATTCATCAAGAGCAAAGCCGTTCGAATAGATTTTATTTTTCTTGTAACTTACAATCTTCTTTCTATCTAAAGTGATAATGTTCTTTACACCGTTAAGAAGCTGCGCTGATTTTTCAAATTCTTTATTAATTAAAACAGTGATGTTGGCATCAGGATTGTTATTCTTGATAGAAGAAATAAGTCTTCCCATTTGGAAAATGTCACCATGTCTTTTGAAATTGATAATAAGTATATCTTTCATCTATTCCTCTTATCCTTGCTTGATAACTGCATCAAATGCTAGGAGTAAAAAATCATTTTTATTTTTAAATTGGTTTGTTTGATAAATGGCACTTTCAATATGTTGATCAATGCTTTTGTCTTGATCAGCATTATATAAAAGAGACTTTAGTTCACTCGACTTGATGTGCTCAATACAGTCACTGATTTTGCTACTTGCTTCAAAATCTAAAAATGCTTTGTAAAATGTATTATAGAGTGAAAAAGACGGAGCATGTGTTAGAATTGTCGGCTTTTGCGATAGGAAAGAAGCGACATTCTTTTCTTTATAAATGCTAGCGATATTATCTGTAGCATAGACTTCTATATTCTTATTAGGGAAAAGGTTGTTTTTAATACATTCTGCATACGTTTGTTCATTTGGTTCAATCACAATAACTTTGTAATCTTGTCCATGGTACGTTTCTAGAAGTTTACAGGCTTCATAAACATGGTAGGCAAAACCTAAACCTAATATTAATAAATTCTTATTTTCTTTAAGCTGATGCTCAATGTTGGCGATTAACTTTTTAGCTTCTTTTGCTGGATGGTAGTTCGAATGAAGATGTACTCCGTTAATAACTGGTACTTTCAAATTACTACGCGATTGTTTAATCTCATAAGAATGAATATCTAAAAAAGAAAGTGATTTCGCAGGAATTGCTTGTGCTGATTCTTTTATTAATTCCATATTTTCCTCGTCCTAAGGCCCAATGGTCTTTTGTATAAGTGAAGCTCTATCCTAGAGCTCCACCATATTATACTATAGTTTTGATTAAGGGGGCAAACTGGTCTAGTATTACCTGTTCTTTACATTGTTCAGGTTGTATCCCTGGAACTGTTGACGCTTTTTGAATACTGTTGAGATCTCTTTAGTAGTTGACTCTTTTGCTTGGGCCAAGAGGTTTAAACACTCTTCATCGAGTCTTTGGTTTTCTTGAACTAGTTCTGTAACATCACCAATCCATGCTTTGAAGATTTCCATATCTTCTTGTGGATAAATAGCTTTATTATTTTGCAGCTCACTTTCTATTTCATCCTGGAGTAGGCGAATGATATTAATCAACCTTTCTCTATTTTCTGAAATATGTTCGACTAGGTCATAACGGCCATTATGACATGAGCTAATCATGGACTTCGTTGAGTTAACAAGAAGTCCCATGAGTTCAAGGTGTCTCGTGATCTTGTCAAAGATCTCCATATTTGCCATTATTTGGCCTTCTGCTCAACTCTTAGTTGTTTAACAGCTTCTTGCCACCCTTCGTAAAGAGTTGTTAGTACCTCTAAAACTCCTTTTAGGGGCTCTTTATCAATCTTGATATTTGCTTGTGTACTTGAAAAAAGCATAAAGTCATATAATGAAGAAAGCTCTTTTGCTACATCACCACCAACTTCAAAATCTAGACTGCTATTAAGCTCTATAATAATATCTTGAAGCTTCCCAATATATTGTCCTTTTCCTGCAATATCTTTCTTTTCAATAGCTTCAATTGATCTTTTACAGTTCTTAATTGCAGCTTGATAAAGCATAAGTAAGATTTGTTCTTTACTTGCTGTTTTTACAGATGTTTGTTTGTAGGCTCCTAAACCGTAACTCATTTACTTCTCCTTAATTATCCCATTGGCTGAGGTCCGCCAAGGCCTGCACCTTGAGAGCGAATCCTAGACATGGTTCCTTCTAAGCGTGAAAATTTATCTTTTAAGTTTTTTTCTTTTTGTTGAAGCATGTTCTCTCTTTGAGCAATCCTTCTATCAATTGTTTCGATATTATTTTCTAGTGATCTCTTTCTTGAAGACAGTAGGCCATTTGGAAATTGAAGAAGTTGTCCAACTGTCTCTTTGAGGTTGTCGATGAATCCATTAGTTTTCGTACCGTCTTCATATCGACCAGTTAGTACTTCAGCGATATGGTCATAGTCTTTTTCCATCACTGTTTGAAATTTCTTTTGATCAAACTCAAGTAAACCTTCTCTTGAGAATTGGATACCAAGTTCTCCAATACGAGAAGTGCTACCATCTTTTAGTGGAATATCCTTAAATATGGCATTTCTTAATCTTGATTCAATAGATTGTAAGAGAATATCCCCACCAAGTGTTCTTGAGGTATCTGTTGTCTCATCCATTGTGTTTTGTTGTTTGATAAAAGTGAAAACACCGTTAATTTGGTCAATAAGTGACTTAACTTTTTCTCCAATTTTTCCAGCATCTTCGCTGATATTGATTGTGAATTCATCACCTGGCTTTGCTTTTTTTAGATCTAGTGTTACACCCGGAATTAGCTCTGCAGCTTTATTCTCTGGCAATTCAATTTCAAAGCCATCAAGTGCAACAACTGCATCTTGGGCCTCTCTTTCAAACTCTATATAAAAGTCTTGTTCACCATCGACGAAGTAGAAGTTTGGAAAATCTGCTTTATTAATATCACCTGTATCTTTAAGCGAGAGAATAAGGCGCCACGGCGTATCTGATTCCGAGCCATCGTTGATGACACTGGCCCTTAGTCCTGATTCTTCGTCTCTGTTAATTAACTTGGCGACTGATTTTAGAGATGCATTATCTGCGTCGATATATATTTCTTTCGTATCACCGTTTGGTAGTGAGTATTGGATAAAACCTACACCGATATAACTCTCTTCAGGATCGGCAAAGCCACTTGTCATGGCCGACGATTTTTGTGCAAGTTGTTTTACTTCAAATTGGTATGTTGCGGGTTCTGCAACATTTTTGTCTGCTGTAATTCCAACGATATCATCATTGCCAATCACACTTAGTTCTCTAAGTGATCTAGCACTACCGTTTTGGAGGAGGGTTCCACGCATTCCTTCAACAAGGGACGTAAGTTCTTGAACAAGAGCTTTCTTGTCAGCGACCTTACCCTTACGTACTTCCATATTTTGGATTGGAATACGTTCAGCCTTCATAATTTGCTGAACAATATCCTTAGGAAGTCCTGTGTTAATGGAGCCCATTGCTATCGACAAAAATCCTCCTGATTTTAAATGTGAAAATCCTTTTCACACTTGTCTCCAACTCAGATTTTATCACACTTGAGGTTTTTTTTCCGTCGCATCATTAGTGGAATAATTTTCTAGGCAAGGCACCTTCGTCATTTGATGTTTTAGGCGCTATAATAGGTAAATCCCTGAAAATAAAAAACCCGCCTTTTGGGCGGGTACTTTTCGAGAAAGTAATTTTTTTGGGATTGGGATTTTGTACTAAATTTATCGGGTATTATGGTGAAAACTTTAGAGAAAAAGTCGGATATTTACATTGAAAAGACAAAATTCTTGTTATTTCGACTAGTTACATATTTTACATTCTTGTTATTGCCAATTTATCTACAAAAGGAAGTTAATCTCGCGCCGATTTGGCAAATTATCGCAATGATCTTCTTCTCAATGTTTATTGTTTCCCAGTGGTTTCTACTTGGAAAAGAAATTGATCACCGATTAAAGATCTACTTTAAAGTAAATTCGTCAATCGACAGAGTCGTGTATCGACTCTTCATGGGAATGTTCTTCATGGCGATATACTTCAACCTTTTAAGCTTACTGCCACATAAGTGGAGTTATAATATTTTTTGGGTGACGTGGATTGTAATGGGGCTGTTTTACTCTTGGCCTACAAGAGGAAAGATCATTAAAGAGTCTGTATCTACAAACTTTCATGAATATCGCTACCTTGATAAATTTGAAAAAACGGTACTCTTCTTAACTGTCGTCATGTTCTTTACTTCGCTGCCTCAGTTACCGAACTTGTTTTCGACTAGTTCTTTAAGACTATTTTTTGATCCAAGTGAAAGAGTGTCTGGAGCATTCTGGAATTTTATATCAATTAACTATATTCCATTTAGTAAGTATCCAAAGCTCTTAAACCTTTCGTGGTCGATTCACTTCTACTATGTGACGATGTCGTTATTTCTAATGACGTTCTATGCGCTTCTTCGAAATTTTGTTTCAAGAAGATTGTCACTTTTAGGTGTCTTTGCGTTAGTTTCCTCATGGTCATTTTCAAAGATATTAGCTAATAATTACGGTTTTACCCTTTTAACGACTTTTTCAGTGGTATGGGTATGGTCTACTCTTTGGTCGACAAAGAGTTCTACGTACCGCTCAGGGCTTTTTATTGGCCTTTTAGGTGCGTGGGGGACAGTTCTTGATAAATCCAATATTATCCTGCTCGTAGTCCAGCTACTATTAATCCATTTCGTCTTCTTTAAAGAGGAAACAGCTTGGTATAAGAGACAATTTTTTAAGTACACGCTACTTGGAGTTTTCTTATCAATATCTCTTTTCTTTTTATCTACTAGTACGATCTCGATCGAGATGATTGAAAGTGTAAATATTATTTCTTCAGAAATATCAAGGCTAGTCTCACGCAAGTCGTTCTTTGTACTGTCATTCTTTGGCCTATTTATTTTTATATATAAAATTCTTGCTCAAACTCGCAGTGAGAAGCATAAGATTCTAAATATCTCACATGACTCTTCAATTAAGGTCGCGATCTCTATTCTGTGCTTACTTCTAATTGATCTGTTATTTAGCTCAAGAACCTTTCAGGACTTCTCAATATTATGGCTCTTAGCTTTCTTTAGTGTCTTGCTTATCGAAGTGATCTTTCAAAAGATTAGAGGCCTTAGAAGCTCTAGAAATATGATCTATGCGGTCTATATTATTATTTGTCTACTAGACTCGCACTTTGAGGGCCGAGTGAAGATCCTACTTAGAACAATTGGAGCAATTGACTAAAATCCTAGGACTTAAATTTATTTATTTATATGAGATTTAAACTATAATTAAATTAACGTTAACGATGAAAGGGAGTTTCATCTGTTTAAGTCTCATATAACAAGACAATTGTTTGAAGAGTTTTCTGATTCCTACAAAATGCGCAAAGACGCAACCACTTCCCATCCATTTGTATTTGTCGATCCAGCTGATAGTAGTATCAAGCTGATTGCTAGTTCATTTACATATGATGACGGAGAAGAGTACGGCGCTATTTTGGCAAGTAGTGATGAATTAGAATTTATGGTTACTTCCGAGTAATCCTCTTCTACCTTATTGAAATAACTATTATTGTGCTTTGAGCACAAGGGAAATCCATCCCCCAAAATCTTACTTCATTTATTCGAAAAATATTATTGACAAGCTTTAAAAGCACTTTGAAATGTGCATATGTGGATAAGTTGGTATTTTTTGTTGGTAAGTTTACTTGCAACCTGTCAAAACCTGTCATCACATCGCAACATGCATGGTAAAGTGTTGAAAATAAGGCATTTCATTAGTAAAAGTTAATTTAATGAAAAATAACCAAGCATTATGGTCAAGTGTGGATAACTCTGTTAATAATGTTAGTAAAAAACCTGAGTCAATAAGTTTTTTCACAAAAGAAATTTTTTTTTCGCGCTCAGATGTAAGAAAAATGTCGTGTACTTACAAAAATCGACTTTTTCAGTTTTTTGAATAATGTTAGTCTAATATTACATATAAGGTTTAGTTAATGACGTTTAAAGTTAAAGATTATTATTACAATAAGGCCAAAAAAGAGAACTTCCTGGCCCGCTCTATTTACAAGTTAGAAGAGATTGATAAGAAGTACAAGGTTATCGAAAAGGGTAATAACGTACTCGATCTCGGCTATTATCCTGGTTCTTGGATGCAGTATACAAGCAAGAAGATAGGCCCCGAGGGCTTTGCAGTTGGTATTGATATTAAACCAGTCAATAAGAAGCTTTTAGGAGTTAAGAACGTAAGGTTATTCGAGAAGTCTATTTTCGATGTAACGACTGTCGAAGAACTTGAGTTCGATCGAAAATTTGATGTCGTTATTTCTGATATGGCCCCTAATACAACCGGTGTTCGCTCTGTTGATCAACTGAGAAGTTTAAATTTAATTGAACAAGTTTTTGCACATTTAGATGTCTTCTTAAGAAAGGATGGAAACTTCGTTATTAAAGTATTTGATGGCCATGAGGCCCAAGTCTTTCTAAAATCACAAAGAAGTATTTTTAAAGAATTCCACTTCCTTAAGCCGAAATCTACTCGTTCGGTAAGTAAGGAGTTCTTTGTGATTGGTAAGGGCTATAAAGGTGTTCAAGTATAGGTTTTTGTATAAGTATTTATTAGTTTTAGCTCCGCTCGCGTTAATAGGTTATTTTTTAGTAGGAAAAGACGAGCAAAAGAAAATAGAAGTTAAGCCAAAGGCAAGTGTCATCGATAATCAACAATTGAGGCACTACCTTTCGAGCCAGCTTTTAGATCCTAAAACTCCATTCAAGCAAACGATTTCGCATAATTCAAAATCCTATAAAGTTAATTATTCAACAGATCCTAAGTTAGAAAGCTTTGTAAGGAAGCGTCTTCGTTACTATCGTCCAGATAAGGCAGCTGTCGTTGTTATGGATAATAATAATGGTAACCTTCTTGTTAGTATTGGATTTACACGTCAAGGGAAGGTTTTTGATTACCTTCTTCCATTTACTGGAACACACCCTGCTGCAAGTGTATTTAAAATTGTAACAAGTGCTGATTTAATTAATAATGAAGACTTTGATATTCACGACAAATTTAAGTATCGCGGACGTGGAACGACACTTTACAAGTATCAGTTAAAAAATAAGAAATCTCGTTGGCAGAGAACGACCTCATTTGATAGGGCCTTTGCCTATTCTAATAATGTTATCTTTGGAAAGGCCGCGATTAATAATACAACTCCAGAAGAGCTTGAGGATATGGCCAAAAGACTTGGTTTTAACGATAGCTTAATGGAAGAAATTGATTTAGCTAAGTCTACTTTTGAAATACCGCAGACAGACTATGCGATGGCCGAGATCGCTTCAGGTTTTAATAAACGAACACAAATCTCTCCTGTTCACTGTGCAGTTTTATCAAGCGTTGTGGCCAATGGGGGAGTTCTTCAATATCCGCGCCTAGCAACCAACCTTGTTGATGAACAAAATCAAACTGTTTGGGAAAATGAAGTTCGAAAAGAGCAAGTAATAGGACCTGAGACAGCAAAAGAGCTTTCTGAGTTAATGCAAGGGACGATTAAGCGAGGTACAGCAAGAAGAACATTTAGAAGGTATATGAGCCGAAGAATTTCTAATAAACTTGAGATCGGTGGGAAAACAGGTTCAATTACTGGTGGTTTTCCATTTGGTAAAAGAGATTGGTTTACTTCTTATGCTAAACCTAAAAAGAATTTAGACGATAAGGGTATCTCTGTGTGTATTATGATTATCAACTACGAAAAATGGTATGTTAAATCAACAAAATTGGCACAAGAGATTATTTCAAAATACTACCGAGGAATTAAGTGAGTGATATATTAGAAGAGAAAATAGCAAGTCGTAAGAAAAGCTTTCTTAGGATGTGCCGTGATTCATTTTTAATTATTCTATTTCTTCTCACTTTCAGATCTTCTTTCTATGAACCTTATAGAATTCCTTCTGGATCAATGATTCCAACATTGGAGATAGGTGATTTTATTCTTGTCGAAAAATTTAGTTATGGTTTCAAACTTCCTTTCTCTGATATTGCTTTAGGTGGTATTAACTCAAACCCTTTATACATATTTAGAACAAATGATGTTAAACGTGGTGATATAATTGTTTTTAAATATCCGAATGATCCAAAAATTAATTATATCAAGCGAGTTATTGGCTTACCTGGTGAAAGTATAGAGATTAAGAATAAGAAGATCTACATTAACGGTAAGGAAATAGCGGAAAAGCTCATAGCTACTAAATATAATGATAATTACGATTATCTTGAAACTACAATGCAGGACAAAAAGTTTGTTGTAAAAAAAGACATGGATAATATCTATAAACTTAATTATCCACTGACAAAAATTCCAGAAGGACACTACTTTGTTATGGGTGATAATCGTGATAACTCTTCGGATTCGAGAGCTTGGGGCTTTGTCCCATTCGAAAATATCAGAGGCCGTGCATTCTTCGTCTGGTTTTCAATGATGCAAGATAGTTATACCGGTCAGATGAATATTAAGTCGGAACGTATTTTTAAGACGATTGAGTAAGATCAATACGTGTTGCCCCGTCATTTCCTTCATCCGGTGACCAACTTAAATCGCGCTGTCTTCTAAGTTCATTTCTAAGCCATTTCTTTAATGTTCCATCTCCATGTCCGTGGACAATAATTAAATATGGAATATGACCCATTCTAAGATCGTCTATACAAGAGAAAACCTTTTGCTGAAATTCACTTAAGCGCATTCCACGACAATTAACTTCGGTAGTGTAGTTGATCGTTTTAAATACATTAATTTCAACTTTTTTGGTCTTTTGAGGCTTCTTATTATTAATACCTTGTTGATCAAAGAGTGATGCCTTTGGTACAGAAATCTTTTTACCATTTACTTCGACAACACAATTCTTCCCCTTGATCTCAAAGACAACACAAGTTGAGTTTAGTCGATCACAAAAATAACGTGATCCAATTTTTATCTCTGTGGCAACTTGTCTTTCTTCTTGTGGCTTTTCAATTTTACTTGGCTTGAGCCTTTCATATTGTTTATTTAGTGAAGAGATTTCATTACTTAGACTTTTGGATTTTACATCATTGAGCCCTTTGATAATCTTTTTAATCTCTTTCTCATATTGATCAAAGGCCCTTTGTTTCTCTAAAAAGAGAATACCCTCTTGAGATTTCTTTTGGTTCTTGAGTTCGTGGTTAAGTTGTATATTTTCTTTAAGTGTCTTATCGATTCTTTCTTGTTTCTTTGACAGGTCTTGTAAAAGTCTTTCATAGGTTACATATTTTGTATCAAGCATCTTTTTTGCATCATCTAATATGAACTCAGGTATATTATGCTTCTTGCTTAGACGATTAAAAATTTCTAGCGCCATCGATGAACCAGGAGTTCCAATAATTAGCTTGTAAGTAGGTGTATTGTTATCAAAATCATAACCCACATGGGCCGAGATAAACTCCTTACTTTCTTGTATTTTCGTCTTTAACAGCTGGTGGTGGGTTGAAATTAAAACATCACATCCTAGCTCTTTAGTGACATAGTTAATGATTGAGTAGGCAAGAGAGGATGCTTCATCAGATGATGTCGAATTAAAAATTTCATCCGCTGCAATTAGTGAATCATTTTGAATATTCTCAAGCATTGATAAAATTACTTGAACTTCTCCGGCAAATGAACTGAGTCCCATCTCTAAGTCTTGATAGTCACTGTCGAAGTAGAAAACATCGCTTTTGTATTGTAATTTAGCTTTTTGTGCAGGAATAAATAATCCAAGCTTTAAAAATAAGTGCGCAATAACAATACTTTTAATGGAAACTGTCTTCCCTCCCGTATTTGGCCCAGAGATGATAATTCCTCTCATCTTATTTTCGACTTCGATCGTATTTCGAACACAGTTTTCAATAAGGGGATGATAGAAGTCTACTAGGTTAGTTGCACCATCTTGGCTTACTTCTGGGTAACAGAAATCCTTAGTATGTGAATAACTAGCTAATGTATATGTATAGTCTAGATCGATAAAGAACGAATAAACATTTCGCATTGTCGTGAGATCGTTATTGATCAGATCACAATAACCTTTGCAAATTTGAGAAATTGCGTAATCAATTTTTGAATTGATCTCAATTAATTCATTAGACATTTTTCTTGTTGCAACCGGCTCAACAAAGAGGGTATTTCCTGTTGAGGATCTTGCTACAATACTTCCTAAGTCACTTCGGTAAGAATCACTTCTGATAGGAATAACAAATCTTTCATTGATAATGTCAAAGGTGTCCATTTGCAAGCGCTTTGATATATCCTCATCTTTTAAAATAAAGTTAATCGTCTCACGGATTCTTCTCTCTAAGCTTATTTGCTCTTGTATCAATGGCGCAATAATAGGGTGTTTTTCTAAGTGAACACT
This sequence comes from Halobacteriovorax sp. GFR8, assembly GCF_050955245.1. Classification (NCBI taxonomy): domain Bacteria; kingdom Pseudomonadati; phylum Bdellovibrionota; class Bacteriovoracia; order Bacteriovoracales; family Halobacteriovoraceae; genus Halobacteriovorax; species Halobacteriovorax sp. GFR8. Next base: position 112,841 of record NZ_JBPBLR010000003.1, on the reverse strand, counting down.
TCCATCAGCATCCACAAACTTACGAAATGGATTAATGAATTTCTGCTTAAGTCTCTGTGTTTTATTAACTAATTCATCTAAAAAAACTCGGTAATTACCAAAGTTTAATACACGTTTAGTTGAAAAAAGGTTCTCGATTGTATTAGCTAAGAAATTTAGCTGATCTAATGTTGCAACGCCACCTTTTGCAATATAATTTAAGGCATTGTGGTTCTCGTCACTATCTCTCAAATTGCTAAAGAAGAAATCACCAAGATTACCTGTTTCATCAATTTTCTTAATAATCTCATTTAAGTCATAAAAATGTTCATCTAGTTGTTCAGATTCGAATATCTTTGGTTTATGTTCTATAATATTCTTATTAACTTGAAACCTTGCATGGGTGATAATTTCAGAAGCAATCTTGCTCCAGTCAATATTACTCAGTGTTTGTGACAAAATTGTTGGATTATTCATGAATTTAAATTTCTCAGAGCTAGGGCGAAATGTCGATAAAATTAATGCGCAATTATTTGAAAATGGGGTGTCGACAAACCCAAAAATTCAAAAAATCTTTTCCTCTGGAAAGCTTGTTCTATTACAGTTGAGACTCAGAGGTAAGAATCTTTGTATCACACTGGGAAGAGGTGGAGAGCACTGTGGAATTTGGGATTCAATTACAAGTATACCTTCTGAATATAGAATAACGAGGGATCAATTCTTAGAGTTTTTAAGATCAAATATTAGAAACGCACGTTTGAGTGAAATTGAAGTCGATACGAAAGATAAATGTTTAAACTTTAAGTTTTATGACAAGAGCAACCTCTTGCTATTTTGGAAAGGACGTCAGCTATTTTTCTCTTATGTTTATCTAAATGAAGGGAAAAGATTGCATTTCTCTCCATGGCAATCGAATAAGAAGCAATTATTTGAATTTGAAGACTACTTTGATATTTTCAACGAACTTGGACGTAAACAATTAGATAAGAAAGACATCAATGAGAACAAACTCATGTTAGATGAAACTGAAGTATTTAATAAAAAAGCTGAGACGACTTATAATAAGAAGTTAATGCGAAAGAAGAAGTTTATTGAAAAAGATTTAGAAAATTGTCAGGTCAGACATGAATTAGAAAAAAAACTAATCAATGACGAATTGGACTTAAGTGAGCACGTCTTTAAATACAAGAGTCTTAAAGCAAAATTTGATTACGGCCTTAATTATTATCAAAAGAAAAATGTACTTTTTTCAAAGATAAAGAAGCTTAGAAAGGGTGAAGAGTTTCTAGAGAAACGTCTTGCAGATGTCATTAAAGAAATCGAGTCTAAGAAAGTCGTATTTGTTAAAGAAAAAATAAATGTGCCTGTTTGGAAAAAGGTAGCTCAAAAGAGTACTGAAGTTAATAAGTCAGATGATCACTCAGTTTTTAGATGGAATAATATTTCTATTGCAGTTGGCCTAAATACAAAAGGAAACGATTATATCCGTAGTAAATGGTCAACTAAAGGCGATATTTGGTTTCATCTTGATGGAGATAAAAGTGCTCATGTTATTGCCAAAAATTTAGAAGGCTTCGATTTCGATAAATACAGTGTCGTAGCATCAATATTGGCCGATTATAGTGAATTTAGTGCAGATCAAATACCTGTTATTTTTACTCAAGTAGAAAATCTTAAAGGAGTAAAGGGAGCTGCAGGTAAAGTTATTTATAAGAAAGAGAAGCATTTGATTCTCCCTAAAGTCAATTGGAAGGAAATAATTTCAACTAGTTGGTAATGGTCTATGTCCCTTTTAAAATAAGTTAAAAGGACATATTATGCTGAAATTTAACTTATCTCTAATTGTTGTTTTATTACTTTCTGTTTCATCAGTTTTTTCTAACAATAGTAGTATCTTTAACGATCACAAGTTAAGAACGTATACTCCATTAGAGGGACAGATACAGGACTTATTCTTTGATATTCGAGAGCCAAACTTAGAAAAATACGTAAGGTCAAATACGGCCTTAGAACCCGATGATGTTTATTATCGAGTCTACTGGGTGTATCCGAATAATATTAGAATCAGAGTAGAGGGGCTACCCGAGAAAGGTTTTGATTTACTTAAGCAAACGTTAATTGCAAAAGTTAAGCCTTATGTCGAATTAGTGTTAGCGAAAAATTTAACGACACCTCTTGAACAGAGTGCATTTAAGAAAGATCCAAAAAATAATAGTCGCTTTATTAGAGTTAAAGATAAAGCGGAGTTACTTGATTTAAGTATTGAGCTATATTCGAGTGGACAAATTAAAGAGATCGAATCGAGTAGTCCACAATTGCATACAAAAACATCATTTTCTTACTCTAAAAAATCATGGGCAAAAGGAAAGAGTGTGATCTCTCAGATCTCTATTTCAGAGGGGAGAGGAGCTTCTTCAGTAATTAAAGAGATTGAGATCGAGTATGATAAATTTGGAACTTTCGGATTACCAAGTAATATTGAAGCAGTGTCATATGTTGTGACAGGGGATAAGAAGGTTGAGCTAGGTAAACTAGATTTGAAAATTCAAAATTATCAAATCAATACTGGGCAAGCTAAAAAGATTATAGGCCTATAAATGAGACAAATAGAAATTAATAAAAAAGTTAGACTTCACTTTGAAAGTAAAGTTATTCATTTATCTGAAAATGACATTGAAGACTCTCTCCGTTCACATCGTCCTGGTGAATGGTGTCGCTTTAGTCACTTGAAGAATAAGTATATTGGATTTGTTAATCCAAATTCAACACGAAAAAAGAATATCGCAATATTTAAATCATCGCTAGAGCCTTGGGAGTATGTAGCAAAATCTATTGAAGATGCAATAAGCTATCGTTCTGAAATAGGTTATGGGCAAGATGCTCGTTTAGTTTATGGTGATGAAGACGGACTTCCTGGGCTAATTGTGGATGGTTACAGAAATTGTGTCATTCTACAAATTAACACAGCAGGAATGGACACTTATCGAAATGAAATAAAAGCACATTTGCAAAAGCTTCTCGATAAGGAAGTAATACTTCTGGATAATAAGAAGTATCGCGACATTGAAGAACTTCCTGTTTTTGAAAGTGATGAATTACCTGAACTAATAGAAATTGAAGAAACCGGTTTTAAGTATCAGATCAAAAGAGAGATGATGCAAAAGGTGGGATATTATTACGATCACCGCGAAAACAGAAGGAAATTTGAAGAGCTAATAAAGAGAACAGGGCAAAGCTATAAAACAGGGCTTGATCTTTTTACGTATGTGGGTTCTTGGGGACTTCACCTTTTACGTGCAGGTGTAGAGCAGGTTGAGTTTGTTGATCAAGCAAATATGGCAGATGTGGTTAGTAATCACGTTGAACTCAATAACTTTAGCAACCGTGGTAGTTTCACACGTCAGGATGTCTTTAAGTTTTTAGATGAAAAAGTAAGTGAAGGACTTAGTTATGATGTGATCGTTTGCGATCCTCCTGCATTTAGTAAAAGTTATAAAGACAAGAAAGCCGCTATTAGTGGATATGAAAAATTATATACTCGTATTTTTAAAATGATTAATAAGGGTGGAATTCTAGCGGCAGCATCATGCACACAAAATATCTCAATGAATGAGTTAGATCAATGTGTTGCTAGAAGTGCTCAAAAGAATAATCTTTCAATTAGGTTAATTGATACAGGTATTCAGGGACTAGATCATCCTATTAGTCGACTTGATTCAAAATCAAATTATATAAAATATTTAGCTTATAAGGTGGAAAGAAATGACTGATAATTCAAGACAGAAGGTTAATAGTGTTTTAGATAGGGCAAAGAGAATAGTATACGGTCAAGATGAAATGCTTGATAGTATAATTGCGGCATTAGTCTGTGAAGGACATCTTCTTATTGAAGGTATGCCTGGTTTAGGTAAAACATTATCTGTATCAACAATGAGTAAGCTTTGTGATTTAACATTCAAAAGGGTTCAGTTTACGCCTGACCTACTTCCTTCTGACCTAGTCGGTACAATGGTATATTCACAACAGAAAGAAGAATTTTCTACGAAGTTTGGACCAATCTTTACACAACTTTTACTTGCCGATGAAATTAACAGATCACCAGCTAAGGTACAATCTGCACTATTAGAGGCTATGGCCGAAAAGCAAGTAACGATTGGTGATTCTACACATAAGTTATCGAGTCCATTTGTTGTACTTGCAACACAAAACCCTATTGAGCAGGAAGGAACTTACCCGCTTCCAGAAGCTCAGCTAGATCGATTTATGATGAAAGTAAGTGTTAATTATCCCGATTTTGAAGCAGAGAAGTCAATTCTTGATTTAGAAAGTATTAAACAAGACTTAAGCTCTATTCTTTCAACAGATGATATTCTTTCAATTCGCCAAGAGATTGATAAGGTTTATGTCGATGATAAGATGAAGGATTTAATTATTAAGATAGTAAGAGCAACAAGACCTGGTGATAAACACTTTTCTCCAGATTTTAAAGGACTTGTGCAAGCGGGGGCTTCACCTCGTGCTGCTATTTGGTTACAGAAGTTAGGACGTTTTAACGCATTTATGGCGCAACGTGATTATGTCACACCAGATGATGTAATGAAAGTTGTTGCTTCTGTTTTAGGGCACAGAATTATTTTAACTTATGAGGCATCTATTGATGGATTAAACCCAAGGGACTTAGCAGTTAAGATTGCTCAGAAAATGATTTAATATGAAAACACTTGAAGTACATCAAATTGTTCAAAATATGAAAAATAGTTTGTTCAAAAGAGCAAACTCATTTTCTATTGGCATGCTTAAATCTCACTTTAGAGGTACGGGGTTAAAGTTTAAGGAACATCAGGTGTATGTTCATGGTGATGACGTTCGTTTTATTGACTGGAAAATGGTTGCTAAAACGAATACTCCATATATCAAGACATTCGAAGAAGAAAGGAATGTTGAGATTACTATCTTGCTTGATTGTAGCCCTGGCATGGTTATTGGACACAATGGTAAGTCAAAACTAGCTGCTGCTTTTGAGATTATCTCGTTGCTTTACTTACTATCTGAGAAAACTCATGACTATATAGAAACAATTATCTGTTTGAATGATCGAGTTGTAAGAGTTCAAAAGAAGAGAGGTGAAGCAGGTCTTGTCGCATTTGTTGATGCACTAAGAAAGTCTAGCGTTATAAATAAGGCCGGAGAAATTGACACGGAATATCTTGTATCTCAAAAAGAGCGTAATTTTGAAAAATTTGATGCTGAGTTAGTAAGAGAGTTTTATAAGAAAAGAGAAGTTGTTATCCTTAGTGACTTTTATGAGTTCTTGTCGCCAGAAACTTTGAAAAGATTAACAGCACGAAAACATGTACATGCTTTTAGATTACTTTGTCCTCTCGATACTTCAAATGAGTTTCGTTTCTCTGTGATTGGACGTATTGCAGGGAAAGGAAGCGGAAAAGTTGATGCCAAACTTAAAGGAAAAGTCGAACCATTAAATTATGGATTTAGATTCAAAGACATTAATGTCGGAGATCGCTACTTGGAAGATTTTGTTAAGGAGATGTTATAATGAGGTTACATTTCTTTTATTCATTTCTTACAATCGTTCTAATGTCTATCACTGTAAACACTAGTGCTCTTGATACAAAAATAGAACTGAGTCTTGAAGGTGATGAGAAAATTTGGAGTGTTGGTGAAATTCGCGATTTTAAACTTACAATTTATCCTATTACAGATGTGATTGATGAAGATATTAAGAATAATTTAATGTCACGTGACTTTGCCGACATTGTTAAGATATCAAAAATTAATAAACAATATTTTTTAAAAACAAATCCGCAATACTATATCGTAGAAGCTAGTGGTGTTTTAGTTGCAACACCGAAGAGTTCCTTTCCAAAAATATGGGATTATCGCGGTATGGCCCTTGGCGTTTCATTTTCTGGTATTAACTTTCAAGATACTGCAGTTGAACAACAAGACTTTATCGTATTTGATAAGAAATTAGAAAAAGATAAGTCTATTATCGATTATGTCTTATATGTATTAGTTCTTCTGGCCCTTGTTCTAATCTCGTTTTTTGGGTTTCAAGTATACAATAAAAAGCAAAGAGTTAAAAAGGCTTGGGCCGATAAGGTTGATTTATTTAAGGATGCTGATACTCGTGAAAAACACGAGAATATATATTCTGAGAAACTAAGTTTTGAAGAGTTATTTGAAGATAGGAAAATTTTAAAAGACTACTTAAATAAGATAAATGAGCTTCAGTATAAGAAAAATTGGACTCATGAAGATGATTTAACAATTTCTGATCTCCATAATCGTGCAAAGGAGAATATCATTGTTAAGTAATTATATATTCCACAATAAATATTTGTTTATCGTAGGTATTATAGGCTTTCTATTTTGGTGCATCGATTTTTTTGCAATCTTTAAAAAAGGGGAATTAATCCTTCCTCCACGCTATAGCCTAAAATCCAGGCCGTCATTTTTAAGAGGAATTTTATTTCTTGCCTCTCTTGTATCATGGGCACTTATCAGCTTTGCTTTAATGGGCCCAAAGACTCCGATGGGTAAAAGTAATGTAAAAAAAGAGATTAATGACATTTATTTTGTTGTTGATGTTTCTAGATCGATGCTAGCGGAGGATTTTCCTCCCAATCGATTAGAAGCTGCGAAAAGCCAAATAAGAAAATTTGTAGAGCTATCTCCTGTTGATCGAATAGGTATCATCATGTTTGGAGATAAGGTATTCACGCTAATTCCAGTAACAACAGATTTGAAACTAGTAGAACAATCAGTTGAACAAATTAATATTGGATTTCTAGGATCGGGAACAAATATTGGTGATGCTCTTGGGCTTGCCCTTGCTAGATCAGAAACCAGTGTTGCTGAGAATAAATCAATAATTTTACTAACTGATGGTAGCGCAAATGCTGGTCTAATGTCACCTATGCAAGCCGCTGAGAAAGCTAAAGAATTAGGGATAAAGATCTATACGATTGGTATTGGTGGTGATCCAGATGCAAAATTACCAATTGGACGAGATGCTTTTGGTAGAAAAAGATATCAAAATATGCCTGGTGCAAGCATGGACTTTGAAACTCTTCAAAAGATTGCAGAACTATCAGGAGGTAAGGATTTTGTTGCCTCAGATAATGACTCTTTGAATGAAGTTCTTTCAGAAATTAATAAACTTGAAAGGAAGGGACTTGAGATTAAAGGGCGTATTATTTATCAAGAAGATTATTATAAGTTTTTACTCGCAGGTGTTTTACTTTTGATGTTAGTTGAAGGAACACGTCGTCTATACTTAAGGGAAGTTGCATAATGGATTTTGTTAATACAAAGCTATTGATCATTTCTATTGTAGCGGTTGCTATATTTATCTCTCTTTTGTACTTGCTAAGAAAGCGTTTTTTTAAAATAGTTAAACAGGTTTGGAATTTTAACTCTAGGCCAGTTAGTAAATTGTCAATGTTGTGCTATACCTTGGCCTTCTTTGGTTTTGCGCTTTCACTTGGTGACCTTCGTGGCCCCGAAGAGCTTGTTGAATCAAATATTCCTAATCAGCGAACTTTAATATTAATTGATAATTCATTAAGCATGCTGGTTGAAGACATTAGACCTAATCGCATTTCAAAAGCTGCTATTATTGCAAAGCACTTTGTTAAAAATGCTTATGGCCATCAAGTTGCCTTAAGTATTTTCTCAGATATACAACGTAAAATTGTACCATTTACAGATGATGTCGATATTCTAGAGTCTCGCTTAGGGACAATGTTAAGTGCTGCTCCTGAAGGTGGATCAAATGTGAGTCTCGCATTAAAGGAAGCATTCCAATTCTTTAAGACAAGTGATGGTTTTACAAAGGGAAATATTCTTTTAATCACAGATGGAGAAGAACACTCTAATGTTGAAGTTGATATTCCTAATGAAATTAGTTTGGCAATTGTTGGAGTCGGAACTGAGGAAGGAGGAAAAATACCTATGCGTGGAAAGCGTGGTAACTTCTTCGGTTACAAAAAGTTTAATGGCGTTGAGATCATTTCTAAATTGAATAAACATTTTTTTGAGAATCTAGTTAACAAATCAAAGTACGCCAAAGTATGGTTTGTGGAGTCCTATAGCTTACCAACACAAGAGATTCTTGGGTTCTTTAAAGATATTCATTTAAATTCCTTCACTAAGGGGACATTGAGATCTAGGCCTGTTTTAGGATACTGGTTAATTGTTACAAGCATTATCTTCTATATTCTATCTGTGTTATTTGGTCGTTTTAAAACATTTAAGACGATTACCATGCTAATTCTAATTTCTTTGTTTATTGTTCCATCTGGCAATAATTATGCTCAAGAAGAAGTAGAGGTCGATCCAATGCAAGAAATGCTAGTTGATAAGATGAGAGCAGGAAATATTTCAAAAGCTGAGAAGTTAAAATTGGCAGAGCTTTTTTTAAAACAGAAAGATGGACAAAAGCAAGCTGCAGATATCTATAATGAAACACTGAATAATTATGAAGCTGAGGAACCAACAGACCTTTTTAATTATGCAACAGCTCTATTAAAAAATAATCAATTTGTCGATTCTGTTAATCTTTATAAATATATCTTGGAACAAAATGCAGACAATGAAGAGCTTTCAGATGCAATCAAAAAGCAAATTAAATTTGCTCTTCAAAAGCAAAAGCAGGATAAGAAAAAGCAAGAAGAAGATAAGAAGAAACAAGAAGAAAACAAAGAAAATAAGGATAACAAAGATAATAAAGAGAATAAGAAACAGGACCAACAACAGCAAAAGAAAGATGGTCAACAAGAAAAAGACGGTAAACAAGATCAAGGGCAGAAGGGTCAAGAAGATAATAAAAAAGATCAAAAAAAATCTGATAAAGGTAATGAAAAGAAAGACCAAAGTCAGTCTGAAAATGAAAATGATAAAGATGATAAGAATAAGAAAAAGCAAAAAACTCAGCAACAACAATGGAAAGATCTTGAAGATCAGGCCAAGAAGAAAAAGCGCATGAGGAAAGCGAATGGCGTCTTTAAGCAGATTATGAATGATGATTCGCAACTACAGAAAAAATTTATCGATACAACTTCAGATGGAAATAATAATCGTAAGGATTGGTAATGTTTAAGTATATAATTTTAATTCTATTAACATTTTCTTCTATCGCACAAACGATAACTGCAAAAGTAAGCTCATCTGAGGTCGCGTTAGAGGATTCGTTCAAACTAATAATCAATTTTGAATATCAGGGAGAAACAGAACCTTATGTAAGCTTCAAGCTTAATAATGCTGAAATAGTCTCTGACAATACAAATGATGCTAGTCGACTGATGGTAAAAGGATATTTTGCTGGCGGTAAAATGATTCAGAAAAAAGTCTACAATTATGTCTATGAACTTAGAGCATTAAAAAAGGGAAGTGCTGTAGTTCGAGATATTAAAGTTGACTTTGGAAATGAAGTTGTCAAACACCGTTCTTTATCTATTCGTATTCTAAGTCAAAGGGCAAGGCTTCAAGATTATTTTATACGTGCTGAAGTAGATAAAACACAGGCATATGTTGGAGAGAAGATTGATCTTGTCTACTATGTATACTTTAAGGGTGAAATAACTAACCCAGAATTCGTAAAATTTCCGGTACAAAAGAATTTTTTAAAACGTTTTGAGTTACCTCGTACCAATGTTGAGAGAGTAAGTGTTCAAGGAGACGTTTATAAACGTATACCTGTTTATAAAAGTGTTCTTTATCCTGAAAAACCTGGGAACCTTTCGATTGATCCTATCGAAGTTCGTTTTCAACACCCTGATTATAAAAACAGACAGGGAAATGCCTTTGGGATGTCATTTTCATTTAGTTCTGCAACTTATAAGTCGAAAACGATTAGAAGTGATCGTGTTAAAATAAAGTCCCTTCAGATTCCTATGGAGAATATGCCTAAGTCTTTTACTGGACTTGTTGGTAAACACACTTTCAATTTAAGTCTTAATAAAAGTAAAATTGTTGTCAACGATGTGTTAGAGGCCCGTTTAGAAGTTCGTGGTGATGGAGCACTTGAGAAATTTGATGCACCTACTTTAATTAATTCTGACGCGTTTGAAGTTTTTGAAACAAGAGCGGAAATGGTTGAACAAACTCCACTAATTAAAAATAAAGTATTTGATTATACATTCTTAGCAAAGAGAGCAGAATTTGTTTCTCAAAGAAAGATTGAATTATCGACATTCAATCCAGTTACAGGACAGTTTGAAACGACGGAGCTAGTTGTTGATCCACTTGTGATTATTGGTTCTGGTAGTGCGGCATCAAATATCGCATCTAGTGAGACAAAAGAAGTTGTTAAAAATAATCAGGTTGTTGCACCTACTGTACAGAAAACGATTCTTGCAGAAAATATTATGGCGCCAGTATTTGTTACCTCTAGCAAAAGAAACCTGTGGGATATTATTAATTATACGCTAGTGGGAATCATAGTATTAATTCTAATAATTACGGGGTTTCCTTATATCCGACTCTTTGATAGAGACCCTTTTAAAAACCTTAAAAACGAATTTAATTATTCAAATATTTTTCATCACATCACAATATTTACACCAAGTGTACACGGTGATAGCTTAAATGATCGTATTAAGGGGATGAAGGTTTCAGATGAAGCTAGAAAGTACTTTTTCGACCTTGTCGATAACGCTGGGAAAAATGAGTATAAAGGCGCTAAGTTACCTCTTAAGTATAAGAAAGAATACTGGCAAGAACTAGCTAGAGCAGACTATGAAAATAATTAAAAGCTTAAACGAAATAGAATGTGATAATTTTGCAGTTACTATTGGTAACTTTGATGGTGTTCATCGTGGCCATCAGAAAATTATTAATCAAATATATAATGAATGCCATGATGATGGATTAAAACTCGTTGTTATAACATTTACTCCACATCCTATAGAAATTCTAAATCCAAAAGAGCACTACCTAATTAATAGTTATGAAGAAAGAAGAGAGCTTCTTTCTCATCAAAATATTGATTACCTATTAGAGATCGAATTTAATCGTGATCTTTCGATGAAAGAACCTGAAGTATTCTTAAATGAATATATTTTCAATCATATTGAACCGAAAAGAATTTATCTTGGTCATGATTTTGCCTTTGGTGCGCAAAAGAAAGGAAATCATGAATTTGTTAAAAGCTTTTGTTCATCAAAATCAACAGAAGTAAATGTACTTTGCTCTTATGACGTTGAAGGTGATAAGGTTTCTAGTACAGTTGTACGTGAGTCTCTAGCAAATGGTGACGTTGAAAGTGTTGGAAAGTATTTAGGACGAAACTATTTTATAAGGGGACGTGTTATAAAGGGTGCTGGCCGTGGCCGTCAAATTGGAATTCCTACAGCTAATTTGGCCCTTGATCGCTATCGTCGTTACCCTAAAAATGGTGTCTATATTACGAAAACTAAGTTTGGTGAATCAACTTGGTACTCAGTAACAAATATTGGTCATAATCCTACTTTTACAGATGGAAATAATGTTTTCGTTGAAACACATATCCTAGATTTTGATAATGATATTTATGGAAATGAACTAGAGGTATCATTTATTAAAAGATTAAGAGATGAAAAGAAATTTTCATCAGTAAATGAACTTATTGAACAAATTAAGTTAGATGTGAAAAAGACGCGAGAATATTTTAATGCTTAAATTGGGACTTCTAGGGAAGAATATTCAACATTCGAAATCACCAGAAATCTATAATGAACTCTTCGATGGCCAAGTTGAATACAGTCTTTTGGATATTAACGATGAAAAAGATATTCCACAATTGGAAGAGATATTTTCAAATCTTCAAGGTCTTTCAATAACAGCACCGTATAAAAAGCACTTTCTAAACGATGTCTCGTTGGAAGAAAGTGTAAAAGAAATAGGTGCAATTAATTGCATTAAATATGATGGGACACAATTTTTTGGCACAAATACTGACTATTTGGCAGCTAAAGAAATCATTCTTAACAACTCATATGAACAAAAAGAAATCGTTATGCTAGGTGATGGCGCAATGACAAATATGTTCAAAGTCTTATTTAAAGAGCTAAATATCAATTATCACCAATTCTCTAGAAAAAAGAACGGTGATCTGAACTCTATTAAATACGATTCCTTTGTTAGTCTAGATAAAGCTTTGATTATCAATTGTTGTGCACGTCAATTTCAATTCAATTCTGTGTTATCAAAAAACTCAATTTTTTGGGATATGAACTATTCTCATGAATATCATCAGTCTTTTCTGAGTAATAAACTCACTTATGTAGACGGAAGTGAACTTCTTTACCTACAAGCAGTAGAAGCAAAAAAATTTTGGAACTTTACGTTATAATAGTAAATAAATAGTAAATAGTTAGAGTATCTAAGTATTCAATATTTAAAGAAACTAATATTAGGATAACGTAAGGTGATAAGAAAAGAATTTCTAGAAGTCATTTCAAAAACCGGTATGGTACCACGAAAAGATTTAGTGCCATTAGCTGCAAATAAGAACCCTGGTGTTGTATCAGAATTAGATCTATTAAAATTTAATTTCTTTGATGACATTAAATTTGCAAAGGCCGTTGCAGAACAAAGTAGCCTCGCCTATGTTGATTTATCAGAGACACGTGTACCAGGTTCAACACTACAATTAGTTAAAAAAGGTGTTGCAACAAAATTTCGAATTGTTCCTCTAAAGAGACAATCAGGGACTATCTCATTAGCAATATTCGATCCATCACTTGTTGAAATCAGAGCAGAAATTCAAAAAGAAATTCAGTCTAACGTAGAATTTGTTTTAACTTCATTGTCTGCTTGGAAAAAATTATATCAAAATATTCAAGCCTCAATTGATGAAATCCTTGAAACAGTTAGAGAGGTTAGAGGTGATCAGGGACAAGGTGAAGAGAACGTTAAAGAAGAGGATATTGGTGAAGATATCATCTCGTACGTTAATAAAGTTTTAGCAGAAGCATATATTAAAAAGGTGTCCGATATTCACGTAGAGCCTTATGAAAATAATTTTAGAATTAGATTTCGATTAGATGGTTCTCTCCATGAATACGCTGCACCTCCAAGATCGATGCTGTTGCCATTAGTTTCAAGAATGAAAATTCTTTCTCAACTTGATATCTCTGAAAGAAGAATTCCACAAGATGGACGTATTAAATTAGAGATTGATGGTAACCCTATTGATTACCGTGTTTCTACATTACCGACTTTATTTGGTGAAAAAGTTGTAATGCGACTTTTAGACCAATCAAATCTTCAGTTAGATATGACTAAGTTAGGTTTTGAAAAGAAACAACTTGATGTTTTCTTAGAAGGTATTAGACAACCATATGGGATGTGTCTTGTTACTGGACCAACTGGTTCAGGGAAAACAACAACTCTATATTCTGCATTATCAGAACTTAATAATATTGAAAAAAATATTTCGACTGCCGAAGACCCTTGTGAATTTAACTTAGAGGGGATTAACCAGGTAAACGTTAGGAAAGATATTGGGCTGGACTTTGCTAGAGCTCTTAAGGCCTTTCTTAGACAAGATCCAGACATTATCATGGTTGGGGAGATTCGAGATCAGGAAGTAGGTGAGATTGCCATTGAAGCGGCCTTAACTGGTCACATGGTTTTATCAACTCTTCACACGAATGATGCACCTTCAACAGTTACCCGTTTATTAAATATGGGGATCGAGCCGTTTCTAGTAACAGGGGCCCTAAATGTCGTTGTTGCACAAAGACTATGTCGAAAGATTTGTGAAAACTGCAAGACTGTTGATGAGAGCGTAACGGTAGAACAAATCGTTGCATGTGGTGTAACTCCAAATTCTGCAAAGAACCTTAAAGTTTATCACGGTACTGGATGTGAGTTCTGTGATGGTTCTGGTTATAAAGGACGTGTTGCAATTTATGAAGTTCTAGAAATGACTCCTGCAGCAAGAGATCTTGTTTTAAAACATTGTTCTTCTGATGATTTGAAAAAACAGGCAATTGCCGATGGGATGAAGACATTGAGAATGTCGGCCCTGACTAAAGTTGCTGAAGGAGTCACAACTTTAGCTGAAGCAATTAAAAACTCGAGTGTTGATAAATTATAATAATATTTTCTATAGGTGAAATAGATGAGTAGCGATAGTACGCAAACAAAAACAAAAACCGAAACTAAAACAGGTGCTATCACAAGTGCCGAATCTCTAAAGATCCAACAGCTTTTTAAGTTGATGGTTGATAATGGTGGTTCAGACTTGCACTTAACACCAGGAACTGCTCCTGCAATGAGAGTTAATGGTGATATTGTTAGGGTAAAACTTCCTGCACTTGATGCTTCTTCAAGTAAGTCGCTTATTTATCAAATACTTTCTGAAGAACAAAGGAATGAATTTGAAAAAAATCTAGAGCTCGATCTTGCCTTTGGGATTAAGGGACTTGCTCGTTTTAGGGCCAATATATTCTATTCAAAAGGTGGAGTTGCTGCGGTATTTCGTTTAATTCCTAGTGCTGTTCCTGATTTTAAAGCTCTGAATTTACCAAATGTATTGATGGAAATGACTGATGTTTCAAATGGTCTCTTCCTTGTAACAGGTCCAACAGGTTCAGGGAAATCGACAACTCTTGCAGCTCTTATAAATCGTCTTAATGAAATGGAGCCTGCGCATATTGTTACGCTTGAAGATCCGGTCGAATTCGTCCATCCACATAAGACAAGTATTGTGAATCAACGCGAGATTGGCCGAGATACTCACTCATTTGAAAATGCTCTAAAAGGGCTTTTAAGACAGGACCCTGATATTGTTCTCGTTGGTGAGATGAGGGATGTGGAAACAATTGAAGCTGCTTTAACTGTTGCTGAAACAGGACACTTAGTTTTTGGAACGCTTCACACTAACTCATGTGTGCAAACTATCAACCGTCTTGTAAACGTTTTCCCTTCAGATCAACAAGACCAGGTACGTACACTGCTGTCATTCGTTCTACAAGGTGTCGTTTCACAACAGCTATTACCAAAAACATATGAACCAGGACGAGTTGCTTGTCTTGAAATTCTAAGACCAACACCGGCCATTAGAAACTTAATACGTGAAGATAAAATGCACCAAATTTATTCACAGATGCAAATTGGGCAGGATCAGACTGGGATGACGACAATGAATCAGTCAATTAAAAAGCATGTTGATTCTGGTGCAATTGATGTTGAGACAGCAATGTCATATTCAACAAACCCAGAAGAGTTGGGCCCACAATTAGGTATTAAGGAGCGATAGAGTAAGATATGCCACTATATAAATGGGAAGGACTTGATAAGAACGGTAAAAAGGCCAGTGGACAAATCCAGGCCAACGATGAAAAGGATGCGAAGAAAAGACTACGCGCCCAAGGTAATCGTGTACGTAAGATTATTCCACCTTCAATTTTAGAATTTGATATTAATGCATGGTTAATTGAGAAAGGAATTGGTTCGGCATTTGGTGCTCCTGAATTGATGAATTTTACTAAGCAATTATCAATTATGATCAATGCTGGTGTACCAATTATTTTGGCACTTGAAATTATTTATAAGTCAGAAAAGAATCCTGCACTAAAGAATGCTGTTAAGAATATTGCAACTGATGTAGCAGAAGGGAATACTCTTGCTGAAAGTATGCGTAAACAGCAAGGTTTCGATAATCTCTATTGTAACCTTGTCAAGGCCGGAGAGATCGGTGGGATTCTCGATGAAATTTTATCGAAACTAACAGAACATTTAGAGAAGCAAGAGAAGATAAAAAAACAAATTAAATCGGCTATGAGTTACCCATTAATTGTTTCTGGTATTGGTGCACTTGTTGTTTGGGGCCTTATTACATACGTTGTTCCTCAGTTTACTGGAATGCTTGCAGACACTGGACAAGAGCTTCCTTGGATCACTCAGTTTGTAATTGATACGTCAGAGTTCTTTGGTGAGTATTCTGGGAAAATGATTATAGGTGCAATTGCTACCATGATCTTCCTTACTTACTTTGTTAAAACACCACAGGGAAAGGTTGCTTTTGATAAGTTTTCTATGAATATTCCTGCTTTTGGAGCCGTTATCATCAAAGGAAGCTTGGCCCAGTTTTCAAGAACATTAGCAACTCTTCTTGGTTCCGGTGTTGCCTTAATTGATGCTTTAGAAATTTGCGTTGAAACCATTGATAATAGTGTTATCTCTGGGGATATCAAAGAAGTAAGAAAGAAAGTTATAGAAGGTAAAACTTTGACTGAGCCGCTAACAAAGATTGATTATTTTCCTGAAATGGTTGCTCAGATGATCAAAGTTGGTGAATCAACAGGGGCAATCGATCAAATGCTTGCAAAGATTTCTGTTGTTTTTGAAGATGAAGTTAATGATGCAATTACAGCTGCTACAAAAATGCTAGAACCTTTAGTGCTTGTTGTACTTGGTGGAATCATAGGTGGAGTTCTTATAGCAATTTATCTGCCAATGTTTATGTCAGCAGGTGCCTAAATACCTAGATTGACAAACTTTAGTGGCAAAATTGTAGTTAAATTTATTTATTGTTTTAAGGTAAGGGATTGATTTTATTGAGACTTAATATTTAAGTTAAATATGCCGTAAAGTATTTATAGGGCTAGCTAAATCTTAATTTTAGCTAAGTTCTTAAGCTTATTTAATTAATCTATCTAAACTAGGTTAACGAGGAGAAAAGACATGAATTTTACAAACGAGTTGAGAAACTCAAAGGGGTTTACCCTGGTCGAGCTGATGGTTGTTGTTGCCATCATCGGGATTCTATCTGCTGTAGCAATTCCAAACTTTAAAAAGTATCAAGCGAAAACGAAAACTTCTGAAGCGAAGCTTCAACTAGCTTCAATTTACTCAGCAATGACTGCTATCCAAACTGATTATGATTCATTTGGTACATGTTTAGGTGATGCTGGTTACGTATCTCCAAATGGTGCATGGGATACTGCGACACCATCTAGTGGAAGTAATTATTACTCAATTGGATTTAGTGCAGCTAACTCTACACCAAACCAAATCGTTAGAGATAACGGTGGAACTTGTCAAAATATTGAATTTGGTGCACCTGCATTTAAGAAAGTGGGGGGACAGAGAACAACTGTTGCTAACATTTCTACTATTGCTGTTTCAAACATGGGTGACGGTTCACAAACAGCTCCTGGTGTTGATGCTCAGGGTGGTTACTTTGTAGCCGGTGCAATCGGTTATATTGATTCAGATAGTATCACTACTGCTACTGCAAGTAAGTGGGCGATTGATCAAGACAAGGTACTTAGAGAGATTAATAAAGGTTACTAATCTTTAATTTTTTATTCTAAAGATAGAAGGCCTCATTAATTTGAGGCCTTTTTTATTTCTTCTATTTTCTTAATTAAAACTTCTCTTTCTTTTCCATCTTTAGTTTTATTCAATTGTAATTGAAGTAGTTGAAGATGGGACTGTTTGGTTTTTCGTTTGTTCCTTGCCTCTTCAATAAGTCTTGGAAGAATTATAAAATTTGCAGCGTATGGTGATTTTCTAATCTTTTGATACATTATTAATGAGTTGTTATAGTCTTTTAGTTGAAAGTGGTAGTTGAAGGCTGCATTGTACATTAGTCTGTAGTCATCAGGAAAAACTTCTAGACCTCTTTTAAAAATAATCTCGGCTCCTATGATATCGTCTTTAATGATTGATAAATAAATACCTCCGTGGAGATAGTTTTCGTAAAACCTTGTGTCCAGATCAGCTATCAGTTTAAACCTATAGTAGAGCCAAGATTTTTCTTTGTTCTTTACATGATCAGTGTCGGCATCCAGAAGTGTTTTTGTCCAATAGTAACTTGAAATAAATCTATAATTACCAAATGATACAATCTTGATGAAGTCACTATTTAAAGTAGTAAATAACTCAGGATTAATAGGCTTTCTAAATGAAAGAATGTGGTTAACACCTACTAAAAAAATGAATAGGATCATTGGAATCAATTTATTTGTAAGTTGTGTTTTCTTCATGAGCATATCTGATTATACTAGTATTAAAAAAAATAAAAAGGCTTCTATGTTAATTTGTGAAAATATATCGAAATCGTTTAAGAAAGATTTTTGGAATAAAGATTTCGTGGCATTACAAGATGTCAGTTTTGAACTTAGTAATGGAAAGATTGTTGGTTTTTTAGGCGCAAATGGAGCTGGGAAAACAACATTAATTAAAATTATACTTGGGTTTATTAAACCAAATACTGGTTCAATTAAGATATTAGATATTGATTGGACTGAGGATGAAGTAAGGAAGCTTATTGGCTATATGCCTGAGCGTCCATACTATTATCAGAATTTAACAGGTTACGAATTCTTAACTTACTGTGGTGAATTACAAGAGATTGAAAATAAGACAATTGAAAAGAATATTGAAAAATGGGCGACGAAGCTAGAAATAAAATTTGCTTTAGATCGAAAAATTAAAGGTTACTCGAAAGGAATGCTGCAACGTCTTGGATTTGTTTCTGTTCTTCTACATAATCCACGTCTTATCATTTTGGATGAGCCTCTTTCAGGACTAGATCCAATTGGGCGAAAAGAGTTTAAGGACGTCATTAAAGAAGTGAATGAAGAAGGTGTTGGCGTTTTTTTCTCTTCACATATTGTAAATGATGTAGAAGAAGTTTGTCATGATGTTGTGGTTCTAGAGAGCGGAAAGATTATTTACAATGGTCCAATCAAGGAATTAGTTTCTCAGAATACAAGTAATAAGTTTGTTATAAAGTATAATGATGGAATCAAGGACTGCGAACTGTTAGTGGAAGAAGATCTTAAAGATAAGAAAGTTTTAGAACTAATTGAGTCGGGAGCAAAAATATCGAAATTAATTAGAGAAAGCTCGTCTCTAGAAGAAATAGTATATCGGTTAAATAAATGAAGAATATATTAACAATTGCTAAATTTACGTTTAAGGATATCGTTAAGAGTAGAGTTCTTTATCTTACCCTATGGATTGCTCTCTTTATTTTAACCTTAAGTTATATAACTTCAGAATTTTCTTATGGAAATGTTTTGAGGATATCAATTGATTTTGGGCTAGGGGGGGCTTCTTTGGCCGCAAATATATTGGCAATATTTGTAGGTGTAAATGTATTGTCAGATGAAATAGAATCAAGAACTATTTACATAACCCTGTCTCGTCCTATCTCGAGGGTTAAATTCTTATTAGGGAAAATTTTGGGAGTTTCTTCGATTCTAATTCTAAGCTCCTTTATTATTTTTGGAACTTCTCTAGTTGTTTATTTATTTCGTGGTGGAGTTTTAGATAGCGTTATTATTAATTCGTTGTTTTTAGGGATCTTAGAGTCAATTCTTTTGTTTTTAGTAGTCCTCTTTTTTAGCTTAATAACTTCACGTGCTCTTAGTGTTATTAATACTGTCGTTATATACTTTGTTGGTCATGCCATAACACATATCTCTAGTTTATCTTTTGTAAAAAATCGTGAAGGGTTAGAACTTGTTCTTAGACTTTATAAAGCAGTATTGCCGGACTTAAATTTACTTAATTACAAACCTTTTGTTTTCAATACTGATCTTGTCTCAAGTCAAAATATTATGAATAGCTATTTTTATGGTGTAGCTTATATTTTGGTGCTTTCATTCATTAATGCTTTTGTTTTCAAAAATAAAGAGTTGAGCTAATGATAATTCTATTTAAAATCTATGCATTTATTTTTGGCGCTCTTATTGGAAGTTTTTTAAATGTTCTAATACTTAGACTTCCGACTAATGAAAAATTCTTTATTGATCGATCTCGCTGTCCGAAATGTGGATTTCAACTTAAATGGTTTCACAATATACCAATTCTCAGCTTCATAGGTTTAAGGGGGAAGTGTGCCAATTGTAAAACAAATATAAGCTTTCAGTATCCCGTAATAGAATTTTTAACAGCATCAATTTCTCTCTTGTTATTTGGCGACGATATTAGTCTTCATGGCCTAACGTCATATCTATTCTTCTTCACTGTTGCCTGTTGTTTACTTGTCCACTTTGTTATTGATATTCGACACCAAATCTTACCTGATGTTATCAATGTATACCTTGGTGTGATCTTCTTCATTCATGTTGTTTTTTTCTTTCATTGGAAACACTGGGTGCTTGGTGGTTTGATAGGATTCTTAGTACCTTACTTAATTACTTACCTATTTTATAGAATTAAGGGGGTCATCGGTCTTGGCGGTGGAGATATCAAGCTCTTTGGCGTCTTAGGTATATATCTCGGGCCACTTGGAATTATTCACAATATGCTCTTTTCGTGCATCTTTGGTAGTTTACTTATGCTGCCGCTATTGATGTTTAAGGTTATCAAAAGAGATCAGGCAATTGCCTTTGGGCCATTCATAATCATCGTTGCAGTGATACAAATCTACTTTCCAAGTGTCTTTAAAATGATGCTGGGCGCATTACTGTTTTAAATAACTTCTTGAAATGACTGGACTGTGCAGAGTATAATAAAATAATACTTTGATAGGTCACGGATGAAGAAGAATATTGATATACAGGATGTTATATTTAAAATTAGGGAAGGTTTAGGTTTAGTACCTAAAGAACTTATTGGTGTTGACATCGGTCAAAGCTCAGTAAAGGTCTCTAAAATAATTACTAAAAATGATACTTATAAATTAGTTAAGTATGCATCTGTTCCACTTCCGGAAGCTGCAATTATCGAAGACGAAATTCAAGATGAGGACGCTCTCAAAGAAGCTTTAGAGGAAGCCTTCAAAGATGCTAAGGTGAATGAACCATATATTTGTCTTGGTTTATCTGGCCCAAATACAGTCATTAAAAAGTTACAATTAGCTGGTGGTGATGACGAAGAACTTGAAGATCAAGTTATTTGGGAAGCCGAGCAGTATCTTCCATTTCCTGTAGAGGACTGTAATATTGATTGGTATGTTATAGGCGAAAACATGGGGGGAGGTCTCGATGTTATTGTTTGTGCAGTTAAAAAAGATGTTCTCGAGTCATTCAAGTCAATAATTGAATCCTTGGGTAAAATAGTTAAAGTCGTGGACTTATGTTCTATTGCTCTCACAAATATTTATGAACTTGCTTCTGAAGATGATGATATCGAAAGTAGCATCACTAAAGATTTCGATGAGGACGTTTTCGAGCCTACAACAAGTACAGATGTTAATAAGATACTTATTCCTTCTACTTTGTTAATTGATATAGGTTCTCAGGCGACTGTATTTATTGTTCTTAAGAAAGGTATTCCCGTTTTTGTTAAGGAAATTATTATTGGTGGTGCCAGCATTACTGAAGAAATTCAAAGGCAGTTAGGAGTTACCTTCCAAGAGGCAGAGGACTTGAAAAAGATGTCCGCTGGCGGAGGCGTTCCAGACGATGTTTTAATGATTATTAACGAAATCAATGGAACCCTAGTTAATGAGCTAAAGAAGGCACACGACTTTTATATAAATGCTACATCAGATGATTCATTAAAAAATATTACTGTTACCGGCGGCTCTGTTCGATTACCGAATTTATTAGAAGAGATTCGATCTTCATTTGGTGTTGATGTAAACGTACTAAATCCATTTAATGAAATTGAATTTAATGAAAATGATTTTGATGATGAAGAGTTAAATGATATGGCCCACGAAGGTGTTGTCTCATTTGGATTGGCCCTTAGGGAGTTTCCAAAATGATAGAAATTAACCTATTAGAAAAAAAGAAGCCAATAGAGCTTCCAGTTATTCTTGGTGTTGATCTTAATAAGGTGAATAAGAAATCACTCGTGATTGCTTATGCTATGTACTACGCGATGACATCTTATTTGGTTCCAAATTTTAAAAATCAAAATAAAGATATTCAAGATCAGATTGTTCAGCAAAGAGCAACTTATAACAAGATTAAGAAAGATGTAGACTCTTATGGCTCTTTAACAGAAGTTATGGATGCATTTACCAAGCGAATTGAAGAGCTTAAAAGTCGTGAAGCACTTGTTGCACAAGTAATGTCAAAGAAATCAAATCCATATAAAGTTCTTAGAGGTCTGTCTAGTTCTTTAAATGATGATATTTGGTTCAATACGCTGACTATCGATGATAAGAAAGTTATCAAAATTGAAGGGGAGTCCATTTCTTTCTCTTCAGTTGGGGACTTCATCAATAATGTGAAGGAGCTAGAATATTTCATCCCAAGAAATGGCTTTAGTTCAGAGACCTTTGGAATGAAAGAATTGAAAGAGATACAGGACCAATTATATGGTGAAAACGTAACGTTACAAAGTTTTTCGATTGAAGGGAAAGTTCAATCATATGGAGACCTTTAGTAATGTTATCATTAATTAATAAGCTATATTTACTACTTATTCTTTGGGGAGCCTTTCAGGCATACGAGGCTTATAATCTAGTTGATTCAGAAAGAGAAGTCCTACAGTCTGATCTTAATGCGATTAATGGTCGAATAGCTAAGAAGAAAAAAGAGCTAAAAAAACTTAAAGACTATGAGAGAGATGTTGAGCAAAAGAAAGAAGAAATTGAGATCGTTGCTCAAAAATTGGAAGAAACACAAAGACGCTTACCTAAAGATATAAGTGATAACGAAAGTATTAATCTCATCAAAAAACTAGGTGAGAGTCTGAAAATTAAAGATGTACAGATTAATCCAAGTGGTCAAGAAGAGAATGGGTTTTACATAACGAAGTATTATACATTTTCTGGAAAAGGAACCTACTTACAATTTTTACTATTATTAGAAAATATCTCTAAACAAGAGCGAATTCTTAATGTTAGAGATATTAATCTTAGTAAAATTACAAAAACGAATAAGTCTAGATACGAGATTATCAATCTCTATGCGACAATTGAGAGTTATATTTATAATCAAAATCATAGAGAAAAACGTGGTATTAAAGAAATTGAGCAGCAGTTAAGCGAAAAACAAAAGAAGCCAGCGCCAAAGAAAAGAACTAGGAAGAGAAAATGATAAAATTTAGCAAAATAATGCTCATCTGTTTATTTTCATATCTCTCATTTGGAGAAGTTTCGTCTGATTTAAGTTCTGGCCGTAATATCCGTGACCCATTTAAGGTAAAATATAAAAAGAAAATGGGTAATAAAAAAGCCAGAAGAGAGAAGTTTACTGGATTTTCAAATAAGCTTACAACTGACCACTTGAGAATTGATCGCTTAAGAGTGACTGGAATATTCTTAGGTAAAGATGCAAGAGCTATAATTAAGCAAGTTGATGATGAAGGATTATCAGAAGCTGTCATAATTAAAGAAGGGATGAAAATTGGCCCAGATCAAGTTGAAGTTAAAGCAATTCTACCTGGTGGGGTAGTATTAGTTGAGAAAATTATTAATGTATATGATGAAGAAGAGTATCTCGAAACAATACTTCCTTTATCTGAGTAATGCATAATACTTTTATAAAATTCAAATTGTGATATCATTAAAATATAATAATTTTACTTAGGAAGAGTAAAAATGAAAAAAATAGTCATAGCAGTATCGATTCTATACTCATTTTTTGCACTATCTGCAAATTTAACGAAAATTGATTTTCAACAAAAAGATGACTTAAGTTACTTGAATTTTAATTTTGATAAGAATGACTTCAAGATCAAGAAGTTTCAAGTTGTAAAAGATAAGCAAGTAATCATCGATATTGAAAACACCATTTCAACTCAAAGAGTTCTAAGGGCCTTTGATACATCTGAGTTCTCTGGAAGTGTTGTATTTGTTTCGGCATTCAAAGCACCTGGAAGTTCTCAAGATATTAGAGTTGTTGTACAACTACGTGATAACGTACGTTCCAAAATTCAAACCTCTGGAAATTTAGCGAGCATTATCTTTGAAAATCGTTACGGTGCCTTTGCTAGTTCAAAAGAGCAAGATAACGTTGTGTCTGCAGTTGAAGAAAAGAAAGCTGAAAGACTTTTAAAGCCAAAATCTAAGAGCATGGAAGATATTCTCGAGAACCTAACTCTTTCAGGACAAAAAAAATACGTTGGTAATAAGATTTCTTTAAATGTTAAAGACATGAAGATTAACGATATTCTTGATTTAATTGCGGATGCTTCTGGATTTAACGTTATCATGACAAATGATGTAGCGGAGCTTAAACCTTTATCACTAAATCTTGTGAATGTTCCATGGGACCAAGCACTTGATACTGTTTTATCAATCAATAAACTTGTTGCTGAAAAGAATGGGGCGATCCTAACAATTAAAACTCTTGCTCAAGCAACTGAAGAGAAGAGAAAAGAGAGAGAAGCGACACAAATTAAAGAAGTTGCGGAACCTCTAGTGACTAAAATTCTTCCAATTTCATATTCAAAAGCAAAAGACTTAACAACACTTCTAAAGGACTATGTAACTCCTGCAAGAGGTTCAATTATTGCAGATGAGAGAACAAACAACTTAATTATTAATGATACCTTAGAGACGACAGAGAAGATTGCAAAAATTGTTGATATCCTAGATCGTCAAACACCTCAGGTATTGATTGAATCAAAAATTGTTGAAGTCAACGAAGGTTATCAAAAGCAAATTGGTCTACAAAATGGTTTAAATTTTGGATATGATCCTATTGGACAAATTCCTACATCAACGGAGATAACAGGAGCAGCGAGTAGCACGAGTATCTCAGGGCCGGGGTTAAGTTTTTCAAGTGCTCCAACAACTGGTGAAGCAACAAGAAATCTTCTTGGTGTAACAATCTCTCGTTTTGGTCGCTTATTTGACCTTAACTTTCAATTACAACTTCTTGAAAGTGAGTCGAAAGGAAAGATTATTGCATCACCACGTGTCGTAACTAAGCATAATGTAAAAGCTGAGATTGTTTCAACCGATACTACTTCATTCGAAGAAAGAGAAGGAACTGGTGAGGATCTTACAATTACATTTAAGGAAACAACTGCTGAGTTAAGTCTTGCAGTTACACCTCAGGTTGCAAATGATGGGGCAATCGATTTAATTGTAGAACTATCAAAAGAGCAATTTGGTACCGCACCAGCGGCAGGAGCACCACCTGATAAAACAAAGAGACAAGTAAAGACTAATGTTCTTGTTGAGAATGGATCAACTATTGTTTTAGGTGGACTTTATAGTTACTCGAAAATTGAATCACACTCTGGTGTACCTTACTTAAAGGATGTACCGATTGTTGGTTGGCTATTTAGAACTCCATATAATCCTCAAGTGAGTAAGACTGAACTTGTCATTTTCATCACTCCAAGGGTTATTAACCAAGAACGTGCTGGGTTAACAAGTAGCTTGTAGATGAAAAATTATAATAATTTAATCTCAAAATATAAGAGTCAATTGGAGAAAGACCCTCGGTCGAAAGTCTTTGCTCCTCTGGCAGAAGTATATCGCAAAGTTGGTATGAACGATGAAGCTCTTATTTTGCTAAAAAGAGGCTTAATTCATCATCCAAATTTTTCTGCTGCAATCATTATTTATGGACAACTTCTCCTTGAAAAGGATGAGGTTGAAGAGGCGTATACTATATTAAAGCCTCAGCTTTCTATAAATGGCGATAATATAAAGTTTTTAAAATTATTTGCACAATCTTGCTTTAAACAAAATCTCATTCTAGAAGCTCTTAATACATACAAGAGAGTTCTCTTTATCTCACCTAAAGATATGGAAGCGACTGAGTTTATTGTTAAGTATGATAACTTCGATAGCGTTGAAGATGAGGACTTAACTCAAAAGACTTTTGATATCTCTAATCTTGATGACGAGATTGAAAGCTGGAGCACTTTAAGCTTAGTTCCACAAATAAAAGAAGAGCCTGTTGTTGAAGACAAGAGTAAAGAAGAACCAGGACAAATCTTTAGTCATACTCTAGTTGATCTTTACTTAAAACAAGGTGCCAAGCAAAAAGCTATTGAGGTATTAAATAGCGCACTAGTTGAAAATCCAGATGATAAGAGAATTCAAGATAGGTTAAGAGAGCTTGAAGGACTTGATGAGATAAGTGAGAGCAAAGGGCGTGAAGATCTAATGGCCGCATTTGAATCTACTGCCAAAAAGCTAGAAGAAAAGCCGAAGGTTGAATTCGAAAAACTATCAATGGCATTTGAGCTATTTGAATCATATCTAAAGAAAAGAAGCAGCGAAGTTTTAAATGGATAAATTTTTAGTCATTAATGGACCTAATTTAAATTTGTTAGGTAAGCGTGAACCCGAAATCTATGGCAGCTTAGACCTTGCCGCTATCGAGTCGTATACAAATAAAAAATTTGAGGACTTTGGGTACAAAGTTGATGTCGAATGGTTTCAATCTAATGGCGAGCGAGAAATAATTGAAAAAATACACGCCGCATCGGAGTCTGATATTAAAGCTCTGATCATAAATCCAGCGGCCTTTTCTCATACTAGTATTGCTATATTAGACGCTTTGCGCGTTATGAAATGTCCAGTAATTGAAGTACATCTTTCAAACACAAACCTCAGAGAGGAGTTTAGAAAGAATAAAATTACTGCAAAATCTTCAACAGCTGTGATAGAAGGTTTAAAAGAAAAAGGTTACTTCCTAGCAATATTATCGCAATTAATTTAAAGGATTTTTATGGAAATATCGACAAATGACTTTAGGAAAGGTTTAAAACTAGAAATCGATGGCAAACCATATGTTTGTATTAAATGTGACTTCACTAATCCAGGTAAAGGTTCTGCTTTTTACAAGTTAAGAATTAAGAACCTTGAAACAGGTGCAGTTATTGAAAGAACTTTTAAGTCAGGTGTAGCAACGGGTGCAATGCAACCAGATCTAGATGAAAAAGAAGTAGAATACTTATACAATGATCCTGAAGGGTTTAACTTCATGGACCAATCAACATTTGAAACAATTCACGTAGCAACAGAATATATCGAAGACGCGGCTAATTACCTTCAAGAAGGTATTAAAGTAGAACTATTATATTATAAAGGAAAACCAATCTCGATTGAGCTTCCAAACTTTGTTGAGCTTGTAGTTACAGAAACTGACCCTGGCCTAAAGGGTGACACTGCTCAAGGTGGACTAAAGAAGGCAATTATGGAAACAGGCCTTCAAGTTAACGTTCCACTATTTATCAAAGAAGGTGAAATCCTGAAAATTGATACGAGAACTGGCGATTACGTAGAACGTGTAAATAAATAATTTTTCTAATAGTGAAGGCCCTTTTAAAAGGGCCTTTTTCTTGTCTCTAATCCAATTATTTCTGTGGTAAAAAGTACGCTTAACATTAATTAAATTAATTATTTGATATAATAATATTAGATAGTTACTAGTATTTCTTATACCAGAGGCAATGTGTCAGAAAACACAATGACAAATACAAATTATGATATCAAAACGTTACTTGGTAGTACGCAGGAACTCATTGCGTTTTTAGAAAGTCATAGTATCGAAAATGAAGAATCATTATTAAGTCAGAATCTATATATTGATTCAATTTTAAAAATTTTATTATTTCATTCAAATGGAAAAGTACAAAAACTATCAATCGAAATAAAAAATCTAATTGGTTATTTATTAAAACGAAAAAAAATAAATCGACTAAATGAATTAAAAAATATTTTAAATCATTTCAGTGTTTCATACTCACAAAATTTTGATTCTTATATAAGTGTATTAAGTACTGAAAAAGTAGATGAAACTTTTTCAAATTCTATTTCAACGATTAGTACTGTTAAAAACTCTGAGAAATATTTTCAATACGCAACTTTAAGAAAAAAACTTGAAAGAGACATAGAGTTAATTGACCCTTTAATGTTCATCGAATCTATTTTTAAAGTCATTCCTTTATTTTTCGAAACAAGTGAGCATAAGTCTATTATCTATAAGTATGGGAAGAATAGTGATGATAATGATCTGATAAGAGCTATTAACTACTACCTAAAAGACTTTGATGATATTTCGGAGTTTGTTAGAGTTGCACCAAAACGTACATTAGATAGAGAATATATTGAAGCTTATGAGACAACTCTAAATAAAAAGGATGAGCTCCTAACACTAGTTGAACTAAGAGAAAGACTAGTGGATGGTTGTGAGTCGAAAGATGAATATATAAACACTCTATTTGAAATGGCCGTAGCCTATCGAAAACTTGGTAATAAGGAACGAGCTTACTTCCTAGCAATAATTGTTAACCGAATATATCCTGGTTATAGAAATGTAGAGGTTATGTTGAAGAGATGAGATTTGTTAATAAATTTCTAATCATATTCACACTTGCATTCGGACTTCTTGCTGTTGGAGCTTGGCGATTTATTCAATCTAGGTATGTCTCAACAATACTAACTGAATATATAAATAAGAATATCATTCTTGATTCTAATATGACTCTCTCATTCTCAAGGGTTTCCGGTGGATTCTTTCCTCCTCGTACTATCCTAGAAGATGTAAACTTTAAGGTGAAAGACGAGTTAGAAGTACATGTAAAGGATGTTTCTGCAGCATTCTCTCTTTTAAGCCTATTTTCATCAAATGTTAGATTTAACGCAGTAGACTTCAGCGATGGTTACATTGTTCTTGAAAAGTTAGAAAAGAGTGAAGATGATACTTCACAAGTGAGTATTTTTAACACGCTTAATAATGTAACCAATCAATTACCTTTTAAAATTAATAAAATTGAAATTAGAAATTCTGATTTTTATATTGCTGAAAACAATCTCAACATTCCAATAAAGTATTTGGCACTAAGTCCATTCGAGTACAGTTACGATATTATCTTAGATATTGAAAATGTGAGTTGGCAGGGTGCTATTGTTGATAATTTATTTTTAGATGCTGAGATAGTTGAAGATAACATTCGTGTTAGAAATGGTTATGTGTTTATTAAAGACTCTAAAATAAGCGGTTCTGGTAAATATGAATTTAAAAACAAAAAAATTCATTCAGATATTGAGTATAAAATAAATTTTGATAGTTTTGAGGAGCTAAAGAAGAAGTATAGTGTAAATATAGATGGTATCCTTGAAGGAAAGGCGACGATAACAGGAGCTATTGATAAGAAAGATATTTTCGTAAGTGGACTTTCCAATGGTAGCAACATTCATTCTGACTTTGTAAACCTCGACACGTTTAAATCAAAATACTCATTTCATAATAATAAACTTACAATAAAGGAATTTATTGGTGAAATAAATAATGGCCAGGCTAAAATATCAGATGAGTTAATCTTGAACTTTAGTGAGAATAAAGTCGTTGAAAATAAAGTTGTCGTTGAAACGAAAAACCTTCACTTGAATGACGTTTTATACTTCTTAGGTGATGACTTCACCCTTTTGAAAGGACGTGCAAATGGGAACGTTCTCTTAAGTATGGATGAAAATGGAAGTGTTCTTGTTGATAGTATTGAAGGTAGTCCCTTTTATATCAAAAATTTAGCACTAAAACCTACTAATGATAATATTTTAAACTTTGAGAAAGTAGACATATCTAGTCTCAATATTTTTGCAGGAAGTGTTTTTCGAATTGGTATTAATGCAAAAAGTAACTCTTCGTCGCTTGTAGGTTGGGGATCTGTTGTTGGGAGTGAAGTGGACTTCACTGTTAAAGCAAATGATTTTAGCATCTCTGATCTAGGTGGGGAGATTGCTAAAGTTGCAAAAGGCCGAGGTGACTTTGATATTTCGATAAAAGGTTCAGATGAAGTAATTATCGATGTGAATACTTTGAACGCAAAATATGTTGAAGTATTTGGATTTCTTTTGGAAAAAGAGTCTAGTGCAAATTTAAAATATTCAATTGATAAGAATATTATTTATGTAAATGAACTTAGAAATAGGACCAATGGCCAAGCCTCTATTTCAGGAACTGTAAATCTAGTCAAAGATGAAGTTGATTTAAATATTGGACTCAAGAGTGTTGATCTAAGTCTGCTAGAACGAAATGTTAAGCCAATCTGGGAAGATATAAAAATTTATACGACACCTTTTGAAGGTGTTTTTAATGCTGATGTAAATTTGAATGGTAAATTTTCTAATTTTATTACTTCTTTAAATATCAATTCAGATAAGGTGAGCATTTATAAAGAGCCTATTGATAGCATCTCTTTGAAGCTTATCGTTTCAAATGATGATGTATCAGTCAAAGATGCTTTTGTTAAGAAGAACCGATCTAGTGCATCGGCAGACTTTATTTATAATTTTAAGAATGGATTTGAAGAAATTTCTTTTATTACAACACCAATCAAACTTGGTGATTTTTATCGATATCGTGATCTAGGCTTAGGTTATAATGGCCACTTTTCTGCTAGTGTTGAAGCAAAGAGAAATGGCGTTCTTAGGGGAAAAGGGAATGCATATCTAACTGAAACAAAAGTTGGAAATGACGAAATTGGTGCTTCGGAGTTAGAGTTTAGTTTTAAGGATAAGATAATTAACTTTAATACAAATATTCTTAATCAAAGTATTCATATGGACGGTGAGTTAGACTTTAGTAAAAGTTATCCGCGAGTTATCCTAAACTACAATGTCGATATGCCAGATATTAAACCGTCCCTATCATTTATATCGGAACACAACTCTTTTAACAATGAATTGAATGGTTTTGTTCAGCTTAGTGGACAACTAACTTACGACTTCGATCCAAATCGTCCAGTAAGTTCGATTATGAATTTAACACAGTTTCATATAAGTAATTATGGACGATCTTTAACTTTAAAAAAACCTACTTCAATTGAGATTGACCAATCGGAGATTAAGCAACTTAATTTATCATTGAGTGGTTCTGGTGGTTTCTATCACTTAATTGGTAGTGGAAACGTAGATAAAAGTTTCCAACTAGTACAAGACTTAGATATTAATCTTAGCTATTTAACACTTTTAACAAGTGAGATTGAAAGGATTCTTGGAACTATTAAAGGTAAGGGGATTATTGTTGGAAATCGTAAAAAATATGACGTTTCCCATTCTCTAAGTACTTCAAACTTTGGACTAAAGCTAAAAAGTGTTCCTTTAGAAATTTCTAATGCAAGTGGTGTCGGCGCCTATCGTGACCAAAAAATACTAATCAATAATCTAAGTGGCGAGATTGGCTCAGGTGACTTTGACTTGTCTGGATATATAAAAGCAAGTTTTCCACTACCTGAAGTATATATAACTTCTAATTATACAAATGTAGGCTATCAGGTTGAGTCGCGATCTATTATTAATACAGATGGTAAGTTGACCTTAAGTGGCCGTGGTTTTCCTTATTTAATTAAAGGAAGTGTTTTTGTTAATGGTGGACTTATTGAAAATGAATTTAATGACTTCAAGTCTTCTTCAGAATTCAATAAAAGTTTGAGCAAGTACATTACCCAGAATCAAAGAGGTATCCCTGATTTAATCAATCTTGATATCGACTTAAGTATTAAAGAGACAGTTAGGCTAAGAAATCGCTTAGCAGATCTTTTAATAGCAGGTGATTTACATATTGATGGACAGTTTACTAATCCGGCCATGCAGGGACAACTTATTATTGTTCCAGGATTAAGTAAGTTTAAATTTAGAGGTAATGATTTCATCTTATCTGAGGGTGTTGTTTACTTTACGAAAGAAGAGAATATTGAGCCTATTACTCTTAACCTTTTAGCAAACTCAACTATTGGACAATATGATATCGAAATGGGAATCACTGGTTCAGTTGATGACATTTCTATCAATTTAGAGTCAAATCCATCTCTTTCTCGTGATAATATCTTTTCTTTACTCACTCTTGGAGTAACATCTGACTTTTCTCAAAACTTGGAAGATAGTCAAAGAACTAACTTAACGACTATTGGAATTGGTACATTTCTGGTTGACCAGTTAAATATAAATGAAGGCCTAGATGCTGCACTTGGGTTAAAACTAAGTGTTTTACCAGAGTTTACTGAAAGTTCTGATAGTCCAATTGAAGAAGCTACGAAATCAGAACAATCTGTAAAGACGGCCACGAAGCTACAGATTACCAAAAAAGTAAATGACAATATCAATTTAAAGTTTTCCAATACCTTTGATAGTGAAAGTAATAAACAATCGATTAATGTTGATTATAGTATAAGTGATAAACTCTCTATTGAAGGGATCTTTGAAAGTGAAGATGATACTAATAATAAAGAAGGAACAGACGGTTCAGTGGGAGCCGACATAAAATATAAATGGTCATTTTAAGATTAATTACCACATTCATCTTTTTAATTGGTTCTGTTCTTGGTGCCGAAAATATACATATCAAAAATGTTGATATTGATTGTACCGGACGTGAAGAATGTCTTTTTATCATCGAAAGTTTCAAAAAGTACGAAGGAAAAGAATTAACTCGTGAAGAGCTAAGTCGAATTATTCAATTTGAATTAGCAAAACCATATTATAAAACTTTTTATTATGAAGTTAAAAAGAGCCGTCTAAATATTGTTGTAGAAACAAAACCTAGAATCCTATCAATTAATGTAAAGGGGACAGACTCTGTTCTTAATCGTCGTATAAAAAACGATTTTAAATTGAAGGAAGGTGACTACTTTGACGATATGTCAGCACAAGAGGGACTTAAGGCCATAGGTAAAGAGTATTTTAAAAAGGGTTCTAAAGTAGGTTCAATCTCTAAAGAACTAAATCAAGAAGGAATAAAGATTACTCTAAATCTATTAAAGAATGAGATCAGGAGACTTGAAGAAATAAAATTAAATGGTTTATCTGGAGTAAATTTAATCGAAGCAGAGAAGTTCTGGCATCGTATTAAGGGAAGCTCTCTTGATTTTACGAATTATAAAAAAATGCTTCAAGAGTACCGTTCCTTATTAATAAGAAACGGTTTTTGGCTATCACGAGTAAAAGAAGAATTGAACGTTCTTGGTAACGGTAATTATGAGCTGGTTTTTAATGTTGAATTAGGTTCTCGATTCGGTGTTAATTTTTATAATAACTATCGTTTAAATCATAACGACCTTCTCTCTCATGTTAAAAAGTATATTCAAAATAATAAGGGAAGATTTGATGATATTTCACTTAATCGTCATATTGTTAACTTCTATCGTGAAAATGGTTACTATTATGCAAAGTCTAAGCTAACAGAAGCTCGTGGGCTTGATATTAATGGAAATAAAATTTTAAACTTCTATTTTACTATCGATGAGGGACGTAAGGTCAAAGTCGCTCAAATTAACTTTAATGGAAATCACTTCAAAAACAGTAAAAAGCTTAAAGAAGTTTACTATAAGACTGATTCAGATTTGTTAAAGGCAGACTATCTACATGAAAGAGGACTTGAGAATGCCTCTGAGAAGATCAAAGAGATTTATGTTAAAGATGGTTATATTTTCGTTAATATTGAAAAGCCTAAAGTCGACTTTATCGATGGTGGTGATGCTGCAATTGTATCTTTTTCAATTTCAGAAGGTTCTCAATATATTTTGAGTAAAATCAATATTGAGGGTGTTGAAGATGAAGAGGCCAGATACTTTATTAAAGATGTTCTTAAAAATAAAATAGGGAAACCTTTCAATGTTGTTCACATTGATGAGGATTTAAAGAATGCCCTGATTTCACTAAAGACACGTGGTTATTACTTCAGCACATATACTGAAAAACGTCCGAAAAAGATTGTCAATGTAAACTCCGCAACTAACGAAATTGAATTAAATCTAAAATTTGGTGTTGGTGTAAAGACCTATCTTGGAAATGTCATTGTAACTGGTAACTCGACGACTAAAGATGTTGTTATTAGAAGAGAGCTTCCGTTAGAGCGTGGGGATCTTGTTACCCCTAAGGCCATGAACGACTTTATTGCACGCTTAAGAGAACTTGGCTTATTTTCAAACGTAAATATTTCTTCATTTGTTGGAGAAGAAGTTTCACAAACAGAGAAATATCTAAACTTTGTTATTAAAGTTACTGAGAAAGATTTTGGCCTTGCCGAAATAGCCCCAGGGTTTAGAACCGATCTCGGTTTAAAATTCTCTACGACAATTTCTTATAATAACTTCAATGGAATGAACCGCTCTTTCATCTTCAAGGCACAGACAAACTGGAGAACTGATTTCTCGTATCTTGATGATCGAAGAAGGGAGAATTCAAGAAAGTTATTAGAAGGATTAGTACAGTTCCAATATGTTGAGCCGTATTTATTCTACGATTTATTCAAATCGAAAGTAACTTTTAAGGCCACTGCTCGTTACGAAAGAAAAAGATACTCTGATTTTGATGCTGATATCATTAGTTTCTCTCCGCAGCTAATTAAGACCTTCTCTGATGTCTTATCAATGAGCCTGACTTATGAATTTGATAATATCAGACAGTTTGATGC
Organism: Halobacteriovorax sp. GFR8; assembly: GCF_050955245.1. Taxonomy (NCBI): domain Bacteria; kingdom Pseudomonadati; phylum Bdellovibrionota; class Bacteriovoracia; order Bacteriovoracales; family Halobacteriovoraceae; genus Halobacteriovorax; species Halobacteriovorax sp. GFR8. The sequence continues at coordinate 78,615 of NZ_JBPBLR010000003.1, read as the reverse complement.
AACAGATGCAATTGATGAAGATAAGTATATTATTGGTGCAATCAGACCAGAGCTATCTTTAGACTTTAGAGATAATAAAACCTTACCTAAGAAAGGCTCTTGGTTTAATTTCTCTTGGGAATTTGCAAACCCTTACCTTGGTTCGCAAGAAAGTGAAGACCTAACAATTGACTATCACAAGGCCGTCGTTCGAAATTTTAACTATATCCCTATGGGAGATATTACTTTAGCAACTTCGATTGCCCTAGGGTACGAGCATAACTTCTCAAGTGATATTGTTAAAGATAGTAGTGGAAATATTATTATCGATACAGATGGTAAGCCAATGACAACAGGCTATATTCCACCTTTAAAAGTTTTTCGTTTAATTGGACGTGATTATCTTCGTGGTTATAGTGATCTGGAAAGTGGAAGACTAACAGACGGTACGTATATTAATGATACAACAGTTAGAGGTGAGGCTTTCTTTGTAAACTTCAGACTTGAACCAAGATATTATATTGGCGACTATTCTGCCATTGCTGTCTTCTTTGATGCGGGACGCGTATTTGTTGATAAAGTTGATAACTTCGACTTATTAAAATCAGTAGGGATGAGCTTTAAGTTTTTTACACCAATTGGGTCCTTGGATTTTGACTATGGTATAAAATTAGACCGCGTTGGTGGTGACTCATTTGGCCGTTTCCACATCACGATTGGCCAATTTTAGGAATTTTCGTAATTTCAAAGACTTAAGATCGAAGAAAATATTACGCATGGCCAAAAAAATAACAATTTCCCATTGTTTTATTGGCATAAATTGTTTAATATCTGCCGAAACCCGTTACCCCACAAACAACGGAATTATGGGCCTTTAGGTCCTTAAGTGTTGTAAACAAATCATTTTATTCTGATGATGCGTTTACGTTTTATTGATTTTTAACATTATTAAAGTGGAAGGTTACTATGTACACTGAGAAATCATTTGTGTTGAAGCCAGCAGACGCTGACAAAAAATGGCACTTAATTGATGCTACTGATATGGTAGTTGGACGTTTAGCAACTGAAATCGCTAATGTATTAAGAGGGAAGAACTCACCAAAGTACACTCCTCATACAGATTCTGGTGATTTTGTTGTTGTTATTAACGCAGAAAAAGTTAGATTTACTGGGAATAAGTGGAACGATAAAGTTTACTACAGACACACAGGGTATGCTGGTGGACTTAAAGAAAGAACTGCTAAAGAACAATTAGAAAGAAAGCCAGAAGCGATTCTTATGAACGCTGTTAAAGGTATGCTTCCTAAGAATTCTCTAGGTAGAAAACAACTAACAAAACTTAAGGTTTTTGCTGGATCTGAGCATGCTCATAGCGCTCAAAACCCAGTAGAATACAAATTCTAGTAAGAGGTTATTATTATGGCTAAAGGAAAAACTTGGGATTCACAGGCAGTTGGTAGAAGAAAATCTTCAGTTGCTAGAGTTTACATGGCTGCAGGAACTGGTAAAGTTGTTGTTAATAATAGAGATATCAAAGAGTACTTCACAAAAGGTACAGATAGATACGTTGTTAACCAACCTCTAAACCTACTTAAACTTGCAGATAAATATGATCTAAAGATCAACGTTACTGGTGGTGGAACTACTGGTCAAGCGGGTGCTACTCGTCTTGGTATTGCAAGAGCAATTCTTAAGATCGATGCAGCTCTTAGAGGCGAGCTTAAATCAGCTGGATTCCTTACAAGAGATCCAAGAAAAGTTGAAAGACAAAAAGCTGGTCAGAAAGGTGCAAGAGCAAAGTACCAATTCTCGAAGCGTTAAGATTTATCTTACAATATTTTCGAATATATGCAGGGCCCACTTTTGTGGGCCTTGTCTATTCAAGGGCTTACCAAAAACTTTTCTTCTATGCTATAAATCCTTATGGCAAAATCCATTCAGCTTAAAGGCGTAAGAACTAATAATTTAAAAAATATTAATGTCGAGTTTCCGATTAATAAGATAACTTGTGTTTCAGGTGTGTCTGGATCAGGAAAATCCTCACTTGTTTTTAATACACTGGCAAATGAGTCCAAAAGAAGATTCTTAAATTCACTACCATCTTCAATGAATTTTTTTGAAAGAGTTCCTACAAGTGCTGAAGTAGATAGTATTTCACCTGTTTTACCAGTTTGGAGTCTAGCGCAAAACAATCCAATTGTTGGATCGCGCTTAAATATGGCCGACCAATTAGAGATTAGTTATGAATTAGCACAGCTATATTTTGAACCATTTTCTACAAAGTGCTTGATACATGGAAATGAGTTTGTTGATGGACTTTCACAAGTTGAAACTGACATAACGGATTCTCTTAGCGATGATTGTAAAGTTATCCATGTGCTTATTGGTAAAGATCATTATCTCGAAAACATAAATGGAATGCCTGCGAGAAGTTTTGATTCAAAAACTGAGACTATTCGTGATTTTGATAAAGAAGATTCCCAGTGGGAGATCTTTCGAATGAAGCCTAAGAGTATTGGCCAATTTAGAAAAAAATGGATGGAACTAATTAAAAATAGTGCAGTTGCTCAGTTAAGTGTTTATCTTGCAGGACAAGATAAGTTAAAGCACTTCAATTTAAATACAACGGCCTTTTGTCCTAAATGTTCTGAAGAGAATGTGCGTAGTGCGAGGCAAATTAGTGACCTGCTTCCTTATAATGGAGTAGGGGCATGTTCCGAATGTAAGGGATATGGATCAACACTTAGTTATGATATTAATAAAATTGTAAAATTCCCTAAGAAAAAAATTTCTGACGGTGCCATTACTTTTTTAGAGTATGCCAAGTATAGCGAGCATTATAAATACTTTGTAGCAGAAATTAAAAAAATAGGGGTGTCTCCAGATAGTCGCTTTTGTGATGTAAAAGATGAAGTTGAAGAAATTCTTATGAATGGAAGTGGACGCTTTTATGGTGTATTAAACTTTCTCTATGGGCTTGAAGAAAAACGCTACAAGCGCTCAGCAAGAATTTTTCTAAGGTCTCTTCAAAGTGAAAAGTGTTGTCATGTTTGTGAGGGAAGAAGAGTTTCTCCAAGTGCTTTACTTCATCGTGGAAAACTTCAGAATATAATTTCATATGGAGATTGTTTATCTCTTACTCTAGAAGAGTTATACGAAAACTTATTTGTAGACAAAAGTGATACGATCGTAAAAAAAATATTAAGCAAGTTAGAAATTGCCATTGAATTAGGTTTAGGGCAATTTCCATTGATGACAAAGCTTAAGTCATTAGAAACGAGTGAATACCAAAAGTCCCTCTTAGTACGCTATTTAAGCTTTCAAGGAAGTGGATCTTTATTTGTTCTTGATGAGCCTAGTCTTGGAATGAACTCAGATGAACAAAAAGTTTTATTAAAATTTCTCAAAAATCTTTCGATAAACAATACAGTTGTGATGGTTGAACATAGTAGAGTTCTACAGCAGGGAAGTGATCACAATATTGTCATTGGTCCAGGGGCAGGTCATCTTGGTGGTGAAGTTGTCGCACATAAGTTACCTAAAATAGAAAAAATTCAAAAACAATCATCAAAAAAGAAACGTGTTGATGAAGAAATTACTTTTAAAAATATTGAGTTTGAGGGCTTTAGATATAATGAAATTAAGTTTCAAGTTGGAACAATCAATCAAGTAAAGACTCAAATGGATTCATTTGATAAGAGACTTGTAATCAATGCACTTTTTAATGAGTTAAATGAAGATATCTTTAATGAAAAATACGATTTTGAAACTTCTTATGAAATAGATGATTTAAGCTATCCTGATGGAATTGAGAATATCTTTATTTATGAAACAAGGATTGAGAAGTCGACTAGTCGTTCTACTGTCGGGACGGCCCTAGACTTAAGTGGCCATGTGAGAAATTATTTTTCAAGGCTTCCTGTTTCTAAGTCTCTTGGTTTAGAGAAAGGACACTTTTCTAAAAATAGTAAACTAGGTCAATGTGCAGTTTGTGAAGGTAAAGGTATACAAGAAATTGATATGCAGTTTCTAGAAGATGTTACTTTTGATTGTGATGAGTGTGGTGGAACAGGCCTGAAGAAATTTTATGCCACTATCACAGATGGAAAGTATACGATAATAGATGCATGTAAAACACCGATATCAACTTTATTTGAAACACTTCCTACAACACCTAAGATTAAAAGAACAATCGAATATTTAAAACTTCTTAATCTCGATTACTTAACTCTCGATCGAACAATTCCTTCACTTTCTGGTGGGGAGCGCCTTCGCGTTAAACTCCTTAAGGCCATTGATAAGAAGGTTAAAAATTCGATTATTGTGCTAACAAATATTTCTTACGGTCTATCAATTAATGAACTTTCATCAATATGTGAATTACTTGAGGGGTTAACTGGCCAGGGCAATACGCTAGTTCTTCTCGATAACCATGAGATATTTAGTAATTTCAATACGATAGAGCTTGATTAAAAGACTAAAGTATTAAGTAGAATATCCGATAAGAATCGTATGTTAAGGTTCTTATTGTGCTCTATTTTTATATTTATTTCTATAACTAGTTCGGCACAAGAGTTATTTCAAATCCCATTGAGCAAACAGCTTTCGGAGTCCAATGCTATTATTATGGGAACCTATCAAGGAAGCTTTCCCAAGAAATTAAGCGATGGATCAGTTGTTACTAATGTCTCATTTAAATTGGAGAAGTCTGTTGGTCTTGGCTCTCGTCAACTCTTGAATAAGAATTCATTTAGCTTTGTCTATGATGGTGGGACTTGGCAAGGGATCGATTATCCTAATAAGCTTAAACCAAGATTCGTTGTCGGACGCCGTTATATCGTTCTTTTAAGAAAAGGTGAGTATGATTTCTACCCATTGAATGAGCGTCTTGGCGTTTATAATGTTATCGGTCGCAATGGCGAAGATGCTGTCATTTCTCAAGCCTTCCCAGATAATCCTAAGTTTGGTGCCAACTCATTTAGCACATTTAATCTTTGGATAAGTAGTATCTATGGTGAGGGACTGAAAGGAATTGGAACTGATAAAGATATTTTTCATAAGAAGACTGCAGGCAGGAAAATTGCTTCAGTTGATAATTCTCGAGAATCTAGTGAATATAAGATTCACATCTATTGGTTAGCTCTTTTGTTTGGATTGCTTGGTGCAGCACAGTTAAGAAAATCAAAAGTCTAATTATCCAAATTTACTATTCATTTTTAACGCGCAATTTAGTAAAATTTAACTAATTATCCCATGGAAGGTAAATATGAATCTATTAAAAGTACTTTTGTTAATCACAGTTTTCTCTCTGGGTCACAAGGCCTATTCACAAGATTTATTAAACGAAAGAATTCGTAAAATTCCGGATAAAAAAAGATCTATCTTTTTCAACAAAGGAATCTTTCATTCGACAAATAGTAATACTAATTCTGTATTGAAATCAATTCGTCACGGAAATGGTAGCTCAAGAGGTTTTGAAAGACTTGTCTTTGACTTTGAAACTAATGAGGCCCCTAGAGTCTACGGTTATAAGTCTGAAAAAGAGAATAAGATTTATGTAGATTTTTTTAAAACAAAGCTTAATAAAAAAGTAGGTTCTTTTGGAACTTCTAAACTTGTGAAGAAAGTAGATTTTTATCCAGTTGGAGACGATACACTTTCTGCAGAACTTGTCATTGATGGAAAACATTCAATTGATGTTTTCACTTTAAAAAATCCAGGTCGATTAGTAATCGATATTAAAAAGTAGGTGTGATTTATTATGAATGAATACGAAGAATACAACGTGCAAATTAAAGACTCACAAGGAGATGAAAAATTTCCTGAAGATGTTGTAATCATACCTATTATGAATAGCCCGATTTTTCCGGGAATGATTGCGCCAATTATTTTAACTGAAGATAAGTTCACTGCTGAATTAGATGAGTATCTAATTAAGAGTGGTTATCTTGCTCTTAACCTAGTTAAGAATGATCTAAAAAATGAAGAAGGTGAGATTGATCCTTCAATTCAAGAAGACCTAGATTCTAGGGAAATCACTTCAAAGGATATTTATAAAGTAGGTGTTCTTTGTAAGGTTGTTAAAAGGCTTAAGTTACCAGATGGTTCTGTAAACGTTCTTGTACACGGTATTAAGAGATACCGTGCTTCAAATATTTATGAACAATCCCCTCTACTAAGAGCTAAGTACGAAGTATTTGACGATATCTTAGAAGAAGATGAGGAACTAGATGCATACACTCGTTCAATCATCAATCAGGTTAAAAAACTTAGTGAAGTAAATGCATACTTTAACGAAGAAATGAAGCTTGCTATGATTAACTCATCTTCACCTGGAGCACTTGCTGACTTAGTTGCATTTGCACTATCTCTAGATATTCCAGAGGCACAAGACTTCCTAGAAACTCTTGTTGTTAAAAAACGTTTTGGGAAACTACTAGTATATCTTAAAAGAGAAAAGGATGTTGCAGACATTCAAAAGAAAATTTCTGATGAAGTTAATGATAAGGTTAATAAGTATCAAAGAGAGTACTTCTTACGTGAACAGCTCAAGGTAATTAAATCTGAGCTAGGATTGGAAGAAGATGATAAGGCCCGTGATATCAGTAAGCTTAAAGAAAGAATTCTTGAAGCAAAACTTCCAGAAGATGTACTTAAGTCTGTAAATGAAGAGATTGAAAGACTTGAGGTAATTCCAGATTCGTCACCAGAATACAATGTAACTCGTACATATCTAAATTGGATTGTGGATCTACCATGGTCAAAGTCAACTGAAGATCATGTTGATATGGATAAGGCGCAGAAGATTCTTGAGAAAGAGCACTATGGCCTTGAAAAAGCGAAAGAAAGAATCATGGAGTTCTTGGCCGTTCGTAAATTAAAGCCACAATTTGATGGAACAATTCTTTGTTTAGCAGGTCCTCCTGGTGTTGGTAAAACATCAATGGGGAAATCAATTGCTGAATCTCTAGGTCGTAAGTTCTATCGTTTCTCTCTAGGTGGTATGAGAGATGAGGCAGAGATTAAAGGGCATAGAAGAACATATGTTGGAGCAATGCCTGGACGTTTAATCCAAGCAATGAAGCGTGTTGAGGTGAATAACCCTGTAATCATGCTTGATGAAATCGATAAGCTTGGACAATCATTTCAAGGTGATCCGGCATCAGCGCTACTAGAAGTTTTAGATCCTGAGCAAAACCATAATTTCATCGATCACTACCTAGATGTTCCTTTTGATCTTTCAAAAGTTCTTTTCATCTCAACAGCGAATTATATTGGCGACATTCCTGAGCCTCTTTTAGATCGTATGGAAATTATTGAGCTAAGTGGTTATACGATGGAAGAGAAACTTTCAATCGCTACTAAGTGGGTAATTCCTAAACAAATTAAAAAACACGGTTTAGAAAAGAAAGATATTAGCCTGACAAAAGCAACCCTTAAAAAGCTTATCGAAGATTATGCTCGTGAGCCAGGTGTTCGTGTAATGGAGCAGATGATTGCTAAAATGTGTCGTCGTGCTGCTCTTGAAAAAGTTAAGGCCAAGAGACATAAGGTATTCAATCCAAAGCCTACGGACCTTGAAGATATCTTAGGAACTGCTCGTTATCAAAGTGAGAAGGCTCTTAAAAAGCTATGTCCTGGTATGACAACAGGTCTTGCTTGGACTGGTTATGGTGGTGATATTCTTTATATCGAAACTCTTTCTCTTAACGGAAAAGGCTTCAAACTAACTGGCCAGTTAGGTGATGTAATGAATGAGTCAGCTAACCTAGCATATAGTTATGTTAAGCAACTTCTTCAAAATGAAATGGAAGAACACTTCAAGATGAAGCCTAAGAGAAAAGCTTCTGATGAAAACGAAGATGAAATGGAAGACTTCCTTTCTGAAAGAGAAGTTCACCTTCACCTTCCTGCTGGTGCAACACCAAAAGATGGCCCATCTGCAGGTATTACGATGGCACTTGCTCTTTACTCACTTGCTCACAATGTGACAATTAAGAGTAATCTGGCCATGACTGGTGAACTATCTTTAACTGGTAAGGTTCTTCCTGTTGGTGGTATTAAAGAAAAAGTACTAGCTGCAAAGAGAGCAGGTATTACGAATATTATGTTACCAATTGATAATGAAAAGGATTTAAAAGAAGTTCCTGAAAGACATAGAAAGGGAATGAAGTTCTATCCTGTTGCGCATTTTGATGAAGTTTTAAAAATCGCGCTACCAAAGTTCAAACCAAAATTTAAGTAATAAAAAAGGCCCTAATTAGGGCCTTTCTTATATTCAAAATAATTTTTTTAAAATTAAATTCGACTTAGAATTCGTCTGAATCGTACTCACTTACTGGAGCATGCTTAACTTTACCAGCTGCGATCTCTCTAAGTGCTGTAACTACATCTTTATTTTTACTCTTAACAAGTTGGTCTGCACCATCTCTTAATTGCTTTACGCGTTTAGCAGCTAGGTGTACTAACTCATAGCGGTTTTCAACTTTTTCTAGACAGTCTTCAATCGTAATTCTTGCCATTTTGTGCACTCCGAAAAATTAAATGTGACTTAAGTTATTTTTATAGGACAAAGCGCTGTTTTTGTCTAGAGATAGGGCCTAAATATTTAAAATATTTAGAAGTACTTATACTTTACCTATGTGATTTAAGACACTTAGATGTAATTGTTGAGTGCTTTACTTGCATAATAATATTCTATGAAGCAACAATTATTTATATTTATTGAACATCAAGCTGTATTAGAGTCAGTTAAACATTATCAACAAAAATTCCACGGTATTTGCGCTGGAAGAATTTTAAGTAAAATTGACTTAATTTTTAAAAATGGTCCATGTGATTTGGCAATTGGTTACTATATTTTTAAGATTGATATATTAAGAATAGAATCACAAACACTTTATGGTGAAGTGTTAAGTTATAAATATTTTGGTGACTAATGGATAACTCTACAATTGTTGAACTTGCCCTAGAAGAAAGAAAGTTTCTTCACGAAATGTCTAATAAGCTAGCGATTGCAGATGGAATGGCCGCAAAGGTTTTAAAGCTTTTAGAAGAACAAGGTGGAGATGAAGAGCTGATAAGACGACAGAAGAAGGCCACGAAGGCCATTAAGGAGCAGATAGAACTTCTTAAGCAAAGAAGATTTCTGCTCCATGAACGCTCTAATTAAGACTTACGTTAACTTGGTCACCGACCATAAATGCAGGTATCTCTAAAATAGGATGCCTTTCTTTATCATTAAAATTCTTTGTTACTGCAATTGAGGTATCTGAGTCATGATGAATAACTTCAAGTTGTCCAACTTTCATCTTGTGACGGTAGCGTTTCTCACGATCATATGGATCGTTTAGAATCACAACACGATACACATCAAGTAAGGTACCATTCTTAATACCTTGCTTTTCTCCTAAATTTACGTAGTAGTTCTTTTGAATTTCTTGTACGTCATTTGTCATTGGTAGTTCATGTTCTACAGAATAGATCATATAGTCTTTTGCCATGACTTGAGCTTGAAATAGTATGCCTATGATGACGAGTATGAAATGTGCAAGAGTCTTCATTCATTACTTCCTTTGTTGCAGTAGTAGGCTTTACAAGCGTACTGATCTACTATTCGGAAATATAGGGAAAAAAATGATAGGGGCAGTAGTGTCGGAATTCGGGGGAAATTTATTCCCCCGAAATATGGTGCTTATTTACTATTTTAATCTTAAGTATTTAACTTTATTAACAACAAGATCGTTATATCTAAAGTTTTTTAGTCGGTTATGATAAACGATATAGTCACGTGAATAGTAAAGAAGAACCCATGGAAGGTCTTCTAAAACAATATCTTCAACTTGTGACATCAGAAGATATTTCTCATCACTATCATTCATAACTTTAATACTTTCAAATTTTTTATCAAAGTCAGCGTTTGAGTAATTTGAAACATTAGGTCCAGGTGCCTGGTTCTTAGTTGTTAGTAGTTGAAGAACGTTTTCACTATCTGGATAATCAAGAGTCCAACCATCTAGCCAAATTTGAAGCTTTCCTTCTTTTGATTTCTTTAAGAAAGCAGGGAAAGTATTAAGTTGTATTTTCATTTTAATACCAATTGCTTCAAGATCCTGCTTAAGAAGTTCTGCACGCTGTCTTTGTGTCGTCGATGATGCTCTTGTATCGTAGACAAGAGTAGGAAGCCCTTTTCCGTCCGGGTATCCTGCTTTTCTTAGATACTCCTTGGCCATTTCAATATTATATGAATACGGCAGCTTCCTTGATGGGTCATACCCTGGGATCCCTGGAGGATAGATTGAGTTTGCCTTAAGACCAATATTATTTGTAAAAGTCTTAATATACTTTTCAACATTTACAGCATGTGCAATTGCTAATCTTAAATTCTTATTTGTTCCTACAATTGGATCTTTCATATTGAATGAGAACCACCAATAAGTGAAACTTGAAAAGATATCAAGAGTGATCTTCTTGTCGCGAAATTCCTCTGTTAGCTCTCCACTTGGTGAAACAAGTGAATGATAGTTATCTTTTGGAACTCTTAGGAAGTCGAGTTTTCCAGACATAAATTGCAACCATCTTGTTTGAGCTTCTTTAATAATATGAAATTCAATCTTATCGATAAAAGGAACGCGTTTACCAGCATCCGATAAAAGGTTCTTACTGTGAGCAAAACGATCACCTTTACCAGGATAGAAAGACTTGTGATAATTATTAAATCGGCTCATAAAAAGCTTTGAGCCACGAAACCACTTATCTAATTTATATGGCCCTGTTCCTATCAACTCATCAAGAAAAGTATCTTTCTTCATTACTTCAGCTGGCATTGGTGAAGTAAAGCTCATTGCAAGTGCATTTAGCATTTGAGGGTAGGGAGCGATAAGTTTAATCTGTAGCGTTCTCTTATCAAGTGCTTTTAGTCCATCAACATTTGTTGATAAAAGTTTTTCAAAATCACTCCCAACTTCTTTTCTAAACTTGTTTAAACCAACAACTCTTCCATCAAATAGCCACCAACCATTACTACGATAAGGTGTAAAAGCTAGACGTTTGATTTGGTTAATAAAATCTTGCGCCTCTACATAACGAGGCTGTCCATTAAAGGCAGGGTGGTCGTGGTATTGAACTCCCTCTTTAACTTTAATTGTATATGTAAGCCCGTCATCTGAAACTTGTGGCATTTCTTCTGCTAAAAGAGGAACAAGCTTTAGTGGTTTTCTTAGATAGTGATATTCAAATAATTGTTCATACCCTTGATAAATTACAGACATTGAAACCGAATCATATGCATTTACAGGGTCAATTGTAGAAATCGATTCTGTTAAAGGAAATCGAAGTGTATTCTTATCATCTCTATCTACTCTACATGATAATAGAGGTAGTAATAAGATAAATAGAATGAAATTAAAAAGGGTAGTTTTGTGCATTACTTTCCTCATCATTTTGGACATTTTTTAGTTCAGTATTAATTTTGTCGTATGAATGTCCTTTTGACAAAAGAAAGCGTATCAACTTTTGCTTAAAATTAAAATCTTCGAGGGCCGAAACACCTTTAGAGCGCAATTTCTTGTTAATTAACTCGCGTAATTGCCCATTTTCAGTATATCTATACTCATCAAACAACTCATCGATAAGTTCAGTGCTTGGTTCAACTCTCTCTGCACGTAACTTATTCAGAATATTTCTCTTACTTAAACCTTTGTACATGAAGGTTTTTATTCGTGTACGGATATATTGTTCTTCTTGTAGGTATTTTGCCTCTTCTAAGAAGTCGAGTAGTTGATCAATAAATGGAGTGTATTTTTTTTCGTATAGTTTTTGGGATAGTTTATATCTTGAGTAATCTCTCTTTGAAAGAAGCCAGATGCAGTATTGATAAGCTCGTTTGAATGAACGAATATCCTCTGATTTTGTTTCAGATTCTCCAAGCGGAAGTTTATCGATAGTTTCTTTGAGAGTCATTTAAAAGGGTGCCCCTTAATATTAATATCTATCATTCGATAGGATAGAAACCTAAGGGGCTATATTTGATTATTGTACTACTTTTTTAGACTTAGACTTACTCTTAGTCTTCTTTTCTTCAACTACTGGCTCATCTTCAATAATTTCACCAGTTGCTTGATCTACGACTGTGTTATCTTTAATTAGTCCGTGTAGTGCTAGAATTTTATTTTTAATTTCTAGAGCTACTTCTGGGTTATCTGCTAGGTATTGTTTTGAGTTCTCACGTCCTTGACCAATTTTAGCTTCATTATATGAGAACCATGCACCAGCCTTTCCAACGATATTATTTGCTACTGCAAGATCTAATAAATCACCAGTTTGTGAAATACCTTGTCCGTACATAATATCGAACTCAACAACTTTGAATGGAGGAGCTACTTTGTTTTTAACAACTTTTACTTTCGTTCTGTTACCAATTACTTCATCACCGTTTTTAATAGCACCAGTTCTTCTGATATCAAGTCTTACTGAAGAATAGAACTTTAGAGCGTTACCACCAGTTGTTGTTTCTGGGTTACCGAACATAACACCAATCTTCATACGAAGTTGGTTAATGAAAATTACAGTCGTATTTGAACGATTAATAGAACCAGTTAGCTTTCTAAGTGCTTGAGACATAAGTCTTGCTTGAAGTCCCATGTGTGAATCACCCATGTCACCTTCAAGTTCAGCTCTTGGTGTAAGTGCTGCAACAGAGTCAACAATTAGAAGATCAACGGCACCAGATCGTACAAGCATATCTGTAATTTCTAGAGCTTGCTCACCACTATCTGGTTGAGAGATAAGTGTATTTGGAATATCAACACCAAGCTTTTGTGCATATACTGTATCAAGAGCGTGCTCAGCATCAATAAATGCAACAGTTCCACCTTGCTTTTGAGCTTCTGCAGCAATGTGAAGAGTTAGTGTTGTCTTACCAGATGATTCTGGACCATAAATTTCGATAATACGACCTTTTGGAACACCACCTACACCAAGCGCTAAATCAAGACCTAAACAGCTTGTTGGAATCGCTGGAATTTTTTCTGGACCATTTTCATTGTCCAGCTTCATGATTGCACCTTTTCCAAATTGTTTTTCAATTGTTGAAAGTGCTAGATCTAATGCTTTTTGCTTGTTGTTCTTTTCAGTTGATGTTGTGGCCATAAGCTCTCCATTTTTCTATTTACTTTGTTCTACCAAATTTATCTGTCATCAGCTAATGCAAAAAGGAGGATTTTTAACTTCTCTGTAAGTACAGTTAATTAAAAGATCCAATTAGATCACTTTCTAATTTGTTACTTTTTGCTTATAAATATTTTTAGCGTAAGTTTTGCGTAAGTCAAGAGATAAATTCTAACAATTTAAAAGTAAGGATATAGCAGATACCTGCCATAAGACCTGCTGCGACATCGTCGAAAACCGTTCCTATAGCGTCTTTGCGGTTGTCGAAGTATTTTACCGGTCCTATCTTCCAGATATCGAAGAGGCGAAATAGGGCAAAAATAGCTACGTAACTTACGTAACTATGATCGAGTATAAAAAATGACGCAATCCAAATTCCAATAACCTCATCAATAACAATCCATGATGGGTCAGCACACTCATATTCTTTTTCAATTACACCAGTTATAAATACTGCCCCAATTGTTAATATTAGAAGAAAGGGAATAAAGAAGAAGAAAGGTGCATTCAGCTTACCAACGAAATAGAGAGGAATAATTGTCACTAAACTTCCAACTGTTCCTGGTGCTTTTGGCGCAAGTCCTGCACCAAAAAAAGTAAGAAAAAGAATTCTTAAGTCAGTTAGTGACTTTAATGTCAGTTTTTTTGTATTTTTTAGCTGATTTTCTGTCTTCATGGGCTTATGGTAGCATTACTCAACGATAGAACAAAGTAACTTTATGAATCGACCTGATTATTTAAAAAATTATATTTTCGACTGGGATGTATTTGATGTTGTAGTAGGTGGAAAATCTGCACTCGACTCAAACTTCTTTGTTGCCAAGCTGGATGACATCACAGAAGTAAATAAATTCTTAAAAGGTTATGGATTAGATACTGATGATCCCGTTTCAAGAGCTGAGTTATTTGGTAATTTTCAAGAAGCGGTCCAATTCATTAAACGCTACTTTTTAAAGGATGGGACTCCTGATGGGCTTGACCTAGAGATTCCTAATTCTCTTTATACTGTCACAGATATTAGTGGTTTATTTCTTATGGCCACTGGAAATTCAGATCATACAGTTGAGGAGCAATTATGGGCGGAAATCGTTTTAAAGGTTATGCATACTATTTTGCACGCGGATAAAGACCTTCGTTCAAATTACTTCAATCAAATTCAAACGCAAATTTTTGATAAGTTCTATCGCTATCTTCATCGTGATCAAGATAATAACCTTTACTTAAAGTCTGGGGATATCTCAATTCCTCTCGTTGATTTTGAAACTAAGTCAAAGAAGTCACGTGATAGTGTTATTATCAAGTTACTTCATAAGGCAGAAAACGTTGCGGAAGAACTTTTTGATAGAGTAGGTGTTCGTTTAGTTACTAAAAACAAATTAGATATTTTGAAAGTTCTACAATTCTTAATTCGTAATTATGTAGTGACTCCGCATAATATTAAGCCTTCAAGATCACTAAATACTATTTTTGATATCAATCATTTTAGAACAAAGTATTCAAGTTTAGTTAAAATGGCGTTAAGAAATAATCTTTCAGAAGAGAGATTTGTTTCAGCAGTTAATCGAGAAATTGATGAATGTAGCTTTGATAATTTAAAGAATGAAAATAATCTTCACTCTTCTACAAAATACCGTTCAGTTCAATTTACGTGTCGTCAGCTAATTAAGTATAAGAACCCTTTCTTGGCAGAGTTTTTCAAATTAAGAAAGCTTGCTAAAGAAGAGGATTCAGCAGTTGCTAAGGAATTACTTGGTTTAGACTTTTCTTCACTGGCTAGAGATATCAGATTCTTTTACCCTTTTGAAGTTCAGGTTGTTGACGAAACTTCTTATCGCATTAATTCTGAAGGTGAAGCATCACATAGTGAATATAAGAAAGCACAACGTATCTATGCTATGAATCGTGTTTTCAAAAAGCTTTTGATTCATAAAGGTTTAGTTCAAGAATAAATCAATTCTTTCATTGATAAACTCTGGGAAATCAACTTGCGGAACATGACTTCCGTTTTTAATGATATAGAGCTCTGAATTCTTCAAACTGTCGTGAAGGATTTGTTGCAGATAATTTGGAATGACTTTATCCTTGTCGCCACCAATGATTAGTGTTGGAGTTTTAATTTCTTCAAGCTCTTTAATAATTCTTTGATCTCTCATTTGATCAAGTAGTTGAAAGAAAATATCCGGTGAAAGCTCTCCGAGCTTCTTCATGTAATATTCAACAAATTCAATATTCGTTTTCTTAATATTGAAACCGCCATTCCATACCAGTGCGCTAGCAAGAGGGTTACGGTAAACATTTTTCCAAATGAATTGAAATTGGGATTTCCACTTTCTTTTTAATTCTTTGATATAGGGTTCAGTCATATCAATAATATTCGAATCAAACATGACATCTTGTGGAGGAAAGATTGTTCCAGAAATCAAAACAATTTTTTGTACCTCTTCTGGAAACTTATGAGCATAGTCAAGAGTGACATTAACTCCCATCGAGTGTCCGATATGTATTGATGTTTTGATATTAAGAGCTCTGATTAATGAATTGAGATCACTAACAATATTCTTAAATGTAATAGACTCAACACCTTGAGTTGTTTCTGATTGATAGTGTCCTCGGTAATCATGTAGTAGTATTTTATATCCAAGCTTTTCATAGTGATCAATCTGATAAACAAAGTGCCTTATATTACAAACTAGGCCGTAATTAAAAACAATGACACGATTATGTACTTCTTCTAAGTTATCAATATTAGTCCAATATTGAATCTTAGTTGTTTCATCCACTCGATGATACTTTGCTTTATTTCTCCAAGAAGTCATCGTCGTATTTTCCAGTTAGAGTAATATAATGTTCTTCAAGAGATTGAATAAATTCGTACTTTGCAGGATCTTCTACTTTTAATTTCTCAAGGTATTTGTAATAGTCTTGAAAGTCATTTTCTTCACTTTTAAGAAACTCAAGTATTTGTATCTGTAGCCCTTGGCACTCAAGGATATCACCATTTTCTAACCTTACGATACCTTCAACGGCTTTAGAATTCACTTTATAAGAGCTATTTGTTTCAAAGACTAGGTAATGACTAATTGACTTCAGTACTCCAATTTCTTTTTCAATGCTATTATCTTCAATGATCAAGTTATTGTGAATAGATCTCCCAATATAAACCCTCGGAAGATCAAAACGATATTCTCCTAGAGATAAAAGGTCATTTGTTTTTAATACTTTTAAGTGAATCATAGCTCTATTTTATACTCGATCTGAGTTTTTTGCTAAGTTAAATCGTAGTGAAAACTTTTTCATCATGGTTCATAAAATCAATGATGGAGTCAAAGTCATTAGGGTACTTCTTTATATCCTCAATCGCTTCATATAAGATGTCTTGATTGAGGACGATATTGGCCAATCTTTTCTGAGTGACGACTCCTGACTGCTCTTGTCCAAAGAGATCTCCCTCTCCACGAATCTTTAAGTCTTCTTCAGCAATTTTAAAGCCATCTGTGTACTTTTCGATTACTTGTAGTCTCTGCATACTATCAGGTGTGATTTCTCTGTCTGTGACAAGAAAGCAGAAGCCCGGCTTATTTCCTCGTCCTACGCGTCCTCTCATCTGATGGAGACTGCTGAGACCAAATCTTTCAGGGCTTAGAATGGCCATAATAGTTGAGTTAATAATATTGATACCAACTTCAATAACTGAAGTCGCAATGAGAATATCTGTCTTATGTTCCTTAAACTCTGTAATCGCGGCTTGTTTTTCATCTGGAGACATTCTTCCATGTAGGTAGGCAATTCTAAACTCGGGAAAGTATTTTTTGTAAAGTTCGTATGTGTGTTCAAGGTTTCTGATGTCTTCATTTTCAGATTCTTCAATTGCCGGAACAACAATATAAGCCTGCTCTTTCATTTCGAGCCTAGTTTTCACAAAACTTAAGTAGTTATTCAAATTTGAATTTGTAACAATACGAGTTTTCTGACCTTTTCTTCCTCCAGGCATTGTTTTAATGATGGATATATCAAGGTCACCATATTTGGTTAAGCTAAGTGATCGTGGGATGGGTGTTGCTGACATAATTAAGCAATGAGGATTTTCACCTTTCTTCATTAGTTTAATTCTTTGCTCGACACCAAACTTGTGTTGCTCATCGATAATAGCGAGTTCAAGATTCTTGAATTTTACACTGTCTTGAAAAAGAGAGTGGGTTCCAATTACGATATTGCAACTACCATTTTCTAAAGATTCATTTATTTTTTTCTTTTCTCTGGTCTTAGTGCTTCCAACAAGTAGTTCAACATTAAAATCGTTGCCAAGAATTTCTTCTATTTCTCGGTAGTGTTGAAGTGCTAGGGTTTCCGTAGGACACATAAGAGCGACTTGCCCACCTGTCTTTAAGATTAAGTAAGCAGAGGCTACGGCAACAGTCGTTTTTCCACAACCTACGTCTCCCTGAATTAATCGCATTGCAGGTGTCGTTCCTTCAAAATCATTTACAATGTCGTTTAGGGCCTTGTCTTGGTCTATTGTTAATTCATAAGGATATAATGATTTAGCTTTTTGAATCTGATCAGAGCTTATTTTAAGGCTTTTTCTGGATAACTCACTTCTTTTATTTTTTCGCAATTTGATCTTTAGTTGATCGTAGATAAATTCTTCATAAATAATTCGACGTTTTGCTTGATCAAATTTCTCTTGGCTCCATTTGTCAGAAGGAACTCTGCCGTGGAGATATTTAAAGGCCATACTGCGAGACAGAAGACCTTTGTCTTCAAGTATATTACTTGGAATAATTTCTGGAATTTTGTCCCAGAATCCGCTTGGTAATTTATCAAATACCTTTTGAATATGATGTGATTTAACACTTTCAATTGTAGGGTAGGTAATACGTAGACCACTTTCTGAATCTGACTTTCCTACTTCAAATAGTTCAGGATTAACAATTTGTAGTGAGTCGTTAAATATTGATACGACACCTAAAAATTCAAGATGTTTAAGTTGTTCTAATTTTTTTTGAATTGATTGATATGCGTTAAACCATTTAAGAGTAATATAATGCTCACTGAGATCATCCTTAATGGTAACAGCTATATTTAAGAGGACTGCTCGTCCTTTGCCTCTTGATTTAAAATTGGGTTTGGCCTGCATTGAAATGATAGTGCCACGACCTCTAAAGAAATCACCAATATTTGCATACTGAAACTTTGCTATCTCTGGTAATTTAACGATTCGCCTTGGCATAAGCCAAAGCAAATCATTAATTGTATGTATATTTTTTTTATTAAGCGCTTCGAGTGTTTTGGTAGGCTTTGCGTAGAGATCAGAAATTTGAGTGGATAGGAGATCCTTATTTAAACTCAATGCTCTCCACCTCATATTCAATATCACCTTTTGGTGCACGCACTAGAACTTCGTCGCCTTCTTCTCTACCAATAAGTGCTTTACCTAGAGGACTATTATATGAAATAAGTCCTTTCTTCATATCTGATTCCGACTCACCAACAATCTTAACAGTCTGTGATTCATCAGTTTCCATATTTAAAATTGATACAGTTGCTCCAAAAACAATCTTATCTGATTTAATTGTACTAGGATCGATAACTTCACAGCTCGCAAGAATTCCTTGAAGTTGTGAAATACGTCCTTCAACAACTCCTTGTTTTTCTTTGGCCGCGTGATACTCAGCATTTTCTTTTAAATCACCAAGCTCTCTTGCTTCCGCAATTGTAACCTTAAGCTCTTCTCTTTCTACTTTAATTAAGTGGTCAAGCTCAGTTTGAATTGTATCGTAACCTTGTTTTGTTATTGGATTTGCCATTAATAATTCCTTTATTTAAATAATGCATTTGCAGCGGCAAGTAGGTCACCCTGACTATCTCCGCCATTACCACCGCCCTTAAGGACGAAGTAGTCACAAAAATTAGCTTTTTCTTTCTCAACAATGCGATCAGCACTTGATTCGCGACACTCGTTATATGCGGTAATGTCGTAGAACTTACACATTTTACAACAATGAACACTAGCGTAGCAATACGGACACTCTTCTTTTAATGAGATTTTCTGTCCCGGTTGAAGATCTAGTGCTTTATGACACGCGTGGCAAGTAATTTCTTTATTGTCCATCATTAGAAGCTCCAGCTTTTTTCAATATAAACTTCAGGTGTATTAATTTGGTCATCTGACTTTAGAAAAATCTTAGGTTCCTGTCTCTTATTGTACTCATCAATACTCTTATAAAGTAATTCTTCATTACTTGTTTGAATTGTCTTCGTTAATAAGTAGTTGAGAATAAGAACAACCGTTCCTGATGCAATAAGGCTTCTTCTGGTATTTGAGCTAGGGTTTGTTAGAAAGGCCGATAAAATAAGGCCCGAACCAACAGTTCCCATTATTGCAGGACGCCAAATATCTTCCTGTAGTGATTGATAATCATTTAAATAACTTAGGGCCACTTTATCTTTTTCAAGATGATAGCGAAGGCCCTCTCCCTTTAGTGAGGAGCTTGGATCAATAAGAATTTCTTGTTGGTTAATTACTGCAACGCGCGAGCAAGTCTCATCATTTGCATGAGTCACTAGAGAAAATAAAAGCGATGTAATAATAAAAAATTCTTTCACTCCTTATTTTTACCATTTTTCTGGCAATAGGGCTATGCACCTTTTGAATCTATCGTGATAAAATAATAGATATTTTTTAAAGGATATTATGTGGGCCTAATAACGACGAGTTTTAAAATAACGAAAACAATTAGAAATATTTCTCGTTTAAGAGAGATTGCTACTGTTTTTGCTAAAAATGGCCTTGATGAGTTTGTTTCTCAAAATGTTATTAATATAATCCCAAACTTTGTTTTCCCAAGAAAAAGTGAAGAGTCACAAAAGGTTTCTGTTCATGACAATTCATGGGGAGATGTGATGGGGTATCGCTTAAGACTTTGTTTTGAAGAGCTTGGCCCTGCTTTTGTTAAATTTGGACAGCTACTTAGTACCAGAGAAGATATTTTTGATGAAGACTTCATCAAGCATATGAAAAAACTTAGAGATGAAGTGAAGCCGATTCCTTTCTCTGGCATTAAAAAGAATGTCGAAGCATCGTTAGGAAAAAAGATTGAAGAAGTCTTTAAAACTGTTGAAGAGCAGCCGATTGGAACTGCCTCAATTGGATTAGTCTATCGAGCTGAACTACTTACTGGTGAAAAAGTTGTCTTAAAAGTTAAAAGACCAGGTATTGATCGAATCATTCAAACAGATCTTTCAATTCTTATCTTTTTGGCAACTCAAACTGAAAAGGCTGCAGATGACTTTAAGTTCTTAGGCTTCTCTAAAGTCCTAGAGGATTTTTCTTTTTCACTTCAAAGTGAGTTAAATTTCAATGTTGAAGCACTCAATTGTGAAAAACTAAAGAAAATAATTGCGAAGTACGATTCATCTGAAATTTTTCATTTACCTAAAATATATAAAGACTTTACTTGTCATGACCTATTAGTAATGGAATTGATTGAGGGAATTCCTTTTAGTGATAGTGCTAGAATTAGTGAACATATAGCTGATTTAGATTCTAAGCTCGATGAATGTGTAAAAATCTTTATGAGATGTTTTCTGAATGAAGGATTCTTTCATGCAGACCTTCACGGTGGAAACTTCTTTTATCTTCCAAATGGAAAGATTGCTCTGATTGATTTTGGTCTTGTTGGAAACCTTTCCAAGAATGCTCGACAAAACTTTATAGCGATTATATATGCCATCTTAACTCAGAATTTTGAAAACTTAGTCTATGAGTTCTTAGATGTAGCCGTCTACGAAACCGTGCCAGATGTAGACAAACTAATTGTTGATATAAAGAATGCAATCGGTCCGCAGATTGGATTAACTGTTCAACAAACGAATTTCTCTCTAATTATAAGTTCAATTATTACAACTCTAAGAGAACATCATATCTTTTTACCGAGTGAATGGTTTGTTGTTTTTAGAGCATTGATAACTCTTGATGGGGTAGGACAGTCTCTTGATCTTGACTTTGACATCTTTAGTCTTCTAGAAGGAGATATCAATGACATTATCAAAGATAGCTTCTCAACAGATAGCTTTATTGAGGATGGGATGTGGATTGCAAAAGATGTCTTAAGCGCGTCTCGAATTGTACCAAGACATCTTAAGTGGTTTTTAAAAGAGTTTGCAAAAAATAATTATGCAGTAAAAATTAGACATAAAGGAATTTGGAAGCCCATTGCCTCACTTGCAAGTAGCGTAAGATTATTATCTTTTTATATTCTTGGTGGAGTGTTGTTTTTTGCTGGAAAGTCATTTGTATCTGAACAGGATCTCTACCGAGGTGCACTTCTCGATTATCCTACCATCACTTTAATCCTTTGGTTATTATCTATGGGAGCGATAGGTTATGGAACACTTAAGCATCGAAATTAATTAAATACTATCTGCGCCAGTAATATAAATTTGAGGTATTAGGCTTTTTAGCTCATCTGCTTGTTCTGGGCCAAAAAGAAGTGGGAGTAGTTCTTCTTTCTTAAATAAATATGAATCGTTGTTTATTGTAAGTGTTACCTTATTTGTATCTGCTAGAAATTCTGAAATAGACACCTTGCTATTAGTTATGGCCCTTAAAAAGTTTGAAAATCCTGTAGTATTTATAACTTTTCCCCAAGCTAGATGGATGTAGAATGAATCTTCGTCTAAAGGGGTTGGGTTAAGTAATTGTAGACCTTTGAATTTTGAAAGTTCTTTTTTATTATTGGCGAATGAACATTCATGAATAATCCCTTTTAAATCTTGTCCTTTTTCAAAGAAGAGATAGTCATCATTGTCATTCATATATATTTTCATCGAAGTGATTTTTTGAATATCATTCCATTCTGTTAAGGATCTTTTAATTGAAATAGTCTCTTTATAAGACTCGTTGTATTTCTTTTCTAATTTGTCTTTCTGAATTTCTTGGATAGCAATATGTTGATAGCCTCTACGTCTAATTTCTTCTTCAGTTGTAGGAGTGTCTCCAATAACGGCCGTTAAACCGAATTGAGAATAGCCAAGTTTTTTGTAGACACTCATATTATCACTCCAAAGAATGGCGAGAGAGTAATTATCTTTATAAATGCTCTTGATATGATTATAGAGTTTTTTAAAGTGTCCTTTTCCTTGAAACTCTTCTTTAGTAATAATACCTCCAAGAAGTAATGTTTTTAATTCATGGCCTTTATAATGTAGTGTAACTGGCCTTACTCCTATGTGGGCGATTAAATTTTCGTTCTCATCAAGAAGAAGGTGACAGTTCTTATGATTGCTCTCCTTCATTAGCTGGAAGAAGTCAGTATTAAAGCTATTGCCATCTTTATAATGAAATGCTTTTTCAATTTCTTTATTGAGTGCATCTTTTAAGTGAGAATATCGATCTAGAGTTGTAAGTATCATGTCCATATATTTTACATTTTTTTCTAATTAAAATCTTGAACAAAATTATCTAGAATTCAAAATGCCCATAAACACTGGGCTATCTTCTTAACTAGGCAAAAAGTTTCGTATATGAAATATACAATTTTTTTCTAAAGAGTTAAGAATTTGGAGCGATAAGGTGGTGTAACAATTGTACAGCTGCATGGATTTCAGCTGACTGACAGGAAGGAATCTTGTCGGTACCCAGTCAAGGAGGATAGAATGGGACTACGAATTAACACGAACGTTGCATCTCTAAACGCACAGAGAAACCTACGTGGAACACGTCTTGGTATGCAACAATCTCTAGAAAAATTATCATCAGGTCAGAGAATCAACAGAGCGGGTGACGATGCCGCAGGTCTAGCAATCTCTGAAAACCTAAAGGCTCAGATTAGAGGTCTAGGACAAGCTGAAAGAAACGCAGAAGACGGTATTTCACTAGTTCAGATTGCTGAAGGTGCTTTAGGTGAAGTTTCAAATATCTTAATTAGACTTAGAGAACTATCAGTACAAGCAGCTTCGGATACTATTGGAGCAACTGAAAGAAAATTTCTAAACGTAGAATTCGAACAATTAACTTCTGAAGTTGATCGTATCGCTAACTCAACTGAATTCAACAGAGTACCACTACTAAATGGTACCGGTGCAGTATTTGATATTCAAATCGGTACGCGTAATGACCCTATATCAGATCGATTAACGTTTGATGCATCATCAGCTGACGTAAACGTAGCAGCTCTTGGTCTAAACTTAGCATCAGTTGCTGATAAGATTTCTGCACAGAATTCTCTATCGTCAATTGACCAGGCAATTATCTCAGTATCTGGTATTAGAGCGGACTTTGGTGCCCTTCAAAACAGACTTCAATCTACGGTAAATAATATTGCAACGTCGATTGAAAACTTAAGTGCAGCAAACTCTCGTGTAAGAGACACTGACGTAGCAGCAGAAACTGCAAACTTAACAAAACAAAACATTCTAATGACTGCCGGTACTTCGGTTCTTGCTCAAGCGAACACTAGTACAAACAGTGCATTAAGCTTAATCCAGGCAGCTGCTCAAGGGTAATAACCCCTGACAGCGCCGGATGGCACTAGCATTGTTTAGAAAATTTTAGAGTAAAGAACACGGAGTCAATAATATGCATACTACTGGATAAGTTATGTACGGCAATTGGAGACTGCAACCTTTGATTGCTTAGCAAAATATATAAAGAGGAATGATTGGTTTATCCGTAGAAGCATTATTTAATTATTAACGAATTTATTGAGCTGGAAGCTCAATTATCAAACAGGAGGTTTATATGATGATTGAAGGAGACTAATCATGGGTATCAGAATTAATACAAACGTGGCATCTATCGCAGCACAAAGAGCAATGTCACTTACAAATAAAAGAGTTGGGGACAACTTAAGAAAATTATCTTCAGGTGAACGTATTACAAGAGCTGGAGATGACGCCGCTGGACTGGCAATTAGTGAAAACTTAAAAGCTCAGATCAGAGGTATGAGGCAAGCAAAGAGAAACGCAAACGATGCAATCTCTCTTGTCCAAGTAGCAGAAGGTGGATTAAATGAAGTTTCAAATATCATCATTCGTCTTAGAGAGCTTGCAGTACAGACTGCCTCTGACACGATTGGGGATACTGAAAGGGCATTTTCAGACATCGAGTTCCAACAGCTTAAAGACGAGATCGATAGGATCGCAAAGTCTTCAAACTTTAACGGAACACAACTGCTCGATGGGACAGGGGGCAGACTGGAATTTCAAGTTGGTGTCAATAATGATCCAATGCTTGATCGACTCACGTACGATGCAGCAGGGTCTGACGCAACTATTACAGCGCTGGGACTTTCCTCAGAAAGTGTTGCTACTAAAGAAGGTTCGCAAGCAGTTCTTAAGAAACTTGACGATGCGTTGGTCGCAGTCAACGGTTATCGCGCTAATATGGGTGCGTTACAGAATAGACTTACATCAACTGTCAACAACTTGGGAGTTAGCGACGAGAACTTAAGTGCAGCTAAATCGCGAATTAGAGATGTTGATGTGGCAAAAGAAACTGCCGACATGACTAAGAACAATATCTTAATTCAGGCGGGAGCCTCTGTTCTTGGACAGGCAAACCAAGTGCCAAATGTGGCATTAAAACTAATAGGATAAACTAATCATATAGGCGACTATGGTCCTGAATAGGACATAGTTGCCTCCTCTTTTTTTTCTCAAAAATCAAATCTTACCTATATAATAGAAATATGACTGAACAAAGAACCAAGACAATTTTAATCTTTGGTATTTCTTCTTTTGTGGGTTCATCGCTTGCAAGCTTCTTAAAGAAAGACTACAAAATCGTTGGAACTTACCATAAGAACCCTGTCTCTATTGATGGTGTTACAACTGTTCCCTGTGATGTTCATAGTAAACAAGAAGTTCAGTTAATCATGTATACCTTTAAGCCGGACATTACTATTTATGCAATAGGACTTTCATCAATTGTTGATTGTGCCCTAAGTGAGAGAAGAGCTGACGCACTTAATACAAGTGGTCTCTTCACCGTTGCAGATATTTGTCAGCGCTATAAATCACAAATTATCTACCTCTCTTCTAATTTTGTTTTTTCTGGAGAATCATCGGAAAATTTTGAATTAGATATTCCAGATCCAACAACAACTTATGGAAAGACTCAGGCCGCTGCAGAGTTTTATATTCAAAAGTCATCACTCAATTATCTAGTGTTTAGAGTTTGTAGACTTTATGGAAGGGGAGGTGTTCACGTTAGAAGAAACCTCTTTGAGAAAATTCAAGCAAAGCTACATGCAAGAGAAGAAATAGAGTTAGATGATTATATTAAGACTGGCTTTCTCGATATTGATTATCTTGGAATGGTAATTAAGATCTGTGTTGAGAGAGGTCTTAAGAATCGCCTGTTACAAATTAGCTCCAATGACTTTATGTCGACATATGCCTTTGGGAAACTTTACTGTCAAAAGTTTCAAGAACCAGGAAAATTAATTTCTTCAGGTAAATGGCCATATCCAATTATGAGCTCTGCTAAAGTAGGTGATAATAGCTCAGGTGTACTTAATTTCAATATGAATATAACGAATGCTGAAGGCTATCTTCACTTACGCCTTCCATCAGTAGAAGAGTCTTTAGAATACTCTGTTCAAAAGTTACGAGTAGGTCTTGATTCTAAAGAAACACATGAGTCTAAAGATACAATCAACTATATCTAAACTTATTAACGGGCCGAAAGCTTGATGAATTCGCTTAAGTAGTGTCTTACAAGTGCATCACAATCAACAACTTCATTTTCAAAGCGCCAAGTAATTTGGTTAAATGGCCCAATATGTGCGCGAATTTCATGTAGGTGACCGCCACCATGAACTTGTGATTCATTTGTTCTTGCACTAAAGACGTCTTTTCCATTGGCCAAAAAGCCAATTGAAATAAGATCATCAGACTTTCTTGCAAAAATAAGACGAAGTGAGTTGCGATAGATCATAAAGTCATTGATCGTATTAGCAATTTTGAAAATCTTGATCGTATTATTATCACCGCGGTATTCATTAAATTTATGGACATAAATCTCAAAAAGATCTCTGAGCTTATTCATGAAGTTAATTGAAGATTCTTCAAGTTGGAATGCCGGATTTAAATGGTCGTTAAAACTAACAACACCACTTTCGTCCATATTGATCTCTTCGAGAGCAAGGTTTTCGATCCATTTTGTTGATACTTCCGTGTTTCTTTCAAATTTTGTAATATCCATAACTTAAATTCTACTAGATATTGATGATTTGAAAAGATTTTTTTGGATTGCACAATCGAAAGGGTAGTGTGAATGAGCTAGATGAGCGATGAAAGTTTCCGCCCGTCGTACGACAGGTGGATGTAGTGATAATCACTTTAGGCTTCCCACTGATTCATGGGCCTGCTCACCGTGACCAGTGACCACTTCCTTTCTAAGCTTTGTAGGGCGAAACAACTTTATTTAGTACCCATCTAGCTCACTCATAAATTATACCCGAAAACCGCAAACGGCAACAATAATAGGCAGAATTAAAAGCACTTGACGGTAGTAATTACAGGGTTTTATGAACAAAAATCAGTTTTTTTTGTGTCCACGTCGCTAAGTGTTAAAATATTATTAAGAAAAGTTAAAGCTTTACTCAGATATTGCCGAAACTTTCAAGTAGTTATTTAAGTTTCAACCCCACTAATTGGGGTGATTGAAAGGAGTATGAAATGAAAACCTTACTAGCGTTTCTAAAAGACGAAGAAGGTCAAACATCAACAGAGTATATTCTACTTGTTGCTGTTGCAGCGATGCTTGTTATGAAGTTTAAGGAAAAGGCGTCTGAAGGTATTACAACTCTGACAGATGGTGTTTTCGGAAACACAGACAACCTACTTCGTGAACTACAAGGGAACTAATTCTTCCGCTCTTTAGTCTGATGCGACTATTCAGCACTCTACTCTAGAGAGCGGAGGAAAAACTTTCTCACCAAAACCTTTTGCATACTTAATGTAGAATATTAAGTATGTCACGTCAGTCTCAAAGCGGTCAGGCTTTAATAGAGTATATATTTATCCTAGCGTTCTTCGCCGGTATTTCCATTGCTATGGCAAGGGGAATAGGAGTCTATACAACAGGCTTTTTTAAAAGCTTTGCATTCCATTTGTCGCAAGAACTTGCAACTGGCTCATGTCCTAGAGGATGTTGGCATTCACCTTATGTAAACCAAGATAGGTAGGTTTGAGTGCCAGTTAGTGTCTATATTTTTATCTTTATTCAATTGTTGTATGTATCGTATATCGATATCCAATCACGTAAGATTGCAAATGCGTGGTCCATCGGAAATATTTTTTTATTTCTTGTTCTCGTATTCTTTTTCCCAAATAACTACATTATTGGAATTGAGACACTTCTTTATCCGTTGGGGATATTTCTAGCAGGTTTTCTTCTATTCATTTTGAAGATAATGGGAGGCGGGGACTCCAAGTATTTAGCAAGTTTGTTTCTTTTAATTCCTGTTGCACATCAGGATCAGGCCCTAATATCACTTTCTGTTGTTACAGTCATTGTGGGGCTTTCTGTATTCATTACAAATATACTTAAGAATCTTGAGTTTATTATTCAGGCTTTCAAGGAAGGTAATGTTGTTCAGATTAAAAAGATTTTTGGGAAGAAATTTGCATTTGCCCCTGTTATACTTATTTCATGGATATTTCTAGGATGGAAAATAAAAAAGTATATATTCTTTTAGGCCATAAAGGACAGTCAACTGTTGAGTACATTTTACTCTTTGTTGTCGTTACATCTTTTGCGATGCTTGTTTTTAAAAGTGAAGGCTTTCAAAATATGGTTGGTGAAGGGATGTTTGGTACATTGGCCCGTTCGATGGAATACTCAGCTCGTTATGGTGACAAGGGGAGTGTTGATACATATGGAAAAACTTACGGTAATCCGGTTCATCCACTTTATTATAATAATGATGAAGGAAGATCTCACTTCTTCTCTCCTGTAGGGGTTTATGATGAAGCTCCATAAAAAAATTAAAAATCAGAGAGGTCAGTCGACAATTGAATTCTTATCGACTTTTACCTTTGTTATTGCTTTCTTCTTTGTCTTTGCAAAGATTGCAATTAACTACACAAATACTTACTTACTACAATATGCGAATTTTATGGCCTCGAGAGCTTATCTCGTTGCTGACAATAAGATTCAAAATGATTCTCTTGCTCGTCAAAATGCAACAGCAGTCTTCAATTCTTATAATATGGTTAATTGCGGTACTGATTGCCAAATTAAATTTAATTCAAAGTCAACGAATCAATGGTTTCTAAGTGGTACTTACTTAGACTATAAAACTAAGTTTTCAGTTATGAAGGTATTAACAGGAGATATTGATTTAGATTTTAGAATAGAGTCCTTTCTGGGAAAGGAACCTACAATAAGAGAGTGCCTTGCTCAGGTTTGTCGTGCCTTTTCTGAAGTTTCGACAGATCTAGGAAATGGGAATTGTTCAAGTACGAACTCAACAATTTATGATAATGGATGTTAGTTTGAATCCTAATCAGAAAAAAACAATTTTAAAAAATGAAGAAGGTCAGGCCTTATTTGAGGCAATGATCTTTATTCCAATACTTCTTTACATGGTTGTGATGCTCATTACTGTTGGTAACTCAATCAATGCTTCAATTAATCAAAACAAAGCAACTCGAACTTATACATTCTTTATCTTAAAAGGGAACTCTGATGGTATCGGTGCAAACGATATCAAAAGCTTAGGTGGAACCTTTAGTGAGATCGGCGGCTTTATGATTGGATGGAATAAGACACTACAGTCTAATAGTACACCAATCTCATCAACTTTTAAGATTCCTAGTTTACCTTGGGCCCCTGCTGAAGAAGAAAATTGTGAAGAGGCAGGAGATCCTGAAGATACAAGTTGTATTAAGGTGTTCACTCTTTTTGGTGTCTGCGGCGAAACCTTTACTAAACCAGGTGATGTTTTATTTAGGGCCAATGACGCCACGATTCTCTCGCCGGTAACTTCTTGTAGCTATAAGTAGCCAAAAATGCCTCATTACAACTAAATGCTTGTTTTTTGTTAAAATATTAATTGATTACTTAACAAAGTAAAACAGGATGTTTTATGAATACTAGAGCTTTTACGCTGGCCCTTATTATTGCAGGTGTTGCCATGTTTATGGTCCACACTTATATCGAAGATCAACAATCTGCTTTGATCAAAAAGTATGGAACAATGAGTTCTGTCCTTGTTGCTAAAGAAGATATTCGAGAGTTCGATCTATTAGATGAAACGAAAGTTTCAATCATTACAGTTCCGCAAAAATTTCTAGCTCCTGGAAGTTTTAAAACAGTTAAAGAAATTGAAAATACAATTGCAACAGTTCCAATTCTAAAAGGTGAGCAAATTACAAAGCCCCGTGTAACTTATCCTGGAGAGAGTACAGGTCTTTCAAGAGAGGTAACAGTTGGAATGCGAGCGATTGCTTTCCAAGTTGATGAAAGAAGTTCTGTTGGGAAACTCATTCGTCCTGGAGATCGTGTTGATGTTCTTGCACCTATCGATTACACCGGTGGAGCGAGAAAGGATCAAGAAAAGATTGTTACGATTCTTCAAGATGTTCGTGTTCTTTCAACGGGGATGAGCGTTTCAAATAATATTCCACTTATAGGTGTTAAGACTGAAGAAGTTGTTAGAAAGATGAAGCTTAATACTTACTCGAATTATACGACAGTAACGCTAGAGCTTAGTCCGTTTCAGGCACAAAAAATTGCACACCTTTATGTCTTTCAACCAAATAAACCAATCTTAACATTAAGAAATATTAATGATGGTGAAAAGGCAATGATTGAAGGAACTAGACTTTACGATATTCTTTCAGACTCAGATAAGAATGAAGCAAGGGCCTTCTTTAACGAAAAATATAAGAAAAAGAATTAATGAGAATTTTAACGTACTTAACTCTATTAATATTTGCATTCACGGCCAGCGCTCAGCAGGCCTCTTCTGGTATTGGAGTATCTGAAGAAAAGGTTGAAGTAGTTCTTGGAATTGATAAGGTTCTCCCAATCGATTTCACGATCACTTCTCGAAGTGTACAAATTGCAAATCAGAGAATTCTAAAAGTACAACCTGTAAATACTGCAGCCGGAACAAGTGAGCTTGTTTTAAAAGGTGAGGCACCTGGGATTACATCTGTTACAGTTCGTGATCGACTGGGGGCCATAAAAAAGCGCTACCTTGTTACAGTTACTGCAACAGAGAAATCAAAGCTTATTGCAGAAATTAAAGAGCAGCTAGGACCTATTGAAGGATTAGAGATCAATCTTAAAGGTGGAAAAGTTTTTGTTGAAGGAAAAATTATTGTACCTGGTGATATTGGACGTATTGTAAAAGTACTAGAAGATTATCCAGATGTTAAAAATCTAGTTGAAGTGTCTCCTCAAACTTATTTAATTATTTCTCGCGAAATGCAAGAGGGACTTAGAAGAAATAACTTGAAAGATGTAACAGTTAGATTCTTTAATAACTCTTACCTACTAGAAGGAATTGTTAATTCAGAAGAAGAGAGTAACCTAGCTGTTAAGATTGCTGCAACTTATTTACCTGATAGAATTCAAAGTTTGGCCAGAAGAACTGATTCTGTTCAACAACTTGATAAAGGTGAGATCATTAGAAACTTTCTAGCAATTAATAGAAAGCCTCAGCCACCACAGGCAGCAAAGCTAATTAAAATTACTGCTCAATTTGTTGAGCTATCTAAAGACTATAACCGTGTTTTTGGTTTTAAGTGGAACCCAAGTGTTGGTACAACTGGTGGACAAATCGTGTTTGGAAGAACTGAAAATGGTGGAACGGTAACGACATCATCGGCCGGTAACTTTGGTGGAACGATTTCTCAATTATTTCCTAAGTTAAGTTCTGCAAAGGCCGCTGGCTATGCACGTATTGTTCAGTCGGGGATGGTTATTACTAAAGACGGTGAGAAAGCGAAACTTTCAAAGGGCTCGGAAAGAAACGTTGCTGTTGGGACAGGAGAATTTCAACAAGCAAAAGTTATTGAAGCAGGATTTAATTTGGATGTAACGCCAAAGATTCTTCAAGAAGAAAAAATTAATCTCGATATTATTCTTGGAGTTTCCTCTTCGCAAGGAACAGATAAACAGACTAATAATCTCGATACAAAAATCATTGTTAAATCTCGTGAATCAGCAGTTGTTGGTGGTATTTCGATTAATAAAACAGCAACTGAATATGATAAAGATCCACCTGATGGTGTTTCAACGACAGGTAGTGATGGAAGTGAGGAAGGACAGGTCTTTTCACTCTTCTCATTCGTTCGTTCCAAAGATGTCTCTAAGTCGAAAGAGCAATTTGTTGTTTTTATCACTCCTGAAATTATCGAGAGTGCCTCGACAGGGACTGAAGATATTAAAAGAAAATTTAGAAAGAGGGGGCCATAGTGGCCGAAGGTCATATTATTACAGTTATTGGTGGTAAAGGCGGTGTTGGGAAGTCCCAAGTTGCCACAAACCTAGCTTTTGCCTTTAGTGGTGAAAAGCGTTCTAAGACACTGCTTCTTGATTTTGATCAAAGAGCAAGTGGTGACTTAAACTTACTAACTGGTATCAAAACAAATAAGAATTTAAAGGATCTATTCAACTTTAATGGAAATATTGATCCTCGAACATTTCAACCTTTTGTGAATATGCATCCAAGCGGTGTTCACTATATAGGATTACCAAATGATCCTGTTGCAACTGAAGGGATGAGTGTTGACGGTGCAGGTAAAGTTTTAAAGGCCGTAAAGAGTATGTATCCACTTACAGTTATTGATGTGGGAACAGAAATTACCGATCTTACAGCAAAGGCCCTCGAACATTCAACAATGATCTTAGTTGTCATCACGCCAGACTTACTGGCGTTAAATCAAACTAAGCGACTTGTTTCAGAACTTATTACAATGATGTTTCCTAAGGAAATGATTCACTTTGTATTTAATCAAGCACAAAAGGGACATCCTGTTACTGCTGATGTTGCGGGTAAGTCTGTTGGACGTCCAGTGCTAGCGCAAATCTTAAAAGATGAGCAAACATGTGCAATGGCCATTAATCAGAAAAAACCTGTTATGTTGGCCGCAAAAAATAGTGCCTTTGCAAAAGGTGTTACAGAGCTAGTTCGAACGATCAATGGAAAAGGTATCTTAAGTCAGTTGGCTAAACTAAATAAGCCAAGTGAGGTTGGAACGAAACAAGACCGTCCTACTGGTGCAGCTGCAAATGGTTGGCGTGATCTTAAGCTTAGGATACACAAAGGTCTGGTTGAAGAGATGGATCTTTCAAAGGATGATGATAATGATCCAAAAGCAAAGATTATTCTTAAAGAGAAAACTAAGAAAGTAGTTATTGATCTTCTTGGTAAAGAAGATACAAAAGGTATTTTAAATAACCGTGACGATATGAATAGTATCGTTAAGGAAATTCTCGATGAGGCACTAGGTTTAGGACCTTTGGAGGATCTTCTAGCAGATTCGGCTATTTCTGAAATCATGGTCGTAGGACCTAATAAGATTTATTATGAAGAAGATGGAAAGGTTAAACTTTCTAAAGTAACTTTTTCAAATGATAGACAAGTTTTAAATGTTATTGAAAGAATCGTTGCACCAATTGGCCGACGTATTGATGAAAAAACTCCATATGTAGATGCTCGTCTTCACGATGGATCAAGGGTTCATGCTATTATCCCTCCATCTGCTATTGATGGATGCTGTATCACTATTCGTAAATTCCCTGAAGAGCGATTAACTTATAAGCACCTTGTTCAATTTGGTTCATTCACACAAAATATGGCCGATTTTCTTCGTATCGCAGTTGAAGGACACAAAAATATAATCGTCTCGGGTGGTACTGGTTCCGGGAAAACAACTCTCGTTAATATTCTTGGTAGTTTTATTCAGGCCAATGAGCGTATCATTACTTGTGAAGATTCGGCCGAACTTAGTTTCCCTCAGGAACACGTGGTTCGTCTTGAAACACGTCCACCATCACTTGAAGGTGATGGAGAAATTGATATTCGTTGTCTCGTTAAGCAGTGTCTAAGGATGCGTCCTGAACGTATTGTTGTTGGTGAGTGTCGTGGTGGTGAAACACTGGATATGTTACAGGCAATGGGAACTGGTCACGATGGTTCACTTACAACGGTTCACTCGAATAATCCAAGAGAGTGTATTGGCCGTATTGAAACACTTGTGCAATATGCGGGAGCAGGTCTTACTCCTAAAGCAATTCGAGAAATGATTGCAAATGCCGTTCACTTGATCATTCAAGCATCTCGTCTAGATGATGGTTCTCGTAAAATTACCCATATTACTGAGATTGGAGGGATTCAAGGAGAGGTTGTAACTCTTCAGGATATTTTCCTCTTTCAACAAAAAGATATTGATAAAAGTGGAAAGATTATTGGAGCACACCAAGCGACAGGTTTTATACCTAAGTTTATCGAAACGCTCGAGAGACAAGGATATAATATCCCTCGTGGTTTATTTTCAAATGCTCCTGGTGCAAGTGGCGGAGCTCCTGCAAAGAAACCAGCACCTCCACCTCAAAATAAAAGGCCGCCGCAACAGGGTCAGCAAAGACCGCGACCTGGTCAGCCTCAAGGCAGACCTAGACCAACTAATGGCACAGCTCCTGTAAAGAAGAAGGCTTAGAGGGGAGAGGTTTAAATGAGCTTTTTTATTGAACAAATTGGACGAAGTGGATTGATTGGACTTGTAGGTTTAATCTTCTTTCTTTTTTGTTATCGATACTCTGTTGGTATTTTTGATCTTATTGAAAAACAAACTTTTGGGACGAGAACATATATTTTAGAAAAGTTTGAACTACTCTTTATTGACGTTAAGCCTGATCATGTTACCTATGCACTTTTGGCGCTGTCATTTGGTTTAGGAACTCTTACTCTCATTATCTTTGGACTTCTCGGAAGCTGGGGAGGAGGAGCCTTTTTAGGACTAGTCGTAGGCTTTGTGGGATTTAAGGCCCCTAAACCTGTTGTTGACTATCTCGTCAATCGCCGTATTCTAGCTTATCAAAATCAAATGGTAGATGGCCTTACACTTCTTTCTAATGGTCTTAGAGCGGGTCTATCAGTCCCTCAGGCTCTAGGAATGGTTGTTGATGAAATGCCACCTCCTATCTCAGAAGAGTTTAATATTATCCTCCAGCAGAATAGAGTTGGGGTGACATTGGAAGAGTGCTTCGAAAACTTGGCAGAAAGAATTCCCACTCAAGATAATGATATGTTCGTTTCAAGTGTTAATATTTTACGCGAAACCGGTGGTAATCTTGCCGAAGTTTTTGACACAATCGTTTCTGTTATTCGTGAACGGATTAGATTGAAACAAAAAATTGATACCGCAACGGCACAAGGAAAGTTTCAAGGCTTTACTATTGCGGCCATGCCCTTTGTAATTCTAGCTATTTTCTCTGCAAATGATCCAACCCTTCTACCAAAGATGTTTTCTTCGGCCATTGGGATTGTCTTATTTGTAGTCGCCTGTGTTTTAGACGGTATCGGTACCTTCTTCATTCTTAAAATAGTGAAAATTAAGGAATAAAGTTAATATATGTTTAAGTTTTGGTTAAAGGCCTCCGATATGACTATGGAGAGAATGAAGATTCTTTAACTAAATAAGGATACAAGTCATGAGGATCAGTTTAAAGCTATTAGTACTATGTTTGTTTTCACTGGCATCGATCGCTGGTGTAAATCTGAAAAATGGAAATTTCTACATTACGTACACGGATATTATCGTACCTGGTGGTGGAAATGACCTAGTTGTTGAAAGAACGTACAACTCGAAATCACCTGGAAAAGGATGGTTTGGTTATGGTTGGGGTTCTGATTATGAAACTTTCTTAGTTGTTTCTGCAGATGGTTCAGTAACAGTTCACGAGAATGGTTCAGGTGCTAAAACTCGTTTTACACCAAGACAGGCCGTTGATGCTAAAGCCGCTGCTGAGAAAATCGTGGATGTAATGAGAAAGAAAACATCACTTTCAACGACGGTTGCTAAAACTTTAGTTACAAAGCTAACTAATGATGCTGAACTTAGACAAGCTTATGCTAAGAAGTTCAATGTATCTTCAAACCTAGCAGTTGGAACTGAACTTTATTCAAATGTTCGTGGGCTTCAAAAAGTTATCAAAACTGCAAAAGGTTATATTAGAAAGTATAACGACGGAAAGGAAAACCATTTCAATAAAGATGGTAAGCTTGTTCAAGTAAAAGATAAGAACGGATATGTTGTTAATCTTGATTATACGAAAGAGGGTTCTCTTAAGTCGATCAAAGATTCAATGGCAAAGCAAATCTTCTTCAAATGGTATCCAAATGGTCTTGTGAAATCTGTTGAATCCGGAGCAGGTAAAAAGACAACTTATACTTATGACACAAATTATAACTTAGTAGATGCTAAGGATATTTCAGGAAATAACTTTAAGTACGATTACGATGCAAATCACAATATGACTCTTATTACTTATAAAGATGGATCATCTCAAAAGATTTCTTATGAGAAGAAAACTCAATTTGTAAAAGAGCTTACGAAAAGAAGTGGAGAGGTGATTAAGTACTCTTATGAGAGTAACCCTAAGAACCCTGACTTCCACTACTGGACACTTGTTGCAAAGAAATCTCCTACTAAAAAAGAAGTTGTAAATCGTTACGAGTATGAGATCAAGAAGAAACCAGACGGATCTCACTATACTTACAGAATCCTTACTGTAATCAATGGGCTTAAAACTGAAACGATTTATACTGAGTGTTGTTCTCTTCCAAAACAAATTAAAAGAGGAAACCACGTAACTAACTTTGAATATAATAAAGATGGACTTCTTGTTAAGAAAGCTTCTTCAAGAGGTGACTTTGTAGAGCTTGAGTACCACAAGCAGTATAAGAAGATTACAAAAGTTGTAAACCCACGTGGATGGACAGAATTTGACTACGATAAAAAAGGTAACCTGAAGAAAGCAAATAACTCTAAAGGTATGTCTGTAGTTCTACTGTACGATTCGAAAGGTCGTATTTCAAAAATGATGGATTACAACAAGAAGACAAAACAAAAAAGAGCTCTTGAGTTTCAATACAATGCTCAAGGTAAGCCAGTTGAGATTACTATGAATAAAGTAGGTAAGATCAACGTTAAATATGATAACTACGGTGAGATTCTTAAAGTAGAATCAAAAGCAGGACATAAGATGGCCTTACAAGTTACTCAGGCCTTCCAATCACTCTTAGCAATTGTTAAGCCTGCTGGTGTAAACCTAAATATGTAATTGGAGGGATATATGAAGAAACTACTAACACTATTATTAGTTCTTGGATCATTTAGTATTTTTGCAGATGGTGCAGTAACAGGTGAAAAAGATGGTGATTGTCCTAAGGTTAACTTAGACAATAGAAACACGACACCAGCTACGCCAGTACCAACTTCTACTGAGCCACAGACAAACCCTGGTGGGACAACATCTGATCAACAATAAAATGTTTATAAATTAAAACTTTTATTATGGGCCCGTTTTAGAACGGGCCTTTTTTTGTCTAATTTCTAACCACTGTTTAAATTATTTCACTTTCCTTCTTTCTAACTGGTTGAAAATACATTCTAAAAACTGGCATTGCTCTTGCTTTATAAATAGCAAAGAAACAAAACCATAATGGGGGAAATTATGAAAAAGTTAGCATTAGTATTTTTATTTCTATTAAGTGTATCAAACGTATTTGCATTAAATGAGTCTGGAACGAATTGTGATGATATGTATGCAAGCTCTGATAATGTAGCAAGCGTTGAAGCAGAAGCTCCTGCCGCTACTTCAACTAGTTCAAGCTCATCAACTCAATCAATTGGACAATAAAATTTAACTCAAACTTAACTATTATTCCTTTTAAAAAGCCTGGCCATGAGTCAGGCTTTTTTTTGCCTGATAAACTTAAAAACAGCTATAATACCTCTATGGATAATAATATAACGACCGCTTATTGCGCTCAAAAAGGGCGTGAGAATTTAAATTATAATGATCGTATAAGTGCTCTTGAGGCCTTAGAGGACGAAATAAAGGGCCGTGAGAGCGAAATTCTTGCTGCTTTAAAGGCAGACTTGAATAAGAGTGCTTTTGAATCGTACCTTTCTGAAATAGATTTCTGTTTGCATGAAATTAAACTCATGAAAAAGAAGTTGAAGAAGTGGATGAAGCCAAAGAGAGTTCTTTCACCACTCCCATTTATGCCAGCACGAAGTGAAATTCACTATGAACCATATGGGCAAGTTTTAGTCATTGCTCCTTGGAATTATCCTTTTCAGTTGGCGATAGTGCCTCTTATCGGTGCAATCGCAGCCGGAAATAAGGTTATCGTGAAGCCTTCAGAGATGGCCCCTGCAACTTCTAAGATTATTGATAAAATCATTACTAATGCACTTGATAGTGAGATTGCAGCTGTTATTGAAGGAGGTGTGGAGGAGACTACTGAGCTTTTAAATTTAAAATTTGATTATATTTTCTATACTGGAAATGGCCATGTCGGTCGAATCATAATGGCAGCGGCTGCTAAAAACTTAACTCCTCTCACTCTTGAGTTAGGTGGAAAGTCTCCGGCCATTGTAACAACTAAGAACCTTGACTTAGCGGCCAAAAGAATTGTTTGGGGAAAGTTTTTCAACGCAGGCCAAACATGTGTTGCACCTGATTATATTCTAATTAAAAAGTCTGATGAAGATCGATTTATAGCTGCTTCAAAAAAATACCTCACACAATTTTATAGCGACGAAATTAAAAAAAGCAACGACTATGGACGCATCATTAATGAGCGACATTTTGCTAGGCTTACGGCCCTAATCGATAAAGACTCTGTTCTCATTGGGGGAGATGTGGATAAGGAGCAATTATATATTTCTCCTACATATGTGAGAGCAGATAAAGATAGCGCTATTATGAAAGACGAGATCTTTGGGCCAATACTACCTATCGTTTACTCAGAAAGTTTAGATGAATCGATTGCATTTATTAAAAGCTATGATAAACCACTTGCATGTTATGCTTTCGTTGACTCTAATGGAGATAAGAAAAAGGTCATCGAATCAATTAGCAGTGGTGGAATGGTTATTAATGATACGATCGTGCACTTGTCGAATGAAAAATTACCATTTGGTGGTGTCGGTGAATCAGGGATGGGTGCCTATCACGGTGAGTTTTCGTTTAAGCTATTCTCTCATGAGAAGGCAGTTATGAAGCGAAGCTTTTGTTTGGAAAATGATTTACGCTATCCACCTTATGAGAAAAAGGTATCATTAGTACGTAAAATTATGAATTTACTGTCATAATTCTTTACGGCCACTGAAAGCTTTTCAAAAATTATTTTTAAATATTTATAATTAGTATAATAGGGCCATGAAAATGGCCCTTTTTTATATTCTTCTTAGTAGTACTTTCCTAGCCGCTAACTCAAGTTTAGCAAATACTGTATTAGACCGTGCTGATATCCCAGAGGTTTTCCAAAGAGAATATATCTATACATCTGCGGCCAAACACGCATTTGTCCAAACCTATGGTGTTGCAACCTGTGTTGCACTAATTATGCGAAATTCAGAAGGTCATTCGATTTTGGCCCATTTAGATAGTGCTACAAAGGTTGAGCAAGCAATTTCTAACTTTATTAAAGATCTAGGAGATATCACTTCAGTTCGTTTATACGGAGGTCAACCACCATATCGTTTGGAAGATCGTATTATTTCTGAACTTGCAAACTTCAAATTATATCCAGAGATTATTATAAGAAATGAACGTAATGAATCGCTTAACTTAATGTTAAATCTTAAGTCTGGTGATGTTGTTGATTATGATGAAATCAATGCTTCAACAGATTATAGAATCGCCAGTGAAAAAGTTAAGAGATTAAAGTTTTCATCTCGCATAAGTCGTCATGAGCAATCAATTGGTGGAGGAGATGTTGTAGAAGTTGATTCGCCAAGTAATGGTTTTGACTTTAATATGTTTTTACTTCCGTAATACTCTTATCATGCTAGACTTTCTTTATGAAAAGTCTCAAATCAGTAATTTTAATTATCAGCTCTCTTATTTCGATTTCTTCGTTTGCGAAAGTTAGTGCAAAAGAAGTTTTTAAAACTAATGAAATTATTTGGGGAATTAGTTTTATCAATGAAAATGAAATCCTTTTTACCGAAAGAAGTGGAAAAATTAAATATCATAATTTCTCTACTAAACAGACAAAAGAGCTTACGGCCCCAAAAGTAAAAGCTCGTGGCCAAGGTGGTATGCTCGATATTGTTTTCAAGAAGGTTGGAGGCAAAGACTATGCTTACTTCACTTATTCTTCAGAAGTAAAGGGTGTTGTCGTAACGACATTGGCAAGAGCAGAATATACTAAGATGAAGTTGAATAAGGCCGAAATACTTTTAGAAACAAAAGTTGTAAGTGATACCAGTCGCCACTTTGGTTCACGCTTGTTGTTTAAAGATAATTATCTCTTTATGACTATTGGTGACCGCGGAGAAAGAAAGTATGCTCAGGATCTTTCATATCATAATGGTAAAATCCTACGATTAAATCTTGATGGTACGCCGGCCAAAGGAAACCCTTTTGAAAATAGAAAGGGTGCTCTCAAAGAAATTTGGAGCTATGGACATCGTAATCCACAAGGAATTGCGTTGAATAAGAACGGGGAAGTTTTTAGTTGTGAATTTGGTCCTCGCGGCGGAGATGAACTTAATTTAATAAAGCCAGGTTTAAATTACGGTTGGCCTATTATCACTTATGGTAAGGAATATTGGGGCCCAAGTATTGGGGAAGAGAAAAAGAAAGGAATGGAGCAGCCTCTTGTTCATTGGACACCAAGTATTTCTCCTTCCGGTATGGTTGTTTATGAAGGAAGTAAGTATAAAGATTGGCAAGGGGATATATTCTTAGCTGCACTTGGAAGCGAGCATCTCAGAAGGCTTAAAATGGACGGAAATAAGGTTATTTCTCAAGAGAGCTATTTAGTAGAGCTTGAAGAGAGAATGCGCCAGATTGTGGTTTCACCGGCTGGAGAGCTGTACTTAACAACAGATTCGGGAAAAATACTTAAGGTTGAAAGATAGGTGTTAAAAGTCTAGACAGCGTTGTTAAAGTGTATACTTCTTAAACAATGGGGATATGGTAAGTTATTGAAAGTACTATCTGTTTTGTTGGCATACTTCATGCATTAAATATAGTGTCTACAAAAGGAGAAGTATTATGAAAAAGCTATTTTTATTATCTGTACTAGCACTATTATCATCTCAGGTATTTGCCGGAGTAAAAGAAGCAACAACAAATACGTCTGATGATTCTATTTGTGAAACTAGGGGATTAAACCTAAAACAAAAAATGCAAGAAATTGATAATTTAATTGCGAGTTCTGGTGGGACTATTGAAAAAGAGACAGAGTCAAAGTCTATTAATCAATAATTTATTCACTTTCTCGTAATACTTTTAAAAGGGCCTCACGTTCTTCAACTGTATACTCACCATGTTGATAATCATCAAGAGCGTCGAGGCCTTGAACTTTCTTACCAATTGGCTTCGTAATACCTGAAGATTCTCTTTTAACGTAATCCACTTTCTTAGCAGTATTATTGAAAAGTTTTACTGTCATCTCTTTGCCTTCACTAAGGCTTGTATTCAAATAAAAGGCGATTGTTGAATATACTTTTTGTGTATATGGTTTTAGTGGTTTATTAATACTATCAAATACTGTTGAATTCTTAGCTACGGGAAAGGCCAAGATTAAAAAACTAACTGTAAAATAAATTAAAAACCTAAACATTCAATTAACTCGCTTTTTCTGACGCAATATCATGAGTCAGCTTATCTACAGATCTAAGCAGATCTTCTCTTTTAAATGGTTTTACTAAAAAGTCTTGTGCACCTGAAGAAATTGCTTCAATGCATACAGATTCAATATCAAGTGAAGACATCATTAGAATTTTTGCGTTTGGGAAGTTAGTGGCAACAGATTCAGCAAGTTCTAGTCCACTGATTCCTGGCATAATAACGTCTATGATAAATAGTGTTGGAGGATTATCAAAAGCAAGCTTTAGAGCATCCTGTGCACTACCGACACAACCGACGACCACATAGTCTTCCTGCTCTAAAATATCCTTAACAGAAGTTCTAGAGATTTCAGAGTCGTCAACAATCATTACTTTCATTTCTTCTTTTCCCATATACATTCCATTTTAATTTAATGTTGGATAAAAAAAAAGAGGGCCTTGTTGGCCCTCTCTATTTAAGCGGCAACGCCAGCTTTAACTTTTTCTTGATGCTTTTCGTCCACTTTTTTCATTTGAACTTCTTTCTTGTAAGCGACCCAGTCTACTAGTGCGATATCAAGAACTTCATCAATTGTTTTAACAGGAACAAAATTGATTTTCTCTCTTAGGTTCTCTGGAATATCAACAAGATCTTTCTTATTACCCCAAGGAATAACAACTGTAGAGATACCCATTCTAAGCGCTGCTAGAGCTTTTTCTTTAAGTCCTCCAATTGGAAGAACTTTACCTGTTAAAGTGATCTCACCAGTCATTGCAACATCACGGCTAACTGGAACACCTGTACAATTTGATACTAGGGCCGTTGCTAATGTGATACCTGCAGAAGGTCCATCTTTTGGAGTGGCACCAGCTGGTAAGTGTACGTGGAACTCATGATTTTCAAAAATATCTTCATCGATTCCCATGTAAAGTGCACGAGATCTGATGTAGTTAATTGCCGTTTTTGCAGACTCCTTCATTACGTCACCAAGTTGACCTGTAAGAGTTAGCCCTTGTCCTTTCATCTTTGTTGTTTCGATGTAAAGAACTTCACCACCGTGAGATGTCCAAGCTAGACCAGTTGATACTCCAACTTCATCTTCATCTTTGTGATCTTCTTTTACGAAGATTGGTGGACCTAAATATTTAACAACAGTATCTTTTACGATATGTGTTTTCCCCATATCGCCCTTAGCGATTTTCATTGCTACCTTACGACATAGAGTACCGATTCTTCTCTCTAGATTACGAAGACCTGCTTCTGAAGTGTAGTGCTCAATAACACTCTCAACACCTTCATCAGTAAATACTACGTGCTCGTTATTGATACCATTTTCATCCATTTGTTTAGGGATGATATATCTTTTTGAGATTTCAACTTTTTCTTCTCTTGTGTAACCAGATAGGTTGATTACTTCCATACGATCTCTTAGTGGACCTGGAATATTTTCAAGCATATTTGAAGTTGCAATAAACATACAGTTTGAAAGATCAAAAGGTACGTTTAGGTAGTGATCTCTAAATTCTACGTTTTGCTCTGGATCTAAAACCTCTAGTAGAGCAGCTGACGGATCACCTTTGTAGTCACCAGATAGCTTGTCAATTTCGTCAAGTAGAACAACTGGGTTATTTGTTTTTGCTTGCTTCATCGCCTGAATAAAACGACCTGGCATTGCTCCAACATATGTTCTTCTATGACCTCTAATCTCTGCTTCATCTTTTACACCACCAAGAGAAATTCTTACAAACTCTCTTCCCGTAGCACGAGCAATTGACTTCCCGAGTGAAGTTTTACCTACACCAGGAGGACCTTGGAAACATAGGATTGGCCCTTTCATATCATCACCCTTAAGTTGTCTAACTGCTAGGTGCTCAAGAATTCTTTCTTTGATTTGAGTAAGTTCAAAGTGATCTTCATCAAGGATCTCAAGAGCGGAATCTAGATCAATATGCTCTTCAGACTTTTTACTCCATGGAAGGTCACAC
Organism: Halobacteriovorax sp. GFR8; assembly: GCF_050955245.1. Taxonomy (NCBI): domain Bacteria; kingdom Pseudomonadati; phylum Bdellovibrionota; class Bacteriovoracia; order Bacteriovoracales; family Halobacteriovoraceae; genus Halobacteriovorax; species Halobacteriovorax sp. GFR8. The sequence continues at coordinate 35,664 of NZ_JBPBLR010000003.1, read as the reverse complement.
ATCCACTCAATATAATTTCTCATGATGCTTGCTTCAGATGAATCTGGGTGCATCTTTTCGAGACGTGCAAGTTGCTTTGTTGTTTCTTTAAGAACTTCTTCTGGCATTCCTGCTTCTTCAACTCTTTTTCTGAATTCTGCGAATTCATCTTGTTCTGAGTTTCCGTCACCAAGTTCTGATTTAATCGCTTTGATTTGTTCTTTTAGGAAAACATCTCTTTGATTAGCATTTTCAGATGAAGCATTTGTTTTCATCTTTTGTTGCATCATTAGGATTTCTAATTCGCGATTTAGAATATCATTGATTGCATGTAGACGATCTACTGGATCTAGTGTTTCAAGAATTGTTTGTGCTTCTGAAACATGTAGATTTAAATTTGATGCAATTAAATCTGCAAGTCTTGAGGCATCCGTAATATCTTCAAGAACCATTAGAATATCTGGAGAAAGAACTTTTCCAAGTTGAATAACTTTTTCAAGTTGTTCCTTGATCGTTCTCATAAGAGCTGTTGTTGCAATATTTGAACTATCAGTCGTTTTATCTTCAACCTTTTCTACTTTTGTAATATAGAAAGGTGATTGTTGTTCAAATGAAGTAATTCTAGCTTTTGATAAACCTTGTACTAGAATTTTAATTCTTCCATCTGGAAGCTTTCTCATTCTCATGATCATGGCAACAGTACCAAGTTCATAAATCTCTTCTGGTGCAGGATGTTCTGCAACAATATCTTTCTGACTCGAAAGTAGAATCAGACGATCTGAATGATTAATAGCGTGATCAATAGCTTTAATTGATGCTTCTCTACCAACAAATAGAGGTAAAATCATAAATGGATAAATAACTAAGTCTCGGATTGGTAAGAGGGCCAATTCTTCCTTAAACTCAATGTTCTCACCCTCGTAATTTGTAACCATAAATCTTTCCTCCAACAGGTCGGCGCAATATAGGCAATTTGTTCTTAATTAACATCGGGCAATAAAAAAAACTCTTTAATAAAAAGAGCGAAAATGCGTGATTTTTTTGAGTTTTTTAACTGATTTTTTTGCTATGATTTAGTTAATGTGTTGTAATTTCATAAAGTGAAAGGAGACCGATATAGTCGGTTATTAGGAGTTTTTAATATGTCAGAACATACGACAAAGAAAGTTGCGGTAGTTGTACTTGCTGCTGGTAAGGGAACAAGGTTAAAAATGGATATCCCAAAACCACTAGCACCATTACACCAAAATACTTTAGTCGATTATGTCATCGAAACATTTAAAGATTTTGGAGACATCACTCTAGTAACTGGTCATCAACGTGAACTTGTTGAAGAACACGTTAATGAAAGACATGAAAATATCAACTATGTTTATCAAAAAGAGCAGTTAGGTACAGGACATGCTGTACAAACATATTTAAAAGATTTTGAGCACTCTCGTGGCTATGACTACACAATCGTTACTTGTGCGGACACGCCTTTGATTACAAAAGAAACAATCAGTGCTCTTATTGAAGAGATTGAAAAAGGTCCAAATGCCGTGTGTGCAACTTTCACTGCTGATGGCCCTACTGGCTATGGCCGTATTATTCGCAAGGGAACAGGCTTTCAAATTGTTGAAGAAAAGGATGCAACAGAAGAACAAAGGCTTGTAACGGAAGTAAACTCTGGCCTTTATATTTTTAAAACTCTTTATTTAATGGATCATGTTTTTAATCTTTCAGATAATAATAAATCTGGAGAATTCTACTTAACAGATACTTTTAGCCCTGAAGCAAATGTGGCCCCTCTTCTTTTTGAAGATGCGCGTGAGTTTCTCGGTGTAAATAACCTTATTCAGCTTTCACAGGCAGATATCTATTTAAGACGCTCTATTGCTCGTTTCCTAATGCTTGAAGCAGGAGTACGTTTTACTGATCCGTCTCACACTTACTGTTATTCTAAAAACATTGGTCAAGGAACACACGTTTTTCAGAATGCTTTTATCGATGACAAAACTGTGATTGGTAAAAATGTTGTGATCGAACAAGGCGTAACCATTAAGAATTCAATCATTGAAGACGGTGCCATTATTAAGGCAAATTCTTATATTACAGACTCAAAAGTATCGAAAGGTGCATCAATTGGGCCAATGGCCCAGCTTCGACCAGGAAGTGATATTGGTGAGGGTGCAAAGATTGGAAACTTCGTTGAGATTAAAAAGTCTAAGATCGGTAAGAAATCTGCTGTCTCACACTTAAGTTATGCAGGGGATGCTGAAATTGGTGACAACGTAAATATCGGTTGTGGTTTCATTACTTGTAATTACGATGGTGCCAAGAAGCATAAAACAATTATTGGTGATGGGTCATTTATCGGATCAGATTCACAAATGATTGCTCCTATTGAGATTGGTAAAGAGTGCTATGTTGCATCAGGTTCAACTATTAGTAAAAGTATGCCAGATGGTTCATTTGCAATTGCCAGAGGGCGTCAAGAGACGAAAGAAGGCATGGCAAAGCGTTTCATTAGGAAAAAAAGCGACAAATAGGCCCGCAAAAATTTTATTTTCGCCCGCAAAATGGTATCTTTCTTAAATTAGTATTTTTTAAACATATAAGGAAGTGACTATGTGCGGAATTGTTGGGCATTTAGGGCCATCAAATTCAGTTGACGTTGTTCTAGAAGGACTTAGAAGATTAGAGTACCGTGGCTACGATTCAGCTGGAGTTAGCTTCATCAGTAAAAATGATGAACTTCTCGTTTATAAAAAAGAAGGTAAAATCGCTAACCTTGAAGCCGAGCTTGAAGGTAAAGATATTCATGCAAGATCTTGCATTGGGCACACTCGTTGGGCCACTCACGGTGGTGTAACAGATTATAATGCTCACCCACACGTATCGACAAAAGATGGGATTGCAATGGTTCACAATGGAATCATTGAGAATGCTACTGAGATTAGAAATGAACTAAAAGAGCATGGAATTTACTTTGAATCTGAAACAGATTCTGAGACTTTTCTTGGTCTTCTTATTTTTCACAAGCGTCAAGGAACACCAATTAAAGAAGCGGTCATCAAGTCTTTTGAAAGAATTGAAGGCTTTTCTGCATTTGTTGTTCTAAATCGTGAAACAGATGAAATCTTTGCAGTTAAAAAAGGTGCTCCACTAGTATGTGGAAGTAATGAAGTAAACTCTGAAGTATTTGTTTCAAGTGATCCATATGCTCTTGCAGGTATGGCAAATCGTATTTACTTCCCTGAAGATAATGTTCTTTGCCACTTAAGTGTGAAAAATAATCAACTACTGAACTTCTATGAATTAGATGGAACAAAGACTCACAGATATATGTCAAAAGAGCAGACGATTGATCACGACCCTGCTTCAAAGGGTGAATTTGAGCACTATATGCTTAAAGAGATTCACGAGCAGCCAGAGTTGATTCGTTCACTAACTCAATATTACTTTCAAGGAGAAGGGAAAGAGAGCTTAGAAGCGGCAACAAAGCTTCCAATGGATGCTGTAAGCATTACTGCCTGTGGAACTGCTTATTACGCAGGACTTGTGATTAAGGATTACTTCGAATCAAGTAACCGTATTAGATGCTTTGCAGAAGTTGCGAGTGAGTTCCGTTATAGAAATCCAATTCTAAATCAGAATGAATTAGCTATGTTTATTTCTCAGTCTGGTGAAACAGCAGATACTCTTGCGGCCCAAACAATGTGTAAAGAAAGAGGCATGAAATCCCTTTCGATTGTAAATACTGAAGGCTCTACGCTGTATCGTGATTGTGATGTCAACCTTATGATTCGTGCGGGTATTGAAATTGGTGTTGCTTCAACAAAGGCTTTCACTCAGCAAGTTCTAACAGGTAAAACTCTTTCTGAAGTAATTGCAAATGGAAGCATGAATGATGAACTAAGAAATTCATTATCAGCACGTTATAGCTTACTTGCTCAAAGAGTAGAGCAGTTACTTGATAATACGAAACCTATTAAAGATGTTGCAGATGCAATCTATAAGTTCAAAGGTTTCTTTTATACTGGACGTGGTTCTTACTTCCCAATCGCTCTTGAGGGTGCATTAAAGCTTAAGGAAATCGCTTACGTACACGCTGAAGGTTATGCTTCAGGTGAACTAAAACACGGTCCAATCGCTCTTATTGATGAAGAGAAAGTAAATATCGCCTTAGTTGGTGAAGAACTATATGAGAAGACAGTTTCAAATATTCAAGAAATTAAAGCTCGTAAGGGATTAATTGTTTCGATCGGTCCAAAGGGTAAGGAAGATTTAAGAGAAATCTCTGATCACTATATCGAACTTAATTTTGAAGGTCTTGGAGATTTAGCACCTCTATATGTAAACGTAGTTAACCAACTGCTTGCATATTATATTGCTAAGAATTTAGGAACAGATATTGATAAGCCAAGAAACCTGGCAAAGTCAGTAACTGTAGAATAAAAAGAGTAAATTAGGAATTTAAATGAAGTTAGATCATCTCAACATTCAACAACGTCAAGCCGTTAAAGAGATTGATGGACCAATGATGATCCTTGCAGGTGCAGGATCAGGAAAGACAAGAACGCTTGTTACAAAGATTGCTTATCTTTTAGAAGAAAAGAATATTTCTCCTTTTCAATTATTGGCCCTGACGTTCTCGAATAAGGCCGCAAAAGAAATGCGTGATCGTGTCGGACGTGATGTTAGTTGTGATGTAGGTGCACTTCAAGTGACAACATTTCACTCTTTTTGCGCAAAAATGCTAAGGTCTGAGGCAAACTACTTAGGCCTTAGTCGAAATTTTACGATTTATGATACGTCTGAACAAAAGAGTGTTGTAAAAGCGATCTTAAACCGCCGTGGAATTTCGCAAAAAGAAACGTCACCGTCTGAAGTACTATACTTTATTGAAGACCTTAAGAATCACGGTCATTATCCGGATCGTGATATATCAGATAAAGATTATGAAGTAGAAAGTGATGATATTTTCTACGATATGTATCTTGAGTATGAAAAAGAACTTCACAAGGCCAACGCCACAGACTTTGGTGGACTTATCTGTGGTGTTATTCAGCTCTTCGAAAAATTTTCTGAAGTGCTTGAAAGGTACCAAGATCGTTTCCGCTATATTCTTGTGGATGAGTATCAGGATACGAACCGTGCTCAATTTGATCTAGTCACAAAGCTTGCCATGAAAAGAAGAAATATCTGTGTTGTTGGGGATGAGGATCAGTCGATCTACTCTTGGCGTGGTGCGGATATTAGAAATATTCTAGACTTCGAAGAAGTTTATAGCGATGCTCAAATTTTAAAATTAGAGCAGAACTATCGATCTTCTAAAAATATCATTGAAGCCGCTGGTGCGGTTATCTGTCGCAATACTCAACGTAAGGGAAAGAGTATGTGGACTGATAATCCAGAAGGTGAGTCAATTGAAATAGTCGAATGCTCTAGTGATCGTGAAGAAGCAGACTTTGTTGCAGAACAATTAATCCATCATCATAATGAAGATCAAATTAATTACGATGAAATGGCCGTTTTCTACCGAACAAATTCTCAATCAAGACAAATTGAAGATGCTCTAAGAAAGTCTAATATCCCATATCGAGTTGTGGGTGGGATTAAATTCTATGAGAGAAAAGAAGTTAAGGATTTAATTGCTTATATTAGACTTCTTGTTAATGACAAAGACTCATTGGCCTTAAGTCGTATTATAAATGTACCAACGCGTGGGATTGGTGCAACAACACTAAGAAAAATCGAAGAAGAGGCAATCAAGTCTGATAGTTCTCTTTGGGAAGTTGTTAATAGAATTGTGGATAACCCTGAAGATTTTAAACACATTAGACTTTCGTCTCGTGTTAAGTCTTCTCTTTCACAATTTGTTCACCTAATCACTGAGGCAAAAGTTGCTCATGATGAAGGTGAAGGCTTAGAGACTGTTTATGAAAAACTTCTCTATGAATCAGGTTACTGGGAAATGCTTCGAGCTGCTAAAGACTATGAGTCGCAAGCTCGTATGGAAAACTTAGAAGAGCTTGGTAGTGCCTTTACTCAATTTGAGGATCAAAACCCTAATGGCCGTTTTGGAGCCTTCTTAGAAACAATCACCCTTGATAATTCAGTGATTGGACAAGAGGAAGAGAATCAGGGTGAAGTATCCCTAATGACAATACATGGGGCCAAAGGTCTTGAGTTTGAATATGTCTTCGTTACAGGTGTTGAGGAGACAGTTTTTCCAAGTTATCAGTCAATCGAAAATGGTGAGGTTGCAATTGAAGAAGAGCGTCGTCTTTTCTATGTAGCAATGACTAGAGCAATGAAAAGACTTTATATTACCTTTGCTCAAGGACGTATGTTATTTGGACAATTACGCTTCAATGGCTTTAGTCGTTTTATTCAAGAAATACCGAATAAATTTTATATTTGGAAAAAACTAGGCGGTGGGTGCCAGCAATCAATGGACAATGATTGGGACGACCTATGTGATCCCGTTTATGATGATGAGCCAGTTTATCGAGTTGAAAAATCGCCAAGTATAAGTGCAAAGAAAGTAACTTATCCTAAGGGGTCAAAAATTGTTCACTCACTCTATGGTGAAGGAACTGTTTTAGAGTGTATTGGCCCGACAGGAGATGAAAAGGTAACGATTAAATTTAATGACGGTGCACAGAAGAAATTTATGGCAAAATTTGCACCACTGACTTTAATCTAGAATACCATTGGAGGGTATGTGAAAACTAAGTCACCATTAAAAATAATTTTTTTATTTTTAGGGTTTTTAATTGTCTTCTCTGCAATCATTTTAATTGTTGCTAAAAAGAATTTAAAACCAGATGCCATCAGGCAGGCTTTTACTACTCAACTTCAAAAGACTTTACCAAATGCTGAAGTTTTGACTCAGTCTCTTGATTACTCCCTTGGCCTTAATTCTAAAGTTAATATTAGGGGGGTTGATATCCTTTACCCTCATGGTGGTCGAAAACTACCTCTTTGCTCATTTGAAAATCTACAAATAGAAATCCCATTTTGGACAATGCTTATGGGATACGGAACCATCTCTGTTAACATAGATAATCCAAAAGTAAGTTATATTGAATTCAAGAAAGGTTCTAATTGGGAAAACTCTTTTACTTCAAAGGAAACTGTTAGTTTTAAAGAGGAAAAGAAAGTAACTATTAAAGAGAAGGGAATAGAAGAATCTGACTCTGGATTGGCCGTTCTAAGTTTTTTCTCCGATGCAGCTTTAAATTTCAATGTAACCAATATTGATGCAAATTATGCTTTAAGAAGCGGAAGCTTTGGTGAAGTCAATATTGAAAAGCTTGCACTAAGAGATATCGGCTTCAATACAACATCAGTTTTCGAATTGAAGTCTCATTTTATTCTTTCAAGAGGTAAGCCAAATGAAACATCTTTTGATGTGTTAATGATTGGTGAAACTGTACTTGATAAATGGCTTGAAGAAAAAAAACTAAATTTCAATGCTGAAGTCGATATTAATAATGTTAAATCAAGTGTTCTTATAAAACCTCTAAAAAAGTTTTCTATAAAAATGGATGGTGGTGTTGATAAGAAGATGATGTCTTCAAAAGTTGTTGTTGCACTTGAAGAACACCAGTTTATGAAATCAAATTTTGATTACGATTTAAGTAAAGAAGTTTTAAAACTACATAATATAAACCTTGTAAGTGATTTAAATAATATTACTTCTTACTTTGTTAATGTAAGTGACTTCGGAGTGAAAATTAAAGACGGCCAACTTAAGGTCGAGGGAAGTCTAACATCAAGAAATGATAAATTATTTCCCAATATTACAACTAGTGTGGATAGTAATATCGTTGCACTCGGCATTCCTGTGGTTGTTAATGTTAAAAACAACTTAAATAGTAAGCAGATAAGATCAGCAATTGAGTTAAAACTTCTTGAGGGGATTGTGAAAGTTGGTCAGTCGACTCCTTTTGTTCTTGGTGTTGATCGTTTTGATTACTTAAAGACCTCTGTCATAAATATGCATCTACAAGACATACAAATTCCGACAGAAATGAAAGAACACATGCCTAAGCAGAAAGTTGTTAAGGAAGAAGTAAAAGAAGAAAATACTGATGTCGATATTTCGAGTACAAATGGTGAAGTCTTCTCAAATTATCCAGTTAAATCTAAAGTTAAGTTTTCCAATGTTATGCTAGGAGAATCACCAATTAATGGTCAGATTGGACTGAGTGTGAACCGTAAAAAACTAAGTATTCTATCGAATAGATTAAAACTTGGTACAGCACCTCTAAATCTAAAAGTTAATTCAGAAATCCATAAGAAAGGGAAAACGACAGAAGTAAATGCTTCATTTAGTGAAGTCGATATATCAAGTGCAGCCCTTTTTGTCCCACATGGTATTGTGAGGTCTATTGAGGGGAAGGCATCAGGTAAGGTAGATGGAAAGTTAATTGGTAAAAGTTATGACTTCAATGTTGCACTAAATGTAAAAGAAGCAAAACTTCATAAGATAAATTTGGCAAATATTGTTGGAAGTATGTTCAAAAAACTTGAGAAGTTAGCGAAAAAAGATATTTCCGTTAACGGAGATATCAGTGAAATTTCATTTAGTGGGCGCTTAGATGATCGCTATCATCAATTTAAAAGTTATAAAGTCGTATTAGATGAAGGGAAGTATAACTTAGAAGGAAATGGAAAAATTGACTTCAAGGCTCCTGGTGAACTTCTTGGTGCGATTGTTGTAAATGAAGAAGAGCTAAAGCATGACCTCGAAAGAGATTATGGAACAGCCAAAATTCCATATCGCCTAGCAGGGATAGGCTATGCTTTAAGTAGTGACTACGAATATACTCTTGAAAAATTGGCCAAGAGTGCTGCTAAGAATTTACTAAAGAAAGAAACTGATAAAGTCCTTCAAAAGAATAAAGGCAAAATAAAAAAATTATTTAAAGGTATTTTCAAAAATGACTAAGAATTTAATTGGTTCTGTAGATATTGGTTCTAATTCTACACTACTACTTGTTATTGATCGTGATTCTAAAGAAATTGTACAAGAAATTTCAACAATTACAGGGCTCGGCAGAGGACTTGATAAAGAAGGTGTTTTTCAAGAAAAATCAATGGAAGATACTTTTAGGGCCTTAAAAGAATATCAAGAAGAGTGTCAGAGGTTAGGTTGTGATAAGATAATTATTACGGCAACTGAAGCTTCTCGTGTTGCTAAAAATGCTCCTGAGTTTTTCGCTAGAATTAAGTCTGAGCTTGGTTTGGATATTGAAATTATTTCTGGTGAGGGCGAAGCGTTTTATACGGCCCTTGGAATTAATGAAATGATGAAGAAGAAGTCAAAAAAACAGCTGATCTTAGATGTTGGTGGTGCTTCTAGTGAACTTATTCTTATTAAAACAAAACCTTTCGAAATTATTGAAACTGTTTCACTACCAATTGGCTCAGTGAGAGTTGATGATTGGATTAAAGATGGCCAACTAAGAACTAAAGTTGATGAAATTTTTGAAAAGTTTAACCTTGATTCATATGTAGGACAGGATGTTATTGGAGTGGCCGGTACATTAACAAGCCTTGCGCTGATGTTCTCAGGTGCCTCTGCATATGATGCTGACTCAATTAATAACTATAGTATTGGACTCGCTGATTTCAATGAGAGTACGGATCGTATTCAACTAGTTGAAGCAAAGGCACTTGGTAAACAATTTTCTTTCTTAGGAAAGAGGTCTAAAACAATACAGTCTGGAGCGATTTGCGCACAGACAATTCTGAATAAGATTGAAGCGAAGAATATTCATTTTTCTACATATGGACTTCGCTATGGTACGGCACTGAGAGGAGAGATAGATGACGTTTACCGCGTATGAAAGTAGTAAGGTTGAAGTTGAAAGCTTACTATTTAAAGAGAGTACAAGTGCTGAATTTATTTTTCTTATAAAGTCTGGAACTCTTTTAACAGTTAAAGAACAAAATGGAAGATTAGTTCCAACTGGTACTCATAAGAAAGGTGACTTTCTCGGCGTTTCTGGTGGGATTAATCGTAAGGTCTATGATGAATCATGCTTTACTATTGAAGATGTTGAAGTTGTGCCAATTCCAATAAGTGAAGTCTCAAAGATTATTGACTCAAATGAGCTATGGCTTAAGAAAATTGTTAATACAACAATTGATCGTCTCGATAGTGCCATTAATATTTTAGCTGAGCATAAAATATTTGATACAACGAAAAGTAGCGATTTTATTTTTACTGATGAAGTTGAGGCCAAGTTTAGGAAGTTAATTAATGAATAAGTTATTGATACTATTTAGTATTTTTTTCTTAGTTGCTTGTAGTGGTAAGAGTAGTGATTGGCATGGTGGACCTGATTCTAATAATAACGGTGTACGTGATGATATTGACTCTTGGATTGAAAAGAAAACCAAAGGTGATGCGAGGTTACACAGGGCCCTTGTTAATCTTGCTAAGATTAATCCTGCCAATTGTGAATATTCGATTAAAGCGAAGTGTTTGGATCAGTTAAGTGATGACGGAATTCTTCTTCAGATAGAGTTATTAGATTTGCAGCTTAATACGAAAGAGTTGAGGGCAGAATTTGAGGGCAATATTAAAAACTGCCCCCAAATTGATGATCGAAAAATTAATTATAAATGTGATTTATAGACTAAGTCGTCCTCTGTTATTGAGGGCGACAATAGTGTCAGTTACACGCTTTCTTGCTCTTTGAATATCGCGTGCTTCATTTGCTCCAAGATTTTTTACCAGATAAGAGTAAGCTTCTTCTGCCGCTTCTCTTGGGAGAATAGTAAGAACTTTCTTTTGGAAAGATTTCTCACACTCTTTAAGAGCAACACCAATAACAGGTGCTTTAATAAACTTAATAACTTGGTTTAGATCAATCTCATCTAGTGCGTAGATTGTATCGAAAGTAATACTTTCAGCGTAGAGTTCTTTGGCAAGAGTAGGGTTTCTCATTTGAATATTCTTCAAGAGAGTGGCCCTTTCTTCAGAATTCATAAACTTTAGCATCTCAATAATTTGTGCCTTTCCATTTATAAATACGCCACCATTTTGCTTATTCGCTTCCATTTACTTTCCTTTGGGAGAGATTATGCCTCTTCCCACTTCATTTTTTCTTTCATGTATTTTTCGCGCGCTTGATCAAGTGTATCTCGATGTGACTCATTCATTTGCGCGATCTGATTATCATGAGTTTCCTTAAGTTCTGCAACTCTCGCCTCATGAGTCTTCTTCATATTTTCAAGCTCAAGCTCCATGCGGCCACGTTCATCTTTAACGAGTTCAGTTTGCTTGTCTCTTATTTGCTTTAATTTAAGTTCTGTACTGTTTTCAACACTTTTAATTTCTGTTTCGTAGTGTTTATTGAGTCTTTTTAAGTCGGCAAGATGCTTCTTCTCAGTCTTCTGATATTCCTGAGAGTTCTCAAGCTTGGCCTTCTTTAGTTGATAGGCATGGCGCTTATACTCTTGCTGTTTGAATCTCTCTAGCTGTTGGCGATTGATTTCTGTTGACATAAATTACTCTTCTTTGACTAGGACATAAAAGCGTCCTAATATATTTTAGTAAGTATTTAACAGTAAGTGAATGGAGGCAAATATGTCCTTAAATAAAGGCCGTCGCGTATTTTTAGTAGGTGGAAAACGAACGCCATTTGGTAAATTTGGTGGTTCTTTAACGGATATTAAGCCAGTTGACTTAGCTGTTGCTGCCACAAATTCACTACTTAGTGAAATAGGAGTAAAGGCCGATCATATTGATCAGGTAATCCTGGGAAATGTTGTCCCATCTTCAACAGATACTATGTACGGTGGGAGACACCTTGCTCTTAAGGCCGGATGTGCGCAAGAAACACCTGGAGTCACAATTAATAGACTTTGCGGCTCAGGTATACAGGCCATCTTAGATGCTGTTCGTTTAATTAAATTAGAAGAGGCCAATTGTGTACTTGCTGGTGGGACTGAAAATATGTCGATGGTTCCGCATTTAACATATGGTGCACGCTTTGGTACGAAATACGGATCATTGAAGAATGTGGATATGCTTCTTGATGCTCTAACTGATCAACATGCGGGTTGCCCAATGGGGATTACTGCTGAAAACCTTGGGGCCAAGTATGAGGTTTCTCGCTCTGATTGTGATGAGTTTGCTCTCTTGTCTCACCAACGAGCAACAGCAGCTTATGAAGATGGAAAGCTTCAAAAAGAGATTTGTGAAGTAGAAATCAGAAAAGGTTCAGTTTCAAGAGATGAGCACTTAAGAGAAGGCGCTTCTCTTGAAGATATGAATAAACTACGTTCATCTTTTGTAAAGGATGGACTTGTTACTGCTGGTTCTGCATCTGGTATTGTTGATGGAGCCGCCGTCGCACTTGTGGCAAGTGAAGACTTTGTGAATGAACATGGTTTAAAACCAATTGCTGAAATTATTGATGGTACCGTTGTTGGTGTCGACCCGACTATTATGGGGATTGGTCCCGTACCGGCGATTCGTAAACTTCTAGCAGATAATAAAATGGAACTTGATCAAATTGATCTTGTGGAAATAAATGAAGCTTTTGCAGCTCAAGCACTTGCTTGCATGAAAGAGCTTGCTCTTGATGTAAATAAGGTTAATATCTGGGGGGGAGCAATTGCTCTAGGACATCCTCTTGCTGCATCTGGAACTCGTATTACAACGACTTTAGCAAACCAACTTATAAGTGAAGGCAAAGAGTATGGAATTGCCAGTGCTTGTATTGGTGGTGGCCAGGGAATTGGTATCTTAATTAAAAGAGTTTAAATGAAAAAAGTTAACGATGAATTAAAGTTCTTTCATCATGATTATGCATCTTTTCGCGACTGGCTTTGCCTTGATATTCAAAATGTAACTTGGCAGGGAAAGTATCGTGAAGATTTTGAACGCTTTTGGGATGTGTTCTTTGATGAAGACTTAACTCTTTTTGAGATCTCAAAAAGATTCTACTATATCATCGATAATATTCATGTCGGCCCACTTGAGTCATGGTTTACTTGGCTTAGAGATAAATTCATTTGTTTTGTTTTTATTTCACGCGATATTTCTATTGAAGAGCTTGCAAGTAATTTGCATCAAAGTGAGCGCGATACTTCAATTTTACTTCGTAGTTTCTTCGTTGAGGTTTTTCCTCAGCATGAAGCCTATATAAATGAACACTTTACTTTAAATGATATTCTTTCAGGCAATCGCAATGTTAGTGCAAATCAGTTAGTATCTGATCTTGGTGTCGATCTATCATTTTCAGGTAGTCACAATCACGAGATTTTAACCTCTATGGAAGTAACTCTTTATCAAGAGTGGATCTATTTTGTTAAAAAAATGGAAAAAGACTTTCGTGGAACAAACTTTAATATCTCGAGGCTAAAATTCAGAGATAATCTAAGTTCAAAGATGCAAAGCCTTGCTCAAGTCTTTGCCTTTATTGGTGTCGCAATTTTTCTTGTCTGGGCCATTGAGTTTGCCAATAGAACTTATGAGAAATATTTATCAGATAAAATCAGTGTATATGAGCCGCAGTTTCGTTGGGAAAATGAAGGTTTGAAATTCACAGATGAAACGATTGCTGATCAAGAGCAAATTGCACAATTTGAATTGGATATTAAAGATATTGAAAATGTCGATGACACTGAAAACTTTCTTGGTGAAACTTTAGAAGATGAAGAGCGTGATGAAGTAGAATCGGAAGTTGTCCTGACTTCAATCGATACTCTACCTCGTGATATTTCTTCGGCCGACAGAGAGCAGTCGTCTTTTGAGGAAGATATTAAAGGTGGTGGTTATCGTGATAGCCGTTACGGTAATACAAAAGTTTATCGAGTTATGATGAACTCAGCTGATACTGACGATACAAGAAAGCGTCTGAGTAAACTATTGGATCTATATCAAGTTACACAGGTTGATAATGTAAAACCTGGACTCGCAGTTCCTGGTGGATTCTATTATAACCTTTATGTTCCAAGATCTTATTTAAAAGAATTTATGGCCCAAGTAAAAGGGGATGACTCCGTTATTATTTATGAGTCTAGAACTCGAACTCGTCGAAACCCACCTGGAAAAAACAAAGTTTTTATTTGGCTTAAGGCGATTTAGCACACGCAAAATTGGCCGCGCAAAGGCGGACTATTGTTTGCGGTGCTAGCTCCCCATTTCTTTAGCTAGAAAATAAAAGCGAGAACGAGGATTCCTTAGTTAAATTACAGGACTTTGAATTGGATACTACATTTGTCCATCAGGGATACTAAACAATGTCTTTACTTCTCTAAGTAATTGATGAGTTTGACCAAGGAACCACCATTTTACAACTCGCGTTTAAAGTTGCCCTAAGGCAAGTTTTAATGCGAAGTTGATTCGAGGATTCCTTAGTTAAATTACAGGACTTTGAATTGGATACTACATTTGTCCATCAGGGATACTAAACAATGTCTTTACTTCTCTAAGTAATTGATGAGTCTGACCAAGGAACCACCATTGTCTAACAAACCCAATTAACATCGAAGCAATAAAACCATAAGCAACACCTGAGTGAGTTGTTTTCTCGACCATGTTAGTATCGTGTGCACCACCAAGGAAGAATGCAATCATTCCAAGAATGATCATCAGCATTGTCCAAGGAATTGTCTGTCTCTTTGCAAGGTCTGCTTTGTGAACATACCTTTTCACTTTTTCTCTATAAGGAGTTAAGTCACCTGGAGCTTCATCAAATAATTCATTTAAATTTTGCTCACTCGTAAGGATTAAATTGATATTGTTCACAAGACGGGCAACACCAATGAAATAAAACATTACGAACGCTTGCGCGAAGATTGTATAAAGATAGGCTGGAATGGCCAATTTAATGTGGCTAATGCCCACATCAACAAATCCTAGTGCTACGCAAGTTGTTAGTCCAATTGCAGCAACCATGATAACGATCAGTCCTCTAAGTAGATAGGCCATAATTTCACCTTTTATAATTGTCAACTATACTCTAATTTGCTAATTCTTATCCCATATTTAATAAAACATTTACTATAAGGCAATTTCTTCGTGAGCGAGAAAAATCAAAACACTAAGTTAGATAAAAAACTACTCGAAAGTAATCCGGTAATGGGCTCTTTAATGGTTCCTATTGCAATCGTACTGGTAGGAGCACTGATCATTTTTGGTGTGACGAAAATGCTTTCTAACGACCACTCTTATAAAGACCTCGTTCATGAGATGAAGTCGAAAACCTTTGGTAACAAGTGGATTGCAGCACTTGAGCTTTCTAAAGTAATTTCAGCTGGTGCAGTTAAGGAAGAAGATATTCCTTGGTTAGTTACAAATTTAAGAGATATCTATAAGACAACTGTAGACCCAAGAACACGTGACTTCATTGTTGTGGCCATTGGGGCACTAGGGAATGAAGGCGGGCTTCCAGTTCTTGAGCATGCTCTACAAACAAATAATCCTGAAATTAATTTTCACGCGATGGTAGCACTGTCAAAAATGCCTAAAGGTATTTCGTTTAACTGGGACATTGTAAAAAGTTTCATTGATAAAGATGACGCGGCCATGGTGCAAGTAACAATCTTGACTCTTGCTACACATGAAGTTGATGGTACAGAAGATTTATTTATCAAGAGGCTCAATAGTGACCTCGGTTTTTCTGTGAGATATGCTGCAGCGACAGCATTAATCGCATATAAGAACGATCAGGCCGTTGCGACAGTCAATGAAATTTTAAACCTAAATGATGAGTCTTTAGGTAAGAAGTTAACTGTTCAAGAGATAAGTGGCCTTAAGTTTAATGTACTCACTGCGTTAAGACGAGCAGAGTGGAAAAAGATGGCGCCAAGCGTTGAGAAAATGATTAATATTGAGAAAGATATAAAAGTAGTTAGTCTTGCAAAGGAAGTTTTAAATTCGTTGAAATAGTGATAACATCCTTCAAAGTATAAAATGAATTTGCAATAACTTATGAATCATAAATTGGGTCATCGTGACTTAAATTTGTGTATTTATGATTAGAAATAGAGGTTTTTTAAAATGTCTGATGATGTAAAAAAACAGTTAAACCGAAGAGAGTTCTTTAGTTTCGTAACTGTTGGTTGGGTAGCCTTCACTTCTGCAGTAGCAGGGTTCTTAACATTAATTTTCCGTTACACTTATCCAAACGTAAACTTCGAGCCAGAGATGGATTTCGTTGCTGGTCGTCCTAACGACTACGAGGAAGGTGTAGACGAGCGTTGGAAGAATGGTTACGGTGTTTGGATTGTAAAAATGGAAGGACGTCTTTTCGCTCTTTCTAACATTTGTACTCACCTTGGATGTGTTCCTAACTGGCTTCCTGCCGAGTTAAAATTTAAGTGTCCATGTCACGGTTCTGGTTATTACCAAAATGGTATTAACTTCGAAGGGCCTGCTCCGAGACCACTTGAAAGATATAAAATCTCACTAAATGCTGAAGGAAAAATCATTGTCGATAAAACTAAGATTTATCGTTATGAGAAAGGTCAGTGGGATAATCCACAAAGTTACTTAAAAGTTTAATTTAGATTAATAAATAGGAAGGAATAACAATGGCTAAAAGAGGTGTTGTTGATTACATTAGAGAAACTCAGGTCTGGAAATCGATCTTCAGACACGGGCCTCCAACGAACGCAAGAAACAGAGCTGCTGTCGTAGCTGGTAACGTGTTTTTACACTTACACCCAATCAAACTTAAGAAATCAGGGGTTCAACTTGGTTACACTTGGTGTATGGGTGGACTTACATTTTTCATTTTCTTAGCACTAACAGTTACTGGTGTACTTTTAATGTTCTATTATAGACCAACTGCAGAGTACGCATATAACGATATTATTGCACTTAAAGAGCACGTGCCTTTAGGAATTATGCGTGAAATTCACCGTTGGGGTGCACACGCCATGGTTATTACTGTGTGGCTTCACATGTTCCGAGTATTTATGACTGGTTCATATAAACCACCTAGAGAATTTAACTGGGGTGTTGGTGTTATTCTTTTAGTATTAACTCTTCTACTATCATTTACTGGTTACCTACTACCATGGGATCAGCTAGCGATTTGGGCGATTGCCGTTGGTTCAAACATGGCAAAGGCGACACCTTTCTTAGGTCACGGTGGTCCAGGTGCAGCTTTAGCACAAATTGGTGACTTCGTTATGGTTTCTGATAAAAACGACGTTCGTTTCCAGCTTCTAGCAGGGCGTTTCGTTGGGGAACCAGCACTACTAAGATTTTATATTCTTCACTGTGTATTCATTCCACTAGTTGTTGGTGTTCTAATTGCAGTTCACTTCTGGCGTGTAAGAAAAGACGGTGGGATTTCAGCACCACTTTAGAAATATATTTTGAGAGAAAGGGATATATAAATGAAAGAACTTATAAACTGGCTGGCCGATCCGATTAGATCATTCCCGATTACGACGGTCCTATTCTTCTTCATGATGAAGTACTATCGTGTTGTAGGTAGTAAGAAGTTTGCTAAATGGGCACTTATTATTGCTGCACCGGTTGTTGTTTGGTTTTGTATGGATGCAAACTTTAGAGCAATTATCCTATGGCCAGATAATATTCCAATTAACATTATTATCGTTCTTATTGCTTGGCTTACTTGGTATGCACTTTATAGAGCTGCTGAGAATGACAAGAGAATTGAAAATGGTGAGTGTCCGATTGAGGCACTTCCTGAAAATAGAGAGAAAGTATGGGTATGGCCTAACTTAGTTTTCACTGAGTTAATGTGTATGATCGGTACAACAATCTTCTTAGTTGTTTGGGCAATTATTTTTAAAGCTCCACTAGAAGAACCAGCAAACACGACTTGGGCACCTAACCCTGCAAAAGCTCCATGGTACTTCCTTGGTCTTCAAGAAATGCTTGTTTATTTCGATCCTTGGATGGCAGGGGTTGTTCTTCCAGGTCTTATCCTTGTAGGTCTTATTGCAATTCCATATATTGATACGAACCCGAAGGGGAATGGTTACTTCACAATTAAAGAAAGACCAATCGCTATGTGGGGATTCTTATATGGTTGGATTGTTCTTTGGATGTACCTAATTATCGTTGGTACTTTCTTACGTGGACCAAACTGGACATTCTATGGTCCATTTGAGTTCTGGGACTTCCACAAGGTTGTTTCTGAATACAACGTAAACCTTTCTGAATTTGTATGGCTTAAGTGGCTTAACACTCCAATGCCTTCAAATATCGTTGTTAGAGAGATTGTAGGTATAATCCTAACTCTTGGTTACTGTTGTGTACTTCCTGTTGCGATTGCTAAATCGAAATATGGAAAGAAGATTATCGAGAACACTGGTCAGATTAGATACTATATTTTCATCATCCTTGTACTTGGTATGACATCACTACCAATCAAGATGGTTCTTAGATGGCTATTTAGCTTAAAGTATATTATCGCTCTACCAGAGTGGGAACTTAACCTATAAGCGAATCTGGATATAGATATATAAAGATACTTAAAGAAGAAGTAATAAAGGGTATATAAAAATGTCAAAGAAACATGAGCCAGGCATGGCCTATGATATGAAAAAACTGAATAAGATCTTCGCGATCTTTTCACTGGTTCTTTTGGTTACGGTAATATGGGTATTCCTAGATGATTACATGAGACCATGGAAAGCAATTCAAATCGAGGCAATGAAGATTGAAAAAGAAAAAATTGCCAAAGATATTGCTGAAGAAGAAGCAAAGATCAGTGCTGAAAAAGTAAAGGTTCTTAATGATGAATTAGCAGCAGCTAAAAAATCAGTTGAAGCTAAGGGCAAAGAAATTTCAAAAATTGAAGCTGAGCTTGATCAGGTAATTAAAGATATTAAGAAAGAGCAGATCGTTAACGGTCGTCTGAATTCAGACGTTGCTGCCCTTGCATTTAATTATGGTGTTGCTCACGCTGAACACGCGCCAAATGCTCACTCTTTATTTGAGAAACTTCAAGAAAATAAAAAGAAGTTTGCTTTATCTACTGATAAGAAAAAAGCACTTCAAACTAAAGAAAAGAACTTAAAGAGACAACTAGCGGCTTTTAATGCTGATATTGATTCAGTTAATAAGAAAATCAACGGTATTGTTGGTCGACTTGAGCTTCTTAAAGGTGCTGAAAAAAGAAAGGAAGTAACTCCTGTCTTCGCACTTAGAAACCTACCTTTTATCGACTTTATGGACCCAACTGTTAAGGTTCAACAGGTTGTATTAGAAAATATTACTGATGACAGATTTTTCCAACACGTACCTAAAGTTGATCGTTGTATGACTTGTCACACTTTCATTGACAAGCCTGGTTACGAAAATCAACCAAACCCACATAAGACTCACCCTAACTTAGACCTAATGGTTGGAGCTAACGGTAAGCACCCAATGAAAAATTTTGGTTGTACTTCTTGTCACGGTGGTGAAGGGCATAGAGTTAATGACTTTAATGCAGCTGCTCACATGCCAGCAACTGAAGAACAAAAACAAGATTGGATTGCTAAGTACAACTGGCATGAGCCACACAAGGTACCTATCGTACAATTAAGACGTGGTGACTATGAAGCTGGATGTGTTAAGTGTCACAGTGGTGTTCAATATATTCCACAAGCGACAACTCTAAATGAAGGTCGTCGTTCATTAGAAAAATTTGGTTGTTATGCTTGTCATAAAATTGAAGGTTGGGAGCATAAGAGAAAGCCAGGTCCAAGTTTAGAAAAGATCGCAGCAAAGCTTGATAAAGAATTCTTTAAGAACTGGGTTTGGGAACCAAAAGCATTTAATAAACATGCAAAAATGCCTCAGTTCTTCATGAATGATAACAATAGCTCTCCAGAGTTCGTTAAGAAGAATATTGCTGAAGTAAATGCGATCGCTGAAGTAATTTACGCACAGTCTGAAAGCTATAAGCCTTTCATGAAATATACTGGTGGTAATAAAGAAAAAGGTAAGCAACTTGTTGGTGAAATCGGATGTCTTGCTTGTCACGGTGTCAAAGATTTTGCTCTAGAGTCTCAAAAGGTTGATGCTCACAAAGGTCCATACCTAGATGGAATTGGTTCTAAAGTTAAAGATGCTAACTGGATGGCTTCATGGCTTAAAAACCCAAGTCACTTCCAAGAAGATACAATCATGCCTTCTTTCAGACTATCTGATAGAGAAGTTAATGATATTACTGCATACCTAATGAGCCTAAAGAATGATCAATTCGAAAAGCTTAAGTTTGCAGATATGGATAAAGGTGCAAGAGACGAGATCCTTGTAACTTACTTCTCAGCGTTTGATACTGTTGAAGTTGCAAAAGCTAAGCTTGCAACAATGAGTGACCACGAAAGAACAATGGAATTAGGTCGTCGTTCAATCGGTAAATATGGTTGTTACTCATGTCACAATATTAAAGGTTTTGAAGATCGTGCACCAATTGGTCCAGAGCTTTCAAAAATTGGTTCTAAGCCTCTAACTCAATTTGGTTTCTCTCATGAGAAAGTTGAGCACTCAAGAGAAGCTTGGATTAAAGCGCACTTATTAAATCCAAGAAGATGGGATAATGGTGTAGATAAGCCATTTAAAGATCTACTAAGAATGCCTCAGTTCCACATGAGCGAAAAAGATGCTGCGCTAATTACAACAGCTCTTATCGGTCAAGTTGATCAGAAGATCCCTCTTAAAGGTGTTAAGAGATACGACGCTGCTGAAACTGTTGCAAATGAAGGTATGAAAGTTGCTGTTAAGTTTAACTGTATTGGATGTCACCAAATTGATGGTGAGTTCGGTGATATGCTGAAAATTTACGATGATGTAAACGAAGCGCCACCACGTCTAGTTGAACAAGGGCACAGAGTACAAGCTGATTGGTTCCATTACTTCCTTGGTGATGTATATGAAATTCGTCCATGGCTTAAGTTAAGAATGCCTTCTTTCAACATGAGTAAAGAAGAAAAAGAGAAACTTGTTGATATGTTCCGTGTAAAAGCTGACCAACCAATTTTTGATAAAAATGAAAAAGTTGTTTGGGAAAGTAAGGAAGAGAGACGTGCGGCCGTTAAACTATTTAATGACCTAGCATGTGCTTCATGTCACACAACTGGATTCAATAGCGATCAAGCACTTGCTCCAGATCTTCACTTTGCTAAGAGAAGACTAAGAAAGAGCTGGATTAAGAAGTGGCTTGAAGGTCCAGATAAGATTATGCCTGGTACTACAATGCCATCTTTCTGGCCAGAAGGAGAGGCTGCAGATCCAGAACTTCTTGACGGTGATGCTAAGAGACAAATCGAAGCAGTTACTAAGTACGTACTTGAGTTAGGAAGTGATTTTTACTCACCAAAAGCTAAGAAAGCTGGAAAGAGATAACGGGAGTTTATAAATGGCAGGACATGCTAATACAAAAGATTTAGTTCATGACGGTGTAATTAGTTATCCAAATGACCCTCAATTTGGGCACGCAAGTCCAAATAAAATTGGGATGTGGTTATTTCTTGGAACTGATGCCATGTCATTTTCAGGCTTACTAATTGCTTATGCTGTACTTCGTGCAACTAAGCATTGGCCAAACCCTGTAGAAGCTCTTGGTGGAGTACACCTTTCAGGGATTATGACTTTCATTCTAATTTGTTCTTCTGTTTCAATGGTTATGGCAATTGATGCTGTAAAAATGAGACAACCAAAAGCAATTAGAGGATGGCTTTTAGCTACAATTATTGGTGGTGTAATCTTCCTTGGTATCCAAGCGTATGAGTACGTACACCTAATGTCAGATATGGGGATGACATTCTCAACTTATGAGCATGGAAATAACTTATTCTCGTCGACATTCTTTGCAATTACTGGTTTCCACGGACTACACGTACTATCGGGTGTAATATTTCTTATTTACATGTATGTACTTGCCCTTAAAGGACGTTTTGACAAAGGTGACTATGGACTTCTTGAAGTTTGTGGTCTCTTCTGGCACTTCGTTGACCTTGTTTGGATTCTAGTATTTACATTTATTTACTTAATTTAATGAGTGAACATATGTTGTAAGAAAGGCCCTACTTATGTAGGGCCTTTTTTGTTTTGGGCTAAAAAAATGGACTAAGCCTTCCGAAAGGTATATAAGGCAATTATATGAAAAGTTTCTTATTACCAATTGGCATATTAATTCTAGTACTATTTTCAGACTACGTTTTTGCGTGTCCTGGTTGTGCTGGATCTATGAATAATCCAAAGGATGCAAGGCTTGTTTGGATTCTTGTAACTTTCATTGGCCTAATCTATATTCCGTTTTTTATTCTTTATAAAACAATTCATAAATATAGAAAAAACTCAGTAGCTTCTAGGATTCATGAAGAAGAACAACAGTAATTTTATCTATACTTTACTCTTTATACTAAGTGGATTAATTGCGCTCTTCTTGGTTTGGTTTATCTATTTTAAACCTGAAGCGGCCGTTAAGCTTTGGTGGGTTGATTATCTACCAATGGTAAATGCTGTATTAAATTCAATTTCTGCGAGTTTGCTATTTGTAGGTTGGAGATTTATTAAGAATAAGAATGTCTCGGCACATATTAAATGTATGTCTGGGGCCACAGCAACTTCTGCACTATTTCTTATTTCTTATCTTCTTTATCATCACTTTCATGGTGATACTAAATTTATCGCACAGGGTTTTGTGAGACCTGTATACTTTGCGATTCTTATTTCTCACGTTCTTTTAAGTATCGTGATGTTACCAATGATTTTAATTACTCTATGGAATGCACTGACTGGAAGTTTCAAGAGTCATAAAAAATGGGCAAAGTGGACTTTACCCATTTGGCTTTATGTTTCAGTAACAGGTGTTTTAATCTTTTTCTTTTTGAAATATCTTAATTATTAGATTCTTTCTTTGCTTTCTTTCTCTCTTCAGCATCAAGTCTTGATTTTGGTAGTACTGCTTCGTGCGGAGAAACAACAACTTTTTCACCGATAATGACGTCACCCATAATTGAAGCTTTTAACCCAACTGTTGCACCTCTTTTAATTACAGTTGGTGCAATAACTAGAAAACCTGCTTGAGCATAGTGAGCAAAGATTGTTGCAGAGCCACCAATTGTCACATAGTCCTCAAGTGTAATGAGGCATGGGTCGGAGATATTTGTTGTATTGATGACACAATTTTTTCCAATCTTCATCCCCATCATTCGATAGAATAGAGTGATAATTGGTGTTGCTTGAAAGAAATCTAAAACTGTGTAGCGAACTAATTGTGTTAAAGCATTATGGTAATACCAAGGAAGAGTTTCTAATGAAATCCAACTTCCTTTAAATGGTTTCATTTTAAGCGGATAGATCCAGTTAAAGAATGGAACGATAAAGATAAGTGTTAATGCATAGGCTGCGTAGGACATTACAAATGCAAATGACATCGCAAGAGCTTGAATAAGGAAGTGCTGGCCTGCAACGCTTTCATATGCAGTCGTTAAAAAAATATAGCCGGGAGTTAACCCAAGAGTAATACAAATAATGTAAACAACAATTGGAGGTAGCATTGCTGCCATGTAACCAATTGCTTGGTTCTTTCTAAAAATATTCTCTAATACTTTAGCAAGACCTTTTTTGTTAGAGGCCCCTGATTGAAGCTCTTCTTGTGATTGCTTTTTCTTTTCTTCCATTTTTTCCTAACCAATATTTTTAATTATTTTAATAAGTTTAATTATATCATCACTATCTTGATAAATACTAAATCCAAAACGTAAAATATTTCGGCGATAATCAACATTTACATGATTCACCTTAAGGTTTGCTGCGTACTCTTCACATTCTTGTGATGTTGAAAATTTGAAAGCTATAAAATGACCTCTACTTGTTGTCGTCACGATTTTACTTTCTAATTTTGTTCCTAAGATACCAGTTAAGAAATCTATTTGATTTTTTTCAACGTGAGCATGAATGTCACGTACAGAAATGCTTTCTTTCTTCCAAAGGTTCAATACTGCATTCATGCGATAAATTGCGGTGAAATCCATCGTCGATCCAGCAAACCTAAATCCATCATTACTAAAAGGTACTTTATCTTCACTAAAATTTGTTAGATCTCCCATTTGCGCGAACCAACCAGTATTCTTTGGTGTAAGCTTTGTATTTTTAGGAGATATGAGAAAACATGACCCTTCACCGGAACCACAGTATTTATAACCGCCGGCCATATAAAAAATTCGATCTTCAATTTCTCTGAGATCAGTAGGAAGTGCCATGAATGCATGATAGGCATCAATAACAATTTCTGCCTTAGTATTAATTGAATTTACAAATGAGACGAGATCTTTAATTGCAAATCCAGAATTAAAAAATACTTGGCTAATAAAGATTAAATCGTATTTATCAGTGTTCGCTTCTTGTATGAAGTTTTCAAGAAAGCTCTCATTATTAGTATTCTTAATCTTTGTTACTTCAAAAATATCCTCTTCAGAAAGACGATTAATTTGGCGATCAAATGAGTAGAACTCACTATCTGTTGTTAAGATCTTTGCACCATGAGGCAGGGCCGAAAGAATACGGTATGCAAGCTCATGTGTATTTGGTGCAAATGTAATCTGTTCTGGTTTTGAAATATTTAAAACGTTTGCCATATTACTTTGTAGTTGAGCAAATTCATTTGAAAAAAACTTACTCCATTTCTCATCAACAAACTTAGCACTATCATCCCAGTATTTAATTTGCGCTTCTCTTGTGACATCTGGCCAATAGTGATGAGAGTGAGCGGCAAAGTGAAGTTTCCCTTCGTTCGCATTTAGAAATCTTTGAAAATATTTTTTATACATACTAATCTCTATAATTAAAGTTCATCGCTGTTTTTAATTTTTCTGGAAGAACCGGTCTTTGGGATCTTGGTATAATAAAAGTTGAAAGGTTAAAAAGATCGATAAACGATCGATTATTATCGGCCGCATCTTTTAAGTACTGATGCCCCGAAGATCCACCAGTTCCAATTTTTGTTCCAAGCATACGATGTGCCATCAGAGCATGCTTGTAGCGCCAAGTAGTAAAGTTTTCATCAATATCCATAAGGTGAGCTAGCACTGTGTATGGAAGAGTTAGTATTGGCTCATCTCGATAAAGAAGAACAAATAGTGCATTAAGGGTAGCTTTTTGAGAAAGTCTTCTTTTTCCCTCTTTTACTAATTTATTATATTCATCCGAATTAAACAGAGTTTCAAATGTATCTCGTGTACTTTGAAGATTTGCCTTTTGAATCTCTAATGCCTTTGGTGGAAGAGTTGCCATATTATCTAAGACTGTAAGCTCATCTCCACATAGCATATCTTCAACACATGACTGGTACTCACTCCAAAAATCAAATTCTGCATTAAAAGTGAATGGCATTCTTTCTAGCCACTTTTCAAGGGCCGAGAATAAAGTAGGCTCTTTTTCAATTTTTAGAAGTCTTTGCTTATCTTGCTCGTTCAGCCTTCCAAGGAAATATTCACGATCTACTTCTTTTCTTTGATTTGTCGACAGTCCCAATAGAATCTCAATTTCTCTAAATTGAACGCTTTGGAAACCTGAGGCAGGAACTAATAAATCCCTAAACTCAAGAAAGTCCATCGGAGTCATTGTTTCCATTACTTCCAATTGTCCCAAGAGAAGGGTTTGAACTTTTTTTATTCTCTCAAGCCTTGAGCAAACAGTTGAAAGAAATGATTCTTCAACCTTATCTACTGAGAAAATTTTTTTTATCGAGTTTAGCTCGTGAAGTATTTGTTTAAACCATAATTCATATACTTGATGCACAACTATAAAGAGTGTTTCATCATGCGCCTCGTCTCCATATTTTTTAGAGAGAGGATTTTGCGTATCGAGTAATTTATTCAGTTCTAAATAGTCACCATAATAGACAGGTCCGTGATTTTTGTGCATATTGACTCCTAATATAGAAATACTATCCCATCACTTTGAAATTGAAAATTATTCATATTTCTAGTTGGGTTAAGAAAGTTGAAATCAAGTTGAAGTTGAAATGGAAAGTTCTAAAAAGTTACGATTCAAAAAGTTTTTGCCTGTAGTCATAATCACTGTTTTTGCACTTATTTTAATTGGAGGGATGGTCAGAAGTACTGGAGCCGGAATGGGCTGTCCAGATTGGCCAACTTGCTTTGGTCAAGTTGTTCCACCTACTAGTGTTGATCAGCTTCCTGCTGATTATCAGACTCGATTTGCAAAACCTGGCCGAATTGTAGCAGTTTTTAATCCTATTCATACGTGGACTGAGTACTTCAATAGGATGGCCGGTGTGTGGACAGGCATTGCTTCAATTATCTTATTTGTCCTTTCATTTGCTTATAAAAAAGAAAATAAGAAAGTTGTTTGGCTATCAGGCCTTGCTCTATTCTTAGTTGTTTTAAATGGTGGTGTTGGAGCAATGGTTGTAAAGTCGCACTTACATCCTGGGGTGATTACAATTCATATGCTTTTAGCGATATTTCTTGCGTTCGCACTTGCTCATTTAAGATATGAAGTGACGGAGATTAAGTTTCTTCGTAAGCATAATGTTGACCGCTACAAAGATTTCTTATGGGTTCTAGTTGGCCTTGTTGTGATTCAAATTGTTCTTGGAACACAAGTTAGAGAGCAAATTGATTTAATTACTAACACAGAGCCTAATTTAGCACGCTCTAATTGGGTTGATCGCCTTGATATGATCTTTTATATCCACCGCTCATTTTCAATTCTAATTCTTTTAGGCTTTTCTTATACGCTTAGAAAAATCATGGAAGAATTTAAAGATAACTCTTTTGTCCAAAAGAAGTGTATTTCTATTATGTTGGTTCTAATTGGTGTCATCACTGCAGGTGTAGTCCTAGCTTATCTGGCATTTCCAGCATTTGCTCAGCCTGTTCACTTATTATTTGCAATTTTACTATCATATTTTATTTATGAATTATTAATCATCCTTAAAAAATCACAAGAAGCGGAGCTGTAATGTATCGTACACTTGCCTTCATCAATATCTTATTAACATTAGGTTTAATTGTCATTGGTGGGTTAGTGAGTGCGGACTTCACTGGCCTAGAATGTACTTCTTGGCCAATTTGTTATGCAGCGACTGTTGATAAGTCATCAATATATCCAATTCTTCACAGAATATTTGCTGGAATTATTATTATTTTAAATACGTTTCTCTTTATAAAGCATCCAAAAGAGAAGTCTGTTCGTTTAGGCTTATTTCTTCTCGTTCTCCAGTCACTTCTAGGTGGGATAAACTTTATTTATAAATTACCTACTTTAGTTAGTGTTTTTCACTTAATTTTAAGCTTTGCCTATATCGCTATTTTTTCTCAGCTTTTTTATCCTACTGTAGAAAAACAAGAGCTGAATTTAAAAGGCTATTCACCTTCGGCAAAAGACCTTGTTTTTATTATGTTACTCATTGCTTTTATACAGTTTTTCTTTGGAGGAATTGTTCATCAAACGGCAACAAAAGATGTGTGTGGGCTAGGGGATAATATAAACATTTTATGTCAGACGGCAGAGGGTCTAAGTTTTTGGCCTTCAACTGTAGCTGCGCAAATTCATTCTCTTCATAAATACTTAGGAGTTCTTTTTCTAGGCTTCTTACTAGCTTTTCTTTTTAATATCAGAAAAACTATTTCACTCTTACACGGAAAAGCTTTAAAGCAATTTTCATTACTAACTGGAAGTTTAGTTGCTTTATTTCTTATTCACTTATTTAATGCAAAGAGATTGTTCTTACTTACTGATACAACTTACTTTCAAGTACTCCACCTGCTTTTAGCGGTTATCATTACTCTTAATCTTCTATTCTTATTCCAGTGGTTTAAACGCTTTGAAGAAATATATTTTGGTGGGTATAAGCACACAGTTGCAAGTGACTTATTAAGTTTAACAAAACCGCGTCTTGGCCTACTTGTTGTTTCGACAATTGTTTCGGGAATTCTTCTAACAGGACAATATGTCGATTTCTTCTATTTGATTAATGCATTAATTTTTTCAATTTTGATCGTGATGTCAGCAACTACAATTAATTGCTACATGGAAATTGAAGTTGATTCAAATATGGTCCGTACAAAAGATCGCGCTCTTCCTGCTGGGAGAATTAAACCGATTTACGCCGTTATTCAGGGGTGGATTCTTTTCATCCTTGGATTTAGCCTAACATACTTATATGTAAATAAAGTCACTGCATTGCTCGGTGCGTTGGCATTTTTTTCTTACCTTTATGTGTATACGCCAATGAAGAGAAAGAGTCCTGCTGCGTTATTTGTAGGAGCACTACCTGGTGCAATTCCTCCAGTAATGGGGCGCACAATTGTGACAGGTGAGATAGATGGTCTAGCGATTTTATTGTTTGCAATACTTTTTATTTGGCAGATCCCGCACTTCATGGCGATCTCAATTTACCATAAAGATGACTATAAAGAGGGTGATATTAAAGTATACCCCCATACCTATTCAGTGGCCAAGATGAAGACCTGTATTGCGCTTTGGACATTTTTACTAGCGCTAGTTGCTATTAGTGGATACTTCTTTGGTCTTAATTCTAAGAACTTTTTTATCGCCTCTTTGGTGGTGAATGGCGTATTTTTCGCGCAGAGTTTGCAAAGTTTTTTTATTCATGATGAGCCGAGTTATGTAGCTTGGGCCCGACAATATTTTTGGGGTTCTATAATCTATTTACCACTCTTGCTATCATTGATGATTTTCCTTAGCTAAATCGTGGAAAATGTTATAAAAAAGGGTTAAAATTTATCAATTCAAATTAATAAAGTATTTCAATAGAAGGAAGGTCTATGGGATTTTTGACACCTGTTTTAGCTACAGTTGTTAGTACAACTTCTAAGCAGATGAGTCTTTGGGAAAGAATGAAGCCACCTGAAGATATCTCTGTGCACGGTCACTTAATCGATTGGTTATTTGGCTACACTACTTACATGAACCTCTTTTTCTTCGCATTAGTATGTGCAGGATTATTTGGTTTCTCTTACTTTTATTCAGCAAAGAGACACCCGAAGCCTTACTATACTTACGGGAATAAGAAGATTCATATCATCATCGCGACTGTAATCGGTCTATCGGTATTCCTTGGAATCGATATGAACATTACAAGAATGTCGAATGAAGACTATGTAAATGTTTTTGCTAAGTGGCCAAAAGAGGACGAGAATCCACTTCGTATTCAAGCACTTGGTCAGCAATGGGCATGGCACTTTAGATATGCTGGTGCAGACAATGTTTTCAATACTGAAGATGATGTTGTTCAGTTAAATGACTTAAGACTGCCTATTGGTCGTAAAGTTGTTATTCAAGTACTTTCAAAAGATGTAATTCACTCACTATATTTTCCAAATGCTCGTCGTAAGGTTGATGCAATTCCTGGTCGTTTAACTCGTCTATGGTTTGAACCAACTAAAGCTGGTACTTGGGATATTGCTTGTGCAGAGATGTGTGGAACATATCACTATAGAATGAAAGCTTCTCTTACTACTTACTCTCAAGAAGACTATGCTGCTTGGATTGCAGAGGCTCAAGAGAAAGCTATTCATGAGAATGACCCTGAAAACCCTGAATTATTCTGGGGTTGGAAGTGGCAGTACTAATTACAAGATAACTTTTAGGAGAATATAAAATGGCATTTTTCGAGCAACATATTCACTCAGAGCCAAAGACTTTCATCTCAAAGTATATTTTTTCTTATGATCACAAAGTGATCGGAAAACAATTTCTTTGGTACGGAATCATCGGCCTTGGTTTAGGTGGGATGATGGCCCTTATGATTCGCTGGACACTAGCGTTTCCTGGAGAGGCATTCCCAATTTTAGGTAACTTACTTTTCCCTTCAACAGGAGGAGTCGTTCCACCAGATACGTACGCGATGCTTTTCACTATGCACGGTACGATCATGATCTTCTACGCTATTACACCAATTCTAATTGGGGCGTTTGGAAACTATCTTATCCCACTGCAAATTGGGGCAAGAGATATGGTCTTTCCTTTACTTAATATGCTTTCTTTTTGGATTGCAGCTGCTTCAGCGTTAATCCTTGTTGCATCTCTATGTTTACCATTAGGTGCTGCAGCAGGTGGTTGGACTTCATACCCAACTTTATCGACGCTAATTGGTTCACCAGGGGCCGGGCAAACTCTTTGGACGCTTGCTCTTTTCCTTCTTGGTGTTTCTTCTACAATGGGTGCAGTTAACTATATTACTACGGTTATCGTTCTTAGAGCTCCGGGGATGGGATACTTTGATATGCCATTATCTGTTTGGGGTCTATGGCTTACAGCTATTCTAAACGCGATTTTCCTTCCAGTTCTTGGTGCAGGTCTTTTACTTCTATTATTTGACCGTGTTTTTGGAACAACTTTCTTCCTAGCTGGTGCTGCTGCAACAACTGGGACAGGTGATCCAATCCTTTACCAACACGTATTCTGGATTTTCGGTCACCCTGAAGTATATATTCTAATTCTTCCAGCATGGGGGATTGTATCTGACTTACTTTCTTTCTTTGCAAGAAAACCAGCATTTGGTGCGAAGGCAACTGCGCTTTCAATGACTTCGATTACAATTCTTTCAACAATTGTATATGGTCACCACATGTATACGACTCAAATGAGTCCACTTTTAACTCAAACATTCATGACTCTTACTATGACGATTTCGATTCCATCTGCAATTTTCTTTGCAAACTGGTTAGGGACTATCTGGAAAGGGTCGATCAAATTTGATACTCCAATGATCTTCTCTCTTGGTGTTGTATTCGTATTTGGTCTTGGTGGTCTAACTGGTCTATATCTAGCAACAGTTACAACAGACCTTTACCTACACGATACATACTTTGTAGTTGGTCACTTCCACTATACAATGGCAGCTTCTGTTCTTCTTGGTGGATATGCAGCAATTTATTTCTGGATGCCGAAAATGTTTGGTAAATTCCTAAATGAATTCTGGGGTAAGGTACACTTTTGGATCACAATGATTGGTCTAAATGGTGTATTCATGGGAATGATGATTGTTGGATACGCTGGTATGCACAGACGTCTTTACAACCCATTTGTTTACGAATTCATGGAAAGACTAATCCCAATTAATGCATTTGTTACTTACTCTGCATTACTTATGGGTCTAGGACAGATTCCTTTCGTAATCAACTTCGTTTACACAATTTTCTTTAAGAAAGAAAAAGAGCCAGTACCTAATAATCCTTGGAATGTAGGTACTCTAGAGTGGACAATTCCATCACCTTCACCAGTTTATAACTTCAAAGAAGTTCCTGTTGTTAAGTGTGGACCACACGAATTAGGAAATCCAAATCTTCCAGAAGGTAAGGACTTCCAATATCAAACTGAAGAATTAGTTGAGGCGTAATTAGAATGAACCAGGTAATGTCGAATAAAGAACTAGAAGCGAGAAAGATTACATCATCAATTGCGATGATCGTCTTACTTGTTTCTTTTACAATGCTCTTTGCTTCAATGTTACTTGGTTATTCTGTTTATCGTCTAACTGTCGATGTATGGCCACCTATGGGAATGCCGAGAATACCTCTAACAATCCCAGTGGTTAGTACAATAGTTATTGCGTTAAGCTCTGTGACTCTAGTGTTATTTGAATCAGCATTCAATAAACAAAACACTAAGGCCATGAGACTTTACTACGCTCTAACATACTTATTAGGTCTGGGTTTCATGTTTGTTCAATGGGAACTTTGGAACTCAATGGCCGCGATGGGACTTCAAGCTTCTGGCGGAGTTTTTCCATCACTATTTTATGCACTAACTTGGACACATGCTGCGCATATTGTTCTTGGTTTAATTGCACTTGTTTTTCTTCTTCCTGTATCAATCAAAGGCTACAGTATGGAGAAGGTAACTTGGGTACAGAATGTATCTAAGTTTTGGCACTTTTTAGGTGTCGTTTGGTTAGTAATGTTTATCGTTATGTTTGTATTTTAAGAGGATAGCTATGAAGAAAATGGCATTAACTTTAACAGCAATGTTTACAATTTTATCTTTGGTTTCTTGCCAGGAAAACCACTTCAAAGAAGATAAAGTATTCGCAGGTGGCCTCTATGTTGAGAAAGATGTTCTTAATAGAGGGAAACAAATTTACACTGAATACTGTATGCCTTGTCACGGTGTTAACGGTGACGGAAAAGGTGTAGCAGCTAAGGCAATGAAAGTTCCACCACGTGACTTTACTAAAGGTGTCTTCAAATTTGGAGAAGTTGAAGCGGGAACTCTTCCACACGATAAGCACTTATACAAGATTCTTGAGAAAGGTCTGCATGGAACAGCAATGCTTCCTTGGGACTTAACTGAAGATCAAATGTTTGAAGTTGTTCAATACATCAAGACTTTCGCTCCATCTGTTTGGGAAGGTAAAGATAAAGAACTTGGTAAACAAGTTACTCTTGGTAAAAACCCATATGGTGTTGCTCACATTCAGTCCGCTATTGAAGAAGGTAAAAAAGTTTACCACTCAGATGCAATGTGCTGGTCATGTCACAGAGCTTATGTCCCTAAAATGGAGTTAGCACAGTTAACAGGTATGAGTGAAGGTGACTTCTCTGATGCTGATTATCAGTCAAAACTTCAAGAGACAGAGTGGGGATTTAAATCTCTTCCTCCTGACTTTACATGGAACACAATTCGTTCAGCAGATACAGTTG
Organism: Halobacteriovorax sp. GFR8; assembly: GCF_050955245.1. NCBI lineage: Bacteria > Pseudomonadati > Bdellovibrionota > Bacteriovoracia > Bacteriovoracales > Halobacteriovoraceae > Halobacteriovorax > Halobacteriovorax sp. GFR8. The sequence continues at coordinate 3,054 of NZ_JBPBLR010000003.1, read as the reverse complement.
AAGAGATTGCTCTTCGTTTAGCTGCTGGTGTTGGTGGTACGGCTATGGCCGCATGGAAAGGTACTCTTACTGATGACCAAATCTGGGCCGTTGCACACTACGTAGACTACCTAAAGAGTTTAAAAGATACAGAAGCTCGTAAAGAGTTAATGGATCGTATAAAAAATCAATAAGAGTTAAATAATGACTAGTTTAGGTATAAAAAGATCAAATTCTCTAATCGAAACGCTTGTCTCAAAGAAGGCGTTTTGGTTAGTTTTTGTTCTTTATTTCTTTTCTGTACCTTTTTTAAAATCGGTTTTCAGAGAACTTCCTCCTGAGCTACCAGTCGTAAAAGAACTGCCGGCCTTTTCACTTACAAATAGTTTTGGAAAAACATTTGGATCTAAAGAATTAGAAGGACGTGTTTATATTGCGAACTTCATTTTTACAAATTGTCCGTCAAGCTGTCTTAGACTTACGGCCGAGATGCAAAAAATTCAAAAAAGAGTAAGAGGTTTAGGGCAAAAAGTTGCTCTCGTTTCATTTACTGTGGATCCTGAAACAGATAACCCTAAAACGCTATTCAAGTACGCTAGGAAACATCAAGCGAACCCTTATATTTGGACTTTCTTAACTGGAAAGACTGAAGATATGCAAGCTACAATCATAGACGGCTTTGGAACAGAGATGGGAAAAATGCAAGAAGTCGAAGCTAATGTTAATGGTGAAACGGTAACAATGTTTGATATTGCACACTCTGAAAAGCTTGTTCTTGTTGATGGACATGGTAAAATTAGAGGTTATTACGATTCAACTAGTAAAGATATTAATAAGCTAATGATTGATCTTGGTTTATTAGTGAATAAAGAACAATACTTAAAAAATTAATTTATTATAAATGGAGAATAAAATGGCTGAAGGCGCACATCATTCACACAAGAAATTATATATTTTTATTTTCTTCGTTCTAACATTCCTAACAGTTGTGGAACTAATCATCCCTGGGATGACAAATATTGCAAAATTTTACCGAGATAGTGCACTCGTTGTTTTAGCTTTAGGAAAAGCTTTCCTAGTTGCTTACTACTTCATGCACTTAAATGAAGAAACAAAGTGGACTCGTTTTGTTGCTGCAATTCCTATTTCAGCTGGAGTTTACGCTACTGTGCTTATTTTAGAATCAATGTTTAGATAATAAGACAAAAAGGAGTTTGTATGTCTGAAAACACAAATACGACTACGCAACAAGAAGTACCAAGTAAAGAACCATTACCTGTAAAAGACGGACAATTTACTGCAAAAACAAGTTGGATCATTGGATTCTTAATTGTTGGGCTCCTGATTTTAAAAACATTCATTTATACAAAAGATAAAAAAAGACACGGAAAATAAAAAAAGCCTGCAATAATTTGCAGGCTTTTTTTTTATTAACTAGTAGCTATTTCTACAATCAAATCTCTATTGCTTATTCTTTCTATTCTAATTCCATCATGACCAGAATTGTTTTCAAATTTTCATTTTTGATCACCTAATATTACAGGTCTATGTTTTGTAAAAAATCAATCAATTCTTCATGATCTCTTAAATATGTTTTTTATTATTTAAAAAAAGAAAACTAGTAATCGAATATAAAAAATTACTTTCTTTTAACGTTTGTTGAGCATGGTTTGTCACAGTACAAATTAGTTTATTCTCACCTCATTGTGTAATAGGGCCAAGTCGTTTCAACATTCTTATATTCTTTTTATAACCATAATTACCTACACCTAAACGATGTAAAAACAATTCATCAATCGTTGTTTTTTTACATTCATATTTCATACAACGAATAAAAGTAGATAACTTATTTTCTCGTTTTTTTATTTCAAACTGAATTGAGTATTAGTGCGCAGTAATTGTTTTCGTTAAACTATAGATAGGAAATTTATCACTTTTAAACTTAGTATTAACGTTGTTAGCAAGTAACTTAAAACATTTATTTGTTCGATATGAAAGGCGATAAAGACAGTTTAAATTATTCAATATTATTTTAATTTTTTTATTCATTTATAATAAAAAAGCCTGCAAATTGCAGGCTTATGTAATTCATATAAAGATTTAAATTATTCTATGTACTCAATGCTAATGATTTTATCACCCTTCTTAACTTTTTTTAAGATGTCTAAACCATCAACAACCTGACCAAATACAGTATACTTATTATCAAGATGCGGAAGTGCTGTTAGAGCTATATAGAACTGAGAATCAGCACTATTTTCATCTGTTAAAGTACGGGCCATGGCCATCGTTCCGGTAACATGACTTATATTATTAAATTCTGCTTGAATCTTTTTACCAGAACCACCGCTACCAGTAGCTGTAGGATCACCGGTTTGAATAACAAAGTTAGGTATTACACGATGGAATGATAAACCATCATAGAATCCACTTTGAATTAGCTGGATAATACGTGCAACAGTATTAGGTGCCTTTTTTGGGTAAAACTTAAACGTAATATTCCCATGAGAAGTCTTAATAATACCTTCTGATTCAGATAATCCAGTACGATCTACATTTATTTTAAAGACATCGACCTTTTTGTCCGATACCTCTTCCTGTGTTTTTATATCAGTGTTCTTAGTACATCCAATAAAGATGAAGAGAAACATGGATATTCTTACAAGCTTTACAATAGTCATTATTTAAATTCTCCTTTTCTAGTGAAATTATGATAGGAAATTAAAAAAAATGCAAAAAAAGTAAAAAAAAAGAAAAAAGAGTGTTGACATATGAAACGAGGTCACATAAATTACGTTTCACCTTGAGAGATGAACGAAACAAATCACTGCTTAAAACAGTGAGAGTTATCTTTGTGGGCGTGTAGCTCAGTTGGGAGAGCACCTGCTTTGCACGCAGGGGGTCGCAGGTTCGACTCCTGTCATGTCCACCATTTATTTCAAGAGGCTCTTTAACATTTTAATATAGTATAAAAGATTTGCTGCTTAGGTAGCAAACAAGATGAGAAGAAATCCAAAATAAGTTTTAAACGGTTTTTGAAAGATCTGACGTAACTGAATCATTGAAGTTACTTCA
>NZ_JBPBLR010000002.1:1857500-2950716 GCF_050955245.1 Halobacteriovorax sp. GFR8 | reverse complement strand
GGGGAAACACCTGATACCATCCCGAACTCAGCAGTTAAGCCCGCTTGCGCCGAAGGTAGTGCCAGGGTAACTTGGTGTGAGACTAGGAAGATGCACCTTCTATATAAAAAAGCCAGATCTTAGGATCTGGCTTTTTTTGTTTGTGGTCATAAAATTTCTATATCAGCTTCTATTTTTCTTTTTATCTTGCTTCTAGAGGGGTTTACGGCCTTTTCTTTTGCCTTTACTTACATTTCATATACAATAGAAGTATGAAGAAAAATATCCTTAAAACTCAACTAGTTATCCTATTTATCTTAACATTGTTCTCTTTTATCTCGTTTTACTTTGGAAATGATTTACCGGATAATTACTTCACAATTACATCTGGTAATTCTGGTAACATTTTTAGTTATTATTTCTTCTCAATGGTTAAATTTGGTTCTTACTTTAGTGGGCCCTGGATTTTGATTCCATTTTTTGTATTCTCGTTATGTCATACATTTATTTATGACAAACGTGAGTATATGGTTGATGTTTTAAATTTTTTCCCTCTAGTTTTCTTTTCTGGAGCTATATCATTTTTCTTTTTTCAAGATGCACTAGGGATCGGTTTACAATATATTCTAAAGAATGCTTTTACTTCACTTTGGTTAGGTATTTACACAAGTGTAGCCTTTGGTCTTTTTCTTTTTGGTACGTTTAGAGGTGGCTTTAAAGAAAGTATAGTTAAAGCTTTTAACTTTACTAAGGCCGTTCCAAGAAAAGCCGTTGAAGCCAAACAGGCTCTTGTTGCACCGTTTGAAAAGAAAAAGCCAGTTGCTCAGATTGAGCACGATAATAGTCTTCGTAAAAGAATGGATAGTATTCTTAAAGATGATAAGAAAGAAGATGAAGATAAAAAGGAAAGTTCTTTATTTGCTTCACTAAATAAGATTAAGCCGCAAAATATATTAAAATCTAAGAGTAATATTGAAGAAAATTCTGTTGTTGAAACTGATAATGACGAAGACATCGAAGACGCTGTAATTAAACCACAGCTCACACGTCCTTCTTTTGATGAGTCAAATACAGTTGTTCGTAGTGTACAGCAAAGTCTTGAAGATTCTGAAGCTAGTAGCACTTCTAGTAATCAAGTAGAAGAAGGTACTGTGAGAGAGCCACAGGTTAAAAAGATTCTTGTGACAGCTCCTCTTAATCGTATGGCCGATACATCTACTGATAATCAATACTTTAATATTGTTGATACTGCTACTGAAGCAACAATTGAAAAGGTTTCAAATGAACCTGACAAGGCTTATTTCGAACAAATCATTACTCTTTTAGAATCAAAACTTACAGAGTTTAAAATTGAAGGGGAAATTGTAAACGTTCTTAAAGGTCCTGTTGTAGATACTTTTGAGTTTAGACCTGGTGCTGGTGTTAAAGTTTCAAAGATTGCTGGTCTTGCCGATGATCTATCTTTAGCTCTATATGGTGCTCCTATACGTGTCGTTCCAGCAATGATGGGTAAGGATACTGTGGGTGTTGAGGTACCAAGAAATCCTCGTGATATTATATATTTAGATGAAGTATTGAGTTCTAAAGAGTTTCAAAATGCTAAGTATTCACTTCCAATCGCTATGGGGAAGAATGCATTTGGTGAATCTTTTGTTATTGATCTAGCTACATGTCCACACATGCTAGTTGCAGGGGCAACTGGTGCTGGTAAGTCGGTATTTATTAACTCACTACTCGTTTCACTCCTTGTTAAAAAGTCACCTAAGAAAATGAAGTTAATTCTTATTGACCCTAAACAACTCGAGATGGCGCTTTATGCGAAGCTTCCGCATCTGCTAATGCCTGTTGTAACTGATGCAAAAACTGCTTCAATTGCGCTTCTTTGGGCCTGTCAGGAAATGGATCGTCGTTATGGAATTCTTGCGGACTTTGGTGTTCGTAATATTTCTGGTTTCAATGAAAAGCTTAAGAGAGCTACTCCTGAAATGCTTGCTAAGATTCACCATCATTATGAAGACACAACTGCTGAAGATTATGAGCTACCATATATTGTAATTATTGTTGATGAATTTGCTGACCTTGTATTAACTAAAGCAGGGAAAGAAATCGAAAATAATATTGCTCGTATCGCTGCTAAGGCCCGTGCCGCTGGAATTCACCTTGTTCTTGCAACACAAAGACCTTCAGTAGATGTAATTACTGGTGTTATTAAATCTAACTTCCCAACACGTGTTGCCTTTAGGGTTTCTTCTCGTACCGACTCGAGTACAATTCTTGATAAAATTGGTGCTGAAAGACTGCTTGGAAAAGGGGATATGCTTTATAAACATGGTATTAACACTCAACGTGTTCACTCTTCATATGTTGATGAAGTTGAGATCGAAGCCTTGACTCAGAAATTAGAAGCCTTGGAGTCTGGTTTCGATGAAAAGGCAATGGAGTTTCTTGAGAATGGTGGAGAAGTAGAAACTGATGAATACTCATATGGTTCACATATCACTCCTGCATCTTCATCGAATTCTGGTGATGCTCTATATGATGAAGCCGTTAAAGTGGTTATGGAATCTCGCTCAGCGTCAGCTTCTATGTTGCAGAGAAGACTTAGAATTGGTTACAATCGAGCAGCAAATCTTATTGAGGAGCTTGAAAAACGCGGGGTCGTAGGTCCTGCTCAGGGAGCTAAGCCGCGTCGCGTTTTAGTTGATGGAAACTCACCAACACTATAATTAAAAAGGCCCTTTCTTTCGGTAAGTTAGGGCCAATAATTCCTCTAAAAATATTACAAAAAAATATTGAATCCGCAGTGTCATCGTGTTAAAAATGCACCATCGCAATATCGCGAAATAAACAGCTACTCGAAGGGTTGGTCCATTCGGTTCGAGTTAGTGTATTCAACCAACTGTGGAGTTCGTATGTCAGAATTAAACATTAATGATCTTTTAAAAGCAGGTGCACACTTTGGTCACCAGACTCACAAGTGGAATCCAAAAATGAAGCCATATGTATTTGGTGAAAGAAACGGGATCTATATTGTTGACCTTGCTAAAACTATTCCTTTAGCAAAAAAAGCTTATGACTTCCTAAAGAAGACTTCTTCTGAAGGTAAGCCAATTCTTTTCGTAGCTACAAAAAGACAAGCTTCTGAAACTGTTAAGACTGCTGCTAAGTCATGTGGTGCATATTATGTAACTAACAGATGGCTAGGTGGGATGCTTACAAACTACAAAACAATCAACCTTTCAATCGATAAACTAAGAAAAGTTGAGAAAATGAAAGAAACAGGTGACTTTGAGTTACTAACTAAGAAAGAAAGAATCAAAGTTGGTAAAGAAGTTGAAAAGCTAGAAAAAAACCTTGGTGGTATCAAGGATATGAGAAAGCTTCCAGGTGCAATCGTTGTTGTTGATCCAAACAATGAAAGAATTGCTGTAAAAGAAGCTAACAAACTAGGTATCCCTGTTGTTGCAATCGTTGATACTAACTGTGATCCAGAAGGTGTTGACTACGTTGTTCCAGGTAACGACGATGCAATCAAGTCGATCACTCTTTTCTCTGATTACTTCGCAGGTGCTATCGCAGGTAGCGCAAGCAAAGCTAAAGCAGCTGGTAACCAAGTTACTGATAAAGCTCTAGAAGAAGAAATTCTTTCTAAGTATGAAAAAGACATCGATTTAGCTGGTGAAGAAGAATAATTAATAAATAATTAGCGAGGTAAAAAATGGCTATTACGGCAAGTGCTGTTAAAGAATTAAGAGAAAAAACTGGTGCAGGTATGATGGACTGTAAGAAAGCTCTTACAGAAACTAATGGTGACCTAGAGGCAGCAGTAGATTTCCTAAGAACTAAAGGTCTAGCAAAAGCTGCTAAGAAAGCAAGCCGTGTTGCTGCTGAAGGTACAGTTGTATCTGTAGTAGAAGGTAGCAAGGGTGTTATTCTTGAAGTTAACTGTGAAACTGACTTTGTTGCTAAAGGTGACGATTTCCAAGGTTTCGCAAGTAATGTTGCTGCTTGGACTCTTTCAAATAAGCCAGCTTCTATTGAAGAACTTAAAGATGCTAAGAATGCTGAAACAACTGAACTTACTATGAAATGTGGTGAGAAAATCGACCTAAGAAGATTTGCTGCAGTTGAAACAACTGGTGTTCTTGGTTCATATAACCACGGTGGAAAAATTGGTGTTCTAGTTGAGCTAGGAACTGATAAGACTGATGCTCCAGAAGTTGCGGAACTTGCAAAAGATATCGCAATGCACGTTGCAGCGGCTAACCCTTCTTTCTTAACTTCAGATGATATTGATGAAGATTACAAAAAGAGAGAAGAAGAAGTTTACCGTGCACAACTTAAAGAAGAAGGTAAACCTGAAAACATGATCGATCAGATCGTTAAAGGTAAACTTGGAAAACTTGCTAAAGAAGTATGTCTTGTTGAGCAAGTATTCATTAAGAACCCAGACTTTACTATCAAGAAGCTTGTTGCTGACGTAGCTGGTAAAGTTGGTGGTGATATTACTGTAAAAGCTTTCCATAAAATCAATCTTGGTGAAGGGATTGAGAAGAAAGAAGACAACTTAGCTGAAGAAGTTGCTAAGATGACTCAACAGTAAAATTAATTACTAAATATAAGAAAGGGCTTTTTTAAGCCCTTTTTTTTTGCAATTTGATTGTAGTGTTATTGGGGACATATGAAATATAAAAGAATCTTATTAAAACTTTCAGGTGAGGCTTTAGCTGGCGAGGCCGGTTATGGTGTAACTCACGATGTTCTTAACCAAATTTCTGAAGAGGTTAAAGAACTTGTAGCAATGGGTGTAGAAGTTGCTATTGTTGTAGGTGGTGGAAATATTCACCGTGGTGTAGCGGGAGCGACAAGAGGTATGGATCGTACTTCTTCAGACCATATGGGAATGTTGGCGACTGTCATAAATGCACTTGCGATGCAAGATTCACTTGAGCAAAAAGGTGTATTTACGAGAGTAATGTCGGCTATTAACATGCAAGAGGTATGTGAGCCATATATCAGACGTCGTGCTGAGAGACACCTTGAAAAGAAGCGTGTCGTTATCTTCGCAGCAGGAACAGGAAACCCTTACTTTACGACAGATACGGCAGCTGCCCTAAGAGCAAATGAAATTGACGCACAGGTAATTTTTAAAGCGACAAAAGTTGACGGAATCTATGATAAAGATCCTATGAAATATGATGACGCAGTCAAGTTTGATCAATTAAAATATATCGACGTATTAAATAAGGGAATCAAGGTAATGGATTCTGCTGCTATCTCACTTTGTATGGATAATGAGATGGAAATTGTGGTATTTAATATGTTTGAAAAAGGTAATATTGCAAAGGCCGTAGCAGGCGAGAGCATTGGAACTAAAGTAATTAAATAATTAATAAGAGGTATATTATGATTAATGAAATTAAATCATCATTAGAAACTGGTATGTCAAAGTCAATTGATTCTCTAAAACATCAATTAACAAAAATTAGAACTGGTCGTGCATCGGCTTCTGTATTAGATGGCGTTACTGTGGACTACTATGGTTCTCCAACTCCTGTTAACCAGGTTGGACAGGTTTCAACTCCTGAAGCGAGACTTCTTCAAATTCAACCATTTGATAAAACTCTTATCAGTGAAATTGAAAAATCAATCATCAATGCAAACTTAGGTCTTAATCCATCAAATGATGGTAACTTAATTAGAATTGCATTTCCTGCGCTAACTGAGCAAACAAGAAAAGAGCAGGTTAAAGAAATCAAAAAAATTGGTGAAGACAGTAAAATTGCAATTCGTAACATTCGTCGTGATGGTAACGAAGTTGTGAAAAAAGCTGAAAAAGCTAAAGAGATTTCTGAAGATGATTCTAAGAAGTATCAAACTGAAATTCAGACTGTAACAGATAAGTATACTAAACAAGTAGACGAGATCATTGCAGCAAAAGAGAAAGAGCTTCTAACTCTTTAATCTTTATTTGAATAAATGATGAACTTTCAAACGTCTAAATTAAAACATGTTGCAATTATAATGGATGGCAATGGGCGCTGGGCACAGAACCGCGCTCATCGTCGTGTGTGGGGACATGTACGTGGAAGTTCTGTTGTTAGTGATGTTGTAGAAAAAGCTGACGACATGGGAATTAAGGCCCTGACGCTTTATGCCTTCTCTACTGAGAACTGGGGTCGCCCGCCTTCTGAAATTAGAACTCTCTTTCTTCTTTTAAAGAAATTTCTTATTAAAGAAAGAGCTAAAGTTTTAAAAAATAATATTAAGTTTAATATTATTGGTGATATTTCAAAACTTCCTAAAGATACAATTGAAATTATCAGTCGACTAAAAGAAGAGTCGAAGGATAATACTGGTTTAAAGCTGACTTTCGCATTTGGTTATGGTGGACGCGCTGAAATTATTAGCGCTGTAAATAAATTAATCGCTGAAGATATTGAAGTTACTGAGGAGAATATTTCTCAGGCCCTTCACGCCCCTGAGTTAGGTGATGTTGACCTAATGATTAGAACTGGGGGAGATCAAAGAATCTCAAACTTTCTATTATGGCAAATTGCATACGGTGAATTATATTTCACGGAAACGATGTGGCCAAATTTCACATGTAAAGAATTTGAAAATATTATTTATGAAGTCGAAAAACGTGAAAGACGTTTTGGGCAAGTTTGTGAAACGGAATCATTAGCTGCTTCTAAAAATAAGATTAGAAAGAATATTAGATTAATAAATTAAACGGAATTAAAATGACAAATACTCAAAAAAGAGTCCTATCTGCCATTGTAATGATAGGTATCGTCGCATTAGCATATTCTATTGGTGTTGTTGGTATTGAAGCACTCCTTATCGTTGTTAGTGCAGCTTGCTTCTATGAATTCGCAAAGAATTTTCTCTCTCTTAAAGTAACAGGTATTTTCACACTCGTTAATTTTGTTCTTTTACTTGGAATTCAGTTCTGGGCAATGAACAACAACCACGTATTTGATGGGCTTCTTATTCCTTCAATAGGTTGTTTATTAAACCTTGTTCTAATAGGCTACTTGTTCATTTCTCCAATGGAGTCGATGAATTTTGTTAACCTTTTAAAAAGAGTAACAATTTTAAGCATGGTAATATTTTTGATTCCATTTCTTAATCTTCATTCACTTCTTAATCATGCTAATTGGCAAGCTCTTGTAATTATTCTACTAGTATTTAACTTTGGTATGGATACTGGTGCTTGGTTTTTTGGTAAGAACTTTGGAAAGACGAAGTTGTGGGCAACAGTGAGCCCTAATAAGACTGTTGAAGGTTTAATTGGTGGAGCCGCAACATCTGGCCTATTAGGAACTTTAGTATGGTATTATTTAATAGGTGATTTTGCGGTAAAATATGTACTGATCTTTTTTATTTTAGGTATTTTGAGTCAAGTCGGAGACCTGATTCAGTCTAAGTTGAAAAGACAAATAGGTGTAAAGGATAGCTCGAACTTGATTCCTGGACATGGTGGGGTTTACGATCGAATCGATAGTCTTCTCTTTGTTATACCGTTTTACACACTATTGTTAAGTTATAAGATTTTATAAGGGTTAGTATGTTAGAGAAAATTGTTATATTTATTTTATTTTTAGGTCCACTCGTATTTTTTCATGAGCTAGGACATTTCTTGTTTGCAAGACTCTTTGGTGTAAGGGTTGAAGTTTTTTCAATTGGTTTTGGTCCAAAACTGTTTAGATGGAAAAAAGGTGACACAGAGTACGCTATCTCTTTAATTCCACTTGGTGGATATGTGAAGATGTTTGGAGATGATCCATTCAACAAAGATGGTATTTCTGAAGAAGAAAAGAAATTTTCTTTTATTCATAAGAAAAAATGGCAAAGGTTTTGGATTGTTTTTGGTGGTCCTCTTGCTAACTTTATTCTTGCTTTCTTTATCTTCTTTGCTCTTTTCTTAACTGGTGAAAAAGTTCCAGAAATTAAGATTGGAAATGTGGCCAAAGAGACACGCTTTTATAAATTAGGTTTTAGAAGTGGTGATATTGTTAATAAAGTAAATGAACATCTTGTAACTTCTCCAAGTGATATCGTGCTGGAGAGTGATGGCCATATTAGTTCTTTAACTGTTGAGCGCCTTGGCCGAAAAGAAGTTGTGAAAGTTGATATGAAGCCAGAACAATTCTTTGAAGAAATGGTAAAGTATCCGCCATTTTTACTTCTGCCAATTGTTAAATCAGCAGATGGTAATCTATTTATTGTTTCTAAAGGTAATAAACCAAATACTGACTATAGCTTAGAAGAATTGGCCATTGAGGCAGGACACCTCGATCTATTTCCTGTGAAATCTATCGATACTGAAACAAGTCAGCCAATATTTGATAAGGAAGCTAAGGCCGTTGCACACTTAGATGTAACGAATGGTCTTAAGCACGCTCTTTTTACAAATAATTACTTTCCTATGGACTTAGTTGTTAAGAGTGTTCAAATGAAGTCTCCTGCAGATAAAGCAGGTCTTTTGGCAGGGGATATTATTACTTCGGTAAATGGAAAAGAAGTTAACTCATTTGATGAACTTAGAGGTGAAATCCAAGAAAATGAAGGTCAAGCTTCTTTAAAAGTTATTAGAAAGGGTGAGACTAAAGAGTTTAATATTACTCCTGACGTTAGAACTGAAAATGGTAAAACTGTTAAGTTAATTGGTGTTTATAGCCATGGTATTTATGCCGCTGGTAAATATGTTACAACTGAGCCAATGAATTTCTTCAAAGCAATTCCAAGAAGTTTATACCGTACATGGGACGGCGTTGTTAAAACATTTGAAGGCTTTAAAAAACTTATCACAGCAGAAGTTTCATTAAAGAATATTGGTGGGCCACTTACAATTGGAAAAGTTGCTTCCGACTCTTTCAATACTTCAATTTCATATTTTTTCCAGTTGATGGCTTTAATTTCTATCAACCTAGGTGTTATTAATTTATTCCCAATTCCGGTATTAGATGGTGGGCATATAGTTTTTCTTATTTTAGAAGCAATTAACGGTGGACCATTATCAAGAAGAAAGCTTGAGATTGCTCAGCAATTTGGTCTTTCTATTCTTTTACTATTAATGATTGGGGCGTTGTTTAACGATTTTACGCGATTCTTCTAATGATATACTTATTTATTGATACATCACATCTACTCCACTTTGGAATATTAGACGAGAACTTCTCTTGGGTTGAAGATGTCGTTGTTGAAACAAAGAAGACTTCTGAAGTTCTTCATGAAAATATTCATGCTCTACTTTCAAAGCATGGGCTTGATGTGAGTCATATTAAAGGTCTTATCTCAATTGCTGGCCCAGGTTCTTATACTGGTATGAGAGTAGGAGAAGGGCTTGCACAAGTTTTTGAACTAGATGATATTGAGGTTTTCTCTTTTTATAGCTCTGATATTCCAAGTATTCTTGGACAGGACTCGACTCACTGGATGTTTCCGGCATTTAAGAAAGAGTATTATATTCGTACAAATGATGAGGAGAAGCTTCTAACGCAAGCTGAATTCGAAGCATTTTGCTCGGGTATTGTGGATAAGTCACAATTATATACTCATGGTGCAAATGAGCTTTCAGAGCATTGTGAAGGGGATACTCGGGAGGTGCTTCGTAAGAATCCAGCACCGATTTTTAGCAAGGTTGTAAGTGAAAGAATGAGGCAGAGGCCTTATTATTTTCGACCACTTCACGTCGAATTTAAAAAGTCTTAGTATGACATGTCAGTTGAATATTGATAAATTATTAAAGTGAAAATATTTTATCTATCTAAGTCCACAATCAACTTTATTATAGTAGTAGCATTTCTATTATTACTATTATTCGGCTTTTATTTATTTTCAATTTACTTTGTAATTGTAGCTGTATTTCTATTCCTGTTTAGAAGGAAATTGAGCTCCTTTAAAGAAGATCAGGTAACAACTCGTGGATCGATCTATTCTCCAGTAACAGGGAAAGTTGTTGGTATTAATAAAATATCGAATAACGTTTCGGAGCTTTCAATTAGAATGGGACTATTGAGCGGATATGGGATATATTTACCAATTTCGGCGAGAGTAAATAACGTCATTTTTAATGATAAGGACTTTGGAACAAAAGTTATTCTAGAAGACTCTAACGATAGAAAGATTAGACTATTTTTTATAAATTCATTTTTTAAACGTGACCCAGAGCTAATTGTGTTGCCAGGGGACCTTGGAAGAAGACAAGTTGATATTGGCTTCTATCCACTTGGTGCTACTGTAAAGATGCAAGTCGAAAACTCTGAACTCCTCGTGGCCATGAATGAAAAGGTTAGGGGCGGAGAAACAATCGTAGGTCGCTATATAGAAGAATAAGAAGGAAATTCAAATGACAAGATATGACGGACAACCACATAAGCTAACTTTTTTCTTACCGAATGTTTTTACAGCATTGAATATGGGATGTGGATTTGCCTCAATTATTATGGCAACAAAGGGTATGTTCTACCCTGCTTGTATGATTCTGCTACTGGGGGCAATCTTTGATAGCGTAGATGGAAGAATTGCTCGTCTTACTGGGACTCAGTCTCAATTTGGTGAACAATTTGACTCTATAAGTGATGTTATCTCTTTTGGTATGGCACCGGCTTTAATTATTTACTTTAAGTATTTTCAAAACCTTGGTAGGCCAGGAATTGTTATTTCGTTCTTATACCTACTATGTGGTGCACTAAGGCTCGCTAGATTTAATGCAAATATTAATAAGGTTCCATCTAATTACTTCCAAGGTCTTCCAATTCCAGGAGGGGCCTTAGCGATTATTGGCTTTATTATGGTGACACTAGAGTTTAACTTTGGTGAGTATCAGAGTTACTACGCAGCTGCATATGTGATTTTTTATTCCCTACTAATGATCTCAAATATTCCGTTTAATTCATTTAAAAACTCGGATTATGTAAGAAAAAATCGCCGCAAGGTACTTGCGATGATTCTTCTCATTCTAGTATTAATCCTTATTTACGAGCAACTGATGATTTTTGTGCTGATTACTGCCTATGTTGTCGGATGTTTAGTGTATAATATTTTTAGTAAGGATACTAAAGTTGAATTATTCGACTGGGAAGAAAAAGATGAAGAAAGCGAATCTTAAAAACCTCTTTATTTGTACGCTATTAGTTTCAAGTACAAATGTTTTTTCTATAGACTTTAATCAGCCTCTGCCTGGAGAGTTAGATCTAAAAGATTCTCCGTACGAAAATGATCAAGGTTCTAATGATAGTGAAGAGGATAAGAATTCGATTCCAGATATCTTTGGTTCAACACCTCAGCAGTACACAGATGAAGAGCTTAAAAATGCTGTAATGAATTCACAAGATAAAGAGTGGTTGAAAACGGCCACTGATGAAGATTCAATCTTAAGAGACCCAAGTCCAAATTCATATGTTGAGTATAAAACTGAAGATCTACTTATAGATGTTTATCAAAAAGCAGATACTCAAATTGGTTTTACATATATCTATGATACTTATGATTACTCAGATAGTACTGGGACTTTTGAATCAATATTTCAAAACGATAACTCTGAAGCAGACTCTATTCAAGCAGGTTATCTTACATTCAATTATAGAAATTATTTTCAAAGAAATATTGTCTCGACATTCTTTCAGGGAAACCTTGGTCTATCATTTAACTCTGGAAAGGGGAAGTTTGGAGGCGGAACAATTTCACGAACAACATTTAATCTATGGTTGTTTCCAATTGATTTAAATCTTGGTGCGAAGTTAAACCTTGGAAAGAAGATTTCAATTACAGCTCAAGGTGGGCCAGTAATTGCTCCTATTTGGCAAAATAGAGATGATCGTGAACAAGGTGATGACGATAAAGATATTCGTCAAGTAGGTTATGGATATAACGCTTCAGCTTCGATTGATTTTTCGATTTATAATATTTTTCCAAATTTCGGAATGGACTTAAAGAAGTTCAGTGACATTAGTGAAATGAGTATTAGTCTTATGGCCAAGACAATGGATATTTCAGGATTTAAAAGAGAAGACTTTAGCGTGAGCGGAGTTTCTTTTGGTATAGGCTTTAACTTTGAGTATCTATAAAGTTACTTTTTCATACGATGGAACGAATTACTTTGGATGGCAGAAGCAAATTGGTCAGCAAAGTATTCAGGGTGAAATTGAAAAAGTTCTAAAACAATTATCAAAGTCTGATGATATACAAGTTGTTGGTTGCGGAAGAACTGATACAGGTGTTCATGCAATTTTTCAGGTTACTCGAATAACTCTTCCCATAGACATTAATCCAAATGCCCTAATGCGCGGACTTAATAGTCAGTTACCAGATGCAATAAAAGTTGTGGACTCAGAATATGCACCAGATGATTTTCAACCGGTTTTTAACGCGAGGAGTAAGACCTATCGTTACATATTCTCAGTTAAAAAACAGCCCAACCCCTTCTTGAGAAATTATGTGACCTACCTAGGCAAAGATTTGGACTTGGCCAAGCTGAATGAAGCATGTCAGCTATTTATCGGCGAGCATGACTTTGAAGGTTTCTCAACTAAGGGAACACCTGTTAAGTCGACAACTCGAAAAGTGACCAACTGTAGTGTCTTTGAAAGTGAAATGAACTATGGGCCAGGACTTAAAGAAAATGTCTTTATCATGGAGATAACCGGTAATGGATTCTTGAAGCAGATGGTTCGCTTAATTGTTTCAAGTATCTGGTCGTATGCTCAAGGAAAGATTTCAAGAGAAGTTATTGTGGGACAATTGACTAGTCCGAGTGCTGAAAAGGTTGCTCCGACGGCACCACCACAAGGCCTATTTTTGGTTAAGGTTGAGTATTAGGCTAATTGAAACCCCTTATATTCATTGACTTTTTGCCATATTCTAGCTAATTTCGGCTATTCATAATGTTAATATTGTCGCATAGCGAAGTGAGGATTTATTCATGACTTATAAAGTAGAACAAGTTAATGACTGCACAAAAAAATTATCTTTTTCATTCGATAACCTAGATCTATCTGAGCAAATTACTGTTGCTCTTAAAGAGAAGCAAAAATCAGTTTCAATCAAAGGTTTCAGAAAAGGTAAAGCGCCAATCGCTATGGTTGAAAAACTATACCGTCCACAGGTTGAAGGTGATGCTCTAAATCGTTTCGTACAAAAGGAACTTTTCGAAGCAATTAATAAAGAAGATCTTAAAGTAGTTGGTTACCCTAACTTTGAAAATATGGATTACAAAGATGGAAAGTCTGTATCATTTGATGCTGTTGTTGAAATCTTCCCAACTGTAGAACTTAAAGATTTCTCAAAACTATCATTCACAAAAGATACTGTTGAAGTAACTGAAGAAGATGTTGAAAAAGTACGTAAGAACTACCTTGCTCCAAGAGCAGAAATGGTTGAAGCTGCTGAAGGTACAGCACTAGCTAACGGACTATTCGCTGTTATGAACTTCGAAGGTGAAAAAGCTGATGGTGAAAAACCTGAAAATATGAAAGGTGAAGAATACCTACTAGAAATCGGGTCTGGTCAATTTATCCCAGGATTCGAAGAGCAAATGATTGGTATGAAAGCAGGTGAGAAGAAGACTCTAGAAGTTACTTTCCCATCTGAGTATCACGTAGAAGAACTAAAAGAAGCAAAAGTTAAGTTCCACGTTGAACTTCTTGAAATCAAAGAAAGAAAGCTTCCTGACTTTACTGATGAAGTAGCTAAAGAGCTAGGTTTTGAATCAGTAGAGGATTTCAAAGCAAAAACTCAAGAGAACCTAACTAAGCAAAATGAAAGACAAGCAGCAGAAAAGTTAAATCAAGAAATTCTTGAAAAACTAATCTCTGAAAATAGCTTTGATGTTCCATCAACTATGATTGCTCAACAAAAAGAGCACCTAAAGAATGATCTTGCAAACAACCTTAAGCAACAAGGTTTTACAGAAGATATGCTAGGTGAGTACTTTGAGAAGTGGGCCGGTGACTTAGATGAAAAAGCTCTTTTCCAAGTTAAGTCGGGACTAATTCTAGACCATCTTGCAAACAAGTACGAAGTTGAATCAACAGATGCAGACTTCGATGCGAAAATTGAAGAAAGTGCAAGCCTTTCTGGTCTAACTGCTGATCAAGTTAAAGAATTCTACACAAAAGATGAGCGTATGAAAGCAAACCTTATGTATGCAATCCGTGAAGAAAAAACTTTTGCAAAACTTCACTCAGAATTAAAAATTAAATAATACTAAGGGCCCGCTTTCTGCGGGCTTTTTTTTTTCTTCTTTAAATTACCTAAAACTTCAATATAATTTAATAAATTAATTATTGGAGAGTTCATGAGATTTCCTAGTTTTTTATTAGTATTAGTTACATTCGTAAGTTGCGCTCAGCTTGATTACAATATTCCTACATCTCGTATGGATAGTCCTGAAACAACGGGTGGGTTAGGTAAGGTAGATATCGCACTTGGTGTTGCAAGCGGCTATGATGTCGATCTTGCTGAAGGCTATGACTTTATTATTAGTGGTACGACAACAGAGGAGTCTGTTAGTGGGCCTGAGCCACTTCTAACTTTTAAAGGTAATCTAGGACTTCTTCCAAGACTTGATATTGGACTTCAAACATATCCGGACACTTCTGATCTTTTAAAAATTAAGTATCAGTTTATTGGAGGGGATCGAAAAACAGTTGGTCTAAAGATGTCTCTTCAGGGGGAGTTCGGCTTTGGCTATCATGAAGATGGCTCACTGAATACTGATTCGACAGTATATACTACTGACTTGAAAGCTAAGTCTCTAGGGGCCTCACTTAACGTTGGTTACCGAGTAAGCCCTACAGTTCTATTTTATTTAAATACTGTGTTTATGGAGTATAAGGTCGATGGAGTTTTGAAAGATGGTGCAACTATTTCTTATGATGGACAGCAGTCTCCAGAAGTTATTTTAGTGCTTCCTGGAATAAGGATTGATTTTGATACTGCTTATGTTCAGATGGAAACGGGATATTCGTTCTTAAACTCTTCTTATGATGATAAAAACTCAGATGATTTCACTTATGGCTTAAGTTTAGGTTATACATTTTAGATAAAGAAAAAGCCGCTTAGAGCGGCTTTTATTATTCTTGAATTTCATTCATTTCGTAAATTACATCGTATTTCTTTCCAGTAAAATCTGTCTTCACAATATTTTCACCTTCACAGAAAAAGTTTGATGCAGATGCTTTAAATCTTTTCTTAGTATTTGCATCCATAGCGTTTAAAGCTAGATCAACTTTACGACACTCTTTATTTCCTACAATTACTTTTGATACACTTTCGATATCCATGTAGCTTGAACAATAGTAATCAAGATGAGGAGCATCTTTATCAGAAGTTGTACTATTAAATCTAATACTATCTAAGTTCGAAACACCTCTCATAAGAGTGCGACCAAACTTACTAATGTCTTCATTTCTATCGTGAAATTGCTTATAGTCACCTTCAATTACATTAGAATAGAATTTTCCCGTAGCATAACCAGCTTTGATAAACTTTTTACCACTTTTGATCTGTTCTTGTTTTGCGACACTTAGCATTTCAAAACATTTGTTAAAGCTATATCTTTCAGCTTCTTTTACAGAACCGCTTCCACCACCACTTAGGATTGATGCTAGTCCATTTCTTAAGTTATTAGATTGAGAAGGTGAAAGGTTTAAATTTGCTGTTAGGTTATCAAATAGATCTGCTTGGGCCGTAGCACCTGTCAGGATCATAGCTGTTATCAGTAGTCTTTTCATAAAATTCCTCTTCTTTATTAAGGTGTGTTCAAGGAAATATTAGCGAAAATTGACAGCAAGGTGGTCTAAAATGGAAAAATTACTAGGGGTGTATAGATAATACCCAAGCCCCTAAGGGCTTGAAATTATTGATTATTTTTGAATTTGAGCCTTCATTAGGCGCTCAATTTGTACTCTGTGGTCACAGACGATCCAGTCATTTCCAGCACCTCTCCCAATTGGGGCATACTTATCTTGATCGATTCTACCACTATCAAGGAGTTCGTCTTCCACGTGCACCCTAACAACTTCACCTGTCACAAAAGTACCTGTTCCTGGTACATCACCGTAGCTTAAAGTATCTCTAAACTTACATTCAAAATGAATCGGTGATTCTTTCATTCTCTTTGGTGTAACAACTTCAGAATCTATTTCTGTGAGTTTAGCAAAGTCGAATTCAGACTCACCATGAGGAAGCTCTGTTGAGCAGAGGTTAACTTTCTCATAGTTGTGTTGAGTCACAAAGTTTACGACGAATTCTTTTTGACGAAGAATATTTTTAAGAGTGTCCTTTTGTTCTCCGTCGCTTGAACGAATCATTGGAGTGAAGCCGATGATCATTGGGTTTGCACTTACTACAGTAAAAAATGAGAAAGGTGCAATATTACTTGTTCCATCTTCATTAACAGTTGAAACAACTGCTATTGGTCTTGGAACAACTGATCCGATTAGTAGTTTATAATTGTCTTTAAAATCTTGTTTTGTTGTATCAAAAGTTGCCATAATTACATCCAGCTTTTCCAGTAGTCTTTATTTTCGTTTTCTTCAAACCATTTCGTTGGTTTAAGAGGGTAGCGAGTATCAACCATAACGGCATACTCGTCTGTGTATAGTTTATCTTCACCTGCTTCAAAGGCCTTTGGGTGTGGACCGTGGTGAACGCCTTGAGGGTGGAAAGTAAGTGCCCCTGCATCGATATTATCACGAGAGAAGAAATTTCCTTGGTGATAAAAAAGTACTTCATCAAAATCAATATTTGAATGATAGAAAGGAACTTTTAAAACCTTATGCTTCTTATCTTCAAGTGGCCTTTCTACAAATGAGCAAACAACAAAGTTTTTTGCTACAAAAGTAGTGTGTCCTGATGGAGGAATATGATAACGGTGACTCATGATTGGACAGATATCGTAGATTGAAATCTTCCAAGGATAGACTGAGCCCTTCCATCCCTTTGCTGTAAGAGGGTTAAATGGATATGTGATTGTTGTAATCTCTCCAAGTCTTTTGACACGTACACAATATTCAGGCCAGTCTTGATCACTTCCAAGTGCTGCTTCAGGTGTGAACTTTGCTGTTTGGTCATAAAGAGCATTTGGCCCTAGAAGACCACGTGAAGGTTCTTCAAATTCAGAATTCGATTCGACTTGGAAAAATTTTGCAGCTTGTGAAACTTTAATTGTATAAGTTGTTCCGCGAGGAATAACAATATAGTCACCTTTTACGAAAGGTACATGGCCATAGATTGTTTCAAAAGTACCACTACCTTCGTGAACAAAGTAGAGTTCATCAAAATCAGCATTTCTTAAAAAGTAATCTAGAGACTTTGTAATTGTTCCTAGACTAAGTTCACAATCATTATTTGTTAAGATTGCACGAAAATCATCCTGTAGGTCTTTGTGACTAAAAAGAGATGGAAGGTTCTTTGGTTTTAGATCTCCTGAAATATTTGTCCAGTTAACAGGTGGTTGAGTATGGTAGAGTTGGCTTACACGGCCAAAGAAGCCATTTCGTCCATGTTCTTCCTCGTATAAACCTTCCGGAATATCAACGTGAGCTTGCTTTGTATAAACGCCGCTTGCTTTAAAGCTTTCCATTTTATTATCTGTTGCCATTATCTTGTACCTCTTTGTGGTCCAATTTTATTTGTTAGTTTTCCAATCCCTTCTACTTCTAGAGTGATTTCATCGCCTGGCTTAAGCCACTTATCGATCTCTAGTCCACATCCTGTACCAACTGTACCTGAACCAAAAAGGTCCCCCGATAATACCCACTCGTCTTGTGAGACGTGAGCAATCATTTGTGCCCAGCTATAGTGAGAGTCACCAGAGAATCCTTCTGACCACTTTTCACCATTTACAGTTGCCGTCATTTTTAGATTTGGTTCTTTAAAGTCGAATTCATCAAAAGTTGTAATTACTGGTCCAATTACTGAACAAAAATCTTTACCTTTTGCTGGCCCAAGACGAACGGCCATTTCTTTCTTTTGAATATCACGGGCAGAAATATCATTAAGAATTGTAAAGCCAAAGATATGATCTTTTGCATCTTCTTCGCGAATATTAATACCATCTTTTGCAATGACCATCCCAAGTTCTAACTCGTAGTCGAGAATATTTGTATAGTGAGGCCATAAAACTTCTTGGTTGTGTCCAATGAATCCATGAGTTGGCCCTTTGTAGTAAGCAGGAATTTCATACCACGCTTCTGGGATTGGCTCATTTCTTTTTTTGAATCCAGCAGCGACATGCTTTTCATGTGCATAGAAGTCGCGGTAATTTGGAATTTTATCAATAGGTGTTTTAAGATTAATCTCATCAGATTTAAAAGCGATAGGTGTTCCGTCTCTAAGAGTTAGATCACCAACTTTTTCTAAGAATAAGTATAGGCCATAACATTCCCCTAGAAAGTCGATAGGGTCATCTTTCGTTTGTAAAATTTCTAAAAGAGACGGAGGGCAAGTGTGGTTTGCTCTTTGCCAAAAGTTAAAATATCCTTCTCTTTCATAATCACATGCCCAAACATTATTGGGATCAATAACGAGTCCATTATCTAATAAGATACCTAGACGAGGCTCTGGGCGATGAGTTCCATGATTTACATATTGGCAAATTTTCATACTAAATCCTTTCTGAATCTTTTGTTGTAAGAAGGAAGAATTCTATCGAATGCTTCAAAGAAGTGCTTCATTTCATCTTTTGTTCCAATACTAATACGCACGTATTCAGGCATTTCATTTGCTACAAGCTTTCTGATGATTACACCTTCATTTAGTAATTCTTCAAACATGAAGTCACTAGCTTCACTGCTTCCTGTTTTTAATGTAACGAAATTTGTGATTGATTTAATAGGAGAAAACTTTCTTTCTTCTAAAAAGACCATTAATTCGTCATATCTTTTTCTATTATTTCTTAACGTACGATCAAGATGTGGTTGATCTTCTAGGGCACCAACAGCACCTAATTGTCCAATCAGATTTGGTTCGAATGGAAGCTTAACTCGAGAGAGGTAACCAATTAATTCAGGATGGCCAAAACCATATCCTACACGTATTCCTGAAAGACCATAGGCTTTAGAAAAGGTTCTAAGTGTAAGAACATTATCATAGCGATAGTTCATCGAATCTGGGTAATCGTCTTGATCTTGAGCAAATTCAAAATAAGCTTCATCGAGAATAACTAGAACATGAGAAGGTACGTACTTCATAAGATAGTCGAATTCCTCTTTCGTAATATATGTTCCAGTAGGATTATTCGGATTAGCAATATAGATGACTTTTGTTTTCTCTGTAATATTGTCAGCAAGTGCTTTTACATCAAAGCGGTAATCATCAGTTAGTGGTACTTTGTTAAGCTTGGCACCAACACTTCTTGCAAGAATATAGAAACCGATAAAAGTATTGTCACAAGTAAGGACTTCATCATCTGGCTTAAGAAAGGCACGAGCAATATAGGCCATGATACCTTCAGACCCATTACCTAAAATAATATTTTCTAATTTTAGATCGTAAATTTCAGCAAGTTTTGATTTTAGAGCATAAGCATGCATATCAGGATAACGATGAAGGTCCCAAAGGCCACGAGTCATTTCACGAATGGCAAAGGGCGAAGGTCCTAGTGGATTTTCATTTGAAGCTAGTTTTGAAACTCGTGTAAGTCCTTTTTCTCTAACAACTTCATCGATTGGCTTACCAGCTTGGTAAACTTGTAGATTTTTTAAGTATTCTGGTACGAGATCTTTATGATGCATCACTCTTCCTATTTCATATTTTAGTTAAATTAAATTTGAGAAATTCTATCGTCTTTAGGGCCGATTGAATAGTTTTGGTCATCGCATCATGTATATGAGAACGAGATGAATTAGACTAACTCTATTATGAATAATTATCACTTTGGACAATTTACTACTGAGCATCTTGAACTAATCCAAGAGGGGCTTAACTTATTTAATACAGGTCATTACTGGATGTGTCATGAGGTCGTTGAAGACCTTTGGATGGATGCCATGGGAGACAATGCGCGTTATGTGTATTGGGTTGTGATTCAACTCGCAACAGCACTTTACCACCATGAAGATGACAATCTTAATGGAGCGACTGGGATGGTCAATAAGGCCAAAGGTAAAATTGACTTCATTGAAAAAAATCATGTGGAGTCGGATATAATGGATAGATACTTAGACTGGCAAAATTTGAAAAGTATTGTGAAGGCGATTCCCGTAAAACCAACTTTAAAAGACTTCTCAAAATTAAAAACTTTTAAATTTCCAGTTCAAAATTAATGGAGTCAAAATGATTGGAAAACTTCCATATTTCTTTTTTCGTTCAATGAATATTCTTAAGTCAGACAAAAAGATTATCTTGATCGCTCTTTGTCCGGTTTTAATTGGTTTTATTCTTTACTATTCATTAGGGCACTATGCCTTTAGTGAAGTCTCAACATGGGGACATGGTTATATCAATGAAAAGTATCCAGATCAGGGATGGGTTAGCACTGTCTTTTCTGGAGTTTTAATTATTCTTCTAGGAGTAATTATCAACTGGACATTCTTTATTGTGGTCTCAGTTATTGCCTCTCCTTTTAATGATATGCTTAGCTCACGAGTTGAGATGATTTATAAATTACAAAAAGAGACGAGTGATACACTTGCCCAGACCTTAAAGAGGCTACCTAGTATACTCATGAATGAACTTAAAAAGATTGGTGTGATTGTTGTTTTATCAATTATCAATATTGGTATTGGATTTTTCTTCCCACCGATTACATTTGTTCTAGGTGGACTAATTCTTGCGATTTCATTTATTGATTATTCTTGGTCTAGAAATAACTTAACTTTTGCGGAGTGCATAGGAGATGTAAAATCAGGCTTTCTTCCTTATTTACTAGGTGGAGTTGGATTTATGATTCTTATTTCTGTTCCAATCTTAAACCTATTCTTTCTTCCTCTTGCTGTTGTTTTCTTTACAGTAATTTATTGTGAATTAAGAGTTAAAGAGAGGACTCCAAGTGAAGAAGTTCCTACTCAGGGTTAAAGGTGATGAAGCAGAAATTGCTTCGATCCTACCCGTTGTAAATGCCATTGTTAAAGAGCATGAGGACAATCAAGTTGCAATTGTTTATACCGATGCAACTCAGATAGATGACTTTTGGTTACCTGAGCGATGTTGGGCCTATTCAATTTCAAAGAAAGAAACGGAGTCAATGTTTGCGGCACATAAATTTGCAGCAAACTTACACGAAGTTTTTAATACTGATTACTATATTGATTATGTGAATGATATGTACTCGGCAGTTCTAGGTCTAGCTTTTAGAGCAAATGTTAAGATTGGTTTACAAGGAGGACCAAAAAGTTTCTTTTATCAAGTATCTTTACCAGAGTATAGTGGAGAGTACTTAGATGAAAAGAAAGTGAGTGCTTTAAAAGCAGTGGAAGGGAAGTTTAACGATTCTAATATTGATCACGCTTTTACACATAAAAAAATCTCAAATATATTTATCAATTATCCACATAAGTATGACGTTGAATTTGTCGAAAGGATGAACTTTCTAGCAGAATGCTTACCGACATTGAAACTTCATGGTTATATTCCAAGTGAAGCAGTAGAGAGTTATGATGGGGTAAAGGTAAGTAAAAGAATAAGTTTATTTAGTGAATCACCAAATATTCTACGTCGTCGTATTGACGAGTTTGATGTTGTCATTACAAAGTCGCTTGCAACTGCGCAAATGAGTCGTAATCGTGGCCAGGTCGCCTTCTTAGTAGGTGATGAAGACTTGACTATCCCAGAGTGGAAGCATATGCCTGAGACCATTGGTCGTCTTTGTTTTAGTGGATCGACGCTTTTATCATATGGAATTAGCGAGCTAATTCAGCTAAAAACTTTTCCGGATTTAGAAGACTATATAGTTAATTATCAATCACTTAGACTAGTTCCATAGCTCTAAAAAACACTTGTTTGCGAGGCCGGCATAATATTGCTAAAATATTTCTATGGTGGCCGCAAAAGATCTTACATTTGCTCCTTTTGAAATCATTCCTGTGGAAGTGGATGATATCAAGTCATTGGCCAGAATCTATGTCGATTGTTTTTGGGAAAATTATAAAGGGATTCTCTCTAAGGATTATCTCTATTCATTAAAGTATTCAGATGTACAACAAACTTGGGAGCGAAAAATTCCTCGCAGGCCCACTGAGGGTGGAACTCTTGTGTTTCATGCACCTGATGGTGATGTGGTCGGCTTTATCGATTATGGGCCAGCTCGTGAACATGAACATGGTATTCCTGGTGAAATCTACGACTTTTATATTTTAAAAAAGTATCAGAAGTCTGGTATGGGACAAAAGCTATTTGAAGCTGTAATTAAAGACTTTAAAAATCGAGGATATGATTGTTTTTACCTTTGTACTTTTAAGGATAATCCTTCAAAAGGCTTCTTTATTAAAAATGGAGGAAAGGTTTTAAAAGAATCTCCCTTCGAATTTAATGGTGAGATCTATCAAGAAGAATATTTCTATTTTGAGATATAAAAAAGGCCCTTTTTGAAAGGGCCTTATTTTTTATGATTTGAATTGTTCGATTTGTTCTTTAAGTGAGTTTAGTTTTTCTTCAAAGTCACTTGCTTTTTGTCTTACTTCAACAACAACTTCTTCAGGTGCGTTTGCCATAAATTTTTCGTTGTTAAGTTTTTTTCCAATCTTATCGAATTCTTTTTGAGTTTTATCAAAGTCTTTCTCTAGACGCTTGATTTGCGCATCAAGGTCAATCACACCATCAAGCTTTAAAAAGATATCAGTGTGAGTCGTGGCCTTCATGATACATTTCTTAGGATTTTCACTAGACTTTGTTGCAATTGCTACATCTTTTGCACGAGCAAGATCTTGCATACCCGCCATATTATCTGCAAAGTAAGAAGATGCTTCTTCATCGTCAGTTAAAAGAACTACTTCAACTTCGTCTTTTGGTTTGATATTTACCGATTGTCTTAGGAAGCGAATTCCTGAAACAACTTCAATAAACTTATTCATCTTAACTTGTTCACTAGGGTAGTTAAGAGCAGTATCATATTCAGGGTAGTCTGCTGAGATGAGTAGATCTTCACTATCTTCTTTTAAGTAACCCCAAAGCTCTTCTGTAATAAAAGGAGTGATTGGGTGGAGAAGGGCAGTTATTTTTCTAAAGCAGTACTTAAGAACAGTCGCTCTTTGGACTTTAGCCGCTTCGTCTTCTCCGTTAAGAGTATTCTTTGAAAGCTCAATAAACCAAGAACAGAACTTATCGTAAACAAAAGAGTAAACTTCTGAACATGCGTCATCGTAGCGGAATGCATCGAGAGATTCATTCACAACTTTTGTTGCATCGTTAAGCTCCGATAGAATCCACTTCTCTTGATCATCAAGGTTAGTTGGAAGTTCTTTCTGAGCAAGGTCTAAGAATGGAGAGATGAATCGGAAAGCATTCCAAATCTTATTAATGAAGTTTCTATAACCAGCGATTCTTTCTGGATCGAGGTTAATTGCGCGGTTGTAACCAGAACCAGCAGCAAGAGTGAAGCGGAATGCATCGGCCCCGTATTGTTCAACCATCTCAAGTGGATCAATTCCGTTTCCAAGTGATTTACTCATCTTGCGACCTAGCTTATCTCTAACGATTGCGTGAATATAAACTTTATCGAATGGAACTTGATTAGAAAATTTTGTTCCCATCATCATCATTCTAGCAACCCAGAAGAAGATAATATCAAAGCCAGTGATTAGAACTGAAGTTGGGTAAAACTTATCAAAACCGCGCTCTTCCATTCTCTGCTCATTTGGCCAACCAAGCGTCGACATTGGCCATAGCCCTGAAGAGAACCATGTATCAAGAACGTCTGGATCTTGCGTGTATTCTTTAGCACTACACTTTGGACATGATTCAGGCTCAAGAGCTTCATCCGCCCATTGGTGTTCACATGATGTACATGTGAATACTGGAATTCTGTGTCCCCATAGAAGTTGACGAGAAACGCACCAGTTCTTTGGCTCGCGAAGCCAAGCAAAGTAAGTATTCTCCCATCCCTTAGGGTAGAAGCGAGTTGTATCATCTTCAACTTTTGCAACAGCTTCAGCGGCCATATCGTGAACATTTACAAACCATTGCTTTGAGATCATTGGTTCAATAACAACACCAGATCTTTCACCGTGACCAACTTGATGCACGTGCTTTTCTTCTTTAACAAATAGTTCTAATTCTTTTAGTTTTTCAATAACACCTTTACGAGCTTTCTTACAAGCTAGCCCCTGCCACTCAAGACCGTGCTCATTAAGAGTTCCATCTAGATTTAGGATATTGATGATTTCAAGATTATGTCTCTTTCCAATTTCAAAGTCATTGAAGTCATGACCTGGAGTAACCTTTAGACAACCAGTTCCTTTTTCAATATCAACGTGTTCATCACCAACAATTGGTACTTCACGGTTACAAAGTGGAACGATTGCTTTCTTACCAATTAGGTGAGCGAATCTTTCATCGTTTGGATTTACTGCTACGGCCGTATCACCAAGAAGTGTTTCAGGTCTAGTTGTAGCAACTTCTAATTTAATATCGCTGTCTTTTACAGAATAAAGGATATGGTAGAAGGCACCATTAACTTCTTTGTGATCAACTTCTGCATCTGAGATTGCTGATTGAAGCTTTGGGTCCCAGTTTACGATATAGTCTGACTGATAAATTAGACCTTCATTGTAAAGAGTTACGAAAGCGCGTCGAACAGCTTCGTTTGCTTCAGGATCCATCGTGAACATTGAGTAATCCCAGTCACAACTAGCACCCATTACTCTTTGTTGGTTAGCGATAACACCACCATATTGTTCTTTCCACTCCCAGATCTTCTTTAGAAAATCTTCACGTGAGTAGTCGTGCTTAGTTTTCTTTTCTTCATTCCAGATTAGCTCTTCAACTTTTGACTGAGTTGCAATACCTGCGTGATCCATTCCTGGAAGAAATAAAGTTTCATAACCTTTCATTCTTTTAAAACGAATAAGGGCATCTTGAGTTGTGATATCAAGTGCGTGACCTGCGTGAAGAATTCCTGTGACATTTGGAGGTGGCATGATGACGCAAAAAGACTCACCAGTCTTTCCTGCTTTAGGAGTAAAATACTTTTCATTTTCCCATTTCTGGTACCACTTCTTTTCTACATCATTAGAGCTATATGTTTTAGGTAGCTCATCGAAATTTTTTGTCACAATTTCTTCCTTTTTTCGATTTAACTAATTGAAATTATATATCATAGGATACACGTTATTTCTTTTAAAAATAGATGGGTAAATAGTTGAAATCCCCAAAAAGTACACGCCACCTTTAACTTTATTCCCAGTTTTCGACGGGCTCTGGAAGCTCTTGAGGGGCCTTGTAATCAGGGTCTTTGTCTGGCGCGTTATTAAAGAGAAGCTTATCAACTTGTCTTCTGGCCTTGATCAGATCAATGTCATTTATAGAGATATAAGATATATCATTATCTTTTTTGTAACTTGCGGCCGTAATACTTAAATTGCGATTTAGGGAGTTGAGAATTTCTAAGTTTGTTTTTAATAGTGTTGCATTGCGAACAGAAGTTGGCTTTTTGAGCGTATCGATCCAATATTGTAGGTAGCTGATTCGGTTCATGAATGCTTTTAGCTCCGGTGAAATTTTTAGATCTCTATTTTTAATATAGGCGTTGTACTCTCTTAAATTTCTATTTGTTAATAACTCACCAATATCTTTTAAAATTTTAGAAGATATTGATTTTGAAAATGGAAGAGAAGATTCGATTGATTTAATATTCTGATCAAGCTCGTTGTAGAGTGCTTGAGAGATATTTACGTGCTCATACTGCTTATTTAACTTTGTATTTAGGATGGAGTTTAAAATCATTAGCTCGATAAAATCATTATCAAGTGGAGAGGTTAGATTCTTACTAAGGTTAATAATATATTCTTGGTTTATCTTACTATTGAGATAAAGTTCTGTTACTAAATTCTTAAGCATCGGGCTAAGGCTTGGTGAAAACTTAAGCTCTTGTTGTGTTGGTGCAGATGCAAAAACTTTAAATGTGATAAGTAATAAAATTATAAATCTCATAGTTTTGACTTAATCTCTTTATTGATACTGAATTTCCCTTCTTTATTTTTTAACAAGTAGATCTTGTCCTTATAAGGAACTAAGATTGAATTATTATGAAGCACAATATTTGAAATATAGTTTAAATCGGTTCTTTGGTAGAGTTTCTTTTCTTCTAGATTGTAAGCGACAATCTCTCTTTGATTAAAGAGGTTAGAGTTTTCACTCTTTAACGTCAGAATAAAGAATAGCTCATTATTTAATATATTTAAATTAAAGGCCGGTCCAGACTGTGTGTTAATTAGTGGAGTTCTTTTAGTAAAATCAACTCTTCCTTTTTCTAACTCTGTTAAGTCCATATATGGATTCTTACCACCAGATGATTCAAGTATGAATACTTTCTTATCGGAACTAGCGAGGCTCACAACCTTATTCGCCTTATCATATTGATGAAGAAGATACTTCTTCTTAGAACGATTATTAAAGATATTAAGATTGATTTTAAAATCAAGGCCCTTATCTGTGTAATAGATGAGACTATCATCAAAAATCTCTACTTCACTTTGATGAAGTATGTCTTTTGTAGTTAGTGGAATTGAAAAACGATCGAGATTGTTTTTAATATTTACGACTTCAAGATATAACTTACTTTCATCTTCTTTTGTGTAAGAGATATAATTACTTTTATGATGAAATTTTGGATAGCTACCTTTTCCAACAAAGTCTAATTGATTCTTTTTGATTTGATAAAAATATATTTCTGATTCAGAGATGTATGAAAAATCTTTATAGTGACTACTCTTAACACTGATAATGTAGAGATCATCAGATGCCTTGATGACATCAAATTCGCTATCAGTCTTCTTTTCTAAAACTGTATTGGCGCGATTCTTTGCTGAATATGCAATAGCGTTCTTTCCTTTTAAATAGAAGGTAATCCCATTTAAATCGTCGTATTTAAGATTGTGAACATTTTGTCTTGTCGATAACTCAAGTAGTGCTGACTTTGAAAGTACACTTGTCGCAAGAAGTGATGAAATAATGATCTTTGTAAGTTTAGTAAAGGCCATATAACTCCCAATTCTTTAAAGGGCTCAATGTTGAGTACCTAGAAAGTGCTGTAAAGGCATTCGCCCATAATATGGAGCGAGGAGAATTGATATCATCCATGGCACTTCTAAAACTTAGATAAGTATTATTATTAATTTCTCTGTAACCATCAATAATAAATGGCATAGGTGTACAAACTCCGATCTTTCTTAGTTGGTAATGAGAAGGGTAGATATCCTCCGCACATCCTTGACCGTGAATAATTCCATTCTTTTTGTTATCCAAAAAGAATTTTAAAGAAGTAAGTGAATTGATTTCTTGTTCTTTAATATTTAGAACAGAAATTATTCTACTGTGAATATCAGCATCTGAAGAGTTGTACTTTGTCTTGAAGTAGTCAAATGAAAGAGAGCCCTCACTCCAGATCTCAAGTGCTTTACGATTATCAATCATCACATTGTATTTGCAGCTTTCAGAACGACAGGCCAGCTCCTGAGGAACAATCCAGCATCCGGCCTTATACTTTAGACGAAGTGGATTGTACTGTTTTTTAGAAACTTGTTCACACTTGATTCGACTAGAGACAATTTTAGTTTGGAATAGTGCATTTGCTACAACCATATTTAGGGCATTGTAATTCTCTTTTGAATTTCCTGGAATAAAAGGTAAGCACTTTTTCCCATTGTTAGAATTATAGCAAATACGAAGTGGCCACTTCTCTTCTTCATCTGATTCTAGGTATAGGCCATAGATCTTTTCATAAGAAGGGAAGACGCAGTCTTTGCTCTTTATATCATTAGTTGCAAAGTGTTTAATTACTCGAGAACCATTTACGATAGCGTAATTACCAATATTTCTTGGACAGTCATTGAAGTTATTCTTAAGTCTTGAAATTTTTAATGTTTCTGAAATCTCATTACAGCTAGGCATAGGGTAGAGTACTGATCCAGTTGCTGGTCCCTGAGTCATGCAACGATTTGGTTCTTTTCGTAAAAGAGAAATACATTTTAAGTAATCTAGATCTTTCAAATCTACTTCAGAACTCTTAGCTAAAATATTACGACAGCGAACTTCGATGTAATCAGGAGACTTTTGTTTATTTATAATTAGTGACCAAAAGTCTTGCTTAGAATAGTTTTTACAAAATAACTCTTCACGACTTAAGTTACTGCAAAAATTCTTAAAGTATAGAATATCTCTGTCACTAACCTCATCAGTATAGGTTTTAGATTGCCTTCTTAGGGAGTTGATATAGCTTCGCTCTGAAATACTAAGAGAATTATCTCGTAGCCTCTGAGAGAGCTTGTCTGCTAGCTCAATTGTATAGGGGGCACTACAGATATGATCAAGATTGATATTACTTTTAAGCTCCTTGTATTGATCAAGACACTGAGTTTGATTCCTTGGGAATTTAGGAGTTAGTTTTTTAAATGTATCTTTCAAAAGCCCTTTTTCAAACAGA
Organism: Halobacteriovorax sp. GFR8; assembly: GCF_050955245.1. Lineage (NCBI taxonomy): Bacteria > Pseudomonadati > Bdellovibrionota > Bacteriovoracia > Bacteriovoracales > Halobacteriovoraceae > Halobacteriovorax > Halobacteriovorax sp. GFR8. The sequence goes on along the minus strand of NZ_JBPBLR010000002.1, from coordinate 2,922,146 downwards.
CGAGACTGCTTAAACGAGAGGCGACAATTACTTTTATAATAGTGTGCTAAAAAGGCATCTATTGGGACAAGGGCCGTAGAAGTAGAACTTCCCAACGTAATAGAGGTTTCAACATTTAAAAGAGGTCGATTATTAATTCTAATAAGACGATTTTTAAGAAGAGTATAGATTGAGCACTTATTCACATGAAACAATTCTGTATAATCTTGTTCACTGTAAAGAATGATGGCATTCAGTTGCCTTTTCGATAACTCAATTTTCTCTTCATCTTTAAAGTTTTGTCTAAAAGTTACCTTATCGCTTGGTGGATTGAGGATTTTTTCATTAACTTCATTTTGAAATGCATTTAACTTTTCTTCAAATGTTTCTAATAGACTGGTTTGATTTTCTTGAGTGCTTTGGGCGAGTATTTGATTTTGTAAAAAGCTAGGCTCAGCTAGAACTGAGCCTAGTATAATTGATTTAATCGATAGTTTTTGCAAGGATTGAAGCAACGTCTTCAATCTCAAGGTTTTCTGTACCTGTTTTTTCGCTAATTCCACCCTTAAAGTTTATCATACAGAAAGAGCAGGCCGTAGCTAATTTATCAACTTTCTTTTCACCAACATGCTCAAGGCGTCCAGCAGCTAGATCAGTACCAGCTTCAACCTCGTACCACATGTTTCCACCACCCATTCCGCAGCATAGGGCAGTATCTTCTTTCTTATCCATTTCTTTGATCTCAACACCAGCTGCCTTAAGAATTTCTCTTGGAGCATTGTATTCACCGTGGTGGCGTCCAAGATAACATGGATCGTGGAAAGTAAGATTCTCTTCGACTTTCTTTTCTGGTTTTAATTTTCCAGAACGTAGTAGGTCAGCAAGAAGTTCTGTGTGGTGAACTGTTGTAAAGTCACCATCATCAAACTTAGCGTATTCCTTACCAATTGTGTGAAGACAGTGAGGGCAGTGAGTTACAACTTTATCAAAGTCGTATTGTCTCATATTGGCAATATTCTCAATAGCGATTTCAAAGAATGAGTACTCATCTCCGAAGCGTCTGATCGGGTCACCGTTACATTTTTCAGTTTTACCCATTACTGCAAATGAAACACCTGCTTTCTTAAGAAGTTTAACTGTATCTTGAACAACTTTTTGGTTAGAAGCATCGTATGAACCGGCACAACCAACGTAGTAAAGGTAATCAACTTTCTTTCCAGCTTCGATTACAGGTACATCAAGACCGTCGGCCCACTTGAAACGATCATCTTGAGAGATCCCCCAAGGGTTACCATTAATTTGAACTTTTTGAACTGCTGTTGCAGCATCCGCTGGGATCTCACCAAGAGTTAAAGTCTTGTACCTCTTAGCACCCATGATGATATCAACGTGCTCAATATTTGCAGGACATTCTTCCATACATGCACCACATGTCGTACATGAATCCAACTCGATTGAAGAGTAAGTTGTATTTTCCCAGAAGTCTGCATCAGTTTCGCCTTTGGCCGCTGTTTCAAAAGCAAGGTCACGAGCTTTTGTAATGATCTTCTTAGGGTCTAGAGGTCTCTCTGCAAGGTTTGCAGGACATACTTGTGTACAACGTCCACACTCAACACATGCAAGAAGGTCTAGCTTGTTCTTAAGAGTAAGCTCTGAGATTTTTCCAAGCCCAAAAGTTTCTGCTGTTTCGTCTTCAAAATTCATTGGCTCAAGAACAGCACCACGTCTTGGAGGTGTAACTAGAGCAGCAAATGGAAGTACGAAGATATGTGAGAACTTTGTTGTTCCACATGCGGCAACAAATAACATTGTATTTGCCATGTGAACCATCCACATCGCGCGATATGAATACGCCCATGTTTGTTCTGAAAGTGGGATTGCTGAAAAGATTGTCGCAAGCAACCAACCTACTGGTGACCAAGTCGCTTCGCCAACTGGCATTCCAGTTCCCATAATTCTTACACCTTCAATCAGGTATCCAAGAACAACAAGACAGATTAGCATAGCGTACATAAATAATTCTTGCTTTGGTCTCGTAGCCTGTAGGTAATCAGGCTTGTCAATATATCTTCTTTTGTATGCAAGTCCGATACCTGCAAGAACCATAAGTCCTGCCATATCAGCTAGGAAGGAGATAACGATATAAACAGGTCCTTTATAAATTTTAAAAGGAGTATCTGCGTGAATGGCAACTAGATCCGTGGCAATCCACAAAATGACAAATCCCCAAAAGATTAAGCCGTGAAAAATTGCAACATTTCTAAAACGTGGAACTTTACCAGTTAGAAGCATTGTCTTAAAGAATGCTCCCCAGTTTAGTTTCTCTGGTAGAAGCTCTTTTAGGCCTTTGATGGCATCAACACCTTTCTTTCCAGTGATAAATTGAATTTTTTGATACAGGCCTTTGAACATAACAAAGACTGCTGCAAAAAATAGGATGTACATGACAACCTTAAACGAGAATGGAATATTCCAAAAAATTTCTCGCGTGGCAGCATCAAGAGTTTGATTCATTTCTTCCCTCGCTTACTTTTTAAACGTGAATATTAATTTTAATAATTTCAATCTTATATATATGATAATATATCATAAGAATCCCTATTTAATGAGTCGGAAATTATGATGTACGATAAAAAAAACTTAATATTTTTATTACTTCTCGGAATATTTTTTTCATGTTCAAGAGTAAATACGATTAACTTAAAAAAACATTCGTTTAATAACTATCCACAAAATCTAATTTTTATTCAAATACCCGGTTTAAGCGAAGAGCACATGGGTTATCTGCATTTTAAAAACCTAAATTATACGGCAAAGACTGAGCTAGAAAATTTCGCATGTTTTGGAAAAATGTGGTCATATAATATGATGACGATTACTCCAAGTGTTGAGGATCAACTACTGGCCCAAGTTAATGGCTATGGTTTGGCTAACCAAACATGTGATAAGTACCAAAGAAAGAGCCTTTGGGATGTGTTTATTAATTCTGGATATAGTAACTCGGTCATCTACCGAGGGAGTGCGCCGAACTTAGGAAAGATAAATAAGTGTAATGCAAACTTTTATCAAAACACTCGTTTATTCATTTCTGGGGCCAAAACTTTAAAGGAAGCAAAGTCTTTTCACTTTCAAAAGTCAGCGGAGTACAAGGTTGGTGAAATTTACAAAGACCAGTCTTGTCGTGGTAATAAATGTTTCTCAAATACGATGAATCTCTTTGAGCATGTCTTTGATTCAATGAGTGATTCAAATCGTCGCTTTGTAAATATTGTTGATTACGATCTTTATGAAATTTTAAAAAGACAGGACGCGAAGGAATTTGCGAAATATATGTCATACCTAAATAATTTCTTAGTTCAGGTGAGAAAGAAAGTTAGTACAACAAATGACTACTTGATTGTAGTAAGCTCGGTATCTCCAAAAGCTATTGATTGGCGCAAGGTTAATAAGAAGTGGAAATCAATCCCAATTGCTTCAAATAAGAAATCACAATTGATGTCCCCTGTTTGGGCCGATGGTGCACTCGCTGAAAATTTTTGTGGGATATATCTTGAGTCGGATCTAAACAGCCGCTTCTTCTGGCGATCAGAAGAAACGACTCTTCCGTTTTAGTGTAGATTTAAAATACTAGAGACTTCTTCTTTTGTGATCAAGTATGCTGTTTTACAGTAATCACACTTCGTTTCAATTGAAGCATCATTGTGAAATACATCATCAAAGCCACTAGAGCGTACAACACCTGCTACTCCTGTAACCATACGATCACGAGAGCAGTTGCACTTAAATTTAATCTCTGTTGACTTTAAGAAGTCAAAATCTAGTCCTTCAAATGCTTTTTGAATTTCATTATCTTCATTTAGAGCTTGTTTGAAAATATTATCGAAGCTCTCTTTGTTCTGCTTGATATAATCTTTTAAGCTTATAGACTCAACGACTTCTTCTTTATCAACATTTACTTCTGGAAGCTTTGTGACAAGCATAACCTGGTCACTGTCATCGCTGATAATAATTTGAGATTTCATCTGATACGATTTATCAAAGAAGTCATTCATAAGTTCTTTGATAGAGCGATTATCGACATTGATAATACTCGAATAAGGAGTTTTGCTATATGGAAATTGTTTTGCTGTTCTAAGCTTACCTGTTATTTTCTCTGGCACTGCCGGGAGATCTTCTGGAAGAATTAGTGTTCTGAAGAAGCCGGCTTGGTTCATTTCAAGTTTAAAGCGAAAGTAAGGATTGTCTGAATCAATGAAGATTCCCATATTTTCTTGTGGCTTTAAAAAATTAATTAGAGGAAGAATTGAAAGAGTACAATCTCTAAAGAAGCCGAAGCCCTGGTTGTTGACACTGTGAATAAGTGCTAGATCGTGGATAACTTTTTGACCTTCTAGAAAAGAAATTGCGAAGGTTTTCTCTTTATTAATGAAGTTGAATAGACGGCTTTCTTTAATCACAGTAAAATTCTCCTTGTAGGCGCTTTGTATATATCGCTTTTTGCTTAAAGTGTCATTTAAAAAGGGTAATGTTACGTGTTAAACCTCTATTTATATAAAAATCATTTTGATGAGTTATTTCAAGAGAATAAAAATATTGCTAACTGGCAAATTATCTGTCCTTCTCCACAGCGTTCAGACTTGTATCGCGATTATCTTATTCGTAAAGGACATGCAAAGAATACTGAAACAATCACAGTTGCTAAGTTTCTGTCGGATCACATTAATTTAACTGATGAACAAACTAAACTTTCAAAGTCTGAACTCATGGTTGACCTTTGGACATTTTGGAAATCGGCCGTCAATGATGATTATGAGAAGTTTCATTTTTGCTTTGAGCTATTCACAGAAGTTCGCTCATTTGACTTAAGTGGCTCCCTTATCGAAGAGTTGAGCCAGTTGGCCACACTTGAAAAAGATTGTATTTCAGGTCTAATGAGATTCCATACTTACCTTGAAACATTTCATATTGTTGATGAACAAAAATCTTATCAATTAGTAAGTGAGAGTTTTAGGCCACAAGAGAATGTGGGGTATATATTTATTGGATTTGACCATTTAAATGCAAATCAGATTGATATGTTAAAAGGGATGGGGAAAAAGGCTAACGTTTTTGTGCCATTTGAGAAATCAGTTTTTAATCAATGTGATAGTAAAATATTTTGGCCGAATTGGATTGAGCTTGAACAAACGAAAGAGGTAGAGGATTTAGAGGGGATATCTTGTGATTATATTTCAATCCCTTCGGGAAGAAGTGCTGAGTATTTAAGTGATTTGATTTCAGGAGAAAAACAAATTTTAAGTTTTTCTAATGGACTGGACTTAACTCAGGTTAATTCAATTCTTCTTTCGCAAAAAAGGTTTAAAACGGACTTTGCACTATTCTTTACTAGTGTTGATCAACTTACTTCAAAAGTTCAAGAACAACTTAACTTAAACAAAGGACATCTAAGGGCAGAGGACTTAATCACTTTTCTAGATAAGCTAGCTCTTTCTCATATGAATGAAAAAGGCTTTATGCTCTTTAAAACGATTCTAGCTTTCAAGAAAGAAGTGATTAGTTTTAGTGAGAAGGCGACAGTGAATGAAAATATCTATAACGCTGATTTAAAGCTTTTAAAAGAAGTTCTAGGTTTAAATCTTCCAAGAACATCAGTAGTTAATATTTCAATGACTGATACTGGTACAATCGGAACAAGAGATAATTTATTAACTTTTGAAAATGCTGATAAACAATACCTCTATATTTCAAAAGATGACTTAGGTGCTTTAAGTTCTTCTCAAAGATTCTCTAATGACGTTCTTGTAATTTTTAGTGCGTTTGGGCCTCTGCAAAGTAAGAACCTCGATATTATAATTTTAAGAAGTCAGTTAAGACGATTTATCAATAGTGGTGGGAAACTGATATTAGAAGAAGGTTTAACTCATGGGAGTTCGATAGCAGAAAATTTATTTGAAGGTGTTGAGTTAAACCCAGGGCATATGGAAGGTAGTAAAAGGAAGAATTTTAAAACTATCTATGGTCAAAAAGCTGCCATTCCTGAAAAGCTATCTCCTTCCTTCATCCAGACTTATATTGATTGTCCAAAAAAATGGCATCTGAAATATGCTCAGGGAGTTGATCTAGATGTCTCTTCTTCAGCATTTATTGATCGTCGCTATATTGGAACTATTAACCACAGTGTTATCGAGTCATACTTAGAGCTACACAGTCATTATGATCGAGGAGTACTTAAGGAGCTAATTTCTAATACTTTCAAACGATTCATTGATGAGAAGTCGCTACTACCTGAAAGAATTGATATCGAAAGCTTGAAACTCTCAGTAGAGTCTTACTGTAGTGGAATCATTTATAAGCTACTAGAAATTAAAAATGAAACGAATGTAGAGTTCTTCTTTGAAAGAGATATCTCAAAAGTAAACGAAAGCTACAAGGGATCCATCGACTTAGTTATTAAAGATGGAAGTGATTATTATATTTATGATTTCAAGACGTCTGGCGGGGCAGTTCCGTCAAAAACAGATATTAATGAATTTAGAAAGATCCAGCTTCTTGCCTATTTTGAAGCATGGGGTGTGGAGCATCACTTAAAAGGTGGCGGTTACCTTTGTCTCGAAAATTTGAAAGACTCAATATTTATAGGTGAAGAAAAGTTTTTTAATGAGTTTCATTCAAGAACAAATCGAATAGAGAATTATAAGAAAGAAGAGTTTAATGAGTTTATGAGTGAAACAATGGTTTCAATGAGAGAAGCCGAGTCTTGGCCGGCAACTCCTCAAAGCTCTAGTATATGTACCTTCTGCGTTGCAAATCCAATTTGTGCTAAAGGTGGAGATCAGTAATGGCCATTCAATTAAATTCAGAACAAGAAAAAGCAGTCATGCATAGTGGTGGTGTTCTTCTCAATGCTGGAGCAGGGTCGGGGAAGACTAGAGTTATTATCGAACACTTAGCATATTTAATAGAGAAGAAGTATGATGCACTTTTTGAAGTGGGACACACAGATATCCTAGGTCAGTTAAAATCATATCTTTCTAAAATAGTGGTGATGACATTTACAAAAGAAGCCGCTGGAGAGTTACAGTCTCGTATGTTTGATCGATTTTCAAATGTGGATGATGTTATAAAGAAGAAAGTAATTGATGAAGCACTAGAGTCTCTAGGGATTTCAACTATTCACAGCTTTTGTTTAAAACTAATTAAACGAGGTTATATTTTTGGTGCACCGGCTAATCTTGATATTGTTGATCGCTTCAAGATTAATGTGAAAATTGAAGAACTGACTAAGCAGTGGTTTACTCGTAACTTGAAAGAGCAAAAGATTGAGATATTTTTAAAGAATATTGATGCGCTAATCATTTCGATGCAATTTGTCTTCGCAAGTCCAGAGCTTAGGTATGAATGGTCCAGCATCGATGTAGACGATGTTTCATTTAACGAGAGTGAATATTTCGATAATATATTAGGCTTACTTGGCTGTAATGAAGTCTTTAGTAACCACTACTCAAGTGATACTTATTCGGATGAACATAGTAAGAAAGCCTGGTGGAAGCATTTAAGTGCATCAGAGTCTTTCTTTTTGTCTAAGAATTATAGCTGGGAAAATATAAAACGCTTTTGTGAAATCTATAAGTCTAATAAGCCTCGAAAATCGAAGGGAATACCTCAAGAAGTTGGAGAGCTTATTGATCAATGTAATTCTTTATTGAAGTTCTATGATAAGGAATCTGAAAATTATGATGCTTTCTTTGAAAATAAAGAAATATACCGTGAGTGGCTAACTCTATATAAGGAGTTATTTAATTATATTGAAGAACATTATTATAATTACCCTGGTATTGATTTTTCGGATATTGAATACTTAACACTTAAGTCATTAGAGGAGAGTGAAGAGTCACGTAGGCTCTGCCAGGAAAACTTTGATTATATTATTGTCGATGAGTATCAGGATACTTCTCCAGGACAGTATCAAATTATTAAGCATGTCATTGGTGAGAAATTTAATCGCTTAATGTGTGTAGGAGATAGGAAGCAGGCTATTTATGGATTTAGAGGTGGTGAAATTGCTGTCTTTAACCAAACGGAAAAAGTTATTCCACAAAATCTCTATATGTCTAACAATTACCGCTCTGAGGAAGCAGTTGTAAATTTCAATAATCAATTTTTTGAAACAATTTTTGGTCTTGGGGAAAAATATCAAGGTCATGATCAGTATAGTGTGAAAGTTGATTATCAAAATTTTCCAGATGTAAAGGAAGCAGGTCTTGGTATTGTAAAAGGTCACAAGGTAAATCTTGAGCTTGAATTAGAAAAGAAATCTTCGACAGTCTATGACAATATTGAAGCAGCTGCAATTTGTGAGTTAATTAAACGAAAGCAAAGTGAAAATCCTGGTGAAGAGATATGTATTTTATATCGAACACTAGCTCCTTCAAAACAGCTGATTTCTAATCTGATGTCCGCCTCAATTCCATTTGTGGCCCAAGTTAAAATTCCATATGGTGAAGACCCGCTTGTTATTATATTTAAGGCCTTTGTAAACTTCTTAATAGAAGGAGTTAAGGAAGGGGCTGATGAAAAGAGACTTCAGGCAATAGCACGATATTATAACTTTATCATAGAAGGGGTTTGTAGCCATTACTATGAATCATATCAAAATGTAGATGTATTAAATCTGATAAAGATGAAAGATATTTTTCTCAACAGTAATATTGAGTATGCATTTTGGTCATTTGTATTTGACTTGGGCCTATCAAGCTCTGCTTACAAGAATAACTCTGAAAAAATCAATGGAATCATTGGTGGAGCAAAGGGTGATATCGATCAAATATATAAAATTCTTAAATCATTAGAAAAAGACTCTTACAGTGCGAGCTTTTCTTATCTTTCTCAACCGAAAGTTCGAATTATGACAACTCACGCTTCTAAGGGACTAGAGTTCGATACGATCATTTTAGGTGGTATCCACACTAATGGACGTACTGTCGTTGATAAATCAAAATTCGGTGCTCTTCCTGGAGCATTATCTTGGAGTGCGGATATTAATAGTAAAAAATTGAATTCGTCACCTAATTTGATTTTAGAAAAGTTAATAAAGAAACAAAAAGAGTTCTCAGAGTCGAAAAGACTTTTCTATGTTGCCTGTACTAGGGCCGTCGAAAACATTGAATACTTTGATATTAGTATAAATGGTGAGGATGTTAAACACTCTGATAATAGCTGGATTGTTCCACTTAGAAATTATCAAATAAAAACAGTTTCTCTTGAAGACTTTGAACTAGACTATGAAGTTTCTCAAGCAACGCGACCACCAATTTACTTTCTGGATCCTCTAGGGATTAAGAATATTGAAAATAAAGTAGATATCGGCCTAATCTCTGAACTTTCAGTTACGAAGCTATCAGAGCTAGCTCTTTGTTCTAGAAAGTTCTACTTAAATCAGGTTTTAAAACTAGAAGATGATCTCAAAGAGTTTGCAAAAGAAAAAGATATTGAGCTACCACACATTCAAGGTGTTTCAGATGTTGATCGCGGAAATAGACTTCACTTTTTAGTAGAAAACTTAATCAAGGAACGTGATTTAAAATTCAATAATACTGATGAAGTAGAAATAGTCGGCTGGGTTGGAGATGAAATTAAGAAATCATCCCATGATAAAATCTTAAGTGAACACCAAATTAAATTTTCTTTCTTTGGCCAGATGATCACAGGGATTATTGACGGATTACTTTATCAAAACGGACAGGTAATCGAAATTTGGGACTTCAAATCAGGTTTAATTGATGATGATAAGTTACGATCATATTTCTTCCAGTTAAAGACATATGCTCTTGGTCTGGTATTAGTTGGTGAACAAGTTACTGAAAAAATTAAGCTGAAGGTCCTCGCTCTTGACCAAAAAAGAGTGATCGAGGAAGAGGTCTTAGTGGCCAACCTTGAAGCTGACTTATTTGCAACTTGGCGAAACCTTACAGACTTAGTCGGAAAAAGGATTCCACACTGTTCATCATGCACGTATGGAAATTTATGCCACCAATAAGCGACTTAAATTGTAGTTAACATCTTATGTTAAAATAATCACTGTAAATCCAACTATTTGAAAGGCAGGACGCTAAAATGATTAGGATGATCTTTGTATTATTTTTAACTTTTATGACGATTAAAACTTTCGCAGCAGAAAGTGATCTCTACAATTTTTCATGGCTTGATAAAGATAAAGAAATTTACGTACTTCAAAATCGTAAGTTCAAAAAACAGCAACGCTTCTTTGTGAGTGGAGGATTTGGTAAAACCCTTTCTGGCGCATTCGTTGATTCAACTTCGATGCAGTTAAGGGCAGGTTATTTTTTTACTGAAGAGCTTGGTGCTGAGTTTATTTATTCTTCAAACTCAGGTGAAGAAAACGATACAGCCGCTTCGGTTAGAAATAGTAATGGGGGAGGAAGTGGTTCTATTCCATTTAGAAGAATTGTAAATGACTATATTGGTGCTATGGTAACTTGGGCACCTTTCTATTCTAAAATTAATACATTCAACACTATTTTATATGTCGACTGGATCTTTGGTCTAGGTTTCGCAAAACTTAACGAAACAAATAACGGGCCAGAAGTTAGGGCCGGATCTCCAAACCCTGGTCTAACTATTGATGAGTCTCACACGGGACTAATGTGGGATGTTTCGACTAAATTCTATATTAATCAATCATGGAGCATTAGAGCAGATATTAACGGAATCCTGTATCAAGCAGCACCTGCGAGGGAATCTGGTTCAGAGAGTGATCAACTTTATTCAAATATTGATCTAACTTTCGCTGTTCAGTTTGACTTATAAAGGAAGCTATTGTGTTTAAGAAAGCGCTTATAACATTTCTAATATTGGGTCAGGCTTACGCTCTTGAGTCAATATGGACCGATTTAACGAAATCAAAAAATCGTATTACTCGTTATCCAAATATCATTAAGCAATTAATTGATAAAGAGATGTATCACACAGCAGTACCTTACGTGAAAGAGTACTTAGTTACATATAAAGGAAGAACGAATAAAAATTTCGAATATCTTTTTGAACAAGTTGTATCAAAAGTAGGGGATAGACAATTTATCCTGTTACCAGAAAGCTATCTGAAAAATATTGATTCACCGACTCTTAAGTATCTACTTGCAAAAAAGCAACTGAAGAGAAGAAAATACAAGGAAGCATTACAAACTTTAAATGGTACAATCCCATCGGCTCATCCGGTTAAACCATTTGCCTTACACCTTGAAGGTGTGGCGTTTACAATGCTAAGAAGTTTCAAGGCCGCTGTTGGCGCATTTGAAAATTGTATTGATCAATCAACAAATAGTAATGATGAAGTTCGAGCAAGGCAACTACAGATTAATCAAGACTATTGCTTGGCCGGAATTGCTCGAGTAAAGTATGAACAAAGAAATCTTGAAGAGTCAGAACTTGCGTTTATTGATATTGATAAAAGATCATATATTTGGCCTGAGCTACTAATTGAAGAGGCATGGAATAGTTATTATAAGGGAGACTATAACAGGACTCTTGGTAAGTTAGTAACATATAAAGCCCCTGTTCTTAACTATATTGTAAATCCTGAGATTAATGTTTTGAAGGCACTGAGCTACTATAAGCTATGCCTATATGATGATATGTCCAATATCATTGATGATCACTATAAAGAATTCGATAAGTCTAAGCAAGTTATTGATAAGATGCTTGCTAAGAAACACTCTCTTGAGTGGTACTTCAAGTTTATCAATAGTTATGTTGATGGAAAGAAGTATTACGATTCATTAACTAATAAGCTTCTTGAAAACGTAAGAAAGGACCCAGCTTTTCTTCAACTTTATAAGAGTTATAAAGATGGGCTTAGAGAAATTAAAACAATTAAAAAAGTAAGGAATAGAAGACTAAGAAAGATTCTTGCAATCAATCTGAAAGATTCGCTATTTTTACAGCAGAAGCTTATTGGGTCATATGTGAAAAAGGTTTTTAAGTTAACTTCTGCCCAATTAGAAAAGTCATTCATTGGTCTAAGTTACTTAAGACTTGAAGCTTTAAATGCAAGAAAAGCACTTTTATATAGTGGAATTACAGATACGGGTGCTAGGGGAGACATTAAGTACCTAAAGAGAAACTCAAAACAATATTTTTGGTCATTCAATGGTGAGTTTTGGGCCGATGAGTTAGGTGATTATGTATTTGCTCTTCGATCGGAGTGTCAGAAATGATTAAGGTTTTATTATTTGCAACTCTTATAAGTTTTAATTCTTTTGGTATCAAGCTTAATACTAAAAGAGATCGTATTGTTTCAGTAATCGATATGGAGCTTAAAGAGCTTGTGCGTATGAAACGATACTCAAAAAACGATACAATGCTCGATTTACGTATGGCCGAATTAAATTTAGAAAAGGGCCGAATCATTCGTGAACAAGAGAATGAAAACTTCTTCAATTTAGATATTAAGGATAAGAAGCGTATTGATCGCAAGAAGTTCTTTGCAGAATCTAGCTCTTACTACAACCGTGCTCAACAAATCGGTTTAGCAATCTTAAAGAAGAGGCCAAATGCAAAGGCCCGTTCACATATCTATTATATCCTTGCTTATAATGAACTTGAGAATGTTCAAATGGATCGCGCAAAGTCCTTATTTGTTAAGTCCGTTAAGTCTGCGCCAAAGAATGACTTAATTGGTGTGAAGTCTCGCCTTGCTCTAGGTGATATCTACTACCGAGAAGGGGACTTTAATAAATCTAAGAGATACTACGATACTGTCATCTATAAAATTAAAGATGATAAGTGGTATACAAAATATTTATACAATCTGGCTTGGTCTAACTTTAGAGTAGGAAAGAAGAATACTGCGATTAAGCAGATGAAAGAGGTTCATAGCCTATCTAAGAGTCCTAAATATATTGATAAGAAAGATATGGCCGGACGTGATGTTGGTTATTTCTATGCAGATAAGGGCGACACAAAGAGAGCTCTTCAGTTTTATCAGAATGAAAAAGGAACTCCAGAGAAGAATTTCTACGATATGGGAATGTTTCTTCTTGATAAGCAAAAGTATTCTCAAGCTGCAGGTATGTTTAAATCTGCTTTTAGAGGGAATAATGAAGAATATAAGGCGAAGTCTTTAGTTCAACTTCTTCAGATTTACGATAAGTATAATAATAATAAGAATTTTCTTGTTTTTGCACGTACAATCACTAAAACAAAACTAAACCCTGAACAAAGAAAAGAAGCACTTTTCTATGTGACAAAGAGAGCAGCTCATCTCCAAAAAGAATTGGGAATGTCACACAATAAGAAACGTCCAAAGGTCATGAGATTTAAGGGGCGTATTGCAGCAGAACTTTACTTCATTTCACAAGAAGTCGATCCGAACTTAGGTGAAAGGGCACTATTCTATGCCGGTGAGTCTTACTATGCAGCAGCAGAGTACAAACAAGCACTCTTTATGTACGATAAGGTTATCTCATCGGATAAGACAGATAATGTGTACTTTAAGCGTTCGCTAGCAGGTATGATTGTCGTACTAAATGATAAGAAAACGTCTGCTTCAACTAGATCAAAATATTTTGAAAAAGTATTTTCGACATATATTAAGCATGAAGATTCGAAGGTTAAAAAGAATAAGGCCGTTGAAAAACTATTTTCTTATTATGTCGATGAACAAAAAGACGCCAAAAAAGCTCAGAGCTTATTCTTTGTTTATGCTAAGGAAAACCCAAGAGCTATCTCAAAGAATGAGGCAATGATTGGGCGTATTGTTGACTTACATAAATCTCAAAAGAATAAATCAGAACTTATGAGTTTTGTTGGTGAGTTAAAGTCCACAGGGATTCCTCTTAGAAGAGGCTTTATTACTCACTTGAATAAAATTATTCTTGTTGCCCAGTTCTCAGATATTCAAAAGGCGAACCAAAAGGGTGATAAGGTAACGGCATTAAAAGGTTACTTGTTTATCTATAAAGACAAAGAAAGTACTGCTGAGGCCAAAAGAAATGCTGCTTACAATATTGCCGTTCTATTCTATGAATCAGGTAATGTTGATCTTATGTCTAAATGGTTAGATCGCGCAATTGATGAAATGCTCGTTTCTGAAATAACTAAGTTCTACGAATCTTTTAATAGCATTATTAGTGAGTTATTTTTAAGACAAAGAGTTGATGCAGGTATGGCACTAACTCAGAAGTTGTTAACGAAAACATGTTCGATTAGAGATAAGAATAAAGAAGGCTTACTTAAGAACTATATCGTTATGGGACTTGCTACTCGAAAAGATAGTGCTGCTGTTAGTTTTGTTGATGCACAATCTAAGTGTCGATTCAATAATTCGACTTTGTTAGCATCGTATGAGCAAATCTTTGATTACTATATTGATTTTAAACTATTAAGCAAGGCCGATTCAATATATCGTCAACGCCTAAGTGCTTATACAAAGAGCTTGTATAAAAAATCTGAGTATGTAGGGAAACTTTCGAAGCTTTCAAGGTCCCAGAAGAATAATTCTCGTTATGCAGGAGAGCTAAATTATATCTACAGTAAGGTGAAAAAGAAGAAAAGCTTAGCAATTGAAACAATAGACGAAGTCGCTCTGATGGAAGTTGATAAGTTAGAAAATGAAGTTAATAACTTTAATTCAATAGCTCTTAGCTTCCCTGAAAATAAATTCAATAATACGATGAAATTAAAGTTTAATCGCTTAGATCGTATTCAAGGAAAAGTCGCAGCAATCGTGGCCATGGGGTCTGGTGAGGCAATGGTTAAGAGTTACTCTCTTTTAATTAATTCATTTGATCAATTTTCATCTGACGTTGGTAATTTTTCACCGACAGGCAAGTCCGCTGAATATGTGAAGTCCTTTAAGGGAAGTATGGCCAACGTTTCAGCAAATCTCGCAACTAAGTCACGTCAATTAAAAAGAGAATTAGATAACTTAATCAATAAAAATGATGTTCTAACAGTAAACTTTGGGACGTTGTCGAGACAAGGTCTAGGTCTCCCAACGATGACAGGACCGGTCTTAATGGATAAGAGGGGGAATCGTTAATGAAGTATTTAGCTATTCTTTCAATGCTACTAATGGTTTCATGTGCTTCTTCAAAGAAGGGGACAACTCAGCAATTAGAAGATGGTGAGCAAATTGAAAACCTAACGAATGCTGATTTTAAACCAAAGAGTCAGATCCGCTATAATGCAGAAGCTGATTATCATTTAATTAATGATCTGGTTGATGATGTTTTAGAAGACGAATCTCTGGATAAAGTTAAGCTAGATAAACTTGAAGAAATTGATTCTAAAAAAACAGGACTTGTAGGTCTTTGTTATATGGGAAATACGAAAGAGGGACTTTCTCAACTTGATCAAATGTATGAGAAGTACAAGGCCAATCCTTCATATTGGAATCAACAAGGAATTTGTTCTTATAAATCTGGTAACAAGAGACTTGCAAAAGTGTATTTTAATAAAGCAGTTGCTTTAGATGATAAGTATATTCCAGCAATTAATAATATTGGTGTGGTCTATGTAGATGAAGATAAAGATGCGAAGGCCATTGCAGCTTTTAAACAGGTTCTGATCCTTAAAAAGAATAATAAGACGGCAATGTTCAACCTTGCCAATATCTACATTAGATATGGCCTGTATTCAAAGTCGATTTCTCTGCTTAAACGTTTATATTCAGTGAATAAGAACGATCGTGATGTGATTAACTCGTTAGTATATTCATATCTGTTTGATGCTAAGCCTAAGTATGCTTATACAATTCTTAAGGAAATGAACTCGGACTATATTGATATTCCAAGTCTTAAAATTGCTCTTTACTATTCTTTGAAGCAATTAAAGAGTGAACATGCAACTACAATTCAAAGTGATTTAGATACTACTGATATGAATGCTAAGGATAAGGCCTTCTATCAACAAGTTAGGAAGATGTAATGATGAAAGTATTAATGTCTGCCATTTTATTACTATTAACTACTCAAGCTTATGGACAAAAATCTGTTAAGGAAAAAGTAGTTTATAAATATAAGAAATTTGAACAATTTAATCTTGAAGAGATCAGTGTTGATGGAGAACTAGGTGCTCCTGGTGAAATTACAGTTTCGAGTCGCTACCTTCGTCAATTTAAAAATAAATTACCTTCAAAACCAAATTTTCATCTTGAAATGATGAAAGGTTTGGATCGTATACGCTAGGGAGTAGAAGTGGATCAAGGAAGATCATTTTATTTAAAAGGTAAAAAAGATATTCGTCTACCTCAGAAAAATCGTATTATCTTAGGAGCAAGTGACTCTTGTGATGTACGTATGAGAGGTGCTGGTATCGATGATATTCATTGTCTAATTGAGTTTGCAGACAAGGTATCTATCTACAGTATGTCTTCTTCAAAACCTGTATTAGTTAATGGAGAAGAAATTGTTACAACTGAACTAAAAGGTGGGGAGTCTATTACAATTGGTAATTACTCATTCACTTTTGATTCGACTGCTCAACTTCCTCCTCAGCAACTAATTCACCCTCAAGAGGTTGTGAAGAACTTACCAAAACAACCTAAGTTTAATGACGAGAGAATTAGAAAGGATGAAGAATACCAAGTTAACTATCCTTTAAGTATTGATGATAATGTAAAATTCTCTGAATATATATTTGAAGAACCAGATGAAATTTATCCAATCTTTAAATATAGCATTGATAAAGAAGCTGCGGAAGTTATTATCTTATTTAATGGAAAAATCGTTTCGCTAGATTATATCCCACACAAAGATGGGAAATTCTATTTAGTGGGTTCAAATGCTCGTGGAAATGATATTGAATTTCCATACCTAGGCAAGAAGGATAAAGTTGAGCTTCTAGATATTAGAAAGAATGATGTTGCAGTTGGAACTATTCCTGGATTTGAGCATCGTACATTCTTAAATAATAAAAACGCTAAAAGTTCACTTCGTCGAGATGATATCCATATTTTTGAAAAGGATAATCTAAAGGTTTTTATAAGAGGAACAGAAGCTCCTCCAATCGTTAAGACTGCACCGATCTTTAGACGTGATAAAGAATTAAGAAAATATCTTATTTTCTGTATTCTCTTCTTTATAGTCTTTGCAGCTGGAATGTTGAATTTTAAAGTAGATAAAGAAATCGAAAAAGAAAAGGTTCCTGAAAGAATCGCAAAAATTCTTTATCGTCCAAAACAACTTCGTGTCACTAAGAAGAAGAATGTTGTTAAAAATGAAGTTAAAAAGAAGGTTGAAAAGAAAGCACCAGTTAAACAGGCGGTTTCGAATGTTGAGAAGCCTAAAAAGGTAACAAAAAGTAAAGGTGATCCTAGACAAAAGTCTACTTCAACTCCTAAGAAAGGGAAGGCGAGACAAGGGAAGCCAAATGATAAACAAGTTGTGAGACAA
Source organism: Halobacteriovorax sp. GFR8 (assembly GCF_050955245.1). Classification (NCBI taxonomy): domain Bacteria; kingdom Pseudomonadati; phylum Bdellovibrionota; class Bacteriovoracia; order Bacteriovoracales; family Halobacteriovoraceae; genus Halobacteriovorax; species Halobacteriovorax sp. GFR8. The sequence goes on along the minus strand of NZ_JBPBLR010000002.1, from coordinate 2,904,756 downwards.
AAGAAAAAGAAGGCGTCTAAGCCTGCTCGTACGACAAATAAGAAAACTACAGTTAAGAAGTTAGCGACAAATAGAAAAAGTCGCGGGAAAGTTGATGTTTATAAATCAACATCTTTTACTTCTTCAATGAACTCACTTATGGCCAAAGGTGGAGCTCTAAATTCTTTTAAAGCTGGTTCTGGAGCAAGTGAAAGCTTTGCAGATGATAACTCTGCACTATCGACAGGTGATTCAGCACAAGTTCAGAAAGCAGATGTTAAGGCAGAAGTTGGTTCATTAAGTAGTAAGGCGAGTGGAAAACTTTCATCATCGTTTGGTACAGATGGACTTGTTCAGAAGAAACAAGTTTATATTGCTGGTGTACCATATCGTGAGGTAATTTTAGGTTCAATGGATCGAAATGATATTATGCGTATTCTAATGGAGAACGTTCCTCAATTTAGATATTGTTACCAGAAAGAACTTGATGTGCAACAGAAAGGTATTTCTGGAGTTCTTGGAATGGAATTTGTTATTGGTGCCTCTGGTAACGTGACAAAGGCAAGTGTTGCCAAAGCAGACCGAGGTGTTCCGCCAAGTGTTAAAAATTGTGTTGTAAATCATTTAAAAACAATTCAATTCCCACGACCAAAAGGTGGGGCCGAAGTTGGTGTTCACGTACCACTTAACTTAAATTCAAGCGCTTACTAAATTCATCTAAAAAACACTAACGCCCCTTGTTGTAAAATAAGGGGCATATTTTCAATAATTTAATGAATCCATTGTCATTATCACGAGTAAATGTTCAATCATTGTGTTGTGAATGCTACTATCTGATGGGAAAACATACCGAAAAAACACGAGGTTTCTAATGAAGATAGTTAAACTTTTATTAATGTTATTAACACTTTCTGTATTTGCTAATGATAAAGGCCTAGAGATTGCTAGGAAAATGGATCAAGCGAATAAGGGTTATATTGGTGATACATCAACGATGGAGCTTGTCCTAGTTGATTCAAGTGGTGTTGAAATTATCCGTGAAATGCTAGGGGCATCTGGAGAATTTGATGGTGTTGATAAGAGTTTAATGGAGTTTAAAAAACCATTAGATGTTAAAGGAACAAAGCTACTTACTTGGACATGGAAAAATGAAAAAGATGATGACCAATGGCTTTATCTTCCGTCTTTAAAGCGAGTTAAGAAAATTAATTCACGCTCAAAAGGTAGTTCATTTATGGGTTCTGAATTCTCGTTCGAGGATATTGGTGGTCAAACAATTGAGAAATACAATTATAAATATCTAAAAGATGACAAGGTTGCAGGACAAAAAGTTTGGGTACTTGAAAGAGTTGCAAAGGCTAAGAGTTCTTACTCTAAAGTAGTGCTTTACGTTTCTCAAAAGTACTTAGCACCAGTTAAGTCAGAATATTACAATAAAAGAAATGAACACATTAAAACTTCTACAATGGATGAATTCAAATCATACACTGTTGGTAAGAGAAAGATGTGGCGTGCTAATAAAATTGTTATGTTAAACCTTAATAATAAGAAGCAGTCGATTTTTAAGTGGAAAAATAGAGTTATTGGTAAGGCCGTTAATGAGAATGATCTTACTAAGAGGAAGTTAAAGTAAATTGAAAACACTAATATACGGATTAATCACAGGTGCGCTTACACTATCAAGCCTTAGTTCTTTAGCTGATGGTAGAGGTGAGGTTTCATTAAACTTTAGAGGTTATGTTGATGATGCTCAAACTCTTTTAGGAGAGAATCAGCCTAATGAATTGGCCTTTGTTAAAGTTGCCTTAGAAGATAGAGGTGACTGGAGCGGGTGGGAATATAACCTTTCTCTCGTCGGTCGTGCTGATGAGAAGTATCAAGACAATAGTTATGTGGACTTCAATGAATTAAACCTAGGGCGTAGTTTTGGCAATTGGCAGGCTTCAGTAGGACAACATACCTTTATGTGGTCACGTCTTGAAGCATACCATGTTGTGGATGTTATCAACTCTCGTATCAATGATGGCAATATTGAACGCTTTGAAAAACTTGGAGAAACTTCTGTTGTTCTAAGTCACTATACAAGCATTGGAACGATGAAGTTTATCTATATGCCATACTTTAAAGAAGGCTTCTATCCTGATTCAAAAATGAGAATCTTTGATGGCCTTAGTCCTCAAAAACAAAATGTCGTTAAAGGCAATAAAATTACGGACTCAGATGAAGATAATGAATTTGATCAATTCGCAGTTTACTATGCACATCAGTTTGGTGATCTCGATCTTACTGTCTTTGCTATTGATCATATTGATCGTACGAGACCTGTTTTCGCGGCAGCATCTGTACCTGATTTATTAGCAGGGAATATCAATGCGTATTATCTTGATGTTGCTGATTACGGTACTGCGGCCACTTACTTTTGGGGTGAGCAAACTTTTAAATTCGAATACCTTTACTCTGACTTTAATGTAAACGACTCAGTTTCAATTATTGACTATACTGGTGGGCAAAGAGAGATCTTTAACTATCAACTAGCGTCTATTGGTCACGAGTACACATATAATTATGATAATAATTGGAGTTCTGGATTCTATACTGAATACCAACGCGTCCTTGGTGTTGGTAAAGATAAAAGAAGCCAAGCTCAGATTTTTCAAAATGATCTCTTTATTGGTCATCGTCTAGCACTTAACGATGCATACTCAAATGAGTTTATGCTCGGTCTCTACATTGACCTTGAGAGAGCAGGGGAGACTCTTTACTACTTGAGCTATGAGCGCCGCCTAAACAACGCATGGAAGATGAAGTTAAACTTCCGTGGAGTGACAATTGGTGATGATGCTAAGGCCGACAATCGAGGGCTCTATGTTCTTGATGGGGATGATGAGTTTGGCGTGACTTTAACTAGATTCTTCTAGCACAAATAAAAAAGGCTCCTTTCGGAGCCTTTTTCTTTATTACTACTCTTGTCCAAGAACAACGAATTTATACTGTTGAAAACCCGCTTCAGCAGCAGTGTGCATAAGCTTTTTAACATAGTTATACTTCAAAGACTTATCAATAACCAGATTCACAATACCCGAGAATTTTTTCGCATTAGGTGTCATCTTTGCAAGATCATCAATTTCTTTCTTCTTTGCAACGAGCTCGTTATAAAGTGGAACAATAAGCTTCCCACCTTGAGAGTAGAGCTGTCCTTTGAAGGTTTCAGTATTAAGGACTTCTTTATCGTCAACCCAGACGATCTTTGTCGAAACCTGAACAACAACACCTTGCTCATTAATAGACTTTGAAGCAGAGTGTGGGATTGTAATATCTTTTGGAATATTAAGAATTACACCTGTTGTATCATAGCTTCGAATTAGGAATACAAGAAGAATAACAAGAATGTCGAGAAGGGAAGTGATGTCAATATCAAACGGTTCCTTCTTTCTTCTGATTCCTCTATTTCTAATTGAACGATTTCTCATAATAAACCTGATTCTTTATTTCTACGATTGTGTATCGCCAAAAATAATATTGTTAAATAGCTCTAGAACCTTTACGTCCTGTCCATCTCTCTTTGTCCAAACTTCTGGGTCTGTTTTCTTGATATCGCGAACAGCATCCATGATCTTAATTAATTCTTCGTAAGAGATATTTGCATTTGGGATGAAGATAACTTCTTTCTCATCCACATATCTCTTCTTAAGGTCAATTAACTTTTCTCTTAGTTTGAATAGATCGTACTCACCATCAGCTGTTTTACCTGCTGTAAAGATACGTCTCTCATTTGGCCCAGAGTGTAGAGTGATATTACTCGTGTTGATCTTTAGAGTTAGATCTAATCTCTCTTTTTGCTTCTTTGGTGGAGTTGAGTTTGAAATGATAGGAACATCAGATCCAATCTCATAAATTCTCACAAAATTTGCAGACATTAAAAGAAAGAAGATAAAGATGAAGACCGAATCTAAAATTGGAATTAGATTCAGTCTCTCAACTTTCTTATTCTTATATTTTCGACTCGGTTTTCTATACATAATTACTTACTTTCTTCTGTATTTAAGATGTCCATTAACTTAACTGAATACTCATCGATCTCATTGATGATCTTTTCAGACTTTGAACTTAGGAAAGCGTGAATGATCATAATAGTGATCGCTACAAGTAGACCAAGGAATGTTGTGTTCATTGCTTGTGAAATACCTTTAGCAAGAAGTTCTGCCTTTTGCGTTGGATCAGCAGCAGCAACGGCCGCAAATGAAGCGATTAGACCTTGGATCGTTCCCAGAAGTCCGAATAGTGTTGAGATATTAGCAATTAGCTGTAGGTAGTTAAGTCTTAGTTCTACTTTTGGAATGATTTCTAAAGCAGTTGCATCGATTGCGTTTTGAATTTGCTCTGGTTTAGCAGAAGCTCTTTCAAGTCCACTTCTTAATACCTTTGGTAGGGCAGCGTTTGATCCTGAACATACACGTGAGGCACCTTCAACATCGTTTGCCATAATATAGCGACGAAGTTCATTCATAAATGATGCTCCATCAACATCAAATTTAAAGCTTAGTTTAAAGAATCTTTCTAATCCAATAGCTAGACCAACGGCCCAGATAAAGAGAATGATCCACATGAAGATTCCACCGTTTTGAAAAAAAGCAGCGATCGTGTTTACCGATGATACAGCTGTGCCTTCCATTTATAGCTCCTTAAAATTATGTACTAACTTAAGAATATTTTAACTCATATTCGCGTCAAGCACTTGATTTTAAAGACTTGGAAGTTTGTGCCGGTTCCTACTCGTAATTATTAGGGAATACTTGTCGCTCAATTCCCTCTATAAACGTATGAATAATTTTAATATGCATTTCTTGAATTCGATCAGAAAGATCAGCTTCAATAACGATAGGGAAGTCCACAAGATCCTTCATTTTACCACCGCCTTTTCCAAGAAGACCGACTACTTTCATCCCTTTTTCATGAGCTGATTTTACGGCCTCAAGACAATTTGGTGAATTACCTGAAGTTGAGATGGCAAGAAGGACATCTCCTTTGTGTCCATGGGCCTCAACATATTTTGAAAAGATATATTCAAAACCATAGTCGTTGGCCACACAAGTGATATGAGAAGAGTCCGCGATAGCAATGGCCGGCATTGCTGGGCGATCTTTACGAAAACGTCCTGTAAGTTCTTCAGCGAAATGCATCGCATCGCACATAGAACCACCATTTCCACAGCTGATCACACGGCCTCCACCTTTAATGGCCGTAACCATTTCGTTTATCGCTTTCTCCATAGTGGCGAAGTTTTCTTCATTAGCGATAAATTTTGTTAGAGTTTCTTGGGCGTGATTAAATGCGTGGGAAATAAAATTAGACATAAATTCCTTCTCAAAAAAGAAAAGCCTCTATCGTAGAGGCTTTTATTACATAAGTTCTTCTAAAGACTTCTTAATTTCTTCTTTTGTTTGAACACCAACTAGAGTCTTGCTTGCTTGACCGTCTTTAAAGAAGATCATTGTTGGGATCCCTCTAATTCCGTATTGTTGAGCAAGTTCTCCGTTATCATCAACGTTCACTTTTAAGATTGTTGCAGTTTCACCAATTTCTGATGCTACTTCATCAAGTACAGGTCCAAGTGTTTTACAAGGTCCACACCACTCTGCCCAGAAGTCCACTAGAACTGGCTTCGCGCTTTTTAGTACATCAGATTCAAAATTTGTTACGTCAGTTTTACCAACAGTACTCATATAATTATCCTCCAGAGCGTATGTGCTCTATTTAGTCTCAGTCTAAAGTTATATATTAAAATCCTATTTTTGGCTATTAATCAAAGTCTATTGACTGATAGAGAAGTTAAGCATTTCTTTAGTTAATATCTATTGTTTGGACTAGGTGCAAAAAATGCCTTGTTTTCTAATAAAATTCATAGGATAAGATAGTTATATGGATAGAAAGTACCTCTTAAAGTCGGCCATTAAGGTTGCACGTTATTCACGCATACTCGCTAAGGCAATTGACCTTTTTATTGTCGTCGTTTTGTCTCTATTCTTGTATCCAATTGGTATTCTTCTTTCGATCGTCTACTTAACTTTTGCTGACTCAATTCAAAATGGTCAGTCTGTTGGTAAGAAATTTATTGGCTTTAGAGTAATTTCTTTAGTTGACGGAACACCTTGTTCACTTAAGCAAAGTTTTATTAGAAATCTACCTTTTATTATTCCATTAGTATTTGCCATTATCCCTGTCGCTGGTTGGTTTATGGCGGTTATCGTTGGGGTTCCAATTGTGGGGATTGAGCTTTATCTCCTCTATAAGCTTGATTCAGGGCATCGCCTAGGTGATGTTATGGCCGACACAACTGTTATGGCAAACGATGATACAATGCTTGCAATTAAAAAGCGCAAAACAAATTGGTTTGAAGACCAGGGGACTCAAGCTTAGGCGAAGACTGTATTGATAATCTCTTCTAAATTACTTTTATCAATTTCATTAAAGCTTGCAAGTAAATCACTATCAACATCTAGGACTGCAATTAACTTTTCATTTTCTAAAACGGGAATAACAATTTCGGACTGACTCTTTGGGTCACAAGTGATGTGATTTTCAATAGAGTGAACATCTTCAACGATTTGCGTTTCCAATGTTTGGGCGGCAGTGCCACAAACTCCCTTGCCGAAAGGGATACGAAGACAACCAAGGGTTCCTTGATAAGGGCCTACAACAAGTTCTTTCTCTTTAGTAGGGTCAATCATGTAGAATCCACACCAGTAGTAATGGGGAAATGCCTGCTTTAAAATACAAGAAATGGTGGCCATTTTTGCAATTGTGCTACTTTCGCCTTCACAAATAGCAAAGATATCACGCTTCACTCTGGTATAAATTTCGATCTTTTGTGCATTGTCCATAATCGATTCTCCACATTAATCATTAACAGATTCAACATAATTGGCTAGATTTATAGCATAAATTGGAGATTATATGTCAAAGAAAAGATTAATCGTCGTCGACGTCAGTAACTTTATATTCCGTGCATTTTTTGCAATTCGTTCTATGAATGCCCCAGACGGAACACCTGTTAATGCCACTTATGGTGTGCTTTCAATGTTATTAAAAATTATGGCCAATTATAGGCCAACACATATGCTTCTTGCTCGCGATACTTCGGGTGGCTCTTTTAGAAATGAACTTTATGATCAGTATAAGGCCAATCGTTCTGAACCACCTGAAGAACTTGTTCCTCAGTTCGCACTTATCAAAGAACTTATCGACAAGATGGGTCTTCTAAATGTTGCCAATGAAACATATGAGGCCGACGACATTATTGGCTCAACTGTTGTTCAGTGGAAAGATGATTTTGATGAAATCCTAATCGCTTCAGGTGATAAGGACCTTATGCAATTTGTTGGCGGCAATATTAAGATGCTCGATACGATGAAGGACGTTACTTACGATGAGAAGGGTGTCTTTGAAAAGATGGGGGTACGCCCAGATCAAATCGTTGATTATTTATCAATGGTGGGGGACACTTCGGATAATATTCCAGGTATGCGTGGAATCGGTGCAAAGGGGGCCGCAAAACTGCTTGCCGAGCATGGAACTCTTGAGAAATGTTTTGAAGTTTCAGATACATTCAAAGGAAAGAAGTTAACAACTGCTTTTACTGAACATGTTGAGGATGCAAAGCTCTCAAAAGAACTAATTAAGATCGTCACAGATATTGATTTAGAGTGTAAGGCAGAGGATTCTGAGATTAAGTTCTATCCTTCAGAGGAGCTTCTAACATTTCTTAAAGATCTTGGTATGAACTCAATGATTAAGAGAATGGAAGATCTCAAATACCAACTTTCTATTGCAGATGGTGAGGAAGGAGAAGGTGAAGAGCTTGCATCTCCTTTTGAGCACAAAGTTACGACTCTTGATGAATTTAAGAAGCTTATAAAAGATCAAACAGCTCTTGCTGTTCAAACAGAGTTTGATAGTGAAGATATTCATGCTCGCAATCTTGTAGGTATAAGTATTTCATTTGATGATAATAATTCTTACTTTGTCGAAGTAAATGACTCTAATGAGAAAGAGCTGTTAGAGCTAATATGGGGTAATGAATCGAGAGAAGTATATAGTGAACACTCAAAGCGTGACTACTCTCACTTACTTAGACGTGGACTAGATTTTAAGGCGAATAATTTTGATGTTACACTGGCCCACTATAATGTTAGTCCAAGTACGAGACATAATCTTGACGTTATCGCATCTAATGTAAATGTAAAGGTAACGAATCTTGATAAGAAGACTCCTTTTATTACTTCACTTGAAACGGTTGAAGATAAGGCTTCTTATTCTGGCCTAAGATCAATTGCAGTCTTTAGGCTTGCAAACCAGCTAAAAGAAGAGCTTAAAGAGAAAGAGCTCGTTAGTGTTTATGAAGATATCGACAATAAGCTTATTCCAATCTTAGCTGAAATGGAATTTGAAGGTGTTCATTTAAATAAGGAATATCTTTATGAAATGGCAAAAGATCTACAAGAGTCTTTAGATAAGATTCAAAAGAAAGTTGATTCATATTCAATGAATGACACAATTAATTTGAATTCACCAAAACAAGTAGGGGAATTCTTATTTAATGAATTATCATTCCCTGTTGTTAAGAAAACGAAAACAGGTTACTCAACGGATTCTTCTGTACTAGAAGAGCTTGATTCAAAAAATATTAATGAGGTCCCAGGTTTAATTCTTCAGTATCGTGAATTAGGGAAGATTCTTTCGACATATGTGAAGGCCCTTCCTGAAATAGTAAATCCTAAAACAGGAAAGGTTCATACAAGCTTTAATCAGCATGTTGCTCAAACTGGCCGACTTTCAAGTGTGAACCCGAACCTTCAAAATATTCCAATTCGTTCTGAAACAGGACGACTTGTGAGAAAGGCATTTATAGCTACACCTGGTAACTTACTTTTAGCTGCCGATTATTCTCAAGTTGAACTTAGAATTCTTGCTCATTATAGTGAAGATCCAACAATGATTAAGGCCTTCAATGAAGACAAGGATATCCACGCGCAAACGGCAAGTGAAATTAACGGGATTGCCCTTGAGGAAGTTACAAGCGATGAGCGTTCAAAAGCTAAGGCCGTTAACTTTGGCCTTATGTATGGGCAGTCTTCATTTGGTTTAGCTTCAGCTCTTAAGATTTCAAGAAAAGATGCTAAAGCCTATATTGAAAAATACTTTGAAAGATTTTCAAAAATTAAAGGCTTCTTAGATAGCCTAAAAGAAGACGCTGAAAAAACAGGTTATTCAATTACAATGTATGGAAGAAAGAGATTTCTTCCTGATATTCATTCTAATAACCGTACGATCAAAGCAAATGCAGAGCGTATGGCAATTAATTCACCTATTCAGGGGACAGCTGCTGATATCATTAAATGTGCAATGATTAACATTGATGCTGAAATGAAAAAGCGCGGACTAAAGTCTAAAATGATTCTTCAGGTACACGATGAGCTTATCTTTGATGTTCTTGAGTCTGAGCTTGATGAAATGAAGACTCTTGTCAAAGAAGGCATGGAAAATGTTGTCGAGTTAAAAGTTCCACTAAAAGTTGATCCAGCATTTGGTGTTAACTGGTACGATCTAAAATAATTGTGCAGTATATATTTCCTCTCCACAGTAAATAAGCTCTGGAGAGGAGAATGTATCTGCATATCCTCTTTTAAAAAATATAATTGCATCGTGCTTATTTGGGCACAAATCTTTATAAAGTAATCTTTTGATCTCTGGTGAGCGACTTGAAACTAGGTCATAGGGAGAGTTGTAGCTGATGGTAATATAGTCTGCTGTATAAAGATAAGTGATGAATTCATCAAGAGTTATCACTTCATTTGGATGGAGATAGGTTGTTATATGATTGAATATGAATGTAGAGTTTACTGAGTCAGAAAAACATTCATCACAAATGGCCTCTTCAATAATATCGGAACTTTGACCATCAAGACAACCAATGTTGGAACACTCTAAGTGTAGTTCTTTTGTGAAATTTAGTGTCCAAACAATCTTAACATCTATTGCATAAGTGCTAATAATTGGTAAGAAAAATAATAGTATTATTGCTCGCATGATGAAAATAACCTCGCAAAATTTTGCTCCACCCTAACTGTTAAATCATTTTTGCATTCTCTGACTTTAAATTTGTATCCATCAACAACTCTCTTTGAGGCGAAGATAGTAAAGTTTCGCTCAAGAACTGTCTCTACAGCTAATTTTTCATCTTGGTTACTTAGGCAGTGGTTTCCATTCAAAAGAGTTGAACGACATCTTTTAGGAATTTCACCAAAACGCTGATAAGTTGTTTTAAGTTTTTCTAAGTCTAATTCCCATCTTCTAGGGATATTATCAAAATCAGTTAGGCCTTTGTATAAACTATAAAGGGCCCTTGCTACATAGAAGAAAGGACCGAGTTTAGAATTAAAGTAGGTGAGTGTGTTTGATATCCCTTCAAAATTGATTCGACATGCAGCACATGCAGCTCGACGACTAGGGTCTTTAGAAGACACATCAGAACCACTATTAGCAATTACGTCACCACCGCTGCGATCAAAGCAAGCACCAACAGAGATGCCTCTGAAATGATATAAATTTGTTGGACTCTTAGTACTACCTGTAATTGAGAGTGCACAAGGAACCCCAATTAATGGCCCAAATTCAGTAATGAGCTCAACGTTAACTTTTGATTTTTCGTAGTCTTTATTAAATTCAATTTGGCCATCTTTAATCATCTTATTAAATGAAGTGACGTAGCCGGGTGTAAGACTCACTCTTGTATAAAGAACACCTGGTGTGAAGAAACTCATCAGTCCCTGACCAATATCAGATACAAATTGAGTCATGACTTGCTTTGTTTTGAAATATGGATCATATACCTTGCAAGAGACGCGATCTGCATATGGGTTAAATAAGTCGGCCGAAGCTTGAGAAAACTTTGCTTTCCAGAAAAGATCACCATAGTAGCTAGCTCGAGATGTTTCAATAATATTAATAATTGATTTTCGTAAACAATGACTTATCGAACGACAAATAATATCTCCATTCTTATAAGTGATAAAATCTTGTGAAAGAGCATCACTCTCATAATGCTTTTCTGGAAATGTTTCAAATGTTTTTGCCGCGCGTGTCTTATCGATATACCACTGATGAAAACCTTCGTATTCTATCTCAAATTCATCATTCCAAATATTTTTTTGTTCAAGACTTTTACAGTAAGCACGTGTCTCATCCATGAGGGACTTATAATAATCGATAACATCATCATAGGGCATCTTTGAAAAGATAAGGTCGAGATTATCAATTAGTTCAGTTCCTTTAAGGCCTTCAATATGTTTTTTAGTAAAGCTAAATAGATCATCAGAGATAACAGAAGCTTCTGCACATAAGTAATAAAGATCATTTTTAATAGTATTTCCATCTAGATTTCTAAAGTAAAATGATAGCTGTTCTTTAACTTCCTCTGGCGTTAGGCGATTTCTCACTAGTGTAAAAAATGTTAATGAATCAATGAGTTTGTTTTTAACGTAGTTTTTGGTTTGCGTTTGGTTTTTAAATATGTGCTCGATCCATTTATCAGCATCGTTATACGAGGCAATATCGAGAATGTCCTGATTAACACTAGCAAATGGGTCCTTTAAAAGATCGTTTTGAACTCCTTCAGAAATAGGCGCTAGAATGTCGAGTTCTAAGGCATCCTTTTCAAAATTCTTGCGAGAGAACTCTCTAAATGAGTTTTCTGCGAGTCTTTTATTATTACAAGCGGGAATGATGTCACTCTTACATCCATTAGGAGAAAAAAGTATATAGTCTTGGGTATTTGAATTTCTAATGATTTGTTCGTACTTAGAGTTCTCAACTTTCAAATTCTTCATTGCCCAAGCAAAATAGAGCTTCATGGAATTCCAGTAGTCAAACCCAATTTCTTTCTCCCAGTATCTCTTTTTAATTCCTTCGATATCAAACTGGTAACCAGAAACTTGTAGGTTATCAATCTTGTCAATATCTTCTAAGCGACAATCAGATACTCTTTCATCTAAATCTAGTAGCTCTTGAGCGATACGGTTAAGATCTTGGACTGAGGGCTTTTGACCAAAAAGGTTTGCTTGTAATGGTCCGAACTTTTTTATTCTAATGCACTTAAATGTTTCATCGTTTTTGATATATTTTTTTTGGATGTAATTGCTATCTTCAAAACTATCGTATAGTCGATGCTTAAGCTTATGAGAGTTTGTCCAAAGAATATCCATATAATTATTAAGTTTTGGACATTCTAACTTACCATAACACTCTTTTAAAATTTTTTGATACTTAACTGGTATATTGTTTTCACTATCTAGATAGGGAAGAAGTGGTATCTCTTGATGAATGAGTTTTTGATGAATTTCATAAAGAAGGCGAGTTACCTTATTTCTGTAATCTCTTACGAGCTCTTTAATAACTTTTGTTTTATCCTGTCCCGTTCGATTTGCCAGACGATATGCTGCTTTGGCAGGTATTGTGTTATTTAAGAAAATAAACATCGAAGTTGTAGGTTTCTTTGAGTCAATCGCACAAGAAGCTCGATTATTTAAGTCGATAGTTGTTAGAGGTGTAACTAAATCATTTAGTCCTTGATGTTGCCAATCATGCCATTTGATTTTTGCATGGGCGTAAAAGTAATTAAAAATAGAAATAAAAAACCTCTCATCATAGAGAGGTTTTATAATTTAGAATTTTCCTTAACAATTAAAGAAAAGCTTAATTTTTTTAGCTTCCGCCATTTCCACTACAGTTGCTTGATTTTCCAATGATCGTTGTATAGAAAAGAATCATTGCTTCGTCAGCAGGAGTGAAGCCACGGCGTGTATTACCATCTGTGTCAAGTAGGCCATACATATAACGGTTAATAGCAATATAAACAGACTTAGGTACCTTAATACGTTGAGTACACTTACCGTTGTAGTATCTAACGTTAACTCCCCAGTATTCTCCGTTAATTTGTCCACCGTATCCTCCAGTGTAGATATTAACTCCACTTCCAGCTTGTTGATTCATTCCTTCACCAATATTGAATCCTACTTCAAAACCAGCAAATTTGTTTTCTGTTGAGAAGAGAGTACATTCTCCTTTTCGACACGAGACTTTAATGTCTTCTTCAATTCTTAGTAGAATTTCTTCATTTGAAAATTTCTCAAATTCAAATTGGTCCTCTCCACTACCAAACATATCATCAACATCGTTTGCGAAAGTCGTGCTTGTAAACATTAATAATAAAATCATCAGTAATTTCTTCATTGTTTCCCCTTTGCTATATATAGCTACTAAAAATCAATATCCCCAAAATCATCATCACTGTCATCGTCCGTTGGATCTTTCCCTGGAGGAGTACAAGTAAAGTATGGTGCTGTATAGTTGTTAACTGTTTTATTATCTTGAAGGTTACCCTCTTTCTTATATTCTAAAACTTCTGAAATTAGTTCTCCTGTTTTTTCATCTTGAGTTACCTTGAATTTTAATTTTAGCCTTAACTTGTGATCTTTCATCAGGACACATGATCCGTTAATACAGTAGTCTGAAAAGTATGGAGGCCATACGGGATCATCAAATACACGGCTAATTGAATTAACTGTATTCATAACTCCAAGGTGACTATTACCTGTGAATTTTATCGTATCAAAGACAGGGTAGCTTGGAAGTGTCTTTAAAACTTCAACTTGTGAGAATGGTGAAATTTCACCAATCGTTCTTCCTTCTCTATTGATAGAAGGGATTGTCGTCGGACGTAAGTTTAAACGAGACTTAATACGGCCCTTGAACATCATGAAGTTATATTCTTGATCATCAAGGATAACTTCAAGTTCGTAATCCTTACCGATTTCAAAATAATTGGATGTAATTTGTGTACCAACACCATTGATTAATCCTGTCCAATTCGCTGGAGCGATTCCTCCATCAAACCAAGAAGTAACATAGTGCTTTTTTCCATTTCCTGCTAGTTGTGTGAGGACGAACTCAGCAGCAATCGGTTGAGTATAATTACATGGTGCTGTACATGGCTTTCCTTGTTCACATTTCTTTTCACATGAATTTCTTACGAATAATGGTACACCAAAGTATGCACTATTCTTGGCTTCTTTCGATGTTGTCAGATATAGCTTTCCAAGTTGAATGTCACTTACTGGCCATTTCGTTGGAAACTTTGGCTCGTCTGGCTCAACTGTTTTATTTACTGCTAAGATTCCTTCAGGTGATTGATTTAATCTTAGTTTAAAGTCTTTAATGTATTTTAAATCTGGAGAGCGACCAGTTGCATCTCCTGATACATAGATACCAATAGATGCTAAAATATCTTGTAATTCAAATTCATTTTCTGTGTAGAAGTCATTTGTTAAACAAGCCTCATTAATGATTGGTTTAATGATATAGGCAGAGTCAGTACTTGGTTTAAAGAAACAGTAGTACCCTTGAAATCTAGCACTGTTCTTATCGATTCTTGTGACTTTACAGCCTGACTGAGTTTTTGGGAATTCGATACCAGACTCAGCAACGTCATTAACTTCAAACTCGAGGCATCGATTCATGATACGACGACGTTTTAGTAGGCGTTGCTCTCTTTCATCCTTAGTTGTTCCATTTGTATCTTCAAGATTTTCGATACGGCAGAAATCTTTAGAGCCGTAAGTAACCTTGTCATTAATACTGTATGTAAGGAATTTATCTGTGAGAACGAAATTTTCAATTCCTACAGTAATCATTGTGTAATGATTATTTGATGCCGCAGTCAAGCAGTTTGATGCAAGAATATTTGGCATTTTTTCTCTTCTAGTTCCTGAATCGTCGTAAATATACAGACCTTTACTGAGTGGAGAAATTGAAATGTTAATATTCTTTGGTGCAGTTGCAACTAAGCACGCAAGAGTATTAAATGTTAAAAATAATAGTATTAAGCCCCTGTAAATCATATTTCCCCCGCACATCTCTTCACTTAGTAAAGGCAGGGTGGAGAACCACCCTGCAGTATTTAAAGACTTTGATTAATAGTCGTAGTCGTGATCGTGACCTTGAATATTAGTGATAGCTGTATCAGTACAGATGTTTGCAGCTTGCATTTTCCATCTTCTGAACTTATCAACAGTTTTGTGAGCATATCTTGCATTCTCTTCGAATTCGTAACGTACAACACAACCTTTTAGGTCAGCTGCTGCATAACGCTTGAAGAATTCAACAACAGAGTTTGAAGATAGGTCAATTTGAGCAGAAGGGTTTCCTGATCCACCGTAAACTTGAACGAAGTCTCCATCTTTGTCTTTACAGAAAATTCCAGACTTAACAGCAAGTCTTGCTGCTGATTGGTAACTTTCTTCTGACCAAATAGTGTCATCTTCACCTAGATCCCAGTGATCGCTTGTGTTAGAACCAGCGATGTCTGTTACTGTTACCTTTCTTTCGAATTTGTAAAGTGGGTTGTCGATGCTTCCAAATTCAGGCATTCCTACTACGTAGTCATCTCTGATTTCTTCTGGAACGATAAAGTCAAATCTGTCTTCTGTTGATTCCGTTAGGTAATCTGGTCTTTGTCCGTAGTCGATTTGTGTCGCGCGGAAACAGATGTCAACAAAGTACTTCGCACCATACATTTCTGAACCAAGGTTGAAAGATAGTTCTTTAAGTCTTTTGCTGAACTGGTCATTTTGATTGATAAGAGTGTGGTAGTTGTACTCACCAGCTGTTTTCTCAACTGAGTATCTAAAGTTAGAACGATCACCATGATCTTTCCACTTCGTAATTTTACCACGTACAGTATCTAGAGTGTTTTCATTTCTTCCATCTAGATCACCAGCACAAACGCAATCACAATTTGTTCCATCTGGACCACAGTCTTGGCCTCCGCCTCCACCGTAACCACCGTTACCGCCTTCAGCGATTAGACCTTCTAGGAATGGATAACCACCACCATGGCCACCTCTTGATCCTGGATCACATGATCTTAATGTTTTCGGATTGTAACAGAAAACACCTCTGTGTTTCTTGTGCTTTAAACCAGCGTTACATGGATAGATTGATGCTCCCGAAGAATAGACATCAAAGTCGAATTGAACTCTCGCCGCTTGCGTCGAGAAGGCTCCCATAAAAAGAGCCGAAGCTAGTAGTAATTGTTTCATTACCCTCTCCTTTTTAGTTAGGTTGTTAGACAAAAAATATTGATGAATAAATTTGTAGCAACCGAATTTTTGAAAGTCGAGAGGGTCAAGGGTGGAAGGCCTGAATTTGTACTTTATTAACCGGCTTTTAAGAAAAGGTTAACTGATTGCTTCGTTTTCTTTTGATTCTGTTATTTGATAACCGAATTGTTTAACGATATCTTTTGGAGTGAGAATACCTATAATCCTTTTTTCATCAAGTCTCGAAACGACCGGTAGACGGGAGATTTGGAATCTTTTTAATCTGTGAAGAGCTATGTATAAACTTTGATCTGGATAGATTTTTATAATTTTTTTCTCGCAGAAATGTTCAATTTTTATGTCACCATTTCCTTTTGCAAGTTGTACTTTAAGTTCTGATGTTGACATCATTCCAAGTAACCTTCCATTTTTTAAAACAGGAAATCCTTGAAGTTCTGGGTTGTATTTTTGAATGTCTTTTAGTGTTTCATTAACTGTTAAAGTAGCACCATATGTAACGATGTCTTTTATCATTGCATCTTCAACATGTAGCTGATCAAGCACTTCGAGATCATCTCTTGTTGGTAAGTGTATTCCATCTTGTGCAGAAATTTGTTCGTAGATCGATTCATTTTCTGTTGGTTTAGAAGAGAGCATATAGGCAATAATATTTGCAATCATTAGTGGCAGAATAATATTGTAGTCTCTTGTTAACTCAAACACGATAAGGATAGAGGTAAATGGAGCTCGAATAACTGTAACAAAGAATGCTCCCATTCCAACGAGTGCATAAGCACCTGTATTCGTCGTAATCTCTGGAAAGAAAACACTTGCAAGGGAACCAATTAA
This sequence comes from Halobacteriovorax sp. GFR8, assembly GCF_050955245.1. Lineage (NCBI taxonomy): Bacteria > Pseudomonadati > Bdellovibrionota > Bacteriovoracia > Bacteriovoracales > Halobacteriovoraceae > Halobacteriovorax > Halobacteriovorax sp. GFR8. The sequence goes on along the minus strand of NZ_JBPBLR010000002.1, from coordinate 2,887,774 downwards.
ACTTCCTAGTGTAGCACCCATTAAAAGTGTTGGCATGAAAAGACCACCGGAGATTCCGGCAGAGTAACAAAGAGATGTTGCTAGGAATTTTAAACAAAACATCAGGAATAAAACTTTTGGGTCGAGAATAAGTGAAAGTAATGTGTCTTCTAAAGTTCCGTGTCCACTTCCAATAACACTAGAGTGAACTTGTGTCATTAATGCAATAATTAGAAAAACAATCATCATGTAAGTTAGCTTATGACTCTTCATATGTTTTCGATTGAATTCTCTAAAGGCCAAAACCGATTTCATCCAAAGTGGCCCAATGAAAGCACAACTAATTCCAATTAATAAATAGAAGAGTAGTTCACGATGATCGTGCATCTTATAATAAAGCTGCTCAAACATGTGATGCTGTCCTGTAAGCATTTGTCCCGTAATGGATGCAACAACAGATGAGATAACGATTGAACCAAGTACTTTTGCATTGAGGTCACCAACAACTTCTTCTAGTGTAAAAACAACAGCAGAAATAGGAGTTGCAAATGCGGCAGCAATACCACCTGCTGCACCAACTGCAACAAGGGCCTTAACTCTCTTTTTTGAAATATGAAATGAATAACCAAGCCAAGAGGCAACACCTGAGGCAATGGTAACAGTCGGTCCTTCTCTTCCAAGAGAGACTCCTGAGCCAAGTGCAAGTAGAGTTGTCACTGCTTTAGCAAAAGTATCTTTTAAAGTAATTCTTCCATGATCAACAACAAGGGCCGCGCGAACCTTTGGGATTCCTGATCCTTCAGAGAAAGGGAATTTACGAGTCGTTAGCCAACCGGAAATAAAGAGGGCCGTTCCACCGAGAACGACAGATTGCCATGTGAATGTTGTATCTGTTTGGAGGATATGTTGTATCCAGTGAACACCTTTTTGTAGACCGACGGCGATAAGAGCTGATGCAACACCTGTAATGAGCGTAAGGACAAAAAATGTTCTCTCTTCTGCAGTTTCATTTTGCAGGAACTTTCCTAAAAGTTTTTCATTAAACTTTAGTTTCATACGCTAATTATCGGAGCGACTCCTTATAAAGATAAGTTAACAGGCTAATTTTTTTGGAATATCTCACAGTTTTAAGCTTCCGTGAAGGATAATTTTGCTTTGCGCTAATATAAATGTGAAAAAATATGATTTTTTCGCTTTGGTAGACCTTGACATGTATCCGTTCACTCCCAATTTATGTATAACTACTTATAAATTAAATAAAAAATGTATTTAACTGGAGGATTTATGCAAGTTAAACCATTACAAGATAGAGTTTTAATCAAAAGAATTGAAAATGAAACAAAGACGGCAGGTGGAATTTATATTCCAGATAACAACTCAGAAAAGCCAAGTGAAGGTGAAGTTATTGCAGTTGGGCCAGGTTATCGTCTAGATAATGGATCTGTTGCTGAACTAGCAGTGAAAGAAGGTGATAAGGTTCTTTTTGGTAAGTACGCTGGAAGCGAAGTTAAGCTTGATGGTGTTGAATACATTATTATGAAAGAATCAGATATTTTAGGAATTTTAGTTTAATCAAATTGATTAATAGATAGGAGATAAAAATGGCAAAAGAATTAAAGTACTCAGAAGAAGCAAGAGGACTAATCTTAGAAGGTGTAAATCAACTAGCTAATGCTGTTAGAGTTACTCTAGGGCCTAAAGGTAGAAACGTAGTTATCCAAAAATCATTTGGTGCTCCACACATCACTAAAGATGGTGTTTCTGTTGCAAAAGAAATTGAACTAGAAAATAACTTTCAAAATATGGGCGCTCAAATGGTTAAAGAAGTTGCTCAAAAAACAAATGAAGATGCAGGTGACGGTACGACAACTGCAACAGTTCTAGCTCAAGCAATCTATACTGAAGGTGCAAAGCTTGTAACTGCTGGGCACAACCCAATGGATCTTAAAAGAGGAATCGATACTGCTGTAGAAAAAATCGTTTCTGAACTAAGAACTGTAGCTAAAGAAATTAAGACTAATGAAGAGATCGAGCAAGTTGGAACGATTTCAGCTAACAATGATAAAGAGATCGGAACTCTTCTTGCAGAAGCAATGGATAAAGTTGGAAAAGATGGTGTTATCACTATTGAAGAGTCAAAGACTGCTGAAACAACTCTAGATGTTGTTGAAGGGATGCAATTTGACCGTGGTTACCTTTCTCCATACTTTGTAACGAATTCAGAAAAAATGGAAGTTTCATTTGATAATGCAAACATCTTAATTACTGATAAGAAAGTTTCTAATATGAAGGAACTTCTTCCAATCCTTGAAAAAGCTGTTCAAACTTCAAGACCACTTCTAATCATCGCTGAAGATGTGGAAGGTGAAGCAATCACAACTCTTGTTGTTAACAAGCTAAGAGGGACACTAAACGTTGCTGCTGTTAAGGCTCCAGGTTTTGGTGATAGAAGAAAAGAGATGCTTAAAGATATCGCAGCACTGACTGGTGGTACTGTAATCTCTGAAGAGCTTGGAATGAGCCTTGAAACTGCTTCTCTTGAGCACCTTGGTTCGGCCAAGAAAATTTCAATTGATAAAGAAAATACAACGATCGTTGATGGTGCAGGTGATGAAGCTGCTGTTGAAGCACGTGTTTCTCAAATCAAAGCACAAATTGCAGAAACAACTTCTGACTACGATAGAGAAAAACTACAAGAAAGACTTGCTAAGCTTTCTGGTGGTGTAGCTGTTGTTAATGTTGGTGCTCCAACTGAAACAGAAATGAAAGAAAAGAAAGACCGTGTTGAAGATGCACTAAACGCAACAAGAGCTGCAGTTGAAGAAGGTATTGTTGTTGGTGGTGGATCTGCTCTTGTAAAAGCAGCTAACGTTCTTAAAGATCTTAAAACTAATCGTGAAGAAGAAATGCATGGAATTAAAATTGTTCAAAGAGCAGTAGAAGCTCCTCTAAGACAAATTGCAACTAATGCAGGACTTGAAGGTTCTGTTGTTGTTAATGAAGTTAAGAAGAACGAAGATGCAAAATACGGATTTAACGCTCGTGACGAAAGATATGAAGATCTAATCGCTGCAGGTATCATTGATCCAGTTAAGGTTACTCGTTCAGCTCTTCAAAACGCGGCTTCAGTTGCAGGTCTTATGCTTACAACTGAAACAATGATTGCTGATATTCCTAAGGAAGACGGTCCAGCGATGCCTCCAATGGGCGGCGGAATGGGTGGAATGCCTGGTATGATGTAGAAAATTTTAGCGCGCAAGCGCACTAAAATTTTCGAAAGAAGACCTGGCAGTATGCCAGGTAAGCGACCGCAAAATTGGCCGCCTAAAGGCGGGCTATTGTTTGCGGCGCTAGGCCCCCAATCTTTAGCTAAAGAATTATTTCAACAAGCCGGGTTCAGGCCCGGCTTAGTTGTTTCAGGGCCAATGGGAAAGTTAGTGTAAAGAAGAAGCGACACTTTCACGAAGTGAAAGTTAGCAACAGAGCGACTGACATTTAAAGCCAACTCTTCAAGGCGCCAATTTCCAAAACCATCCCATCTTAAAATCTGAATTTTCAATAGCTTACGTGATTTATCTTAAGTAAATAAAGTATTTTTGTGGAAAACCGATATAATATTTATTACGAAAGAGTTCACTTTAGGGGGAAGCTTCATGGACTACTCAAGCATAAAAGCACTTGTTGTAGATGATCTTGATTACATTAGAAACTCGGTAAGAAGCATTTTGAATGATATCGGTGTCGAAAATATTAGTGAAGCTGTTGATGGTTCTTCAGCTTTAAGCAAGGTTGTTGAGGCACATGAAAATGGCACTCCTTATCAAATTGTATTTTGTGATGTTCATATGCCAAATTCAGATGGCCTAGACTTTTTATTTCAATTAAGAGCGGATGAGAGACTGGCCTATTTACCTGTAGTCATGGTTAGCTCAGAAAACTCTGTTTCTATTATTAAAAGGACAATCGAGTTGGGTGCGAATAATTATTTATTAAAACCTTTCTCTGCGAATGTCTTAGAAGATAAAATGAAGTCGGTTCTAAATAAAGAAGCGGCCCTTTAGGCCGCTTACAATATGAGTAATTTCTACCGTTCTTGTTTTCTTAATTCGTAGCTAATATCACTAAAATTGCGATTTACACAACTGACGAAAGAGTAGCTTACACCTCTTCCAATATTCATACAGTGACTAAGAAACATCCCTAATTCACCCTCAATTCTTCTAAAGTTATTATTGACACAACTTTCAAATGAGAAACTCAGGTCATCCCCAAAATTATTGCAGTATTGAAGGAATAGATTAGGAAGCTCAAATTCGGCACGCCTAAAGTTTGAGTTGATACAACTTGTGAATGAGTAGCTTACCTTATCACCGAAGTTTGAACAGTGTGATGGAAAATATCTTTCCTGTTCACTTGATGCACTCACATTGAGAATAGTAAAAACTAAAAATAGAATCGATACTAAAGCTGATTTCATAATTCCTCCCTAAAGTTATATGAATAATATTATTTTATGCAGTTTTATGAAGGATGTGCAACCAAAGTGTCTAACGCAATTAGCCTTATACTTTTTAGGGACAACTCGTTATAATTTTTGAAGTTAATAAAGTGAGGAAATATGTTTAATAAAACGCAAGAAGTTGAGGAGCAGAAACCTGCTTTTCTTTCAGGTAAATGGTTTAAAGACGAAGCACTATCATGGATTAAAATTATTTTAATCGTTTTTGGTTTCAGATCGACTTTTATTGACCACTACCACATACCAACAGGATCACTACTTCCAACAAATGCGATTGGTGATTCGATTGTTGTAAATAAGATGTCTTATGGATTTAAGGTGCCATTTACAGAATTCTTTAATCCAATCTATATCGGTGGACAATCTCTTCCTGAGCGTGGTGATATTGTTGTTTTCGAATATCCGATAAACCCTTCGATTCTTTTTGTTAAAAGAACAATTGGCCTACCTGGGGATACAATTGAAGTTTATGAAAATGAACTGTTCATTAATGGTAAGAAGGTCGAGAAGACTGCAGTTGAAGCTGAAGAAGATAAAGAACTAAGAAGCTTATATGACAAGGAGCCTTCACTTAACCCTGAAGATATGAAGTTCTATCATCAAACAATTGGTGAGAAGAAGTTCACAGTAGGTGAGAATCCAACATTCTTTAGACATCTAAATCAAGAAAAGGTAACTGTTCCTGATGGACATGTTTTCGTTATGGGCGATAACAGAGACTATTCAAGTGATTCTCGCGTTTGGGGATTTGTCCCAATGAAGAATATTCGTGGTAAGGCATTCATGGTTTGGATGTCAATGGTGTACCCTTGGTCAGATAAACCATTTCACTTTAGACCAAGTCGAATCGGTACATCTCTTTAAATTTTCCTGACAATAAATTCACTATGGGGCCACAAAGGAAAGTACTCAGGTACTAGTTCCTTTTTGGTCCTATGCTAAGTGGTTGTTTTTGTAGGACCACTAATCTTTCTATAGTGCGGCCTGTGGGGCATTTTGCACACTTCAATTGTAAAGTTTTTGTAAGTTGTTGAATCTATTATTTGTCAGTTTTGGCACGCAACCTGCTTATATATAAGTATCCAGAGGCCAGGGGGCCTCCCCAGGATTAGGACGATTTTGGGATTTAGCAATAGGACGTTGCTATGGAAACTGAGAGTTACACTTATGAATGTAAGGTCGCTTTCAGGAAAAAATGGGCCTAGAGGAAAGGGCAACAGAATTGTAAAAAAGCAAGAAGCTTAATCAAAACCACCTCTAGGCCCCTTTTAAAAACTTGTTGTTTATTTAGAGTGTCCACGGAAGGACACGAAGAAAACATGGAAGTTTATAGATAAGCTTTGGAGACATCCCTCTCTCCCTATGATTTGACCCAAAGCTTATAGAGGCCGAGAGTAACGTGTGTGGTTTTAAGAAAGGAGTACTCTCGGCCTTTCTACATTCTAGGGAATTATTTTCCGCAACCTCTTTCACCTTTAACTAACACTTGCAATGAACCGATGTGCTCATTGTGAGAAAATCAAACTATGTCATCTATTTACAATTTGAACGAGCACTAGGGGAAGAGTTTCTCTATATGTCTCGCGTTTTTTCAGAATTTGGAATGAAGCTTGTACCAATGAAGCTTGATGATTTTAAGTCCATAAGAATGAAGGAACATCAATTTGTTATTTGTTGCGTTCGCGATATTCGAGCACTCATTAATTATCAAAAACTATTAAAGAGATATATGAACTTCATGCTTAGGCAGGGAAGTATAACTTTATTTGAATATAGCTCATTTGCTATTTCTCATGATGATGCCATCCTAAAAACTAAGAAGGTCTTTCAAGAAAGACTTCCTGTCAGTATGTTTCGTATGGCAGATCGTGCAGGGCAGGAGATGTTCAGTAAACTTGTGACAAATTCTTCTCGCTGGCCAGGTGGGAAAAGAGCAAAATTACCTGAGTATTAAAAAGGGATTGAGAGAGAATGAGGATTTCAAAAGAAGTAAGTCGTTTACTTATTATACTAAGGCAAGATGCTGCCAGGCTTGCTGATAAGATCACTCACCGTGAAAAAGAGTATTTGCAAATATTGTCAATGAAGCGTACTCGTGAACATTTTAATGCGATTTTTAGATCAAACTTTAAAACAATAACAGTTGCACAGCTTATGCTCTTATCTGAAGAGTTGATTGTTAATCTTGAAGATTTCTATAATACCGTGGATGATCTCCATTGGTACCTTGCGCATACAGAAGATATGCCCGCAACTATTGAAGATAAAGTCCATGCTATGGTAAAAATGGTGAAAAACAAGTATGAACAATTAAATCTTTATCTAAATGCGGAGCTTGAGACTCATGAAGAAAGCGTTAGTGCTTAAATTCATCATTATATTATCTTGTCTATTTCGGGATGCTTTTGCACGCCAAAGTATTTCTGGTTCTCGCTATGAGCTACTGACTGGCCAAAGGGTGCAAGAGAAAGCCTCAAATATGTGGGATAAGAAATTTGCTCAACATGACTATATTTATGGAAAGTCTCCTGCAAATTTTCTTGCGAAGAATTATCAGCAGATACCTAGAGGTGCGACTGTTTTAGATATCGGAATGGGTGAGGGGAGAAATGCTGTTTTCCTTGCTTCAAAAGGTTATAAGGTAACAGGTGTTGATATTAGCTCTGTTGCTATTGATAAATCATTAAGACTTGCGAGACAAGCAGGTGTTCGTATTAAGACAATTCACAAATCTGTTGATGATTTAAAAATCGCTAATAACTCTCTGGATGCAATTATTTGCTTCTACTATGTTGATAGAGAAGTTTCTGAGAAATTGAAGAAGTGGCTTAGACCTGGTGGGGTCATTATTTATGAAGGCTACACGACAGAGCATAAGAAGAAATACAAAGAGCAGAGCGTGGATTCATATTTCTTAAAACCTGCAGAGCTATTAAGTATGTTCAATGATTTTAAAATTCTTAAATATGAAGAGCCACGTCACAATGCCGAGCTAACTCAATCAATCATCGCTCAAAAGCCTGAATAAAAGGCAGCTCTTTCCCGCAACTATCTAAAATAATTTAATATGGCACAATGGAAAGAGTGAAGTACTTCATTTTAGTTGCTACATTCTTGAGCGGAATAGTTTGTTATGCAAATATTCTCGAATTCAATAAAGACCTAGGTTATTTTTCTGGCAGGGTTTCACATATTGAAGGTAGTGCGAGACTAGTTCGCTTCAAGGTTGATTTTGATAATATCAAATACATAAATAAATTAGATGAAGTCGATTTATGGGGACTCCACCAAGAATCTTCAAAATGTAAGGCCATCGTTATGGGCCGTACGAGTCATTACTTACTTCTACGTATTCCAAGGTATGATGATTGTAATCGTAAGTCCGCATTTTCAACGGGAAGGTACTATAACTTTTATTCACAAGATCTCGTTAATAATGTTGCGATGGGTAATGAATTAATAGAAATTCTTGCTAAGAAAAAATTGGCCCTTGAGTCAAAAATTAGCCGCAATAAACAAGATATTACGACCTATGCGCAAAGAGTCGAAACGATAAACGCTCGTTATGATTTATTGAGGCAGAAATTAGAGAAGGAGTGGCGCGACGAATTGCGTCGACTCGAAGATGACCATCAGCAGCTTGTTCGTAACACTGAAGGTATTCAAACTCGTTTGAATGAGGTCGATTATAAATTACAACAATATCGCATTGAGTCTAAAAATCTTAAAGAAGACCGTTGGTCTTTGGATCCAAGGAATTACATCACAAAATAATTAACTCTTTTGTAAATAATTTTAGCATCTAGACAGACGAACGCGTACGTCCTAATGTGCATTCTAGCCATTTGGTGTAAAATTTTATATTGTGACTCGCTAAATATAAAAAGGATAAGTTTATGAAAAAAGGAATCTTTTTACTTCTTTTAAGTACACTTCTATTGTCAGTAGTAGGGTGTAATAAAAGCGGTGGAGCTAAAAAATCAAACAACACTTTTTACTACAATCTAAGTGGTACTCCTACAACTCTGAACCCGTTATCATCAACTGATGCGTACTCATCTAATGTTCATGGTTATGTACTTGAAGGTCTATTAACTAAAGACATTGAAACAAATGAGTGGCAACCAGCTCTTGCTGAATCATGGTCAATTGAAAATGATGGTTATGATTTTGTTTTCAAAATTAGAGAAGGTGTTAAGTGGCATGATGGAAAGCCTCTTACTGTGGAAGATGTAAAATTTTCTTTTGATGCGGTAACTCATCCGGAAAATAAGTATAAGACTGCTCACATGAAGTCTTACTTCGCTAACTTTAAAGAAGCGATTATTGAAGGCCCAAGAACAATTCGTTTTAAGGCCAGCAAAAAATACTTTGGTAACCTAATGTCAATTGCGAGTGGTGGATACCTTGCAATCGTTCCAAAGCATATCTATGAAAACCCAACTGAAGAGCAAGAAAAAGAACTTAACAAGACTTTAGTAGGTACGGGTCCTTATATCTTCAAAGAGCTTAGAAGAGGTAAAGGTATCTCTCTAGTTCAAAATAAAGACTGGTGGGGATATAAGACTGATCTTTATAAGAATGATTACTCATACGGTGAAATCTTCATGAGATTTATCAATGAGTCTTCTGTTGCTATTCAAAGACTTGAAAAAGGTGATCTAGATTTTAACGCTCTTTCACCTGAAGAGTATGAGCAAAAAACAAATGGCCCTAGATGGGGAAAAGATGTTTTAAAAGTTAAAACAGAAAATAAGTCAGTAAAAGGTTATGGATTTGTTGGTTGGAACTTTAAGAGCCCAATCTTTAAATCAAAAGAAGTTCGTAAAGCAATGAACTACTTAATGAACCGTGAAGAAATGAATAAGAAGTTCCGTTTTGGATACTCTGTTCTAGCAACTGGTCCACTATACGTTCAATCTGAATATGCAAATAAAGACGTTAAAGCGATTCCTTTTAATGTTGAAGAAGCAATTAAGATCCTAAAGAACGATGGTTGGAAAGATTCTGACGGTGATGCTGTTCTTGATAAAATGATTGATGGAAAGAAGACAAAGCTTGCTTTCACAATCTTAAACCCTTCAAAAACTTTCTCTAAGTACCTAACTATGTATCAACAAGATGCAAAGAAAGCTGGTGTTGCTATTGAAGTTAAGTACATCGAGTGGAACTCGTTCATTAAGGCACTTGATGAAAGAAACTTTGATGCTGTTACTCTTGCATGGTCTGGTGGATCACTAGATTGGGATCCAAAGCAAATCTGGCACTCAGATTCAGCTGCTAATAATGGATCTAACTTTATTTCTTATTCAAATAAAGAAGTTGATAAGCTAATTGATCAAGCACAACTTACTCTTGATAAAGAAGCAAGAAAGACAATGCTTAAAAAAGTATACAAGCTAATTGCTGAAGATTACCCATATATCTTTCTATTTAACGACCGTTATACTTTCTATGGACATACTAAACGTATGCAAAAAGAGAAAGATACTTACACTTACGGCGTTGGGTACGGAAGTAAGTGGTCGATTAAACCAGCTAAGTAAGTAGGAGAGACGACTTGTTTAATTATATCCTAAGAAGATTAATGATTATGGTCCCGACGTTGCTCGGGGTCAGTATCCTTATGTTTGTTATGGTAAACCTGGCACCAGGTTCTCCAATTGAACAAAAGCTTCAACAAATGAGATTTGGTGGAGTTGGTCAAACAACAACTGATACAAGCTCTAACAATGGGGCAGTATCTCAAGAGGTTGTCGAGGCACTTAAGAAACAATATGGTTTTGATAAACCACTTCATGTGCGTTACGTGATTTGGCTAAAGAATCTTGCAACACTTGATTTTGGAGAGTCATTTACATATGAAGAGCCAGTAATTGATGTTGTTATGAGTAAACTACCTGTATCAATTCAATTTGGTTTAGTGTCTTTTATAATGTCCTATTTAATATGTATCCCTCTAGGGGTCATAAAGGCCGTTAAGGCAGGAACTAAATTTGATGCAGCTTCATCGTTTATTTTATCTGCACTTTATTCAATTCCACCGTTTATGCTAGGTATCTTACTTCTTGTTTACTTTGCCGGTGGGACTTTTGTGGATTGGTTTCCGATTGGTGACCTTGTTTCAGATTATTACGATGAGCTAGGGTTCTTTGGAAAGATCTCAGATAGAGTTTGGCACTTTGTCCTTCCGCTCATTGCGTATATGGTAGGGCAGTTTACTGTACTAACTCTTCTTATGAGAAACTCGATGTTAGACGTTATCTCACAAGATTATGTACGTACAGCTAGAGCAAAAGGTTTATCAGATAAGGTGGTTTACTATAAGCACGCTCTTAGAAATGCCTTAATTCCAATTGTAACTGGATTTGGACATTTCTTATCTCTATTTTTTGCAGGGTCTCTTCTTATTGAAAGGATCTTTAACCTAGATGGGATTGGCTTACTTGGTTACCAATCACTACTAGAAAGAGATTATAACGTAATTATGGGACTGTTCTTTATTCAAACTGTCCTAATGTTCTTAGGTAACTTAATCAGTGATATTCTTTACACTGTTGTTGATCCAAGGATTGATTTCTCATGATTGAAAGATTTATTGAAAACGAACTTACACTTAAAAGATGGAGACGCTTTAAAAAGAGAAAATCTGCTGTTGTTGCAGTAGTTCTACTTTTTGCTTCTGTACTTTTAACTTTATCGGCACCATTAATTGCTAATAGCAAGCCGGTTTATATGACTTACCAAGGAAAGTCTTACTTTCCTGTATTTAAAGACTACCACCCTAAAGAGTTTGGTATCACTAACGTTTACGTTACCAATTATCGAACTCTAGAAATGGATAGTGTTATTTGGCCTCTAGTTCAATGGGATCCATTTGAATCCAATAGAGACGTATATGAGTATCCTGCTCCTCCTAGTGATGAAAATATCATGGGGACAGATGATAGAGGGCGTGATGTATTTACTCGTCTTCTTTATGGATATAAGTATTCGATTGCTTACGCATTTCTAGTATGGCTACTATCGACGATTATGGGAGTTTTCTTTGGTGGTATCATGGGATACTTTGGTGGGAAAGTCGATTTCTTCGGTCAGCGTGTCGTTGAAATCTTTAGTACTGTTCCAGTATTCTTACTACTACTTACGATGATTTCTATCTTTAAGCCGACGTTAACACTTCTAATTTTCATTTCTTCAATCTTTGGTTGGATGGGAGTTAGTTATTACGCTCGTGGTGAGTTCTTGAAAAATAGAAAACAAGAATTCGTCGAAGCTGCACGTGGTATGGGAGCATCAACATCTCGTATCATTATAAAGCATATTCTTCCAAACTCTCTAGGTCCGATTATTACATTCGCACCATTCTCTATTGCAGCTGGGATCTCTGGTCTTGCTTCTCTAGATTATCTTGGGTTTGGTCTTGCAGTTCCAACACCTTCTTGGGGAGAGCTTCTAAATCAAGCTCACCAGAACTTTAGAATTGCATGGTGGCTAGCTGTTTACCCATCAGCTGCACTATTCTCAAGTTTATTCTTACTTGTACTCGTAGGAGACGGAGTAAGAGATGCACTTGATCCAAAAATGAAATAATGAGGTTGGCGTGAGAATATTCATCTTAATATTCTCCGCCATTCTTTTCTTAAATTCTCACGCAAAAAATTATCGAGTTCTTTCAACACTACCAAGTTTTACTGAATCAATGTTCTATCTTGATGCTGGAGGCTTACTTGTTGGAGTTTCTAACTATTGTAATTATCCAGAAGGTGCAAAGAAGCTTCCTCGCTACGGTTCGTCCTTTGAAATTAACCTCGAAAAAGTCGTAAGTGATAAAGTCACTTCTGTTCTTTTGGCCGAAGTTCAGGGGGGACGAGTCAAAAAGAATTTAGAGAAGCTCGGTGTTGAAGTCATTATCACTCCCTACAAGAAACTAGGTGATGCCGTTGAAATGCTTAAGATTTTTAATAAAAAGTTTAAGCTCAATAAAGACCAGAAGATTCTAAACTTCGCTAATAAACTAGATGCGCTACTAAGGCCAATTTCAAAAGGCAAAAGGGTCTTAATGGTCATCGATGAAAAATTCAAAGATGGTAAATTGCACGAAGTTAGGGCCATTGGTGTCGATAATTATTATCATGAGATATTAACAAAATTAGGTGCTGAAAATATTGTAACGGAATCGGGTTATCCACTAAGAAGTCTTGAAAGCTTACTGACTTCAAAGTTTGACTTGATTCTTCGAATTTCTGATCGAAAAGTAAAATCAGAAGAAGATTGGAAGAATTCCTTATTTAAAGATAAAATCTATCTATACGAAAAAGATTATGCAGTTGTTCTAGGGCCTAGAACATTGTCACTTGTGAAAGACTTTAGGGAGATTTTGAAGTGATTCATTGTGAAAATTTATCAATTCAAAATAGGTTATCAGTTAAGGAATTCGCGTTTGAATCTGGCCACTGTGGTGTTATTGGACCAAATGGTGCTGGTAAGTCGAGTTTTCTTAAGGCGATTGCAAACCTTGTCGAGTTTCAAGGAAAGTGCTTTGTCGAAGGTGATGTTGCATATTGTGGTGATTGTTCTTCTATTCAAAGTGATATGGATGCTCAGGAAGTTTTGACCTATGCTCGCGGTAGCAAGGCACAAGACTTAGATTATCTCAAAAAGCTAGTTTCACATTTTAACTTTGAAAGCCTCTTGCTAAGAAGGGTATCGACTCTTAGCGGAGGAGAGAAGCAAAGGCTAAATCTTATTTGTGCTTTCTACTATGACTGTGAATTAACGTTGTTAGATGAACCAACAAATTTCTTAGATCCAATTTATGTTGAGAGCTTAAGTCGTTTCCTTCAAGAGTTTAAGAAAAGTTGTTTTGTTGTCTCTCATGATTTCAATTTTATTATTAATATATGTAATCGACTTGTGGCATTTGAAAAATCAAAACTAAGTTTTGACTCGACTGTCGATGAGGCATTCCAAGAAAAAGTGTTTGATAAGGTATTTCATAAGAAGTTTAATTACCATATCATGGATAATAAGAGGTATATTCTGTGAAGAAGACAATCCTCTTATATATAGTCGTTACTTTGGCCGTGGCCCTAACTCCATTCTTAGGTCGCGAGGGAATAATTGATTTAGATGTACAGGGCCTTTATATTTTAGAAAACTTGAGGCTTCCTCGTGTCTATTTGGCCTTTCTCGTTGGTGGAATACTTTCTGTCATCGGAAGTACAACTCAGGTTATCTTTAGAAATCCTCTTGCAACTCCTTATACGCTTGGTTTCTCAAGTGTGGCGGCTCTTGGGCTTGCTATTGCCGAATTAGGGTTTAACTCTTTTTCTTTAGGCGCTTATATTGCTCTTTCATCAATTTTTCTTCTTATTTTATTATTTCTTTATCTTAATAAGTTCTCATCTCAAAGAGTTCTGTTGTTTGGAGTATGCCTTTCTATCTTTTCATCTAGTGCAATTGTCTTTGTTCAAAGTATGCTTGGAAATGAAAGTATTGCTAGGTTAATTCGTTGGATGATGGGAAGCCTTTCTATTGTAGGATTTGAGAGCCTATTCTATACAGCACCTATTTACATTTTAGGATTGATCTTTTTTATCATTCACAAGAGAAGCTTAACTCTAATTTCTATTGGGGAAGACTTTGCTCAGACGAGAGGAGTACCAACTCGTAAGATTAATGCTACATTAATTCTTGTTTCAAATATTCTTATTGCAGCAGTTGTGTGGCAATGTGGACCAATTGGCTTTGTGGGTTTGATTATTCCACATATTACAAGAAGACTTGTTAGTGCTAATTATGAGAGAAGCTTAATGCCAACCTTTATCCTAGGTGGTGGTTTCTTAGTGCTTTGTGATTTTATTTCGAGAATTGTTTTAGAAAATAGTATTATACCGATTGGTGCGATTACTGCATGTGTTGGAGCACCAGTGTTGGCACTCCAACTATTTAAAAAGCAGTAAGCTTAATTTCTTTTAATTTCTTCTAGTTTGACGATGGCCTTTTTAAGAGCTGAACCTCTGCGGTAGAGAACTTCGACCTTATCTCCAACTTTGTACTCATATAGAGTGTTGAAAATATCATCAAAGTCATTAATCTCTTTTCCATCGATCTTTAGAATGACATCACCAAGAATAATACTTCTCGTACGTGGATCTTGAACTAGACCTTTAAGGCCAGCTTTTTCAGATGGACCGCCTGGGCGAACACTTTGAATAGGTAGTCCTTTTTCTACGTCAATGCCATAAAAATATGAAAGCTCTCTTTTTTCTGCAATAGCGATTCCAAGACCTGGTCTTTTTACCATTCCATACTTAATAATTTGTGGAACTACTTTACTGACAATATTGATAGGGATAGCGAAACCGACACCTGCTGATGATCCAGAGTTTGAAAAAATCATTGTATTGACGCCGATGACATTTCCAGATGAATCAAAGAGAGGCCCTCCAGAGTTCCCTGGATTGATTGAGGAATCTGTTTGCAGCATTCCACGAATTTCAACGCCTCCAATTCCTTGGATCCCACGATTCTTTGCAGAAATGATTCCTGTTGTAACCGTTGCATCAAGTCCAAATGGTGAACCAATGGCAATGGCCTTTTGACCAACTCTAACTTTGTCTGAATCCCCTCGGTTAAGAGGTTTGATATCTCTTGGAACTTCAATTAATTTTAGAACGGCAATATCCTTTGCTGGCTCTGTTCCAACTAATTTCGCCTTGTACTCTTTCTTATTATTGTTGAATCTTATTAAAAAGTTATCTCCACCTTCAACGACGTGATAATTTGTAATGATATGGCCCTTGTCATCCCAAACCCAACCAGATCCTTCTCCTTTGACAACTTGCTTATTTGTCATTGAAAAGAAGAATCCTCTTCGAGTCCTCATGCGACCAAGTGTTGAAATATTTACGACTGAGTTCACTGAACGATCAAATACTGAAATAGTATTTCGTTCACTTTCTAAGACGGCCTTATTTTCATCAAACAAAGCCTTTGAATTAAAGGATGTTAATAGAATAAGAATTAAAAAGAATGGCCTTAAACTGCTTTTCATAATATTCCTCATTATCTCTTTTTGACGCTCATCTCATTATACATATATAATCATAGTATAAAAATTTTGTAACACAGAAATGTCAAATTTCTGTAAGAATTCTGAGGTCACCCGTGGATATTAATTATTTTAATCGTTATACAAATCAAATGGAAGTGGAGAAAGTTTACGGGGATGCCGCAATCAATTTCTTGTATGGAAATCCGCTTGGAAAGCTGATCTCTGGTGCAATTACTTCATCAATCGTCTCTTGTATGTATGGCGAAATTCAAAATATGAACTTTACTAAGAATAAGGTTCCAAAATTTGTTAAAGATTACCAGATCAATATGGATGAGTTTTTACCAACTGAAGGGCGCTCTAAAGATGATCCATATGGAAGTTTCAATGAATTCTTTATTCGTAGGTTTAAAGAAGGAAAGAGGCCATTTCTTGATGAAGCTGATTCCATGTCGGCTTTTGCTGAGGCTAGATACTTTGGTTACGAGTCTATTACTAACCAAGTAAAGATTCCTGTTAAAGGTAAATTCTTAAATTCAACTGAATTACTACAAAATTCAAAGTGGGAAAGAGTTTTTGAAGACGGGCCACTTTTACTCGCAAGATTATGCCCTGTTGATTATCACAGATTTCACTATCCTCTTGATGGAGAAGTTATTGATTATTACAAGATTGGTGGTGGGTATCACTCAGTCAATCCACTTGCTCTTCGTAAGAAAAATGATATTTTTAGTACGAATATTCGCGAAGTGACAGTAATGGAAACGAAAGAGTTTGGTAAAATTGCATACGTTGAGGTTGGGGCAACAATGGTTGGCCGTATTGTTCAATCAAGTGATTTAACAACATTTTCAAGAGGTGATGAGAAAGGTTACTTCTTGTTTGGTGGGTCAACAGTTATCGTTATTGGTGAAAAAGGTAAGTGGGCACCTACTTCAGATATTTTGAATAATACTAAAAATGGAATTGAAACTTATATTCATTTAGCAGATAAAGTAGCACAAACTGGAAAGTGATCTGATGGGTAAATCCCGTTAGCACTTTCCTTGTGGAGATGTATCTGCTCACACTTTAATAAATCTTTTGAGTGAAGAATCCAGTCAATACGAGAGCCGTCTTCGCGAAAGCCTTTAAAGCTATGGTGACTCTCGCATTCTTCGTGTCCAAGATCAATCCATGGGTCAGTAAGGTTTAAGTTACTTTCATTTAATTCTTTTCTAACACTTTCAAATGGAGATTCGTTAAAGTCACCTGTTAAAATTAGTGGATAATCAGCTCTAACTTTTTCAATTTCATTAATAAGTACTTTAATTTGTTCTTGGCGAGTGCTTGATTCAAGATGATCTAAATGTGCATTAACAAAGAAGTAGTGTTTACCATTTTCTTTTGCCTTCAAAATGGCCCATGTACATAGTCTTGGAAAGGCGCTTCCAAACGATTTTGATGCTGCAATATATGGTGTTTCAGAAAGCCAAATATCTCCAGAGTTAATCAATTCAAATATTTCTGGGCGATAATATAGAGAAGGATACATTCGATCTTCAATCCATTCTCGATTCGTATCAATGATCTCTAGTCCATCTAGAAGTTCTTGAAAGTCTCTTAGTTGAGGCTCCCAACCTTCCTGTGTTCCGATAACAGCAGGACGATAGTTATTTAGTGCATTGGCAAGAATGACACGTCTTCCATCCCATGAATGAACTCCATCGGCCGGGTTATTAAAGCGAATATTTGAAGAAATTACAGTGAAATTAAACATATTCCATTAATGAAAACATATTTTTCATCAATAGAAAAATAGAAAACTCCAGGATCGACATAAGTGGTTAAAAAATCACTTATTTATTAAAAACATGCCTGTTAAGGAGGTCTTATGTTTCAACAAGAACAATTAGTTAAAGAAGTTAGAAAACGTTTCCCAAAGCATACGTATAAGCAATTAGCAGAGATTTTTGAGATGCAAACAACACGTTTGTTTAGGTTGATGAATGGTGCCGAAATGAGAACAAGTGAGTATTTTAAAATTAAAGAAAAATTAGAAATCAACTCTTCAGAATTGAGCTTATTAATTAAATTCTTAGAAAAGCATTCATTTAGCTTAAGTCGTAACGATTGCAATGAGATCGTTAGTAATTTAGAAGAGAAGTTTTTTATCAGAAAGTTAGCCGGATTATAGGGAGAAGTTATGTCACGTTTATTAATGGTTGAAAGAGCAATTCTAGAAGCTTGTGGAAAATCTCAGAAGACAATTTTTCAAATTTCTGATGAAACAGGAATGGATTTGTCTTTAGTTGGAAGTCTTTGTATTCGCTTAAATAAGAAAGGTATCTTAGAGAGACAAAGTAGTTCATATTCAATTAATAAGAATGCAAAGAGTCTATTAATTGCGAACACACCTGAAAATATAAAAAAAGAAGTTAACGAAGTATCAAACTCGATGGTCACCAACTACTTTAATCAAAAAAATGATCGCACCTTAAAACTACAAAAGGTATATGTTAACAAAACTGAAGAGTTAATTCTTAACTCAATGCTTGATCAGCTAAATAGTTTTGTTGAAGAGCTTCAGAGGAGTCACAAAAAGAGTTCTCATAATATTGTAAAGAAACAGAAAGTTTTAATGTGGGGACATGGAAATTATAGTGATTTAATAAATAGTTCATTAAGTTTAGCAAGATAAGTACTTAAGTTAATTTTATAAATACCCTGTTTGACCGGTTTCGTAACTTGAAATAATCTATTGTAAATATTTATTGTTTCAGGTTGCGAGGTCTCTAGTGAAAATCCTTTATTTTATTGTTCCATTTCTATTATTTGTTAGTTGTCAGTCAGATCATCAAGCAACGATCTACTTTGGTGGAAGTATATTAACGATGGATGGTGATAAACCTAGCTATATAGAATCTGTAGTTGAAGTAAATGGAAAAACAGTTTTCACTGGCTCTCTCACAAATGCATTCCAAAAATATTCGAAAGCGAAGAAAGTCGATTTAAAGGGAAAGACTATGCTGCCTAGCTTTCTCGACCCTCATGGACATTTTGCAGCTGCTATTCAAATGGCCGAGCAAGTAAATGTCGCAATTCCTCCTGTCGGTGGAGTTAAGAACATTAGTGATATCCAAAAAATATTAAAAAAATTCCAGGAGGTTAATGATATTCCAAAAGGTGAATGGGTTGTAGGCTGGGGATATGATAATGAGGGGCTAGAAGAGAGTCGCCATATTACAAAATTTGACCTTGATAAGGCACTTCCTGATCATAAAGTAATGCTAATACATGTATCCGGTCACGGTATCGTATTAAACTCTAAAGCACTTAAGTGGGCAGAAATTGATAAGAATACACAAACTCCTAGTGGAGGGGTTATTGCTAGAGTTAATGGCACTACTGAGCCAGCAGGATTATTAATGGAAACAGCTTATTTTTATCTCGTTCTCGAAAAACTTCCTCCAATGTCTGAAGAGAAGAGACTAAAGAATCTCGATAAGGCACAACAAATGTATGCCTCTGAAGGATATACACATATTCAAGATGGAGCGACATTATTTCATGATATTAAATTCTTTCAAAAAGCAGCAAAGCAAAAACGCTTCTATCTAGATGTTGTTTCGCTTCCTGCATTTAATGACTACGAAAAGTGGTTTAAGAAGGGCCTATTTAAATTTGGTAATTATGATAATCATTTAAAATTTCAAGGAGTAAAGATTCTACAGGATGGTTCTCCGCAAGGAAAAACTGCATTTATTACGAATGAATATTTAACAGGTGGCCCGGGGGGACAACTTCACTGGCATGGAGAAGGAACATTAGAACATGATGAATTCATAAAATTATTTAAAATGTTTGCTGATAATGGACTTCAAGTCTTTACTCATGCAAATGGAGATGCCGCAATTGATGAAGTTATTGAGGCGACGAAGACTTCAGGTGTGAAAGCATCTGATGATCGCCGTTTTGTTGTCATTCACTCTCAATTTCAAAGACCTGATCATTTGGATAAATACGTAGATTTAGGATTGTATCCTTCATATTTTACTAATCACACTTTTTTTTGGGGTGATGTCCATATTAAAAATATTGGAATGGAGAAAGCCAAGTTTATAAGCCCTGTGAAGACAGCAACAGATAAAGGATTAATCTATTCAAATCATACTGACTTTAATGTGACTCCACTCGATCCCTTCTTTGTGCTTTGGACAGCTGTTTCAAGGAAAACAAGAAATGGAGTAGTTTTGGGAGAGGATCAAAGAGTCGATATGTACACGGCTCTTCAGGGGTTAACGACTGGCCCTGCTTATCAAGTTTTTGAAGAGAATCGTAAAGGTAAGATTAAAGTTGGTCATCTAGCTGACTACGTAATTCTTGATAAGAATCCAATGGATCTTAAAGGGGATGAAATTAAAGAGATACAAGTTATGCAGACTATCAAGGAAGGAAAGACTGTCTTTTTAAAGAACTAGCCAACATAGCCGAACTCGTTAAGCATTTTGGCGACAAGTTCTTTCAATTGATATTTTAAAATCTTATTTTCGGGAGACAGTGTAGAGCATTCGATATAGCCAATCATTGTTTTAAAATCTGTCTCTCTTTCATTTTCTTTCAGCCATGAATCAAATGTGAGTATGGCCTCAACCCAAGAACGAACAGAGTATTGAGTTTTATCGATAAGACTAAATAAGAGTTCACCATTTTCTTTCTGACTAGGTGAAGACTTTAGATGCTTTTGTAGGTAACTAAAGATTATTTTCAATTCTTCTTCTGAGTGAATATTCTCCAATAGTAGACTTAGCCTTGCATCTGAGAGGAAGGCCACTGGGTATTGTGCTCTGAGTCTTCTAAAATACTTTTCAATCATAATACCTAACATGGTGTGCAAACTAGTTATTTTGTTCTAAACTAGCAAAGTTAATTATATCTAATTTAGCAAGGGTTTTTCATGATTGAAACTATTAAAAATATATGGCCATTGATCCATCGCCATCGTGCCAGAGTTATCGGAAGTATGATTTTCGGTATTGGTATGGCACTTATTAAAGGTGGTCAGATGGCGCTAATCAATCCACTTTTTACAAAGGGGCTTTCTCCAGAGTCGACGCTCGAAGAAATCCTAGGAATCGTGGGCCTTGCTTGTCTACTTGCTCTTATTAATTTACCTGTACGTTTCTTTCACTTTTACTGGATGCAATTTGCGATGAATGATGCAGTTTGTGAAATTAGAACAAAGATCTATTCAAAGATTCAAGATATCCCAATTTCATTCTATACGACGACAAAACAGGGTGACGTTATTTCAACGATCCTAAATGATACGATGATTTACTCTCAAGGTATTAGTGGTCTTCTCACTTTGATCAGAGAGCCAATCACTTTAATTGTTCTACTTGGTTATGCATTCTACTTAGATTGGCAGCTTACTCTTGTGACATTTGCACTTCTTCCAATTATGCTTTTAATTTTTGGATTCTTTGGAAAAAGAGTTAAGGCGCACCAAGCAGATGTACAGTCAAGACTTTCAGATATGACTCATGTTATTGGCGAAGGTGTTGGTGGACAAAAAATTATTAAGGCCTTTAACCTTCAGGATTATACAAGAAACTTTTTTAAGTCTTATCAAAATGACTTCTTTAGTTTTCAAATGAAAGCAGAAGTGATGAGACAGTTTTCACATCCTCTTGTTGAGTTTATGACAACGCTAATTCTTTCTTCTGTCATTGTCTTTGCTCAGGTGAAGATTACTGGGAACGCAATGACGACAGGGGAGTTCATTACTTTTATTGCTATTATGGCCATGATCCAAGATCCGATCAGAAAAACGAATGAAGCGAATCTTAAGATTAGTCAGGCCCAAGCTGCAGAATTACGTATCTTTAAATTCTTAAAGGTAGATAATGAAGAAGACTCTGGAACAAAAGAGCACTCCGAGTTAAGTGATAAGATTTCATTTAAGAATTTAGATTTCTCTTATGGTGATCATCAGGTAATTAACGACTTAAGTTTCGATATTAATAAGGGCGAGAAGGTTGCTCTAGTTGGACTTTCTGGTTCAGGAAAATCAACTCTAATTAATGTTCTTCTTGGTCTATACCCAGTTAAAAAAGGGAGCTACAAGATTGACGGTACAGACTCAAGTGAGTTCACTTTAAAGTCTCTACGTCACTATTTTGGTCTTGTTTCACAAGATATCTTTCTATTTAATACTACCGTGAGAGAAAACTTAACTCTTGGTAAGGAAGTAAGTGAAGCGCAAATCCAAGAAGCGTTGAAAGTTGCTCATGCGACAGATTATATTAATGAACTTCCAAGTGGACTTGAGACAGTTATTGGTGATCGTGGCTTAAGACTATCTGGTGGTCAAGCACAACGTCTGACAATAGCTCGTGCATATCTTCAAAATAATGATGTCTTCTTATTCGATGAAGCAACTTCTGCTCTTGATAATGAATCAGAAAAGGTTGTACAGGAGTCACTTAATGAGCTTGCGAAAAATAAAACAGTTGTAGCAGTAGCACATAGGCTTTCGACTATTCAAAACTATGACAAAATTATTGTTTTAAAAGATGGAAGAATGATTGAACAAGGTCGCCATGAAGAGTTAATGACTCGTGGTGGTGAGTATAAAAAATTATATGAATTAAGTGTGAAATCTTAGAAAATACCAAAGGCTACCTTAGAAGGGTAGCCTTTTTCCTGCCCTAAATGGGTGAATCCACTCAGGCTCTACATCATTAAGTTTTTTTCCAGACATTACAATTTCATACTTTTCAATAAAGTCAGAAGTGAATCTTTCCATAGAAAAGTTTTTGATTGCATAGTCTCGAATAAAGTCACGATCATAGACATCCTTTGTTGTATTAAAGTATTCAATGATCTCTTCGTGAGAGTAAAATGTACGACCTGTGCCAGGGGCGATTAAGTCAGGTAGTGATCCAAAGCTTGAGCCAAAAACTGGAAGTCCTTGAGTCATCGCCTCAATAATTGCTAAACCGAATGGCTCATGCCAGCGAACAGCAAATAGTAGGGCATCACACTGGCGCATATAATCTAATTTCTCTTGGCCACCAACCATTCCGTGGTTGTGGATTAAAGGGTGCCAACCAAAGAATTTAGAACCACCACCACAAATGTGAAGGTGCTTATTGGTTTGTCTTGCAATCTTTACAGATTGTTGTAGGTTCTTAACTCGCCAAGAAGCCTTTGCAAGAAAGAGTAGGCTTTTGATTTCAGTAATCTTACTTTCTTTATAAACGGCCGGATATTCATTCATATCAAGGCAGTTGTTTACGTAGCTTGTTGAACCGTGATGGCGAGCATGTGATTTTGAAACAAATACTGTATTTAAATCAAATTTTTCACCTGGGAAGCCATTTCCTCCAATATTAATAACGTAAGGAATATCAAGATCAACTTTTATATTATCAAATCCATGAATGACATCGATATTATCTGGAACGAATTTTTGCCACTCTTCAATATTTTCACATGCAATATGGTTAATGCCATATTCTGCTACTTGACTTTGCCCCGGGCCAATAAAGGTAACCTGGTGACCAAATTTAATTAATTCTTTCATGTGCCAAAAGACAAGTCTTTCAACACCGCCATAAGTTTTTACTGGTAATACTTTATGGTATGGAATACATACGTGCATTTAACTATCCTATAGTATTGGCCTTAGCCATTTCTTTGTTGTTTCAATGTCCTGACCTTTGGCCCTTGAGTAAAGCTCAATTTGGTCTTGGGCAATATTTAAAATATTAAAGTACTTAGCACAAGGATTAAAGAATATGTAGCCTGAAACTGAACTTGCTGGATACATAGCGAAGTTCTCTGTTAGATATGCACCTGTATTTTCTTTGACATTCATATAATCCCATAATTTTGCTTTTTCCGTGTGATCAGGGCATGCCGGGTATCCTGCAGCTGGACGAATCCCAGTATATTTTTCTTTAATGAGCTCATCAAGTGAGAACTTACGTTCTTCTTCAACTCCACACAATTGACGTGCTCTTTCATGAATTAATTCTGCATAGGCTTCTGCTAGACGATCACCAACGGCCTTGACCATAATAGATGTGTAGTCGTCACCCTTGTCTTCAAAACTCTTAGCATATTTCTCAACTTCATCACCCATTGTGACAACGAATGAACCAATATAGTCCTGTTTTTCTCCCTGTGGCAGAATATAATCAGCAAGAGAGAGGTAAGGGCGATCCTTTTGTGTTTTTTCTTTTTGTTGTCTCAGAAAATTAAAAGTACCAAATTCATTCTTATTTTTATCAAGTAAAGTAACTGTTTCATCTTTTGAATAAGCTGGCCAAAAACCTAAGACTGCTTTTGGTGCGAAACGATTATTTTCAATGATGTCATCAAGAATATTTTGTGCTTCATCGTAAAGCTTCTTTGCTTCTTCTCCATAATCTTTATGTGACAAGATATGTGGATAAAGTCCCTTTAGCTCCCAAGTCCAAAAGAAAGGTGACCAATCGATATACTTTGCAATTTCAGCAACACTAATATCATCAAATTTCTTGGCTCCAATGAATGGGGGAGTAAACTCGACAAATGTTTTTACAGGATCGATTCGTAAGTGA
Source organism: Halobacteriovorax sp. GFR8 (assembly GCF_050955245.1). Taxonomy (NCBI): domain Bacteria; kingdom Pseudomonadati; phylum Bdellovibrionota; class Bacteriovoracia; order Bacteriovoracales; family Halobacteriovoraceae; genus Halobacteriovorax; species Halobacteriovorax sp. GFR8. The sequence continues at coordinate 2,863,626 of NZ_JBPBLR010000002.1, read as the reverse complement.
TCACGGGCCGCTTCTAATGAAACTGTTGCTTGCCCACTATCTTTCTTATTTTCAAAATATTCTTTTGTTCTTTTTTGTGATTCTTTCAAATCCTTTAAGAAGTCGTCCTTTAGCTTTTCACTTAAAAGACTATTACATATTCCTACCGTTTGAGAGGCATCGCCAACGTGAACAACAGGACTTGTACATTCCGGAGCAATTTTAACAGCAGTGTGAGTTTTGGATGTTGTTGCTCCACCAATCAGTACAGGTACCTCAAGGCCTTGACGATTGAATTCTGCTACATTGTGAATCATCTCATCAAGAGAAGGAGTAATTAGTCCACTTAGACCGATGAACTTAGCCTCATGTTCTTTTGCAGCTTTTATAATATCTTCACAACTTACCATGACACCTAAATCAACAACGTTGTATCCATTACAGGCCAGAACAACACCTACGATATTCTTTCCAATATCGTGAACGTCGCCTTTTACCGTAGCAATAACAAATGTATTCTTTTTACTTTTACCATCAGCACCTTTTTCCATATATGGCTCAAGGTAAGCTACTGCCTGCTTCATAACACGGGCACTCTTAACAACTTGAGGCAGAAACATCTTTCCGGCACCAAAGAGGTCACCAACAACTTTCATACCGTCCATTAATGGACCTTCAATGACATTTAAAGGAATACCTAACTCTTGTCTTGCTTGTTCGACATCTTCCTCGATGAATTTTCCGATACCCTTTACAAGTGCGTGAGTGATACGCTCTCCAAGGCTCCCTTCACGCCAAGATAAATCATCTTCCTTGGCTTTTGATTTAACGCCTTTAAATTTTTCTGCATACTCGATTAAGTCATCAGTTGCACTCTCTGAACGATTAAAGAGAACGTCTTCGATTTTTTTCATAAGCTCTGGTTCAACATTTTCATAAACTTCGAGCATACCTGCATTTACAATTCCCATGTCTAAACCAGCTTTGATGGCGTGGTAGAGGAAAGAGCTATGCATTGCTTCGCGAACAATATTATTTCCGCGAAATGAAAAAGATATATTTGAAATCCCACCACTTGTTAGAGCTCCTGGGCAAGTCTCTTTGATTTCTTTTACAGCATCAATGAAGTTGATTGCGTAATCATTATGTTCTTCAATTCCAGTACCAACTGTTAGGACGTTTGGATCAAAAATAATATCGGTTGCGGGGAAACCAACTTCTTCTGTGAGGATTTTAAAGGCGCGCTGGCAAATTGAAACTTTTTCTTCTTTAGAGGCAGCTTGTCCTTTCTCATCAAAGGCCATAACTACAACGGCCGCTCCATATTGAAGGATCTTTCTTGCATGCTCTTTAAAAACTTCTTCGCCTTCCTTGAGCGAAATTGAATTAACAATTCCCTTACCCTGTATACACTTAAGACCTTCTTCGATGACATCCCATTTAGATGAGTCAATCATAATAGGGACTTTACAAATATCAGGCTCAGAAGCAATTAGGTTTAGAAACTTCACCATACAAGCTTTAGAGTCAAGGAGACCTTCATCAAAGTTGACATCGATAATATTGGCACCGTTTTCAACTTGTTGACGGGCGATATCCAAAGCTGCTTCAAAATTTTCTTCACGAATTAGACGTGCAAATCTTGGAGATCCTGTTACATTAGTACGTTCTCCTACCATGATAAATGGACGCTCACCCGTATAATCGAGATTAAGAGGCTCTAAACCTGATAGTCGTTGGTTCTTAGGTAAATCGTGTTTCTCACGTGGTTTGATATCTTTTAAGTGATTATAAATTGCATTGATATGATCTGGTGTCGTTCCACAGCAGCCTCCAACAATATTGACGAGCCCTGACTTAGCAAACTCTTCTAAAAGTGATGCTGTTTCATTTGGCTTTTCATCATAACCTGTATCACTAAGTGGATTAGGTAAGCCTGCATTTGGGTAACAAGAGATTAGACAATCGGAAACTCTTGATAACTCTTCAATATATGGACGCATCTCTTTGGCCCCAAGAGCACAATTGATTCCGACACTAAAAGGCCTTGCGTGCTCAACCGAGTTCCAGAAGGCTTCAACGGTCTGCCCTGAAAGAGTTCTTCCAGAGGCATCAGTAATTGTTACTGAGAGCATTATCGGAGTATCGAGATTATTGTCATCAAGATACTTTCTCATTGCAAAGATGGCCGCTTTTAAATTTAGTGTATCAAATGAAGTTTCTGCTAAAAGAAGGTCAGCGCCCCCCTCAATAAGCCCTTTTGTTTGCTCATAGTAGTTATCTACTAGTTCATCAAATGTAATACCTCTATAAGCAGGATTGTTTACATCTGGAGAAATCGAAGCTGTTTTATTTGTTGGCCCCAAAGCTCCTGCAACGTAGCAATTCCTTTCTGGATGTTCTTTCATGAAATCAAGACAGGCTGCTTTTGCGATTTTAGCTGCCTCTACATTTAGCTCATAAGCAATTTCGCTTAAGTGATAATCATCTTGAGCAATGCGAGTAGCAGAAAATGTATTTGTTTCAATAATATCTGAACCTGCAGCTAGGTACTTAGTATGAATTTCTTTAATAACTTCTGGTTTTGTGAGGTTTAATAAATCATTATTTCCTTTTAAGTCGATTTTTGTTTCTTGAAATCGCTCACCTCGAAAGTCTTCTTCGGTTAGGTGGTATTGTTGAACCATTGTTCCCATGGCCCCATCTAGAAACAGAATTCTATTCTTTAATATCGACTCTAGCTGTTTACGAATATCACTCATTAAAATAAACCTTTTAGAACATCAGTAACATTAGCACTGTCATTCATGACATAGAAGTGAACAGAAGGAACATTGGCACTTAATAATTCTTCTGTTTGTTTTCTTGCCCACTTAATACCAATTTCTTTGATATGATCTGGGTTCTCTGTTGCCTCATTAACAAATTCGTCAGGGAAGTCGACGTAGAAATGTCTTGGAACATTGGAAAGTTGTCCCATACTTTTAATTACTTTAATTCCCGGAACAATTGGGCATGTAATGCCGGCCTCTCGACATTTATCAACGAACTCAAAATATTTCGAATTATCAAAGAACATTTGAGTGACGATATAATCGGCACCAGCATCAACTTTCTCTTTAAGATACTTAATATCAGTTGCAAGGTTTGGTGCTTCAAAGTGTTTTTCTGGATAGCCTGCTACACCTACTGAAAAATCTAGAGGTAAGCTATTAGAAATCTCATCAAGGTAGATTCCTTTTTTTACGTTATCGATTTGTTCGACAAGGTCTTTTGCATAGAAATTTCTTTGGCGAGAAAGGTCGTACTTTTTATTGTAATTAAGGGCGTCTCCGCGAAGCGCGAGCACGTTGTGAATTCCAAGGTAGTTTAACTCAATAAGAGCATCCTCAGTTTCTTCTTTTGTAAATCCTTGAGTAAGAAGGTGAGTTACCGTATCAATCTTAAAGCGATTTTGAATGACCCCACAAATACCAACTGTACCTGGGCGTTTTTTATAAATTTTTCTTTCTACCGAACCATCATTCTTTTCATTGTAATAAGCACCTGCTGAGTGTGCTGTTACATCAATCCATGCAGGGTTAAATGGCAAAAGCTGCTTAACGATATCTGTTACGGCCGAAATATTTTTGCCTCTTGGTGGTGGTACAATTTCAAAACTAAAAAGCGGATTTGTTGCCTTGTCGATATGCTCGATAACTTTCATTCGTGTATTTCCCTATGTATAAATTTGTTACCTTATTTTAATCATTTATGAGCAATAAGAAAAGGCGAGGGCCCCTTTTTCTGGGGCCTTAGGTTAATTCGAATGAATCGGGTAGATGGATTATTTAGATAATTTTAAAGGAAGGATTTTTGTAAGTTTCTAAACATGAGTTATGTTTCAAACTTGTAGGATTTTTAGCCTACTGGTTTATATATTTGGACTTTTTTCACAATTGAAATGAGGGATCTATTCCACAATGAAATATATTGCCTATATTCAAGTGCTTATAAGTTTCACGTTGGGCCAAAAACTGTTATCATTATGTAGTAGAGGATAATTTGATGAATAAGGATCAGATTTACCATTTAGAAAGTGAGTTCATTAGAGTTTCTGTTACGAAGCAGGGAGCTGGACTGTTATCAATATTTGATCTTGAATCATATGTTGAATATTTGTGGCAAGGACATCCAACACTAAATCCCTGGAAGCCTCAGCTTATCTTTCCAATTGTAGGAAAGCTCAAGGATGACCAGTACTGGTTAGGACGTAAATATTATCACATGCAAAAGGATGGCTTTTTAAAAGACTTCCAATTTGAAGTAAAGAATCAACGCAGGGACAGAATCACTTTTGTTCATACGAATAATCAAGACACAGAGCTTATTTTTCCATTTCGCTATAGTATCGAAGTGACCTATATGGTTTATGGGCCAAAGCTTACAGTCTCATTTGTTATAAAAAATTTAGATAAGAAAGAAATGTTCTTTTCTCTAGGTTTTGCTCCGACTTTCAATGTTCCTCTTGGCCCAGAAGGTCATGAGGATTGCTTTATTGAGTTCTCTACTCAAGAGGAACGTGGAGCATATTTTTTAGAAAATGATCTTGTTAATTTTCATGATGCTGACAATAAGAAAGTTGTCCAAGACTGTCGTGTTTTCTTCACTCAGGATAATTTTAGAGGTGGAGAGATGGTGTTTAAGGATATTAAGTCAAAGAGCGTCGCTCTTAAGAATATTTTAAACGAGAAGTCAGTTAATATAGACTTAGGAAATATTCCTTATCTCTCAATATGGACTTATCCTGGTGCTAATTTCGTAAGGATTGCACCGGCTTTTGGTGTGACAGATGCGCTAGATTCTAATAATGACTTCTACACGAAAGAAGGCCTAATTGATTTAGAGCAAGAAAAGACTTTTAAACACGAATTTGTCTTTCATATCCGCTAGGCATATTCGCTAGGACCAGTAATGTATCATAATGAATTAGAAGAAATAAAAAACAGTATTCATACTAAACTCGACACTATGGTGTGGGGTGATATGTCGATTGAAAGAAAGGCCGATAAGAGTATTGTGACAGAGTTTGATATCTTTGTTTCAGACCAGGTTAAAAAGGTCTTTCATGAGTCTAATTTTGATTTCAACTTCTTTTCGGAAGAAGACCAAGAGAGTTTTGAGTTTCCTGTTATTGTACTAGATCCTATTGATGGAACTCGTGAGTTTGCAAAGGGCTATGGTGAGTGTGCAGTCTCCCTGGCCATTTTGTTTTCAGCAGATATTAATGACGATCGCAATTTTGGCTGGATCTATAATCCATTTACCGGGTTTGAGATCAGTAGTGATGTAAAGTACCCACTCGGAAGTCGCCATGCTCATGCTGAGGCCGTCAATATTATGATCTCGCGTTCAGAGTGGGAGAAGGGCGCTAATAAATTGGATTTTAAGCACAACTTTAGAATTACTCCACTTGGCTCCATTGCCTTTAAGTTAGGACTACTTGCTGCTGGTGCAGCTGAATGTGTTGTCTCTTTTCGTGATAAGAATATCTGGGATATCGCTGCTGGTGTTGTTATTTGTCACTCGAGGGGGATTCGTTCAGATGAGATAAAGGATCTTTCTAGCAAGAAGTTAACAGGGCCATTTATTTTCTGTCGAGATGAATTAAAAGTAGCTGTTCATGAAGAAGTTAATCGTCTGAAGAAGTCCAAGTCTTAGTTAAATAAATCTTCAAAATCTTTCATTGTAAGCTTTCCACTGAATAGCTCTTCATCATCTTCAGGAAGAAGTTCTTTGAAAAGTTCACGTTTGATTTCTTGGAGTTTTAAAACTTTCTCTTCAACTGAGCCCTTAATAATAGGTCTAAATACGTTTAGAGTATTTTTCTGCCCGATACGATAAGCTCTATCGATTGCTTGTGATTCAACAGCAGGGTTCCACCAAGGGTCCATAATAAAGACGTAACTAGCGGCTGTTAAGTTAAGACCAACTCCCCCGGCCTTAAGAGAGATTAAGAAGAGTTTTGTTTTCCCGCTTTGGAACTCATCAACTGCTGCTTGGCGCTTCTTAACATTTAGAGAACCATCAATTCGAGAGTACTTCCAGCACTGACTGTCAAAAGCTGTTCCAATAATATCGAGGTATGTCGTAAATTGAGAGAAGACGATAACTTGGTGACCTTCTTCAACAATTTGCTCTAAACTTTCAATAAGATAATCAACTTTCGTTGATGAAAGACTTCGAATGTCTTTTGTTGTTTTATTGCTATGGTTTTGCCATAGACAGCTCTGGCGAAGTTCAAGAAGTCCTTTAAGGATTTCACCATACTTCTTATTCTTAGGAGCATTTTGAATATTATCTTTAATTGATTGTAATTTATTTTTGTAAAATTCGTCTTCACTATCATCAAAACTAAGAAGGACATTATTTTCAATCTTAGGAGGTAGATCAGTAAGAACTTGGTTTTTTGTACGTCTAAGGATAAACGGTGCGGCCGTTTTTCTTGCATAGACTCTTGATTTAGGTGTCGAGCTCGATCTTAAAAATCTCAAGTCTCCCCAGATACCAGGAATACTAAGATCAATAATATTAAAGAATTCAGCAAGATCATTTTCAACAGGTGTACCAGTTAAACAGATTCTAAAGTCTGCATTGATTTTTCTTGCTGAAGAGGCTCCAAGTGAGCGCATATTCTTAAGATGCTGAACTTCATCTAGAACAAGAACATCATAATTAGTTTCTTCAAATTGCGCTTCAAGTTCTCTTTTAAGAATTCCATATGAAGTTAGGATTACTTTTGCTTTACTATCTTCTGGAAGCTCCCTATCGGCGCCGTGGAATATATGGACGTCAATATCTGAGAATTTCTTAAATTCATTTTCCCAGTTGAGAAGTAGGGAAACAGGGCAAACAATTAGAACTCGATCTATTTTATCGTAGATACTTTCAATAAAGGCGATGGTTTGAATAGTCTTACCAAGACCCATATCATCGGCCAGACAAGCACCAAGCTTATTCTCATGAAGGAATTTCAGCCAGTTGTAACCAGTCTTTTGGTATGCTCTTAGAGTTGAACCGAGATGCTCTGAAATAGGGTAGTCGGGAATACCTTCAAGATTTTGAAGTCTTTCGCAAAGAGCGATTTCTTCATCCGTTAAGGCCCCTTCAAGACCAATCTTTTTAAGCTCAAATAATTCAAAGATTCTGGCACGAGAAAAAGGTAGGATGAATTTTTTAAATTTTCCGTCCTGTATTTCTTCTTTGGCTTCAAACTTTGTGTATTTTTGAACAAACTTCAAAAGATCCTTTTGTTCATTATTTAGTAAGATGACACCATCTTTAGTAATAGCAATATTGTTGTCGAGGTCGACATTTTTAAGAACTTCTTGGTCGACGTCGTTAATTTCTAGCTCAAGGTCAAACCAACCAGAGCGTCCAATTTGCTTTCTTTCAAAGCGAATACGAGAGTTCCAATTCTTAATTTCATTATTGTTATAGAAAATTTCAACACCGTAAGGCTTTGTTACAGTAAATAGCTTCGATAGGCCTTGTGTGATTTGTGACATTGAAACTTGGAAAATCACTTCGTTTGTATCTCGATATAGGTAAGAGTAGCGGAAGAAGTGGTCTCCAAATTCCGTTACCATTACTTTAAAAAGAAGACGTTGAAGCTTATTATCGTATTTGTATAGCTTGTGATTCTCGTGATCAAAGCTTAGAGTGTAGTCTTTGCTAACAACTTCTGAGATCAGACGAATCCAAGCAGACTTCTTAGACTTTCCTGAAAGAGACTTCTTATAGCTATCAACACCTGTTTCAAAGTAGTGCTGAACTTCTCTTAGAAAGTGGTATGCTTCAATCTTTTTACGAAATAAATCGAGATAGCCACCTTCAAATGTGAGAGAGGCCATAAATTGTGGAGGCCTTGTTCTCTTTTCTTCTTTATTGAAGAACTCTACTGAAAAGTTGTTATAACCTTTTCTTTGAGAGTTATTAATATAGATTCTTAAATCTGGTGACTCGATATTTGTGATATCAAATTGCTTACCCTCAACTTCAAATGCGATGTACTTCTCAAGCCTTTCAGAGTAGGCAAGATTTAAGGCATCATCGATCTTATATGTTGATAAATTCGATCTTAGTGTCGAGAAGAACTCCTTTAATTCACTTGGAAGTGAAAAGAGTTCACCAGTATCCCAGTTAAAAAGATATAAACTTTCAAAGATACTAATATCACGGTGAGTTTTACCTTCTTCATCAAGTAAGGCAAAGCGAATACTCGATTTTAAGTCATCTTGAAAATCAACTCGTTGTTCTTTATTTGGAGCGATATTAAAGACTAACTTTCCTGATAGATTCTCAGGAATTGGAAACTCAATCGTTTTCTTATTAGTTAGTGAGTAATTTAGTGTTGAGTAAGTCGGCCCATGTGGCGCATTTTCTAACTCGTGTGGACCACTAATAATTGTCCCATACTCAAGTGGATAAACACCGTATCCACCGATAGGAGGGAGGTGAGTACTCGTATCAGACTGGTCATTATTTGTTGCAATATAGTACATAAAGAGAGCAGCTGTATGGTGGCAGTGCTTTTCTTTTGTCCATTCTAGACAATCACATGATGTTGATAGTGGTGATTCATCAGTTCCCTCAAGCCTCTTCTTATAGACGACCTTAGACTCATAAGGGCGATCTTCTTTAATGATTCCTGTTGTGATGAGGTAACCATCAAGACTTCCTTTCTTAAAAGAAAGTGAGACCTTCCCAAGGCTGAGAACTTTTCTGGCCTTAGAGATTGCCAGAGTTGAAAAATATTTTTTTGCTAGATCGAGTCCAGGTTCTTGTGTCATATATTACTTTTATGTCTAAAAGCCTTATTATAACGCAAAAATAAAGAATGTAATAGTCTTAGTTCTGTTAAGAAGAAAGGCCTCAAATAGAGGCCTTTTTTACTTAGTTATTTTCGATATATGACTTAAGAAGTTTCGCTCGAGATGGGTGTCTTAGCTTGCGAAGCGCTTTGGCTTCAATCTGTCTAATACGTTCACGAGTTACAAAAAAGTCCTGTCCAACCTCTTCTAGAGTGTGGTCAGACTTTTCACCAATACCAAATCTCATTCTTAGAACCTTTTCTTCTCTTGGTGTAAGAGTTGAAAGTACTGAACGAGTTTGCTCAGATAATGTAATGCTCATTACAGCATCTGCAGGTGAAATAATCTTCTTGTCTTCAATGAAGTCTCCAAGAGATGAATCTTCTTCTTCACCAATTGGTGTTTCAAGAGAGATCGGCTCCTTTGAGATCTTTTGAACTTTCTTAACTTTATCTACTGGCATTTCCATTTTCTCAGCAATTTCTTCTGGAGTAGGTTCACGCCCAAGTTCTTGGATAAGTTGTCTTTGAGTTCTTACCATTTTGTTGATTGTCTCAATCATGTGAACTGGAATACGGATTGTTCTTGCTTGGTCAGCAATGGCACGAGTAATGGCCTGACGAATCCACCAAGTTGCATAAGTTGAGAATTTGTAACCACGACGATACTCAAATTTATCAACAGCTTTCATAAGACCGATGTTACCTTCCTGGATAAGATCTAGGAATTGTAGACCACGGTTTGTGTATTTCTTAGCAATCGAAACAACAAGTCTTAAGTTAGCTTCAACTAGTTGAGCTTTCGCGCGGTCGGCTCTTTCTTCACCGTTAGTGATAATCTTATAAACTGTTTCGATATCATCAAAGCTCATTCCAGCTTCTTGAGATAGTCTTCTTAGTTTTCTAAGAATATCTTCTTGGTTACGAACTAGTTGCTCTACCTTTGCATCAGTTGTGTAAAGCTCTTTTGCGAATGCACGCTTAAATGCATCGTCTTCCATGATCTTCTCATGTAGGTCACGGTAAGCTTCAATTGTTTCAACTTCTAGGAACTTAAAGATACGATCTTGTTGTTCGTAAAGATCTTTAAATTGAAGGTAGTATTTCTTAACTGGCTCAACGAAGCTATTGATGATCTTTCTATTGAAAGTAAGGTCTGCAAGTTCAGTTGCAATAGCATCCATTTTAGTTTTTTCAGTTTTAGAAAACTTATCAAGAGTCCCATCATCTTCGTTAAGTGCAGAGTCATAAATTTCTTTAAGCTCATCACAAACCTTAATGATTGTCTTCTTAACTTTATCAACGTCTTTTTGAGTCGACTCATCATCTAGACCACGTACAAGTTCTCTTACAAACTCTGTTGGGTTTTCTAGTTCATTGATTCTATCTTTTAACGTGATAATTTCTGCAATCGCGTGAGATGACTTTAATGAAGAAAGAATAATTTCTCTTTCACCTTCTTCAATCTCTTTTGCGATAACAACTTCGCCTTCTCTCGTTAGAAGGGCAACAGAACCCATTCTCTTTAAATATAATTTTACAGGATCAGTTGAGGCACTTCTAAGTTCAGCTCTCTCTTCTTTTGAAAGCGTCTCTTCAATAATTTCAGTACCGTCAAGTTTGATTCCTTCATCTTCCTCTTCAACTTCGGCTTCAGTAACTTCAATTTCTGATTCACTGATAGCTAGCATAATGAGGTCAAGTTCTTCAGGAGCAATTAAGCTTGCTGGGATAGCATCGTTAATTTCTTCTGGAGTCAGGGAGTCTTGATCCTTACCGCGTGCGATAAGTTTTTCGAAACCCTTCGATTTTAAAAATTGTGCAGCACTTGACATGTTTGGTTTCTCCAGTCTTTTACTTTTTTAAAGCATGAAGCTTTTTACGAATTTCAATAATCTTTGTATTCAACTCAGTAAGCTCAGTTTGAGTGGTAACATTTCCTTTCTCTATGACTAAGCGATCACTTTCTTCTTCTAGACTAACTCTTTCAAGTTTTGCTTTGAGGTCCTTAATAATTTTAACCGCTCTCTCTTTTTCTAGTTTGATTCCTTTGTATTTATTTCTTATGCCATCATCTATAATTTCATGTAGGCCGTACTTGGAAGAACTCGAAAGCGCAAAATTTTTAAATTCCCTCTCATCTATTTCAAAGATTAAATTTTTCAGATTTAAAACATACTCTTTTACCCTATCTGAGTGCATAAAATCAAGCAGATCGGTCATTTCATCATACTCAAGACAATCCGGATGTTCAACGATAGCAAGTAGTAAGGTCTTCTCTGTACGTGAGATTGGAGCCTCTACTTCATCGATTATTGGCATCTCGTTTGCAACACTTTCAACAAAGCTTGCCATGTAGTCCTCGTCAAACTCTGGAGCATGCATTTCCATTGGAGGCGTCTCTTCGACAACGGCCGGCTTAAAGGTCTGAGATTTCTCGTCTTTTAAGAAATTTTCATAATTCTCAATGATGCTTTCTTTACTCGATTCAAGGTTTAGCTGCTTTGCCCACCCAACGAGTCTTTCAATGGCATTAAGATCTTTTCCAAGAGGTGAGACAAGATCAAAGGCCTGTCTTAGCAGTGCCAGTTTCTCGTCGAGAATCTCAATCTTGCGATCTGGTAGTATTTTTGAAAATTCATAATCAATGAACGGAAGCGCATTATCAATTCTATCTTGATAAGCAATGATACCTTCCTTCTCTAGGAAGTCGTCTGGATCTTTATGGGGATTTAGGTCGACAAACTTAGGTATGATGCCTGATTCTAGGAATTGGCGGTTTGCCCTCTGAGAAGCCTTAAAGCCAGCTTCATCATTATCGAGGGAGAGATAAATATTCTTTGTCATGGACTTAAGCGTACGAAGAGAGTTGTCACCAAGGGCCGTCCCCATGATTGCGACACTATTTTCAAAACCCTTCTTGTAGTTTGCAATTTGGTCCATATTTCCTTCAACTATAATCACGCTATCGCGCTTTCTAATGAATGATTTTGCAAGATGGAGGCCATAGAGTAGGTTTCTCTTATTAAAAATGAACGACTCTATAGAATTCATGTACTTAGCGTGTTGATATTCATGAATTCGTCGGCTAGTGAAGCCAATAACTTTACCGTAGTGGTCCCAAATCGGAAACATTATGCGCTCACGGAAAGTATCATAATGGGACTTATTATCGGCGTTATACTTAACGATTCCAATTTTCAAGGCTGTTTGAAGAATCTCTCCACGGTCCTTAGCTGGAAGTGAACAGATATAGTCATAGATACTATTCTTCTTTGGCGCAAATCCGAGCTGATAGAGGTCGGCGATTTCATTGCTCAAATGACGATTCTTTAAAAAGTCTAGGTATTGCTCTGGCTTTAGATTACGTCCCGATTGGAAGTAAATAGTTGAAGCGACCTTAAGAATCTTTTCAGCATAAATGAACTCTTTCGATTTTTCTTTTGTATTCGTATACGAGTCGAAATCAATGCCAAATTTATCACAGATATCCTTCATGGCCTCGATGAACTCCATACTTTGGAGGTTCATAACGAAGTCAAAGTGACTGTGACCTGCACCACAAGAAAAACACTTATAGATTTTCTTGTCATTAACAACAGACATGGAAGGGTTTGTGTCATCGTGGAAAGGGCAGACTCCGTAAAGGTTATTACCTTTGCGAACTAAGTGCACACCATAGCGCTCGATTAAATCAGAAATCGGGATTTCATTGACGATCTTTTCGCGCAGTCTTTGTAATGACATGTGTGTGACTAACCTAGCTTTTTATTTTGCTTTTTTGGATTTTAGAACAAAAGCTTTAATATTTACACCTTGCTCGATAAATATTTTCTCAAACTTTGTTTTAAATTGGCAAAGTAGGTGATCTGGAGCATCGTTCCATAGATCTTTTGTCTCAAGTTCAAGCTCAAAGAGGTCTTGCTTCTCGATAACTTCTTTCATCCACTCTGCATAACCATCATGGTCTGTCTTAACAAAGAAGTATCCACCTGGTTTGATTACTTTATATGCCCTTTCTAGGAAAGGAAGTTGAAAAAGTCTCTTCTTGTGATGACGGGCCTTTGGCCATGGATCAGGAAAGAAATAAAAGACTTTATCTAGCTCATTTTCAGCAAAAAGGTGCTCAATTCTTTCACCTTTAGCTCTTAAGTATTTAAAATTGCGGTAAGGGAGTGATTTTAGCTTCTTTGCTAACGCATAACTTCTCTTGAAGCGATAATCCAGTCCGACAAAGTTCTGATCTCGATAAGCATCACAATATTGTAGCATAAAGTGGCCATAACCAGTTCCGATCTCAAGACACAGTTCACCATCTTGCGAGAACACCTCTTGATTCCACTTACCACAGTGAACTTCAGCTTCTTCGTCTCTTAGAACAAATTCACTAAATTCTTCTAACTTGTCGTGGTAAGGGTTGCGGTGCTTGTACTGGAAGTCCTTAGCAAATGACTTGTCCTGGTCTTGGTCGTACGCAAATGGATCGTTTGTCGCTTCTTGAGCATCTGATTTTACTGGCAACTTATACTCCTAAATGATTATTGCACCTAGTTATCAAATTGAAGGCGCTCAGGCAAGGCTTTAAAACCTTTATACAGGCTTTTGTCCGAGTCATCGTAAACAAATATTAGGGATAATTAAGTATTAATTTACTCAAAAGCTTTAGAAACTGTAGTATGAAGTTTATTTTACACCTATTTCTTATATTTCTTTTCTCACAAGCGACTCATGCATTTGATGCGATGAGGAGAGGGCCAGCTTCTGTTGTTCCAACTCCCGTCTATAAAGAGCATGAAGTTAAGATTCTCCAAGGTCATTACCGCCACCAATACTTTCGCTATTTCTTAGAAGAGATTCTAACTCTTTCACGAAATGATTTTGGTGATTTTAAAGTGACGGCACTTGATTGTGGCAATGAAAAAGAGTGTGTTGACTCAGGTGCTTATAAAAATGGGGACATCATCTATTCTCCATCTGAAAACTGGGACTTATCAGGCTTCAAAAAAATTGAAGCCCCTATTTTATCTGGCCTAATGGGCCTTCGCTTACCAGTTTACGAGTATAAGGATCGTTTAAAATTTGAAGCGATAAAGTCTCCGGAAGAATATAAGAAAAAGCGGGTGTCATTCAATAAGAATTGGCGTGATTATAAAATACTAGAAAAGTATAAATTCAAATTAATTGCAGTTGATACGTTTGATGAAATCTATGGGGCACTAACTGACAGTCGTGCTGATTATACACTTAGAGGAGTTTCTGAAGCCTTCATTGAAATTATCAATCAAAAAGAGAACCTTCTAATCGATACGAAGAACTTTATTTATTATCGCTATCCAGTTTATCTCTATGTACGAAAAACAAATAAACGGCTTTATCGCGCTCTCATATCAGGAATGAAGAAGATGGAGAGTCAGTCATATAATAATTTTACAAAGAGTTTTGTGGGACAGAATCTTGTTTTGGATGAAGCTGAGAGTTGTAAGATCTATAATGTGAATACTGAAGTAGTCCAAGTTTTAAAGCAGTGCGAGCTTAAGGGCCTTATTGAAGCTGTTGCCAACTTTAATCGCAATTAGCCCTTAAGCATTTGTTCGATAATTCGTGCTGCTTTCTTAGCTTCCTGAGGGTTTTCAAGGCGCCTTTGAATGAGCTTTTGAAGTTGTTCTACCTCTTGTTTTTGCTGTGTTTTCGTCTGAGAGGTAGTAGGTGCTGCGTTTTCACGTGAATCAGCACCCTTATATAAGTGTGTATATTTTTTTACACCCATGAGAATTCCTAAGCAACCGCTTCTGCTGCACTTTTTTTCATTGTAGAAACTCTTTTCATATGTTCTTCAATGACTTCGTATAATTCTAATTTTGTTGAATATGGGTCCATGCCTTCAGGCATCGTTGAATAAATTACTTCGTTGTTGATTTCTGCAAAGATAAACCAGTTGTTACCTAGTTTTTGAAAAAGAACTTCTGTACCTTTGTGTTGAATTGTCATAAATCTTCCTCCTGAAATAGTTTTGCAGTCCTTGCTAAAACAATGACACTAACTTTATCGTCCCTTTAATTTTTTCTTTTAAAAAATTATGAGCATTATTAATGAACGGAAATCTTTGCCGATAGGCTCAAGGTACTAGTAACGATAGGTGAATCCGACGTTGTAACCAAACGTTCCTTCAAAATTTGTTGAGATCTGATTGTCTGGCCATAATTGAGAATTCACAAATTGACCATCAGACTCAAGTGTTGATGGAAGACGAATGTCAATTACTGGCCCATGGTAAAGATAGAAAGAAGGGGAGTCAAAAACCTTCTTATGGGATAGGTTGATTGAAAGTCTTACATTAAAGAAGAGTCCACTAAAAAGTTTCTCCTCTGCTAAGCTATTAGTTTGATCGTCTTGATTCACAAAACGTCTTTGGTAATTGAGCCCAACTTGTAGCATTGATTCAATTTCAAAATATTGTCTCTTGTGAAATGTGTAAGAAACGACAGGCCCAAAAGTATAGTGAATATTACTTTCTGTCGTAAAAATATCTCCACTCAGTCGATATTCCGCTTGTCCGGTTGTGATGCCACCAAAAAAACCGTAGTAGAGACGATTTCCATCATCAAAAGTCGCAGGACTTAAATACTTAACGTTGAGGCTTCCTTCAAATCCGGTACTCTCTTGTTGAACTTCTGAGTTGTAAGCGTAGCGAGAAGATACACCTTTTTTGAAGATAAGATCAAATTGAGCACGGTTTAGTGGACGTCCTTTTAGGGGGTATTCATCTGGAAGTGGCTCTGCGATAACATAATCAGTAGGATCATTTTTTACATAAATTGTATGACCTAAATCTTCTGACTCATTATTTAAAATAAGCTTAATAAAATCTTTTCGAATGTAGGCTTTTCTACCATCTCTTGTAAGAGTAACGTAGTAGGATTCTTCATTTAAGTAGTTCGGATGTAGGTAGACCTTTGTCCCTTTTCTTAACCTCATGAGTATGATGCCATCTTCATTTGGCTTACTTATAACTGGGGCTTCATGAACACGAATAATTCCATCAGTGGCAAGAATAGATGTTGTTAAAAGCATTATAAGTAATAGCTTTCTGATCATATTGAAACCTCAAACTCTTTTCCAATATTGATACTAATGGCAGTTGCTGAATTGTCATTGGTAAGATTCGCTGCTGGAAAAACTACATTTGAATCAAATGCATAATTTTGTTTTTTTAGATCTAGGCCAATGAAGTATTTGGCGTAGTTGTAATTAACATTGAGTCCAAAAGAATCAATTGTATGGCCAACTTTTAAATCATTTATCGTAGCTGATGTATAAAGAGATCTTTGCGCACTTAAGCCGGCCGCAATAAACGAGTTCTCGTTAATGTGATAGCGATACTCGATTCTTAGACCAACAGAAAAGGAAGTGAACTGAACTTCTTGGCCACTATTTTGGGCCAGGTATTCAGCACTAAGAAATACTGGAATATTTTCGAAAGTTTCGACTCCTGCTTCTGCTGCAATAGTTGTACTTGATAATGAAATATTATCTAAAAAGAAATTTGGAGTAGAGTTTCCTAGTCCTGCTCTGATTTGAGTGTAGGTATGGATTTGTTTTTTGTCGTATTCAATGGCCTTGAATTTAGTTTGATCAAAAGGTGTGAACTTCTCATTATTAAAAGTTAAAATCGTTTCAAGGTGATCAAGGTTTGTACTTAATGTAACGTACTTCACATTTTCTTCGCTACCGTCATTTGGGAGGATGAAGAAATAACGTGAGCCTGGTGATACTTCTTTCGTACGAATAATCGTATTTTTTTGAATACGGTAATAGCTCTTTCCATCCAGTGATTCGACTAGAGAGTTTGCTAGAATGACACTTCGAAAAGTTTTGGCCCTGAGATTATTTTTTATATACTTAAAACGTGGCTTCGCCTTTGTTTTAACTTTTTCTTCTTTCTTACTAATTCTTCTTAGATCCTCAAACAGCTTATCTGAAGAGGCTTGAGCAAAACAAAGTTTCTGAGATAAAAGGCCAATGATAGTAAGAATAATTAGTCTAGACATTCAAGTGCCTTTTGAAACGCAATGAAATTACTTTCGTATTTGAAGTCTTTCTTTGTTACTTGATCAAGTGGCACCCATTTATACCCTTGGTGTTCTTGAGGTGAAATAGTAATTTCTTTTTGATCAGTTCTTGCAAGGAAACAATACTCAGTCACATCCTTATTCCAACGGTCATGAAATTCAAATTTTTGATCAATTTCTAAAATCTCGGCTTCACTTATTGAAGTTTCTTCAAGTAGTTCACGCTTGGCCGCATCAAAAATATCTTCTCCAGGGTCAACAGATCCTGTTACATTCTGCCAGCCAAAACCACGATCCTCCTTCATTTCCAATAGAAGAATTGCTTTTAAACCATTGTGCATGGTGACAACTTGAACCTTTTTATGACGCGTATTCATAGGTTTATTATAGCAAAAAAATTTAATTTCAATGCCTTGGGCAAATTTGGAGGTTAATTTCTTTAATTTGTCTTACATTCCGTTCATTTTGTATCGCAAACTTTTGTCGATTCCCGTGGTTTTTGGTAGATTATTGCGATGGATATAATGCGAATTATCAATACATTAACTTTGGCCCTCCCGGGCTTTCTTTTAGCGATCTCATTTCATGAGTTTGGTCACGCTTGGATGGCCAAAAGATATGGTGATGATACGGCCGAGAGAATAGGTCGACTAACTCTTAATCCAATTCCACACGTTGATCTTGTGGGAACAGTTATTTTTCCTATGGTTGGTATTATGCTAGGTGGTGTTCCTTTTGGTTGGGCCAAGCCTGTACCTGTTGATGTTCGCCGTTTTAAAAATATGAAGTCAGGTATCTTTTGGGTTAGCTTTGCAGGGCCAGGTGCGAACTTGATTCTTATGGTTTTATCAGCGCTATTCTTTGGAATGGTCTATGCTTATGTTCCATCGACGTTCTCATTAAAGACACAATTTATGGATATGCTTCAGTATTCGGTATTTATTAATATCCTACTGGCAGTCTTTAACTTAATTCCATTTCCTCCACTTGATGGGTCGAAGATGGTTGCAGCTTATTTAGATTACAACTCAGCACGAAAATATGAAGAACTTCAAAGATTTAGTTTTATTTTTATTCTAATTCTTTGGTTTACACCAATCTTTGGCTACATGATCAGACCGGTTATGAGTTTAGGGATGGTATTAATGAATACTTTTGCAGGTATTCTCTCTTAGTTTGTTAATTGAGGGATTTGAGGGAATTAACACATGTTAGACACAACGATTAAGGTTAAAACGGATACATTTGATGGTCCACTTTCACTGCTTTTGCTTCTTATTCAAAAAGAGCAAATGTCGATTAAGGAATTAAACCTTACGAAAATTACTAAGCAGTACTTAGACTATCTTGCAAATATGAAAGAGCTTAACTTTGATATTGCAGGTGACTACCTATTCCTTGCAGCTACATTAGTTCTTCTAAAGTCAAAGAATGCTGTAACAGAAGAAGAGCAGGCAAAGCTACAAAATCAGCTTGGTGCTGAAGGCTCTTTAAATATCACTTCTCATGCAGAGCTTGTTCGTCGTCTAGAAGAGTTAGCTCTCTACCAAAAGATGGGGCAAAAGCTTTTAGAACTTCCTCAAACGGGGAAAGATATTTTTGTTAAACCAAAGGTAAATCGTAAGGAAATTGTTAACTCGATTCTAACACCGATGGAGCTAGAGAAGTTAACGGATACAATGATTGACTTCATTTTCCGTCAAAATCGTAAGTATACAGTTATTAAGCGTGACCGTTTATCGATTAAAGAGAAATTAGAGTTCTTAAAAACATATCTACAAGTTGGACAGAAAACAAATTTAGAAGAATTACTAGAAAATGATAGTAATAGTCGTATGGCAACAACGACTGGTGAAGATACTGCAAAGATGTCTGCAGATGGTAAGAATACAATTGATAACGTTGTTATTACTTTTATCTCACTTCTTGAACTAGCAAGACTTAAGCGTGTTCAAGTTTTCCAAAATGAAAGCTTTGGGCAAGTTTATGTTGATGTTGTGAAGACTCTTGATGATTTCGATGTAACTCAAGCCGATGGTTTTGATGACGAGAATGAATCAAAAGATAAGATCGATACACAAGAATTAGAAAATATGGAACAAGTAGCGCACTAATCGCTACTTAGAGAGAGCACACAAATGGAAGAGAACACAACAGTTACTGAAGCAAACCTAGAGTTTCTATCAACAGATGAAGAGATGGTTGAAGAGTTAGAAATGGCCCTTATGCCAACTGATGAAGACCTAGAGTTTCCAGAAGAGTATTTAAAGCTCGAATCTGACTTTGCTGATGAGAAGATGCAAGAAGATAAACTTTGGAAAGCTAGAACTGGACTTAATGAAGAAACAATCTGTGGAGCGATTGAGACGATTGTTTTCATGAGTGATAAGCCGGTACCACTAATGAAAATTAAATCACTAATTGATGAAGATATTCCTCTACGTGTTGTTCACGAGGCGATTACTCGTCTTCAAGATGAATATGAATTAAAGCACCATGGTATTCGTCTACAAGAAGTTGCAAATGGTTATCAATTTAGAACTAAGGCAACATTCTCTAAATATGTTCAAGACTTATTTAAGATTAATGAATTAGTACTTTCTCCAACTGCTCTTGAGGTACTAGCAATCATTTCTTATAAACAACCAGTTTCAAAAATCGATGTTGAAAAAATCCGTGGGGTTGATAGTTCTCACATCGTACGCGGTTTAATGGATAAGAGACTTGTTAAAGTTGTTGGCCGCTCGGAAGACGTTGGGCGCCCAGTTCTCTATGGAACAACTCCGGAGTTCTTAGAAGTATTTAATTTAGCAAATATTGACCAACTACCACCAGAGCATGAGCTTGCTGAAATTGCTACACAAGGTGTTGGGAAAATCGAAGATATTAAAACTCTTGTAAACGCTGATCTAGCATCACGTTTTGATCAAGATGAAATTGAAGAGCTTGATAATATCGCAATGTCGATTAAGTCAATTGACTCAGAAACAGCATTTACTAAATCTCTTAAGGTTCAAGAAAGAAGACGCAAGTCTGCTAAAGTAGCTGAAGGCGAGGAAGCGGCACCTGTTTTAACTGCTTTTGATCTCCTTGAACAACACCTGGATAACTCTCTCGTTACTGGTGCAAATAAAGAGTCTGCAGAGTCGGAAGTCTTTACAGCTATTACTTGTCCAGAGGTTATTGCTGATCTAACAAAAGGTCCATTTAATATCCCTGAAGAAGAGGAAGATGATTTTGAAATGATCGACCTTGACTCAGGTGAAGTTATTAAAGACCTGACGGTAGAGGAAGCACTTGAAGAAGTTGCTGACGCTATTCTTTCTTCTGAGAATACTGAAGCTCAAGAAATTGTAATCAATGAAGAAAATGATGAAGCGGATATTGAAGCTGCTGCAGAAGAAGTTGAAGAAATCGCAATTATTGATGAAACTAAATCAGATGAAGAGGCCGATCACCTAGCGCAGGCCCTTGATGATGCTTTTGCTAAGCTATTTGGTGGTGATTCAGCACTACCTCAAGATGAGATGGATGTTGACCTTGATGACAGCATCAATGAAACGACTCAAAACTTAATTAATGGGGCGAAAGACCTAGATCTTGACCTTGATTTTCTAAATAACAAGGACTTAGGAGATTCTGAGTCTCATATTGAATAAGAAATAATTACTTAAATACTTGTAAAAGCTTACGTTTAGTTCTATTTAGACGTAAGCTTTTTCTTTATAGCTTTTAACCGCCGTGATGGCAGATAGGAGAGTCGAATGTCTAAATTAGTACGCTTACAAAAATTTATTGCAGATTGTGGGATCACTTCACGTCGTAAGGCCGAAGACCTAATCGTTCAAGGACGTGTAAAGGTTAATGGTATTGCTATTCGTGAACTAGGAACTAAGGTTGATCCATCTGTTGATGCAGTTGAAGTTGACGGTAAGGCCGCCGACCTTGGTTCAGTAGAAAAAATCTATATGATTATGAATAAACCTCGTGGAGTAATGACAACAGTTAATGATCCAGAGGGAAGAGAAACTGTTATTGATCTTTGTAAAGAGATCAGTGAGAGAATTTATCCAGTTGGCCGTCTTGATTACCTTTCAGAAGGTCTTCTACTAATGACGAATGATGGAGATTTCGCAAATCTAGTTATTCACCCAAGCTCTGAAATTACTAAGGTATACGAGGTAAAAGTTTTTGGTGCGATCAATGAATTCCTACTTAAGAAATTAAGAGCAGGTGTCTATATTGATGGTGTAATGACAACGCCTCAAGCAGTACGTGTTATTAAGCAGCTAGAAACAAAGACATGGCTAGAGTTTAGAATTAATGAAGGTAAGAACCGTGAGATTCGTCGTATGTGTGAAGGTGCTGGCCTAACAGTAGATAAGCTAAAGCGTGTTGCTATTGGTGGACTAACTGTTGAAGGGATTGCTCCAGGCTCATACCGCCTTGTTAATAGAAAGAACTTATTAAATGCTATTGGAATTGACATGGCAGGGAATAAGACGAAAGATGCTGTTGAGTATATCTCAAGTAAAAAGTCTGTAAACTTAAAAAAGAAAGGTCATCAAGGTTGTACAGCTGCCGATGATAAGGCCTTCACTAAGTTTAGAAGAGAGACTTATTTCAAATCGATTAAAGAAATTGCTGAAACTAAAAAGGCAAAAGAAAAAGAGATTAGAAGACAGGCTTACGAAGAGAAAGAAGCAGCATTCAAGAAGAGACAAAACAAGAAAAAAGCTCGTCTTGCTAAAAAAGAAAATCAACAAAAACATACTCACGTAGAATTTGTTAAATAAAAAAAAGCCCCTTTACGGGGCTTTTTTATTATCTTCATATCATATATTTCTTTAATCTCGTTCCTGAATATCTTCAATTCGATCAACTCGATCATCAATTCTTAGGTCTTCATCCGTTCCTCTAATGTAACGGTTTAGATATTCAAGCTGGTTATAGATTTCTTGGTAGTTATTTGTTCCAATTCTTAAGTCTACAAGTGTCTCAGAGTCATCAACAATATAGACATCGAGGTAGAGATACTTCTCAATATCATCCTTAGGAAGAAGCTCCACTAGAAGTTGCATAATATATTGTTCATTATTCATTCTTCTGAGTTTTGACGTAAACTTATCGACCTTCTCATTGTAAGGCATGTCACTATGGATGATGTCGTAGAAATACTTTGCAAGCTTCTTTGTTTTTCTTTGATACTCATCTTCTGGGACGTCAAACGGATGAAGTCGAGAGTCCTTATCGTGACTTGTTGAGCGAATGACTCTTTTTCCTCTTAGGTGCTCTGCCAGACGGTAGCGAAACTCTTCAAATGGAATCTTGTTCAGATAAGAGAATGCATCTTTCTTTAGAATCATTGTAACTTTTGAATTAAAGTTTACGTATCTCTTCTCTTTAGGGATACGTGCTATCACTTCATCACGTACAAGATTTGGAAGAATTCCTTTTAAAATTCTCAAGTATCTTCTCTGTTCTAGTCTTCTAAATTCATTATCGATACGATTGAAATTCATCCCAACATTTAAAAATTTATCGTCACTATGTGAAGAGGTTAATCCAAAATATGAGAGGATCTCTTTTTCCTTGGTATCAAAGATTTCGATTGAGATCTTTGACTCCTTAGTTTTAGTGTAGTTAGGGTAGTAAAAAGCTACTGTAGAACCATCAAGTCTTTCAAAGTTAAATCGGTTGTTAACATAGTGACTTTTTGCACTTAACTTTAAAATATCAAGGTTAAGTTGAATACCTGATGATTTCGATTTGTATCTATTATGTCCTTTAAAGACTCTTTCTACTCTTGGGGTTTCTTGACCTTCATCAGCTCTCGCAATACGATCGACATCTTCAAGGTTAACGACATAATACTTATCAAGTAGGTCTGAGTTTAATGATTCAGCAAAGAGTTTGGCCTCTTTAAACTTAAAGACATTATTAAATAGTCTATCGTAAACTTTTCTAACTTCATCATCTTTTAGATTGAAGACATAGTCAGCAAGAATGATATTACCTTTTGTACGGGAAGCATCGAGTTTAAACCAGTCGAGTTTATATTCATAATCAACTTCTTGTCCTAAAATCTCAAAGCTAACTAATTCGATAGCAAATCGACTTTTAAAGCTTAAGCCTGAAGATTTCTTCTTTTGTGCGATAATTTTAACTCGAACTTTTTGGTCATCAAGTTTATAAACTTGGATTAAAAAGTCTCCGGCCATAGTGAAGAAGCCGGTTAGTCCTGTATTCATAAGAGGGATTGCATTGTTATAGCTAAAGCCCGTCGTCAGGGCCATTGAGGCCGGTATAGAGATAAAATCTCCTGGATTTAGTTCATCGACATATTTTGAGCGAATTGGAATTTTTGCCACATTAAAAGGGAGTGCTTTCATCGCATCTGTTTTCTTCTCAAATTGTCTTGAGATAACAACTTCATTGTTACGATCAACCTTTAGAAAGAAAGGAGTCTGTAATTCTGGAAAGAATGCATTCTTCGTGTCGTGATGAATTCTAAAATTGAACTGATCGCGACGAGTGTAATTTCCTTGAATATATGACTTTTCTACTTCGTACTCGTACTTACCTCTAAGGGATAGCCCGTCGGCAATATTAATTTTGAAGATATCCACGTCTAGACTGATCTTTAAACTATTAAAAGCATCAATCAGTTTACGATTTATATTCTCTTTTGAAAGGTGATCTCTAAGAAAGTACTTAAATTTCGAATATGCACCTGGTGAGCTGTCTTGAACGACCTCTTCAGGAGCGGGGACGTTATTGGTCTGCGGCTGCTTCGCTGCAAAGCTCATCGACGTAATTAGGATAATTGTCAGTGTTTTTAAGCTACTCATGTCTATGACTAATATCATAATAAATATTTGAAAAGTCGTTGAATGTAATACTTATAAGTATGAACAAAGTATAAACATTTTTGATGGACCACTTTACTTTATTGACTACTTAATTAGGCCGCTAAAGTTTTGTGGCACTTTAATTGGCAAGTATTGAAAATCACAGCCTTGTAATACAATAGATTTCCTTTGGGGAAAATATAAACTTTGACATAAATGGGCGTAATAAAAAAATCACAAGAGCCGATAACTAACTAGATATATTAAGTTTAATGAAAGAATCAAAACTTTTTTTATTTGCTGGGAAAAATTAGGTCGCTATTTGGAGAAATTTCTCAGTGATATATTAGTTGAAGATTATTGAGTAGGAGAAAGAGTAATGGAAGATCTTAAAAAGTTTTCTTTTTTAATTGTGGATGACATGAGCACAATGAGAAAGATCGTTAAAAAGTTATTGCGTGATTTAGGTGCTGATAGGTTTGTTGAGGCCGTTGATGGAAAAGATGCTCTTAAAAAGATTGTAGAGAATAAAGGTGGACCAAACGAAATATCATTTATTATTTCTGACTGGAGTATGCCAAATGCTACAGGACTAGATCTTTTAAAAACGATTAGAGGTAGTGAAAACTTTAAAGAGATGCCATTCGTTATGGTAACTGCCGAACAAGACGTTGCTCAGATTCAAGAGGCTATCGCTAGTGATGTAGATGGCTATGTAATTAAACCATTCGATCAAGCATCTTTTAAGAAGAGGTTGGCCCTGGCCATGAAGAAAAGGTTTCCACAAGGTTAATAGGAGGCTTTCATGGGTATGGTAGAGAGAATTACAAAATCTCACTTTTCAGTTTTGGCCTTCTCGGGCGATATCGATCAAGACTGTGTTAAGTCACTGTCGATGATCTTTGATGCGATATTAGAGGATGAAAAAGATAAATTAATAATTCTAGATTTTAAGAGTGTTGAGTATGTATCTCCAAAAATTTATAACGAAATTTTTAGGTTATTCAAGTCAGCAGAAGAAAAGTCAATTTTAATATATACAATTAATGCTCGCTCTAAACTTGTTAGAGAGCTCAAGAGTGACTATGTTGATGAGCGTTTCAATTTTACTGATTCAATTTCAAAAAGACTGCAAGAGCTAAATCTTAAAAAGAAAAGAATTGAGTTAGACGTAAACTTTGTAAACCCTTTTATTCAAGCTGCAATAGATACTTTTGGTGTTCAGGCGAATTTAAAAGTATTACCGGGAAAAGTTTCTAAAGCAAAAGATTTTGAAAGCTATGAGATTGGGTTAATTGGTTCCATTGATGTTCAAAATGAGCAGTTTAACGGAAGGCTTCTTATTTGTTTTCCTGATATTGTTTTTATCAATATTTATAATCAAATATTTGGTGAGGACTATACCGAACTTAATGATGATGTGAAGGATGCAATTGCAGAGTTTACAAATATTACCTTAGGACAAGCAAAGGCCACTTTGAATCAAAATAGAGGGATTGTGATTGACCGAGCAATTCCATCGGTTTTACTTAAAGAAAATTTTTCTGACATTGATTTAGGTAAATATGAGTCACTCATGATTCCACTTGCAACAAAAATGGGCTCTTTTTATATCTACATTCTACTAGGGGCAAATGAATAATTAAGTACTTGTAAAAAAACGAACATGATCAATGTCATGAAACTAAGATTATTTATAGAAATTTGAAGTAAGCCTCTAAAAACACTAATTAAATAAAAGTTTTGTCCGAATAATGAAGAGATATTAACACAAAAGACAAGATGTGATTATGGATGAGTTTGAATTAGAATTAAAGATGGATTTCCTAGAAGAAGCAGTACAGCTTCTTGAAGACTGTGAGGAATCTTTCCTAGAATTAGAATCTGGTGTCGATAATACAGATGAGCATATTGATAAAATCTTTCGTCTAGCTCACAACTTAAAGGGAACATCAAGAGCAGTTGAGTTTAGTGATGTTGCAGAGTTTACTCATGAAATGGAGGAACTAATCCTTAAGGTGAAAAAGGGTGAAGTTGAAATCTGTGCTGATGTTATTGATGTTTTCCTCAAGTGTTCTGACCATTTAAATAATATGATCTCTACTCTTAGAGATGATATAGATGCTAAGTTTAATTCAGACGATATTATTCAGTTAATTAAAGATGTCTCTAGTGCTGACGTTGAGCACGATGATCTTAGAATATCAAATATTCCTGATGAAGCAGAGTTTGAAGCTAATGCGTACGAGGAAGAAGAGGAAGAAAGTAGTGAAGACGATTTTGAAGATCAGGAACTACAAGGCATCCTTGATAATGAGGACGCAGTAAGTTTTGAAGAAGAAGTTGTTGCTGAATCTCGTCCTAGCGAATCAGATATCAGTGACCTCGATCGTATGCTATATGGAGAGTCTTTTGATTCAACAGAAGAAGCTAAGCCTGTTGAAGTAGCCGCTGTTACTACAGATGCGCCAAATGATCTTGATGCTCTAATGAATGAAACGGCTTCTCCAAAAGAAGTCCCAGTGGCAGACAATGTTGTAAGTTTAGAAGCTGTTGCAAAAAAAGAAGAAAAGAAACCTGTCGTTGCAGCTCCAAAAAAGCCAGTAAAACCAGAAGAGACAATTCGTATTGGTATTAGTCGTGTTGAAAAGCTTAATAACTATGTTGGAGAGCTTGTTATTCTACAAACTGTACTTAGTGAATGTAATGATCTCGTAGCTGATGAGCATGTTAGAAAAAGTGTAAGTCATTTATCAAAGATTACCAAAGAAATTCAAGATATTTCAATGAAGATGAGAATGGTTCCGCTTAAGACAACATTCTCAAAACTTCAAAGAATTGTAAGAGATACTTCAAAAGCACTTGGTAAGAAAGTTAATCTTACTATTGTTGGAGAAGAGACAGAGGTTGATAAAAATATTCTTGAGCAACTTTCAGATCCTTTAGTACACATCGTACGAAATGCTGTTGACCACGGGCTTGAAAAAAGTGTTGAGGATAGAAAAGCAGTAGGGAAGTCCGATGCTGGAGAGATTCAAATTAAGGCATATCACGAAGGTAATAGTCTTGTTATCGAAGTCGTTGATGATGGTAAAGGAATTGATCCTGATATTATTAAGAATAAGGCCATTGAAAAAGGCGTAATTAAAAATGCTGATAAGTTAAGTGATCAAGATGCGATTAACTTAATTTTTGCTCCAGGTTTTTCAACAAAAGAGGCGGTAAGTGAGATTTCTGGCCGAGGAGTTGGAATGGATGTTGTTAAGAAGAATATCCAAGATATTTCGGGAGCTGTTGAAGTTAAATCTGAAGTAGGCTCAGGTTCTGCTTTTAGAATTAAGCTTCCTCTGACAATGGCAATTATCGAAGGAATGGTGACAAGAGTTAGTGAAGAAAACTATGTGGTACCACTTAATTTAGTTCACGAAACAGTTTCTGTTACAGAAGAAAATTATAAAAAAGTAAATAATGTTGGTGGCTGTATTGTTTTAAGAGGACAAGTCCTACCAGCATTTAGGCTAAGTAAACTTTTGAAACATAATGTTAAAGAACCTTCAGTAAATGAAATCGCTCTTGTTGTAAGAACAGAAGATATGGATTTTGCAATTGTGGTCGATGATGTTCTAAGACGTCAACAAGTTGTTATCAAGAGTCTTGGAAATGATATTAAAAATACTCAAGGGTTTATGGGGAGTTCGATTCTTGGTAATGGACGACCTGCCTTAATCTTAGACTTAAAAGAACTTGTTGTTAATAAAGTGAGTAAAACGAAAGGCCAAAGATCAGTAAGTAACGCGGCATAAATTAATTATATAACTTGATGTGGGGATAATATGGAAAATGAAACAACTGATGTAACAAAAAGATATCTAGAGTTTAAACTTGGAGATGAGCACTACGCAATCCCTCTTCTGCAAGTAAGAGAGCTAATCTCTGTTCCTGAAACAACTAATGTACCTTTTAGTCCAAGCTATTATGTAGGGATTATGAATCTGCGTGGACAGGTAATTTCAATTATTGATCTACGTACTCGTCTTGGAGTCAAGCCAGCTGAATCAAATGAAGAAGCAGTTATTATTGTCGAATTTGGACAGCTATGCCTTGGAATCGTTGTCGATAATATCTGTAAAGTTCTTTCAGTAGATGAAGAACAAATCCAAGAAGTAGCTTCAGTTGAAACAAAAAAACGTGATCGTCTTAATAGAGTATACCGCAATAACGAGGCATTAATTCAGCTAGTTGACCTAGAGTCAATTTTAAATATCGACGAGATTAATGGCCTTGTAAAGAAAGCTGCTTAATAGAGACGGGTGCTTAAAGCACCGGGGGAAAATAATGAAACAGACAAAAATGTCAATGAACAAAAAAACGATTCTGAGTTTCCTTGGTATCTTTGCTATGTTTGGTATTGGTGTAAGTATTTCAATCTATTCATATTATGGACTAGTTGAAAACTTGAAGAATACTGTACAAGTGGATCTTCAATTAAAGGATTCTATGAGGACATTTGCTGCAAATCTTGGTGAGCAAATATCAAATGAAAAAGAATACGTTATTTCGCAAGACTCGGCATCCGTAAAGCGCTTTCTCGAAATTGATAAGGTTAATAATGAAGTATATGAAAAAATGAAGGCAATGGATGTTGATTACTCTGATGAAATTGGCTGGGAAGAGCTTTCAAAAAGTTATAAAGAACACTTCCAAAATTTTAGTCATACGCGTGAGGCATTGAAAGTAGAAGGAGATTCTAAGAATGGTCTTAGAGGAGAACTTCGTAGTTATGCACATGATATTGAAAACAAGATAAAGAAGTATGATTTAAATCCTAGCTTTATGATTTCTTTATTAAATCTTCGTCGTCATGAAAAAGATTTTCTTTTAAGAAGAACTAAGAAGTATGTTGATAAAGCATACTCTGAGGCTGGAAAAATAAAGAAAGAATTAATTGCAAGAAAGTATAAGCAGTATGTCTATAACGATGTCATAAAATCTGTTGATGATTACACTCGAACTTTCGATAAATTATATTCTAACCAGCAAAAGCTAGAGAATTATTCTCGAATAGCAGTGGTTGGGACAAGAAATATTTTTAAGATGATTCAAGAGAATGTTGATCTAGTAGATAGAAAAACACAAGAAAAAATTGAAGCAAGTACAGCGTTAGAAGAAAAAATTACTTTCTATATTCCAATTCTATTCGCTATTATTGCAGCATTTGCATATGGATTCCAATATAACTTTTCTAAATCAATTAAGAAAATTATTGGGCTTAGTGAACGTCTACGTGATTCTTCACAAGTTACTGCAAAATCTTCAACAAATATGAGTATGGCCTCATCTAAAGTGTCATCATCTGTAACTCAGCAGGCGAGTGCTATTCAAGAAACAGTAGCGACTCTTAATGAGATTACTGCGATGGTAAATAAGAGTGTTGAGAATGCTAAGATATCAAGTCAAAAGGCAGATGAGTCTCAACGTGTTGCCCTACAAGGGAAGAGTGCTGTTAATGAGATGGTTGAGGCCATTGGACAAATTAATGGTAATAACGAAGATATTATGAAAGAGATGAATCGTAATAACGAGGAAATCGTAAAGATTGTTGATGTTATTAATGAAATCTCTGAAAAGACTAAAGTTATCAACGATATCGTATTCCAAACAAAACTCCTATCTTTTAACGCTTCTGTAGAGGCTGCGAGAGCAGGTGAGCATGGTAAGGGATTTGCAGTTGTTGCTGAGGAAGTCGGAAACCTTGCTCAAATGAGTGGTAATGCTGCGCTTGAAATTGAAGAACTACTTGGTGGTTCAATTAAAAAAGTTCAGTCAATCGTTGATGAAACTCAAGTAAATGTAAAAAGACTAATTTCTGAAGCACAGACAAGTATTACTAAAGGTGTAGATGTCTCTGAGAATTGTGGGAAGATCTTAGATAGTGTTGTTGAAAATGTTGATGCTGTAACAAAAATGATGACTGAGATTTCAACTGCTTCTGAAGAGCAAGCTGAAGGGATTAATAATATTTCGGACGCAATGAATGAGCTTGATGAAGTAACACATACTAACTCGACAATTGCACAAGAAACTTCTGGTTTTGCAGAGAGCTTATCAGAGCAAACGTCAATCCTTAATGGGATTGTTGAAGAGCTAGAGAGTGAGGTCTTAGGTAAGATTCAAAACCTTTCTGCAGATAGAAGTGCATTAATCGATTCTATATCATCGACACCAGTGAAGTCACATACCGTAACTAAGAAAGAGGTTGTTGAAGACTTTCCTGTCTTTGAAAAGACTCCTATTGCTGAAGTTGTAAAACACGAACCTGCTAAGGTCGTGGCGAAGGCTGAGCCAGTGGTTGATGATATGGGCTTTGATGATCCGGTATTAGAAGTAGATTCTGATGAATACCCAAGTGAGAACGATACTAGGTTTGATAAGGCCGTTTAAAAATAATTAATTTAAATTAGGATGAGATTGAATGAGTAATCTTGCTAGAAGTTATATTGAAATAGCTCAAATGATGTCACAGGAGACAGGGACACACTTTACAGCGCAAAATGATGCAATGGTAAAGTCCCGTATTGACAAGAGAATTGTCGAGCTTCGTTTAAAAGATGCTGATGAGTACTTAACGTTAATTAAATCTCCCGGAAGTCAGGAAAAGAGTGAGCTAATATCGCTTTTAACAACGCATTACACATTCTTTATGAGAGAAAAAAATCAATTTGATTTTATCATCAAGTCTCTCCCTAAGATTGTTGAACGTGTAAAGAATAGTGGTCGTGATACATTAAAGATTTGGTGTGCAGCCTGTAGCAAGGGTGATGAAGTTTATAGTCTTGCTATGATTCTTAAAAAACATCTAAAAGAGATTGACCCTAGCTTTAAATTTGAAATTATCGCAACAGATATTTGTGAAAAATCAATTAAACACGCAAAGAAAGGTGTTTATTACTGGAAAGAACTTCAGAAGGTTCCTAAAGAATATCTCGAAGGTAACTGGTATCGCGGAAGCGGTGAGATCGCACCTTTTGTTAAAGTCAGTGATGAGCTTAAAAAATTTTGTAAATTTAAGGTTCATAATTTAATAGAGCAAAATAGTCCTGAGTATCGTGACAAATACGACCTGATTCTATGTCGTAATGTTTTTATCTACTTCAATGAAGAACAAATTGATAAAGTCATTAAAAAGTTCTCAAACTGTGTCACAAATAAGGGATACCTTTTAATTGGGATTTCTGAAACGCTAAGACGTCATGAAGGATTCCAAAGTCTTGGCCAATCAATTTACTTTAAGACAAATCATGAAACAAAAAGAAGCCTTAAAGTTAAAGAAGCTCAGGTAAAGAAAATTCTAATTATTGATGACTCTGGTACTGTAAGAAAGTTAATTAAGAAGTGTCTTACTGGTGATCCAGGTTATGAAGTCGTTGGAGAAGCTGTCGACGGGCAAGACGGATTAGAGAAAATTAAAGAACTTAAGCCTGATGTTATTACCTTAGATATTAATATGCCAAAAATGAGCGGACATGACGTTCTTAAAAATCTTCCAAAGGATCAATCTCTACAAGCGATTATGATTAGCTCTGTTAGTAAGAGTGATGGTGATATTGTTATGCGATGTCTTGAAGATGGTGCATTTGATTATTTAAAGAAGCCATCCTTCGATGATATTTTTAAATTTAAGAAGGCCTTATTGGAAAAAATTGATCTTGCTTATAATAGTATAGTTAAGTCTAAGAGACAAAAGCTCACAAGCTGGGTTGGGGCAAATAATTTTGACTTCTCGGGAAGTCAGTTAATTACAATTGGTGCCTCAACTGGAGGGACGGAAGCAATTAAGCAGCTATTAATGCGTTTTCCAAAAGAGTTTCCACCAGTTCTTATTGTTCAACATATACCTCCAGTATTTTCTACAGCATTTGCTAATCGTTTAAATGAGCTATGTCCGTTTGACGTTGTCGAGGCAACAGACGGTGAAGAGGTTAAGCACAATACTGTCTATATTGCTCCAGGTGGAATTCATATGGGAGTAGTTGGAAAGAGTAAATTAATGATCAAGTTAGATAGTGAAACTCCGATATATTCTGGACACCGTCCAAGTGTTGACTACCTATTCGAAAATCTTGCCCAACTTAAAGGGCATCGAGTAACAGCAGCACTTTTAACGGGAATGGGTGCAGATGGGGCCAAGGGGCTTCTTAAGTTGAAAGAGAATGATACTTTCACTATTACACAAGACGAAGAAAGTTCGGTTGTTTATGGAATGCCAAAGAAAGCATTTGAATTAGGTGCTTCATGTATTTCACTGCCGCTGGATAAGATTACTGAGCAAATCTTAACAAGGGTTGCGAAGAAATAGAAACTTGAGGGAGTTTGAGGGTTATTTATGAAAGGACAATGGACAATTAAGAAACAATTGATTGCTTTGTCAGCTACTATGCTTACGATACAGCTGATTATTGCATTTGTTGGTTATCAATCTTTAACATCAGTGAAGTCTCACTTGTATACAGTGTTTTCAAAAAGACTTCCAAGTATCAACAGTCTAGTACAAGCTGATCGTGATTTTCAACAGATGCTAGTGGCCGAAAGGACATTACTTTTAGAGGGATTATCAGCTAAGCAAAGAAAATCTTTGGCCGATGACTACTTTACTAATAAGCAACAAGTTGTTGATCGTTTTAAAAAATATACTGTCTTAGGTGACTCACCTAAAGAAATTGAAATCTCTAAGAAGTTTAATGAGGGTTTAGAAGCATTTGAAAAGACGGCCGCAGATAAGTTCCCTCTAGATAAAGAAGGAAATCTTCGTAAGTTCTCTAAAACAGAGCTTATTAAGAATTCATTAGGTCCAGTAAACTCTAAGTTTGAAGGAGCTAGAGATAGCCTTGATCAACTTCAAGAGTTAATCCTTGGAATGGGTGATGAAGAATTTAAAGAAGCAGATGAAACTTATTCTGATTCGATTTTCTTGATGTCGATTATTTCAATTATTAGTTTATTTGGTTCTGTTGGGATTTGTATCTTTATGGCAAGACGAATTGATGGCCGTATCAATAATATCGTTGAGTCAATTTCAAAAGAA
Organism: Halobacteriovorax sp. GFR8; assembly: GCF_050955245.1. NCBI lineage: Bacteria > Pseudomonadati > Bdellovibrionota > Bacteriovoracia > Bacteriovoracales > Halobacteriovoraceae > Halobacteriovorax > Halobacteriovorax sp. GFR8. The sequence goes on along the minus strand of NZ_JBPBLR010000002.1, from coordinate 2,830,794 downwards.
GGACAAAACTTGGAGAATGTTTCAAATACATTTAAAAATAAGTCAGTCGCGCTAAGTTCTATTTCTGAACAACTTTCTGCGGCCGCTACAGAAACATCAAGTTCTTTACATGAGATCTCTCAAATGATTAAGAGTAATACTGATGGTTCTAATAATGTTGCTTCTTTAATCCAGAAAAGCCAAGAGTTAGTAACTGATGGTGTAAAGTCTTTAGGTGACTTGGGGCGCGGTGTTAAAGATGTCGATAATAGTACAACAGCACTGGCAAATACAGTTGAGAAAAGTAATAGTGAATTAAATGAGATTGTTAAAGTATTTGAAGAGATCAATGTTAAAACTCAAGTTATCAATGATATCGTTTTTCAAACGAAGCTACTTTCGTTTAACGCCTCTGTAGAAGCAGCAAGAGCTGGTGAAAATGGTAAAGGCTTCTCTGTTGTAGCAGAAGAAGTTGGTAACCTTGCTAAGATGAGTGGTGAATCTGCTGATGAAATTTCAAAACTACTTGTGGATAGTCTCAAGAAGGTAACAGATATTGTTGATATCTCAAGTAGGGATGTTAATGAGTCTTTAAATATGAGTAGAGATAAAATTAATAAAAGTGTTGAGATCAGTAATCAGTGCCAAGAAGTGTTTACTCAGGTGCTAAGAAATTTTGATGAAGTTTCAGCAAACTCTAATGAAGTTGCTAATGCTTCAAAAGAACAGCTGATTGGTGTTGAAGAAGTGAGTAAGGCGATGCAAGAAATCTCAAGTTCTGCAAGCTTAACAAGTCAATCAGCACATGACTTGAATGCTGCCTCAACTGAGTTAAGCCAAGCTGTTAATCATATTGGTAATGATATTTCTGATTTAAAAGGATTAATTATTGCTCAGATCAAGTCTGCGAGACGTGCAGTTAATAATGTCATTAATTTTAATAAGACGAAAAGAGAAACTGAGTCAAAGAAAGCAGCATAAAAAAATAATTAGCTTAAAAAGAAGAAGGGCACTTTTTAGTGCCCTTTTTTTTAACCATATTTTATCTAGGTTTTATGAACTCTCTATTTTATAATTAATGTAAAGAAGGGATGTTTGTATGTTGTTTTTTAGAAAGTATATCTTAGCAGTTACTGGGCTATTCTTGTGCCTATTCTTAATCATTCATCTCTGCGGAAATTTAATACTCTTATTACCACAAGAAAATGCACATTCTTTGTATAATCTTTATTCTCATACTTTGGCAGATAATATTTTTATAAAGGCCGTCTCATTTATTCTTTACTTTGCTATTGCTCTTCATACCTATATGGCCATTGTTATTACCTTAAAGAATTCTCGTTCTCAGGGTGTGGAGTATTCTTTTAAGGATAATAGAGAAGTCTCAACTTGGACCTCTCAGAATATGGGCTTTTTAGGATTTTTCATTTTATTATTTATTGTTATCCACATGGCAAATTTCTGGGCCAAAATTAAATTTGGTCTTGGGGGAAGTGTTTATAATGACACAAATGGATATAAAGATGTTTACTTATTAACGACATCATTATTTAGGAATCCATTCTATGTAATTTTCTATTGTGCTTTAATGGTTCCGTTAGGAGCGCATTTAAATCATGGAATATCAAGTGCCTTCAAAACACTTGGCTTTTATCGTTTAAGACATATTCGTATAATAGACTCTTGCGCAAAGATATTCTCATTCTTTATCACAATTGGATTTGTCGTCATTCCCCTTGTTGTCTTTATTAGGGAGGTTATGTAATGCTAAATTCTAAAGTCCCTAAAGGAAATTTAAAAGAGAAGTGGTCCAATTATCAAGCTGAGAGTAAGCTTCTTAATCCTGCAAATCGAAAAAAAGTCTCAATCATTGTTGTCGGCTCAGGTTTGGCCGGGGCAGGAGCAGCCGCTACTCTAGGTGAACTTGGTTATAATGTTGATTGCTTCTGTTATCAAGATTCTGCTCGTCGTGCACACTCTGTTGCAGCACAAGGTGGAGTAAATGCAGCAAAGAATTATCAACATGATGGTGATAGTGTTTGGAGAATGTTCTACGATACTTTAAAAGGTGGTGACTTTCGATCTCGAGAGGCCAATGTCTATCGACTCGCAGAATTGTCAGCTCCTCTTATTGACCACTTTACCCAACAAGGTGTTCCCTTTGCGAGGGAATATGGTGGTGTTTTGACGAATCGAAGTTTTGGTGGAGTCCAAGTTCAACGAACATTCTATGCCAGAGGTCAAACTGGTCAACAGCTACTCTTAGCTGCATATTCTCAACTTTCGAAAATGGTTAAAGCAGGAAATGTTAAAATGTATCCACGTACCGAGATGCTTGATCTCGTTGTCATCGATGGAAAGGCCAAAGGGATTATTACTAGAAATTTAGAATCAGGTGAAATTAAGAAGTTTATGGCAAATGCTGTTGTTCTCGCAACTGGAGGCTACTCTCGAGTTTTTAGACTTTCTACTCTTGCCATTGGTTGTAATGGTTCTGCTATATGGGCCGCTCACAAGAAAGGTGCTTTCTTTGCAGCTCCAAGCTTTACACAAATCCATCCTACTGCCTTACCACAGTCTAGTGAATTACAATCTAAACTTACTCTTATGTCAGAGTCCTTACGAAATGATGGACGAATTTGGGTTCCAAAAAAAGCAGGAGATAGTCGAGAGGCAAATGATATTCCAGAAGAGGAGAGAGATTATTACTTAGAAAGAAAGTATCCAAGTTTTGGAAATTTAGCACCGAGAGATATTTCTTCTCGTTCCGCGAAGGAGCAGATTGATGCTGGTCACGGAGTTGGTGCCTTAAAGAATGCTGTTTATTTAGATTTTAAGCATGCTATTGAAAAACTCGGAGTTGAAGTTATTAAAGACCGCTATGGTAACCTTTTTCAGATGTATGAGAAGATTACAGGTATCAATGCTTATAAAGAACCGATGAAAATCTCTCCTGCTGCGCACTTTTCAATGGGAGGACTATGGGTTGATTATGAATTAATGACAACTATCCCTGGCCTCTATGCAGTAGGGGAATGCAACTATTCAGATCATGGCGCAAACCGTCTCGGAGCAAATTCATTATTACAAGCGAGTATTGACGGCTACTTCATTCTGCCAAATACAATCAATAATTACCTTGCAGATGAGATGAAGTGTGAGCAGCCAGATATTTCTCATGATGAGTTTGATCGTTGTATCGAGAAGGCATCAGAAAGAATTAAGAAACTACTGATGATTGATGGAGTTAAAACTGTTGATCATTATCACAGAGAGCTCGGGAAAATAATGTGGCAAGAGTGTGCCATGAGTAGAAACCGTAGTGGTTTAGAAAAAGCAATTTCTCAAATCAGAAATTTAAAAGAAGAATTTTGGAAGAATGTTAAAGTAACTGGTGCTAATGAAGAGCTAAATCCAGAGCTAGAAAAGGCGCTACGCTTGGCCGACTTTATTGAACTTGGTGAACTCATGTGTGTGGATGCCCTTCAAAGGGAAGAGTCATGTGGCGCTCACTTTAGGGAAGAGTTTCAAAGCCCTGATGGTGAAGCAGTTCGCAATGATGAAGACTATAGTTATGTATCCGCTTGGGAATATAATGATGGCGAATATCAACTGCACCGTGAAGAACTAGAGTTTGAATATATACAACCAACGATTAGATCATATAAGTAGGTAATAATGAGAGTGATTTTTAAGATTTGGCGACAAGAAAACTCAAAATCAGAAGGACAATTTATCGAGTATGAGCTTGATAACGTTACTGAAGATATGTCCTTTTTAGAGGCCCTCGATATGTTAAATGAAAATCTCGTTTTAAAAGGTGAGAAGGTTATTGCATATGATTATGATTGTCGTGAGGGAATCTGTGGCCAATGTGGAGTATTTATCAATGGGAGAGCTCATGGCCCACATGCTAATACCACAACTTGCCAACTACATATGAGAAGTTTCACTGATGATGAAGTAATTGTTGTTGAGCCTTGGAGAGCTAAGTCATTTCCAGTTGTAAAGGACTTAGTTGTCGATAGAAGTGCTCTTGATCGTATTATTGAAAGTGGTGGTTATATCACTGCAAAAACAGGAACAGCTCCTGAGGCCAATTCGATTTTAATTGGAAAAGAAGTTGCAGATCTATCAATGGATTCGGCCGCTTGTATTGGGTGTGGTGCTTGCATTGCAACTTGTAAGAATTCATCCGCAGCTCTTTTTACCTCAGCGAAGTTAACTCACCTAAACCTTCTTCCTCAGGGAAAGGTTGAAGAAGGTCGAAGAACTCTAGAAATGACGAGACAAATGGAGTTAGAAGACTTTGGTCACTGCTCTTTTACTGGTGCATGTGAGATTGAATGTCCTGAAGGAATTTCAATCTCAAATATTGCGAGGATGAATTTTAATTTGTTAAAAGCTAAGATTTTAAAATAGTCCAAGTAACTTCCACCAAGCACCGCCAATAATCATCCAGATTAAAATATTTATGATGGAAATTAGAAATCCCATCTTCCACCAATCTGATAGTTCTACATAACCGGAGCCAAAGAAGACAGGAGCTGGTCCCGATCCGTAGTGTGTTAGTGAACCAAAGAGATTTGAGAAAAATCCTAGTGTGATGGCCATTAGATATGGAGGCACACCTACTTGCACTCCGACTCCTATAAAGACAGCGGCCATCGCTGTTACGTGTGCTGTGGCCGAAGCAAAGAAGTAATGAGAGTAGAAGTAAATCCCTGCTAAGATAGGAAAGGCAAGAGTCCAAGTGAGGGCCGACACTTCCATTGCCACGTACTTACTAAACCAGGGGACAAAGCCAAACTTATTTAAGTAGTCGGCCATCATGACAAGAACACCAAACCAAATAAGCGTATCCCAAGCTCCTTTTTCTGACTTGATATCATCCCAATTCAAAACGCCCGTAATAAGAAGAATTGATAGTCCCCCAAAGGCCGTTGTTGTTGCATTTATTTTCAATGTGCTGCCCAAGATCCAAAATGTGATAAGGAAAATAAAAGTCGCTATCATAATCCATTCTTGTTTGCTCATACGTCCCATTTCTTCAAGTTTCATTTTCGCTATTTCTTGTGCACCAGGAGTTTCTTTTATAGTTGGTGGATAAACAAAGTAGATCGCTAGAGGAACAATAATTAAGGAAACAACACCTGGGACAATCGCCGCGAGGGCCCAACCTCCCCATGTTATTTTAACTCCATTATCTGCGGCAAATTGTTGGATAAGTGGATTGGCCGCCATTGAAGTGATAAACATTGCAGATGTCACCATACAAACTTGAAAGCAACTAAGTGTTAAGTAGTGCCCGATTTTACGGTTGGTAGGATCATTGGGTTTTGAATCATAACTGAGGCTAAGTGACTTCATAATCGGAAAAATAATTCCACCGCCTCTTGCTGTATTCGACGGTGTTGCAGGAGCAAGGATTAAATCACTAATTGCTAGGCCATAAGCAAGACCTAGTGTTCTTCTACCGAGCAGGTAGACGAAGTAATAGGCAATACGAGAACCTAGTCCTGTTTTAACAAAACCTTGTGCAATAAAAAATGCCGTAACTATTAACCAAATAGTACTATTGGAAAAGCCTGTAAGGGCCTCTCCCTTTATCTTAAGTGTCTGTGTCAGTAGGCCTATTGAAAGTCCAGCTATACACATCGATCCCATGGGCATGGCCTTAATGATAATTCCTAAAATCGTACTTAAGAAAATGGCAAAGAGGTGCCATGCTTTTGGATCAAGGCCCTCCGGTATCGGCCGAGTCCAAATGAATGCACCAATTGCAATAACACAAATAAGCCTAATGATTTTTACTTCATATTTCATGATAGCTTTCCCTTTTAAATAAATTAATTTTAATGGTGATAATGAGAATGTTGCAATTTAAGAAAAAATTTAAGAAGATGCGCTCATGGAAATTACATCATATCACGCACATTTATATTACGATGAATCGACTTATGAGAAGGCCTTACTGGTTATTGAGAAAGCTAGGACTTTAGATTATGTACAAGTTGGTAGAGCACACCAAAAAGAAGTCGGCCCACATCCGCGTTGGAGCTGTCAGTTTCTTTTTGCCGCAGATAAATTAAATGAGATGATTCCTTGGTTACTTGAGAATAGAGAGGACTTAACTGTTTTCACACATGCTAATACGGGAAATGATTATCTTGATCATACTCAAAATACTCTTTGGATGGGTGAGATCCTAGATCTTAAATTAGATATCTTTAAGTAAGTCAAGACAGCACTAAATACGAGAAGTTGATTTATGTCATAAAAACACAAAGCTGATGTAGATCATGTTGCGCTCCGCGTAGGTTGCTATACTTATCAGAAGTTTAGTTATTACTGCAGGGGTAAAGTAAGTGAGTAAAGTTTCAATTTTTAAAGAGCAAGTTGATAAACTTGTTTCTTTTCATCAACAAATTCGTACAGAATTTAAAAGTCTAATTATTTTATCGCAGGCCGTAGGGGAATCTTCAAAAGATAGACCAGGTGCACCTCGTGGGATCTCAGAATTTTTATTAAGGTTTTGGATAACTCTTGAAGCAGATATGCAAAATGAAGAAAGGTATATTTTCCCTTTGATACTTAGGGAAAATTGTAGTGATGCATATGAGTATATTAAGGAAATGACTCAAGAGCATATGGAACAAGAAGAAGAGCTTAGAGGCTTGATTAAAATGGTACAGGAGTATGAGCTTCAAGATGAGACTTGTCCTGAGTGGGAAGGTCTTTATAAGAAAGTAAGGAAGGCCGTTGATAATCTTTGTAGGCATATGAATTACGAAAATGAAGTTATGTATTCATTTCTTTCACATTACGAAAATAGAAATGGTGCAGCTGTTTAAAAAAGTACAACACCAAATTCTTGAAGAATCAATTTCACAGTAGGTGAAATTGATTTCTTTGATGGCATTACTGCCCAAATTGGAATTGACTGATTTGTGTATTCACTAAGTAAAGGCAATAGAGTCTTATTTCTAATATGATCTAAAACATAGACACCTGGAAGCTTACAAATGCCTAGGCCCTGTAAGGCTGCATTCATTTGAGCACGTCCATTAGAACTCTTAAAATTTCCCTTAACTTTAATACTTTCTTTTTGGCCATCACTTGAAAATTGCCAACTATCATTATTACCAATAAGGCAATTATGGGAATTAAGGTCCTTTGGCTTCTTTGGCTGCCCAAATTTATTTATGTAATTTGGTGAAGCACAAACAAATTCCTTACGATCAGCGATTTGAATAGCAAATCCCTTATTTGGCTTTTTAGAAGTTACTCGAATGGCAAGATCAAACTCATGTGAGGTAATATCGATTAACTCTGTAGAAAAAACTAATTCGGCTTCGATGCCAGGATGCTTCATCATAATATTTGAGATAATCGGAGCAATAATATCTTCTCCATATGCACCGGCCAAAGAGATTCTTATTTTATCTTTAGTCGCCTCAAAGCTTTCTTTAGATTGCTTAGTAAATCTTTCTATTTCTTGGATATGATTCGCACAAATTTCAAAGTAATTTTTACCAAAGTCAGTAAAGTCGATAAAGCGTGTATTTCTCTTAAGCAGTGGTTGTCCTAGCTTGTCCTCAAGTTCTTTAACTGCCTTGCTTAAATGTGAACGTGAAACATTTAAAGCATCAGCTGCTTTTGTAAATGATCGATATTGTGCAACTTTTATAAAACTATAGATATGACTTAGGTCTTTGATTGTTTCCATATGTAAACAATTTGTCGAATAACGTCACAATTGTCAACAATCTAAAATGGGCCTAAAATAGATCAATTAATTAACAAATACCGGAGGTACTAAATATGAAAGTAAAAGCAGCTGTTGCTTGGGGACCAAATGAGCCACTTAAAATTGAAGAAGTCGATCTAGAGGGACCAAAAAAAGGTGAAGTTCTAGTTAAGATGCATGCTACTGGTGTATGTCATACTGATGCATTTACTCTCTCAGGGGCCGACCCTGAAGGTCTATTTCCTGTTATCCTCGGTCACGAAGGTGGCGGTGTTGTTGTTGAAGTAGGTGAAGGTGTAACAAGTGTTGAAGTAGGTGACCACGTTATCCCTCTATACACAGCAGAATGTGGTGAGTGTAAGATGTGTAAGTCTGGAAAGACAAACCTGTGTTCATCTGTTCGTGAAACTCAAGGTAGAGGACTTATGCCAGATGGGACAAGCCGTTTCTCTAAAGATGGAAAAATGATCCATCACTATATGGGAACTTCTACTTTTGCCGAGTACACAGTTGTTGCTGAAGTATCTCTTGCTAAAGTAAGTAAAGAAGCTCCGCTTGATAAAGTATGTCTACTTGGTTGTGGTGTAACGACTGGTATTGGTGCCGTTTTCAACACTGCAAAAGTTGAAGAGGGTGCAACAATTGCTGTTTTTGGTATGGGAGGAATTGGTCTGTCTGTTCTTCAAGGTGCAAAAATGGCAAAAGCTGGCAGAATTATCGCTATCGACATAAATGACGATAAAAAAGACATGGCCATGAAATTTGGTGCAACAGATTTCATTAATCCAAAAAATTACGATAAGCCGATTCAAGAAGTTATTGTTGAACTAACTGACGGTGGAGTTGATTATTCATTCGAGTGTGTTGGTAATGTTAATTTAATGAGATCGGCCCTCGAGTGCTGTCATAAAGGCTGGGGAGAGTCAATTATTATTGGTGTTGCCGGAGCTGGACAAGAAATCAGTACTCGTCCATTTCAACTCGTAACTGGACGTGTTTGGCGTGGAAGTGCTTTTGGTGGCGTAAAAGGAAGAACAGAGCTTCCTGGATATGTTGATCGTTATATGTCTGGTGAAATTAACCTAGATGATCTTGTAACATTTAAGTTACCATTAGAAGAGATTAATAAAGCTTTTGATCTCATGCATGAAGGGAAGGCGATTAGAACGGTAATTGATTATTCAATGTAGGTTTAATATGAAATTTGAAAAATTAAAATCACATAAATCATTTGGTGGGGAGACGGCTTTTTGTCTCCACACTTCAAAGATGACAAAGACAGATATGAAGTTTTCATACTTCAAACCTGCTACTGACAAAATCGACAATATAATTATCTGGTTATCAGGTCTTACATGTACGGAAGAGAACTTTATTACAAAAGCTGGAGCACAAGCTTATCTTGCTGATAGTAAGACTATGATTGTTTGTCCAGATACTTCTCCTCGTGGACTTGATCTACCTGGAGAGCATGACAGTTATGACTTTGGTTCAGGTGCAGGATTCTATCTCAATGCAACGACAGAAGGTTATAAAGATCATTATAAGATGTATGAATATATCGTTAGTGAATTTATACCAATGCTTAAGGAATCTTTTGGAGATGTGAAGCTTTCTATTACTGGTCATTCGATGGGAGGACATGGTGCACTGGTTATTGGCCTAAATAACCCAGAGTTATTTCATGCTATCTCTGCATTTTCTCCAATTGTTAACCCTACTCAAGTTCCTTGGGGAAAGAAAGCTTTTACAGGCTACCTCGGGGATAACGAAGAAGATTGGAAGCAATACGATGCTTGTGAATTAATTAGAAGTGGGAAAACTCACTCTAAGAAGATCCTAATAGAACAAGGTCTTGCAGATGAGTTCTTTGAAGAGCAGTTAAGAACAAAGAATTTTGAAGACGTTTGCGCTGATTTTAATCAGGAATTGATTGTTAATTATCGTGAAGGTTATGATCATAGTTATTATTTCATCGCTTCCTTTATTAAAGACCACTTAAAACACTTAATTTCTTAAGATATTATTTTAACAAAGGGCCTGCGGGCCCTTTTTTGTTTACTTTAGTTATGAATTTGAGTGAATTGTCGATATAATTATCCTCATGGATAAAATGAAACTAAGATTCTATGGCGCGACATCTACTGTCACTGGTTCAAAAACCTTCTTAACAATTAATGGTAAGAATATTCTTATTGATAGTGGAATGTTTCAAGGTGGAAAAGACTCTAATCAATTAAATAGTAAGCTTCCTAACTTTAATATTACGGAAGTTGATTCGATTTTTCTTACTCATGCCCATTATGATCACTCTGGCTATCTCCCTGTATTAGTAAAAAATGGATTCAGTGGAAAGATATATTGTACTGAAGTGACAAAGAGGATTGTTGAAATAATTCTACGTGATTCAGCTAATATTCAAGAAAATGATTTTAAAGAAAAGAAAATAGGTGCAATTCTTTACGACTTAGATGATGTCGATAAGACGATGACTCACTTTAGAGTAGTTGAGCAGGGTCAATGGTTAGGTGAAGACTTTCGCTATATCTTTGAAGAAGCTGGCCATATCTTAGGGGCGAGTAGCATTACTTTTGATAATGGTGAGTCTAAGATTTGTTTTTCTGGCGATGTTGGACGTAAGGATGATTTAATTCATTTGCCACCACATAAGAAAACAGAAGCTGACTATTTAGTTATTGAATCAACTTATGGAGATCGTCTTCATAAGAAAGAAGATACGCAACTGGTGCTAAAAAAACATATAAAAAGAATCATTTCGACACAAGGTGTGCTCTTGATTCCTGCCTTTGCAGTGGCCCGAACACAAGTCATTATCTATGAGCTATTTGAGCTTTTTGAAAAGTATCCTGAAATTGAAATTCCTATCTATCTCGATACTCCAATGGGAATACGTGTGACTAGGCTCTATATGCAAGAAGCTGAGAAATTAAAAGTTGATTCAAAGCGCTTTATTGATGCCATGAAGAAGGTTCGTTTTGTTGAATATAGTAGTGATTCAAAAAAATTAGCACGTGCAAAAAAACCATTTATCTTAATAAGCTCATCGGGAATGATTAGCGGTGGTAAAATTTTAAAATATATGGATATGTACGCAAAGCATGAAAATAACACTGTTCTTATTACTGGGTTTCAAGGTGAGGGAACGATAGGGCGTAAACTTGTTGATGATGAAAGAGAAATCTATCTCTTAGGTCACACGATGAATGTTAGAGCACATATTGAAAAATTAGAGTCAGTTTCGGCCCATGCTGATCGTGATGAATTAATAGATTATATTAAAAGCTCGGGTACTAGTCTAAAGAAGATTTTTGTCAATCACGGTGAAGAGCCTGTTGTCGAAAATTTTGTAAAGACTATTCAAGAGAGTTTAGGTTTTGAGGCCATCAATGTGGAAGATGGTATCGATTATATTTTGGGGGAATAATGAAAATTGTTGTGACTGGCGGTCCCGGTGGCGGAAAAACTACTGCACTAGATCTATTCAAAAGAGAGTTATTTGAAGATATTGTTGTTGTTCCTGAGGCTGCAACTTCTGTTTTTCAAAGTGGTGTTACAAGAGATAAACGACCTGAAGTTATAAAAGATATTCAAAAGATGATCTATGATTATCAAGTGAATTTAGAATCGATATATGAGAAGCAGAATCCTGATAAGATCCTACTATGTGACCGTGGAACTCTCGATGGGATGGCCTATTGGCCAGATGAATGTGAATCTTTCTTTGACAAGATCAATTCTACTTATGACCATGAGCTAAGTCGTTATGATGCCGTTATCTTTTTTGAAACAGGTGCAAACTCTGGTGGTGATATTACTAGTAATAATATCTATCGTAGTGAAACTAATCGTCAGGCAATTGAGTTGGATCATAAGTTAAAAGAGATTTGGTCAGTACATCCAAATTTTTACTTTGTTGATAGCAAGAAGTCATTTATGGATAAAATTATAAGTGGCGTTGAGATCTTAAAAGCAGTTGTTAAATAATGAAAAGCACGAAAAAGAGCAAGAAGGCTAAGAAATTAAAATATATCGTTCAAAAAGTTAACCGTAGCTTTGAGGAATTTGATAAGAAAAAGTTTAAGCGAAGCTTAGAGGCAGCAGGGGTTTCAGAAGAAGCAACTCAAGAAATTGTAAAAGAAATTTCAGAAGAGCTTGATCCATTTTCAACAACAAACGTTATTCATTAAAAGACATATCGTGCTTTAAAGAGGAGGTCAAAGTTAGATGCTGCCAATTATAATATTAAAAGGGCCATCTATAAATTAGGGCCGACAGGTTATCCTTTTGAAATTCTTTGTGCTGAAATGTTAAAGTCAAAAGGTTACAAAACTAAAGTTTCTGTTATTAAGAAAGGTAAGTTTGTTAGCCATGAAGTTGATGTTGTTGCAACTAGGCCTGACGGTGATATTTACTGTGAATGTAAATTTCATAATCGAAAGTATTACAAAAATGATGTGAAGATACCTCTCTATGTTCATGCCCGCTACTTAGATATTAAAGAAGCTAATCCTGGCTTGAATTTTAAATATGCTTTAATTTCAAATACACAATTCTCAGAAGATGCAATTAAGTATGCTAAGGGTGTTGACCTACTACTCTTTTCAATGAATTACCCAAAAAAGAATACGTTTTGTCATTTAATCCAGCGTTATCGAATTTATCCTATTACTGTCTTGTCGACACTAAGAGCACGTGAAAAAAAGCAACTCTTAGACAAGGGGATTGTCATTATTAAACATATTAATAAGGCGTGTCTGAAGGCATTGAACCTAAATGATAGCGAAATTCGAAAAGTCCTCAAGGAAGTTAAAGTTCTCATGAGCAAAGAGTAATCCTCTTATTTAATTCAGTTAAGTATCTAGAAGTACGTGATTTTAGCTATTTGTCTTTAGTAATAATTACAGCATAATCCTTATTTTCTAATTATCGTTCATAAAAATGGCATAATCACGCCATGCGTAATTCTGGAGGAAGATAATTATGAAAAGAGTAATGTCTACATTTCTGTCATCACTTTTATTGCTTACATCAGTTAGTGCAACGGCCGGTGATTTTGAGAATTATGTAAAAACTTTAAAGTATAGCAAGCTCGATTCGAAGCTTGGTGGAGATATTAAGGAGATTGTTACTCGTAATAAGCTCCCGCTTACACGTCCAGAATTTTGTCCCTTAAATAATACTCGCTCTTATGAAGAAGCACTAAGTAGCTTAAAGGCAATCGTTACAGTTTTCAAAGATGATTGTTTTGATGGTAATGAGTCTTTAATAGAGCAAGTTCTTAATAGTTCAAATGAACTTGAAGAGGAATTAAATAAGTTAAAGGAAGAACAGGGGAAAGAAACAGTTGATATTATCCCTTCTTCTGATGAAGTTGATATTAATGGTATTCCTCTTATGCAGGTTATGAATGGTGTAAACACTCTCTTTTCAAATAATAAGTGTTCAAGCCTTGATCGAACTTCTTTCTTAGAACGCTCAGCTGATGTCATTCAGACTTTTTCACAATTTGGTTTATATTCTCCATCTGGTGTAACTGTTGCTTATGGTGGTTTAGCAGTAGCCTCAATTCTAAGATTTGTTAATAATATTTTTAATGATCGTTTCCAATTTGAAAACGAAGAGGATATCAATACTTTCGTAAAACTTAATTGTGCCTACTATGATGTTAGAAACCAAGTAAAAGCACTTGAAGTTTTTGATATTGATACTGACAGACATTATACTGATAAAGAAATATCAAAGGCGCTAGTTGCTCAAGTGAAGAAAGAGCTAGAGTCACTAAAGAAGGCTAAAGACAGTGTTGAAGTAGAGTTTGAAAAGATTAAAGAAGCTGAAGTTGCAAAGGTTGATGCTGATGTTGAGAAGCTGATTGCCGGTCTTTATGAAAAAATGAAAAGTCCTCTTTCTGATAAGCCGGGTAAATCTGCTACGTACCAACAAGCTGAAATCCTTGGAGAGCTTGCTTACTCTAAGCCACTGCTAGAAGAGTACTTAGATGAATATATTGCAGAGTCTCAAGGCGCAGACCGTTTCTTAAATATGCTATTTAAACAGAAACTAAGTAAGCTGGACAATGCAATGGAGCTAATGGAGTTGAGTGTAAAGGATTTTAATCAGCAATTCCTTGCTGATATGGCCAGCTCATTTAACCGAGTTCTAAACAATATTGAAGAAAAGAGAAAAAAGGCCCGTGATAATTTTGATGATACTTATATGATTTCACTTGGTGAAGAAAATATCTCAGTTAAAGAGTATAAAGAACTTCTAAAGAGTGATGATCTTAAAAAGAGAGAGAAGGGAATTACTGACGCTTATAATGCAATTGCAGAAGTTGATAATCGTTTAGCTGCTATTATCGCAAAGAAAGAATATTCTTCAGTGGATTCAAAAGATGGTGATCTTAGAGAAATTATTAAGTCACTTGATGTTGTTCGTAATCACGTTTATGGAAAATACGGACGTGAGTTTCTAGATAAGATGAGAAGTCTTTCAGAAGAACAAAATAAAAACTTTAATCAAAAGTATAAAGATTTAGAAAAGAATTACGAAATCACTAAGTCTGGTGATTCAGCTGATCTTGGCGAAGATGCACAATTAAATGCTTGTGTTGATGTACAGACAACGAGAGAAATTTGGGTTTATGCTCAAAAGCTTTCGGAATTAGGTTATGACTTTATTGCGACAAATAACGATATCTTTGGTGATGCAGACAATGCTGATAGAAAGAGAATCAAGTCACACAATGATTCGGCCATCCTTGCTCGTCGTATTATCACAGCAAGAAACTACCTAAAGAAGATTGCAATGCAAAGAGAGCTTGGCCGTGAAGATGTTGAAGTAGAAGGAAAGAAATACTCTCTTACTGAAGCAGAAGGTGTTGTTCGTAATATTGAGTTCTATGGGAAAAGCCTAACGCTAGAAGAAGCACAAGACTACCTTGATAATAAATTTGGCCAAAAGGGCCTAAGAGGGGACCGACTTGGTCAGATTATGATGGAAATCATCAATAATCGTGACAAAACAGTTGGGCTTCAGAAGTTTTATAAAGTCCATAAGTGTTCAAACCTTTCAACAATTTCAAGATAATTAGAGGCCAGCATTAGCTGGCCTTTTTATGTGTATTTTATTTAGACCTCATTGTCTAATCACTCATTCATGCTATAAGTCCGAAATATTATATAAATTTAATTAAGGAGAAAATTGATGAAATCAATGATCATCTGTCTAATTACACTTATGTCGTTTAATGTTTTGGCCAAGTCAGTAACTAAGAATCTAACAAGTGAAGAAACTCAAGTTGTAGTTGAGCTTGTTAATAACTATAAAGTTCCTCTTCAAGTAAGCGGACCTTGTACTAAGGTTGAATTCGATATTATTGATAGTATTAAGGGCTTTAACCCTGCGGTATGGTCTCTAAATGCTGGATATATGACTTATCTTTTAGAAGAGAGTGAGGCGACAGATTTAGTATATCTATTTGATCGCGTGGAAGTTCCTTCTGTACTAATTAACTCATTTACACAAGTTTCGAGAGCAACAATTACTGGTTCTTCTTGTGGGTTTAATCCGTACAAGTGGTCTATTACATTTGATGATTTAGAGTAGGGAACATAGCTTGAGAGACTTGGTCAGCTTCGGCTTATAAACAGGATGTTTTGTATGCAACCATTAGCAGGAGCGATTGGTTGCCCTGCCTTCGCTGACATACGTCGCATCCTGCTCCTAAACTCGAATCAAGTTATGTTTTATATTGAGATCTCTATTTTTATAAAGTCGAGACTTGGTCAGCTTCGGCTCCTGCCTTCGCTGACATACGTCGCATCCTGCTCCTAAACTCGAATCAAATTCAAGTTCTATACCCAGACAACAATAATAAAAAAGCCCAGGATAAACCTGGGCTTTTTTATTATGGTGGCCCGGGCGAGACTTGAACTCGCACAGTATTGCTACCGGCGGATTTTGAATCCGCTGTGTCTACCATTCCACCACCGGGCCATTGAGAATAGAATAAGTCTATTCATTTCATGGAAATCAGTCAATTGTTAATAATTATCTATGAATATGACGCACGGTTTATTCTTTTTTGTTTTTTAAACTTATAAACTATTTCTATTAATGAGGACATATATGGAAGCACAGTCTTTGACCTATCTCTTTATTGCTACTGTCATTCTCTTTTTTCTTTTTACGAAGAAAGTAATGACGAATTCTACATGGACAGCAACCATGACCCCCCTAGCATCTATTATTGGTAGTGGTTTCCTTATTTCTGCACCTCTTTTAAATGAGCTAAGTGGTATATATGCTCCTGTCTTGATGGCCATCCTCTGTCTTGCTTCATTTGGGATAGGGGAAGTGATTCGTTGGAATATTAATGATGTTGAGCCTGTACTCTTAAAAAGTGATTTTAAAAACCACACACATGATAAGGTTCGGTTTAATGAAAGAATTAGTGACTGGGTCCTGGCCTTTGCTTATATTTTATCGATTACATACTACCTCTATTTATTTTCATCATTCTTTCTAAGGATGACAGGTGATCACAGCGTTGTTGTTGAAAAAGGAGTAGTAACAGTTGTTATTATGGCCATCGCATTCTTTGGACATCAACATGGATTATCATCACTAGAGAGGCTGGAGAGTGTTTCTGTTAACGTCAAGCTTTCCATTATTGTGACTTTTTTGATGGGCCTCGCTGCTTATCAATTTGGTTCCCATCAGATTGAGTCAAAAGATATTAGTAATTTTAACTATCATTCTTTAGCTGTCAGTTTGGGACTACTTATTATGGTACAAGGGTTTGAAACGAGTCGATACCTTTCTGAGAAGTATAATCGAGAATTGAGAGTAAGAAGTATGAGGTACGCTCAATTGATTAGTAGTGCAATTTATATGCTACTTATTGTCTTGTTTATTCCTGTTTTTAAATCTCATCCTTTAAGTGGAATGATTTCAGAAACATCTGTCATTGATATTGGTCAATTTGTATTTGTTCTCGCTCCTACATTCTTATTTGCAGCTGCTATGGCAAGTCAGTTAAGTGCTGCTATTGCTGACATGGGCGGTGGTGGAGGCCTTTTTGCTGAGATCTCAAGTGGGAGAATTAAATCGAAAAATGCCTACCTTTTCATAGCCTGTGTCGGAACAATTCTCGTCTGGCTATTCGATATTTTTAAAATCATTTCTTTTGCCTCAAAGGCTTTTGCTCTTTATTACCTATTCCAATGTATAAGCAGCTGTTTAATTAACTATCGAGTGAATAAGATTAAATTTACTTTCTCATTTTTAATGGCCGTTCTTTGCCTTGTTATTGTTATTCTTGGTCAACCATTTGAGTAAAACTCATTTTACTTTTGTTAATATAACTTAAGTTCTTATTTCTTTGTTAGATGTCGAAAGACTTATTGAAGCAACTCTACAAAGGAAGAAATATGAAAGTTGGATTTCTCGTTATTATTCTGTGTGCTATCTCATTTTTTGTGGGAAGAGGGACATCCTTTATGGGAAGTGCCCTAAGTGTAAATACCCTCATTCACGATAATCCTATGATGAAGGCTAAAGAGAAGAAGTTATCAAAGCTGGATAATGGTGCACTCGTTGATAGCGAAACGATGAATTATTGGAATTTACCTCAGGAAAGCGAAAAACGTGGTTCCTATGACAAATTGACAACCATTAACTTAGGACGTGGACTCTATACTGTTGGCAGTGACAGCATTGTTAACTTGCATTTCATTATCGGTAAAGATGGCGTTATTGTGTACGATACTGGTGATAATGAACACGATGCAAATGTTTTCTATAATGAAATTAGAAAAGTAACAAAACTTCCAATAAAGGCAATAGTCTACTCTCATGAACACTATACTTTTGGTGCAAAAGTCTTTGTTGATGAAGAAAAGCGTCGAGGAAATCGAAATATCAAGATTATTGGCCATCCAAATACGAATAATGTTATGGCCGTTTCTGGGGGAGTTGAAGCTCTTCATCCGGAGGTAGGTGGTGTTCTCATGGCAAGGTCTGTAGAGCAATTTAATCTTTACTTACCGGATAAGGGTGAAGATGCCCGTTTTAAAAATACTATTATTCCTGATAACAAAGGCTTTATACCAGTTAATACACCTGTGAAAAATGGCCAGAAGCTAACGATTGCAGGCGTAGGGATGACTTTTTATACTAAAGATGTCGGGACAGATACTTCTAACCAAGTTCTAGTACATATACCTTCTAAAAAGGCCGTCCTCAATAATATCGTGTGGGGATGGTTTCCAAATATCTATAGTCTACGTGGTGGAAGGTATCGAAACCCTGAAGAATGGAAAAGATCTGTTGAATTTATTAAAAATCTGAAACCAGAAGTTCTTATGAGTACACATTCCACAAGTATCAAAGGTCGTGATAGAGTTGCTCAACGCTTGCAGAACTATCAAGACGGGCTTGCTTTTGTTTTAGATCAGACTTTAAAAGGGATTTCATTGGGCATGGGGCCAGATGAGTTAAGATACTTTGTGACAATTCCAGATTACTTAAAAAAAGAACCAACGTTGATCGAAAATTACGGGCCAATTTCATCGATGCCTCCACGTATTTATAATGCAATATTTGGGCAATTTAATCGTGATGCAACAACTCTTTATCGTCTTCATCCTGATGATGAAGCAAAAAGAATTGTTCTTGCTATGGGAGGAGAAGCTAGGGTTAAGTCTCTTGCGGATTATGCATACAGAGATGGTGACTACCAGTGGTCTTGTCAGCTTGCAAGTTATTTAGTTCGCGTAAATAAGAGTAGTGATAATAATCAAATTAAAGCAAATTGTTTAAAGCAAATTGGCTATCGAAGCCTTGCAACAACTGCACGAAGTTGGGCCTTAAGTCAGGCCAGAGCTGCTGAAGAAAAGGTTGCAATTATTAAGAATGCTCCTGCAACATTTAGTCAGGTAAGAAGTAATGCAAGTGCATTTGTGAATAATTATCGTATTAGAATTAATCCTGGTCGAGCACAAGGTACTGATAAGTTCATTGCAATCAACCTTGGGTATGGTGAACAGTATGGCCTACATATTAGAAATGCAGTCGTCGACTTTGTAAGCGATAAAAGAAAGATTGATAAAATGAAAGATCTTGAAGTCCATATGAATAAAGATACATTTACAAAGTTATATAATAACCTCGGTACTGTTGATGACTTTATTGCTTCTGCTGATATTGGAATCGTAAAGGGGACGAAAGAAGAGATTGTAGAAGCCTTTTCTAATTTCGATATTATATACGATTGGGAAAACGATCCTGCTTTAAAAACTGTAAAAGAAAGAACACTCGCAAGTGAAGAGGAATAAAAATACTTAGCCCTTTCGTATTAACGAAAGGGTTTTTCTGCTGTCATATTGATAAATATCTTCTGGTATAAATTGATTAATTTTTGAATTATCAATAATACATGAGTACATAACAAAATCGATGAAGTAACTTGGAAATGGCCAGATCTTGCGTATCGCTTTAGAAAGAACTTCCAAGGTAAAAACTGGAAATGGAAAGTCTCTAGTCCCTGTTATTTTCTTTGCCTCTTGAATAGAGATTGTTTCACTAGGGGCAACGTTGTAAACCCCTGTCGGTAGTTTGTCGAGAGATTGAAATAAAATATTTGCCATGTCATATTCATGAATGAATTGCATCATTGGATTGAAATCAATAGGTATTGGAGTCATATTAGAGGTTAGGTATCTTGATATCGTATTATCAATTTGTGGCCCAATAATATTACATGGCCTAAGAACAACGGTTTCAATATTTTCTCTATTTTTCCACATCCAGTTTGTACAAAGAGCATCTACTTCTGTCACATCTCGAAGTTCAGGATGCTTGATACTAACTTTTAAAGGATAATCTTCATTAATAAATACTGGATTATCTGCTTGGGCGCCGTAGACATGAAAGGTACTAAGCATAATAAATTTTTTTATGGAGTACTTCTCAGCAAGTTCTAAGACTTTACTTGTATTGATAAGACTAAAACTCAAACGCTCCTCGGCACTTCCTCCAGGAGGAGTTATTCTACCGATTTGATAAATTATTTCAAATCTATTTTCACGAAATAGCTTTTCAAAATTTCTGCGAGTATAGCGCATACGATGAAATGTGAAATTTTCAAAGTCTACTTCATTCTTCATTCTTCTTGAGTCAATGCCAATAATTCTCGCATCAGGAATTCTTTTTGCCAGTAGCCCGCATAGAATATTTGAAAGACCACCTGAAGCACCAATGACTAGGATTGAACGTTTACTATTCATCGATCTCTTCCTTTGTCACTTTCTTTGTAAAGGCCCATGGCCTACGAGTCTTTCTCCCTTCATTAAGCATTGATTGAATAACTCTCTCTATTTCACGAATATGTGGATCGATTAAGCTGTCTTCACTATCTGAATTGATATCTGTAGGCAACTCAATTGGTTTTCCTACGTGAATATCAATAGGAGAGGGGAGTGGAAAGTAATTAGCACTTATTGGAAGAGCAGGTAATTTAAAAAAACTCGCAACAGAGCTTGCCTGATAGACATAAGGAAAGATCTCCTCTGCTCCAACCACGGCAACAGGAAGAATCTTCACTCCACTTTTAAGGGCCATGCGAAAGAAGCCAGGTGTAAATTCTTGGACATTATAATAGTTACTTGTGCTCTTAGAGACTCCTCTAACTCCTTCTGGAAAGATTAGAAGAGATTCTCCACGCTTTAAAAGGTTTAAGCAGTTGTCGCGATCACCAAGAACAGCGCCGCATTCTGAAGACCACTTGTTGATAAATGGTAGTGCTGTAAAAAAACGTTCAACCATTGGCCTAAGAACTCTTGGAGGTTCATTTTCGAACGCAAAGGCACATCCTATCATTAGGCCATCAATAGCAATTTGACCGGAGTGGTTTGAAATGACCATGTATTGTTCATCTTTGATATTCTCTTTTCCAAAAAGACGAACTTTAAAGTAGTGACGATAAATAGTGTAGAGTATTTCAAAGCTTTTGCGAGCTTTAGGTATACTTAGTCCCCATGGGTCTTCACATTCGCCATATAGGTCCAATAAACTTTGATAAGTTCTTTCAAGATTGTCTTTCTCCTCATTAGTGAGCATATCCTTGTAACTTGCGAGTTTACTTTCAAGAACTTGTTCAAAAGAAGAAAATTTTTTTGCTAAAAAATCTAATGAAATCATACTTATCTTTTTGTAAAATAGGGGACGATCTATTATTTATTCTATCTGAAAGAGTGAATTATGCAAAAAGAGGAATGGAAAACCAAGCTTAAGAAAATAGTTGATGAGTGTTCTCAGGAACTATCAAAAGCAACTGTTATTGGAAAGAAGATGCTAACGGCATCTCATACTAATACTCTGCTAAATGAGAAGTATCAAGAGTTGGGGCAATTGGCCGCTAAGCATTTAAAGTCAGGGATTCTTGAGTGGGAAAACCCAAGGGTTGATGAACTCTTAAAAGAAATTAAGGAATATGAAGATCAACTTCACCTCATGGAAGAAGATGTCTCAAATATTAAGTCTAAATGCTCAAAAGAATAATTTAGTCTCTTTGAGTGTTTGCGAGCTCATTTTGTAATAGCAGATAATTAATAATGGCATTCTCTAGTTGAGGGATCCCTTGTCCTTTCAGTGCCGAAATGAAGTGAATCTGAGTTACCCACTTGTGTTCTTTGAAAATGGCCGGTTTTAATTTATTTAGAGCTGCTCTATCTTTTTGTGTCTTAAGCTTATCTAGTTTATTAAAAAGTAAAAATGCTTCATGACCAAATGGACTTAGATAGTCTCTAAAAACAAGGTCGGCTTTTTGGTTAGGGTGACGAGCATCTTGAAGATTAAGCATTAGGTTTTGTTCCCCGCAGTTTCTAAAGAACTCATCCATTAAGTTTGCCCAATGAGCATGAATCTCTTTTGATACTTTTGCGTGTCCATAACCAGGAAGGTCAAATAGGTAAAACGGCGGAACATTATCAACAATTTTACCTTCTTTTTCTAACTGAAAAGAAAAGATATTAACTTGGCGTGTACGTCCTGGAGTCTTAGAAGTAACAGCTGTGCTCTTACCGAATAAAGAGTTAATTGTTGATGACTTCCCCGCATTAGAGCGGCCAATAAAACTTACACCAATTGGTTTCTCTGCGTTTAACCATTCGATTAATTGGTTAACGTCTGTCATTCCGTATCTGAATTGAGTTGTCCCTTTGGCAATTTTATATTCCATTTTACTTCTCTTCCGTTTATCAACGATTCTGCTTAAATTCTAAGGAGTTATATATGCTAGAAGTACCAAAGTTAGACAAGCTTGTAAAAGACACATTTTGTGCCCATGGAAATTCTATAGAGATTACACCTTTATTTGGTCCAAAACGTCGAATTTTATTGAATCGAACAGCCTATCATATTGATTTAACAGGAAAAGATCTCATTGTAGGGCCCTTAAGAATCACTCTACCAATACTATCAGAAAATGAGGAGGCCGAGTTTAATTTATCAATTGTGAAGACTAATGTTGGTGATACATTCTGTCTTTCAGGTATAAATGGAGCGACATTTAGAATTAATGGCACTTTTTCATCACATGCCTATTTAAGAAAAGGTGATGAAGTCGCCTTTGGCCGTAATCGTATTCGCTGCTTAAGTGATGATGTTGAGCAGGAAATTGGCCTGGACTATCGAGTTCATCCAAAGCTTAACGTATTAATTGAAGGTGAAACTGGAACAGGGAAAACACACTTAGCAAAAAGTCTACACGAGCAAAGTGGAGTCAGTGGAAATTTTGTACACTTAAACTTGAGTTCGTATTCTCAGAATATTTTAGAGTCAGAATTATTTGGTCATAAGAAAGGAGCATTTACAGGTGCTTTGAGTGATAAAGATGGAGCACTAAAAGTAGCAAGTGGAGGGACACTTTTCTTAGATGAAATTGATTCAATTTCAAAAGAAACACAAGCTAAGCTTCTCCTATTTCTAGATGATGGGCTTTTTTATCCTGTTGGATCAAATCAAGCTGAACATATAAAAACAAGAGTTATTGTTGCTTCTGGCCGGCCCCTTGAGAAGCTTGTTCAGCAAGGGAAGATGAGGGCCGACTTTTTCTTTCGTGTGTCTTCAGAAGAAGTTATTAAGCTTGATTCTTTACGTGATTGTGAGAAGCGTTTAGATCAGCTTCTTAACTCATATGAATTCAAACATGGTATTACGATTCATCCGAAGCTTAAGAGATTTTACCAAAATTATTCATGGCCTGGAAATATTAGGCAACTTAATGCTCACCTTAGAAAGAAACACTTGAAAGGCAAGACTAATCTTCTAACTTATTGTGAGATCGATGAAGGTCTTATGAAGCTAAATCAAATGAATATGGTATCTCAAGATGATCATCATTTTTATTCATACCGAGAAATGAAATATCATTACTTTCTAAAAATATATAATCATTGTGATCAGAATGTTAAGGCTTCAGCAAAGGTCTTGGGAATTTCAAATCAGACACTTCGAACTGTTTTATCCATTTAAAATTGAATCGATATAAACTCTTTCAACATGGCCGTCGATTTTTAAGTCTTCTATCAATTTGTTGACTTCGTAACGTACTTTCTCTTTGATAATCTTCTTACCTTCCGGTTCAAGAGGAAAGTTTGGTACAACTGCTTGAAGTGACTCATTAAGACGGTCACGTATTAAAATCTCATTTTCTGGTTTATAGAAATATTGTGCTGTGTAGCGGTTATTAGTTTCAAGAAGTACATCGATAAGAAGAGACTTCATTCCATTTCTATTTTTAATATAAATAGGAACATCCACGTTTCTCAAAAAGATGGTTCTCTTATTTGCAAGGCGGTAACGAGAACGACCCCATTTCGCTTTTTCAAGCTCATCTGCACTTGCAATCGTTCTTTCTTTCTTGGGAGCCGTTTTATCTGAGATTTCCTGAATATTTTGATAAACAGAAATTCCTGTAAGTGAAAATACCGTTAGGGAACAAGTTATACCGACGGCCTTTGCTGGTGAAATTGCTGCAAGTTTCGTCACTACATTTTTTGACCAAAAACCCTTGGCAACATTGTATGCCTTAAGAGAAAATTCCCCAGACAGCTTAAAGTTTTTGAAGGCCTCGCCAATTGTTGCCAAGCTTTGTTTCTTTGCCAGCATGAATGTAATGAATGCTGCAAGTTTAAGCCTAAACCATTTCCTAGCTGGTCCAGTGAGAAACTCTGGTAGAGATAAAATCTTTTTGATAAGGCCAGTCGTTGTGGCCAAGAAGTTACGATAGAGATGTTTAATCTTTTCAGGCGTGATTCCCGTAAAGAAATTGGCCAGATTTGTAAGCAAACCATTTAAATATTTTTCAATTTTTAGCCATTTATTCATCATTACGAAATATCCCCAAATCTATCTCTATAGTGCTTATCGGCAAGTGGTCAAAATACCTGAGTCTGTGGAGTCAATTCCTGAGTAATTTAATAGGCTAGGAAGTTTTTTCTGGATGTGGAGGAAGCTGAATGGATTCTTAAGAAATCCCAATAATTACACCGTAAAGAAGGGTGATGGGGAGAATTATTTAAGGAGAAGACATGCTTAGAGCATTAACATTACTTTCACTTTTGGCCATTGTTTCATGTGGGCCGATCTCGATAGATCGCCAGTTTCTTGATGTTATGGGAGAAGAAGATGAGGGATTCTCACTATTTAGCCCCGGTCAGGCCTTTGATACGGTTGGTGGAGACCCAAGCTATGTTAAATATAGTAGGGAAGAGATGATGAAAAGAACACCATCTAGTGAGGAGGATTATCCTGCATGGTCGCAAGAAAAGCGATTAAAAATGGAGCTTCAGGCAAAACTAGATAGTATGCGCCCGGAAGATCGAGAAGCTTTTCGTCGCAAGGAAAGGATGTTTGATAATGACTCACAGAAGCTCTATTACTTAACTTTGACCAGAGCTGAGCAGCAACAATATGGAAAAACTCTTGTTCAGTACGAGAGACAAAGAAAATTTGAGGCACGTAAGCCAGCTTCAATTTTTCACTATTCGCCACGAGCTCAGGCCCACCGCGAAATAGCAATGGGAATGGATAAGAAGAATGTAATTGATAGATGGGGAAACCCTCATCGCGTTGACACAGCAGGTAATCCTCAGCTTGAAAACGAGCGATGGACCTTCTTTGAAAATGGAGATCGTAAATATGTCTACTTTAGCCAAGGAAAGGTAGAAGGTTGGTCTCTGGAGTAGTGTGGAGAATCGTTAAGGAAGTATAATAAATATCGAATATTATTACTTCTAGCGGTTGATATCGCTGTGTATTTGAGTTAAAAAAGTCATTCATTGGGAGAGAAAATGGCCAAAAATATATATTCAATGACTGGCTTTGGTAAGGCCGAAGCAGGTAGTGAAAGCCTTCAAATTACAGTTGAGATCAAGACTGTAAATCATCGTTTTAAAGATATTCGATTTAAAATGTCATCACTATTCAATAGTGTTGAACTTGAAATGAGAAATCTTATTTCACAAAACTTCAAACGCGGAAGCTTTGATATAAACGTTAGTTATAAACGACTAGAAACGAAGTCTCGTTTTGATGATATTGATAGTGAAAAAGTGAACGCTTTTATCAGCTCGATGAAGCATCTGGCCGATAAGAATGATGTTCAACTTGATATTAAGCCAACTGATTTTTTACGTAATGAATTTATGAAAGAAGTCGATGAGTCTTCAATTGATGAGATGAATACATTTGCAATTGATGCCCTTAAGGGTGCCATTGAAAATTTAAAAGAGTCTCGTAAGGTTGAAGGTCAGAAAATGGTCGATGTCATTAAAAAGCATCAAAAATCTTATGAAGAGTTTTTTAATATTGTAAATAATAAGTCAGATGAATTCCAAGCGGCCGTAAAGGAAAGGCTTGAGAAGCGATTTGACGAATATAAAACGGCGATGCCAGTAGATGAACCTCGCTTTATGCAAGAGGTGATCTTCTACTTAGAAAAGATGGATATTCACGAGGAAATTAATCGTATAAATGCCCACCTTTCTAAACTTAATGATCTACTGACAAAAGGTGGAGAAGTTGGCCGTCAAATTGATTTTCTTATTCAAGAACTTAACCGTGAAACGAACACAACGGGATCGAAGTCAACTCTTCAAGAAATCTCTGAAGCCGTTGTTCAAATGAAGGTTCAGTTAGAAAAGATTCGAGAGCAAGGTTTAAACCTCGAGTAGTATTATGAGTGAAGGTAAAATTATAGTTATTGTTGCACCATCTGGATCAGGGAAATCGACTCTGATTAAGAGAATTAAAAATGAATTCCACGATCTTTTGGAATCTGTTTCTTTTACGACACGTAAGGCACGTGAAGGTGAAGAAAATGGAAAGCACTATAACTTTATTACGGAAGAAAAATTTCTTGCTATGAAAGAGCAAGATGCATTCTTAGAGTGGGCACAAGTTCACGGAAATTATTACGGTACATCAAAGGAGTTCGTGGAGAGTGAAATTGCCAAAGGGCATAATCTACTTTTCGATCTCGATGTCCAAGGTACTGACTCATTTAAGGAGTACTTTGGTGACCGAGCACGCGTGATCTTTATTGCACCACCAAGTGTTGAAGCACTAGAACAAAGGCTTCGTGGCCGTGGTACTGAGACGGATGAAAGTTTAAATATTCGTCTTGATAATGCAAAACGTGAATTACTAAGAAAGAATGATTACGATTATCTTGTGGTTAATGATGACCTTGAGACGGCATATATTGAATTAAAAGATATTTTTGAAGGAATCTTAAGAAAGTAATGTACCAGCAACTCGATTTCGCCCATGAGCGCGAATTAAATATTGATGAACTTTGTCGACGTGTCGAAACTTATTATCCAGACGCGGACTTCACTCTTTTAAGAAAAGCTTATCTCTTTGCAGAAAAGTCCCATGAGGGACAAATGCGAAGCTCTGGAGAGAAGTATATCATTCACCCGCTGAATGTTGCTGCAACTTTAGTTAAGCTTCATATGGACCTTGATACGATTATTGCAGGCCTTCTTCACGATGTCGTGGAAGATTGCAGTGTCACTCCTGAAGAAATTGAAAAAGAATTTACGACTGAAATTGCTCAAATTGTTGTTGGCCTAACTAAGATCTCTAAAATGAAGTTTAAGTCTAAGGAACAATCACAAGCGGAAAACTTCCGTAAAATGGTTGTTGCGATGGCACAAGACTTACGAGTTATTATTGTTAAGCTTGCAGATCGTATGCACAATATGAAAACCCTTCAGTATGTACGTGAAGAAAAACAAAAGCGTATTGCGGAAGAAACACTTGATATCTATGTTCCTTTAGCATCGAGACTAGGTATCAACTCAGTTAAGATTGAACTTGAAGATATTTGTCTTCGCTACTTACACCCGGATGTTTATTATCGTTTGGCCGAAAAAGTTGCGATGAAAAAGAGTGATCGTGAAATCTATATTGGAGACACGATTGGTGTCGTAACTGAAAAGCTTTTTGAATACTCGGTGAAGGCCGATATTACAGGGCGTTCTAAACACTTCTATTCAATTTATAAGAAGATGGTTTCTCGTGGTGTTGATTTCGAACAAATTCACGATATTCTAGCTTTTAGAATTATTGTGAATAATATTACAGAATGCTACAAGGCCCTTGGGGTAATACACTCTGCATTCACACCAATTCCTGGCCGCTTTAAAGACTATATTGCGATACCAAAGGTTAACAACTACCAGTCTCTACACACGACTGTTGTTGGGCCTAAGGCAGAAAGAATTGAAATACAGATTCGTACCCAAGAGATGCATGAAGTTGCTGAACGAGGGATTGCTGCTCACTGGAAGTATAAAGAAGGGATGTCTTCTGGTAAGACAAAACTAGATTGGGTACAAGAACTTCTTGAGTATAATAAAGATACTGATAATAGTTCTGAGTTCATGTCACATGTTAAGAATGACTTAGATGTTGGTGGAGTTTTTGTTTTCACTCCTAATGGAGATGTTTTTGAACTGCAAGATAACTCAACACCGCTAGACTTTGCCTATCGTGTCCATACAGATATTGGACATCGTTGCGTTGGAGCGAAAGTAAACGGCAGAATGGTACCATTAAAGTACGTTCTTCGTTCAGGTGATACGATTGAGATCTTAACTTCTAAAACTCAAACACCTAATAAAGATTGGCTTAATATTGTTAAGTCTTCTAAGGCAAAGGCCAAGATTAAATCATGGCTTCTCAAGGCCGAAAGAGAGCGCAATATTGAAGTTGGTAAAGAAACTCTTGATAAGGCATTCAAGGTACTTGGTACGACTTTAAAAGCAGTTTTAAAGCGTAATGAGCTTGATTATGCGAAAGAAAATCTAACGAATGTAAAAACATATAGTGAAATCTATAATAACGTAGGTGCTGGAAAACTTCATGTTGATAAAGTTATCGAATGTATTCCAGGTCTTAAAGACGAAAAAGTTGATGATGCGAAAAAGAAGGAGATCTCATCTCTTACTTCAACTATTTCTCGTACAGCTAAGAAGCGTGCCCATAAAGATAATGCAGTAATTGTTGATGGGATGGATGACTTAATGGTACGTATGGCCCGTTGTTGTAACCCTATTCCAGGTGATCCAATTATTGGATATATCACTCGTGGCCGTGGGATTACTATTCATCGTTCAGACTGTACTCGCTACGATGTAGGTGATGTTGGAAGACAAATTGCTGTTGAATGGAATGAAAACTTCACATTTAAGCACCCAGTAAATATCCGAGTTCTTACTCATGATCGTCCAGGTATTCTTTCAATGATCTCAAAAGAGATTGGAAACCTTGGTGTTAATATTCGCTCTGCTATGGCGAAGTCGACTCAAGATAGAAAGGGAAGCTTGATTTTTGAAATTGAAGTTAAGGATTACTCTGAACTTCTTAAAACGATTTCAGGACTTGAAGCACTAGACTCCGTGATCTCTGTTACAAGAGGATAGCGAACCATCGCAATAAAATGAAATTTATATTCAACAAGCCGGGTTCAAGCCCGGCTTTGTTGTCTGAGGAGCAATGGAAAAGCTCCTCTTATGCAATTAATTTTGAAAGTATCCAATTAAAGTTTCAACACCTTGACCAGAACCACCTTCTTGGGCCAGTGAAGGTCTAAAACCACTTGTCCAACCAAAGATATCAAAGTGTGCCCACTTAGTGTCACCAATAAATTTCTCTAGGAAAAGTGCTGCACCAATTGAGCCACCTTTTACCTTAGACATATTATTCATATCGGCAAAATTCGATTTGAAGCCTTTGTAGTAAGGTCTATATAAAGGCATACGCCAAGAAAGGTCACCGTTCTTTTGTGAAGCCTTTAGAAGTTTGTCTGCAAGCTCGTCATCGTTAGAAAACATACTCGTGACAAAATCACCCATCGAGACTTTTGCGGCTCCTGTTAATGTTGCAAAATCAATTAAAACTTCTGGTTTTTCTTTTTGAGTGATTGCAATATCCATAGCATCCGCAAGAGCTAGTCTTCCTTCTGCATCAGTATTACCAATTTCAACTTTTAGGCCATTGCGAGAAGTATAGATATCGCCTGGACGAGAAGCTAATTCATTAATTGAGTTTTCTGCAAGTGCTAGGTAAAGGTCTACCTTCTTTTTCACGCCTGATTTTTCAAGCCAAGTAGCAAAGCCCATAACTGTAGCTGAACCACCCATGTCTTTTTTCATTACGCCCATACCGGCGCCACTTTTAACATTTAAACCACCACAGTCAAATGTGATACCTTTTCCAACGATTGCAGTAGGTTTCCCCTTTGCTCCTGCTGGCCTGTATTTAAGGTGAACAATTCTTGGAGGAGTTGCAGATGCTTGTCCAACGCTTAGAATTAGCCCACAATTTTCTTTGGCAAGTTTCTTCTCGTCATAAATAGCAACCTTCATTGTCGTTGATTTTGCAAAATACTTCTTAACAGCATTTGCATAAGTTACAGGATTTAGCATATTTGCTGGAAGGTTAACGAGGTGTCTTGCTGTATTAATTGATTGTGCCACTGATAGAGCTGAGTCTACAGTTGATTTCGTTACTTTCTTTCCGTCGTCAAAGAAAGAGATAGCACCAAAGCTAAGTTCTTCTTTAAAGCGGTAAAGGGCGAGTTCTAAACCTACGATTGCACCAGTAATCATTTCTTTATCAAGTCCGTAGAAGTTAACTTCTACTTTCTTCGATCTCTCTTTTGTGATTTGACCAACAAGAGACCCTAAGGCCTCTCTTGCAAGAGAGTAGTTGCTATCCGCAATAAGATTATAATGTTGCTCTTCAGTTTTAACTTCTTCAATAACCTTGAAGATAATAGGTCCTTCACTACCAAGGATACTAACTTCTTTCTCTTCTCCAATTCTGTCAATGATCCACTCAGGGATATGCTCAGAATGAGTGATATTACTTTCTTCTAATGCACTAGCTGTTAGTAAGTAAATTCTCGTTACTGTTGAACGAAGTGTTTTTGGGCCACTTTTCTTAGTAGCCATGATTGATGGAACGATATTCATTATTCCTCCTATTTAAATTTTAATCTTCACTGGCCAAGGCCAAGTAAGTAAGTGTTCTGAAGTATTTAAATACTTCTTTGTAGATAATTTTAAGACTTCTGAAAGAGGTAAGTGGTGACTTCACTCCCCAGAAATAGAACTTGTAGTGATCGTTCTTACGACGACGATATTCGATTATCGATTTGATTCGAAGAATATGGTAATCATGTGACACAATCAATACTGAATCAATATTACTCTTTTTGCGAAGAGCTTGTAGTGTTTCTAATACGTTTTCATATGTATTTTTCGCATTGTAATCAATGTCGAGAAAATCATGGTTTATTTCATCAGTGATTTGATGACTTTGAATAAGAGTACTTACATTATTCTTTGTATGAACTCCTGAAATGAGAATATTCTCTTGATTGTATTCCTTCGCTAAGCGAATTGCTTCTTGAATACGGCCTCTATCTCCAGTAAAGACGACGATAATATCAGGTCGCTTCTTATAGAAAGTTTCTTTAGTTTTAACATTTTCATTTTGAGAGTAGAGGATGAGGGTATATGAAAGAAGTGAGTAGCCTAGGATGAAAATAACAAACTTGGAGAAAAGCTCGAGGGCCTTTCTCCAAGATCTTGTTTGTTTTGTTTCAAATACATACTTCTTATCAAACATAAAACAGTATTATCTATCCTTTCGCTGCGATAACTTCAATTTCTACCACAGCTCCCTTAGGAAGTGCTGGAACTTGAACACAGCTTCTTGCTGGGTATGGAGCTGTAAAGTAAGCTTCATAAGCAGCATTAACCTCACCAAAGTTAGCAAGATCAGTAACAAAAATTGAAGTCTTGATGATGTGCTCACGAGTTAGGTTTTGTGACTCTAGAAGCCCATCAATATTCTTCATAATTTGGTTTAGTTGAGGAACAAATCCTTCTTGTAATTCACTAGTCGCAGGATCAATTCCAATTTGACCAGAGAAGAAGTAAGTTCCGTTATATTCAACACCTTGAGAGTATGTTCCTACTGCGCTTGGTGCCTTATCTGTTGCAATAATATTCTTTTTAAAGCTCATAATAATCCTTCCTATTAGTCGTGCTTTGGCTCTTCTAATGATCTAAGGGCCGTTAAGCGACAAGAGTCAACGATCTCTTTAATTGAAGCCGTTCTTTGAATAATATTAACTGTCTGATTCATTGGAGCAAGGATTGGTCCAATAGCAGAAGCTTCACTTAATTGAGCAAGTAACTTGTAAGAGATATTTGCTGAGTTAAGTTCTGGGAAGATAAGAATATCTGCAGAACCACCAAGCTCGCTAAAGTCAAATAGGTGATCCATGATATTTGCGTTTACCGCAACGTCTGCTTGCATTTCACCTTCAATGATAAGCTCTGGGTATTTTTCCTTTGCCATCTTTGTTGCATTCTTCATCTTCCTTGCACCTGGAAGTTTTGAATCACCAAAATTTGAGTAACTTAAGAAAGCAATTCTTGGCTCTCTTCTCATTAGTGACTTGTAAAGGTGTTGAGTTGATTTTGCAATTTCAACAAGATCTTCAGCTGAAGGATCTGGTTGTACTGTCGTATCAGCTAGGAATAGAACACGGTCTTTAAATACTAAAATGAAAACACCTGCAGCTTTCTTTCCTGCTTGGGCCCCTATAACACTTAGAGCTGGTTTTAAGCAATCACTGTAATTTAAAGTTGGACCTGCGATAAATGCATCAGCGAGTCCTTTTTTAACCATCATTGAACCGTAGTAGTTTTCTTGGATCATTAGGTCTTCAGCTGCACTCAAAGAGACACCCTCTCTTTGTTTCATTTCACAGTATTCAGTGTAGAACTCTTTAAAGTTAGGTGCCTTACGTGGACGGATGATTTCGATACTCTCATCTAGAACCTCATCAAGGCTTAGTGACTTGATTTTTGCTCTAATATCATCTGGATGTCCAAGAAGAATTGGTTGAATTGTATCACCTTCAGCAAGAGTTTTTGCAACATGAAGAATTCTTGTGTTTACACCTTCTGCAAAAACCATTCTAACTTTTTTTCCATCACGAGCTTTAATTTGTGAAGCGAGACGGTCACGAACAGTTTTCATGAATGCACCAGAGGCCGATAGGCGACTTGCTAAGTGCTCAGAGTATTCTTGAAGGTCAGTAATCTGACTTCTTGCAACTCCTGTATCCATTGCAGCTTTTGCAACAGCAGGAGCAAGTCTAACAAGAACTCGTGTATCAAATGGCTTTGGAATAATATAATTCTTTCCATATTTGAAGTCCTCACCTTGGTAAGCAAGTTTAACTTCATCAGGTACTTCTTCTTTTGCAAGATCAGCAAGAGCGTGAACTGCCGCAAGTTTCATTTCTTCATTGATCTTACGAGCACGAACATCTAGTGCACCTCTAAAGATTGAAGGGAAACCTAGTACGTTATTAACTTGGTTAGGGAAGTCAGAACGTCCTGTTGCCATAATTGCATCATCACGAACTTCTTCAACTTCGCTTGGTAGAATTTCAGGGTCTGGGTTTGCCATTGCAAAAATGATTGGGCTCTTTGCCATTGTTTTAACCATATCTTTTGTTAAAACACCTTTTGCAGAACAACCGATGAAAACATCAGCATCAACCATTGCATCACCTAGAGTTCTTGCATCAGTTTCTACTGCATATTTTTCTTTGTACTCATTCATTCCATCAGTACGGCCTTTATAAATAACACCGCGAGAATCAGTCATTAGAAGGTTTTCATTCTTAACGCCTAGTTGAAAGAAGATGTTAGCACATGCCATTGAAGCAGCACCTGCACCTGAGAAGACAACCTTTACTTCTTCAATTTTCTTCTTAGATAATTCAAGGGCATTAAGGAATCCAGCAGCTGCAATAATTGCAGTTCCATGTTGGTCATCATGGAAAACAGGAATATCCATTTTTTCAATTAGTTGCTTTTCAATTTCAAAACACTCTGGTGCTTTAATATCTTCAAGGTTAATACCACCAAAAGTAGGCTCAAGTGCTTTAACAACATTTACCATACCTTCAACAGTTGATTCCTCAACTTC
Organism: Halobacteriovorax sp. GFR8; assembly: GCF_050955245.1. Classification (NCBI taxonomy): domain Bacteria; kingdom Pseudomonadati; phylum Bdellovibrionota; class Bacteriovoracia; order Bacteriovoracales; family Halobacteriovoraceae; genus Halobacteriovorax; species Halobacteriovorax sp. GFR8. Next base: position 2,797,454 of record NZ_JBPBLR010000002.1, on the reverse strand, counting down.
GATATCGAAAACATCGATGTCAGCAAAGCGCTTGAAAAGAATCCCTTTTCCTTCCATTACTGGTTTACCTGCAGCTGCTCCAATATTTCCTAGACCAAGAACGGCCGTACCATTTGAAACAACACCAACAAGGTTACCTTTAGCAGTATACTTGTAAACATCATCAGGATTTTTAGCAATTTCTAAACATGGGTGAGCTACACCTGGCGAGTATGCCTTTGTTAGATCAGAAGCAGTCAAACATGGCTTTGTTGCAATTACTTCAATCTTTCCTGGTTTACCCATTGAGTGGTAATCAAGGGCCTTTTGAATTTTTTGAGCGTCCGCGCTCGATTTGTCCGTGACTTTTTTATTATCAGTCATATGTAATCCTTTGAACTTAAAATCCTACGAAATTAAGTACAAAGGATACACTTGTTGGCCCTTATCCGACTAGTTTTTTATCCCTAATTAGGTGATAAATGAACAGAGTTAGACTTGTTGCAACAATCCCAATATAGAGCTCGTCAATATTGGCGTAGAAGCCAACTTTTGAGATATGACGCCACGTGGCCGTTGAGACAACTCCTATCAGACAGGCCGTCACAAACTGGTTATCACTAATTCGTTTCGGAAAGAGGTAACCATAGACAACTGGCAGCAATAGACATGATGCAGAAAATGAACCAAGAGTCTTCCAAACAGATTTTATATTTCCCTGGAAGTATTCAGACATAATCACTGTTAAAACGGCAACAAAAATAACTCCAAAGTGGTGAATCCAAATGCGACCCTTGTATTTCTTTGGTGCAAGGTCATAGGCCAGGTTTGTTCCTGCGATAAATAGGTAGGAATCGAGTGTTGATAATATTGTTGCAAGAATTCCCGCTAATAAAAATCCTTTTAGACCATGAGGCAGGATTTGAATTGCATATGTTAGGTAAGCATGTGCACTCTGTGCATCTGGTATTGCGGCTTTTGCATACATTGCTCCAAACGTCGTACAAATATCGAAACAAAACCAGATAAAAGTTGAGATCAGAATACCTTTCTTTGAAACTTCTCCACTTGTGGCAGAAAAACAGCGTTGATAAAAGTTTGGATCAACTAGAGTTGATAGGGCAATAAAACCCCAGACAAAAGTTGTTGCTAATGAGTTTTTACCCGTTAAAGACCAGTAGGACTCAGGTAGATTTGCTTTTAAATAGGAGATGCCACCAAACTCAAAGAAAGAGAATCCAAGAACTAAAGCAACTGCAAGACACATAACAAAGAATTGAATGAGGTCGGAAAATACAACTGACCTTAGCCCTCCCCACATAGAGTAGAGAACAACAAATCCAACTCCAAGACTTGTGTTAAGTAATAGCGATCCTCCAAAAATTAGTTGCAGAAAAATACCTAAACTAATTCCGTAAGCTATTGGGAGAACATTGAAGAAGTTGAAAACTGCGGTGAGTTTTGCTGAGCGTGGCCCAAACATTTTTTCAACTAAATCTGGTAGAGTAACCGCGTGATAAGGCTCAATTTTATCAATGAGAAAGAATGCAAAAATAATATAGGCGATGTACCAGAAAACACCTTGAGTGATAAAGTTATAAATACCCTGATTGAAGGCAATCTCAGTTACTCCAAATATTCCACCGTACCAAGTTGCAACAAGTGTCGCGACAAAAAGAGGTAGGGTGAGTCTTCTTCCCATGATCAGAAGATCGAGGAATGACTCTTTTTCTGTGGATTTATTCATGCGATATTGACCGTAAATAACACTGGCTATAGTTAAGCCTAAAATGGCAAAAAATATAAATAAGTCTAAAGATGATAGACTTTGAAATAAATCAATGCTGTTGTTCATATAGTCTCCGATTATGGAGTATGATATAGTATAGAAATTATAAATCAACCTTCAGGAACTCTTGTTATGACAATAACTCAACTGGAATATGTATTAGCAGTCGATAAACACCGTCACTTCAGAAAGGCATCTGAAGAGTGTCATGTTTCTCAACCAACATTGAGTATGCAAATACAGAAGCTAGAAGATAGCTTAGGATTTGTTATATTTGATCGCTCTAAGAATCCTATCGTTCCAACTATTGAAGGTGAAACTTTTATTGCTCAAGCTAGAGTTGTTAATAAAGAATTTAAAAAACTAAAAGATATTGCAAGTGATCCAATAGTCGGTATAGAAGGCGAGTTCAAACTAGGTGTAATTCCAACTTTAGCACCGTATCTTGTACCTCTTTTTTTAAGTCGCTTCGTAAAAGAATTTCCAAAAGTTGATCTTATTATTGAAGAGAGAACGACTGATGAAATTATTGAAAAACTTGATCGCGACGAATTAGATGCGGGACTTCTTGTTACTCCACTTCATAATAATCAGCTTGTTGAAAGAGTTTTGTTTTATGAACCACTCTATGGCTTTATTGCAAAAGATCACGAACTCTTTCACAAGAGCCAATTAGAATATTCTGACCTAGATAAAGATGGACTCTGGCTCCTTCAAGAAGGTCATTGTCTACGTGGCCAGGTTTTAAATCTTTGCCAGAAAGTTAAAGGCTTTCAGCACTTTGAAAGTGGATCCCTTGAGACAATTAAGAACCTTGTGGCCAAGGATAGTGGATATACGATTATTCCTCATCTCGATATGCTTGATTTAACAGGTGTTCGAAAGAAAATGATTCGCTCATTTACGCCTCCGGTACCAACACGTGAAGTTTCAATAGTTTACGGCCGAATCTTCTACAAAGAGAAGGTTATTGATGCACTGGAAGGAATGATCCTTAAAGTTATTCCAAAAGAGCTTAAGAGCTTTAAAAACGCCGATGTTTCAATAATTCCTATTGATTAGGTGACATTTTAACACCTCTGTTTGTTGTAATTTTTGGCCAATTTCTTACATTTGCTTAACTTTAGGCATTATGGGCCTATAAAAAAGACACCCAGGTTCTTATATCATGTTTATTTTTCTATAAATTACTCAATCAACAAGTTCACAAAAGAGCTTGAAAGGTTCCATAAGGAAGATTGGAGGAGAGGGTAATGTCAGTAAGAAGTTCCATGTTTTTATTAGTAGTTGTTTCCACATTCTTAACAGTTTCATGTGGGAAAAGTGTTCCAGCTTCAGCGGATGCAGATGTAGCAACAGGCTCAATCATTGTTGGCGATGTTAACTGGCAAGAAGTAATAGCTTTTGATGATTCTTCAGATATTAGAAAAAATTCAAAAGCAGTAGCTGATATTCAATTTTCAAACACTGGCCGTTGTACTGGCTTTTTAATCTCGGATAACGTTCTAATGACAAATCATCACTGCATCACAAGTGCAGCAGATGTTGTGGGAATGAAAGTTTTTATGAAACATGAAAAAGGTGTTTCAAAGTCAGGCCAAGGTGAGATCACATGTGATGAGTTCATCGGTAATGATGAGGAATTAGATTTTGCACTTGTTAAGTGTGAAGGGACGCCAGGTCAGACTTACGGTAAGGTTGTTTTAGATACAACTGAACCAGTAGAGGGAGATAGCGTTTATGTTATCCACCAAAACTGTGATTACTATACTGATTACAACTGTGACTGGACGAAGAAAGTATCTGAAGGAAAGGTTGTAGGACTTAGAGGAGATGTTTTATACGATGCTGACACTTTAGGAGGCTCATCTGGTTCACCAGTATTTAATGCAGACTCTGATAAGGTATATGCTATCCACCACGCTGGTTACGGCGGATGGGGAGGACGCGGAGTTTATAATGGTGCAGTATCAATGAGTCGAATTGTTCCATTTATCCTAGAAAACTTCCCAAGTGTTTTAGCGCAAGGTCAAGATGATAGCGATTCAACAGATAAGCCAGGCTCTGATAATGATACAGCACAAACGGCAACAGAGTTAGGTTCAGGATTCTCTCAAAATGTTGAAATCGACAGTGAAGAAGATGTTGATTTCTATAAAGCTGAAATGAAAGCAGGTGAAGTTTTAGACTTTAGAATCTTCTTCTCACACAGCGAAGGTGATCTAGACTTTGAAGTTCTTAAGAAAATGGGATCATCTTTTAAAGTTGTCTCTCGTAAAGAATCGTCAAGTGACAATGAGGCCGTGAGATTAAGAGTGAATTCTTCTAATACTTACTATATCAAGGTTTATGGTTACGCGGGAGCAAAAGCAAAATATAAAGTTCAATTTAAAAAATAAAATAAGGCCTCCAATCGGAGGCCTTTCTTATATCTTCATTTTTAAAAAATCTAATATTCGCTGTTCATACCAATAATATTTCTCTGAAGGAGATTTGATAAAGCCCACGTGACCACCATTTCTTGGGACCTCGAGGAATAAATTACTTTTCCTTTGTGCCAGCTCATAGGGATAACTTTCTTCCGATAGGAAGGGATCATCGTAAGCATTCAGAATGTAGAATGGGACGCGAATCTTTTCCAAGTGAGAGATAGGTGAAGCCTCTTCACGATAGTGATAACCATCGCGATAGCCGTAAATTGGGGCAGTAACATACTCATCAAAATCATCAATATGCTTAATATTTTTTACTTTATTCAGATCTACTGGTAGCTCCATGAGCTTGGCCTTTTCAATAACCTTTTTTCTCATGGAATAAACAAAGACATGTCGATAAATATGGCGTGAAATTTCAGTTTTTAATTTCACTGAACAGCCATTTAAATCCATAGGAGAAGAGAGAATAAAGCCACGGTAAATCTTGTGATTTACGAGCTCTGGGTGTCGTCCTAGGTAGTTTGCTGTTATAGCACCACCAAGGCTTATACCCATGAGAGAAACATGATCGTAGTCTTCAGAAACACTATCAACGAGAAATTTTAAGTCATGATAGTCTTGAGCATTATAAAACTTTTGTGTGCGGTTTAGGGTACCTCCACAAGAGCGCATATCCCAGGAGATGACATCATAACCTTGAGAGTTAAACTTCTTCATCATATCGACAATGTATCGATCGCGGCCGTTACCCTCTAGTCCATGAGAGATAATGATAAGGTGTCTTTTCTCAAGAGGAGAGTCAGTTGATGATTTATAATAGCGAAGAAAATCACCATCTGGTGTCGTTAGAGTTCTCTTTTCAAATTTATGCTTTGGAGTTCTTCTAATAAAGAATGGAATGATCGTTTGTAGGTGACCATTTTGTAGAGACTGATGACAAGTATAGCTTGATTCGATAACAGGCATTTCGTTTCCTCCATCTCCGTATTATAGCGCAAAAAGTGAAAATAAAAAAAGGAGGTCATTGACCTCCTTTCTTATAAATTTATCTAAAATTTAGTTTAGAAAATTAATTAAAGTAGCTCTTTTGGAACACCTCTAGGAATAGCGCTTAGAAGCTTCTTCGTATACTCATCTTGTGGGTTACGGTAAACCTCGTGTGCTGGACCGTATTCAACAATTTTACCTTTGTTCATTACACCAATTTCATCCGAGATGTACTTAACAACAGATAAGTCGTGTGAAATGAAGATGTAAGTAAGACCTAGTTCATCTTGAAGATCTTGAAGTAGGTTAAGTACTTGTGCTTGAACAGATACATCTAGTGCTGAAACTGACTCATCACAGATGATAAATTCTGGCTTAAGAGAAAGAGCACGAGCGATACAGATTCTTTGACGTTGACCACCAGAGAACTCATGTGGATAGCGGTTAAGGTGATCACCTTTAAGACCTACTTTTTCTAGAAGGTCAGCGGCCACTGCATATCTATCTTTCTTTGTTCCGCCGATACCGTGAATAACCATTGGCTCAGTTACAATGTCACCAATAGTCATACGTGGGTTAAGAGAAGAGTATGGGTCTTGGAAAATGATCTGCATTCTCTCACGCATCTCTCTCATTTGTGTTTTATTTAAATTAGTTACGTTAATACCGTCGTAAATTACTTCACCAGCTGTTGGTTCTAGTAGTCTAAGGATTGTACGGCCAAGAGTTGTTTTACCACAACCTGACTCACCAACTAGACCAAGTGTACGACCTTTTCTTACCTGAAGAGTTACATCGTCAACGGCCTTAAACCAATCAACTGTACGGCCAAAGATTCCACCTTTAATTGGGAAGTGCTTGTTGAAGTTCTTAACTTCTAGAAGTACTGGGTTTTCAGTTTCATTAATTTCTCTTGGTTTTTTCATTTCAAGAGATGAAACATCAATATCTTCTTTTGCATTTAGGAAGTCATCAACAGTAAGAAGTCTTACTGGGTTCTCATCTAGACTTGGACGACAAGCTAGGAGACCTTTTGTATAAGGGTGTTTTGGATTTTCAAAAAGTGCTTTTGTTGTATTTTGCTCAACTAGATCACCTCTGAACATAACCGCAACTTCATCAGCAATGTCAGCAATAACTGCTAGGTCGTGAGTAATGAAAAGCATACTCATATTATGTCTTCTTTGAAGATCAAACATTAGCTCAAGAACTTGTTTTTGAATTGTAACGTCAAGAGCTGTTGTCGGCTCGTCACAAATTAGAAGTTCTGGCTCACATGCCATTGCCATTGCGATCATTACACGTTGTTTTTGACCACCTGACATTTGGTGAGGATATTTATCAACTGATTCTTTTGGTGAAGGAATACCGACTTCTTCATAAAGTTCAATTGTTCTCTTACGAGCTTGTTCTTTATTCATTCCTTGGTGAAGCATAAGTACTTCATCAATTTGATTACCAGTTGTAAAAACTGGGTTTAAAGATGTCATTGGCTCTTGAAAGATCATTGCAATCTTATTACCGCGAAGTTCTCTCATTCTTTCGTTAGAAACCTTTGTTAGGTCTTCACCATTGAATAGAATTTCACCTTCGCTAATTCTTCCAGGAGGGTTAGGAATAAGCCCCATAATTGCTAAAGATGTTACTGACTTACCTGAACCAGATTCACCAACAAGCCCAACAGTTTTTCCTTTAGGAATACTTAGGTTTAAGCTTTTTACGGCCTTAACTCTTTCATCTTCTGTTTGAAATTCAACTGTAAGGTTTTTAATTTCCAGCATATTCTCTGCCATAGCATCTCACTTTTTAAACAATATTGATCAATTCTTAATTATAATAAAATCTTTTTGAAATCTTAATAGTAACTTAAATTTGTACCACTAACGACACATTATTTCACGACTTAATTCATCAAAAAATCTCGACAATTTAATATGATTTCAGTGACTTAGTATTCTACATGCTTACGAATTTGCTCTGTAAGAGCTTGTTGCGTTGTGACAATTTGCTCGCTGTAAGTTTTTAAATAGTCATTGTTTAGGTTTTCTACCTGAAATGGACGGCCATAGGCAACATAAATGCGACCAAATGGTTTTGGGATCTTCGTTTTGTCCCAGCTCTTGCTAATACAAAAACGACGAGTTGATATTGACTGGATGCAAAGAACCGGTGCTTCGCATTCGTGACTAACGACTAGTATTCCTTTTTTGGGAACATAGCTTGGTCCACGAGGGCCGTCGACAGTGATGGCAGAATTGAGTCTCTTCTCATTGATTTGTTCAATCATGGACTGTAGTGCCTTGGCCCCTCCGCGTGAAGAGCTTCCGCGAGTTGGGGTAAAGCCAAGTTTGGAAATTGTATCTGCGGCAAGGCTTCCATCTTTTGATTGAGAGGCCATTGTTACCATTCCAGAGTCTAACTCTGTTAAGACTGAAGTAGGGTAGTGCTCGTGCCATACAGCTAAAGCGTAGTTGCCGTGCTTTCCCATCTTCTTAGCAAGATCTAGGTTTCCCGGGTTTAGAACAATAATTTTTGACGTGAATTTAACAAATCTTAGGTACCAAGAAACTAATGTAGGAACTAACTTTAATAATATAGACATTTAATCATTATCTCAAAATTAAGATTCTTCGTAAATTAAGCAATTTAAAAAAAATCAGTGTTTATAACTTAGTCAATAATCTCTCAAAAAGTCCATATAATAGGCAATGATGAAGATCAGCTGACTAAATTTTTACCTACGAATTACCATCTTTTAACTTAATTAAGATGAGCGTCATCCATGAATCGACTATGATCAAAATAGAAAGAGTTCTCGACCAATTAGCTCGGGAGCTACTTGTTCTACGCTGACCATGAAGGAGGTGTTATGGCAGGTTTACGAGAAATCAAGAAACAGAGAACGAGAGAAATGATTCTAAAGAACTCAATGGAATTATTTACTCAAAAAGGGGTTGATGAAGTAGGAATGCGAGAATTGGCCCAGGTGTGTGGATTGGGGATTGGAACTTACTATAATTACTTTAAGTCGAAAGAGGATGTCATTTTCAGTCTATTTAGAGAAAATTTAAATTCTGCAATTACGAACAAGCCTTTCCGCGTTGAAGAAAATGAAACAAACGCAGATAATCTTGCAAATAATTACAAAGCGATTTTTCAAGAATTAATGATTCATAAGAATATCGCTGATGAATTTTTATCTCTTGCGTACAATACTAAGAATATGGCCGATAGTGACTCTGTTGCAGCGAGGTTGACTCCACAGATCGTTGATCTTTATTGGGGGTGGGTGCAACCACTGTTTAGAAGTGCTGGAATTATTATTCGCACTGAAGAGGAAGAAGGTTTTAGAAGAATGCTTTGGCATCACTTCTTATCAAGCTTTCATGCTTACACTTCTTCCTTTGGAGCAGAGGAGAGTATTGATTATATACGCTTCACTTCGCGCCACTTACTAGGTGGACTTAATTCGAATTAATAATAAGGGAGCTATGGCTCCCTTTTTACTTTAATTAAGTCTGCTCATATCGCAAGTTGTCCGAAATAGAGATTATGTCACTCAAGAAAATATTCTCAATCGTATTCTTCATCATTCTCTTATTATCATGTTTTAATGAGGGAGTGGATTCCCCCCTAAGAGCTCCTGCTAGCATTTACCAGTATAAAGTTATTTCATATACATCTAGTGCAATCGAATGCCGAGGGCATGTTGATGAGAGAGATATAGAGGGAACCCTTTTGGAAACAGTTCCTCTCGGGCCACAAGGACAAGCACCAATCAATATTTGCGGTGAAGAGCTAAGTTCTTTGAAGAGTGATCGAATTCGTCTTTACTGACTAGCAATGAACCTATTCTAAATTGGCATCCCTATTGCAACATAATATTCCAAATAAAAGAAATTGAACGAAGTTACAGCCTTCTATCGACTTAATTGCTGAACAAACTTTGTACAACTGTTTAAGGAATATTATGCGAAACCTAATTTTCAAGAGTTTACTGACTACTTTATTAACGGGGGCGACATTTGCTTATAGTGGGCAAGTTCTTAAGCTTAATAAAGATAGCGTTCCAAAAGAATTTGTGAAAACTCTTGAAGTATTTATCACTCAGGTTGATGAAAAAATTCCTGCTTCAGTAAGAGATGCTATTGGTGAAAAAGTTGAAGTAACTTTCTCTGATTTTAAAGAAAATAAAAATATTAGAAATTTTCCAAAAGATCGTTGTAACGAATCTGTACCTATTAAGTACGGAAGTGTGAGCTATTTTAATCGCGATGAGATCAAGATTACGTCTCTGTTTATCAAAGAAATTATCAATGGTGATGAAAGTATTGAACAGTTTAACTGTGGCCATAAGAATTATGTAAGAAAAGCACAGGCAACGATTTTACACGAGCTAGCACACCTCTATGATCTAAAAAAGGTTAGAACAAAAGAGCATAAGCAAAAAGCAAGAGTTTGTCGTAACGAAAAAGAGGAGCGCAATCATTTAAGTGATGAGTGTCGAGCAGTTCTTTCCCAAGATACGAATCGAAACTCGATTAGTGGATTGTTTTCATTCTACAAACTTGCAAACTGGAAGAAAGGCTTCTTTTCTAAGAAGACAAAGAATCTTTCGTCGAAGAGATCTGTGGATGCATATGAGTTTGAAAACTTAAAAGAGCATAATGCTGTTAACTTTGAGTTCTTCTTAATGGATAAAGAGTATAAGTGTAGAAGGCCTTCTTACTACAAGTTCTATAGTGAACTACTTAATCATGTTCCATTTCCTAATTACGACTGTAAGATTTTTTCTGAGATCATTCTGGATGACCTAAAGGTGACGAGAGATATCGATCCAAGTCGTGTATATCGAATTGATTACCTACTGGCTTCAAAAGGTGACTCAATGATCTCTGGGTTTGGTCACTCAATGTTTAGAATAGTTCTTTGTGCTCCTTTTAGAAAGAAGGTAGACGAGAAATGTTTAAAAGATAAGCTCTATCATGTCGTTCTTTCTTACCGTGCCAACGTAACAGATATTAAAAGTGACATGTTAAAAGGTGTTCTTGGTGGATATGACTCAGTTTTATTCATGCTCTCTTTCCCTGAGGTTATTAATGAATATAACGGTGGAGAGTTAAGAGATCTTATTAGTCAGCCAATCTATTTATCAGAGGAACAAAAGAAGGACTTCATCAATAAAGTTTTAGAGATTTATTGGGAGTACGAAGGTGATTATAAATTTATCACTAATAACTGTGCATCAGAATCAAATGAGCTATTTCAATCAGCTCTACCAAATAATGAATTTGCTTATGAAAGAGTTATTCTACCTTATTCACTTCTCGATAAGTTCACTGAAAGTGAATTCTCAAATGAAGATGATCTAGAAAACCTTGAGAAGGCACAAAAGAAAGGAATGTTCTTTCCAAGTGATATCGAGCTTCTTAAAGAAGTGAAGAAGTCTTTGTTTGGTACTGAGGCGTCAGACTACAACATTAAAAGACGTCGTATTCCAGGGCGTGATCATAAGTATAAAACAGTAAAAAGAGAAAAATTTATTAAAGATATCTTAGAAGAATTTGATGTCGATCGTTTATTTGAAAAATTCGAAGAATTAAATGCTTTAAGTGAAACTGTTGATGTTGAAGGAAAGCTAAACGATCTTTCAATTCTAACAGGCGCAATCTTTAAAATTAAACAGTCTTCAATTGATGAAGAGGTTGGGAACTTTTTAGACAAGAATATGGAAGAAGAAACTCCACTTGGTAAGAGAATCCAAGAATGGAATGAAATGAGAAAGTCGAGTCGCGTAAGGGCCAATGATTCAAGCTATGGAATTCCATTAGTTTTAAGAGACTCTGACTTTGATAGACATAATGTAAAGAGTGCAGAACTAGAAAAGATCGAAAATCAACTACTAGAAGACGTAAAAAGTAATTATGAAAAAGAGGTTCAGGACCTAGCAAGACTACTCGATTTAATTAGAAATATTCGTGATCAAGCAAGAATTATTTCAATGAAAGCATATAACAAGTAACAATTTATTTAAAAATAAAGAACAAAAAACAAAGAGGAGAAAAATTATGAAAAGACTTACTACAGCTACACTTATGACACTAATTGCACTTCAAGCAAACGCTATTGAAGTAAGAGACGCAACTCTAGGAGCTTCTTCAAAAGTATCTGAAGCAATCTATGATGCAGGTAAGAGTGCAACTGATAAAACTGTTGAAGTTGCTGACTTCACAGGTGAGCACCTAAAAGCATTTATCTCAAAGAACTTACAGTCATCTTATAAGGCATCTGAAAAACTAGCAAAAGAAATCGTTAAACTATCTGAAGTTTCTAAGCCAGCTTTCCGTTTTACTGCTGATGGCCTTGCTATGGTATTTGAAATCTCTGGAAAGGGAACAAAACAAACTTTAAAAGTATCTAGAAAAATCTATATCTTCCTTGAGCCAACACTTGAAGCAACAGGTGAATTTTTAACTGAGCTTCTAGAACTTGCATTCCAAGGGACATCAGAAGCTTCTGAGCTTCTTACTGATATCAATGAATTTCTTTCAAGAGTACTAGAGAAGCCAATTGATGTAACAAAAATGACTCTTGAAGAGATATTTGAGTTAATTGGAAAAGCAAGCGAGAAATCTTCTGAAGCTTCAGAATTTCTTCTTGGTGCAGAGAATTTTGAAAAGGGTATTGAGTACTCAGGAAAAGGAATCTCTCTAACTTCAAATGGTATTGGAGCTGCATTCTACCTTGTATCTCAAGCCACAACAGGTATTTCTCAATTATTTGATTTCAACAGAAAAGAAAGAGAGCAAATTGAGCAAATGGTTGAAAGAGGAGATGTAGACGGTCTTGCAGGTCTACGTGATCTAATTAGACACAATATCAACGAAGAAATTGTAAATGGAGAAGATCTAAATAGACTTCTAGATGACAATGCTATTGATACTTATATCAAGCTTAGACTATCAGTTCCTAATCTAGATCTTAAGTTAGAAGAAATCTACGGTAACCAAATTGTAAAATAATTTAAACTATAAAGGGATTAATAATGAAAAAAACAACTTCGACTATTCTATTTACTCTTTTATCTCTTCATGCAGTAGGAGCTGATATAAGAGACGCTGCATTTGATGCTTCTTCAAAAGTTTCAGAAGCTATCTATGATGCAGGTAAGAGTACAACGAGACAAACGATTAAAGTTGCAGACTTTTCTCGTGAAAAATTAGAGGCCCTTATCTCTAAAGGACTTCAATCTTCGTATCGTGCTTCGGAAAAAGTTGCTAAAGAAATTGTTAATCTCTCAGAGTTCTCAAAGCCGGCATTCCGTTTAACTGCAGACGGAATTGCTATGGTTTTTGAAGTCTCAGGTAAGGCGACGAAGTCTTCTCTTGAGGTTTCAAGAAAGATCTATGTTTATTTAGAGCCTAGTTCAGATAAGACAGAAGAGTTCTTAACTAAGATTATTGATCTCGCATTCGAGGGAACATCTGAAGCATCGGATCTTTTGACAGATATCAATGAATTCTTATCTCGAGTTCTTGAAAAGCCTCTTGATATTTCAACAATGGCCACTGAAGAGATCGCTGATCTTCTTTCAAAAGCGACACGAATGACTCATATTGAAAAATTAATTGAGTTAGCATTGGATGGAACAACTAAAGGGAGTGAGCTACTAACTGACCTTAATGAATTTCTATCAAGGGTTCTTGAGAAGCCAATTGATATCACTGGAATGACTCTTGAAGAGATATTGGAATTAATTGAGAATGCAAGTGTTGAATCGTCAAAGCTAACTGAGCTTTTAATTGGTGCTGATAATCTTGAGAAGGGTACTGAGTACACTGGTAAAGGGATCACTTTAACATCCGAAGGTGTTGGAGCTGCTTTTTATCTTGTTTCTCAGGCAACATCTGGGATCTCACATCTTTTTGATTTCAATAGAAAAGAAAGAGCACAAGTTGAGGCCATGATTGAAAGAGGTGATATTGAAGGGATTGAGGGATTACGTGACCTGATTCGCCACAATATCAATGAACAACTTGAAAATGGTGAAGACCTAAATCTACTTCTTAATGACAACTTAATAGATACTTATATTAAGATGAAATTGACTGTGCCAGAGCTTGATCAAAAATTAGAATCATTATACGGACTGCAATAAAAAAAAGCCTAGGTGATCCTAGGCTTTTTTTATAATTTAAATTCTCTGTGAAAGTATTTAAAACTTATTCCATCATATTGATTGAAGCAACCAATAACTTTCCCATCGATAATTGCAGGAGTTGATGCTAGGTCATCACCTGCAAAATCATAGAGTCTTCTTTTAGGCCAAAGAGTCTTGGCCTTTGCAAAGTCACTGATCTTATAAAAATAAAGGTTTTGAATATTTTTTGAAACTAAGTATCCGTCATGAATGATCGCCTTAGGCATATGTAGAGCTTCTCTATTTTGACGAATCGATATTACTTTATCCTGATTCATATTATTATCTAACACGACAAGCCCCTCAAAGGCCCTCTTCTTAGTTGAAAAATTATAAGTGACATTATCGAGCATAACAAAGATCTTTTCTCCATCATTGTCGATACCTGTTGCAGTCGATACTTGGCTTGGATCATGCGGAAGATCAAAATTGTGAATTGATTCAATACTATAAGCAGTAAGATCAATCTTAATTAGTCCAAGTGAGCCATGAGCGATAAAGAGTTTATCATTCATAATAGTCATATCTTGAGCTGTTTGATGTTTCTTTACTATTTTCTGATTTGTCGATGGGAAACTTGTGATGAACTCGTAATCATTAAGACTATGGACAAAGATATAATCAGGAGTGAGAATGTAGAGCTTTCCATTATATTCTTTAACAGAACGAATCTCGTACTTTGAAAAGATTAACCTAATTTGTTCTTGTTCGAATTTATAAAGAAATGGGCCTTTGAAAATATAGTAATTATCTCCTGACTTGTAATGGCCAGTGTCGCCTTTTTTAGAGGCACAGAATGAATCAAGATTGGCCTCCGATGCAAATGCGATTAAAGATATAATCACGACTAATAGAATTTGTTTCACCTCTTTCCCCCTAAATTTATTTAATATAAATATTATCGAGTCGTAATTCTTCTTCGTCAAAAAAACCTGACAAATCTTGATGAAGCGTGTTAGAAAGTCCCATGCTAGATAGAATCTTTATCGAAATTTCAAATATTTGCAACTTACAGTGTACGTTTTGTCCTGTTGTTGAGCGCGATAAGAAAGTTATGGGGCCAGAGGATTTTGAAAAAATTCTCGTTCAGGCCAAGCCTCTAGCAAAGCAAGTATGTCTTCACTTGATGGGGGAGCCATTGGCCCATCCTAATTTTTCAAAGATAATGGCCATCTGTGAAGACAATGGTGTTCCTGTCCAGATTACTACCAATGGAGTTGTCATTGCGGGACGTAAGGATGTTCTATTAAAGAGCAAAGTCTTAAGACAGATCAACTTTTCTATCCAAAGTTATAAAGATAACTTTCCTAACCGAGATTTCAATACTTACCTAAGGCCAATTTTAGACTTCTCTAGAGAACTTCATGAAGTCTCTCCTGAAACTTATGTAAATTATCGTTTATGGAACCTTGGGCGAAGTGAACAAATCATGAAAGAAAATGAAGAGGTCTTTCAAACTCTCGAGCGTTTCTATGATATTGAAATAAATCGTCGAACGCAGGTTGAATCGATAAAGAGTAAGAGGATCTGGAATAAGGTATATCTTCACTTTGACTCTCATTTTGATTGGCCATCTTGGGACCTTCCTAACCAAGGGGAAGTAGGGAAGTGTCACGCTTTAAAGACTCATATTGGAATTCATGCAGATGGAACAGTTGTTCCTTGCTGCCTTGATAAAGAGAGCCAGATACCACTTGGTAATGTTTTAGATGAGAGTTTAAAAAGTATTCTAAGCTCGCCTCGAGCGGTCGCAATGAGACAGGGCTTCGATAATAATATTCGTGTAGAAAAATTTTGTCAGCACTGTACGTATATCAATCGTTTTCAAAAAAATTAATCAATAATGCTCTTTAGCTTTTGAAGATTTGCAACCATCATCTTTCGATTTTTAATTGGAAAGTCTTTTAACTTAAGTGAAATCTTTTCTTGCACTTCACTCCACACATCATTGTATAGCTTCTGACCTTTTGTACTTAGAGCTAAGATCGTCAATCTAGCATCTTCACTTGATTTATTCTTAGTCACAAGGTCTTCATCAACCAAAATATTTATTGTTTTAGTCATTGCCGGCTGGCTAATTCCATGGTGATCGGCCAATTCCCCAACAGTATTTAGTCCTCTTCCAATATTAGAGAGGGCCCTAAATTGAGGATAGGAGATATGAGGGGATGCCGCTTGTCTGAGCTCACTACGAATTGAGCGAATAATGATTGGCATTACATCTAAAAGTATTCTTGAGAATTCTAGGTCTTTCACGTCTTTAGTATAAACCAAGGAGACACCGATCGTAAATTAATGCAGCAGCTGGAGAGCTGCTGCGGAAGGGTTTTTAATTATTGCTCAACTTCAAGATCAGAATCGTCTGAAAGTTCAGCATCTAGAGATGTATCTGAAGCTTCTGTTGTTTCAACACAATCACCAGTTACTGTACAATCCGCTGCTGGAGCAGACTCTTCAACTACTGCTGATTCATCTGTAGCAACTGAATCCGACCAGTCTTCGTTAGCATAAGAAACGAAAGCTGATGATAGTAGTACTAGAAGTAATAACTTTTTCATAATTAATCCTCATTGGTTTATGTTAAATATATAATGTAATTATATATCCTAGTTATATAACTTGGTTATATATTATTCCTTTCCAAAATTCCGTACAATAAAAAAATACACTTTTTGTGTAAAACTTTTGTCGTTATAATAAAATCTGGCATTTAAGCTCGGATAAAGAAGGAAAAATTATGTGGCAACCACCAAAAATTGAAACAAAAAGACTTGTTCTAAGAGAGGTAAGGCTGAGTGACAAGGAAGCAATTTTTGAATATGGAAAGAAAGCACATATCTCGAAGTATACCCTTTGGGAGCCTCATGAGTCAGTTGAAGATAGTGTCGACTTTATTGAGAAGTATGCTTTTTCAAACTACGAACAACATATTCCTGAGCCATTTGCAATTACTCTTAAAGGTGATGACAAGCTAATTGGTTGTGTCGGTTGCTTTTGGGTTTCAACAAAGAACAAGTGTATGGAGCTTGCCTATGTTCTAAATGACGATTTTTGGGGTAAAGGGGTTGTCGTAGAGGCGGCACAGGAAGTTATTAAGTATTGTTTTGAAAACTTTGAAATTGAACGCATTCAGTGTCGTTGTAAAGCCGAGAATATACAAAGTGAAAGGGTCATGCAAAAGCTAGGTTTTAAGTATGAGGGACTTCTTCGAAGTGAAATCTATCATCGTGGAAAGCACTGGGATATGAAGTACTATTCAATCTTAAGATCAGAAGTAGAATGATGTTTCGAGGGTGGCATATGTGTGGTCAGAGGCCCCTTTGAACTGAGGTCCATGCCAGTTGGCTTTTAAAGTTATTCGCATGCTGCTAAAGAATAAGTTGAATCCTGCATCAGCTTTGTAGTAAATATCTTCCAGGTCTTCATCAGCAATGACGTAGACTGAGTCGACCTTTTTAGAGCCCTGAAGAACAGCATCAAAGTAGTTCGCAACTGCTGAGCCATTTGCAAAGATTTCCAAGAAGCCAAGTCTCATTCCAAGTTTTAGGCCAATTTCTACATCACGTTTGATACCTCCGTAATGTCCTTGTAGCCATGGAGACATTTCAAAAATAGGGCCGCGATTTATTTTTATAATCTTGAACTCACCATTGAAGAAAAATTGATTACTAATTTGGTTTTGCCAACCATTCACTTGTGAAGAGGGTGTCATTTTATGAAAGAGATTTTGTAAGATTCCTGCCTTAGCATTTGGGCCTTGTTGTCCTGTCCAAAGATCAGCGCGGAAGTAGTAATTACTGTTAACATGGGAGAACCCTAGTATTCCATAGAGTAGACCTGTATAAGGATGATCGCCTTCAACAACCGTTGTACTTAAAGTTGCTTCAGGGGTGTAAATCTTGTGAGAAACACCGAAGCGAAACTTCGTTAGGGAGCCCTGGGAGTAAAGTCTCCTTTGATACATGAGTTCAAGGCCATTAGAGTAGTACTTATCTGTCTCAAAAGCAGCATCGTTATCAATCTTGATTGAAAACTCATTATTGGGCTTACTTTGCGCGAAAGTAGAGATGGCCAAGGTGAATAGGGTTAATATGAAGAACAACTTCATCAAATAATTGTACCATTTTCAATATCCGAGTACTTAGAGATGGCCAACTTTGCTTGTTTAGAAGAATGAATCTCTGTAATTTTAATATGATACAGGGGCTAAGTTAAGAATATCTTGTATTGTTTACAATAAATCTCATTGCTGATCACTTCGGTGTTATAAGCACTTCACGATGAATAGAATTAGCCTAAAGAATAAAGTTATTGCCATTACGGGCTCCACTGGAGGCCTTGGCCAAGCTCTAAGTTTAGAGTTAGCGAAGAGGGGTGCTTTGTTGGCCCTAATGGATATTAATTCTGAAAAGCTAAAGCTACAGGCAAGTGAGCTGAGTGGCCTAGCTCTTGAAGTTGACGTGACAAGCCTTGATTCAATTGAGGTCGCTATGGCGAAGGCCAATGACCACTTTGGGAAAATCGATATCATTATTGCAAATGCTGGTATTACAAAAATGGCCCCAATGATCTCTTCTAGTGAAGAGGACTTTTCTCAGGTTATTGATATTAACCTCAATGGACCTTGGAGAACTTTTAAAGCTGCTCTTCCTTATATTTCTAAAAGCTCTGGCTATATGGCCGCAATATGTTCGATGGCCTCATTTGTTCATTGTCCACTTCAGGCTTCATACGCTGCTAGTAAAGCAGGGCTTCATGCCGTTTGTAACAGTGTTCGAATGGAAGTGAAGCATCTAGGAGTTGACGTTGGAAGTTATCATCCAACTTTCTTTCCATCGCCATTAATGGATGGAGTTACAAGCGATCCAGTTGGAAACAAATTATGGGGCGGTAATAAAGAAGGTCCTTGGAAGATGATTACTATTGAAGAGGTTGTCTCTGATATTATTAGTGGTATAGAAGAGAGAGCGGAACTTGTCGTTATTCCAAAGCGCAAGACTCTTATCGCTAAGGCCAGTGGCTTCTTTAGGCGCTATATTGAACGTCGCGGTTTTAAAGGCAACGAAATACAAGAAGCAATCTCTCTTTCGCAAAGAAACTAATTCTAATTTGATTATAGAACTTCCTGTGTCCTTTTGAGATGGTCATCATTATTTAATAAGTGGACAACTTCTGTTAAGTTATGGGCACTTTCTATGACTTCTTCAGTATCGCTTTCAAGCTCTTCATTATACAAATAGTGGTCGATACTATCTTGAAGCTTTTGAAATAGAGGAAGAAGTCTGGCTTCAATTTCTTGAGAGAACATCATTGAAGTTTCTTGCTTAACAAGTTTCTTAATACTTTTATAAATAGATTCTTGTTTATGAAAGAAACCAAGTACAACTTTTGAAAAATAAACAATAAAAGATATAAATAAAATACAGTCGATAATATCATTAACGACAAGTGACAGTAGGCAAGCTGTTAGTGTGAGACTGTAGATATATTTAACTCTAGTGTTGGCGGCCAAGACAATCGTAAACAAGTAACTACTTAAAAGTAGTGGAAGCGCAATCGGGGAGCTTGAGCTTAGATAGTACTTAACGGTAAATAAAAGTTGCGCATTGAAGAGGTAAATATAACTGATCTTTTGAATCGAGAAGTGATTCGTCGTTCTGTAAAGATGAAATGCAAAGAGTAGAAAGTTTAAAACTATTGCAAGGCCAGTATAAGAAATATTTGAAATAGGATTGAATATTTCTACTGTAAAGAAAGTATAGAAGAGGCTCATCGACAGAATGACGATAATTGAAGACTTTTTGAAATTATTAAAAATTGGTACATTAAAGATATCAACTTGGTGATCAAGTAAGTGATCAACATCATCAAATTCTTTCTTTAAGAAGTCTTCAATACGACTACTGTTGGCCCTTAAGCTATTTTTGATCTTATCCCTATCGTCTAGTCCGGAAGAAATCATCGCAAGCATATTGTTGATAGGATTTAATAAATTGTGAGTAAAGTAACTCTTTAAGTTTAAAATATTTTTATGAAGTTCTTTTTTGTGCCAAATCTGATTAGCATTCTTCTTGAAGGTGATGGACTGAATGGAACTAACTGTCGTTATAAAAATATGAAGAAAAGTTACGAGAACGAGACTTTGATCGGCAAGAAAATAGTTATTAGTCGCTATTATGATAAAGTGTAAAAGACAGTACTTAATATTAGTATGCTGAAGATGGAAGGCCAACACTATGATCCCACCAATATAGCATAGGGAGCTCGTTGCAGAATAATCAGCCAGGCGAGGGTAGATTGACCAAATGAGACTCTCTATTACAACCGAAAAAAATATCACGAAAGAAATATTCTTTTTAAATAGCTTCTTATAAAAGACGACTGCCATAATGGAGTCGAAAGTGATCATATAATTGAATGTCGTTAATAGGTGTGGTTCAATATTGTAAAAATAGAACACGACATACAGTACAGACATTAAGAGAACTGCGAGAAAGTGCATCTCGAAGAATTCTCGATATTTCTGATCTAAATGGTAATAATCATTAACCAAAATCTTATCCTGTCCAAGCATAAATAACTGACTAGTAGTTATAACCTTTTAAAAGTATAATCATTATACAATACATTATATTTGAAAAAAGTACATATTTAGTCCAGTATTCGTTAACGTAATTTTAGCCGGTTATAGAATTTATGGGTATTTAGTGACCTTGAGGGGAAGAAAAAAGCCGCTTAAAACAGCGGCCTTGGTTTATTTCATAACTTTTAAAAATTCAATCATAAACTCCTTGTAAACGGAGTTGCTGGCCTTTAGAGCCGCTTGATAGGCTTTCTTTGCATCGACTTTTTGGAGCATACGCAGGTGAGCTTCAAGATCTTCTTTTGAGAGACTTTCGTATGACATGTCGAGTGCCATCTTTATGTTCTTTCCCTGCGCGGCCAAGATCGCATCTGTTTGCTTTTGAGCATTGCTAACGACTTCATTTATATTTAATGTCGGATTCTTTTCTTGCTCTGTATGAATCATCATGGCCTGGATCAAACTCTTAGATGAGGCCGTTGACTGCTCTAGAAGAGACGCTTCATCAATAATGCCATTCACCAACTCTTTTTTATCTTCAGGAAGCTCGTAATCTTTCCCATTGGTAATATGGTCGACTATTTTTTCCTGAGTTTGTTGTGCATTTTCTTGAAGCTTTTTTGAAGTCTCACTATCTTGAATTTCTGCGATGGCCTCAAGTTCATCAAGACTTAAGTTCTCGTATGATTTTTCAAGCTTTTCTTGGAATGGAAAGTTTCTTACAAGCTCTAGTAGCTTTTCTTTTTTCTCAGGGGACTGCTCATTAAACTTTTTATTCTTAAATGCATTTTCAAATGTTTGATTGAGTTTAGCTTTTGAAAGGTCTTTCAAAAGTTTTTTGATAAGCACTTTCTTTTCACTTAATACTTCTGGTGTATCTGCTGTTTTCTTTAACGTTTTAATTTCCACTGGGGAAGTCGAAGATGATTCATTCGATACCTGTTGTACTTCTTTCGCTACTTCATTCGTTGTCGTTGATGAAATGTCATCTTGTGCTTGTTTCGGATTTACGACTAAGTAATAAATCGCAATCAAGATAACTGGTAAAATTAAAATAACTTTTTTCATAATTCCTCGATATTTGGAGCTTTGATATATATCTTTGTAAATTTTGCTAGATTAGGCGAGAGTATTTTTATTTAGCCTTGTTGTAAATGAAGTGTGTAAAAACTAAGGTGTATTCGATAGTTCGTGCAATTATTCTAGCAGTGTAGCTTACTTATATTAGGTAACCTCATGAAAGTATTAATGTTTATTAGGTAAGTAACCGATCAGTTTAGTGGGATAATTTTGAGGGCCTACATGAACATTAGAAGTACATTAATTTTAACACTTTCATTCGTTGCGATTGGATTCTTTAGCTATTTTACTTTTGTTCATTTTGAAAGTGGTACTCGCTATCCTGCTAGTAATGGTATTGTCCTACCTTCAGGTCTCCATATCTCATGGGATCAAATTAACGAGATTAAGAATAGGCTGAAAACACTAGAAGAAGATAAGGTTTTCTTTCATTGGACGACAAGTGAAAATGGACTTCGTTGGGTTTCTCAAGGACATATTAACCAAGGGGAGGTTGAATTTTTTAATACACCTTCAAGTGAGCGCCAAGCACATGGTGCTGGTTTTTACCTTGCAGAGTCTTCAACTAGCTCATCTCACTATGGAGACTTTCCGGTCGTCGTTAAAATTTCAAAAGGTACTCCGATTTATGATTCGGTAGTTATCGAGGAAGTACTTGAGAAAACTCTTAATAATAGCAACGATATATCAGCTCTTGGTGCTCATATTAACTTTGTTAGAAATGTAACTGGAGATTGGTGGTTAACTCATAATCATTCAAATACGGCCAAGGTTGAATATGGTGGACGCTATGGAGCGCATGCAAAGGACCTAGAAATAAACGAGCTATCAGACTTTTATAAATATTTAAAAAAGTTTAGCTCTAATAATACGGCCCAGTGGTTAAATAGTTTCTATCACCTAAGTTATTACATGGATGGTATTTCTCTTATGAGGGCCATAAAGGTTAATCCTAGTAATCCGTGGGCCGAATTTGAACCTGAAAATTTTGAAATATTCAAAGAGATGAGAGAGGAGTATCTCGACGATACAAACCGGCCAAAAGTTAGAAATAATACCTGGGGACAAAATGATTATAGTAAAGAGTCATGGATTGATAAGCAGGTAAATGAAGAATTAAAATCTTTTTATCAAAAAATAAACAAGACAAGTGATTATCACTTTAGAGGTCACGGTATTCGTGCTGGAGGGGAGGAGTCTGGTCAACGTTTTAAGGCGACGCCTCTTCAGTTAAGTAATTTATTAGATAATCCACTATTAGATGTTTCATACGAACTGTCTGAGGATAAATCACACTTCTTAGTTTCTTATGAATACCCAAGTGTTGATCGTTGGCAGAAGGTGAGACATTTTCTTTCTGAAGACCTTATCTTAGCAATTGAAAGTGGAAGTGAATCAAATGAGAGATTAAATCAAAGAATGATGGAAGAGCTTCTTAAAGACCTTTTCTCTAGCTTATATAATAATGAAATTAATGAAGCAGACTTTCTTCGTCGCTTTATTTCAATACATCCATTTAGTGATAGAAATGGACGTATTAGTCGAATGTTTCTTGAGCGCGAACTTAAATTTAGAAATCGATCTCTTCCCCCTATGTTTCTATCTGATCTAGATCTTCTCTTAAGCAAGAAATCATTTTCAGAAGTTATTAAAGATAGTGAAAAAGCCTATTCTTCACTCTATGCTTCTTTCCTTGTCGAGTTCCTAAGTACAGGAATGGGACAAAAAATGGGGCATTATTATGATCTTGATGCTTGGAGTGACCTTTCAAAATCACTTGATAGCTTAGGAATGGGAGACTTAAAAGTTAGCACAGAAGATTATGATGATATCCGCCAACGTCGCTTTAATGATGTTTTTTCTGGTACGGGAGGAAAGGCATGGGACTTCTCTGTTGGAACGGATGGTGAGAAGACTATTGAGATTGCTAAAAAATATGGTGCTACTGGATACCTCGATTCAATTGTGGATAAGGCCAGAAGAATTATTGCAGGAATAAATGAAGCTAATGCACTTGAGGGTGATCATTTAATTGAAGTACAGCAGTTCATGGATCTTATATCTGACTTTGAAGGAGTTAAAGAACTAAGATCCTTGTTTAATACAAAAGTAGAAGAGATTATTGTAAATAGAGTTGACCAGCACCATTCCCAAATAAGATTAGCAAAACTCCTCGTTATGGGAATGCCATTTGATGAACAAGAAGTAGTAATTGCTCGCTTACTTGCTCCATTTGAAGCAAATGCGACATTAAAAAATAATAATAACTTTTATCAATTCCTATCTGGAGCAAGAAAATCCATCGATGCTAATCGACTGGTTAATAAAGTTGCTAAGGGAGAAGCTAACATAAGTGAGCTTATAGAAGTTGCCAAAAGAGCGAGTCGAAATAAGTGGGACGCATCCTTTTTAAATACGAAAAGTTTTGAAAAAGTTTTTGAAATGGCCGACTATGATCAGAAACACAAATTAAGCCTTGCAGTTGATTGGCCTAATTCGATTGATATAAATAGTGCGGAGAACTTTCTACGAATCTTTATTGATAGTATCAAAGAGAGCGAAGAAGACTCAGAGGGGCTGAATAAATACGTATTAAATAATATCGGTGAAGTTTATCGTAGATTTGAAAGTAATGTAAAATATGAAGAAAGAATCGGAAGGCAGCATCTGAGGCTAGTTGAGGGAAAGCCTAAAGTTATATACAAAATTCTAAGAGAAAGGATGACGGTTCATCCATATGAGACTTTTATGGATTTAGCCTTAAATAGTCTTTACGATTTTATAAGAAGTGATAATCCATCTGCAAATGAAGATATTAATACCTTTGTTAAGGTCTATATTCACTTTCAAGAGAATTGGAATACTTTATCAGGAGTGAGTTCAGATGAATTCTCAATTTTCTTAGAAAGGTTAGATTCTAGCTACCGTAAAAAGATACTAGAAAGGCTAGGAGTAAACTTTTCTAAAGGGCCAATGTTTGATGGCGTACTAAAGTTTTTTGATGAGAGTAGCAATGAAGAAGAAAAACAAATAATTGAAAGAAAGTTATTCTTTACTTTATCTGATTTGTCCCCTCTAACGGATGTCGAGGCCAGTAAACAATTTTATAAAGTTTTACCTTATATCGAAAGCCCTGATCTAAAGCTTTCTTTATATTTAAATATTCTTAATAAACCATTTCAGAGAGATGACTTGGCCACAAAGCAATTCCTAAGTGAATTTAAGAATTTAGTGACTTCTTCTATTGATGATTTAGAAGACAATAAGAAATTAAGAGATGTCTTCGCAGATAACGACAGTGTTATTCAAAATAAGCTAAGTCCATCAGATTTATTCTCTAAGGATGAGCAAATTGAAAAATTTATCCCACATTTTTCAAACTCTACTAAGAGAAGTATTGCAACTATGCTTGTGAATGATGCTGATACAGTTGAACGCTTGAGTGAAATTAAAAGTATTTTTGATAAACTACTTTCAACAAAATCTCTAAAAACAACTTGGAATGAAGAATTTTCGAATATGGTTAAAGATAAAGTTCTTGAGGCAATAGAAAAGGGAGACAAGTCTGATGATTTTATCTTAAGTGCCTTTAAATTGATGCTAGATACGAATAATAATTTTAATTATTATTCAACAAGTATTTTCAACTCTATTTCAAGAAGTGCTGAACTTGAATTACGTTTCTTAAATAAAATGAAAACGATTTGGTTTGAGCGCTCGATTGAAAAAATTAAAAATGACGAAATTAAGTTTACAGAAGTAATTGCTGGCAATAGCTGGGACACTTTTGTGTCTCTTAAGCTATCCTCGGACCAAAAAAGAAGCCTCTATCAAGTATTAGATGGAATAACGGTCAATGAGTTTGAATCTTCAATGTTTGGTGCAGGATCTAAATTTGATTTAAATAGTGATGTTGTAAAAGTAATCTTTGAAAATATTATGAAAATGGAAGATGGCGCCAGAAAAACACGTGTTTCAAAGGCCATCATTTATAAATTAAGACCTTCTATATTGGCAAAATATGGAGAAGGAATGAACTCTAATGTTAACGAGGTCAAGTCTGATATTAAAAAGATTCTGGCCCTTGGTGGAGCCAATGCTAATAATGATTTCATTTCAGAAGTGAGAAACGTTTTTATGTTCTTGCCAATGTGGGACCAGCTACATTCTGAGTTTAGTGGCCCTCTTTCAAGTGAGAGTTGTACCGATGTACTAAAGCAGATTCTAGGTAGTTAAATTCGGACTCACTTATTATAGGGCCTGATCATCTATATGTTTTCGATAGTGACGTCACCACTTCCAGTACTTGCTTTAATGGAAATTTCTGAATCGTCACTATTCCCGGCCTTATTTATAAGTTTTCCGCTGGCCGATTCTAGCTTTGAATTCACTTTTATGCCTCTTGGAACAATTACTGTAATGTCGCCACTTCCTGAGTTAAGCTGAGCCTTTAGTGTCTTGATTTGCGGGTTGATAAGCTTGATATTACCGCTTCCTGATTCAAAATTAACTTTTTTAAATTGACCCTTGGCATTTATATCTCCGCTACCAAGGAATGCTTTTAATGAGTCCATCGCTGAGTTTGTTATGGTGATCTGTCCGCTTCCTGAAGTAAGGTCACTGTCAGCATTAAGGCCTGTAATTGACGTATTTCCTGAGCCTAGCTTTGATAAAAGCTTCACTTGTTTTGGCATTGTAATATTAAAGTCTAATTCACATCGTGGCCCAGAAGAAAACCAACCAGAGCTCTTCTTCTTATTCTTTTGAACCTTTACGCTTACAACATTATTACTTTGTTCCATTTTTAAGTTGCAGCCTTCATCCCATTCTTTTTTTGTGTAAGAAATCTTCATTAAGCTACTTTCCGTACCTGTAATTGAAACATTCCCACTAGTACTTTCAAAATCAAGAAGACCTTTAGAAATTTCAAAGCTTTTTTCTTCTGCAAAAAGCATTGATGTGAATAATAGGGAAGCGCAAGCAATAAAGTATTTCATTAACTATTCCTTTTCTATTTAAAGTTAAAGTTCATAGTTAACTATAATTTTTTTAGCTAATTAGAAAATATTTATTCTAGAGTCTGTAGATATTCCCTACGTTTTGATACGCAATTAACTATCGTGGAGGTTATGCTTTGTAAATTATCAGTAAATGTGGATGATTGAGTTATGCATGGTTGGTTCACCTGACCTCCCATACTGGTCGGTCGGCGTTGTTCGGCATCAATTTGCCGTCGTGGCGGTTATGCTTTGTAAATTATCAGTAAATGTGGATGATTGAGTTATGCGTGGTTGGTTCACCTGACCTCCCATACTGGTCGGTCGGCGTTGTTCGGCATCAATTTGCCGTCGTGGCAATTGCTGCCTCCAAAAATATAAAAGGCCAGCTTTAAGCTGGCCTTTAGATGATTAGAATAGTTCTGGAAGATAGCTTGATAGGATATCCATCGCTTCTTTTAACTGCTCATATGATTTGGTAAAAGACTTTGAGCTTTTCTTGATATTCTTACAGTTCTCGCTTGCATCTTTAACGTTAATAAGGAAATCTTTAAAGTTTGATGTGAAATCTTCAACATCAGATTCATTCATATCAATTTTTTCAAGAGCTGATTTTGATTGTTCAAAATTTGTCATCAGCATTATTAAGTTAACACCTGCAATTGTTTTAATCGTTGCACAGTTTAGCTTTTTAAGTGCTCTCTTTTTCCCAAGAGCAAGAAAAACTGTATCTTCATATTCAGCTTTTATATTAGAAATATCTTTAATTGCATCAGTGTACAATTTTAATTGTACTTCTGAAGTCATTTTTAAAGTAGCTAGCTGAGCTTTCTCTTCTAATGTGAAGTCGTTTGCTAATGATAGTGTTGAAATTAAGATTGCACATACTGTAATTAGTTTTTTCATTTTCGTCTCCGTTTTTTATGTTTTGTTTTGTTGGAGCGAAAATAGCACAATGCGAATTATTCTCAAGGGCATAAGACTTAATACCGTTACAACTTTTGCGAAGGGGAAGTTTTTACAAGTTCTTGAATTTACGAGGTCTTTTGACGCCAAATGCCTTGAATAGCTTCTTCATATACTCGTCAATTGTGAGCTTATGTTGAGAGTATTCTAGGTCGAGTATGGCCATCTTTTCGAGTGCTTTATCACGAGTTGTAGGTAGAACGAACCAGAACTTCTTTTCAATATAGATTTTTGCAATACCTTTTTGGGTTAAATTTTTTATTTCATAGAGGTCATCTGTCATTGCGACAAAACTAAGCTTCATATTTGTACTCATGCTATCTGAGTAAATGTACTCATTTATTTGTTTAAGAATATCTCTTTCTATTTTTCCTTTATTATTTGTTGCAAGATAGGCGATTCGTTTTGTTGTGTATTTTTTTAGTTTTTCGATAAGTGACTCGAATCCGGCCATTACTTCTTTATCTTCGATAAAGTCAGTGTCAAATTTAGAAAAATAATTATCCATCTCTAAAAGAAAAATATGAGAATCCAGATCTATTTTAATCTTATCGATTGTAGTTATAAACTCTCGAATTGCTTTTAATGTTACCTCTCTCTTTTTCGTAAGGTTTGTATATAATTGTGTTTTATCAACATTGAAGTCAAATTTATTCAAGAAACTCATCATCTCTGATTCATTCGCATCGATAAACTCATATGAGTGTAGGAAGTGATTCACATCTCTAATGTCACTCGAAGACTTCAGGTAATCCCATAGCCATTCGTGCACGAGAATCCATGAAAGCTGTTCTTCAGAGATATTGCTAAATACTTCTTTATTAAAGAAAAAGATTTTACGTGCTGTCTTAAAACGTACAACTGCTTGAACGAGTGAGCAGTCTGCTGGCAGCTTAGACATGAGCTCTTCATCTTCAATATTGATTAGTTCATCTTCTGGTGACCAGTAGGTGCTATCACTGAAACTCTGCCTTTCTTTGTAGTTGGAAATAAACACACGAAGTGATTTTCCTAGGTGAGGGATTGTATTTTCTAGTTTTTCAATTATTGCCGCCGGAGTTGCTTCTTCATTTATGGCCATCTTATCACTTGAGTAATTTTTAGCGCGGTAGCTATCAAGTACCTCGATACTATTTCCACATAGTAGTATGTCTCCGCCATTACCAACACGCGATCCACCTGATGTACGCATCTGGCTTTTAAAGAGATCGATACTCTTCTTTTCATTATTTAAAAAGAAGTTTCCTTCATTTGTCTTACGCAGGTTTCCTGCTGCATCCTCAAGAATTTTAATGGCATTATTTGGCCTAGTATTTTCTTTATAGATTACATCTGAAAGATCGATATTATACTTCTGCTCAAGTGCTTCTAGATCATTCATGAGATCATCTTGATTTGCAAAGATCGAGATCGAAATAAATAAGGGAAGGAGTAGCGTTATAAACTTCATTCTTCTTCTACTTTGGTTAGTGGGAAAAATTGCAGGTTCATTTGATAAACACAATCAGGGTTGTCTTCAACGAACATCTCTAAAATTTCATCTTCAACTTTTCGAACAAATTGCTTTAGCTTGTTTAAGTTCTTTGAATTAACTGGAATCGTAAGTGCGGAAACATAGCGCTTATCGACTTCGATTTCATTAATGGCCTTATGTGCATTATCAAGCATCTGGTGATGAAAGTTTTGAATTGATTGGGATGGCATCTCGTCGTATGTATTAAGCCCATCTGTACAATTCTCAAGTTCACCTTGGCTATTTCTCTTAATCAGTCCTAGCTCAAGTAGTTCCTCTATTGCCTGTTCAACATCAGAAAGATTGACATCAAAGACTAATTTATTTGTTATCCACTCAGGATCAGACTTAAAATCTTTTAGTAGAATCATTTCTCTAATGGCAAAGTAGTACCATTTACAAATTCGCGAAAAGACTTCTTCTGAGAGTAGATTGAATTTTACATTATTCTTTGCTTTAATTTTTCGAAGTAGAGCAAGGTGAAGAGCAATATCTTTACCTTCAGACTTCTTAAGCTGAATTAGGTCTGAGAAGTAATCCACTTGCTCTTGCTCGTAATCAAAGTATTTATGGAATTTCTCAACAATCTGCTTACCTGGATGGCGATCACCATTTACGATCATTGTGAGGCTTGCCGTAGTCTTAAGCCCAAGCTGCCTTGACCACATACCAAAGCTAAAGTCTGCGCGAGACTCCTGCTTAAACTTAAAGAAGTCCTGTAGGTACTCCTTATAATCAATGTAGTCGTAAATATTAACCATCAGGTTATATAAAGCATATTTTGTGCCAATAAAAGATTGTGATATCAGGTGCTTGTAATTCTGAGGTGACTATTTAGTGATCAATGTAGCAGGAAAGTGAACAATAAAGAAAGTAGGGCCTAATACAAAACTGGTACTCCCAAGGGGCATCGTGCGGTAAAAGTGCCCCAAAGGGCAGTTTTGAAGCACAGATGAATGTGCATTTAGAAATCAAAGAGCGAAGCTCGCGTGATTTCGGATCGAAGCTAGTAGTTGGGAAATATTAATTTAGTGAAAGTTCGAATCCCTAGATAAATAGGGCCTAAAAATATAAAAGGCCAGATCTAAGATCTGGCCTAATATAAAACTGGTACTCCCAAGGGGGGTGTTAGGAATTTTAATTAATTCATATGTTTACACTGGAATTTAATACTTTCACTTAAAAATTTTATATTCTATTAATTTATATTGAGATATGTCGCAGTAAATGATGCTTAATGTTGTCTTTAAACATATTTTGTAACTCTTCATCAAATCCAAGTTCTTTAAATATAGCGATCAAAATACAACCGTATAATACTTCGTTTAAGTTGCCTATATTGATAGGGTTTATATAGTCTTTGAATCTCTTAAAACCGCCACTTTTCATTTTATTTGTGTGAACAATACAGTTTCTGATATCAGCTATGACTTTTCCAATTGATTCACCATTTTTAATAGGTGGAATGTTTAATTTAATGTCTTTAATTAAAGCCTCTGTTGCATACTCATTAATAAATATGTCACAGCATTTGTGTGTCGTGTTGAATACTCTGCTAATATGTTGCTCAATTCCGGCAATAGTTATTAAAAAGTGTTGAATACTAGATGGGGATAAGTTATTTCTTGAATGTGATACTTCATGGAGTAAATTCATTTCATCACTAAAAAAAGTGTGCCATTTATTTAGTGTGTCTGAAAAATTTTTAATGTAATTGATGTTTACATCATAAAAGTTAAATCTTGTTTCAGATGTAATATCGTTTATTGATTTTGTGTTTAGATATAAAGATTTTAATGTGTGTACTTTAGTGTCGTTAATGTAGAGTCTAATTGCAACAGGGTTTATGTTTTTAATTTGTATAAAGGAGAAAAACGCCTTAACTTCATTGATTATATTAAATGCATCTTTAATTTCAAGTGTGTTTCTTAAAGACTTTGCTGTAAAGATGTATTCAATGTTTTTCTTTAAGCTAGTCTGTGCATTCGGATAACGACCTTTCAATTCTTGATATTTATCGCTTAGTTCTTTTTTAAATTTATCATTATCTGTTATAAGATGAGACTTTACAAAGTTATCTATGAATGTCGCGGTAGCAGACATATGTAATTGTAACTTATATTCACTTGTTTTAGCTGTTAGAATTGGAGATCTATGGAAAGCTGTTTCTTCTGTTCCGAATGGGGCGCAAAAATCGGATGTAGAATTTAGGGAGAAGCAGCACTTATCAATTTTTTCATTAACGTAGTGGATTCCTGACAGTAAAGACTTTACCCGAATTTTAAATTGTGAACTGTTAATTGGGGACTTGAATGGATATGGATTGCTATAATGTAGTCCGATTAGAGATACTTTTCCTAACTCAACAACAAATCCATGAATAATATCTTCACTCTTTATTATATCTGACATACCTGTCGTCAAGTATACATCTAGCTCTATACCACTTGAGGGAGTGTATGTTAATTTACCAGGGAAGCGCTTCTCTGAATTACCATTATTAAAAAATTCACCAAACCATTCATATGTATTTGTATGTAGTAACTTGTTGGACATGTATTCTCCATAGATAGCCCTTTTTAGTGTGTATTATTTAAAAAATTATGTACAAAAATCTTAAAATCAATATAGATGTCTTTATTAGTTTTCATATGACCAGGATGACTGATTCCATTGTTGCATCTTAAGTAAGCGATGTCCCTTAGCATTCTTATATCTTTGATTGAAAGAGACTCCTTACCTAGGTTGTTTATAAGTAGACTAATGTTATAATTGTTTTGATTTTCGATTTGGTATTTGTATTTAGCAAACTCAATTAAAATATTATAAAGATGGTTTAAACAACGAGAAATATCACCTTTTCTCTCTGCTAGTGCAAGTTGTTTACACTGAAGTGGAAGAGATGGTATCTCCTTAAATAAGTAAGAAGGCGGTATTAATATTTGAGACGTATCATTGTTAATCTTGGTTATACTTCGCTTGAGTAATTTTATGTAGCTAGTACTTTCTTGTGATCTGCTCAATGTTTCACTTATATTTTCATCGAGTAGGTTGTTGATAAGTAAATACTCTACAAAGTGGTAGATTGAGTGATCTTTAAAATTTCTTTCAAAACTTTTTATTATGAATTGATTAAGGTCATCTATGAAATCTTTGTCGAAGTTGAAAAAGTTCAAGATTTGTTTTGGTGCAATTAATATATTTCTGTAGTTAAGATCACGCTCCGGATAATCCCAGTCTGAACAAGATTTAAGTGTTTTGTAGTAGTCTTCACTTTTTAGTTTTTCTTTCAGTTTTTCAATGAATAGCATGTTTAGAATAGAGGTTTGCGTAGTATTTAATTCTTTGATGTTCTCAAACATAAGATTCTTTATTATCTTTTTTGACTCCTGAATGACTTCATTATGGTCATTTATCTCGTGAAATTGAAGAGCAAAATCGCCTTGTCCGTTGCTTACAATACTAGCGTTGTCGAGAAACATGTCTATGTCATCAGAGGATGAAATATTGGTAATACTGCTCTTTTTAGAGTTCATTTGTAGACCAAGATGATTAGCGATATAAAATGATACGTCCGCAACTAGTGAGTTTAGGTCTGACACTTCAAACGCGTGGTTTTCAATGAATATATATATGTCATCAACATATCTAATGTATCGCCAATTGTTAGTGTTTTTACTTTGGTGTAAAAGTTTGTATATATAGTCATCTAGCTTATATAAGAATGTGTTTGCTATGTAACTTGATGTGATGTTTTGATTAGATACAGGTAAGCCTTTACTTGTGCTCATTAGTAAATAGAGATAGTCTGAAATTTCATCCTCAATAGCGTCAGAATGATCTTTAGTTAGTAGTACCTCTTCTGTTGTGTATTCTTTTATTGTTTTTAGTAGTTCTCTGTGATCTATTGAGTAATAAAAATCTTTTATATCCATCTTTATAATATGAAAGTTATTGCCTTCCCCGAAGATTTTGATAGCACTTTCCTTTAATCTTTTTAAAAAATCACTGTAGTCATCCTTGTATGTCACTGTACTTTTTTGAATGTTTTGAATATTTATGTCTGCACCATAGTAAGTGTGTACCCTGTTATTGAAATCAATATCTCTTTTGAAGTTCTCAAAAGTAGGGGTTATTAGTTCTTGTATATATATGCCGAGTGCTGTGTAGAGAATGAGAGACTCTTTTTCTAGAAAGTGAAATACTCGTGTCCCATTTAATCCTTTCGCTACATTGTAGTTCTTTCCTTTTAGATACTCATGATGATTGTAGAAATTACTGTGCTTAACATATTTGTCAAAAATAAATCTAGCATCTGGCTTATCTTTGTTACTTTTGTATATTAAGTATTCTATGTTATTAAAAGCATTAGCACCGGATTTTTCTTGAAGGTTTACCAAGTTTATAGCTTTAGCAATTCTCTCTTCTGTAAAAATATTTTCAAGCATGAATATTCCTTTGTATTGAAATATTTTATCAGAAAAAGATAAGAATATTATCCGGAATATAAATCCAGTATTATTATTTACTGATTTAAGAATTCGTTTGTTATGTACTTTTTGCTTATTTCTTCGTCTTCTATTAGTTCGATATATCTCTGTGTTTGATTTATTGTTTCATGGCCCATCAATCTTTGAATAACGGATATTGGAGTTCCTTTTTTGTAGTGCTCTGTTGCAAAGTAAACTCTAAGCATGTGAGGGGTTAAGTTGACCTTTGCATTAATAGCATAGCTTCGAAGAATCCTGCTTATACTGTCGCTTGTTAATGTGCCTCTTGGTGTATTATTTCGATATGAATTAAATATGTATAAATTACCCCTAGCTCTATTATTATTTATATACTTTAAAATTTCATGTTTTAAACTGTTGCTTATTGAAATATTCCTTTTTCTCTGCCCCTTTCCATTTATCATTATAGTATTTTTTTTGATATCTACGATTTTTAAATCTCTGAGTTCTTGTCTACGGATGCCAGTGTTTACAAAAATTAGAATAATGAGGAAATCTCTTTCTCCAATTATTGTTTTCGTATTTATTTGTTGCAACGTCTTTTGAATTTCTCTTTTTGATGGACACTTTGTTTTTTGAGCGCGTCTGTCTATCTTATATGGACGTACCATTTTGATTGAATTACTTGGAATTAGATCTGCTAAGTATAAATACTCAAAGAACTTTTTTACTGGAGCAAGTGATGTATTAATTGTGTTATAAGAAAGATTTTTGTTCTCAAGACTATTAATATACTGCTCAACCACCAAATGATTTATTTGATTTATACTTGTAAGCTCCATAGCCGAAGCCCACTTGAAAAATAGCTTTAATCTTTGCCTGTAACAACGTTGAGTTTGTGGTGCCCTTCTAGATAAAAATGCATTTAGCACTAGTTGATATCCATTTATTGAACCTGTAATTAGATCGCTATTCATTTAAACTCCTTGTTTTTTATATATTTACTTTCTTTGCATGAAGCAATGGGCCGCTGTAATTAATACTGAGTTATACATTGTGGGTGATGCTCAAAAAAACTCGTCACGAGTGTTTTAAGTAAGTTATTACTGTCCAAAAAATACATGATGGTGTTGTTTTATAGTAAGTAAATCAATGTCGGATAATATCCATTATACGACGTTGAAGGCTATTTTTTGGTACAGGGGGGGCAGTGCTTTGTTTTATATCCATGAATGTCCACATCATCATAAACACACTTTTGTTATGCGTGTAGTCTTCGATTTGTATTATCCGAGTAAACGGCCGAACTAACTGTAATTATTCCAATATTGAATTTTTCGAAAAATATTTCTTTACCCCTACATATTATCCGAATTGTTATTACTACATAGAAATAAGAGTAACTCTTTTTTGTAAGCGCTTACAACAAAACATTAAAACAAAAGGAACATACCACTATGTTAAACAGATTAACTCAAATTGTAGCAAAATTTTATGAACAGAGACTAACGGGCTCACTTGTTCTTTCATTTCAGTGTGGCACACCATACAGGATTACGACCAATGTTGACGAGGTCTTAAGTTGTCAGGAGAAAGATGAAGAGGAGGATTGTTAGTTTATGGAAAATCAAAAATACATTACGTTAAAAAAGATCATTGAGCCGGGGTTATTCCCGGCTGTTATGTGGTTGGTTTGTGGCTTAATAAACCGTAAGGAATTTATTTTAATTTCTGCTGCTGCAAAATTGGGAAAGACATTTTTCTGCCTTGTTCTAGCTATTACCGTTGCCAAGGGAGAGAAGTTTCTCGGTAGGTTTCCTACAAAAAAGGGGAAGGTACTGGTGATTCAAACAGAAGTTTCAGATGCAATGTTAGCAGAAAGATTAAGAACTCTTATAGGTGATGAAGATGTATCGGAATATGGTGAATCAATAATCTTTTACAATGAAAGGATTAAAATTGATTTACTAGAAGGCAAGAATAGGCTTGTCGAAATTTTAAGGGAAGTTAAACCTGATCTACTCATTCTTGATCCGCTTTATACGCTTCATAATAAAAATGAAGACTCCTCAAGTGACATGGCACCTCTTCTTACTGACCTGAAGACTATTGTGTCTGCTTTTAATATTGCATGTGTACTTATCCATCACCAAGGAAAGCGAAGTGAAAAATCAAATGGTAGTCAGCCGGGACATAAGCATAGAGGATCAAGCGCCCTTGCTGACGTACCTGATGCATCTTGGAGCTTGGAAAAAACAAAAGAAAAAGACTTGTTAAAGCTTTCGTTTGAGATGAGAAATCATGAGCCACTAGATACTTTAAAGATTAAGAGAGGGAAAAATATGACTCTAGAAGTGATTGGAGACCACGTTGAACAAAGTAGTGATGTAACAAGTGATGATATCTTTCAAATTGTTGATAGTGTTGGAGCAGTTAAATCGGGTGAGCTTGTCAGTTTAATTACGGAGAAATTTTCAATAAAGGAAAGAAAAGCTCGTAATGAAATTAAAAATGCAAATGAATTAGGAAAGGTGAATAAGAAAAACGTTGGGAAAAATTCTTTTTATTACACAAGAGAAGAACAACTGCACGACTGCATCCCCTTATAAGCGATGCATACGTGCAAATGTAAATGGAGAAAATTATGAATAAGAATATTAATGAAAATTATATTAAATCTAAACAAGCGTATGAGAACTGGAAGAATGGAGTAATTCCCAAGTGTGAACAAATAGTCAGAAGACAGATGCACTTTGAGGATGATCTCGAAAAGTTTGGGCTTACACCATTAGACATTATGAATTTAAACAAAGATGAGTTTGAGTTTAGGCATATTCCATTAAGCGATAAGATAGAAGTAAGGAAGGCGAAAGAATTTATTAAAAAGTACGAGTACCTTAGAAAGTTGGCTCAAAGGAACACCCATTACTTTGCAAGTTACTTCAAAGGTGAAATGGTTGGTGTGCAAGTTTTAAGTACTCCTAATATGTTTTCAAAAATACTTGGAGAAGACACGGCAAAGCTTGAGAAGGTTCTTAGTCGAGGTGCATGTAACTCGATTTCACCACCTTTTCTAAATTCGTGGCAAATATCTAAGACTATAGACTGGATGTCAAAAAATACTGAGTCGAGGCTATTCTATGGTTACAGTGATGTTTATGGTGCAGGCGAAAGAGGGATTATCTATAAGGCGTCTAACTTTATGTATCTTGGTGATAATTACGGCGGAAAAAAGGCATTGTTTGATCACTCTAATCCAGATAAGGGCATATTCTCTGATCGAGAGGCGAGGAAACTCGCCGCGTATAGGCGATATGCAAATGCCCTTGGTGTAAGTTGGGATATTTCGTGGAGTGAATCTGGACGCGTTAATTGGGGAAATATACCTGATGACGTTGAAACTGATCTTAGGTCGTCTAGTCGTAGCTACGTCGCTAGTTGTGAGAAAATTATTACACCACCAAAACGTAAATGGTTATGTATTAAGGGTGCAGATAGAAGAGAAACAAAATCACTACTTAAAAGATTTTATGAGGTTAACCCTAAGTTTTCACCATCTTCAAGAGTTGCAATAGGTGGTTTACCTTACCCTAATGATCTGGTTGGAGTATAGAAATGAAGGGGGATTTTAGAACGGCCTTCTCAAAGCCAATTTCATGTGCAATAAGTAGCGATACTAAAAGTATTGAAAAGCTAATGTCTGTAAATGATGTAGCAAGCTTTCTAAACGTATCTAAGGGGTACGTGTATCAGTTATGCCGAAAGGGTCTTATTCCTAAATATAAACGTTTAGGAAAGCTCTATTTTTTAAGAAATGAATTAGTAAGGTGGGTTAGGTATGGACAAGTTTGAAGTAGTTAATATCGAGACATTCGGTGATCTTTGGCAGGTGTATATTACTAACCAACTATCTAGTTTACAGCCACAAACACAACGGAACAGAGAAGAGTTGGCAAAGTTCTTTGATGGGATCACTGCGATCCCGTTAAAGGATTTTACATCAGAATTGATGTCGCAGTATTTAACTTTCAAGAAGCAACGATGCGTTAAGAATAAGAACCACAAAAGAAAGTCTTTTGATAATGAGTTAAAGCTATTGAGGACTGTTTTTAATTGGTATCGTGAGCACTTTGATTATCGCTTTGTTGTACCTATTACAAAAGCACACTGGAAGTTAAGTCGTATTACTTCTGAGAAGAAGACGATTAATAAGATGAATGAGCATGAATTAATTAGATTCTTAAATGCAATTGATAGTGAGGTATTTCGAGATCTTGCTATCTTCCAATTCTTGTTGGCATTAAGGGTTCAAGAGGCTGCTGGTGTAAGATTTGAGAGTATTGATCTTGATAAGGCAACTGTTTTGATTAAGGATGTCATTGTTTGGGGAAGAAATAAGCGATTTGAAAGTCTTAAGGAAGTGCCAAAAAATGGTGAGATTCGTTGCTGCCACTTAAGTAATGAATTACTTGATATTGTGAAGAGACGTTTTCAGTACCTTGATAAGGAACATGGGCTTGTGTTTCATGATAGAGGGCATCCATTAAGCTATAGGGCTATTCAGTATCATTATAATAAGGCTCTTAAGAAAGTAGGCTTATACGGTAAATTCTCATCAACTCACTTCATTAGACACTCTATGGCAACGCTTACTAGGATACACTGTGGAAGCTTAGAAGTTGTTCAAGCCGTTACAGGCCATAAAGATCAAAAGCTTGTGCAACACTATGCTAAATTTGCTCCTAGTAATCATCAAAAAATGGCCGTTAATTTATTATCTGAGAAACTCGCAGCTTTAAGTTCCCTATAGTTATCAGAGGTAAATAGTTGTAATTAATTGCAATGAAAAAAGTTTACGGGTTTCTTGTTGAGTACCGATAAGGGCTTTGAGGGGGAAGTATGAAACGAAATTTTATTGCATTAATTACATTACTGGGAATCATGAGCTGTGCAAGCGTTACAACAGAAGAAGGTAGCAGGGTTGTAGAAATGCACCACACTAATCCATTAACCGCTATGTGTACTGTTGTTAAGGACGAAACATATAATAGTAATGGATGGTTTTCCGGTGAAGATAAATTTGTAAACCACTTTAAAAACCAAGCTGCTGAGCTAGGTGCTAATACAATTTTTACGCCACTTGAAAATAAGGGGTACAATGTCTATAGAACGATTATGTTAGATTGTCCTAAGAGTGTTCATCTAGGAGACATCGCATATATTAAACAACAATGCTTAAAGCAGGATAATCAAAGTGCCTGTTCGGCAGCACGTGACTGGTACCATATTAGAAGGAATATTCGTGAAGCCGCTGAAATATCAAAGCACGCCTGTAATAAACTGAATGATGAAGCACAATGTGCACTAACAAGAGATTTTTATACAAAATATAATCTGTGCTACGAGAAGAACAGCGTCAACTCATGTATGGATATTTCGATGAGGGCGTATGAGCTGAAAGAAATAGGCTTGGCTATTGGTTACGCTACACAAGGCTGCCGAATCTCGTCTAAGGCTTGTAGAGTGGTTGAAATGCTAAGGGAAGCCAAAGAGTCTCAGGATAGGGATGCATATAGACGCCAATTAGCCTCACAGCAGGAAATACATATGATGAATCAGCAAAACCTTATGAATGAGCAACAACAGTTTTATCAGAATATGAATAGGGAATATAACAATAAGGTTATGAAAGAGTTCCTGAAGAATATTGGCGGTGGATACTAGCTATTTCTACGGCCTTGTTTGATAGATAACATAGTGGTAAATTTAGTGGATCATTAAAACTGGATTTAAAGTGGCACACCCGAATTTCATTTGCGCCGTAGATAGAAAACAAAAAAGCCAGACTAGGTCTGGCTTCTTTATAAAACTGGTACTCCCAAGGGGATTCGAACCCCTGTTACCGCCGTGAAAAGGCGGTGTCCTAGACCGGGCTAGACGATGGGAGCGCTAACTTATTTCCCGGATTTGGAAACCAAAAAACATAAAATGGTGATCTCTCTGCGACTCGAACGCAGGACCCTCTCCTTAAAAGGGAGATGCTCTAACCAACTGAGCTAAGAGACCATCTGTGTTTTGGTGAGATTGAATATAAGTAATCTTGGTTCAGAAGTCAACAGGGAATTTAAAAAAAATAAAAAAAAAGTGTAATTTTTTTAAGAAGTTAATTTTATTTACCCTTGGAATTTTTATCGCCCATCTTGTCATTAAAGGCCTTGTGAGCTAATTTAGCCCATTATTACTAGTGTTTTAAGAGGTAGGCTTCAGTGACAACAGAAGTAAATTCAATAAAAAATGATTTAGAAAATTTGGACGGAAAAAAAGTAGCGTTTCATACTTTGGGTTGTCGTTTAAATTTTTCTGAGACAGGAACGATTTCTCAGGGCTTTGTTGAGCGTGGGTATAAAGTTGTTGAATTTGGAGAGCAAGCTGATGTTACTTTTATTAACACATGTACTGTAACAGATAGTGCCGATTCGACTTGTCGTAATCTTATTCGTAAAGCACATCGCTCTTCTCCAGATGGAAAGATTGTTGTGGCCGGTTGTTACGCTCAAATGGATGCACCAAAAATTGCAAAGATGACAGGTGTTGATCTTGTTTTAGGAACAAGTGAAAAATATAAAGTCTTTGATTACTTAAACGAAGACGAAACAGATACAATCCATATTGATAAGTCGAAAGACTTCTTTGGTGCTGCTACTTCTAAAGAAGAAGGGCACACGAGAGCTTTTTTAAAGATTCAAGATGGGTGCAACTATGTTTGTTCATTCTGTATCATTCCTTTTGCTCGTGGACGCTCTAAAGCAGTTTCAATTGCTCAGGCGATAGAAGAGGCGAGAGCGGTCGTTGCTCAAGGTTTTAAAGAGATTGTACTAACTGGTGTAAATATTGGTGAGTATGAAACAACTTCTGGTGAAAAACTTTTAGATCTTTTAAAGGAGTTAAATGCTCTTGAAGGTTTAGAAAGAATTCGCCTAGGAAGTGTTGAGCCTAATACGATTACAGATGAGCTTCTTGATTATATGCAAGCTAATCCTAAATTTCTTGATCACTTCCATGTTCCAATGCAAAGTGGAAATGATGAAATTCTAACAAATATGAAGCGTAAGTACTCAGTTGAGGATTACAAAACGATTATCAATAAGATTATCACGCGTTTTCCAAACGCAGGGATTGGTGCAGATGTTATTTGTGGTTTCCCTGGTGAAACAGAAGAGCAATTCCAAGATACTTTTAATCTGCTAAAAGAATTACCAATTACTCACTTCCACGTTTTTCCATATTCTAAAAGAAAGAATACGGTTGCTGCACGTATGGAAGATCATATTCAGCACCCAGTAAAAAAGAGTCGCGTGAAGACTCTGATGATGCTTGGAGATGCTAAGCTTAATATGTTCTCTGAAGATTATATTGGAGAAACATCACAAGTCCTTTTTGAAAGGAAAGACAAGCAAGGCCTATGGGAAGGTTACACTTCAAACTTTATTCGCGTTAAAGTTGCACATGATGGTGATTTAAAGAATCAAATTCATCAAGTTCGCTTAACTGAGTTTAAAGACAATAAGGTTTTTGCTGAGTTATGCTGATTGCTGCGGCGCTCACGGTCTTTTTGACAATTAATTAACAATTAAAAACGTTTTCCTAACACAACTTGAACACTCAGGTAGGTGAAGTTTTATATTCTAGTCTTGTCAGTAGGAAACAAGGTTGGCAAGCCTTAGAATTTTTTGTTCTGCTTTTAAAAACTCCACTTGCCGATTTTAATTTCTCAAGTCCCTCTCTGAATCTGAAGAAGTGTCTTACTGATAAAAAATCTTTGTGCTACTGCGTACATCTCTCTCTCTCCCGCGGTGGCACAAGGGCTTTATAAATTAAAAATCCATCGCGCTTATAAAGATGCGATAGAGCATATACCACACACAATCTATGAGTAGCTTTGAATTAGGCACTCGCCTCAATGATGGTTTTCTGCGACGGCCATCTCAAAAAAAATCGACACAAGATGGATATAGGCCCTGAGATTACTCAGGGCCGAAGTTCTTAATACTTAGAAGTATTCTTTTAGGAATTTGATTTCAGATCTTTCTGGTCCGAAGGCAATGATACCAACTGGAATTTGGATCGCTTCTTCGATAAGAGCGATATAGTCTTTAACTTCTTGTGATAGCTCACCCTTGAAGTCATCGTTAAAGCCAGCAACTTCTTTTAGAATTGGTTTAACTTTCGCTAGATCAATTCCTGGATAAGCACAATCGATTGTACGACCTTCGTACTCATATCCTGTACAAACTTTAAGAGGTCCCATTTCAGATAATACATCTAGTTTAGTTAAAGCGATCGAAGTTAGGTTAGAGCATTTCACAGAATACTTTAGAAGAGGAAGGTCTAGCCATCCACATCTTCTCTTACGTCCTGTTGTTGCGCCGAACTCACCACCCTTTGTTTGAATATCTTCACCCATTTGATCAAAGAGTTCAGTAGGAAATGGCCCTTCTCCAACTCTTGTTGTGTAGGCTTTTGTTATCCCTAGAACTTCTTCAACTGTTCCACCAGGAAGACCAGCTCCCGAGTAGATTCCTGCGTATGCAGTTGATGAAGATGTTACGAATGGGTATGAACCAAAGTCGATATCAAGAAGTACACCTTGAGCTCCTTCAAAAAGGATTTTCTTTCCAGCACGCTTGGCTTCATCTAGAAAACTAAATGTATCACAAACGAATGGTTCAATTTCTTTTGCAAGTGTCATCAGTCTTTCAACTTCTTCTTCAACACTTGGGTATTCGCACTCATATAGGTTTTTAAAAAGAGTTTCTTTCTCTAAAAGGTTTGCTTTTAATTTTTCAGTTAGGATCTCTTTGTTAAATAGATCTTTTACCTTAATTCCTTTGCGAGAGATTTTATCTTCATAAGCTGGACCAATACCTTTACCTGTTGTTCCAATCTTAACAGGTCCTTTCGCTTCACGTTGACCATCTAGTAGACGATTGTAATAAGTGATAACAGAAGTGTTTGAAGATATTTTTAGCTTTTCAGGGGAAACTGATAGACCAGAATTCTTTACATTTTCTAATTCATTAGAGAATGCTTCTGGATCAAGAACGACACCGTGACCAATAACTGAGACACAGTGATCATGTAAAATACCTGAAGGGATTAAGTGAAGAACAACTTTCTTTGTGCCAACGATAATCGTGTGACCAGCGTTATTTCCTCCTTGGTAGCGAACAACAACATCGCATTTTAAACCAAGTAGGTCTGTGATTTTTCCTTTACCTTCATCTCCCCATTGAGAGCCAATAATCGCAAGTGATTTCATAATTAAGCTTTAACCTCATGTAGTAAATTATCGTTTAAAAAGAATTCTTTAAGTTGATTTACGGCCATCTCTCCAACTCTTAGTTGAGCTTCATCAGTGGAAGCTCCTAGGTGTGGAGTAAGAACAAGATTAGAAATCTTGCGAAGAGGTGAGTCTTCTTCTAATGGCTCAGTTGCGAAAACATCAAAGCCTGCTGCTTTAAATTTCTTTTCCATAAGAGCAACAGCTAAGTCTTCCTCGTTAACAATTCCACCGCGAGATGCGTTTACGAGGATTGCATGAGGTTGCATTTTATTAAATAAGTCCTTGTTCACCATACCTTTCGTTGCATCCATTAAAGGAGTGTGAAGAGTGATGATGTCACAAGTTTCAAAAATTTCTTCAACTGTATTTGCTTTCGAAACATAATCAAGTTCACTTGATTCGCAGAATGGGTCAAAGAATTTAACTTGTGGATCAAATCCTTGAAGACGTTTTGCAACGATCTTTCCAATTTGACCAAAACCAACGATACCAACTTTTTTATTAGCTAGCTCATTTCCAGTGTACTTTGATTTATCCCATCCACCATTTTTCATCGTGGCGTCTGCTGCAGCTGTATGTCTTAGAACTGTCATCATAAGAGCGATAGCGTGTTCTGCTGCTGAGTTATTATTGGCACCTGGAGTATTTGAAACTTTAACCCCACGCTCGCCACATTTTACTTTATCAATATTATCTGTTCCAGCACCTGCGCGGATTACATATTTAAGATTTGGAGCAAGTTCAAGGTACTCTTCTCCAATTGTTGTTGATGATCTAATAACAAGAGCATTTGCTTTTGGTAGTAATTCTTTAATCTCATCTTGAGTTAATTTTGCTTTTGGGTGAACTTCTAATTCGTTGATAGCTTGTAGAGATGCAAAAACTTCTGCATCCATTCCATCACAAACGACGATAAATGGTTTCACTCAGGCCTCCATGGATTTTTTAAGTTTTTCTTGTATTGCGATTATAGAACGCAACTTGCTACATGTAACCCTAATATTAGAAACTTTTTGTAAGTTGCTATTTAGTTTTTCGTTAACCATAATTATCATGATGCAAAAAAGTAAAAGTATGAAAAATATAAGAATTTTAAAGAAGTTATTAGGTATACTTATATTCAGCCAACTGTTTCTATCAGCTTCTCTTGCTTCCTATATTCCTGAGGGATATTTTGTTAGTCACGAGCATATGATTAGGGATTATCAAATTACTCAAGAGTACTCGAAAAGGGATTTCCTATCTTATATTTTAGAGCAGAATCCATCAGTTTCAATGGCCGAAGGCACTCTGATTACAGAGCGAGTTATCGAAGTCGCTGATCAATTTGGGGTAGATGCGAAGCTATTTCTTGCCCTGATTCGAATGGAGTCAAATTTCATGCGTGGTGCGGTCTCTCCAACTGGTGCTGTGGGTTTAACTCAATTCACATCAATTGGGGCCCAGGAAGTATCTGATCAGCTAGGGCAACGAGGCCCAAGTTATGCAAGCTTACAAAATACACTCTATCTAAATAATATTTTGCTAGACGGCATGCCTGAGTGGAGTCATTTGTGGTTGCGAGAGAGGACATGGACGCAGCAGAAGCTACTGTTTTTAGAAGATCTCGACCTGTCTCTCGTTTATGGGGCAATTCTATTAAAGGTCTATCTTGCAAAGAACTTCCAAGATGATCTCATGGTCAACTACTATGAGGCATTAGTTGACTACAATGGCGAACCTGGAGAGAGAAAATATTGGTATGCGCGCACAATCTTAAAGTTTTACGATGAAATCTAAACTGATTCGTGCTAGAAATTCCTTATGAAAAATATTCAAGTAATTAAAGCCGATATTACAACTCTTGATGTTGATGCCATTGTGAATGCAGCTAATAGTGAACTTAAAGCTGGAGGGGGCGTTGATGG
This sequence comes from Halobacteriovorax sp. GFR8, assembly GCF_050955245.1. Lineage (NCBI taxonomy): Bacteria > Pseudomonadati > Bdellovibrionota > Bacteriovoracia > Bacteriovoracales > Halobacteriovoraceae > Halobacteriovorax > Halobacteriovorax sp. GFR8. The sequence goes on along the minus strand of NZ_JBPBLR010000002.1, from coordinate 2,753,224 downwards.
TGCCATCCATGCTGCCTGTGGTGAAGAACTTGCCAAAGAACTTGCTGAAGCTGGTGGTTGTCCGGTTGGAGAAGCGAGGTTGACTCGTGCCTTTAATATTCCTGCGGAGTTTATCATTCATGCTGTTGGACCAAAGTGGGAAGGTGGAGCAAATGGTGAAGCAGATTTACTTGAAAAATGCTATATCTACGCACTCTCTCTTGCCCTTGAGAATGAATGTAAATCAATTGCATTCCCATGTATCTCAACAGGTATCTTTGGCTACCCAAAAATTGAAGCGGCCATTACTGCGACTTCAGCGGTAAAGAGTTTTGATGCTATTGAAGAATTTGATGATGTGATCTTCTGTTGCTTTGATGATGAAAGTTATGAGATCTACAAAACAATTCTGTAGCCTCTAAAAAAGAGTGATCTCTTAATAATACTTGAGTTAATTTACCCTTCTTCATTTTAGAATTTCTGTGAACGACTGATAAGATACATAACAGAGGCACAGTCATGAAGAAACGAAGAGTGTTCACTATTTTATTCCCCTTATTGGCCATCATTATTCTTGTGGCCTGTCTTGGAAGGGGTCACAATCTTAGAAAAATAAGAAGTGAGATGATTTCAGATCAATCACTGAATATCGCCTCAAGGGTTCCGGCCAGTACCTTTGTTGAAGGTGAAGAAGAAGTCGTTATTGGGAACTTCTTCGATATCTCAAGGCCAAACTCTCTCGATGATAGCGTTGGTTTTATACAAGAAGGTAATTGGTTTCAGGATTCCTTAAAAGGATATCAGGGTAGTATCAGCCGCTACACCAATGATTCAAGTGCAAGGGCCATCTACACGACTGATCTTTTAGGTGATTCGACTTATTGTATTTGGTACTACCGCGTGCCATCAATGAATGCAACGGACAATGCAATCGTTGATATTTTTGATGGTGTTGAAGAAATCGGTCTGGCCAACTTTAGCCTAAGACTCCCAAGTAACGAGAAAGGCCTTTACCCTTTAGGTGAATTCTCTTTTACCTCAGGGCAGGAGAGTCGTGTGATTATTTCAAAGGGTGCTGAAGATCCGCTGCTTTTAAGAGCTGATGAGGTAGTTTTTAAAAAGCTAGGAGATTATGAAGATTGCCAAGGAATGATTTATAAAGACCTTGATGAGAGTGCAACAATTGTGGCCAAGGCCATTGATCAGAAAACTTTTAAGGGAGTAGATGGTTATCGTGAATATGGTGACTGGGTAGATAGTAAACTTAAAGGAGCTGAAGGTAATAGTGTGCGCATGAGTGAAGATGAGTATGCTTATTCAACTTATAGCTTTATGCCAAAGAGATCTGATTATTGTTTACAAATATACCGTCCAACTGTTGTCGGCGCTCTTTCGAATGTTAAAGTGAGTATCTTTCAAGAAGATGTGGAAATCTTTACGACTTTTGTTAGTTATAATATGCCCGAGACCAAGAGTGGTTGGGTAGGTTTAGGAAAGCATGAGTTCAAAGAAAATGAAATTGTGACGGTGATCTTTGAAAGAGATCCTCGCGACATCGGCTTACTTCTAAGTGATGCCGTGAGGTTATCGATAGTATCTAAAGATAAAAGTTGTGATTAAATGAGTAGGTGGTAAGTCACAAATGCTCCACCATAGGCGAGAGCTGTCATATAGCCAAACATTAGGAAGACATGTCCCCATCCATCTGTTTCTCTGCGAACAATCCCAAGAGTCGAGATACATTGCATAGCAAAGGCAAAGAAGATTAGTAGTGACCAAGCAACGGCCGTGTTAAATACTGGCTCATTTGTTTCTGGATCAATTTCAGCACGTAGTCTTTCTCTTAGAGTTGTTGATTCTTCATCCACATCACCTAGTGCATAGATTGTTCCCAGAGTTGAAACGAAGAGCTCACGTGCACCCATTGCAACAGTGATCCCAACTCCCATTTTCCAATTGTATCCAAGAGGCTTAATAACTGGCTCAATTAATTTTCCAAATTGGCCAATTGTTGAATGCTCAAGAGAAATTGCAGCAGCTTCAGCTTCTGTTTTTCCAACAAGCATCTCTTGTGCTGGTTTTGGAAAAGTTGATAGAAACCAAATAACCATTGAAAGACCTAGGATGATTGTCCCGGCCTTTTTAAGAAATACTTTCCCTTTGAAAATCATTGATTTAAAAGCAGGTTTAAAAGTTGGCATTTGATAAAGAGGTAGCTCAATAATGAATGAAGTTGTACTTCCCTTATAAAGAGTTAATCTAAAAATCTTTGCAATAATAAGGGCCACAATACTTCCTAGGAAATAAAGGAAGAAGAAAGCAAGTGCTTGAGAGTTAAAGATTCCAAAAACAGTTTTCTCAGGAACAAATGTTCCAATTAGAAGAATATAAACAGGTAGCCTTGCAGAACAAGTAATGAGTGGAATCGTCATTAGTGTTGCAAGTCTTTCTTTCTTATCTGAAATTGTTCTAGTTGCCATAATGGCAGGTACAGAACAAGCAAACCCCGAAAGGTATGGAAGGAAGGCCTTTCCATTAAGTCCAAAGTAAGACATCGCGCGGTCTGTGATAATAGAAGCACGTGAGATATATCCACTTTGTTCAAGAAGACTAAGTAAGAAGAAGAGAATCATAATTTGTGGAAGGAAAATAACAACTCCACCAACACCTGCAATAATTCCATCAACGATAAAGCTATTTAACATACCTTCTGGAAGTAGGGTTGCAACGTATTCTCCGAATACGCCAACTCCGCCATCAATTAGATCCATGGCCGGGCCTGCCCATGTATAAATAGAGTGGAAGATTAAGTAGAAAATTGCCAGAAAGATAACTCCACCTAAGAATGGGTGAAGAACGAATTGGTCAATCTTATTTGAGAGTTGAATTAAGCTCTTATTTTTACCAATAGCATATGATGCTTTTAGATCTCTTGCTTCTCTTTGGTACTTTTCAATTTGGGAAAGCGCTGATACTTCATTTTGAAGTTCAACAAATTGATCTTCCTCAAAGCTTACATTGAACGGATTGTATTCCGTTGATTCATTTGAAAGTTTAATTTTACCTGATGGTAAAAGGATTTCGTCTGAAGCATTCTCTCTTAAGAAGTTCTCAAGAGTTGCTCCACTATCTCTCATTGTCGAGAATTTGATATAAGGAACACCAATATGTTCACCAATTTTATCAAAGTCGTAATTCTTTGTTACATCAAGGTCGTACTTGTTGAAGATGATTTTAATCTTTCCACCAAAGAGCTCCTTTACAGCAAGAGCAAGTGAAAGAGAAGAATCCAGACGAGCACAATCAACAACACAAACGATTTCGTGAAATTCTGTTACTTGATTATTTCTTCCAATTAAAGTGGAAACAGTTACAGCTTCATCAATAGAAGAAGGAACTAGTGAGTAGATACCTGGAAGGTCTACAACTGCTAACTTTTCTTCATGACGTGAATTTGAAATAAGACCTGCTGTGGCCGTATCAACAGTAATACCATTGTAATTTGCAACCTTGCGATTTGCTCCTGAAAGAAGATTAAAGATCGCTGACTTCCCTGAGTTTGCAGGGCCAATAAGTAAAATTTTTCTCATTAATGTAATTCCTCAACATTGATGAGACTTGCTTCGCTTAGACGAAGGGCAACTGTTTCACCATCTGTTAATCTAAGAGTAAGCGGGGAGCCTAGGAATGAAGGAGCGATAACTTGAATTGCATCACCTGGAAGAATTCCAAGCCCTGTCATGATTGTCTTATGTTTAAGTCCCTCATCAAATGAGAGGATCTTAACATTTACGCCTTTTTTAACCTTCGATAAAACCATATTTTACTCCATACGTCTCAATGGGCTTACTATAGTTTTATTAGTCAAACTTGTCTAGAAACTCTTTACTGATATGAACCATGTTTACACGGTGAGTTACTCGCGGTAGAAGGCATCTGTAAAGTGTGCAATGAGTGAATCAAGTACGTGTTCACCAAGTGAGAGCTGGCGATACTTGACTCCTGTTAAATCAAAGATACGACGAGAGATACGATTCGACTCAGTTCCAGCGTGCTTATCTTGTAAGTATACGATTTCTTTGATCTTTGAAGAAGCAAGAAGCTTGGCACACTCATGACAAGGAAAGAGAGTCACGTAACAAGTTGCGCCAGATAGCTTGTGATTAGAGTGAAGGATTGCATTGGCCTCGGCGTGAACAACGTATCCATATTTTTGTTGCTCGAGAGGGAGAGTCCTCTCCTTACCCCAAGGAAGTTTTGTTTCATCAATTCCTGCAACAAAGCCGTTGTAACCAAAAGTTATTTGGTGGTTGTTGTCGTCAACAAATACACATCCTACCTTTGTGGCCGGGTCCTTACTTTTGAAGCTGGCCATAATAGCCTGAAGCATAAAGTATTCGTCCCAGTTAACGGCACTCTTTGTTTGAATGTGATTAATCGACTTCTCAAGCTCTGTTCTCATGGCAGCAAGATTAGTTAATAATCCTTCACTTGGCAACTACTGGAAGCTTGTTAAGTCAGATAGGGTGGTGCAAAATATTGGAATGACAAGAGAACACAGGAAGAATTTTTTACTATCCTCTATTAAGATGGCCATCGCGACTCTATCAAGTCGTGTTCTGGGTTTTGCTAGAGAAATTTTAATGGCCAAACTCTTTGGTGCCTCAGGACTTACAGATGCCTACCAAATTGCCTTTCGTATACCAAATATGTTGCGTGATCTATTTGCAGAGGGGTCATTCTCATCTGCATTTGTTCCAATTTTTACTTCGGCAAAGAAAGATGGTGATGATCATGCCCGTAAACTTCTTTGGTCCATGGCCATTGTCCTACTTGCTATCACTTCAATTGTTTGTTTGTTGATTTTTATTTTTGCACCACAAATTATTCAGATCTTAACAAATGAGCTTTTTACTTCTGACGTAAATCGTTTTGAAATGTCTGTGTTGTTGACAAGAATGATGTCGCCATTTTTAGCATTTGTTTCAGTGGCCGCTTTATTTATGGGAGTTCTTAACACTTATAAGATGTTCTTTGCCCCAGCGCTGGCCCCGGCGGTATTCAATATTATAATGATTGTTGCAATGGTAACACTGCCTAAGTTTTTAGAGGCACGTAATCTTCACCCAATTGTATCTCTTGGTGTTGGTGTTCTCGTTGGTGGTTTCTTCCAAATGGTTATACAAGTGCCAATGCTCTTTTCAAAGGGCCTTGTAAAGTTAGATGGGGTAGAACTTTTCTCTAGTGATGTAAAAGAAATTTTAAAGCGCATGAGTATTGGTACAATTGGTGTAGCTGCCACTCAAATTAATCTTTTAGTCTCAACTTTTTTAGCGACAGGAACAGTTGTCGGAGCCGTTTCTTGGCTGCAATATGCATTTAGACTCTTTCAATTTCCAGTCGGTATACTTGGAGTTTCAATCGGTAACTCAAACCTTGTTTACTTCTCTGAACTTTGGAGAGGAGGTAAAGAAGAAGAGGCCAAAGGTGCACTTCAAACAAGTTATATAACGAGTCTTTTTGTACTCATGCCTGCAATGGCACTAATGTTTGCCCTTGCAAAGGATTGTGTAGCTATTTCTTTTCAACGAGGAGCATTTGGCCTTGATGATACGAAGATGGTAACGGAAGCTCTTTATGCTTACTTATTTGGACTGCCATTCTATGGACTCTATAAAGTCTTTTCGCCAAGCTTTTACACATTAGATAAGCCAAAAATTCCTGTGATTATTTCTTCGATCGCTGTTGGGATTAATATTATCTTCTGTTTTTCACTTGTTGATACTTATGGATTTAAAATTCTTGCAATGGGAACTTCAATTTCGATGATTTTTATCATCCTTACTCAGTCGGTTCTATTATTCAAATTGTTGGATTTGAAACTGAAATTTTTCTTTCCTCTAAGATTTTTTAAAATAGGTTTGAGCTCTCTGTTAGCTTTTTATGCTACACAGTATGTGCGTGGATACTTTCCGAGCAATATCTTTTCAACTCTTGATAACCTTGCGGCCTTCGTTATTGCAGCGTGTGCAGGTGCTTTTGCCTACATTATTGTGCTAAGTGTCTTGGGCGATTATGTTTTAATTCAGCGCTTCTTAAATAAGATAATCCGTCGAAATTAGAATGGAAGTAATCATAAATTTTCTTGCTTGATGAGTGGCAAGTCGTTAAACTTAAAGAGATTACACATTTGGAGCAGTAAATGAGAACAAATTTTGAAACACTCGAAAATTTAGCGAGTCATACAATTAATACACTTAAGGAAAAGGGTGTTATTGAATTCGATATTGCAAATCGTGAAAAGCTTATCGAATCAATGGCGACTGAATTTGGTGTATCACTTGCAACTGATGAAGATATTCGCGATCAAGCAATCGAAGAAGTTGAAGAGAAAATGGGTGTAGATAATATGCCTGAAGACGTAACAGAGTCTGAAATGTTCAACCATGCTCGTAAAGAAATTATTAAGTCATTCAGTGGTGAAAATATTGGTGGTCTATACTTAGTAGAATCACTACACAATATTGCAAACCGCATGACTGCATTCTTAATTGATTGTGAATTCATCGATGATGTCTTCGGAACCGACGAAGAGATTCACAACTTCCTAGTACAAAATATTAGAACATTTAAGACTAGATAATAAAAAAGCTCCTAACGGAGCTTTTTTATATTATGCAAGCTTTGTTCGAAAAACGGACCTTCAAGCAGACCATTCAAAACAGAACTTTCACTTTCTAAAATGACAATTCCATTTTCAGTCTTTAGTAAGGCTGCATCATAGTAGACACGAAGCTCATGGCCTTTAGTGGCCGTACCTTCCACGCGAAGGGTTTCGATACCTTGTTCATAAAGTTTTTCAAATGATTTTGGCTCGTGAATAATAGTCGTATCTTTATCGAAGACAAGTTCATTATTAATTGCGAGTTCTTCAAATGCCGATTGTAAATCTGGATAGTTTTTATCAGTAAAGCTAAAGCGTGATTGCCACTCGTAGCGTGTATCAGTTCTTTCAAATACTTTTAATTCACTATTGTCGATAGTGAGAGTCCACCAAGGTGGGATTGGAATTTCAAATCCCTGGAAGGGGAAGCTTACAGCATTCTTTAAGGCGACTTTTTTTTCACCTTTAATAACAAATGCCGCATAAGTAGCAAAAATTAATACACAAATGAGGAGAACCCACCAAAAAATATTACTCATAATTTGCAATTTATCGCTAAATTTAGGCTTCGTAAACGTAATATTAATCAGTTAAATCAGTAGTTTATAGAAAAAGTCGATAGTTTACTCAAGTTTCATTCATAAAGTGTCGTTAAGTAGTTGAGGATTGTTAAAGTTTTTATGGAGAAAACTATGAAGTTAAGACTTATTGGCACGAAAAGCATCTTATTGGCGATGATGATGCTAAATACATATGCTGAGATCGATATCAGTGATTGTATCTATTTAAGAGACAATGGCTATGAAGATGACGCTCAAGCATGTGTAACAAGAGCATCCCGTGGAAGCTCTGGAAGTAATGACTTCTGTGTCGATTGTTTACCTAAACTTCCTGAAAGAAATGAGTGGGCCGAAGTTGCAAAAGTTGCAATTCCTTCACTTGCAGCAATGGGGAGTGTTTATTTCGCCACTAAACACCAAGCTGATTCTCAAGAGTCATGGGCAAATGCTTATGAAAACGGAATTAAATCATGTCATGGCCAAATTGATGGCTATTTAGATTATAACCTTGAAAGAGGTGCAAACCCTGTTCTTCCAAAAGAACAAACATCAATGCTTAGCTCTTGTAATGGTTACGGCCACGGTATGTACGCTGGTGGACTTGGTCTTACTGGTGGAGCTTTCGGTGGTGTAGGTAATGGTTGGCTAGGACAAGGTTACACAGGTGGATTCCTTGGAGGTATGGGTGGACCAAACTTCGGAGGTAATATCTATGGAAATGCCGGATGGGGCATGGGAATGGGTAATGGTATGGGTAACGGTATGGGCAATGGCTTTGGTGGAAATTACCAAGCTAATGTTTATATGAACCCACTAGGTTCTCTTGCTGGTTCAGCTCTTGCTGGATTACTTACAGGTGGTAATGCTGGCTTTGGTGTTAATATCAATGGTGGAATGGGCATGGGTGGACACCCAGGAATGTACCCAGGAAATATCTACGGTGGAATGTACCCAGGTTTCGGAATGAACTCAGGCTTTGGAATGGGCATGGGAATGGCCGGACACCCTTACGGAACAGGTTTCGGAACAGGCTTTGGTGCTAACTTTGGCATGGGGATGGGCAATGGTTTTGGAATGGGTAATGGTTTCGGAATGGGCAACGGTTTCGGAATGAATACTGGTTTAAATTTTGGACTTAATATTGGTAACACTGGCGCATATCCTGGGATGAATACTGGCGCAGGCTGGGGAATGTACCCTGGATCTGGTTGGGGAATGCATCCTGGAACAGGTATCAATGCTGGATTCAACTTAGGTTGGGGAGTCAACGGTGGCTGGGGTAATAATGGTGGAGTTTATCCAACTTATCCAGGACCTGGAAACGGTGGTGTTATTTCTGGCGGTTGGGGAGTCAACGGCGGTGGAAACGGTAACTGGGGCCCTGGCGGTTGGGCCAATGGTGGTGGAAACCCTGCTTGTATGTGTATCTCAGCACCATGTGCTTGTGGAAATACATTTCCAGGTGGAAACGGAAATATCAATGGCGGTTGGGGAGTCAACGGAGGTTGGGGAACTGGCGCTAATAACGGTTGGGGTGTTAACGGTAACGCTGGTTGGGGAGTCAACGGTGGGAACGGTTGGGGCCTAAATGGTAATGCTAATGGAGGTTGGGGAGCCAACGGAAACTGGGGTGCAAATGGAAGCTATAATAATGGTTATCAAGCACAACAATTTCAAAGCTACATCAATGGACTTCAAGGACAAGCTGTAGCCCAAGGTAATTACCAGAACCAAGGAAACGTAGCATATGCTAACCAAGCTCTGTATCAGAACTTACATAATGCTCAACAAAATATTTATGCTAACTCTTATAATGGTTACTATAACTCTGGTACAAACTATGGTTCACTTGCTGGTGGAGGACTTAATGGTCAGTTTAGTATTGGTGTAAATGGTGGCGCCGGGTTTAACTGGGGTGCTAATTAAAAAAATAAATTGAAGAGATGAGAGATATAAGAAAGCCTCCCGGATGGGAGGCTTTTTTTGTATAATTTTGCGTTTGTTGCGAACCGAAAGACCTAAAGGTCTTTCTCTCGTGTATATCCTCATTCCAAATGAAGGACGCATAAATAAAAAAAGAGCTTATCAAGCTCTTTGTATTGCGTTTGTTGCGAACCGAAAGACCTAAAGGTCTTTCTCTCGTGTATATCCTCATTCCAAACGAAGGACGCATAAATAAAAAAAGAGCTTATCAAGCTCTTTTTTTATTTATTTATTATGCATTAGTATCTTAATCGATCCTCTGAAAAGTACTTCGATCTTATTAGCATCGAGACTTTTTTCGACAAGCCCTGGCCCAAAAGTTGGGTGAGCTAGTACATCACCAACTTCAAATTTGTGACGAATACTATATGCAATAGGTTCACCCTCTAGCTTCTCAAGGGCATTTTCCCAAACATTAATGATTTTTTCTTCTGTTGAAATTCTTTTCTTTGTCGGAGCTTTACGACGAGTAGCACTTGGAGATACTACTTTTTTTGGCTTGTAAGCATGAGTTGCTTTACAAGTATTACACAGAACTTTATATGGAGTATCTGCATCCTTCATTGCTACAATTAAATGAGCAAGATCTAACTTACATTTGCTACAATATGTTACAATTTCCTTACCAACACCTAGTTTTGACATATTCTCTCTTCCTTTTACTTAATTAGGTCAATTTAATGGCGAATAGGATTAAAGTAAAGAGAATAAAAGGTAATATGTAGATAATTATAATGAAGAAAAATACTTTAGCACTGCTGGAAAAAGCAAAACATTTACCGACAAAATCTGGATGCTATTTGATGAAGCGAAAACGTGCTGGCATCGAAGAAATTCTTTATATTGGAAAGGCGAAAAACCTTCGTAGTCGAGTTTCCAGCTATTTTAATAGTTCAGAAAAGTCACCTAAAACCCAAATCCTTGTCTCTCATATTCAAGACTTTGACTTTATCATGACTAAGACTGATGCCGAAGCATATATCTTAGAAAATAACTTAATTAAAAAGCATATTCCCAAATATAATATTCAGCTAAAAGACGATAAAAGTTATCCCTATATTCAGATTGATTTGAACGAAAAATTCCCACGCCTTGTTTACACAAGAAGGCCAAAGAGAAAAAAGAAAATTAAGTTATTTGGGCCTTTTACAACGGGAAGTAATATTTTAAAAATATCTCGCATCTTAACAAAGTCGTTTACATTGAGAGACTGCTCAGTAGAGGAGATGCGAAAGAGAAAACGTCCGTGCCTTATTTATCAGATGAAGCAATGCTCGGCTCCATGTGTGGATTATATTTCTGAGAAAGATTATTTCAAGGATCTTAATTACGTAATTAACTTCTTTGAGGGGCAAAGCAGAAATGTTTTAAAGATTTTAGAAGAAAAGATGTTTGCTGCTGCTGAAAGTGAACACTTTGAAAGGGCCGCAGAAATTCGTGATAGCATTGAAGAGTTAAAGTCTTTCTCTCAAAGCTATGAGAAACAAAACGTCGAATTATCTACGGAAAGAGACTTTGATATTGTTGCTTATCACGTTGGAGAGTTAGAAGTTGATATCTCAATCTATATGATGAGATCGGGAATTCTTCTAGGGCATAAAAATTATCACTTTGGTAAAGGCGATAGTGAGAGTGAAAATCATGAACTCTTTCAAACATTCCTTTTTCAATATTATTCAAATACGAAAGAAAAGCTTCCAAGTCGTATTTATCTCGATGAGAAAAAAGCTGACCTATCAATGATTAGTGAAGCTTTTAATGAAGTTCTTGATCAAGAAGTTGAAGTACAAAAACCAATTGGTAAGATGAAAACTCTTTATGATTTAACACTTGATCATGCAAGAGAACACCAGCGCTTTAGAGTGAAAAACCTTGATGGCCCATGGATTGGTTTAAATAAACTAAAAGAGCTTTTAAACTTAAAAGAGACGCCAAAAATCCTTGAATGTTTTGACGTTGCCATTTGGCAAGGGAAGTCTCCAACGGCTTCTCAGATTGTCTTTCGCGATGGAAAACCAGATAAGACACAGTATCGCTATTATCACTTGGAAGAAAGACCTGAAGGAAATAACGACTTTGCCATGATGAAAGAAGTTCTTGCACGAAGGTTAAAGAAAGGAAAACTTCCCGATGTCTTTATTGTTGATGGTGGGAAAGGACAAGTCTCAAGTTTCTTGGCCGTTCTTGAAGATTTTAAACTTGAGATTCCTGTTGTGGGAATTGCAAAGATTAAAACAAGTAAAGAGGAGTCATTCAGAGATAAAGAGGTTTCAAGTTCTGATGAAAGGCTAATTATACCTAATCGAATTAATCCTTATATTTTAAAGAAGACACCATCTCTTATGAGAATTGTTGTGCAAATGAGAGATGAGGCGCACCGTTTTTCTCGCAAACTTCACCATAAGAAGGAGAGAGATCGTATTTTTACTTCATGGTTTGATGATATCGAAGGGATTGGAGAGAAGACGCTAAAAACGATTCACGAAAATATGGACTTGAATCTTAAAGAGTTATCGCAGTTATCGGTAATTGAAATTAGTCACAAGTTGGATGTGAAGGAAGGGATTGCTGAGAGAATTCATACCAAGCTTATGGCCGAATTCTCTCAGAAATAATTGTCTAGTTTAGGTGGTGGATTTTTTTACGATTGCCGTGCCCGCAATCAGTACATCTCGAATTCTCGTGTATGTACAAGTTCTTATAATCCGATAGGTGTGTGTGAACCATCTTAGAGCCACATACAGGACAATCATTTAAAACCTTATGTACTTGATCGGCATCACCAAATAACTCTTCAAAGTTTTCAAATTGGAAATCTGGATCGAATGACATTGTAGCAACTCCTTTAAATAATAATTACTACTAGGGATTTGAGATTGTGCAGAGTGTCCCAAGCAGTGGATGTAGTTGATTTATCGGAGGCTTAACAATGTTCTGAAATTTATGCTTTTTTTTTTAATGACTTAGGGATATTTTACCCATAGGAAATAAAGTAATGGCGCAATTTTTAACTAAATTAACTAAAGATTTTAATAACGTTTTAAAACTCTCACGAGATGAGAAGCCGAATTACTATGCCAAATTATTTGAAAATACACTTTGGTATCCTAAGCTAAAAGAGCGCAAGCTTACTTCTAGTAAGGCTTCACAAGAAGTGACTGAGGCTCCTAAGCAAGCACCTAAGCCGACGGTCGTTGTTCCTCAGCAAGAAGCTGCAACAGTAGAGCAAACAGTCTTAGCGCCTAAAATAGAGGTTCCTATTACACCTCCGAAGCGCAAGATTGATATTGCAGCAGCTTCAAGCTCCGCTGAGTCCTCTCGCTCTATCAAAGTTAATAACGATATCAATAAATTTCTTTCACAATATAGTACTTCTTGGGACCTTGAATCAATTCCTGGCTACAAAGACTATCAAGGTGAAGTGGATATTATCTTCTTTGGACTGGATGAGATTGAAGAAGGGGAGCTTCCAGACTTCCTACCTTTATCAATGATTGAATCTGATCAAGATATTATGGGACGTATGATTAAGGCCATGAAGATTTCAAGTGGCCGCTTTATTCGTGTTCCATTTATTAAAAAAGATGCTCGTGAATTCCTTTTCACTTGTTGTGCTCACTTTAAGCCTAGACTACTTATTAGTCTTGGTGCAGCTGCTACAAACTTATGTCTAGATAAACGTGTTCGTCTTGCTAACGTTCATGGAGAGTTTCACTCAATTCAAATAGAAGTTGATGGAAATGCTCAGTTAATCGACGTCATGCCACTATTTCATCCTAAATTACTAGAGGTAAATGAGTCCATGAAGAAAACGGCATGGACAGATATGCAAAAAGCGATAAAATTTCTCTCAAGTTGAGTAGCTTAGTAAAATAATATATCATTTTACTAGAGAAGTTGCAGGGCAAGGATGCCGCACAAATCAGGACGATATTCGTTGAGAAATTTACTTATCTCTATCATTATACTTTCTTCATGGAATTCTCTTGCGAGAATTAGCCCATTACAAAATATACGATCAGGTCACACAATAAAGGTGAGGGTTGCAAAAGATCTTGATAACGTTCTTCTAGAAGGCGTTGATCTTACTCGTAAGGTAGTAGCAACAAGAAGTCGCAAAAGTTTTAAAGGCTTTAAAAAGATAAAAGTTAATTGTCAAAATCTACAATCAGTTAAATCTGTAAAACCACAATACTTAGCATCTCTAACATCACAAACAGGACTTATTAGTTTTGACCGTAAGCAATTTATGGGACAGATGCATATTGTGACGAGTGCTGATGGTAACTCGTGTGATGTTGTTAATGAGATGGACCTTGATGACTATATTGCAACTCTACTTGCAAAAGAAATGAATGCATCTTGGCCAATTGAAGCCTTAAAGGCACAGGCCGTAGCGGCTCGTACTTATGCTCTTCACCACATGATGATTTCAGGGCTTAAGAATGACACACTTTATGATTTAGAAAATTCTGAAAAACATCAAGTAAATGGAACATTTAATGATGTGACGGCCAGTACTCTTGAGGCCGCAAAAGATACAGCAGGATTAGTTCTTACAAATGGAAAGGGAAATCTTGTTCCCGCATTCTTTCATGCAAGCTGTGGAGGAACGACATTAGTTCCTTCTGATGTGTGGAGAAATGATGTTCATGGTTATTCGACGGTAAAATGTGATTACTGTCAGAAGAAGAAAAACTGGGATTCAAAAATTACAAAACTTCGCTTTAAGAAATTTCTTAAATGGGCAATGAGAAAGAAGTTTATTGAGAAACAAAGTTTAAAGAAAAAACTATTCTTATATCCAGATAAAAGAGATCAAAAAAATCTTTATGTTCAAAATGGTGTAAAGAAGATCAAAATCAAAAAAAGTTTATTCCGTCGCTACTTTGGTCGAGTCGAATTTCCTTCAAATCATTTCTATATGGTTGATGTCGGTGGAGCAGGTCTTCACTTTGTTGGAAAGGGCAATGGTCACGGAGTTGGCCTATGTCAGGTCGGTTCTTTAGGTCTTGCTCAAAAAGGAAAGGGCCATCGTGAAATCCTGGCCCATTATTTTCCGAAATTAAATGTTTTGAAACTTTATTAGTTCTTTTAAATCATTAAGGACATGGTGTTGAAAAACTAATATTTAAACCAACTGGTTGAAGAGTTCCTTGAGTTGGTTGTGAATATTGGTATGGAGCTGCAATAACTTGAAAGTGAGCTGAATCAACTGTTGCTGCTGGACAATTCGTTCCTGAACCTAGAACCGCTCCAGACTGCTGTAGGCTAATTCCCTGAAGTCCACGATCATCGCCAATAATTGGGTAGCTATAGCGGCCATCTGTAAATGAACGTGAGCAAAGAGAAAGGCGAATATTATAACCAGTTAGATTACTACCATTGAGTACTTTTGTAATGATAAGAATGTCCCCAAAGCTATTGACTCCAACGTGGTGTTGGTTTGATTCATTTGGTAGCATTCCTTCTTGTAGTGGACCTGCAACGACATCATTATTATAAGAGTAACCAGCTGGAATATTAGCAACAATCGTTCCTCTTCTTTGTCCGAGTCTAAGATAGGACTGGCCATAATTATTTAGATTATTACTGTCGTATCGGCCGTACTGACAACTAAAAGCTTGAGCATTCACAAGACTATCAAATAAGGCCTGACCTTGAGAGTCCATTCCAGTTGATCCTGTATTTGAACCGCTTCCGCCATTACCCCAACCTGAGTAGTAACCACCACTACCACTTTTAGAGTCTTGTCCACAGCTTGTTACAAGCATTGAAGCAATTGTCACAACCATTAATAACTTAAACTTTTTCATAATATCCTCAAATATTAGTTTTCACGCTATTACTTGTATCGGAGAGGATTAAGGATTTCTTTAGAAATTGATAAAATTAATTAAGAATTTTTTCAAATTAACCGAAATAGTAAGTAATTATGACAGCTTATGAACAAGTAAAAGAATCAACGTTTAAGATTATCACTGGATCCTTTAAAGATTTTAAAAAGGATGATCAGGCCAAGTTTCGTTTAAAGATGGGGCTCATCTTTGCGATCATTCCATTTATTTCAATTATCGTAGGATTTATACTTAACTGGATACTTTTAAAATCAACAATTATCTATATTACGACTTATCGTAAGGATATTGATTATATTATTGATTCACTAATTTATGACTACCTTCAAATTGGTTTATTAGAAGTTCTACCTTGGATGATTATTTCCATTGCCTTCTTATTAGTTGCGGGAATTGTTCTTGCGCAATTAATACTTAGGCCATTTGATGAGATTGCACAGTACTGTTTGGACTTTCTAGGATCTGAAGAAAAAGTAAATTCTTTCGACGGAGAACTTAAATCTGAGTTAAGATTACTGTCTAGTTTTAGTGATTGGTTCTTTACAACGACTTCAACTCTGCGCATGAGTGGGAAATTAACTCAAATTGAAGTTCCCGCTAAATACAAGAGGATACATAAACCTGTCTTTGAGACGATGTTCTTTGTCCATAAAAGTATCTACGTTGCTATTACATGTATTCTAACTGGAATGATCATTCTAATTATTAACTATGCTCTTTTTGATGCTGTGATTTCTGTGGTTAACGAAGTCTTTACGAATGGTAAAATTGCTAAAGATTACTTTAGTAACATGGCCTTAATTCAGGATGATATTGTAGGGATTACGATTATTATCAATATTATTTCTTATGGCTTTTTCATGGGCTATCTTTATAACAAAGTTGCAACGCCAGCATTTGGTATTTTTGCAACAATGCGATCTTTTATTAGTGGACGATATACATCAAGAGTTCACCTTATCGGTTACAAGTACGTTCGTCATCAGACGCGTGCCATCAACAAGTATTTGGACTATATGGAAAAAGAGTACTCAGTAAAAGATGATTGAGTATTTAACTTTGTTCAAGTAAAATCATAATAATAATTTGATGTGAAATTTGTTCATAATAACAAAAGGGATAGTAATGAAAAAAGCATTAGGCATTGTAATGTCATTAGTTTTACTTACGAGTTGTGTAGGTAAAGATGAAATCAAAAAAGCATTAAAAGATGATCCAACGATTTTAGCAGAAGCAATTAAAGCTAACCCTGCTGAAGTTATGGAAGCTCTTCAAGTTGCAGCTCAAAACGCAAAAGAAGCAATGGCGAAGAAAAGAGAAGAAGAGGAAAACAAAAAACTTCACGAGTTTATTGAAAACCCTCTAAAGCCACAAATCAGAGAAGACGAATCAGTTAGAGGTACTAAAGGTGGAATTATTACTTTAGTTGAATACTCTGACTTTCAGTGTCCTTACTGTACAAGAGGGTTTGATAATGTTGTTAAACCAATGCTTGAAAAGTACAAAGGAAAGGTTCAATTTGTTTATAAGCACCTTCCACTTTCTTTCCATTCAGAAGCTAGAATCGCAGCTGCTTATTACGAAGCAATTAGACTTCAATCTGAAGAAAAAGCATTCAAATTTCACGACATTCTTTTTACTCAAGAAGGTCAGCAAAAGCTAAGAAATCTAAAAGAAAAATACCTAAAGAAAACAGCGAAAGATCTAGGTGTTAACATGACTAAACTTGCTAAGGATGTTAAGTCTGAAGCAGTTGAGAAAAGAATTGCACAAGACGAAGCTGAAGCAAGAAAGTTTGAGATTCAAGGAACTCCTGGTTTCGTAATCAATGGTGTACCTGTTAAAGGTGCTTACCCACTTTCTCACTTTGAGATGATCCTTGGTCTTCTTAAAGAAAAAGGTAAACTTGATATCTAATCACTGATCAAGTTCAGTTTAAATATGAAGGCCCGCCACTAGGTGGGCCTTTTTATTTTTCCGTGTTATAATATGATCATTGGAGGTTAAAATGGTGAACTTCTTTGATCATAATCAAGTGAAAGTTAACAAAGAATTCTTTCGTGAATCAGCAAGACAAATTGATTATACAATTGAAGATTTTCTTCACGATGATATTCCACATTCTTTATTAGAACAAAATGTTTTAGATGTTGCTTACATTAATCATTTATCATCTTTGTTAAAAATCAATTCTATTTTTGATTTAGCACAAGAGATTTTAGAGCTTGAAAAAAGCTTGGATAAGCTTGCTCATCGTCTTCCTGTCGATATTAATATTCCAAAAATGGAAACTTTCTATCAACAACTAGGTCCAGTCTTTATTCAACTTTTTGTTGAAATTAAAGACCTTGAAGATCATAAAGAACTTGAAGGAGAGTGGCTAAAAGCCGTGAGAATCGCACTAGAGGAAGAGATAGTAGTTTGGCAAGAAAAAAACTTAAAATAAGCATGAAAATAAAAAAAATCTTCAAAAGTTAAAAAAAACGCTAAAAAGCCTTGTCAAAGCGTGTTTCAAACTTCATCCTATTTCTACAACAACTAAATAACTAACTATTTGGAGTTAAAATGAACAGAAAAGAACTTGTAGAAGCAATCTTAAAAAACAAAGAATTAAGCCACCTAACTAAGAAAGATGCAGATGCATTCGTATCAACTACTCTTGAGACAATCAAGAAAGCAGTTAAGAAAGGTGACGATGTTTCACTAATCGGTTTTGGTACTTTCACAAAAGTAAGAAGAGCAGCTAGAACTGGTATCAACCCAGCAACTGGTGAAAAAATCAAAATCAAAGCTAAGACACTTCCAAAATTCAAGCCAGGTAAAGCTTGGAAGGAAATGTTCTAATTTTTGTTTGAAATTAGTTTCATAATAAGAAGCCTCCATTACGGAGGCTTTCTTATTTTTAGGGGTATTTTTTGCCTATCAACCCTCTCTAGCGTCAAGAAAACGTCGACATTTTGACACCACTACTTTTTTACATTCCTCATAAAGTCTTAAAATTTCAAAATTAATGGGCAGAATCTTCCGGAACACACTTTACTATCTTGTAGAAAATGGCCGCTAGATGTATAATTTTTGACGAGGCACAGTTTTTAAAGGAATTTTTTTCTGTGTGAAGTAAAGGATTTATAGATTATGGCAGATGGAAGTGCTGACAATTCATACCAAGGAAGTGGAAAGAACCCTCTACTAACAGTAGCTCTACTACTGAATATCGTATTAATGGGTGTTATCGCTTACTTTCAGTACCAAACACATTTAAAGATCTCACAGCAGTCGTCTGTGGAAGATATCGTTAAGGCACAAATGGCCGAACAATCTCAAAATAAAGAGGTTGTACAGACTGGTGAAGCACAGGAAGAAGAAGGAAAGCTATTTCCACTTGATAGCTTCACGGCCAACCTTGCACAAGGTGATGGTCCTCAACGCTATATTAGATTAAATGCTGTTCTTAAGCTTTCTCTGAATGCGAAGGAAGAAGAATACAAGGCAAGAAAGCCTCAGATTAGAGATTCAATCATTAGTATTTTGAACTCTAAGAGGCCAAATGATCTCCTTAAAGTACAAGGTAAGGAATACCTAAAAGAAGAGATCAAATCAGCTATCAACTCATACTTAGTTGATGGAAAAGTTTTAGATGTTTACTACGTTGGTTTCCAGATCAACTAGTTAATATAAAGTATTAAGTTTAATTTTTGGCAGGATGCCAAGATCATCAAATCCTAGGAGGGGAACGATGGCACAGGTTTTAAGTCAAGACGAAGTCGACGCTCTATTAAACGCTGTAAACGATGGTGACGCAGATGATTTTCTAGGTGAAGGTGGGGATTTCGATGATGAAGCTGAAGACGAGAATATTCAGCCCTATGACTTAACAAATCAAGACCGAGTCATTCGTGGGCGAATGCCTATTCTTGAAATCATCTACGAAAGATTCATTCGTTCATTTCGTGTATCACTTTCAAACTCTCTAAGAAAGATCTCGACGATTTCAATGATCTCAACAGACCTTTTAAAGTTTGGTGAGTTTGTAAACACGCTTCCGATTCCATCGTGTATGTGTATCATGAAGTTTAATGAACTAAGAGGTCCTGCTCTACTAGTATTTGAATCAAAGCTTGCTTATGCAATTATCGATTCATACTTTGGTGGTACAGATCGTCCTTTCACAAAGATCGAAGGAAAAGAATTTACAGCGATTGAACTTTCTTTCATGAGAAAGGTTATGGATATGGCCATTGCTGACCTTGAAGAGGCATGGGCACAGGTTCACCGTATTGATGCTCAATACGTTAGAACTGAAATTAACCCACAATTCGTTGGTGTTGTTCCTCCATCAGATGTAATTATCGCGACAACTCTTGAAGTTGAATTTGAATCAGCTTCGGGAACGATCATGATCGTTGTTCCTTACTCAACGATTGAGCCGATTAAGCAAAAGCTTTCATCAAATTACCAAACAGATAATGACATGGCAGATAGTATCTGGACTAGTGCTATGAATGAGCACATTAAAGATACGAAGGCCGAGATTGTTGTAAAGCTTGGTGAAGCTGAAATGACTGTAGGAGATCTTTTAACTCTACAAACTGGAGATATTATTCCTCTTAATCAGGAAGCATCAAGCGAGGTTAAGGGAGCAATCCAAGGTGTAGAAAAGTTGAAGTGTCTTATTGGAACATACAAAGGAAACAGAGCGGTGCAAGTAACTCACGTTGATAAGACACCTAAAGTTTCTATGGATATTGAAGTCGAATAATTAAGGGAGATATAAATGAGTGATCAAACAGAACTAAATAACCAAACACAAGGGCTAGAGAACTTCAACACAATGGAAGTTGAAAAACTTGCTGATGAAATCAGAGCAGGTGACGATGCCATTAATAAGCTTAAGGTTCAAAACCTAGACTTTATCCTAGATATTCCACTGAAAGTAACAGTAGAGCTAGGTAGAACAGAAGTAATTATTAAAGACCTTCTACAATTAGGACAAGGTTCAGTACTAGAACTTGATAAACTAGCAGGTGAGCCTCTTGAGATCCTAGTAAATGGAAAGTTAGTAGCAAAAGGTGAAGTTGTTGTTGTAAACGAAAAATTTGGTATTCGTTTAACTGATATTATTTCGCCAATCGAGAGAATTGAAAATCTAAAGTAGTAGAGAAACGTAGGAACTAATTATGGCCAGACAACTTAAATTATTATTTTTAGCACTTTCACTTATGACAACGAATGCATTTGCTAGAGTTGAAGTCGGGAAGGTTAAGTTAACTAAAAATGGTTCAACAGGTATTGTTACGGTTGGGCTTAAAGGAAAGTTTGATACAACTCCTGAGTTAACAATTAAAGATGATATTATTCAAGTAGCGTTAAAAGATACAATCGTATGGCCAAAGATTGAAAAACAAGTATCTGTTAATGAAAAATTTGATACGAAACTTCTAGCATATCAATTTACGAAGGATGTAGCTCGTGTTCGTGCAATTCTCCCGTACGACATTAAGGGTAACGAAGATAAAGTAAGTTTAGAAGTTAGTGATAATGAAATTAAGATGTACTTTCCAATTACTGCGAATAAGAAACAAGTTGCAGTAACTAAAGCTGTTCCTACTAAGAGAGCTCCTGTAAAGCAAAAAAATGCTGAAGCTTATGATGAAAGCTACCTTGCAAAGCTACTAAAAGATAAAGAAGAAGTAACTAATAACAAAAATAAGAATAATGTAAAGCTTGAAAAGACTAGTGAGTCTTTACTAGCTCTTGCCAAAGAAAAGAATGAGCAGATTGAAGACACTGTAAGCAATCTTTCTTCAGGTGTTGAAAAAGGTGGATTTCAGATGTCGACTTATATTTTTAAATTTATTGGGTTCTTTGCTCTATTTGCAGCAGGTATCTTCTTTCTAATGAATTTCTTTAGAAAGGGAATGTTAAAGAAGGGTGGACTTGGTCTGTTCTCAAATGCAAAAATGGTTGAGGTTCTATCGACAACTTATCTTGCTCCAAAGAGAAGTCTTCTTGTTGTTAGAGTTCAAAAGCAAGTTTTCCTAATGGCCCAGTCTGAAAAGGGAATGGACTTCTTAACTGAAATTCAAGATACAACAGAATTTTTTAAAGAAGGTGAGAAGGCGCTAACGGGATCTAATTTTGATACAAATTTAGATACGGCAAACTCTGGTTCTAAAGAATTTAAGCTAAAAGAAGTTGCTCAGAATATGAAAGAAGCAAGTAACTCGACAGCTTCATCACAACAAGACATCTTAAATAGTCTTGCTGGACAAGCGACTCAAGAAGAGAAAGTAAGCTTAACAGCACAAATTAAGAAGAAAGTTAAGGACATGAAGTCTTTACAATAATTTTATTAAAATCAATTCAATAGGAAGTTGGATGAAGAATTTTTTAAGAGCATTATTAATATTTAGTATTGGGGGGTGGCTAAGTACGATCTTTGCTCAACAATCAACTAACCTGGGCCTTCCAGGTCTTTCTGTTAATTTTGGACAGGGAGTTGATCTTGTTGATACGATCGAATTAACTATTCTATTTACAGTACTTACTCTTGCACCGGCGGTTTTAATTCTTTGTACTTGTTTTACAAGAATCATCGTTGTTCTATCATTCATGAGACAAGCAATTGGTACGCAAAGTATGCCACCAAATCAACTTCTCATCGGTTTTGCTCTTTTCCTTTCTGTCTTTGTTATGCAGCCTACAGGTGAAGAGATTTATGCTAATGCAGTAAAGCCATATATGGATAAGAAAATAACGACGACTTTAGCAGTTGATCGTATTGAAGGTTCACTGAGAAAGTTTATGAATAAGCAGGTTCGTAAAGCCGATATTGGACTTTTCTATGATGTAACGAATCGTCAGGCACCACAATCAATTGATGACGTACCTATTCACTTTTTAATTCCGGCATTCATTATTTCTGAATTAAAGACAGCATTTCAAATTGGATTCTTACTTTATATTCCATTTCTAATTCTAGATATGGTTGTGGCATCTGTTCTAATGGCCATGGGGATGATGATGCTTCCTCCGGTTGTTATTTCATTACCATTTAAACTTTTACTATTTGTTCTTGTGGACGGTTGGCAACTTGTTACTGGATCACTTTTACGTTCGTTTAATTAGGAGTAATCATGGACTTTTTTTCTGACATCGCAAGACAAGCAATCACAATAGGATTAATGATATCAGCACCGATGTTAGCAGGTGCTCTTATTATGGGTATCTTGGTTTCAATCTTCCAAGCTGTAACCCAAATCAATGAACAAACACTTTCATTTATACCTAAGATCTTAGTAATTGTTGGGGCCCTTGTTCTAACTGCTCCGTGGATGACGGATCAACTAACAACTTTTACGAAAGATCTAATCATTTCTATTCCAAGTCTTGTTAATGGAAGGTAGGCCAAATTAGATGACAATTCAAATAACTGACATTGTCCCAATCATTGCATTCTGGTTAATTTTTACCAGGCTGCTGGCCATTAATTTTCAACTTCCTATTTACGATAACTTACCGATTCCTATGATTGTTAAGATCTTATCAACACTAGTAATGAGCTTTTGCTTCTACCCGTATATTCAGGGTGAAGTTATCAAAGATATTATGTTTGTGGGTAAGGACCAGTTTTGGGCCCTCACTATTATTTACACACTTATTGGATTGATAATTGGATATTTGGTAAAATCAATTATGGGTATCTTCCTGTCGGCAGGTAGTATCATTACCCAGCAAATTGGATTTGCGGCCATTCGCTACTTCGATCCATCTTCGGGTCAGCAAGTAGGTCCTTTCGAAAGGCTAATACAATGGACTGTTCTCGTTATGGTTGTTTCATCAGGTGCTTTATTACCAATGTTTAAAGGGATTTTTCAATCTTTTTATACGATTCATATTTATGATTTTGGTGTATTTGCAAAGTCGCATATCTTCTATATCGAAGCGTTCAAATCAATTTTTATTGCAGCGATTATGCTGGCTACACCATTAATTTTTACAAATATGCTCATCAGTACGGTTCTAGGAATTATTGCTCGTACTGTTCCACAAATGAATATCATTATGGTTAGCTTTGTCGTCAATATTGGCCTAGGTCTACTAGTATTTACGGCAACAAGCGATGAGTTCTTTCAAGTAGCATTTAGAATGTATACGGAAAGACTTGGTGAGTGGTTTAACTTTATCATTTAAGGGGTAAGTCGTGGCCGAAGATACAGATCAAGAAAAAACGGAAGACCCTTCCCAGCATCGAATTGACGAATCGAGAAGAAAGGGGGAGGTTGCATCCTCAAAAGAACTAACGAGTGTGTTAGTGTTGGCCGCTTGTATCATGACTCTAGCTCTTTCTCTTCTTTTTATTTATCAAGAAATGGAAGAGTTTATTAGATGGATTATGCACCTTAATCCAGCAACGGCTTTTACTGAAAAATCACTAAAAACTATAGCAAATAAAACGGCAACGACTGCACTAGTATGTGCTGCACCTGTGTGTATCGTTTCGCTATGTGCAGGTATTATTGCAAATGTTGCTCAAATTGGATTTATCTACGCACCTGAAGTTCTGGAGTTTAAACCAGAAAGAATTGACCCGATTAAAGGGACTAAAAATTTATTTTCGATGAAGGCCGTTGTTGAGGCGATTAAAGGTGTTTTCAAGTTTATTATTGTTCTTGGAATTGTTTACTTATATATGAAGGATGATATTACGCAATTTGTAGGCTTCCTACACGTTGACTTCCTTCAAGCGTTTGTTATTGGTAAAGATATTCTTGTAAAGCTTGGTTATTCAATTCTTGCTGGGCTTATCGTCGTTGCCGCTGGGGATTTTGCTTATCAAAAATATGCTCATAAGAAAAAACTTATGATGACAAAAGAAGAAGCAAAGCGAGAGTCAAAAGAGCAAGATGGTTCTCCTGAGGTAAAACAAAGAATTCGTCAAATTCAACGTGAACAAGCACAAAAGAGAATGCTTGCTGATATCCAAACTGCAGATGTTATTGTGACAAACCCAACTCACATTTCTATCGTTATTAAATATGACCAAGAGACGATGATTGCTCCAGGTATTGTTGGGAAAGGTGCTGATCACCTTGCATTAAGAATCAGAGAAATTGCGAAAGAACATAATATTCCAATTGTTGAAAATGTTCCTTTAGCAAGAGCACTATATAAATCAGTTAAAGTAGGGGAAGGAGTCCCTCGTACTTTATATAAAGCAGTCGCTGAAGTACTAGCGTTTGTTTATAAGCTTAAAAAGAAGCAAAAAGCGATTAGCTAATTAGAGTTTAGGAAAATATCATGGATGATATCTTTAAAAGATTAAAAGTTTTAACAGAGAATTCAGATCTCGCAGTAGCGATCGGTATTCTAGCAGTTCTTGCTGTTATGATTATTCCAGTACCTCCAGTAGTACTCGATTTACTTTTAGCAATTACACTATCATTCGCAATTATTATTCTTTTAGTTTCTGTATATACGAAGAAACCTTTAGATTTCTCTACATTTCCAGCAGTTCTTCTCGTAACGACTCTTTTTAGACTTTCACTAAACGTTGCTTCAACTCGTAATATTTTACTTCGTTCAGGAAGTGAGGGAACAAGTGCAGCTGGTGAGATCATCAGAAGTTTCGGTGAATTCGTTGTTGAAGGTAATTTTGTTGTTGGTATTATTGTCTTTATCATTCTTGTTATTATCAACTTTATGGTAATTACGAAAGGTGCTGGAAGGGTTGCAGAAGTAGGGGCAAGGTTTACTCTCGATGCAATGCCTGGTAAGCAGATGGCCATCGATGCGGACTTAAATGCTGGCCTAATTAACGATGAAGATGCAAAGAGAAGACGTGCTGAAGTTGCTGAGGAAGCAGACTTTTACGGGTCTATGGATGGTGCTTCAAAGTTCGTTCGAGGGGATGCCATTGCTGGTATTTTAATTACAGCAATTAATATTATCGGTGGGATCATCGTTGGTGTTGGTCAATACAAGATGAGTTTTGGAAGTGCTGCTGAAACATATACTCTTCTAACGGTAGGAGATGGACTTGTTTCACAAATTCCTGCTCTAATTATTTCAACTGCTGCCGGTATTATTGCAACAAGAAATACAAGTGAAGATAATCTTGGTGCTCAAATGAGTAAGCAGTTTAAACTTCACCCAAAAGCTGTTCTAATTGCTGGATGTGTACTCCTAATCTTTGCAATGATTCCAGGGCTACCAAAATTACCATTTATCACTGTTGGGCTAGCTCTAGTATATGTTTCAAATAAAATGGAAAACGAAATTGTACAAGAGAAGCTTGCTGCTGAAACAGTTGTTGAAGAAGAAAAGAAATCAACTCCTGAGTCTCTTGAAGATCTTCTTAATCTTGAGCTTGTTGAGCTTGAGGTTGGTTATGGGCTAGTCAATTTAGTTGATTCATCTCAAAACGGTGATCTTCTTGAGCGTATCACATATATGAGAAAGCAATTTGCTCTTGATTGGGGTGTTATCATTCCATCTGTACGAATTAAGGACAATCTTGAGCTTGCTCCAGGTGGTTACTCTCTAAAAATTAAAGGCGTTGAAGTTGCTCAAGGGGAGCTCGTTCCTGATCACTACCTAGCAATGGACCCAGGAAGTGTGATTGAGCCAATTGATGGAATTGAAACAATTGAACCAGTATTTGGACTTCCTGCTGTATGGATTACTGAAGACCAGAAGGATGATGCAGGATTTAATGGTTATACTGTAGTAGATCTCTCAACTGTTCTAGCAACTCACTTAACTGAGATTCTAAGAACTAACTTACATGAATTATTTGGCCGCCAAGAACTTGTTCGAGTTATGGATAATTTTAAAGAACACTATCCAAAAATTGTTGCGGATCTTGTTCCTGAAATCCTTCCTCTAGGGGCAGTTTTAAAGGTGTTACAGAATCTTTTAAGGGAAAATGTTTCCATCAGAGACCTTCGTACGATCTTAGAGTCTCTTTCTGAACATGGAACAAGAATCAAGGATACAGATCTCTTGACTGAAAATGTCAGACAATCGCTATACCGCACTATCACTGAGTCTATAAAGTCTGCCAATGGTGATTTGCCGATATTTACGTTAGATCGTAAAATAGAAGAACAGGTTGCTGGCAATCTCATACAAACAGAAAATGGTCAACAAGTTTCTTTAGACCCAAGAATTACCCAATCGATTTTGGCCAGTTTAAATGAGAAAATAGAGGAGGCCACAAACATGGGAGAAAAGATGATTGTTCTTTGTTCACCAGTTATTCGCGGTCACTTTAAGAAATTGACAGAAAAATTCATACCAAACTTGATTGTAGTAAGTCATAATGAATTAAGTCCGGATGTGAATATTAGGTCACTTGGAACGGTGAGGTTATAGGATGTACGTGAGAAAATTTGAAGCAGATTCTTTAGATGAGGCATTAGCGAATATTAAGGCCGAACTAGGACCTGACGCAATTATTCTTAAGACACAGACTAATAAGGGAATTAAGGGCGCTTTCAAAAAGAAAAAGATTGAAATTACTGCTGCTATTTCTGAGAAAAACTACACTAAAAAGGCCAAGGTTGATAACGTTCTAAACTCGGAACAAAAAGATTCATTTTATAAAAATAACTCATCTTATATTGCAAATATGATAAATTCACACGATCAAAACACTAATGGACAATCACAAGCTAACTCACTAAACGGATATGGAAGTTTAGGCCTTAACCGAAAGGTAAGTGCTGTTGAAGAAAACTCTTCACAAGCTAACTCTGGACTTGATGATTTTCTAAATTCAATTGACCGTGAAGAAGTGAAGAAGGCGACTGCAAATGCTGAGTCTGAACACTTTAATGATTTCTTAAATGGTGACTTTTCTCTTGAAGAAGAAATTCAGGAAGAGGTAATTGTTGAAAGACCACAAGTTCAACAAGCAAGACCAGTTCAACCTCAGTCTTATCATGAAACTCGTGCAAATAACGAAGAAGTAAATGAGTTAATGGAAACTCAAAGAAATAAAATTGATGAGCTTGAAAAGAAAATCTTTGAATTAACTCAAAGTGTGCAGGGGATGACTAAACCTCAGGCCCTTGGTGTTAAAGAGATGGTGACAATCTTTAGAAGCTTAGATATCGAAGAAAGATATATTCAAAAGGTTGTTCGTAAAGCAAATTTTGAATTATCTGATGAAGAAAAAGAAAATCCTGATACAGTATTTGAATTTGCTTTAAAAGAAATGATGGGTGAAGTTAGAACAGCAATGCCACTCTTTTCATCTGTCGATAATGAAGAGTCTAAAACAGTTACAGTAATTATTTCTGATGCTTCATGTGGACAGAGCTCAATGCTAACGAAGCTTTCTGCTCTTAAACAGGATTCTGTAATTATCAGAAACAAGGCCAACACTGGCTTTAAAGATAATACTTCTTTCTCAGAGAAGTTTTTTAATGTTGAATCAAATATCTGTGAATCAATTTCTGAAATTGTTGCCCAAACAAGAAAATCAATAGAAACAAAGAAAAATGTTTTTATCGACTACAAGGCAACAAATCAAGAAATCAATGAAATCAAGAAGTTCGTTGATGGATTAAGACGTAGTTTTGAAAATGTGGAAATTTTAATCTGTCTATCGGGAATCAATACAGAGTTGTATAATAGAAAAGTACTAAATCGTTATGCAAATATTGCAAATGGTTTAGTGGTAACACACTTAGATCAGTGCTTGAATTATGGGTCACTCTTTAATCTTGCAATTGACTTTAGCTCGTTACCTTACAAATTTTTTGGAACGGGTGAGATTGTTCCTGATGACCTAGAAGCTGCAACCGCCGAAAGGATTTTGGCCGGTATTTTTAAGCTGTAGCTTTTTTTGTTATTAGATTAAATTTATAAGTTTTGTTTAGGAGACAGGATGTCCAGAAACGATCTTTCAACATGGTTGTTATCGCACCGTAGTGACGATAGCTGCGAATTGAATGTTAAAACCCCTCTTAGTTACCTTAATGAAGAATGTGAAATTATTGCAGTTGGATCAGGTAAAGGTGGTGTAGGGAAGACTACTACCGCTTTAATGATAGCCAACGAGCTAAGTGCTAAAGGCAAGAAGGTTCTTTTAATCGATTGTGATTATAACCTTTCAAATACTGCCGTGAAGTTAGGACTACCTCTGAACGATAACTTCTATTCACTACTCTCTTTAGAAAAATCATTCGATGAATGTCTATACAAGCTTGGAAATATTCACCTTCTAAGTGGTTGTAATGGTAATAGTGACTTATTCGATACTAGCTTCGAGCACGATAAATTTATTATTGATATTATCGCGGCCCATAGAAGTGAATATGATCATGTAATCCTTGATTGCCCAGCAGGTGTTAATAAAGAGACGATAAATCTACAGGCCTATGCCGATTATCGTTTTATGGTTGTTAATCCTGACCGTTCATCAATCACAGATACTTATGCCTTAATTAAAATCCTAAATCAAAAATATCAAATTAAAAATAATCATCTCATTGTAAATAGAGTTGATTCAAATCAACAGTATAGAAAAGTTGTTAAGTCTCTAGTGGATACTGTTGCTAGCTTTATGCAAGCTAATCTTAGTGTATTAGGTGGTGTGAAGAATTTAGAGATTCCATCTGACAAATTTGATCACGCACTTTTAAAAACGGAAAAGAATTCCCTTTCGAAATATTACACTAACATCATTAATAAATTTACCGACGAGGACAGTACTAGTCGAGTCGCGCCTGCGTTGCTGAAGGGATTCAGTCGTGCTGGTAGTAACCCACAGCAACTAGCTTAATCAAGGAGTGAGAGAGATGTCATCGTTGGCCAAAAAATTAAAGAATTTAAAAGATTACAGATCAACTGTAGATCCAAAAGTAAAAGATGAGATCGTAGTGGAATACGCTCCACTAATTAAGTATATTGCGCAAAAAATTGCTTCACGCCTACCATCAAATATTGAATTAGATGATCTAATTTCATGTGGTGTTATTGGGCTAATGGATGCGATCGAGAAATTTGATCCTTCACGTGATAATAAGTTTAAAACTTATGCAGAATTTAGAATTAGAGGAGCTATCCTTGATGAACTTCGTTCACAAGACTGGGTACCTCGTTCTGTAAGAGAGAAGGCAAAGCTAATTGACCGCGCATACTCTAAGCTAGAATCTGAACTTGGCCGTCCAGCAACTGATGATGAAATGTGTAAAGAGCTAGAGTGTTCTAAAGAAGAATTTCACACAATGCTAAATAAGGCGAAGTCTGTCTCTATCCTGAATATTGATGACTCAGCGACATTTAATCGCAATGACAAGCGTGCAATGGCAGGACTAAATGAAGACAGTAAGGCAATGAATCCATTCACTGCTGTTTCAAATAAAAATTTCAGAGATAAAATTAAAGAGGGGATAGAGCAACTTCCAGAAAAGCAACGACTTGTTCTTTCTCTTTACTACTATGAAGATCTTAACCTTAAGGAAATTGGTCAGGTACTAGATGTAACTGAATCACGTGTTTCTCAATTACACACTCAAGCAGTAATGAAACTTAAAGCTAAGCTACAAACTATGTTTGAAGGTTATGAAGAACTAGTTAGCTAATCACAATACAATTTTAAAAACATACTTTTTTACTCAGGCCCTTTCAATTAAAGGGCCTTTGTTTGCCTATAAAATAAATTAATTAAGCCTTTAAAATTCAATTAAAAAATTGCATAATAGATTTAGAAATTCTTACGTTCACAGGATGTGAAGGACCGTTAACATATGGAAGTGATTTTCCCATTCCGACATTTAGGAGACCTATAATGAAGCTTCGTTTCAGTAAGCCGTTGTTTATCTATTTCTCTGTTTCTCTTATTCTAACGACAGCACTTGTTTCATACGGTGTTTGGTCCTTTTGGAAGAATGGCCCAGCTAATTTTGATCGCATGACAATGGTCTACGAATCAACTTCTAAATTTGAAGAGGTGAAGAATTCCAATACTCTTGAAGATATTAAAGAGTTAGTAAGAGTTGATCGTACAAAAGAGGCAACATCTGAATTCGAAAGATTTCAAACTTCAATTAAAGAACTAAATGAAATCGTAAACATTGCTGAATATGAGGCCCTAAATAATAATTTCTCTGATCTGAGAAAGAAATTAGATGACATTACAACTTCTGCAAATAAATCAACACTTATTAATGTTCTTAGAACGAAGATGATTGGTTTCCAAAATTTCGTTGTCCATAATCAGTGGAGAACTTTAACAAGAATTTCAAATAAAATTAAAACTAAAATTTCAGTGGGAACAACTAAGAGTTCTAATTTTTACAGTTACGGAAATTTAAAACGTCTACATGCTTCGATAGCAGGTGATGTGGACTATATGGAAAAGGTAACAATGAGATCAGTTCTTTCGGATGAAGATAAGAACCTTATTGTTGTTCGTCTTGGAACTTTAAGAACTGAATTAAATCTTTTAGAGAAATCTCTTAATACACTTCGTGACTTTGATAGTATTTGGAAGACTACAAATAAGAGCTATCTTGCATGGAGTGAGAAGTTTGGTCCAAAACTGACTTATCAAAAAATTGAATTAAATCAAACTTCTCAAACAACTTTATATGGTCTTGTCGCAATTATTGGAATTTTAGTTACAATTTTTGCAGGTGGACTTTTTATGTTCGCTTACTCTGAAAAAAGAGCAAAGAAAATGCTTGAAGCTACTTCACTTGATCTAATTAAGGATGGAGTAATACCAGTGAAAGCATCTCTTAAAGGTGATTGGTCACATCCATTTAAAGAAGAGATTGAAAAATACCGTGGCTATATTCACAAGAGAATGAGCTTTGGTTCGATCTTTCAAGATGCGATGCCTTTCTCATCACTCCTTTTAGATTCAAATCTTAATGCTGTTTGGGCCAACTCTTTATTCTATGAGCACTGGAGTATCGATAGTGCTAAAAAAGATATGAGTATCACTTGGGACTATTTAAGTACATTTACAAATCTCGGTGAAAATGACCCTGTAATAAGTGCTGTAAGAGACGGTGTGGCAGGAATCTATCAGATTCAAGTCAAAACAGAAAATGATAAGGAAGCAGCACCATTTGAAATGTACGTTTCTCCAGTCGAGTATGCAGATCAAAAGCGTATTATGGTTATCTTCTATCCTTTAAGAAGTTTAGAGGAGACGTTATCTAATCAAATGAAGTCAGTTGTTTCTCCGGTTTGGAAGTCTCTTGATGCTCTCATTGAGGATAAATTCAATGGTGAGTTTAGAGAAAAGTTACAACAAGATTTTTCAGCTGCTGGGATTGATAATGTATATGAAAAATTCACTAAAGTTAATGATCACTTCTTAATGCAGAAAGCTTCATTCTTGAAGGAAATTGAGCTTCTGGAAAATAACTTATTTGAACAATATAAAATTATTGATGACGTTAGAATTATTTTTGAAGGTCAGAAAGATTTACAAAAAGATGCGATTAATAAATTCAAAATTGCAAAAGATAAAATTGTATCAGTTGTTGAAATGAGAGCTAAGTTTGAAGAAATGAATCGTTATATGATCGAAATGACAAACCGCTTATTTGACGAAGAAATTGAATTAGCAACACGATCAGGTGAGATTGTTGAAATTATTAATGAGAATAAAGCAGCTTATGCAGGACTTGTAAGGTCACGTGACCAATTTAAATCATTAAAGTCACAAGTTGAGTTGTTTAGAGCGAGAAGTTCTCAAATTATCGATCAAATCCAACGAGGGGTTGCTAGTGAGACAACTGTTGGGAAGTTTGCTGGTGAGCTAAAAGAATTTAACTCGACACTGGGTAGTTTTTCAAAAGTTTCAACACAACTAGATGTTGGGCTTTCTAAAGTGCAAATCATTATGGATAGTAAAGAAGTACCTGATGTTAGTGCCATTAAAGATACTTTCAAGGCAATTAGAAGTGAAATTAATGATGTTGCAACTCAAACGCAACACCTATCACGTTTTGCTCAAGAAGAGGACGAAGAACTTATTTCTTCACTTCGCGGCCTTTATGGAAGTTTTCAAAATCTTCGCACTCAAAATGGCGAGATCGAACACACTGTTGCTGATAGTAATCCTATATTGTAAAAAAAAAGGCTCCTTAGGGAGCCTTTTTTATTTCTATAAATCAAAGTGATCTAAAAACATATTTAAGTTCAAGTCTTCAGGTTCTCCTGAATTATCGATGACAGTGTCAGCAAGCTTTGCTTTTTCTTCGATGTCGATTTGTTTTGCTAGAATCTTACAGGCTAGATCTTTTTCTATTCCATCACGGGCCATTAGGCGTTCAACTTGTTTTGCACGTGGGCAGTAAACAACGGCCTTGTGATCAATGAAAGAATCGAGATTCTTTTCAAATAAAAGAGGAACATCATAGATCACAACCTTTGGAGAACCGAGATCTTTAAAAGCTTTTAAGAAAGCTTCGGGAAGCTGACGATAGATTAAGCTTTCAATATCATTTTGAATTTGAATATCTTGAAAAAAGTATTCACGCAGTAACTTAAAGTTAATTGTGTTATCTTCTTCGACAACACGTGGGTAATAATTTTGCAAGTGCTCAAGAGACTCTTGTGTCTTATATACTTCTTTGACAAGTGCATCTGCATCGATGATAGGGAAGCCTTTTTCACGTAATAACTTAGATACTGTGGATTTTCCTGTGGCGATACCTCCAGTTAGTCCAACAACAGGACAAGGCATT
Source organism: Halobacteriovorax sp. GFR8 (assembly GCF_050955245.1). NCBI lineage: Bacteria > Pseudomonadati > Bdellovibrionota > Bacteriovoracia > Bacteriovoracales > Halobacteriovoraceae > Halobacteriovorax > Halobacteriovorax sp. GFR8. The sequence goes on along the minus strand of NZ_JBPBLR010000002.1, from coordinate 2,720,463 downwards.
TGATAAAGACGCTTATCTTTTTTTAGAGTGATGAATTCTTTTTTTAGCTTAATAGGTGATGCTTTCATAACTAGTTGCTTTTTTCGATTTCTTTAACACGAGACCAGAGAGTTTCAAGTTCGTCCTGAGAGCTTTCACGAATGACAATACCTTCTTCTCTGGCAATGTCTTCAAGCTGATTAAAGCGTCTTTTAAATTTTAAGTTTGCTTCTCGCAATGTGATTTCTGGATCTAGATCGAGATGTCTTGCAAGTTGTGCAACTGAAAATAAAAGATCTCCCATTTCTTCTTGGACTCTTTCTTTATTGAGCTCGCGCCCTGGAGTGAGTTCTTCTTTTAGCTCCTGCCACTCCTCTTCGACTTTATACATTACTTGCGTGTAATCTTCCCAGTCAAAGTTTATTTTATGCGTTTTCTTTCCAATTTTTGCAGCACTTGTAAGGGCCGGAAAAGAGAGGAGTTCATTACAAATTTCATATTTCTTAAGGCTTTCTTCATTTGCTTTTTCGGCCTTCTTTATTTCTTCCCAACGTTGTTTAATTTCCGCAACATCTTTTGCCTTGTTGTCCGTAAACACATGGGGGTGGCGTCTTACCATTTTATCAGCGATTGTCTTAGCAACAGAGTTAAGATCAAACTTAGACTCTTCACTTGCTAATTGAGAGTGAAGGACAACTTGAAGAAGAACATCACCTAATTCGTCTTCCATCTTTTTGTAGTTACCATCTTCAACTGCATGCATGAACTCATATGACTCTTCCATCAAATACTTTAGAAGGGACTTATGAGTTTGTTCTAGATCCCATGGACAACCGTCTTTAGGATCTCTTAACTTTGCAACAACTTCTCTTAATCTTTCCATTTCGCTTAGTGACATAACTTTGCCTTGGTAATATAATCTATGTAACTTAAGACAGAATAATACACCCTTAAAAAGAGATTGGAAATAATGGCCCATAGCGCAACTATTCAAGTGAACAAATCAAGACTTATTGTTAACTTAGCTGACAATTCTAGAAGTGATTGGGGACTTACGGCCTGTGAAAATATGCTAAAAGACTCACTTGTTGTCTTAAGTAACTTTCTTTATTCAAAGAACACTTGTTTAGATAAGAAGGTTCACGAAGAGATTGAAGTCGATCTTCACTTTTGTGGTGACTCTCGTATGAAACAAATTAATCGCGATCATCGAGGTAAAGATAAAACGACAGATGTTCTTTCTTTTCCTATGTATGAGAGCTTGCGTCCCGACAGTACGGATTTCGTTCTTCCTGGGCCTGTTATGCTTGGTGATATTATCATCAGTCGAAATGTGGCAGCAAAGCAAGCAAAAGAGTTTGATCTTGAACTTGAGCAAGAGGTTATTCACTTATTTTGTCACGGACTTCTTCATTTGTTAGGATATGATCACGAAATCTCACAAGAGGAAGAAGAAATTATGGAAGCTCTTGAAAAAGAGATTTTAACTAAAATTAAAAAATCTAGGCAGAAGAAATAGGAAAGTAGAGATGGAAGAAAGTACTCGCATAGCCCTTGGTGAGAAGAAATCACTAATGGCAAGTTACGATGATAAGCTTGCTAGTCTAAGGAGGTCACTTTGATGTTGACCAAAAGTCAGCACGCATAAGTGAAATTCAAGATATGGAGGCCATGCCTGGTTTCTGGGACGACAATCAGAACGCTGCCAAAGTTCAAAAGGAAAAAAACCTTTTAGAAGATGTCGTTAATACTTATACAAAATTAAAAGACCTATATGATGAATTCGAAATTTTAATTGAGTACGCAGCTGAAGGGGATGAAGATTCTGCAACTGGGGCGATTGAGATTGCTGATGAATTTGTCGATGAATTCAATAAGGCAGAACTGAAGGTTCTTCTTTCTGATGATGCCGATTCAAATAATGCTATTGTCAGTATTAATGCTGGTGCCGGTGGGACAGAATCATGTGACTGGGCAAGTATGCTCTTTAGGATGGTTAATCGCTGGGCCGAACACAAGAACTTTAAAGTTCAAGTTCTTGATGTACAAGATGGTGATAGTGCAGGAATTAAATCTGCTACGATGCTAATTGAAGGTAATTACGCCTACGGAAATCTAAAGTCTGAAACTGGTGTTCATCGCCTTGTTCGTATTTCGCCATTCGATTCAGCAAATCGTCGCCATACTTCGTTTGCTTCAATCTTTGTCTCTCCAGAAGTGGATGACGATATTGAAATTGAGGTTGCTGATAAAGATATTCGAATCGATGTTTACCGCTCAGGTGGAGCTGGAGGTCAGTCGGTTAACACAACTGACTCTGCCGTTAGGATTACCCACTTTCCAACAGGTTTAGTTGTTACTTGTCAGAATGAAAGATCACAGCTGCAAAATAAAATTCAAGCAATGAAAGTTCTTAAGTCTCGTTTATATGAGTTAGAACTAGAAAAGCAAAGAGCAGCAGCTGCAGAAGAAGAAGCTAATAAGAAAGAAATTGGATGGGGAGCGCAGATTCGCTCTTATGTTCTACATCCTTATAAGATGGTTAAGGACCACAGAACTAATTTTGAATCATCACAAGCTGAAAAAGTTTTAGATGGTGATATCGATGGTTTTATGGATGCCTACTTAAGATGGTCAGTTGATGGGATGAAGGAAGAGTAAATTGAGTTTTTTCTATCTTTTTAAAGATTTCCAATTACTTTTTTTTCGTGATCGATCTTCGCGCTATTTTATAACCGCCACAATACTGGGCTTAATGTTTTCTTTAGCTGTCATCCTTTGTAGCTTAGCTCTTATGGATGGCTTTGGAGTTACGCTTAAAAAATCATTAAATGCTGGAAGTGGTGAAGTTATTCTTACGGCCACAAATGGATTTTTTGAATTAAACGAAAACGAACAAAAAGATCTTAATAATTTTCCAATCGAAACAAAGATACCAATGCTACGTACCCAATCTTTTGTTAACAAAGATGAAAAGGGAAAGGCCGTCTTTGTTGTTGGTGTTAATGAACAAATCAATCAATTAGATAATGGTCTTGTTGAGCCACAAGAAAATGAAGTTATTATCGGTGATCTACTTGCGCAAGATCTAAAAGTTAAAGTTGGTGATACTCTGAAGTTTAGTTTCTCTGCAGGGAAATTAGGTGAGCGTTACTTACCAACTAATGCCGTCTTAAAAATTAAAGATATTAAAACTTTCAAGATCCATGAGTATCGAAGCCGCTTTGTTTATGTGAATTTAAAAAAGATTCAAACCCTGTTAGGGGTTAAGGGTCGAATCAATTTAATGAGCCTAAGACTAAAGCCTGAATATCGAAGTCTGGCCAAGATTAATGAAGTGGTGGCAGATATGAAGAGTGTCTTCTACTATGAATACAATATTGCTCCGTATTGGAGTGATTTTGCAACATTTCTTAAGGCCGTCGAATTTGAAAAGTATATGATTTCAATTGTCTTTTCAATTGTGGTTGTTTTGGCCATTTTCAACTGTCTTGCTTTTATTATTTTTTCTAAGGAAAGACGCTCTCAAGAAATATTCTTACTCTACGCAATAGGACTTTCTCCAAAGAAGTTTAGAACGCTATGGCTAGTTCAAAATATTGGGATCTGGTTTCTTGCCTTTATGGGCTCGCTTATTTGTGTTGAAGTCTTTGACTACTTCTTAGGGACGCTTGATATCTTCTCTCTTCCTACAGATGTCTATCACCTAAATCGCATTGAGCTATTCTTATCATTAAGAGATATTTTTATTGTTGGATTTATTTCATTTATCTTTATTATATTTTTAACTTTTATAGTTCTTAAAAGACTAGATTCAAAATCAATGGCCCAAGGTCTTAGAGAGGAGTTTTCGTAAATGGCAGTTTTAAATGTATCGAATGTTTACAAAGACTTTGGAAACTCCCATATCCTAAAGGGTGTTGATCTCGAATTATCTCAAGGCGAGCAATGTGTTATCAAAGGCTCATCTGGTTGTGGGAAGTCGACTCTTTTGTACTTGATTGGCGGCCTCGAAAATATTACTTCCGGTCAAATTACAGTCGACAACTTAAATATTGGCCAAATGAATGACGCAAAACTAGCGAATTATCGTAATTCCAAAATAGGATTTGTTTTCCAATTTCACTTTTTACTCTCATCTCTTACTTGCCTAGAAAATATTCTTCTACCGGCACGCTTAGGGGGACATGATGTGTCAAAAGTGAAGAAGTATATTCTTTCACTCGCCAAGACCCTAGGAGTTGCTGAGTGCCTCAAAAGGTACCCGTATGAAATTTCTGGTGGTCAGCAGCAGCGTATAAATCTGATTCGTGCTCTATCATTGCGTCCTAAGCTTTTATTGTGCGATGAGCCTACTGGAAATCTTGATTCGAAGAATTCTAAAATTGTGGCCGACCTTATTTTTGAGCTTTCAAGAGAGCTTGGAACAACCCTTCTTGTGGTCACTCATGATGAGGAAATGTCTCGAAAGTTTAGTCGTGTTCACACGATGATCGATGGGATCCTGCATTAGTTGGTCACTTTTTTGTGCAGGATGTTCGTTTTTCTTTTTGTAACTTTGTAAGATTATTGATATTTTTTTACTCAAGTATTTTTTGTCTGCACACACACATGGCAAGATCGCTGGATCATGGAGACTAGATGATTAACTCTTGGAAGAGTTTTATATATATTATTGTTTTTTCAATTACCTTAAGTATTCAAGCAAGTGAAATTGGACCACGTGTACGTCTATTTAAAATCTCAAGTGTTGAAGTTCAAGGTTTAAAGAAAGTAGAGAAAGAAGCTGTACTCGATAAGCTACGCTCTCGTGCGGGCCTTACTCTAACGAATGAAACACTCTTTGATGATATCAAGACTATCTATAATCTAAAGTACTTCGAATCAGTAGAAGCGCATCAAGATGGAAATAAGCTAATCTTTAAAGTTGTTGAAAAGCCTATTATCGCTAAGATTGTTTTTAGAGGTAATGATGAGGTTGATAAGGACGATTTAAGCGAAGGCCTTAAAACGAGAGAATATTCAATTCTTGATATTAACTCGATTCAAGCAGATGTTCGCCAGATGGAAAAGACCTATGAAGAGAAGGGCTTCTACCTAGCTAATGTTTCATATGAAATTAGACAAGTTGATAAAGAGAACGTTCACCTTGTTTATAATATTAGTGAATACGATAAGGTTCGAGTTAAAAAGGTTACGTTTCTAGGGTTAACTGCTTTTGCTGAAGAAGAAGTTAAGTCAATTATGGAAACAAGAGAGGAGAGTCTATTCTCATTCCTTTCGGGTTCAGGAAATTTTAAAGAACTTAATTTCAAAACAGATATCGAAAGAATCAAATACTTCTATTCAACGAAAGGTTACCTACAAGTTAACGTGGCCGTTCCTGAGGTCACTGTTTCTGAAGACAAGAAATGGGTTTTCATTACTGTTAAAATTAAAGAAGGTCCAAAATTTGATGTACGTGATGTCTACTTTCAAGGTGAGCTTCTTTTTACAGAAGATGAGCTAAGAGAGAAGACTAAACTTAAGGCCGGTGAAGTTTATTCAGAAGAGTTATTAAGACGTGATATTCAAACACTTACTGAGTCATACCAAGATCTTGGCTATGCCTTTGCCAACGTAATTAGAAATATCCAATTAGTTCCTGGTGAGAATAGAGTTGATATTCAATACTCATTTGAAAAAGGGAAGCTTGCTAAATTTGGACGTATCTCGGTAACTGGAAATACAAAGACTCGTGACAAGGTAATTCGCCGTGAACTTAAGATTCACGAGGGTGGAAAATATTCTGGTTCTGGTCTTCGTGAGTCAAAAGAGAATGTTAACCGCCTAGGTTTCTTTGAGCCAGGAAGTGTTATCTTTAATACGGTTTCTTCTCCTGGGCAAGATGATGTTCTTGATGTGGAAATTAGTGTTAAAGAAAAGAGTACAGGGCAAATTTCACTTGGTGCTGGTTATTCAACTGCGACAGGTGGATTCTTTCAAGCTTCGATTTCTCAGAATAACTTTAGAGGTTTAGGACAACAGCTATCGTTCTCAACTAATATTGCAAAAGAACAACAGAACTTTTCTCTTTCATTTACGGAACCATACTTTATGGACTCTAAATGGACTCTAGGAGGCGAGGTCTTTAGAACTGTAGATACTCAATTAGACTCATATGATTATAAGAAACATGGTTTTGCTGCTCGTATTGGTTATCCAATCTTCGATTACACAAGACTTTATACAACTTATAAACTTGAAGAAACTGAGTTAACAGACATTAAAGATCCGACAGTCGATGAGAATGAAGATGGTGTTACATCTTCTGTTCGTGTTGCCGTTGTAAAAGATAAGAGAAATAACCGCTTTGAACCTACGGACGGATACTACTGGAACCTTGCAACTGAGTACGCTGGTTTAGGTGGAGATAAGAAGTGGTGGAAGAATGAAATTGATTTACGCTACTTCTATCCTGTATGGAAAGAGCTAGTATTTAGAAGTCGATTCTACACTGGTAAAATCGAGGAGAAGCAAGGTGTTCCAGTACCTAGAAATGAGAAGTTCTCTCTTGGTGGTGCAAGAAACCTACGTGGTTATGATATTGAAGATATTGGGCCAAAAGAGTCTGTAACATATGATCACGATAATGATCCAGGAACTCCTGATAAAACAGAGTCATTTAATATTGGTGCTCCATTTACTGCTTTTACAACTCTTGAGCTTGAGCACCCTCTTGCAAAAGAAGCAGGTCTTAAATTTGTTACATTCTTCGATGCTGGTACAGCAAAGAGACTAGAAGATATCGATAAGATATATATGGATTATGGTTTTGGTTTCCGTTGGTTCTCACCAATTGGTGTTCTAAGATTTGAGTGGGGGGTTCCTATTAACCCTGATCCAGATATGAATAGCGGGACTAAATTCCACTTTGATATTGGACAATTATTCTAATTCGTAAGGAGACGATATGAAAAATTTATTAGTTATTGGATTACTTTTCTCTTCATTAACTGCATCGGCAATGAATATTGGTCGTGTTGATGTTCAAAAAGTTCTTTTAACAGTTAAAGAATCTAAAAAGATCAAAGATAAGCTGCAAAAAGAAATTGATAAGAAGCAGGCAGAACTTAAGAAAGAAGAAGAAGTTCTAGTAAAAGAAAAAGAGAAGTTTGAAAAACAAGCTCTTGTTATGAATGAGAAAACTAAGCAACAAAAAGGTCAAGAGCTACAAAAGAAGTTCTTTGGTTTCCAACAAAAAATGCAGAAGTATCAAGGTGAGCTTGCAAAAATGGAACAAACTGCAAAGGGACCAATTTTAAATAAAATTAAAGGTGTTGTTGAAGAAGTATCAAAAAGCAAAGGTCTAGACTGGACTTATGAAACATCAACAACTCCAATTCTTTACATCAAAAAAGTAACTGACATTACTGAAGATGTAATTAAAGCTTACGATAAAAAACATAAGTAATATCCTAATTAAAAAAGACTCATGAAGGGAATACGTAGGTATTCCCTTTTGTCGTTTTAAAGGAGGGGATAAAATGTCCATTCTTATTAAAAATATTATTGAAAACGATAGCGATATGAGTTTTCTATCTGGAAATTCTGATTACGAAGTAACAGGAATTTCTTCGATGGAAGAGATTATTGAAGGAAGAATTCTCTTTATTGGTGCTAAGAAATTTTTAGCAAAGTACCAAGAAGCGAAAGCTAGTGAGAATCTTGCATTAATTGTCGATGCAAAACTCTTTGAGTCACTAGAGGACTCTCAAAAGAAAGAACTTGAAGATAATTCAAAGGTGTTAATTTCTTCAACGAATATTCCTATCTCAATTACAAAAGCATCTAAAATATTTTTCGACGAAAAACTTGGTTCACTTAGCTATGATCTTGATGGCCGTAAAAGTGGCATGGCCACAATTCATCCTTCTGTAAAAATAGCTGAGAATACTTTTATTGGAGAAGGTGTCGAAATTGCTGCTGATTGCACAATCATGCCCGGTTGTGTGATTTTACCAAATGTTAAAATTGCCGAAAATTGTACAATTTATCCTAACGTGACAATTTATCCTCAAACTGTCATTGGAAAGAATTGTCGAATCCACTCCGGTACGACTATAGGTAGTGATGGATTCGGTTATAACTTTCATCAAGGTGTTCATCATAAGATTTGGCACTTCGGTGGAGTTGTAATTGGTGATGATGTTGAAATTGGTTCAAATACGAGTATTGACCAAGGAACATTTTCACCGACACGTATTGGCAATGGCGCTAAAATTGATAATCTAGTGCAAGTTGCACACAACGTTCAGCTTGGTAATGGAGTTATTCTCTGTGGACAAGCAGGACTTGGTGGCAGCACAAAGATTGGAGATTACGCTGTTCTTGGAGGAAAGGCCGCTGTCGCTGACAATTTAGAAGTCGGGATGGCCGCTCAACTTGCAGGAGGCAGTGTCGCTATTGGAAACGTGAAGCCGAAGGAAATCGTTGGTGGATACCCGGCAAGACCTATGCGTGAATTTTTACGAGGAATTGCTTTTTTACGAAAGAATATTTAACGGAAGGTAACGTATGCAATTAAACAAAGAACAAGTAATGCAAATTCTCCCTCATCGCGAACCATTTTTATTCGTGGATGAGATTACAAGTGTAGAAGCTGTAGGTGAAGTGAACGAGTTAAAAGATCTCGTTGGTGCAGTTGTAAAAGGAAATTATACAACTCGTGAAGATCACCCAATCTTCGCAGGACACTTTCCTGGAAACCCAATTCTTCCTGGTGTTGTACAGGTCGAAATGATGGCACAATTCACTTCATTTCAATTAAAGCTTTATTACAAAAATTTAGAAGAAGGTGAATTCGAAGTTGCGCTATTATCAATTGAGGGCGCAAAGTTCAGAAAACCAGTTCACCCTGGTATGAAATTAGATATTGAAACTGTATGTACAAAAATGCGTACTGGTTTCTTACAAAACGATTGCAAAATCTTTCACGAAGGCGACCTAGTAAGCCAGTGTCAGGTTCTTGCATCTTTTAAAGTAAAAGATAATTAAGAAGGAGCCTCCATGAGCGAGAGATTTCACCCAACTGCAATTATTCACGAGTCTGCTGAAATTGGAGAAGGAACAACTGTTGGTGCATACTGTATCATCGGTCCAAAAGTTAAAATTGGAAAAAATTGTGACATTCGTAACCACGTAATCATTAATGGTATTACAAGAATTGGTGACAATAATAAAATCTATCAATTCTGTTCAATTGGTGAAGAACCACAAGACTTAACTTATAGCGAAGATCCAACAGAAGTTGAGATTGGTGATAATAATGTTCTTCGTGAATATGTATCAATTCACAGAGGTACAATGAAGGATCGTCAAAAAACGACTCTTGGTAACAACTGTCTTCTAATGGCCAAAGTTCACTTAGGTCACGATGTTGTGGTTGGTGATCGTGTTATTATGGCAAACTCAACAAACCTTGCAGGTCACGTAAAAGTTGGTAATAAAGTTATCATTGGTGGTGGAACTAATATTTCTCAATTTGTAAAAGTTGCAGAAGGTGCTTATATCGGAGGTGCTTCAGCTATCGATAAGGATATTCCACTTTATTGTACTGCTTATGGTAACCGTGCAAAGCTTCGTGGGATCAATATCATCGGTCTTCGTCGTGCAGGTGTTGAAAGAAATGCTATTTCTGAAATTGTTGACTTCTTCCGTGATATGGAAGCTTCAACTTACTCACCACGTACATTCGTTGAAACTGAAGAGCTAATGAAGCCATATGCAAATAATGAAATTATCGAGCGCATTAAAGAGCATATTGTAACGACTAAAATGGGAATTGCGCCGTTTTTAAGCTAATAGGAATTAATTATGTCTAAAGTAAAAGTTGCTTCAATTGGTTATGGACACTTAGGTCAATGGCATGCTCAGAAAGCATATAATCTAGATAATTGTGAGTTAATTGCAATTGTTGAGCCTTTTGCCGCTAATCAAGAAAAAGCAAAAGAAAAATACCCTGATATCAAGATTGTCTCTGATATTAAAGAAGTCATCGGTGAAATTGATGCCGCCGTAATTGCAACACCAACAAGCTTTCACTTCGAAATTGCTAAGTTCTTACTTGAAGAAGGCAAGCATGTTTTTTGTGAAAAGCCAGTTACTGTTACAGTAGAAGAGGCAAGGAATTTAAAGTCAATTGCTAATGAGAAGGGTGTTAAGTTACAAGTTGGACATAGTGAAAGATGCCATCAAGTCTGGGAGCGTCTTGAAGAGTTTAAAGACATTACTGAAAATTCTAGTGTTGCTACAATTGTAAGAAATTCGCCATTTAAAGGAAGGGCCGCAGATGTTGGTGTTGTGGAAGATCTTATGATTCACGACCTCGATCTGGCCCTTATGCTTTTTGGAAAACCTAAGAGTATCAGAGCTTATGGGATGAAAGTTCTTACTGATAAATTTGATCATGTGAAGGCGCTACTAAGTTATGGCGATCGTCTCGTAACAATTGAAAACTCAAGAAACGATGTAAAGACTGAAAGAAGTGTACAAATCAATTCTGCGAAGGGAATTCTTAGAGTTGACCTATTAAATAATAAAGCTTCTTACTCAACAGATATTAAAGCTGGTGAGGAGCAAGTTATTAATGAATTTGATTACGAAAAACGTGATCACTTACTAATCGAACAAGAGCGTTTCTATAATGCCATCTTAAATGACACAAAAGAATTTGTAACAATTGATGATGGAATTGCTGCAATGGAATTAATTGCGGCCGTTAATGAATCGCTTGAAAAGAATATTGAGGTAGAACTTAATTGAAAAGCTGCTTAATAATTGCTGGTGAAAAATCTGGTGAAGAACATGCAATGACATTCCTTGAGACTCTTACAAAGGGAGCTCCTGATACTCAATTCTACGGAGTAGGGGGAGAACTTATGAAAGAGCAAGGAGTTGAATTACTTTATGATCTAAAAGATTTTTCTACCTGGGGAATAACAGAAGCAGTTAAAAAAGTTCCTTTTTACTATGGTGCTTATAATCGCATTATTGATGAAGTAAAGAAGCGTGGAACTAAAGTTGCTATCTTAATTGATTTCCAAACATTTAATCTGAAATTGGCCATGAAGCTTGAAAAGCTCGGAGTCAAGGTTCTCTACTATGTGGCACCTCAAGCATGGGTTTGGAAAGAGTGGCGTACAAAATACCTTCAGGCTTCTGTTGATACACTTTTTTGTATCCTTCCATTTGAAAAAAAGTGGTTTATGGATCGTGGTGTAAGTAAGGCCATTACAATTGAACACCCACTTCTAAAGAAAACGAAGCCTCTTCTTGAGGGATTTCAAAGACATGAAGTTGACTTTAAAAATGGAGAATTTAATATTCTTCTTCTGCCTGGAAGTCGACGCTTTGAGATTGAATTCATGTTACCTCAGTTTATTAGGGCCTGTCGAAAGCTAAAAGAAAATTATAATTTTAAGCTTTCTATTGTTAAGGCCAGCTCTGTTGATGAGGAGCTATTTTCTCGCTTCGAAGGTGAGTTTGATAGGGTTTATGAGGATCGTGAATTAGATACAGCTCTTAAGGAAGCGGACTTTTCATTTGCAACAAGTGGAACTGTAAACCTTTCATTGGCCTTATATAGTGTTCCTAGTGTGATTGCGTATGATCTCAATCTATTCAATACGTTTATCGCTGAAAATATTGTTAAGTATAAGGGCTTTGTTTCAATTCCTAATTTGATTCTAGGACATGAGGTTTATCCAGAACTCCTAGGTGAAGGTTTTAGTGAATATAATCTTGTCCGTAAGGCCAAAGAACTATTTGATGATAAGAATCGCTACGAGCTTGTTCTTAGTGAACTTCAAAAGCTAAGAGACTTAACAGAAGGTGAGGATATCGAAGTTTCTCAATATCTTCTCGATAAAATTAAAAGTGCTTATTTATAATGAGGAATCATGAATAATATTAATATAAAACTCATTAACTTCTTTTCTGTGGCCCTGACTCCAATTAGTTTTCTATGGGAGTGGATCTATCGCCTAAGAAGATTCGCATTTAAGATGGGGATTTTTAAATCATCATCGTTTGAGGTGCCAATTATTAGTATTGGAAACCTCTCTCTTGGTGGTACAGGTAAAACACCTTTTACTCTTTGGATCGGAAATTATTTGAATGATATTCTAAATAAGAAAACGATGGTTTTAACAAGAGGATACAAAGGTGAGCTTGAGAAATCGAGTGGAATAATAAAAACAGGCAAAAAGATCAGCGAGAACCCTTTTGTCTTCGGTGATGAGGCCCTCGTTTTAAGCCGAAACTTAAAGAATGCAAGCGTTGTTGTTGGCGCGGACCGAAGTGACAACTTAAGAAGATATTATGAAGAAGAAAAAGCAGATGTTGTTCTTCTAGATGATGGCTTTCAACACTTAAAGATTAATAGAAACTTAAATATTGTACTCTTTGATTCACTTCTTCCAATGTCAAAATATCATTGTCCGCCTAGAGGATACTTGAGAGAAGGTGTAAGTGCATTAAGAGAAGCTGATATCGTTCTATTTGGTAGGGCCGATCTTGTTAGCGAAGAAAAACTTGATACACTTGAGTCATATATTTTAGATAATTGTAAGGCAAATACACCAAGTGGCTTTTTCAAATATGCACCTAGTGCAATCAAGAACCTTCTTCACGAAGAAGAGTATGCTTTAACTGACCTAAAAGGAAAAAGTGTAATCTGTGTTTCTGGACTTGCTTCTCCGGAAGCATTCTTAAAATTAGTTAAGCAACTTGATGCAAATATAGTTGACGATTTTAATTTCCCTGACCACCACCTCTATAAAGTTAGTGAGTTAGATGGACTTGTCGAATTAGCACAAGAAAAGGATGCCATCATTCTTACAACTGAGAAAGATATTGTTAAAATGAAGAGGTGTTCAAGTAGTGATAAAATTCACTACCTACAAATTGGTATCGAATTTATAAAAGGCGAGCAATTTGTAAAAGATAAAATCAACTCGGTTGTTAGAGGTTAGAGTGAAAAATATTTTTTCTTTAAGTCTTATTGCCTTACTCCTTTTCGGTTGTGCCGGTGCACTCATGAAAAGTGATAGTGATGATGTGGATCTTGTGGAGATCTTCTCCACAGAAGAAAGTGAGACTCTAGATAAATTTAAAACGACTGAAGTTAAGCAGCCAAAGCCTACTCCTCCGCCATTTTCTTCTTCTATCGAAGAGAAAGAAATTGAGAAGGTTGAAAAGAAAGAGGCAAAGGCCGTTGCGAAGAAACCAAAGAAAGTAGTAGAAGCTCCAAAGGTAAAACTAAATCCTCAAGAAAGTGAGGACTATCCAAATGTATTTTTAAATTTTGATAAAGAATCTAAAAAATACTGGGAGAGTTACAAGCCTATCTTCTTTGTTGGTGAAGAATTTAAGTATGAAATTAGCTGGTCAATATTTAAGGCCGGTATTGCTACTATTAGTACGCAACCAATGGCAAAGATTGGTGATAAAGATGTTCTTCATGTAAATGCACTTTTAGAATCAGCTGAATACTTTGAAGGAATTTATAAACTGAAAGATACTCTTGATGTCTATGTTGATGCTGATAAGGGGAAGTTTTCTTCTTTAAAATATGAGATGAAGCAACGTGAGTCTGGTCAAATTGTTGATGATCTTCAGCTATTTGATCACGATGAATTAAAGACATATTTTTTCTATAACCGATTAAAGAAAGGGAAGACGAAAAAAGTAAAGAAAGTTGAGTATCTGCCACGCTATTTTACTGATTCTTTTTCGGCCCTTTATTTTATTCGTGGTATTCCTATGGAAATTGGAACAAGTTTTGACTTTCCAATTATCACAAGAGGTAAGGCATGGCTTCTTAAGGCAACTGTTGATGAAATCGAAAACATTACAGTGATGGGGAAATTATATAAAGCCTATAAGATTACGGCACAAACTGAATTCCCTGGTGTTTTAAAGAAGTCGGGAGATATTAACTTTTGGATCTCAACGGATGAAAGTAGAACTGTACTAAAGTTCTCTGCAAAGGTTAAAATTGGAACAGTTAAAGGAGAGCTAATCTCTCATAAAGCAGGAAAGGATACTGGTAAGTAAAATTAATGGTTAATATTTTTAGAAAACAACAGAATATTCTCTATGTTTCTCCAACCTATAGTTCAGGTTCGAAGGAACGTATGCTTTTAAGAGATAGTATTTTGTTAAAAGAAATTGGCCATAATATCTTTATCTACTGTCTGAAGGATTCATTTCTCCATCGTGAGTGTAAGAAGGCCGGAATCGATTGTATCTTCCACACAGGGACAACTAAACTTCGTGTATGGAATTGGTACAAGCTTTCAAAGCTAAGAGGCATTATTAAGCGCTATGATATCAATATCGTTCACTGCTACCAACTTAATTTCCTATGGCCACTGGCCTCGTTTTTAAGAAAGAGAAACTTAACTGCACTCTTTTTCACGATCAACTTTGAAGTTAGTAAGTTCTATAAGCAATTTTGGTATCGCCGCCTGATAGGAAGAATTGATCTCATTTTTATCCCTTTTAGAGAGATGATTGACTCTATCAATACTCATATGGATGTTCCTATTCGCAAGATTTATTCTTCAGGCCTTGGTGTTGATAAGATTAACTTTGAAAAAAAATATACTTTTGACGAAGAAAATCTTATTCACCTTTCTTGTTGGGTAAATGATCACGAAGTTGAACTAAACGACCTCTCTGTATGCTTAGAATCTTTGTGGGCACTAAATTTAGATAATGAGCTACCAAAGAGATTTAAGCTACATATTTTCTCAAATCGAAAGTGGGAGAGAAATATTCTCTACAATCCCATAAAAGATAGGATTGCTGAGTACAAACTTGAAAATTACGTTGAATTTCATGAGCATGATAATATTTATGAAGTTCGCTCTGATATTTGGATTTCATACACATCAAAATCGCCAATTGAAGATTATGCACTTCTTGCAATTTTAAAAGGTATTCCTACTGCGGTGCCAAGAAATGCCACAACAGAAGAGTTGCATCGTATCTATCATGGCTCACTTGCTACCTATCGTCAGGGCGATGCTAGGGAGTTAAGGGCCAAGGTTAAGGATATTGTCCAAAACAATGCTAAGTACAAGGAATCATGTCTAAAGTCTCGCGATGAGCTTTGGAATGAGCATGGTATCGATGGTTATAAATATAACCTATTTAAACTGTACGAGAAACACCTGAATAAACGCCTAAGGTTCTATAATTAATAAGTTTTTATTGTTGACGTAGGGCCCCGTAAATAATAAGATGCGCAAAATCATTTTAAAGTAAATTGTCTTCAGTAGAAGAGATTTACACTAAAGGCCTTGCCTTTAGATATCAAAAATTAAGGCACTGATTGGACACTTTCAGTTGTCTGCCGTGAGGTAAATTATGACAGATTTAAACAATCTAAAACAATCTTGGATGCAAGGTTACGAAGTTGTTCTTGGCGAAGACGTTGAGACAAGAGATGAAACAGAGTTTTCGAAGCTATTAGATTCGACAGAAACTCCAACATTTACAGAAGGTGAAGTTTTCAAAGGTAAAATTGTAAACATCTCACCTGATTACGTACTTGTTGACATTGGATACAAGCAAGAAGGTCTTGTTCCAAAAAGAGAATTCACTAACTACGATGGTTCTCTAAAAGTTGCACTTGGTGACGAAATTGAAGTTTATCTTGATAAACTAGAGTCTCACCTAGGTAACCTAGTTCTTTCAATGGACAAAGCTCAAATCCTTAAAGCTTGGGATAAAATTTCTGAAGCATGTGAAGACGGTACTCCAGTTACTGGTACAGTTGTAGCAAAAGTTAAGGGTGGTCTTTCTGTTGATATCGGTGTTAAGGCTTTCTTACCTGGTTCACAAATTGATGTTAGACCAACTAGAAACCTTGATAAGTTCATCGGTAAGAAGATGGAATTCAAAGTTATCAAATTCAACAAGAAACGTGGAAACATCGTTCTTTCTAGAAGAGCTATTCTTCAAGAAGAAAGAGGTAAACTACGTGGTGAAGTTCTTTCTCAAATTGAAGAAGGAATGGTTGTTAAAGGTATCGTTAAGAACATCACTGATTACGGTGCATTCATCGATCTAGGTGGAATTGACGGTCTTCTACACATCACTGATATGTCATGGGGACGTGTTAAGCACCCATCAAATATCCTTACTCTTGGTGACGAAATCGAAGTTAAGATCCTTAAGTTTGATAAAGAAAAAGAAAGAGTATCTCTTGGTCTTAAGCAAGTTCAAGAAAATCCTTGGGAAGCTGCACACGAGAAGTATGTTGCTGGTACAAAAGTTAAAGGTGAGATCGTATCTGTTAAAGATTACGGTATCTTCATTGAACTTGATGACGGAATCGAAGGTCTAATCCACGTTTCTGAAATGTCATGGACAAACTCTATCAAGAACCCAACGAAGCACTTCACTGTAGGTGAAATCGTTGAAGCTCAAGTACTAGAAGTTGACGTAGAAAACAAGAGAATCTCTCTTGGTATCAAGCAACTTCAAGAAAACCCATGGGATGCTCTAGAAGCTAAGTTCCCTGTAGGTTCAAAAGTAACTGGTAAAGTTAAATCAATCGTAGAATTTGGTATCTTCGTTGACCTTGGTGAAGAAGTTGATGCTCTAATTCACGTATCTGATTTCTCTTGGACTAAGAAAAATATCAACCTAAACGACGATTACAAAGTTGGT
This sequence comes from Halobacteriovorax sp. GFR8, assembly GCF_050955245.1. Lineage (NCBI taxonomy): Bacteria > Pseudomonadati > Bdellovibrionota > Bacteriovoracia > Bacteriovoracales > Halobacteriovoraceae > Halobacteriovorax > Halobacteriovorax sp. GFR8. Next base: position 2,703,762 of record NZ_JBPBLR010000002.1, on the reverse strand, counting down.
GATGATATTGAAGCTGCAGTAGTTTCAGTTGATAAAGAAAACCAAAAATTCTGTCTAGGTGTTAAACAACTTAAAGAAGATCCTTGGAAGAAAATTGAAACAAGACTTCCAGTTGGTACAATCGTTGAAGCTCAAATCGTTAGAGTAACTGATTTTGGTGCTTTCGTTGAACTTGAAACTGGTATCGAAGGTCTAGTTCACATTTCTGAACTATCTGAAGATAGAGTTGAGAAGCCAGAAGACGTAGTTAAGAAAGGTGACGTAGTTAAAGCTATGGTTATCTCTCTAGATAAAGATGCGAAGAAAATCGCTCTATCTATGAAATCTGCTCTAAACTCTGATACTCAGGGAATGCAACAAGAAGTAGTTAAGTCTGCAACTCTTGGTGACGTTCTTAAGGGCTTCAACCTAGGTAAAGAATAGCGTCATTGTTTGCCCAAAGGCAAACTATTGGACGCTATGCTAGCTCCCCATCTCTTTAGCTAGAGTTTGGTGTCGAGAGCGAGGGTTCAAGCCCGAGCGGTTCGCAGCAGGAGCAAGTAATCACGAAGTGATTACAAATAAAATATCTTAAATAAAAAGATACATGAGGCCACCGAAAGGTGGCCTTTTTTATTACCAACCCGCGCAGGCGCAGCCGATCGCGGAACCCACCCGCGTAGGCGCAGCCGATCGCGAAAACCCACCCGCGCAGGCGAAGCCGATCGCGAAAACCCACCCGCGTAGGCGCAGCCGATCGCGAAAACCAACCCGCGTAGGCGCAGCCGATCGCGAAAAGTCACCCGCGTAGGCGAAGCCAATCGCGAAAACCAACCCGCGTAGGCGAAGCCAATCGCGAAAACCAACCCGCGCAGGCGCAGCCGATCGCGGAAAGAAACCCGCGCAGGCGCAGCCGATCGCGAAAACCAACCCGCGCAGGCGAAGCCGATCGCGAAAACCAACCCACGCAGGCGAAGCCACCCGCGAAAAGCTCCAAAAGAGGGCCCGGCCCACGCAATCACGAAGTGATTATCGTCCAACCCCCTGAAACCACACCTCTAAAACAGACTAATATTCATTCTTTCTTTAAATCCCAACTTCCCTTAAAATATATTTATGCATAAATTCACTAAAAATAACTCTGGTTTTACCCTGCTTGAAATTGTTATGGCCGCAGGTCTCTTGGCCATCATTGCGCTAGGTTTCGCGCGCTTTATGAAGACTCAGATGAAGTCGACAAAAACGGCCATCAATCAAACAGAGTTAAATAATTATGCCAATGCTATTAAGGCATATATGGGAAAACCTGGGATCTGTAAGAGATCACTAGGGAAGCTTGGTAAGCTAGAGAACGATCTTATCTTGGATGAGATTGTAAGGCCTGATGGTAAGGCCAAGTACACAATAGGGGATAAAGTAAACGGAACGAATTTCGTTCTTTCTTCAATGTATATTACAAACTTCTACGTGAATAAAATTGAGGGCCAGGATTTCCATCGTGCAGAGCTTAAGTTAAATCTTGAACTAAGTCGTATGAATGATAATGCATATGGTGGCAAAACTATTATTAAACGCTTTGAAGTTGATCTCTTTGTTAATGACTCAAATCGAGTTGAAGATTGTGGAGTTCTTGGAGGGCTATATCTTCCTAGGATTCCATTTATGAATACATCTTCAAGCTCTTCTGAAACTGCTAAGTCTAATTCCGCCTCAGGGCCTAATAATGAGGGGACTACTGATGCCGGAACATCTAAGCAAGAGTCCGCAAATAATGAATTGTCGACGAAGAGTGATTATAATAAAGCGTTTGAAGACTCAGTTAATGAGGCCGCTCAAAAAACAGGGCAGGCAATATCACAAGAAGATATTAACAAGGCCGTGGATAATAATCCTGAGCTAAAAAAGGCAATGGAATCTCTTAAGTCTCTGCAGGAAAGCACTAAGAAGATGGAAAAACTTCTAAATGAAGAGTTTTAGATAGTCTTTATTGGTGGATCTTTCCATCGGGAAGACAAATTGAACAACCACCATCTTCTTCGTTGATATGAGAGGCAATTTCTTCATCCATCATTTCTTTTAATTTCTCAATTGTTTCACTTGAGGCACCAAGGGATTCGATAAGTGTCTGTGATACAGAAGGGATAACTAGCTTGATATCAAGTCCCATCTCTTCTAGCTCTTCCGATTTTTGATATGCACGATCTGCGTCTTCCATTGAAAACTCATATAAGGTAGAATTGGATAGGTTATCAATAATTTTAATGCGGCTAGACATGTGGACTCCCATTACACTTATTGATTAAATGTAACATACGAAGGCTTAATCGTGAAAATTAAAAAACTATTCTTTTTGTCTAATAACCAAATGATGATCACAGCTATCGAGGCGTTAGGTAAGGAAGTTGGCGGAGATTTCTTCACTCTTTCTAATGAAGAAGAGGCCTTTCACTTTATTAGAGATATTGTGCCTGAAGTCATTCTCGTGGACCTTTCAACAATTACGGCCGATACAATAGGGAAAATCGAATCAGAATTCTGTCAGAATATTCCTGTGGTTCAGCTTGTGACAAAGGGAGAAGAGGGTGCTCAACGTGTTATTGAGGCACCTCTAGATATTGCAAATCTTCTTTCAAATCTAGATCGAATTTGTGGAGATTTCAATGGAGAGGGATGAGTTATACATGTATCTTGGCCTGGCCATCATACTTCTTGTAATCATAGGAACATACTATTGGCGATTTCATTCTTAAAAAATATATTCAAAGGAAAAACTATGTCTAAGATTCGTTGTGCTCACATTCTTGTTGATCAAGAGTATGAAGCGAAAGATTTATTAAAGAAATTAGAAGATGGAAAAACTTTTGAAGAGCTTGCAAAAGACTTTTCAAATTGTCCTTCTGGTCAGCAAGGTGGAGATCTTGGTGAGTTTGGTAAAGGAATGATGGTGGCACCATTTGAAAAGGCGGCATTTGCTCTAGAAGTTGGAGAGCTTTCTCCAGTCGTTCGCACGCAATTTGGTTACCACCTAATTAAGAGAATTTCTTAAGCGTCTTTTATTTTTGTTCTGGGCACTTGTTGTCCAGAACGACTATTTGTCCTTCCTTATCATTTAAGACCAAGCAAGATTTTTTTTCATTTTTGATATTCTTAATAATTTCATTATGAATGGCCATGCAATGCCCATAACCTGGAAGTGTAAAAATATCATGTCCGCGAGAGCTATAAAGATTTAATCCGTTGATAAACCCTTGGCAGTCTAGAATGACTTTATCGTAGTTCTTATTTTTGATGGAAAACATGAAGTCCATATCTGTTTTAAAATAAGATTCAACCTCGATCGTTTTTACACCTGCAAGAGCAGACCAAGATAACATAGATAAAATTAGTGCGAGTATGATTTTGTTCATACTCGCTCTTCGGAATAGTAAAATTTATATTTAGTTTTTTACTTAGACTTCGTCTAGAAGGGGATCATGAGGCCCTAGTTCAAACTTTTGTAACCCTAATGGGTTATAAATAAAGTCAGGTACTCTTACTTGATAGTAGATCCCTTTTTCGTGATTACTTGTTCTAATAACGTTAGTTTTTGAAACGACGATTGAGTGGGCCGCTCCTGCATCATATGGAATAAAGAGATCGTAATTATTTTGTTTCTCTAAAAAGAAGTTAACAATATACTCACGTAACTCATCAATTTCTTCAGTATTAAAACTTGAGATCACAAAGCTATTAGGGTGCTTTCTCTTTATAATTGTTTCAGTGATCTTATCATTTAATTTGTCTTTCTTGTTAAAGACGATAAAGCGCTCTTTATCACTTAGGCCTAGTTCATCAAGTACGTTATTTGTTACTTCAAGGTGCTTCTCATAATTAGGGTCACTGATATCACAAGCTATAATGAGTAGGTCAGCCTCAAGTGCTGATTCAAGAGTTGTCTTGAAACCATCAATTAGAGTGTTAGGGAGGTTCGATAAGAAACCTACCGTATCAATGAGAATCATCGGTGGTTTTGTATCTGGGTTTAGCATTCTAAATGTTGAATCAAGAGTTGCGAATAACTTATCTTCTTCAAGTACATTAACTCGGCACAGACGATTCATAAGAGATGACTTTCCAGCATTTGTATAGCCAACGAGTGCCGTTGTAATTGCTTTCTTTGAACGTTTCTTCTTTTGCTCAATACGAGACTTTTCAACTTCTTTAAGTTCTTTTTTATAGAACTCAATACGCTCACGAATGATACGACGGTCGAGCTCAATCTGTTGCTCTCCTTCACCACCGCGAACACCAATACCACCTTTTTGACGGCCGAGGTGAGACCAGAAACCAGCAAGACGTGGAAGAATGTACTGTAGACGTGAGATTTCAATTTGAATACGCGCTTCTTTCGTTCGTGCATGCTCAGAGAAAATCTCAAGAATAATGTGGCAACGATCAACTACAGACATTCCTGTTAGCTTCTTAATATTTCTAATTTGTGAAGAAGTTAACTCACAGTCAAAAACTAGAAGAGTAGAACCTTCTGCTTTTGCATCCATTGCGATTTCTTCCAGTTTACCTGTTCCAAGGATTGTTCCCGGATCAACAGTTTTCTTATTTTGAATATACTGTTCACCTGTTTCAATATCGAGTGTGCGCATTAGTTCTCTCAGCTCTCCAAGTGAGCGAAGAGTATCTTTTTCTGTCGCATGTTCTTTGAACTTTGGACAAACTAATGAGACGAGAGAGGCCTTTGCCTCACGTGAAATAAAAAATTCATTATCAAGCATAAGTAATTTCCACTAATCTGTTATCGATAAGACGTGTTGGTTTACTTCCTACGAAGTAAGCTCCTGCGATAACAATTTCTTTTGTATTTGATTCAACATCTTCTAGATTGGCGCTATCAAGAATTTCAAGATAGTCCCAATTAGAATCCTTAAGGGTTTCTTCAAGGATTTCATTTAACTGAGCTTGAGCATCAACCCAAGTAGTTCTCATTAGAAGATTTTCTAATTCATTAAGTTTATTAGGAAGAAGAAGAGCGTACTCTTTTTCTTCTTTTGTTAAGTAACCATTACGAGATGATAGGGCAAGTCCACTTTCTTCACGCTTAATTGGTACGGTTGTAATATCAATTTCAAGGTTTAAATCATGGGCCATTTTTCTAATGACACAAACTTGTTGGTAGTCTTTTTGTCCAAAAAAGGCCTGACTTGGTTTAATTAAAGTGAAGAGTTGGTAGACTACAGTCGTTACACCACTGAAGTGAGTAGGGCGACTCTGACCGCATAGCTTCTGGGTAATTCCTTCAACTGAGACTGTCGTATTAAAGCCCGCAGGGTAGACCTCACTATTATCTTTTGGAAGAAAAACCACGATGTCATTAACACGATTACCAGCAGTTTCTCTAATTAATTCAAGGTCTTGTTCTGGTGTACGAGGGTAGCTATCGAGGTCTTCGTTTTCTCCAAATTGTTTTGGATTTACGAAAATGGTAACAACTACTTTCTCACAAGTTTCAAGTGCACTTGTCAGAAGGCTCATGTGACCCGCATGTAAGTTACCCATTGTTGCAACAAGGCCAAGTGAGTCGTGAGACACTTCCTTCATTGTTGCAATTAAATCTGATCGCGTTTGAATTAACTTCAAGCTTTAATCCTTTTAAATATTTCTTTTGCTAACTCGATTTTTGATAGCTCGCCAGTAAAGGCAATTTCACCATCGTTAAGGATTGTGTAGTTAGCTTCATTATTTCCGAAACCTTTTCGCTCAGTTTTACAAAGGCCACTATTGACATGTGTTCCAACTAGGAGCTTTGTTGGTTTGCGATTATATTTTGATTCTAAAACTTCTTTTGAAAGATCTGTCTCTGCAGCAAAGCCAACGATTATTTGATGGTCCAGTTTATTGGCAACAACATGTGCAAGAATATCCTGGGCCTTTTCAAACTCAAGGCTTGAAGAAAGGGCCTCTTTTTTTAGCTTACCTTCTGCTGTTTTAAACTTCAGATCACTAATGGCGGCCGTTGAGATATAAGTATCAAATTGATTCTCAAGAGCAAGAACTGCTTCATACATTTCATCTGTTGTTCGAACAGAAATAATCTTAACTCCTGGAAGACTTCTTAGGTATTGAAACTCTGGACAAGAGTTTTGCCCAAGTAAGATTATAGTTTGATTCCCTAGACGAAGTGATTCTTTTGCAATCTCATAACCCGTTTTTCCAGATGAAGGATTTGTGACGAAGCGAACTGGATCAATAGGAGCAACTGTTGCACCAGCTGTAATAACCACTCTTTTTGAGGTTTCATTAATTGAAGGATTAATGGCATCAAAATTTGCTAAGACCTCTTCAACTGCTGGGATTTTACCTGCACCGACATCGCCACATGCAAGTTCACCAGATGCTGGTGGATAAATAAAGACATTACTTTGCTTATTTAGGCGGGCCAATAGATCAATATTTTCTTGTGTGATTGGATTAGTCCACATCGACGTATTCATGGCCGGATAAATTACTGTTTGAAACTTATCCCATCCTGCTAAGAAGACAGAGGTTAGAAGATCATCAGCTTTCCCCATGGCAAGATTGGCAATAGTATTGGCACTCGCAGGGTAGATATGAAGTGAGTCGGCCCATTTTGCCAATTCAATATGAAGCACTGACTTCGTTTCTACACTGGCACTAAAGTCGGATTGAGCGCTGTAAACTTCGGCTGCACCAAGGTAAGTGTAGAGGTCTGCCTGAACAAATTTCGTTGCTCCGCCTGTTAAGATAACCTTTACCTCGTGGCCCTTTTTTACCAGTCCTCTTACAAACTCAATTGACTTGTAAGCGGAAACTGAGCCACATACACCTACTAATATTTTCATATATTTAACTTTCTGGTTGTTAATACTATGTGTCTATCTTATATATGTTTTTAAGGATTTAGGCCATTGAATTTGAAATATCTGAAGGTATTCGGAAGGCCCGTGTAATAAGTAACAAAGGTAAGTTTATGAAATTTGGTAAGTTCTCAATCATCTCACAACGTGACGTACAAGCACTAGGTGATACGCTAGAACTCATCTACATAAATTACGATCATATCGTGTCAATGAAGCCTATTAATATCGTTATGGATGGTGATGTTAAGGAAGGTTATTGGCTACGTCTATCTAATGGCAAGAAGTATCGTGCCATCGAAATTCCTGCTAATTTTAAAAAGAATTTTGTAAGTTAAATAGAGCTTGGTGAATGAGGTTGTTCTGAATTTCACCGTGGTCCTTCAGCTTCTCTGAATCTCCACCCGTTAAAATAACTCTGTGTTGATTGTATTTCCTTACTTGAAGGATGATCATTTCTGTATAGGCTGCGTACGCGTGGGAAATGGCCTGTTTTGTATTGGTCATGTCTGTTAAGTCTATTTCGCTAAGTAGGGGAAGATTGGCGGAAAATTTAGGATATGACTTTAAGTAATTATTTAAACCTAGAAAAATGGGGCCACCAAGATGAGTTCCATTTGTAATTTCATCAAATGTGATAAAGCTTCCCAAATCAACGAGAAGGAGCTTCTCATTTGGAAATTTCTTTTGCAGAAAGTAAGAGATGACTTTACGATCAATTCCTAGTTTTTTTGGATCATAAGATGTTTTGAAATCTTTGATTAGGTCGTTTGCATTAATTGCACTTGCTGGAAGAAGTGGAGTTATTTCTTTAGAAACATTTGAATAGATGACAGAAGAGTTCTCTTTAAATGTAAAATCAAAGTTTCGAATGCTTAATTTCTTAACATCTGTAAGAGTGTCACTTTGAAAAACACCAATTTTAAGAAAAGTGTTACCACTATCAATGGTGTAGGTCTGCATCGTCTGTATCATCCACGTTCTTATTCTTTAGAATATACTCACTAATTAGCTTAAGCTTTTGATCAAAGAAGTTAGCAATAGGTGTACAAAAATTTGGATATTTTCCTGGTCCCATTTTCAGAAGATCATTAATAACAAGAACTTGTCCATCAGTGTTCTTTCCTGCACCAATCCCAATTGTCGGGATTGAAAGCTCTTTTGTAATGATTGTGGCAATCTCATCAGTGACACATTCGAGAACAATTGCAAAACATCCGGCCTCTTCTAAAAGCTTTGCTTCTGCTAGAAGTCTTGCCTTATCTGAGTCATTTTTGCCGTGAGTATAGTATCCACCTTGCTCATGAACACTTTGTGGAGTTAGGCCAATATGTCCCATCACAGGAATACCAGATTGAGTTAATCTTTTGATAATATCGAGTTGGTGAGGATAGGCACCTTCAAGCTTCAGGGCCTCTGCCTGAGTGTCTTGAAAGAGCTTCGTAGCATTCTCAAGGGCCTTGTCAAAAGTTGTATAAGTACCAAAGGGCATATCAACAATCACAAATTTATTTGGTGCACCTCTTCTTACTGCTGCTCCAAAAATGGCCATTTCTGTTAAGCTAACTTGAACTGTCGTATCGTAGCCAAGAACAACATTTCCAAGACTGTCTCCTACAAGAATCATATCAAGTTCTGTTTCGTTTAACATTTGAGCTGTTTGATAATCATAGCAAGTAAGAACTTGAAGTGATTTTCTTGTTTCAGAAAGTTTTGATTTTCTAATTTTTCGAGTTGTTAGCTTCTTCATTCCCATGAACCAATTTCTTTCCAAAGCTATTGTAAACTTTGGTGATATCTAAGTTATTCCACTCACTTATAACCTGAGAGAGCTGCTTTTGGAAATCGGTATGAAGAATTTCACGGGCAAAAGAGCCATTTTCGATATTTTTATAGATTTTATTGAGCTTGTTCTGATATTCATTATCAAATATCAATGACTTGGCCATTTCTCCTCCCATGAAGGCATTAGGGGAGATAAGCTTCATAAACTCTGTAGGGCCAAATTTTATCATGGCATCAGCAATGAGCTTTACCTCATGCCAGCATTCGATATAGGCAATTTCAGGGGAGTGACCTTTTTTGACAAGAGTCTCAAAAGACAGTCTTGCTGCCTGTGGAATAACCGAGCAGAGTATCGATTGCTCTGAAAAGAGATCACAGATTGTTTCTTCTTCAAAACTACTTTTGATTGGGCCAACATTAATTCCCAGATCCTTTGCAAGCTTTAAGAGGCTTTCATCATCACAGTTTACAACTGCAGTTAGGGGAGCCTTCGTTTCATAACCAAATCGTAGCTCACTTGCAATGGACTTAGGCGCTAAAAGAAAGTGCTCATACGCAGGAAACTTTGCTCGTAGGTCTTGGTACATGACACTATAGCCGTGACCGTAAACCAATCTTTGCTTAAAATTCGTATCAGAGAATTGAAGAGAAGTTAAGATTTCTTCATGGGTATCATCTGGTGTAAGGATGATGATAAATTTGAAATTAGCAATTTTGTTATTTGTAATATCAATTGTTGGCAGGCCCATTTTATTTGCTAAAGAAGTTGAGCTACTATTTTGGCGTAGGCCGATAGTAACTTCTCTACCAGAGTCTCTAAGGTTTAATGACCAAGACTTAGCTTGAGAGCCAAAACCAATAATTAAAATATCATTAGAAATATTATCGCTACTATTTTTCATCATAAAAATTAGATATCATGGATTGAAACAATAAGGGAAGTTATGGCACAGGAAGTAATCTATTTTTCTAAGAAAGGTTTAACTGCACGTGATGCATTAATTAATGAGGGAAATCTTTGGGGGAATTCTTTCTTTACGACAATTCTTGTAAAAGGTGGCAAGGCCATCTTTTGGGATCAGCATCGTCAAAGATTGGAGAAGTCATTTCAATATTGTTGGCCTAACGATTTTAATAACTCAATAATTGATGAAGTTCAGCTGGCCACGGCAAAAATACTTGGTGATTTCAGCTCAATCCCTCATGCTTATCTTAGGATCACTTTTTATCGAGAACTCTCTGGAGTAATACAATTTTGGATATGGGCCGTTGAAAAAGATCAGCTTAAAAGTTCATTAAAGTTGAATTCCCATTGCTATTATCCAGATCAAAATTTTCCCGACTTTTTAAAGCGAAGTAATTACCAATACCAATTTCAGTTAAGAAGGGAGAGTCTCGCACTTGGCTATGATGATGTCCTCCTACTTGATCCAGAGTCTTATCTATTGGAACTTCCGACGGCCAATATTATCCTCAAGAAAGGGGATGATTATATAACTCCAGTTGCAGAGTTTGGTGTACTTGATGGAATCTCTCTTGAGAGGGTAAAATTCATGTTAGAAAAGCTAGGACGCCCCCTGAAAGAGATGCGCGTTCATGCGGCCGAGTTGCATGAGTTTGATAGTTGTTTCACAACAAGTTCATTTAATGGCATTAGGCATATTTCAACTATCAACGAAGTAGCATATACTGAAGATACAGAGATTAAAAGTTTAGTTAATGAGTTTTACGGAGAAATTTGGTGACAAAAGTTTTGAAGGTTAAATGTCCTGAATGCTCAAAAGAGTTTAATTATTATTCAAGTGATTTCCGCCCATTTTGTAGTGAAAAATGTAAGATGGTTGATTTAGGAATGTGGCTTACAGAGAATTATACAGTTGCTAGTCAGGAGCCTCTTTCTGATTCTGACTTAGAGGCCGTCATTAAAAAGAGACAGGATGAAGAAGATTACTAAGAGTGAACTTATTGCCATAGAAGGCGAATTAATAAAAATCGCACGTGGTGCCGGAAGAATTTTAAAACCTTTTCAAAAAGATCTTTCAAATCTTTCGATTAGCTACAAAGATGCTCAAGGAGCAGTCTCTGCAGCTGACCATGCATCTGAAGGCTATATTATTAATCAACTCTATAAGCTTCGAGCAGATATTCCTGTGCTGGCAGAAGAAGACTTCTACCACAAGTATCAAGGTGATTATAAACACCTAAAGGAATACCAAGATAGTGACTATCTTTGGGTTATTGATCCACTAGATGGAACAAATAATTTTGTCCACGGATTAGAGCACTACTGTGTATGCCTTTCTCTAACTTACAAGCTACAACCAGTTGTTGGTGTGATTTATATTCCTGAAAAAGGGGAATTCTATTGCGCGACTAAGGGCAATGGAGCCTATCTCATTAAGGGGAAAGAAAAAACTCGACTTAAGAAAACACGTTCAAGAGACCGTGGCTTCCTATTGGCAACTGGCTTTGCTACTGAAAAGGGAAAACCATTCAATGATGAGTTCAAAAAATTTAAAAAAGTCATGATTAATATATCTGCTGTTCGCAGACTTGGTTCAGCGGCCATTGATCTGTGTTATGTCGCTCGCGGGATTTTTGATGGTTTCTGGGAGAAGGGGCTTGCTCCTTGGGATGTGGCCGCTGGAAAAATTATTTGTACAGAAGCTGGTGCTAAAGTAACTGAGTATAATGATCGAGATCATAATATCTTCTCAAAGACAATTATTGTGGGCAGAAATCCGCTTTATGAGAAGTTAAATGAAATGGTCTCTGACTAAAAGACTCTACTTATTTCCTACATTATCGGTTCATTTTTGCTATTTTTTCATATCTTTTAAATGGCGCTGATTATGTTAAAATAATCAAAGGTTTATATATTAAAAGGATTAAAAAGTGACGAATTCTATCACGAGATTATCAAGAGAAATGATGTACGTTAGCGACAACGTTTTTTATATTTTATTCTCTATTCTTATACTTTTAATTTGTGTCATCGTCGTTTATTGGTTTTATACACGAAAACGTATGCAGGAGTTACAACATCAAATTCCAGCGAATGTTTTAAAAAGCTATCTCGACTCAGTTATTCAAAATTCAAACGCTTTAAAATCTTCTCTATTTAGAGGTGGTGGACTGGAGACAGGAGAGGGGATTCCTTCTGTTGTTCCTGGTGGAAGCTTACCAACGGGTAATGTTGACGGAGCTCAGTTAGCAAGTAAGAATGCTGAAATTGCTGCACTAAATGGACAGATCGCAAATAAAGATTCTCTTATTAGAGACCTTGAAGCACAGCTGGGTGCTGTTGAGCAATCGGGAGATAATTCAGATTCTGCTCAAATCATAACAAACCTAAATTCTGAAATTGCCCAACTTAAATCGCAAATCGAAACATTGAAAGCAGCAAGTGAATCTGCTGGCGATAGTAGTGCAGAATTATCTGCTCTTTCATCAGAAAGAGATGAGCTACAGGCAAGACTTAAAGAATATGAAATGATTGAAGGTGATCTTGCTGACCTTAGAAAATTTAAGCAAGAAAACGAACAACTAAAGGCACAATTAGCAGAAGGTGGAGGAGCTCCGTCTAAGCCAGCTCCTGAAGTTGATTTAACTCCTGATGCTGAACCTGAAGTTGATCTCTCTCCTGAACCAGAAGAAGTTGTTGCTCCAGATGAAGCACCTGTTGAAGCTCCTGAACCAGTTGAGGTTCCAGAGCCAGCACCTGATAACTTAATGGCCGAAGCTTCTGAGTTCTTTGAAGAACCAATTGAAGAAGCGACAATGGAAGCAGCTCCTGAGCCAATTGAAGAAGCTGAGGCTCCAGCTCCAGCTCCGGCCGCAGCTGAAGTTGCAGGGGAGAAAGCTCCTGAGAATGAAGCAGCAGATCAGAAATCGGCAGAAGAGCTTTTAAGCGAATTTGAAAAAATGCTTGGTTAAAATTAATCTTTAAAAAAATAGAATAACTTAGACAAGGATGTCTTTTGAAAAAACTACTTCTTATTGCAACATTAATTGTTAGTTTTAACTCGTTCTCTGCTGTAAATCATAAGGCCCATCAAGCGGTGCTAACACAGAAGCTCGAAAGACAATTCAAATACAATTTAAAATCAGCTGATATGGAAAAGCTTAAGAAGCAAGTTTTAAAGCTTAAAGGCAAGTCTGTTGCTGCGCTTATCAATGTAATGAAAGATGAAAAGTATCCAGAGAAAAACCGTTGGATGGCAACTTTCTTACTTGGTAGAGTTATGGGGAAAAAGTCAGCTCCTTTTATTTCTAAGTTTGCAAAGCATCCTAATTGGGTCATGAGAATGGCCGCTCTAAAGTCACTTCTGGCATTAAATCAAACAGATTATAAAGATGTATATAAGCAGTCTTTAAAGGATAATTCTCTTATTGTTCGCTATCAAGCACTGGAGAATGTGAAGAGAATGAACCTTACTGATCTAGCTCCAAATATTTGGGCAATGCTCTATGATAAGAGAAATTATCACATTAATGAAAAGCTTAAATCGACTAAGAGGGCCCATATTGTAAAAGAGATTATTACAACAATAGGGGATTTAAAATTTGAGAAAGCTAAGAAGCCTCTTTTATCAATGATCCAAAAAGAAAAGTATTCTGATATCCACAGAGAAATTTCTGAAACTCTAGAGAAGATTACTGGTCGAAAAGCTCCAAATGGTAATCTTAAAGAAAAGAAGCGTTTCTGGTCTAAGATCTCTCAAGCGACTGTTGTTATTCGCTAGTATTCAAAATGATTTATTTGAAATGATGGGTGATGAAACTTAAAGGCGTGTCCTTTTGGTTTTATCACGACAATCTCTTTTTCCTCAATATGAGTTTTTTTCTGAGCATCTAAGACACTGATAAATTGCTTTAACTCATTTTGTGATGGAGTGTTAGGGATTGAGCTAAAGATGATATTGAGTTGTTCACCATAGTTCTTCGAAAAGAAGAAGTGACTTGCCCCATCTTTAATTAGGTCTTTATTCTTTGATTTTAAGATTCTTTCTTCTAGAGTGCCATCAACAAGGTGGTTCATGGCCTCAAGAATTTGGGACGAACTCTCTTGTTGTTGATCGTAAAGGCAAATGACTGCGCCAATTCTTTCATTTATCAATGTGAAGAGTTCGTGTTTTAGTGCCATTATTATTGTGCTTTACTGATTTTATCTAGGATACCGTTTACAAAGCTCTTTGATTCTTCTTTTCCATAACTCTTAACAAGATTGATGTACTCATTAATTGCTACGTTATTTGGAGTTTCTTCAAATTTGATTTCGTAAGTACCAAGACAAAGAATTGCTCTTTCAATAGCATCAACAGAGTCAAAGCTTCTCTTTAGAATATAAGTTGAAGCAGTTTCCTTGATCTCTGGAAAGTTTTTAATAACACCAGTGATTAGTTTGTTACCAAAGTTTTGAACACTTGGATTGATATCATTATCATGGTGTTCTTCATCTTCTTTCATGTAAGATTCTTCAAACATTTCAATATCGGCCTTAAGTTTTCCAATATCATTTTTGTACTCTTCAAGTTCTGCTTTGAAGTCCTTTAAAAATAATTTATAGATAAATTTAAAAGCAAAACGACGTGCTGCTGACTTATTGTTGAATGCTTGGTTTTTCACTAGTTGAATCCTTATTTAATAAAAACTTTTCTTTTAAATTTCCAAATTGACCAATGCTCTTTTGTAAACTCTCAATGAATCCATCAATATCTTTGAAGTTCCAATAGAATGAAGCATATCTAACGTAGGCAACAGGGTCTAGCTCGTAGAGCTTTTCCATAACAACTTCACCAACGATCTTAGCAGGAACTTCAATATTGTTCATTTGCGAGAGAGTCATTTCGACATCGTCAATTAATCGGTTGATTTGTGCCGTAGTTAAAGGTCTTTTTTGACAGGCCTTATTGATCCCTTTCGAAATTTTTTCGCGGTTATAAGGCTCACGTCTTTTATCGTTCTTTACAAGTGCCGGTACTTGAAGCTGGAGCTTCTCATAAGTCGTATAACGAAAGTCACAGTTAAGACATGCTCTACGACGACGAACAGCGAGTCCGTCGGACAGGTGTCTCGAGTCAATAACTTTTGTGTTTGGTGTTTGGCAACTTGGGCAATACATATCTATTTCTAGCATATTATGAATGCATTGCATATTCTGATTTTGTAGGTGTGAATAATTACTGTAGGGAAGAGATCTGCCTAAAGTTGTCTTCTAGATCTTCTAGGACCTCGATACCATCTCGGTACAACATAACAGTGAAGAACTCTTGTTTTTCTCCTGTGCGCTGTGTAATTTTGTATGGAGAAACAGCTTCTTGTTTATAGGCATGAGACTTATCCCATTTAATCTGTGGAAAGGATTCAAAGACGAGCTGCGCAAAAGAGACGCGACTTGTATCTGATGGATCCATCTTATAGTCGTATGGCTTCCCAATATTACTGAGGGCCAAAATAATACCTTGTGTTGTTTCCTGATAAGAGAGCTTTCTCTTTCTGATAACTGCAAGATCATCTTGGTTATACATTGAATCGATGCTTTTAAGTTTTATGCCTTCTCGCGTTGTCGTTATAAAGTTAAGCTTCTTTGATTGAATATCCTTTCGATATTTGATGACGTAGGGATGTTTAGATAGGCCAAGCTTTACAATCTCATCCCAAGATCCAATCCAAATGCCAACATTATCCCAAAAGCGATCGACAACAGCGTTATTAAAACTATTCTTGTTATGGGTAAAGACAATATCCATTGGTCTTAGTTGATAGGCTAAGTGTGCCTTCTCTGTTTTGCCAATATAGGTAACTTGGCCACCTTTTAAATTTTCAAATTTAATGGCCTTATTAAAATAGCCTACATAGTAGCTCTTATCCTTTAGTGCCATAGAAGAAATTGTGTTTTGGATTGAAGGTTGTATTTCATTCCATCTCTTTTTCTTATTATAGTTCTTAATCAATTCATTGTAGACAAGTGTTTCTTCAATAAGTGGATTGATGTAATAAGAAATTCTTGTTTTATTTTTTACCTCTTCAAAAATTTTAATATCTCGATAAATTGTGGCAAGTCTAGCAAGCCTCTTGTGAGAAGGGGATTTAACAAGCTTTTGAACGAGGCGCTTATAATAATCACCTAACTCTTTATGCAATGTTATATCTTTTTCGTTTTTAAGTGTTTCACGAATTTTATTCTTTAAAAGAAGATGATTTTCGTAGATTGCAATATTGGCTATATAGCCAACTTTTAATGCCTTGATAATCTCACTCCCTTTAAGGTCGTAAGGGTTAACAATGGCAAAGTCCACATCGCGTTCTCGTCTTTTAAGTTTACGATTTCCTGTGAAATAAATTTCACGACGTTGCTCAACTTGAGTCGTTTGATTTGTGCGAATCTCAAAGCGAGTTGTTGAATCAGTTACCCATGAAATATTTTTTAAAAATGTATTAAGTTCTGCAGTTATTTTTTGATTTGAATCGAAGTATGGAGAGATAAATTTTAAGGAATTCTGTCCTTCTTTCTTTTCTGCCTTCGCAAATTCCATGCGCCATACGAGATTCTTTTCAACAGATTCTTGTAGCTTGTATAAGTTGTCTTTGTTGATTTCAAATTTAGATGGATTGTAATCTGTTGTTGTTGAAGCGATATAGCGAGAAACTGCGGCAGAATACTGATCGTACACCATTTCAATTTGATCGACAGTTGAAGCACAAGACGACAGAAGAGTTGAAACTAAAATGGCCGAAATAAATTTTGAATGAAACTTTCTCACAGTATCCCCATATACTAAATCACATTTAGTTATCGGAAGATTAGTAAGATTTTATTAATATAGGAGGATAGCAGGAAACTATCCTCCATAAAGTATTGAAATTAGTAAACAGGAAACTCTTTACAAAGTTTTTCAACTTGGCCTTTGATGTCTTTAAGGACAGCTTCATTTTCAGCATTTTTAAGTGCTTCAACAATCCAAGTTCCAATTTGTTTCATTTGTTCTTCACCCATTCCACGAGTTGTTAGAGCAGGTGTTCCAAGACGAATTCCACTTGTGACAAATGGAGATCTCGTGTCACCTGGAATCATATTCTTATTACAAGTAATCCCGGCTTCTTCTAGGGCCTTTTCAGCAACCTTACCAGTAACACCAGCAGGGTCTGTTTTCATTAGGATTAGGTGGTTGTCAGTACCGCCAGAAACAATTTCCATTCCAAGGTCAGTAAGCTGCTTTGCTAGCGCTTGGGCATTAGTAATAACTTGTTTTTGGTAATCCTTATATTGGGGATCAAGTGCTTCTTTAAATGAAACTGCTTTTGCTGCAATAACATGCTCTAGAGGTCCACCTTGAATTCCAGGGAAAACATTGAAGTTAATTTTCTTTGCAAGCTCTTCATCGTTAGTCAGGATAATCCCACCACGTGGTCCACGTAGTGTTTTGTGAGTCGTAGATGTAACAATATGTGCATGAGGAAATGGTGAAGGGTGAAGACCAGCAGCAACTAAGCCTGCAATGTGGGCCATATCAACCATTAAGTAAGCACCAACTTCATCTGCAATTTCTCTAAACTTAGCAAAATCAATTGTTCTTGGGTAAGCGGATGCACCAGCAACGATCACTTTTGGTTGGTGTTCTTTAGCTGCTCTTCTTACATCATCGTAATCGATCATTTCTGTTTCTGGATTTAGTCCATAAAACTTCACGTCAAAATATTTTCCCGAGAAGTTAACAGGTGAGCCATGAGTTAAGTGACCACCTTCAGAAAGGTCCATTCCAAGAATTTTATCTCCTGGAGCAATGATTGAAAAATATGCGGCCATATTCGCACTTGAACCTGAGTGAGGTTGTACGTTTGCAAATTTGCATCCAAATAATTCACATAGACGATTAATTGCAAGTTGCTCAACTGAATCAACAACTTCACAACCACCGTAGTAGCGCTTATTTGGTAAACCTTCTGCATACTTATTTGTAAGCACTGAACCTTGTGCTTCCATTACTGCTTTTGATGTATAGTTTTCAGAAGCAATTAATTCTAGTCCTTCTTCTTGTCTTGCTAATTCTTTATTTGTTAATGAGAAAATTTCCTCATCCATTTTTTCTAAGCTATTGGCGTTTTTATGAAACATTCTTTATTCCTCGATTTTCTTCAGTACTAGTGAAGAGTTAGTCGACCCAAAACCAAATGAGTTATTTAGGGCGTATTTAATATCTTTCTTAACTGCAGTGTTTGCAGTGTAGTTAAGATCACATTTTGGATCTTGATTCTCTAAGTTAATCGTTGGAGGAATGATTCCGTGGTGAAGGGCAAGAGCTGTAAAAACAGTTTCAACACCACCTGCTGCACCAAGAAGGTGACCAGTCATTGACTTCGTTGAAGAGATGTTGATTTTCTTAGCATGTTCTTCTCCAAGAACTCTTTTTATCGCACCAGTCTCAGCAACATCTCCAAGTGGAGTAGAAGTTCCGTGTGCATTTACATAATCAATATCTTCTGGCTTTATCCCAGCATCTTCGATTGCTTTTTTCATACAACCATAAGCACCGTCTCCCTCTGGATGTGGAGCTGTAATATGGTGAGCATCAGAAGTTGCTCCATGGCCTACGATTTCAGCATAAATCTTAGCACCTCTTTTAACAGCACTGTCATAGTCTTCAAGAATTAGGACACCTGCACCTTCACCCATAACAAATCCATCACGATCAACATCAAATGGGCGTGATGCTTTAGTTGGCTCATCAACGCGTTTTGAGAATGCTTTCATGTTAATGAAGCCACCCATACCAAGGTTACAGATAACAGCTTCGGCGCCACCAGTGATCATAAGGTCGTGACGTCCTGAGCGAATTTCTTCAACTGCATTTGAGATAGCGTGACACGAAGATGCACATGCTGAAGAAACTGTATAGTTAACTCCCATAAAACCGTGTCTGATACTTAGAACACCAGATGCCATATTTGGGATAATTGCTGGAATGAAGAAAGGCGAAATACGACGAGGACCGCGCTCAACAAATGTCCTTGCTGTTTCTTCTGTGATTGGAAAACCACCAATACCAACACCTAGAATTGCACCAACTTTATACTTATCAAAATCTTCTAGGTTTGCACCTGAGTCTTTTAGCGCTTCTTCTGTGGCATGAAGTGCGAAGTGAATGAAGCGGTCATATTTCTTTGCCTCACGAGCTTCCATGATGCTTTCATCTAATTCGAAGTTCTTAACTTCGCCGGCAATCTTAATTGCAAGATCTGGAATAGGGAAGCTTTCAGCTTCTGAGATTCCTGACTTTCCTTCAATTAAACCATTCCAAACTTCTTGCGTGTTGTGACCTAATCCACAAATTGTTCCAAGGCCTGTGATAACAACACGTTTATTACTTTTGCTACTCATATATATTCCTTTATCTTCCTTTATTTTTTATTCAATTCTTCTAAGTTTTTTTCCTAGTATTTGATAATTTTGCAGGCATTTTGACAAGGCGTAGAGGGTCTTAATTTTTACGCTTTTCAAGGATTACTGTTTAATATTTAACGCAATTTCAATAGGTTGAACACCTTATTCATTTTTATCATTAATAACTTAATATTTTTAACGACTTATACGATAAGACTGCCATGAAAAAGATTAACCTATTAATTTTATCAATTTTATCTGTTTACACTTTTGGCGCAAAGGTTTCTGTTGAGTTTGCCAACGATATGCGTTTTGATAGCTGTAATGCTCCAGTTGAAGTACCAGTAGTTATTTGTGAGGATGGCGACTCTCAAGTTGTCCTTCAAAGAAACCAAAGCGGTCACTTATTTGGAATTTACCGTAATGGAAGTACTAAAGAAACAGAGCTATTCCCTGTTAAAACAATTAGTGATGGAAAAGAAATTATTTTTCATAATGCCAATAGTAAACAATTTGTTTCTCAAAGAGCAGTGCAAGAGTTTGATACACCGGCCGCGCGTATACAAGCAATGGATGAGGCCCAAAAATCTATCTTCTCACTTATAAGAAATATAGATCCTTCTCAGAAAGAAATTAGGGATAGCTTACAAAACATCTTAGAAGGTGTTGAAGATGATATTGAAAATCAAAATGAAAAGGTGACTCAAGCATACACAAAGATGTGGGTCCAAGATAATAATAATAAAAATCATCAATGTGAGATGGCCACGAAGTGTACCATTAAAAAGTGTGGCGATAATCACTACATAATTTTTGATCCGGCCCGTAATGTGTATATGCCTATCAATTACTCTCGTGATACGAGAGGTAATGCTCAGTTCACTAAGAATGACAGCTATATCAAGTATGCTCGTACTCTGGGTGGCGCTGTTATTGAGAGAAATGAAGAGTATGAGAAATCTCGTCTAACTGTTCAAAGAAAGGCTCCTGAAGCTATGGGGCATAACTCCACAACTTTCTTTAGCATGCAGGATGCAGGATTTAGTGATTATTTAAAAACTGTTCTTCCACATTGTCCTAAAGATATTCAGGGAGATATTATAGGCCTTGGCAGGCAATCGGTTCGCGAAAGAGATAATTTAGATTTCGTTCATCTTGTTGATGTCGTAAATGGAAATATTAATAGTCAGTATATCAACCGCCAGTTCTTACCAAAGAATAGCTGTCGTGATGGTGATAGTTACTTTGCATCTGATTCATATGAAAAAGTTCAAGACTATCGTCCACGCGCTAGTGGTGTTATCTCGATTCAAAAAGCAAATGAGCTTTTCAAAAAGGCCCGTGCAATGGAAGGGATGGCATGGCAGTACGTTCAAGATGGATGCTATGCTCGTTCTGAGCTCATGGTTAATATGTTTGAAGAAGAAGGGGTTATCGCAGATAAGGCCTGGGCATCAGGAAAACTTAAAATTCCTAATCAACAATTTCCTTACTGGAGTTATCATACGGCCCCTGTTGTTTATGTTGATAATGGAAGAGGTGGAGTATCAAAGATGATCATTGATCCTGCTATTGCTTCAAAGCCGATTCATGTAAATGAGTGGCTGGAAACAATGGGAGCAGATGCTTCTAAGGTCGATCACGTGGGCTTTCCTCCAAGCTTAGATGCTGTGAGTGTAGGGAAGACTGCTTTTGGAATTGCTAGTAGGGAGTCTTATCACCCACAAACTGCGGCGAATATGATGAGTCGTGAAGCTAGATCAAAGGCAGCGAAAGAACTGTTAGCAAATTATGAGAAGAGAATTCTTTAGGAATAATTAAAATGAAAAAAATATTTCTTTGTATGTTATTAAGTTTTATATCTGCTCATGCGGCCAATCTGGTAACATCACAATATCATGTCTCAACTTTTAAGTTAGAGAAGGATGAAATTACTGTTAGCTTCGTGGAGAGTGCTCCCTTTTACCGAGCGAGTAAAAAAGATGCGAAGTGCTTTCAAAAGGCTATTAATTCAAAAGAGAAGGTTGAGATAAAGTACGATTACAAAACTTTTCAAATTAAAAATTGTAAAAATTTATAAAAAGAAAGCCTGCATATTGCAGGCTTTTTTTATCTAAGAATTAATTTTTTGATTATTGCTTAGACTCTAGGTACTTAACAACGTCTTGAACAGACTTAAGACCTTCTGCATCTTCTTCTGGAATTTGAATATCAAATTCGTCTTCCATTTTCATCATAAGCTCAACGATGTCTAGTGAGTCTAGGTTTAGATCGTCTACGAATGAAGTTGTAGCATTGATTTTTGCGATATCGATTTTTGTTTGATCCGCTACTAGTTGAATTACTTTTTGTTCCATATTTGTCTCCTAATAAATATATTAAGTTATAAACTCAATTTCTCTCTCTTATATAAAAATTTAATTTTAGTATATTAATATTTTTCTAGATATAAAGTCCACCGTCAATTTTAATAACTTCACCTGTAATATATCCTGACGCTTGGCTAAGTAGAAAGCACACAAGATTTGATACATCTTCAGTTGACCCAAAGCGTGAAGTTGGAATCGAAGCAATATAGGCTTCTTTGGCCTTTTCTTCAAGGGCATCAGTCATATCTGTTTGAATAAAACCTGGACAAATTGCGTTACAACGAATGTTGCGGCTAGCTAATTCTTTAGCAATTGACTTCGTTGCACCAATTAAACCTGCCTTAGAAGCTGCATAAGCTGTTTGAGAAACATTTCCCATAAGACCAACAACTGAGCTCATATTTACAATCGATACGTTTTCAGCTTTTAAGAATCCACGTGAACAGATACTTGTTAGCATGATTGCACCTTTAAGGTTTGTATCAATTACTGCGTCAAGATCAGCTTTTCTCGTTCTTAGAAGAAGAGTGTCTTTTGAAACACCTGCGTTGTTTACAAGACCTTCAATTGGACCAAATTCCTTTACGAAGTCATTTACGGCCGTTTTCATTTGTTCTTCATTATTAAGATCAAACATTAGTCCTGTTACATTTGAAGCACCTAGTTCTTTAAGTTGAGACTCTACTTCTTTAGCAACATCTTCTTTTCCTTCACGGTAGTTGAAGATAACGTGAGCACCTTGGGCAGCTAGTGATTTTGCAATATCTAGCCCAATCCCACGGCTTGCGCCAGTTACTAATACTCTTTTATTTTTTAAATCATTATAAGTTGCAATCATATTTGCTCCTATGAGTTTAAAGCTTCCCTAAGGTCATCAAAAGCACCTTCTTTATCAAGTGAGATAACTTTGATGTTACGGTTAATCTTTCTTGCTAGTCCCATTAGAACTCGTCCTGGCCCAACCTCAACACAAAGAGTGTCATCGTCTAGGCTTGCAAAACTTTGAGTCCAAAGAACTGAACCATCAATTTGTTTGATCAGGTTCTCTTTTACAACTTCACCGTCTGTACCAATTTGATACTTTTTGGCGTCAATATTGGCAATATAAGGAATTGTCGTTTTATTAAAAGTTACGTCATTAAAAAATGCTGCCATATTCTCTCTGGCCGGCTTCATGAGGCTAGAGTGGAATGGTGCACTAACTTTTAACTCAACTGTCTTATGTGGGTCAGAGAAGTTTTCAGAGATCCAAGCAACGGCCTTATCACAGGCATCTGCATGTCCTGAAATAACGATTTGCCCTGGCTCATTAAAGTTGGCAGGCATAACCTCGTTACCGTCTGTTGAAACTTCCTTGCATGCCTTTTCAACGATTTCAGCAGGAACTCTCATAACGGCATACATTTTTCCCATTCCCGCAGGAACAGCTTCTTGCATATATTTTCCACGATTATGAACAGATCTTAGAGCGTCTTCAAAGCTTAGCGCACCTGCTGCAACTAGAGCAGGGTACTCACCAACAGAGTGTCCAAGAACACATGAAACTTCAATGCCTGCTTCATCTAAAATCTCTTTAGCTTTTTGGAAAAGACCAATTGAGTAAGTTAGGATTGCCGGTTGTGTATTTTGAGTAAGTGTAAGCTCTTCTTCAGGGCCTTCAAGCATAATCTTTGAAAGGTTATAGCCAAGAGCACTGTTTGCTTTTTCAAGTAATTCAAATGATGGGTGTCCTTCAAGACTCTTTCCCATTCCTACGTATTGTGATCCCTGACCAGGGAAAATCAAAACAACTTTTTTCATAATATAAAACCTTAATTAATACCTAAGTAGAGTTGCTCCACTAGTTAAACCTGCACCAAATGCATCTAGTAATAATAGCTGACCTCTTTTGATTCTTCCATCAACAATTGCTTCGTGCATTGCGATTGGAATAGTTGCAGCTGATGTATTTGCATATTTATCAATATTAACAATAACTTTTTCAGGGTTGATCCCTAGAAGTTTACCTGTTGTTTCGATAATTCTCACATTTGCTTGGTGAGGAATTAACCAGTCAACTTCTTCAAGGTCTTTACCTGCTTTTTCTAAAACTTTCTTTGCATTTTCGGCAAGAGTTCTCGTTGCTACACGGAACATTTCTTTACCTTTCATTTGCATATAGTGAGTTCTTTCGTTTAAGTGTTGAGATGTAATTGGGTCAACTGCTCCACCTACTGGTTGGTCAAAGAATTCTTTCCCTGCACCATCTGCACCTAGTTCAAGTGATAGAATATCTGAATCATCACCATCTTCGTTTGCACCAACAATGGCAACACCACAACCATCTCCAAAAAGAATACAAGTGTTACGATCTTCCCAGTTAACTTCTCTTGATAGCATTTCAGAACCTACGACAAGTGCATTCTTGATTGCACCCATGCGAATTAGTCCTGTTACCATATTTAAACCGTAAACAAATCCAGAACAAGCTGCTGCAATATCAATGGCAGCACATTTATTTGTGATTCCTAACTTTTGTTGAAGAATACAAGCTGTATTTGGAAGTTTATAATCTGGAGTAACTGAAGCAAAGATAATCATATCAATATCATTCGGTTCAAGGTTTGCTGCTTTTAGTGCATCTTGAGTTGCATGGTAGGCCATGTCACTTGGCCACTCGCCACCTTCTGTTGAGCAAATATGACGTTGACGAATTCCCGTTCTTTCATAAATCCATTCATCACTTGTTTCGACCATACTTTCTAGATCGACATTTGTTCTAACTTCTTTTGGAGCGTAGATTCCAGTTCCTTTAATCTTTACTTTAATATCCATTTAAATTCCTAATCTTGGTAATAAAAAATTGCGCCTATTTTATTGAGTATAACAATGATGGGGAAGGGCAGGGGCGTTATTATTTGACACTGTGTGTTTTTAGGTTAAATTTACATAAAAAGGCCACATTCGTGGCCCTGTGTTCATTTTAAAAGTTTTGAAGCTTCTTCAAGCCTTTGTAGACGGCGTGAAGCCAATCCTGTCTTTAGGAATTGAACAAGATCTGCCTTCTCATCCTCTGTTAGCTTTAGAGGACGCCTAATATCGTCATCGCTTATTAACTGATATCGCAATTTATTGTTAATAAAATTTTCATCTTTAACGATTTTTTCTTCGTAATGACCTTGAGTTACTTCGTTAACAATATAGTTTTTAATAGCTGGGCGAGTGTGATTATAGTGATCAACAACCTCTTCTAGGGTCTCGTAAACACCGTTGTGCATATAAGGGGCAGATAAGTGTATATTTCTGAGTGGTGGTGTCCTGAAATTATATTGATCTGCTTTATTGCCTGTTACTTCAAAACGTCCCTTGTCATTTAAAGTAGCCGTTGCACTTATTGGCCCAATTTGCGGTAGACCAATTGACTTATAATCCCAGTCTGTTAGATGCTGGCCACTGTGGCAATTGATACAAGCACCTTTATCTAAGAAAGTTTTAAGTCCTCTTTTTTCAGACTCATTTAATGCACTTAGGTCACCATTTAAGTATTCATCATAAGGCGTATCGATAAGATTGAAGTTTCTTGTGATGAAGGCCGCAAGTGCGTTGGCAACGTGTGAGATATCAATCTTACCGGCCTTAAAGTCTTTCGGATATGCTCTCTTAAAGAGGTTTTGGTACATGGCACTTTTAGATCCATTTAATAGACGATCAACATATGCATCCCATTTTGCTAGGTCGCCTTTTTGAGAAGCGATTTCATTATCCTTTCCTAACATTTCTTCTACTGAAAGTAGTGGGAAGATAACTTGCGCAGCAAGCGCATTGCGAATTTTCCTATTTAATTCTGTCTTGGCATTTAGCTCGCTACTTGGAGTTTTAAATTCTCCCTTGCTCCAGTCAACATGAACTCGTCCATCCCAAAACATATCAGTGATTTCATCATAGCCAAGATTGATTAATGCTGGTGCATGGCGCTTGATAATAAGGCCTTTTCCATCTTGAATACGACTTTTTCCAAGTCCTGCGCCACCTGTTCCAATCGAGAAGGGGATATTATCTCCTGTTCCCAGCATTGGATGATGACAGTGCATGCATGTAATATCCTTATTTCCACTAAGGCGAACCTCTGCAAATAATCGTGAACCTAGAATCACTTCATTTTGATTTTGTAATTGTGATTCAGGTAAGGAAGTTAAGTTGTGTTTTGTGATGAGCTTAGAAAGTGCTTCATCTAGAGGTGATAATGCAAATGTATTAAATACGAATGCAATTGTTAAAAGTAATCTCATGGTCTCTCTCTTAGTTTATGTACATAAATATATACTAAGAAAGAGTTTGATGGGTCAAACTTATTTTCGCTATATTTTATTCAAATCAGTTAAAGCGCAAAAAGCCCACTCGAAGAGTGGGCTTTTTTATATGAAAAATAATGAATTATCTTATTCTTCTACTTCTTCTGCGTCTGCTTTTGTAGCGAAGATTTTCTTACCTTTCCAGTAACCAGATGGAGAAATACATCCCTTCTTAGTTAGTTCACCAGTTGTTGAATCAGCTACAACTACATTGTTCGCGTAAAGCTTGTGTGTTTGTCCAGCTCTTCTTAGGCCTTTTCTTGAAACACTTGTCTTCTTCTTAGGTACTGCCATTTTCTACTCCGTTATATTCAACTTCAATTTTTAACTACAATTATGAGCTTACTTTATTACCTTACTCACTTCATTATTACAAGCCTAAAAGTTAGGCCTAATTAATTGCTATGTCCGCAACTGTCTGTATTTAGGTCGACTCCACAAGTTTGACAAAGACCTTTGCAATCTGCGTCATGAACTGGGTAGTGATTTATGGCCAAAAAGCAGTTTTCAGCTACTGCTTCTTTTAGATCTGCCTTACCTCTTTCATGAAAAAACATATCGGCCGTTTCATCCGAAATATAAATTTCATCAACTTCTTCATATTCTGGATCGTCTTCATATCTCTTATTGATGAAGGCACATGTAAATTCAGTTTCAAACTCTTGGGGAGTGTCTAGTAAACAGCGAACACAAGTTGCTGTATAGGCTCCAGAAGCTTTTCCTTTCACAATAAGGTGCTCTCCAAAAGTATAATCACGCGCATTCTTAAGTTGAAGCTCAACATTTAAGTGCTCAAAACCTTCTGGCTTAACTTCCGGATCGAAGTCCTTTGTGATGCCATCAAGAATTGATTTTACCCATTCATTATTCTTATCTGTTAGTTGATAAGTTTCAAACTCGTCGCCAACACGAGAGATAAGAATCGTTGAGTCTTTCAAGAATGTATTATCTTTATTTACGATTTGCATTTTTTCCTCTGTCGTTTGAACTCTCTGTTTATATTGCGAAGGGCCAAAAGGCAAGAAAATTGGGACATTATGAACGCAATCGTGTACTTTTTTACTTATGAGAATCTTTCTAACGGGCTTTTCTGGAGCCGGCAAAACAACATTTGGTGAGAAGTTATCTAAGGACGATCAATTTCAAGTATTTGACTTAGATGAAGAAATCTTTAATCGCATGGGTACTGGTTATGACTCATTAGCTGAGTATATCCAAGACATTGGAATCGATGAATTTCGCAAGGATGAGTTCGATATGATTAAGCTTCTTCACCAGAATATGAAAGATAATTACCTCGTTTCACTAGGGGCCGGTGCACTTGATGAGCAAGATGTTGTTGATTTTATCTCTGAAGTTGGCGGAAAACTTGTTTATATTCAAAGTACTTTTGAAGAGTGTTGGGAGAGGCTTAAAAAAGATGGTAATCGTCCGCTGGCAAAGAATGGCATGGTTTTCATGAAGGATCTTTATGAAAAACGAATTCCACGTTATGAAAAAAGTGATCTATTTCTAACACAGTCCCAAATTCAAGAAATAAATACAGTGGAAGAGCTCTTAAAATTGCTATAACCCTTGTATTTTGATACGATTTTAGACGATGTTATGTCCTTAGAAGGAGTTTTTGCGCCATGACAATGAATAGTCCAAAAGTAGCCGTTCTTTCTTCAATGATTGAAGATTGTAAGGGATTTTCTAAAATCTTTAAAAATATCAATATTCTTATCGATTCATTTGATGACGCTAATGCGTTTCTAATATCTCATATTCAAAGACAATATGACTTAGTTTTAGTGCGCGCTCAAGACGTGGACTATGAAGGCCAATCTCTATTTGATCGCCCTGAGCTAAAGAAAGTTGAAAGAGTGTTTATCGTTGCCTCAAATTCTGACCTTAAGTCTGTTGCAAAAATTGAAAGCCTTGGCTCGATTTTTACAGAACTCGACCTGCTTGTTCAGGTTCGAGGCGTTCTCGATCAATACAATCGTAAAACAGCATTAATGAGACAGGTGAGCCAGTTTGAAGCTTTCCACGATAAGTATCGTCATAAGCAAGAAGCACTAGTTGCTAGTCTTGAAAGTGAAAGAACAAAGACTCTGTATGGAAAGGACTTTTTTGAAGTTTGTGATTCGATAAACTTTAATAAGGATAATAGTGACTTTAAATCATTAATTGCAAATGTATTTGAACCACAAGAATTCGTAACAAGTATTACGGTCTTTGACCTTAATCGTAAAACAAATAAGTTATGTGCTGTTAAGTACGATGGGATGAAAAATATTAATGTCCCAGATATTTGGCTCGGTCATATTAAGCTAAGTGGTGTTAATGAGAATGGAATGAATATGGTTAAGAATATTGTTTCTAATCTTGTTCATAATCCTGTTGTCACTCTTGCAATGTCTGCTAACGCCGAAGATATTACAACTGTTGTTGCACTTGAAGTCGATCGCGATTATTTATTTAACTTTAACTGGCAAGTAGTAGAGTCTCTGCTAAGTGGAGTTTATTCTCAACTTGTGAATGCAAATACTCACTCTGCGGCAGTGGCAAGTGCTCAAGGGCCATTTGAGCTACTAGGGCAAATATCTCAAACAACTCATGGGAGAAACTTAATTGCAGTAGATACGTCTGAAATTACAGACCTTCTAGAGTTAAGATCTGACTTTGATTTTGATTGGGAAACATTTTGGCGCGATATGAAGATTAACTTATCGCAGGTAACTAATTTATCAAATATTTATAATATCTCTTTTGAATCAATTATTTTAGATGTTGAAAATGACTTCTTTGATGAGAGCTTTGCAGCAACGAAAGATCTTTGTAAGAATATCCGTTTAGCAAAGTACTTCTCAGGTAAGGATAAGAGCTTAATTCTTTCGATGTCTTTAAATGTATTTGAAGTTCCATATTCTCAATATTCAATGGTAACAACTGCAAGAAAATTGAAAACTAAGAGATCGTTTCAAGAAAGCACGTTATGAGAATAAAAAGTTGCATGGAGATTAACGTCTCAAATCTTGCAAGTAACTATCAACTACTAAAAGAAATTTGTCCAAATAATGAAGCCCTTTTTATGGTTAAAGCAAATGCATATGGCCATGGAATGGTTCCTATCGTTAAGTTTGCATACTTTGAATTGGGAATAAAAGAGTTTGGCTGTGCTAGCATTGGCGAAGCCTTAAGACTTCGTGAAGAAATACCAAACGGAGAGTTTGAAGTTTACGTTTTCTCTGACGTGAATCTCGACCTTCAAGAAGCAGCTGATATTTATCTAAATAACCGTATCATTCCAGTTTTATCTAATGAGTCAAATTTGAAGTACTTCTTAGAGCAAGAAGACTTTAGATACTTTCCACTGTGTTTAAAATTTAATACAGGAATGAATCGTCTTGGTCTAAGGCTTGATCGAGTTGATGAAGTGGTTAAACTAATTAAAGCATCCGGAAGAAAAAGTATTTATCACTTAATGTCTCACTTCTCGAGTTCAAGTTTATCAATGATAAAGAATAAGAGGAATCTTGCGCAGAAGGAAAATTGGCGAGAATTGAAGTCCCAATTAACTGCAGCAGGAATTGAAATTGATAAGTCCTCGCTAGCAAACTCTGGTGCAATTGAGCAGAAAGTAGGACTAGAAGAAACTCATGTCAGGCCCGGACTTATGATGTATGGGCCAACCTCGCTTCTTCCTCAATATAGTCATTTAAGTTGTTGGCAAGGAAAGTTAATTTCAAGGCTCGAAACTACTTTTATTAATAGCTTCAAAGTTGATCGCGGAACTCCAATAGGATACGGAGCAACTCCATGTCCAACGGATGGGGTTGTTGGAATATTTGCCCTTGGCTATGGTGATGGATTCTCAACTCGTTATCAAAATGTTCACTTAAGACACGGTAGTGAAGTTGGACAGATTGTAGGACGAGTGAATATGGATATGGGACAAATTTTGTTTAATAATCAAGATCTCGAAATCAAAAATGGGGAGAGGTTTGTGGTTTGGGATCAGGAAGGTGAGAACTTTTCTAATATTTGCCTTGAGTCTAAGACAATTCCTTATGAAGTGTTCATTCACTTAACAGAAAGAATTCCCAAAATTTATCGACAGTAAGTAGCAGTTTCACTCTTTTTCCTTTAAAATTTCATTAATGAATTATTTACTTAGAAGTTTTGTAATCTTTAATGAAAACATAGGTCGCATCTTTATAAAAAATATTGCGGGCCTAGGTACGATAATGAACTTTATCGTTAACTTTTTCTATTGGGCAACAAGAAGGCCTTATCGCTTTAAATTATTTTTTGAGCAGATGGACTTTATTGGCAATAAAAGTTTATTCATTATATTTTTGGCCGGATCATTTACAGGAATGGTAATGGCCTATCAGACCTATTTTGGTTTCAAGTTAATTAATGTTGATTCATTAGTTGGACCTGTTGTTGCTATTACTTTAGCAAAAGAGCTTGCACCTGTTTTAACAGGACTCATCGTTGCTGGACGTGCTGGAGCGGCTATGGCCGCCCAGATTGGAACGATGAAGGTAACCGAACAAATTGATGCTCTAGAAGTTATGGGGATCAGTAGTGTTCAATTTCTTGCTGTACCAAGAATTGTTGCTGGTACACTTTCTCTTCCACTACTTTCAATTTTCTTTTTACTTGTTGGAAATATTGGTTCTTATATTGTAGGAACGATTGCACTAAAAATTGATGATGCAATTTATCTCTCAAAACTTGGTCAGTTCATGTATGTCTCAGATATTTTCCAAGGAATTATTAAAGCAACAGTATTTGGCTTTGTTATTTCTGTTATTGGAACATACTTTGGTTTTTCTGTTACAAAAGGTGCCCAAGGGGTAGGTAAGGGAACAAACTTAGCTGTTGTTTGGGGAATGATCTCGGTACTCGTTCTTGACTATTTCTTAACGAGCTTTTTAGTGCAGGTGATGTAGAATGTTACACTTTGAAGATTCGTCAGTAAAAATATTTAACTTAACTAAGACATTTGGGAAGCATACTGTTTTAAATGATCTTAGCTTTGATATTGAAAGAGGAAGTATTACAACAATCCTGGGATTCTCAGGAGCTGGAAAATCGACTCTTTTAAAACATATCCTAGGACTCCATCATCCAACCTCTGGAAAGATTGAAGTTTTAGGTAAGGACCTTTCTCTTTTAGAAGAAGATGAGCTTAGAAGATTCCGTCAAAATTACGGAATGCTTTTTCAATATGCGGCCCTATTTGACTCTAAGACTACTTATGAAAATGTAGCCTTTCCATTAGAAGAATTCACAAAAATGAGTCCTAAGGAAATTGAAGAGAAGGTATTTGGACTATTAAAGTCTGTTGGCCTTCAAGAAATTTCATTTGATAAATTACCAAGTGAACTTTCGGGTGGGATGAGAAAGAGAGTTGGTCTAGCGAGGGCATTGGCCTTGAGCCCACAAGTAATGCTCTATGATGAACCAACTACTGGTTTAGATCCAATTACGACAAAAATGGTCAACGACTTAATCGTCGATACAAGCCATAAACATAAAGATATAGGATTAACGTCAATTATTATTTCTCACGATGTAAAAGCAACGCTGGAAATTTCCGACTACGTTGCCTTCCTAAATCGTGGTAATATTGTTGAGTACTTACCTGCAAAAGAGTTTAGAAATTCAAAGCACCCACTCGTGCAAGAGTTTATTAATCTGTAAGTACTAAGCCTAGGGAAGAGGGTTAAAATGAATGAATTTAAAGTAGGGTTGATGGCCCTAACTGCCATGATAGCAGTTGTTGTCATGTCACTTGTTGTAACTTCAAATCAATCAGGATTTGGAACATATAATGAGTACTACACAACAGTTAGTGATGCATCTGGTATTTTTCCAAAAACACCAATTAAGGTTGCCGGTATCAATGCCGGTCGTATTAAGGATATTCGTCTTATTGGAAATAAAGCGGAAATTACTTTTGAAGTTCTTTCAAGAGTAGGGATTACAAAGGGATCTAAACTTAAGATTCGCTCAGTTGGTTTCCTTGGTGATAAGTATCTCGAAATTTATATTGAAAACGCAAAAGAGATACTTCCTGATGGTTCTGAGATTATTGCAGAAGAAAAAGCAGGTATTGAAACTCTCTTAAAAGATGCAACAGAAGTTATGCAAGATGTGAAGACTCTTGTCGGTAGTATCAAAGAATCATTTGTTCCTGAAGGTGGCGAGCCTGCCATGAAGAAGATCATTCGCGATGTTCAGCTTACTCTAGAAAATACTCGTGAGATGACGGCCAAACTAAATGATATCGTTGGACGTAATAATGAAAAGATTCAAAATATTGTTAATAACTTAGAAGCCTTTTCTGATCAAATTGCTTTTCAAACAGATGCCAATGAGCCAGAGAGTGCTGTAGCGGACGTAAAGGAAATCTTAAAGAAAACTGATCGCATGATGGCCGATCTACAAGATCTTGTAAGAGATATTAAAGATGGGAAGGGGACTGTTGGTAAGCTTTTAGTTGAAGAAGAGATTGCTGATGAAGTTAAAACAACTCTAGCAAGTGTTCAAAAAGTTATTGGACGTGTTGATAGTATCCGCACTCAATTCTCTGTTTACACTGGAGCAAATACTGGAACAGGGCAAACTGACACAACTGCTGAACTTAGAATTTTTCCTTCTCCTGGTCGCTTCTACTTACTTGGGGTAACAACAACTGAGTTTGGGCCAGAAAAAAGAAAGGTCACGGAAACAACAGTTGGTGGAACGACAACTATCGTTGATGAGAAGAAGAGAAAGTATAATGATGTTCTTCTTAATCTTCAGCTTGGACGTCGAATTGATAATTGGACATTCCGTGGTGGTCTAATTGAATCTTATGGTGGTTTTGCTGTAGATTATAATTTTGATGACTATGGTCTGGTATCGACACTAGAAATTTTTGATTACAGAGAAGATGTAGGGCCAAATATTCGTGTTGGTCTAGATTTACAACTTTGGAACGTTCTTTATGGTAAAATCGAAGGTGAAGATTTAATTAATGACCCACATGCGGTTTACAGTCTTGGTCTAAAATTTAATGATGAGGACTTAAAAGGACTCATAGGAATTTTTCTATAGGATGTAGTAAATAGATGATGATGGACAATAGAAATTGGCTAATTCGCACAAAATCAAATAAGATTCTTGGCCCACTTTCGAAACAAAAAGTTATCGAATTTGTTCAAGATGGAACTCTAACGGATGAAGATGAAATCTGTAGTGGGAACGGTTATTGGTTTTGGATTAAAGAAGAGGACTTATTAAATCGTTATTTATTTGGCGAAGAAGAGCAAAATTTCAATCCAGTTTCTGAAGCAAAAACGAAAGTGGCCTCTAGTGTAACAAAACTAGTAAAGACCACTGGTATCGTTGATAAAATGAAAGATTCAGAAGATGAAATTCCATCGACGCCTCCAACTCCAGAAGTTGAAGTTCCTACGAGTGGAACGATTTCGATCAATACAAATGAAGATGGTGAAGAGATCGTGTTACCTGAAGATGGTGATCTCGATTTTCCTGAGCCAATTGATTATAGCAATAACACTCTTCCACAGCACGACGCTCCAGTAAGCCCAAGTCCTCTAAAGGATATGGACTCTGGCGTAAGCATGTCAGAAGTGGCCTCGGCCATGAATGTTGAAGAGGAAGAAGTAATTCTACCAAGTGATGATGATTTAGATTTTCCTGATATAGGCAGTAGCCAATCTACAATCTCACTAGTCAAAGAAGAAGAGATTGAAGAAGCACCCTCTACAGGTAGCCAAATTGATCTCTTAGTAGCAGAAGCTGAAGCAGAAGCTATCTCGCAGAATGAAGATTCTGAGGTTGAGGCAAAGTCTGACCTTGATGATATTGCTGAAGATGCTAGGCTTGCTCTTGAGAGAGAGAAGTTAGCCGAGCTACCAAAATCAGCTCCCGATCTAAATGAGGAAGAGGACGTTATTCAGCCTATGAAGGCCGTTGAAATGCCTCGACCTAAAAAAAAGAAAACTAAGAAAAAGTCTGGAAAATCCAAGAAGAAAAAAAGAAAGAGTGATTATAGCTTCGTTTATGTAGCGATTGGTGTTCTCATTATTTTACTTTTCTTTATCTCTAAGTTTTACTCAAAGCTAGTAGGGAAAGATCTTTTTTCTCAAGTGCAATTCAAGATGCCGACAACAACGGTATTGGCCCAAGAATTTCAAGCAGATAAAAAAAAAAGATATTTTTAAACTACGTTAATATTTCATACAACTTATCTTTGAGTGGTGTTGAATATAAGCCAGAGTTTGTAAAATCACCGCCAGCTAATTGTTCAAATATCTCAAAGTTTGAATTTAATTTAATCTATGCCTTCACTACATCTGGTCAGTCTTCAAATCAGTGGATTGAGTTTCAGGCCAAATGTCAGCAGCTTTTCTATTCTGATATTATTATGCAGAATAAAGGAGAAGTCCGCTCAATGAAGAAGGTTGAAGAACTAGAAAAAGCTCTCAAAATTAAATTTGATAGTAAGAATATTGCTCATCAAAAGTTTTTAAAAAAGTTAGAAAGAAGTAATTTTCATCAACTTGTGCAAGAGATTGTTATAGCATCTTCTCTTAATAAGGGAGAGTGGCTTACAGGAGTTATCATCGACCTTCTAAAGAGGAATATCGAACTTTACCCTGTATGGATCAATGATAATATTCCAAAGCAGGCCAGAGCTCGATATGAGGCCGCTCTTATTAAAGTATTTGATATTGTAAATGACTCAAGTATAGATGAAGTTTATAAATTAATGCTTTTTAAAAAATTTACTCACATCTCTTCAGGAGATAGTCGATTAAAGTTAACACAGCTTCTCAATCAAACTTTTGGATCGGCTCTGGAGTTTGACCTATCAAGCTATAAGTTTGGAATTAAGCTCGCTCCGTTTTGGGTTCAAGAGCTTGATGACTTTAAGATGAAACAGAAGCTTGTTGAACGTTATTTTAATACACCAGCGATTCAAGGCTTCGATGATTATGGGAATATTCTTTTTGAATATAATATTCCTAATATTGGTAAGAAGAGGGACGATTTAATTAATAAAGTCGCAACTTCATATAAGTCTTATAATTTTGAGAAAATGATGGCATTAATGGTCGGACTAAGAAATCCTGTCTTTAAGAGAGAGCTGGTTAAGAAAGATTCATATTTTGAAAGGCCCATCTTTAGTATTGAAAGAACTTATTTGGCCAATAAGCTAAGTGAAAAAAATAGTAGCTGGATTGCGTTTCATTTACTATATCTAGGTCAAAGGGACGAAAATATAATTAAGAATATAATGGTTGATCTATGAAAAATATCTTTATCTATCCTACTGATACCGTCTGGGGAATTGGTGGAAACCCATTTGAAATCGAGACTTATGAACTAATTGCTAAAATTAAGGGAACTTCAATAAATAAGCCCTTAAGTATTTTAACAAATGACATACAGAACCTAGTCGAAAGCTTTAGTGGATCTGAAAGTTTAGATGAATTATTTGATGAGCTTTTTAAGTATCAAATTACAGTAGGTATTCCTAAGGCCAGCTTAAAGCTTCGTTTTCCATCTGGGCCATTTGATGAAACAAGTTATATATGTTTTCGCGTAATTCAAAATGAAATTATTGATGAGTGCATAAAGGACTTCCCGGGCTTTATCACTTCAACTAGTTTAAATTTAACTGGAGAAGATCCAATTAGTGATACTGATGAGGCAAACCTTTTTTGGCAAAAGCACTGTCCAGAAACAAACTTCATTAGTTCAGAGTTTTTAGTTCCAAGCGGTAAGTCTTCAACGATTGTATTTATTTCTGGCCTTAGTGCAAAGATTATTCGTGAAGGTGAGGATATTCAAAGTATTCTCGAAACTTTAGATAGGCATGGAATTAATTACTAATTACTCCCAACCTGAGTTTTATCGTTTTTCACGTGATTCAATTGAACTAGCTAATCTCGTAGTCAATCGTCTTATCGAAAACTCTATTAGTCCTGGAAGAGTTGCAGACCTGTGCTGTGGCAGTGGTGTTATCTCACTTGAAATTATTCAAAAATTAATGGATGAGCCCTCACTTAAGGTGAGCTCTATTGATTTCTATGAGATTCAAGAGGATTATCGTAATCATCTTGAAACTAATATTAACCTAGTAAGTGAATACTTCTCTAATACAGAATTCAATATCAATATTTGTAATATTCTGAGTGACTTAGGACAGTCTCAAGATAAATATGATCTAATTGTAATGAACCCTCCATACTTTCACCATGCCAGTGGCCGTTCACCAAAAGATGAGAGAACAAGAATTTGTCGAGAATATAAAGAGGGACAACTTAAAGGCCTCTTGAATAGAGGAATTGAATTTTTATCTACTAATGGAAGGTTCTTCTTTGTATGCCGTGAGGATAAAGAAAGTATCAAAGTTATTGATGAGCTTTCTCTTAAGTATCAAGTTGAGAAAGTTAGCGAGGCTAGTGCCTTTTCAATCTACTTACTTCTTCGTTCTTAATTGAAAGTATAAAGACTTTAGAGATTCTTTAAGGTCCTTATCACCAATGTCTTTAAACTCATTCTCAGCTGCCTGCATAATGGCCTTGTATTCGGGAGATTGAGGGTGAAGTCTATTTTCAACTTCCTTCTTTACTTGCTCTTTCTTTACAACCGCCGATTTCTTCTTTGTGAAATATTGATTATCAACTTGGAAGAAAACTTTTGTGATATGGCCTTTTGTTTGCGGCAGAACATTACCAATCGATTTGATAATTTCTGTTTCCATATATTTTAGTTGTTGAGCATAGACAGGGTGAGAAGTTAAAATTGTCAGTGACTTGTGCTTAAGTTTTAGTGGAATTGTAAATTGTGAAAGCCTTGGACCAACAATTTTATCCCATGAATTTGAAAGGTCGAGGAAGTCAAAAAGATCCACACTCCCAAGTCCTTTTTTCTTTGGAGCATAGTTCTTGTAACGTGCTAATTGCCCGTCAGTATCAATATCTTTGAGGATGTCTTTAAGGTTTTTCACAGCGTGCATCATATATTAAATAGGCTCTTACAGTCAAAGTAATAGACGATTCCATTAATCCTAGGCATATTAGTAATATGAAGTTTCTTATACTTATCAGCGTCCTTTTATTGAGCTCTTGTG
Organism: Halobacteriovorax sp. GFR8; assembly: GCF_050955245.1. NCBI lineage: Bacteria > Pseudomonadati > Bdellovibrionota > Bacteriovoracia > Bacteriovoracales > Halobacteriovoraceae > Halobacteriovorax > Halobacteriovorax sp. GFR8. The sequence goes on along the minus strand of NZ_JBPBLR010000002.1, from coordinate 2,666,896 downwards.
CGGGGTATCGTTTTAGTGACTCGAGTAATCCATTTGAGGCACAAGGTGTTCACAGTGTAACAGTTTTTGTTGTTAAGAATCACACGGGAATTACTGGTCTTTCACAAATCTATACCGATCAAATCGTTGAAACATTATCTTCATTTAGTAACTTAAGAGTTCGTACCGGAAAGAATTATCGCAGTGATGCTATCTTACTTGCGGAAATTACAAGTAAGAAAATAGCGGGTAAAGAAGTCAGAGAACAGGGTGATACCCTGATGAGTGATGATCAAAAGAATCAACTTGGTGGAAATAGGAACGCCTTCTATCTTTCAACTGAAGGTGCTTATGACTTTGAAGTTGAAGTTAGTGTCTTTAAAAAACCGAATTTTGAAGAAATTAAATTCTATGAATCATTTTATAAATTAGATCATTCACAATTTCCACGTAGTATCTTCTCAAAGAAGTTCTCTATCAATAGTTCATATATCATTGAAAACACTGTTGGAGGAATTGATAGTTCTGCACCTTTAAGAAGTGTTAAGAATAGAGGAACATTTAAAAAGTCTCTAGCTGATGATGCGAAGGATTTTGGAGAAGATTTTAGAGAGGTACTTCTTTATGCCTTCTAAGAAGCAAAGCTTTGAACTTAATGGAATTGATAAGATTGTTTCTATTTTGGAAGCTTTTGAAGGTGTCTATCACTTAAGTGTTCCAGATGAATTTACCTCAAAGATTATTTGTGACAGTTTGGCCAAGAAAGCAAAAAAGCTTTGGCCTCATGAGTTTAGCCTCGACTTTATTGAGCAAGAGCTTTTAGCTGGTGGTGGTTTATTTGGCCCTTCTGGCCCATTCATCATTATTGATGCTCAAGAAATTAAGGCAAATGCATTCGAAACTTTTAATAATAATCGTCATTTAATTAATGAGTCGATTATTTTTATAACGAAGGGAAGGCTTCCAAAAGGTTTTCCTAAAGATGACTTAACAGCACTTTCTTTAAGTGCTCCAAAACCGTGGCACTTTGGCCAATATCTCGATGTATTCGCTAAGTACTTTGGTTTTCAAATCTCACCACAAATTAAAAACTTTATTGAGAAATCGGTTCCAGATAATGCCAGTGACTATTTCAATTGTTGCCATATTCTTTCTCACCATGTTGACGAAAGGGGAGCAATCTCTCTTGAAAAGGCGAAGTCATTAATTAAGGTTAAGAAGTTAGACTTCTTTGATCAGGCCGATCTATTTAACCAATCGAATCTTAAAAGGTTTTATTTAAACCTTCTTCTAATAGAAGATGACTTCGGACTTTATCTAGATTTCTTTCGATCTTTTCAAGGACACGTGAATAAAGTTATTGATCCTTCGTATTTGGCAGCGAAGAAGTCTCCAAGTAAGTACGATCGAGGGATTCAACTTGCTGCTCGTAAGTGGGACTTTAACGAATTAATAGATTTTCAACAAAAGATGATTAACTTTGAGATTATGGCGAAGTCTAAGGACTTCTGGCTAAGAGACTGCCTAAGAAGGGAATACTTAGGTCTTTAGAAATATAAGAAATTATTAAGAAATAAGCACAAACACAAAAAGCGGAGAAGTCTCTCCGCTTTTTATATATTCAAACTTTCGTAAAAGATTAAAGTTTGTTGATTTGGCTAGCTAGTCTAGACGTTTTTCTACCAGCAGCGTTACCTTTAATAACACCGTGCTTAGAAAGACGAGAAAGAAGCTTTTGTGCAGTTACTAGAAGAGATGATGCTTCTTCTTTTTTTCCTGCTTCAATAGCGTTTCTTACGTTTTTAACAGCTGATTTAACAGCAGTTTTTCTTGCAGTATTTCTTTCGTTTCTAACAATTGATTGTCTAGATCTTTTCTTTGCAGATTTGTGGTTTGCCACAATCGACTCCTACGTTTAACTTGTTCAACATCTAATTAATAAGCCCCTTTTTATAATCTGCCAAGGGCCCTTTTGCAAGGGAAAAGTTAAATTTACACGACAAGTCACTATAATTTATTGAATGGAAAGGGTGGTCCATAGGACCAAATAAGGCCCTATTTACCAGTAATTTAATGGACGATCCCTTATAAATTAGGTACTTTCAATGCCAATACAAAGGAGACACAATGATTAAACAAATTGCCGTTATTGGAGCGGGGCAAATGGGGCGTGGGATTGCTCAGGTTGCCGCCATGAATGACTATAAAGTTTTTATGTATGATATCTCGGCCGAGGGCCTTGAGTTCGGTTACAACTTTATCAAAAAGCAATTGGACAAAGGTGTTACTAAAGGAAAGTGGGAGCAGTCATATGTTGAGACAACTCTTGCAAACCTAACAGCAACTTCGGATATGGCCGATCTTAAGGATTGTGACCTATTCATTGAAGCTGCAACTGAAAACAAAGAAATTAAATTTAAAATCTTCAAGCAATTAGATGAAATTGCAAAGCCTGAAGCGATCCTTGCTTCAAACACTTCTTCAATTTCTATTACAGAAATTGCCGCTGCGACTTCTCGTCCTGCAAAAGTTGCTGGAATGCACTTCATGAATCCAGTTCCTGTAATGAAGCTTGTTGAAACAATCACAGGTCTTGAGACAAGTGATGAAACGATCAACGCAGTTGAAGAGGCTGCAACTAAAATGGGTAAAACTGTTGTACGTGCAGATGACGTAGCAGGTTTTGCTGTTAATAGAATTCTTATGCCAATGATTAACGAAGCATTCTACACACTTTATGAAGGTGTTGCTGAAGCTAAGGGAATCGACGATGCCATGAAACTTGGTTGTAACCAGCCAATGGGGCCACTTGAGCTTGCAGACTTTATCGGTCTTGATACTTGTCTTGCAATCATGGAAGTTCTTCACGATGGCCTGGGTGATACTAAGTATCGTCCATGTCCACTTCTTAAGAAGTACGTAACAGCTGGTCGTTTTGGGCGTAAAGTTGGAAAGGGTGTTTATGAATACTAATTTTGAAACAATTGCATTTGAAAAAATGGGTGACTTTGGTGTTTTAAAAGTTAACCGTGAAAAGAAATATAATGCTCTTAATTCTCAAGTTCTTCATGAGCTAAAGGATTTCCTATCTTCACTTAGTGAAGGTCATGACCTTAAGGGAATGATTTTTACAGGTGCTGGTGAGAAAGCATTTATTGCTGGTGCAGATATTGCAGAAATGAGTGATATGAGTGTTGATGAAGGACATGACTTCTCAACTCTTGGTCAAGATGTAACGCTTCTATTCGAAGGTTTAAACATTCCAGTGATCGCTTGTGTAAATGGTTTTGCACTAGGCGGTGGTTGTGAGATGGCCATGGCATGTGACTTTATTTATGCAACAAATACTGCTGTATTTGGTCAGCCAGAAGTGAAGCTAGGTCTTGTTCCTGGCTTTGGTGGAACACAGAGACTAGCTAAGCTTATCGGTCGCAATCGTGCTAAAGAAATTATCTACACTGGACGTAATGTAGATATTAATGAAGCAAAAGAAATAGGCCTTGTTGTTCGTTCATTTGAGACACAACAAGAAATGCTTGATGAGGCAGTGAAAACTTTAGAAAGTATTGCTAAGAATTCACCAAATGCTGTCGCGATTTCTAAACAAATTATGAATGAAGGTAATGACCTTACAATTGAGCAAGGTCTTGATATTGAAGCTCGCCACTTTGGTGATATTTTCTCTTCTTACGATATGAAAGAGGGGACAGCGGCTTTTGTTGAAAAAAGAAAACCTGTATTTAAAGGGGAATAATAAATGATGTTAAGTGACTACCAAGAACTTAGAGACCTAGTTTCTAAATTTGCAGACAGTGAAGTTGCACCACTTGCTGCTTCTATTGATAAGAACGAAAAGATTCCAACTGAGCTTGTTGGTAAGCTTGGTGAGAATGGTTTTCTAGGTTCATATGTTCCAGAAGAGTACGGTGGAGCAGGTATGGACTACGTTTCATACTCGATCATTGTTGAAGAGATCTCTCGTGCCTGTGCTTCAACTGGTGTTTTAATTTCAGCTCATACATCTCTTTGTGTATACCCGATCTTAAATTTTGGTAATGAAGAGCAAAAGAAAAAATATCTTCCAAAACTTGCTTCAGGTGAGCATATTGGTTGTTTCTGTCTGTCTGAACCAAATGCTGGGACAGATGCTGGTTCATTAACAACTTATGCAGAAGACAAAGGTGATTACTACGAAATCACAGGGACTAAAAACTTCATTACAAATGGTAAAGAAGCAAATATTGCAGTTGTTTTTGCAAAAACTTCAAAGACTGATAACTACAAAGGAATCTCTGCATTCATCGTTGAGTGTGACTCGGAAGGTTTCGAAGTTATGAAGTGTGAAGAAAAGCTTGGGATCAAAGGATCTTCAACAGCTCAAATTGCATTCGATAAAGTAAGAGTTCCAAAAGAGAACTTACTTGGTGAATATGAAAAAGGTTTCAAGATTGCCATGAATACTCTTGATGGTGGTCGCATTGGTATTGCTGCTCAGGCACTAGGTATTGGTGAAGCTGCTTTCCGTTATGCTAAGCATTATTCAAATGAAAGAGTTCAGTTTGGAAAGCCTTTACATGCTCTTCAGGCAATTCAATTTAAGCTTGCGGATATGAGTACAAAACTTGCTGCGTCTCGTCTTCTTATTTGGGAAGCATCTCGCAGAAAAGATAATGGTGAAGAATACTCACTACAGTCAGCTCAAGCGAAGCTTTTTGCTGCTGAATCTGCAATGTGGATTACAACTCAAGCAATTCAGGTTTGTGGTGGTAATGGTTATACAAAAGAGTATCCGGTTGAGAGATTCTTCCGTGATGCTAAAATTACAGAAATTTATGAAGGGACTTCAGAGATTCAGAGAGTGGTTATCGCTGCGAATGAGCTTAAGAGCTTAAAGTAGATAGTTGTTCAATTGAAAGAGAAGTGATACGGTTTTAACTTGTTATGTTAAAGAAAATCTTGGAGAAAGTAGGCATGGCCAAAAAAACTACTAAGAAGAAAACAGCTAAGAAAGCTGCAAAAAAAGTTGCGAAAAAAACGACTAAGAAGACAACTAAAAAAGCAGCTCCTAAGACAGCTAAGAAAACAGCTAAAAAGACTGCAAAAAAAGTTGCGAAGAAGACAACTAAATCAGCAGCTAAGAAAGTTACAAAAAAGACGGCCAAAAAAGCTGCTAAGAAGGTAACGAAGAAAGCGGCCAAAAAAGTAGCCAAAAAAACAACTAAGAAAGCTGCCCCAAAAACAGCAAAGAAAGTAACTAAAAAAGTTACAAAAAAGGCAGCTAAAAAAGTGACTAAGAAAGTAGCCAAGAAAACAACAAAAGCTGCAGCAAAGAAAGTAGCAAAGAAAGCGACTAAGGCACCAGCTAAGAAAGTTGCAAAGAAAACAACTAAAAAAGCTGCGGCAAAAACAACTGCTAAGAAAGCAACAACGAAGCCAACCAAAGCAAAAGCTAAGAAGGAAGAGATTGTTGAAGAAGTAGTTGAGGTAGAGGAAGAAGTTGTTGAGCTTCAGCCTGAGCTTTTTGAAGAAGAAGTAGAAGAGGTTGAGGAAGACGTTATTCCTGAAGAAGAAGAGGAAGAAGTTGTCATTAAAAAGACTCCACTTCCATCATCAGAAGAAGAGAAAGTAGAAGAAGTATTTAGACTTGCTGAAACTTTAGATTACTTCCTTGGTGATACGGATGAGTGTTTAGCAAAGGGATGTGATAACCCTGCTACAACAGCTGGTTTCTGTCGTCTTCACTATATTGGATATTGGAAAGAGATCAAAAACAAGATCTCTATTCTTGAAGAAGGAATGCTTCAAAAATATGTAAAAGAGATTATTGGTAAATATCCGGTAAAAGTTATCGATGAGATCTTAAAAGATCTTAGTGATGATAAGTCATTCGTTGATGTTCTTCGTGAGATGGATATCGAAGCGGATGAGAGCTTTGACGAAGTTGATGATATTGATGCAGAAGACGATCAAGATATCGCTTTCGAAACTAAGTCATCTGTTAAAGCTATTATGGATGAGGAGTAGCGTCATTGTTTGCCCACAGGCAAACTATTGGACGCTACGCCAGCTCCCCAATCTTTAGCTAAAAAATTATTTCAACAAGCCGGGTTCAAGCCCGGCTTTGTTGCTTCAGGAGCAATGGGAAAGAAGCCGCAAAAAAAAACGATATTTTCACAAAGTGAAAATGAGTGAAAATTCTTTCTTACATGACCGAAACACGCGAGCTTTGCTCTTAGCGATACTTTAGCGAAGCTAAAGTTAGCAATATGCCTTCTCATATAAACAAAAGCGACACTTTCACGAAGTGAAAGTAAGCAACAAACCTTCTCATATAAACAAAAGCGACACTTTCACGAAGTGAAAGTAAGCAACAAACTTTCTCATATAAACAAAAGCGACACTTTCACGAAGTGAAAGTAAGCAACCTACTTTTTCATATAATCAAAGCGACAATTTTACGAAGTAAAATTTAGCAAGAACCAAAAACTACTCACCCTTAAACAAACTTAAAAGGTAAGTGTTAATATCACCAACATCAAGTGTGGCATCATCATTTGAAGATTCAGAATAATCCATACCTGTTGATGCAAACTTTTCATTTAGCTCATCAGCAGAGTAGCCAATTGATCCTAGATCAACTCCCATCTCTTGATATTTTTCACGGTTCTCTTCAGATAGAATCGAATTTTTCATCTCCATGGCAAGTGCACGAGTGTTTCGTTGAGTGTCTTCATTTTCATCTCCACTTCGAATTTCAAGATATGAAGAAACAATATTGTTGAAGTGGACAAGTTTTGAGAAGTTTTCCGCTCTCTTTTGTGTTTTTTCAGCAAGTGCGGCTATTGTTTCTAAGTCTTCGACCTCGCTAAACTCATCACCCTTTGTTGTATGCTTCTTTATTTCATCACTTAATGACTGAAGGATAGCGTCTTTCTTGGCTTCGTAGCGTTTGGCGATTTGGTCTTTTACACCTTGTACTGTGGCAAGATTCTTTGCTTCATCCTCAGTGTAGCCTTCTTCAATTAGTAGCTTTGCAACTTCTTCTGGATTATCTTCGATATCCTTAAGTTTTTGTAGTGTGATTTCTTCTTGAACTTTAAGCTCTCCAAGTAAGGAGTATTGTTCTTCTCTATTTGATGAAAGGAATTTTTGACAAGCTTCAGCGTCTACGATTTGGCCATCTTTGTAGCACTCTTCCATTGCTGCGATTTCTTCTTTTTGACCTTTGGCCATCGCTTCCATTGCATCCCCAGAAGAGATTGTTGTGAGAGCATCAATACTCTCGTCAGAGTTCTCTCTTGAGTCGTACATTTTTACGTTTGATAAACTATCTACGCCTTGTAGTTTTTCAAACTTTTTTGCAATTCCATCAGTCGTCGTAATACTCTGTCTTGCTAACTCAATATATTGAATAACATTACATGCTCTAGGGTAGGAGTAGCGAACGAGGGCATCACACTTATCAACTTTTTCATCACTATCTTGACCGGGAACATGTCTGGCGCATTCGTTTACAATATCTGCACGGACGACTGTCCTTCCACCTTGAGTGTTGCTTGGGTCGGGATTGAAGACTTTGAATTCTCCGCCGGCCGCACCTGCGTAGCAGACGGCATTAATATTACCAATACAGGCTTCCCAATTACTTGCTGATTTTAGAACTTGTTTTTGCTCACCTGTATTAGGGTCTGTTTTAACAACAGTTTGATTAAGGCCTGCAAGGTTTTCATTTTTAATAGTTTCTCTTTCTGTTTCATCTTCAGAGATAAGAGGATAACCGTAGTTCTTCGATTCAATACAATAGCTTGTAGCCGCAGAGATAATATTCTTACCTAATTGTGTTTTATATAATTCAAAGAAAGTTTTCTGGCTGGCAATCTTATCAAATTTACCTTTAGTGCTATCAAATTCTCCGTAAAGAGCCTTTTCAAGTTTTTCGATAAGAAATTGCTTTAAAGTTTCAAGGCCCTTAGATGTTCCTTTCGTTGTATCCATTGTTGTACGATAACGTCCTGATCCATCTTTACCACTTTGCTTTTCAACTAATTTATTGATCTGTTTAAGGGTTCCTTCATCTGCTTGAATTTTACTCCATAGGCAGTTTCCAACTTCAATTCCGTTGAATGAACTTCTTTGTGCTTCTTGTTTGTAGCATTCAGAGTACATATCTTGAACGCCTGGTACACTCATGGCACTTTCAAACATTGGGTTCTGACTTGTTAGAACTTGAAGGTAGCGTGCCTCTGCGTCGTCGTTGCTATTTTTGGCAACGGCACTAAGGCTTAAGCTAGTAAGAATAAATAGAGTTTTCAACCTCATAACCATATTATACTACTCGGTTATTTAGGGAGATAACTTTAATTCAATTTGATTTAATTTGATGTGATTTTAGTAATTTAGAAGGAGTTTAGAGGGGAGGTTATTGCAAAGAAATTGAGGACTTAACCGTCCTCTCCAATTGCTTCAACTGGGCACGCCTCAAGGGCCGACATACATTCTTCAAGTTCTGCGTCGTTTGAAGGTTGAAGTTTTACGAAGGCATGTCCTTCATCGTCATTCATTTCAAAGAAGCGAGGGGCCTCCATCACGCAAGCATCACAGGCGATGCATTGGTCATCAACATAGAATTTTCCATCTACATTTTGATCAAATTTTGCGCTTTTGTCGGCCATCTCACTTCTCCAAATTATTTATAATTACTGTGGTAATTGTGCGTATTTATTTTGCTTAAAAGTATATTCTTTACCTAACTTATCTAGCAGAGTTTTTAGAGTTTGTTGAGCACTAATATTAGTAAGTGCGTTTACATCGTAACCCTTTGAATCTGTTGACTTAGCTGGAGTTGTTGCAACAATTGTTGTTTGTGTTGCATCTTCAAAAGTAAATAGACCTGAGTCTTTTGTGAAAACTTCAGCAACTTGTTTTTCATCAAGCTCACCTGTTGGCCCAGCACCTTCAAGTTTATTGATATTGATTTCTTTAATACCAAGCCCGTATTTTTCTTCTAGTGACTTAAGTGCTTTTGAGTTTGAAGCAGCTTTTTGTACTTCTGTGATTGCTTTCTTCATTAGAGGAGCAACATCTTTTTCTTTTTGAAGAATTTCTTTTGCAATATCTCTTTGGTGATCTGCTAGCTTTGCTGTAACAGCTTCCTTGCGATCTTCGGCGTAGATAATATGGTAACCGTATGAAGTTTTAACTGGCTGCGAGATTTCACCTTTCTTAAGTGTGAAAGTTGCTTTTTCAAACTCTGGAACCATTTGGCCACGCTTAACCCAATTAAGGTCTCCACCATTGGCCTTACCTTGTGGCTCTTGTGTGTATTTCTTTGCAAGTGCTACGAAGTTCTTTTTGTTAACTTCTTTTCTGATCTTATTTGCTTCTTTTAGTGCATCTGCTTCATTACCATTTTCAAAAGTAATTAAGATATGTCTTGTTTTTACTTCTTCTTGTTGGCTTAGTAGTGGAAGTTTGTCTTTAAAAAGAGATTCAACTTTTGCTTTGTTAGCTTCTTCTTTTAGAAACTCAGTGATGTCAGAAGATGAGATCGTTACAAGTTTTCTAACATTTGCATTTTTGATTGTGATAATTTTTGCATTTCTCTTTTCGTTATATAGCTTATTTAATTCTTCAGTTAGTGCCTTTGAAACAGGTACATGTTGAACAATATTTTGAAGTTTTCTTTGTGCAATTCTTTCTTTTGTTTCTTCTTCATAATTTTCTGGAGTGAACTTATTGTATGAAAGAAGAGTCTTATACTTATTGATGTCGAATTGCTTATTTGTTTGAAAGTATGAAGTATTTTTAATGTCGTTAACAACTTCATCTTTTGAAACAAGAACACCAAGATCTTCAGCAAGAACAACTCTTAGCTTTTGGAATACTAAATTTCTGATCGCGTTGTCGTAAACTTTATACTGGCTCATTTGTTGAGAAGTAAGAGGTTGTCCTCCACCAATAAACTTAGAGTAAAAATCTGACTGTCTTTGAACTTCCATATTGAAGTCACGTACTTTGATATCATGACCAGCAACACTACCAATTGAGTCTGGTGTACCAGTGTTGAAGAAAGGGCCTGAAACCATGAATGAAATAACGATAATCCCGATGAAAAGAGTCAGGAATATCTGCGATGATTTTTTCTGAAAATTAGATGACATTTTACCACTCCATGTAATTTTAATTTTCGATATTATCACTTAAATATGCTACTCCGTAAAGAATATTGGCAGTTTAAATAATCCTGTGTACTCTTTTAATATAAAAAAAAATAGCAACTTAGGATTAGAATGAAGCTAATTGCATCGGAAGGATCTCGAACCAAATTAATCATTAACCTAGTTGTCTTATCACTTGCATTTTACGGCGTGTCAAAGCGTAAGGCCCCTTATAAAGAAGCCTCTATTTTTGAAAATGTTATGATGGACACCTTGGCCCCTCTACAAAGAGGTATTTCAAATGCATACAAGAATGTAGCATCATTCTTTGAAGACTATATGCTCAATGTTAATGCGTCGAAAGAAAATGTATCGCTTAAAGAACAAATTGGTTCTCTAAAGCAAGAAGTCTTTGCATTAAAGCAATTGGAGCAAGAAAACCAACGTCTGCGTCAAATCTTAAATTTTGGTAAAAAAATCAAACACGAGATGATTTCTGCCCAAGTTGTTGCGTGGGATTCATCGAGTGACTTTAGAGTTATCCGTATCGATAAAGGCTTTAAAGATGGGATCAAGCTACAATCAACGGTTGTCACTTCTGATGGGATTGTTGGTTACGTTTATCGCCTAACAGATCACTTTGCAGATATTTTAACAATTCTTGATCCAAGTAACCGCGTTGATGTCATTGTTAACCGCACTCGCTCATACGGGATCCTAGAAGGGTATTCTGGTTGGCGTACTGTGATGAAATATGTTGTTCGTACAGACCCTGTTCGTCTAAATGATTTAGTTATTACTTCCGGTCTTGGTAATATTTATCCTCGCGGAATTCCGGTAGGGATTATCACAAAGATTGAAAGAGAGAGTTACGGAATTACTCAACACCTTGAAGTAACTCCAACTGTCGACTTTTCAAAACTAGAAGAAGTTGCTGTCCTTGTTCCTTCTGAGGATCAAGATAAGAAGCGAGTGGAGTGGGAAGCTCTAGAGAATAATGCCCAACAAGGAGATGGGAGATGATTAAGTCTTCAGATATCCCAATTCGATTACTAATTACTGTATTAATCCTGATTGTTTTAGAAGTTCTGGCCAGTGCGTTCTTACCACTATTTGGCCTTAACAAGTATATGATCCCATTTAATGTACTTCTTGTTCTGTATATTGGTTTCAAATTAGAAACTCCATACCTTGCAATTATCATTTTAATTCTTCAGTTAACACATTCTCTATTTTCTATTGAAGGTTGGGAGTATGGAACGATTTCAGGAATTCTAATTTGTATTGTTATAGGTTACTTAAGAGACCTTCTGCATTTTACAAGTAGCTTTATTACAATGCTTACAGTTTTTCTCTTCCAAGTACTTTGGTTTTTAATTAGTTCATCATTACTTTACTTAAAATTTGATAGCTTCGATTATATTGTACAGAAATTTTGGCGCTTTATTCCTGAGAGTATTATCTTATCTTTATTAGCTCCAATTTTCTTCTCTCTACTTGATAAGGTATGGAGAACGAAGAGTGAAGGCCTCATGGGGAATAATGTCTAATGTTTGCTGAAGAAGAAGTAGTTCGGTCCCATAAGACTAGGGCCGACATTCTATTTACATTAATCACACTTGCATTCGCGGTTATTTTAATACGTTTATGGTACTTACAGATTTACCAAGGTGACCTTCTGTATCAATATTCAATTCAAAACCGACTAAGAAAGGAAACGGTTAAGGCCCCAAGGGGAATGATCTTTTCTCGTAATAATCAACTACTTGTTGATAACGTTCCTCGCTTCGACTTAGTTATCATTCCTCAATATCTTGATAATAGAAAAGAGACGATTAAAAAGCTTGCTAAGATTCTTGATATGAGTGAGAAAGAAATTCACTCGACTTTAAAAAAGTATCGTGGTCAAGCACGCTATCGTCCTGTTCGTATTAAGAAGAATATCTCTAATAAAGAAGTTGCTATTATTGAGACAGAGAACGAGAAGCTTCCTGGTGTTCAGGTCGAAACATTTATTTCACGTGAATATCGAGACAAAGAAGTAGGCTCTCACTTATTAGGGTATATTGGTGAGATTTCTCAAAATCAACTTCCACGCTATCGCAAAAGAGATAATATCGACTACAAGCTTGGCGACTTTATCGGACAAGCTGGTGTTGAGGAAAGATTTGATCGTGATCTACGTGGTGAAGATGGTTATCAAATTATGGAAGTTGATGCCAGAGGGCGTATGCGTCGATCTATTGGAACGAGTAATATTCTTGCCGGAATTGAAAATAAAAAGGCAACACCTGGAAATAATCTAAGGCTAACTATTGATCGAGATATGCAGAAGACGGCCTATAAATCATTAGAGGGAAAAGTTGGTGGAGTAGTGGCCGTTGACGTTAGAAATGGTGAAGTTCTAACTATGGTTTCACGTCCTTCTTTTGATCCAGGACAATTCTCAAAAGGTCTAACTTCAGAGTATTGGAATTCTCTCATTAATAACCCTGATCGTCCTCTTCGAGATCGTACGATTCAAGATCACTATGCACCAGGTTCTACTTTTAAAGTCTTTACAGCAATTGCTGCTTTAGAAGAAGGCATAATTAAAGCTAAAGATGAAGTGATGTGTGGCCCTCGCTTTCGCCTTGGACGTCGTACATATAATGACTGGAAAAGATCAGGACACGGAATAACTGACTTATATAAATCTTTAAGAAGATCTGTAGACGTTTATTATTACAAGATTGCAGTTGAGCTTGATATTGATATTCTTGCTAAATACTCGAGAATGTTTGGACTTGGTGAAAAAACTGGAATTGCATTACCACGAGAAACAACGGGATTAATCCCAACTCGTGAATGGAAAGAAAAACGCTTCGGAGAGAAGTGGCAAGATGGTGAAACGGTAAGTTGTGTTATCGGGCAGTCTTATATGCTAACGACACCTCTTCAGTTAGCCGTTTCATATGCGGCCATTGCTAATGGTGGGAAAGTTTATAAACCACAAATCGTAAGAGAAGTTTTTAATAACAAAGGTGATATTATTAAAAGCTTTAAAGAAGATCTTGTCCAAACAGCTAAAGTAAGTGAACAAACTTTAATTGATGTAAGGCAAGGCCTTTATGAAGTTGCAAATCACCCTAGAGGTACTGGTTGGTGGGTCAGAGGGACTGGTGTTAAGATGGCCGGTAAGTCAGGAACATCACAAGTTATCTCAATGAGTACAACTGAACTTTTCTCTCGTTGTGCTGATAAACCATATAATCAAAGACACCACGGTTTATTTGTGGCCTTCGCTCCTTATGAGAACCCGCGTGTTGCAGTTGCCGCTGTCGTTGAACATGGTTGTTCAGGTTCAGGTGCTGCTGGTCCAATTGTTCGTAATGTCCTTACAACATATATGAAAAAGTATATGCCTGATCTTCATAAAATTTACGCTAAGGAAGATCGTAAGATAATGTCTGACTTCTTTGCTGAAAGAAGAAAGAAGAGACAAGAAGCTGAAAGGCTAAAAGCTGAGAAAGAAAAAAAGAATGAAGAGTCTGACGGTGATGATGAAGGTCAAACGGAAGATTAAAAAGTGAGAGCTTAATGGATTTATCTAATATTAAAGAATTTTTTAAAAGGTATGATTTTTCGTTCTTTCTTTTAAGTACGGTAATCTTCTTCTTCGGAATTCTAAATCTTTATTCAGCAACTCATGCATCAGCTTCGACTGCGCATGCTAATTTATTTAAGGTGCAGATCGGTTGGTACGCTCTTTCAATTGTAATTGCTTTTGTTATTAGCTTTATTAACCCTCAAAACCTTTATCGCTTTGCTTGGCCTATCTATCTATTCAATATCGTTCTGCTCATCTTAGTAATCGTTCTAGGTCACAAAGGAATGGGGGCAAGGCGTTGGCTAATGATTGGTCCTATTAGGTTTCAGCCTTCGGAGTTAATGAAGATATCTGTGATCTTCGTCTTAGCAAGGTACTTTAGAAACTATGCTCCTGATAATGAACTTGGACTAAAGGATTTAATCAAGCCTGCCATCCTAGCTTTTATCCCAACGATTTTAATTATTGTTCAACCAGACTTAGGGACAGGGCTTCTTATTCTTTTGATTTTCTTTACAATGGTATTTTTTAGAAAACTAAAGTGGAAGACACTTCTTATTCTCGCACTTGTTGGCCTTGTTAGTGGTGGAGTGATGTATCAATTTGGTCTAAAGGAATATCAACGAAATCGTATTAGAACATTCATTAATCCCACTGCTGATGCAAAGGGGACTGGCTACAATGCCATTCAGTCAAAAATTGCGATCGGTTCAGGAAAGATATTTGGTAAAGGTTTAAGAAAGTCATCTCAGGCTTCACTGAACTACTTACCTGAAAATCACACCGACTTTGTTTTCTCAATTTACAATGAAGAACATGGATTCTTTGGTGCCATTCTTCTTATTGGACTCTATCTCTTTTTATTCTTTCGATTTGTTTGGCTATCCGTGAACGTCAGTCGAATATTTGAGTCCGTCACCATTATTGGAGTTATGAGTATTTTCTTTTGGCACACCTTTATCAATATGGGGATGGTTATGGGACTGCTTCCAGTTGTAGGATTGCCTCTTCCTCTGATGTCATATGGAGGTTCTTCTCTTTTAACCTTTGGGGTTTGTATAGGGGTTGCTACTTCAATTTCAAATACGAGACGCTTCTTTTAAATAGGGGAGTTTTGGCATCGATAATGCATTTATATAGGTAATACACCTTAATATGGAGCAAATATGCCAAAAAAGATGATCAAACTTTTAACACTTGTCTTATTACTATCCGCACCACAGGCTTTTGGGGCCGGCTTTGGTAGTGAATTCGAGTTATTCGATCGTCTTAAGGAAGATATGTGGAATCTAGGGCTAGATTTTGAATATGTTCATACTGCTGATCTTAAATTACCTAATACTAATGTCATTCACGAAGGTGGAGAGATGGAACAGGGACAGCTTCTTGTGAAATCAGTGCCTTATGAATTGATCCATCGTTTTGAGCGCTCATTTTAAGATTTGATTAAAATAGTACTAATATTTGACTATGTCTTTTTACTCTCGCTACAATATTCGTGCTAGTGAGGTATGCAATGAAGAACGTATCTGCAATTGGAAGTTTACTGAAGAAGATCTATCGTATCTACAGTAATCACATTCTTAGTTATCTACAAGAGAAAGGCTTTACAGACTTAAGGCCGAGCTTTCTTGAAATTCTTATTTATATTTGTGAAAACGAGGGCCCGACGATCAAGGAGATTGGTTCTGCTTGTGGCCTAAAGAAGCAAACAATGACGAGTCACTTAAACGAATTACAAAAACGTGGCTATATCATTCGTAAGTCTTCTGAAGTTGATAAGCGTGAACAACGCGTTTATTTAACAGAATATGGTGAGAAATTTAAGTTCTCTCTCTTTGATGTTCTTGAGTTAATTGAAGGAAATTATTCGAGAAGAATTGGAGAGGTTGAGCTTGAAAGAATTCAATCTACTCTAGAGAATATGCACAACAAATTAAATAATGTTGAAAGGCATACATTAGAGTCGAGGATTCAACTCAACCTATCACTCGATTTTTAGTAAATAGTTTAAGCTACTTTTACAACAACGGAACCTTGTGTTGCTGGCCAAAATTTGTAGCCACCTGAAACGTTATTCACGTTAAAGAAGCCTTTCTTTACCAGCTTTTCACACGCCTGAATTGACTTAAGCCCATCTTCGCTAATGACTAGGATTGGTGTTGTCTTATTTGTGATCTCAACATAGCGGTGATCGAGATCTTCATAAGGAATATGGATTGCGCCTTCAAGCTTAACAGGCTTCTCATAATCCTTTGGAGTGATATCTAAAATAATATAGTCCATATCCTTGTCTTCGTAGACATCAAATGCCTTGCGAGGTGATAGGTCATTATATGGAAGTCCCATTAGAATCATATTATCATCAATGAATTCGCCGTTCTTTACGCGAATTAAATGATTTCTTTGAAGTGAAACAGAGAAGTCGACTTTTTCGTCAATCTTTGCAAGGTTACGCTCAATATTAGTTAGTCTAGTATTGATAAAATCAAGCATTTGAAAATATTTTAAATCCACGAAATTCCTCCTCGTTCCAATTCCATATCGGCTAAACAAAAGGAGTAATGAGAAAACGAGTCTTGATTAGAAGAGCGGGTAAAAATTTCCGTAATAGATATTCCCAGTGATAACCGTCGTTAAGAAGCATGAGGTGAAAAGAATAGCACCTTCATAAATACCATACCCGAGCTCTACACTTAGGTTTGCATCGTCAGTATCATCTTTCTTTATTTGTAGATCATCTTGAATTGAGAAGACCAGAATGAGCCCCTTTCTAATAATAGGGATGATGATAATGGAAAGTAGGATTTTTAGAATCACTTGAATTGTATACCACTTAATATCTTGTAGAGAGTGATCAAGAGAAGAAGAGATAATTGTACAAAGTCCTAAGATGAATCCCATATATGAAATTGCAACAGCAAGACTTTTTTGAACGAGAAGTCTGTTAAAAGAGAGCTTCGATATAATTTGAAAAGTCTTAGAGCAGAATCCTATGAGAACAACGGCAAAGAGCCATAGGAATAGCGTCATAATTAGAGAGCTATTTGATACCTTAATAACTGTTTTTAAAATATAAGCCAACGAGATTGAGTGAGAAAAACATATAATAGCGTAGGCGTAATTTTTGCGTCGTAAGATTTCATCAGCATATTCAAAATTGTAGAGAACAATACTTTCTAAGATATAAAGAGATGCAAGGTAGAGAGCGATAACCATTAGAGACTCTAAGAAAAGCTGTCCTAGTGCAAAGTACATCCCATCAGAAACATTGATCACAATATTTGAATAGATGATTCCAATACCAATAATTCGTCCGAAGAGGTGAATCGTATCAGTTGAGTTTTTTGATGGAGAGAATTTTTTTAAAATTTGGTGTTTGATTGATGGAAAGAGAATTAAATGAGCTTGCTTATAAATATAAATAATAAAGCAAATAATTAGTGCAAAAATAATTCGAATAATTAATTTATCGTATAACTCATTCATTCTTTTGTTCCCACTTAGGTAAACTAGTATATTTTTTTAATATGTCTTTTAGTGTTGTTTTGTTTTCACTTTTCTTCTTAAATGCATAGTGTGCAGTGGTTACAGAACCTTTTGTTCCAAACTCATTATTTAGTCCATAGAAAGGAGAGTTTGCCTTTTCAAGAACAATCATCCTACGGTAGAAATCATAAGTTGGAGTAAAGTCTCCCCAGTGAAATAATTGAGGGAAGTTCTTATATGTTCGGTGAAAGCGCCAAACCTTTTGTCCTGAATCCGAAGTTCTCCATGTTCCATAAGCAGGTGAGCCAATGTAAATTGAACCAGGGGGCATCGGAACTGTTGAGCTTACATCATTTTCATATCTTCTAAAAAGAGACATTCCAATATTTGCTTGGTTCTCAAGAAAGAACTCACGAGAGATTCTTACATTAATTCTTTGTGGTGCCTTAAAGGCATGAATGATTTGATAGCGGTGATGATAAGTTTTAATGAGGGCGCCAGTTGAAAACTCTCTTTCAAGAATTACTGAAATAGGTGAGCCCTTAAAAATATTTGCATATGCATTAGCATTTGGAACAAAGATTGTTCTTTTCTCAGACGGAGAAAAGCTCTTCGATATACCGAGGTAAAGCAAAATTAATAGCACATAAAGTGAAAACTTATTCATATCTATTTATTATAGACGACCTTGACGAGCCTAGTCCAAAGAATCAAAGATTAATTTGAAGAAATAATTTTATTAATTTCTGCTAAATTCTCTTTGCTTAGTTTTTCCATATCACAATGAAGTCTATTAATAGCATGGGACTTCGAAAATTTGTGGAATAGGTCAGTTGCTTCGTTAATATCGAAGTACTCTGTTTTTCCACCCATTTTTGAGTTCCTTACAACTTTCATCGTGTATTGCCCCTTATTCTTTGGTCTATCTGCAGCGTAATACTTAGATAGACGTCCTGTTGAAGATGAGCGAATTACTTCCATATTGATAGACTCTAAGTAGGCTTGAACCTTTTCTAGAGTTGCTAATTGTGAAGAGTTGAAAGATTCAAAAATCTTTTCTGGCGTTTGGTTATTAACAATCGCCCTTGCATATGGGTTATTTGAGTGTCTTAAAATCTTCATAAGGTGATAATCATCGTGCTCAATATACTTTTCAATATCGGCCGGGATTAAGTACTCATATGGAGATGTTTTAAAATAACGTTGTAAAAGCTTTTCAAGGCAAACTGCACGGTAGTGGAAGTAAACCATGATGAACATGTGGTAGCGACTTAGTAGAAAATCATCAAAAGTAATGACAGCTCTTTCAGATATTCCTAACGTGGCCTTTCCATCAATAATTGCAGCTTCAAGATTATCAAGTAGCCAATCAAGATCATAAGAACCGTAGCTAACACCACAGAAGTAACTATCTCTTAAAAGGTAGTCCATACGATCACAGTCAAGCTCACTTGAAACAAGTTGATGAAGAAGAGGGAAGTAGCTAATACCATCAATTTTAAAATAGTCATGGTCGTTAGTCTCACCACGAATAAGATCCGCAATATACTTTCTTTCAACACCAAAAGTTTTTTCAACTTCTTTTAAGCTATGTGCGAGAGAGCTATCTGCAATGGCCTTAATCGTATAGTCTTCATGAGTCGCTTGGCGATCACTTGTTTGATCACGACCGAGAAGATATTCTTGAGGAATTTTTAGATCCTTAAGTTTTGGCATCACGACCTCTGTCGAGTGGCTTAGTGGAGCGTGTCCAATATCATGCAGAAGACAAGCTAGCTTAAAAGTCTCCTTAATTCTTAAGTGTTCTTTTGTGATGATTTGGTTTTTAAAGAGACGATCAAATGCCATCTCTCCAACTTTCATCACACCAATAGAGTGAATAAGACGGGTATGAGTCGCACCAGGAAAAATATATTCAGAGAAACCAAGTTGTTTAATATTGCGAAGACGTTGAAAAAAATCTGCACGAATAATTGGTTCTTCTTCTTTTAAGATGTGAATTGATCCGTGGACCGGGTCTCTTACTTCCATTGAATAACTTCCTCAAAAAATTATTTAAGCTTATCCTTATTTTGAACTAGCCAGTTAATGATATCTTGCGATTCAAACATTGGCTTATCGTCAATATAGAGACAAGGTACTGTACGTCTTCCTGTTGTCTTAATATGCCTTTCTAGGGCCGATGTGTCATTCATTATATCGCAATAAGTTAAATTAATCCCTAGTTGATCAATTACGTCCATAACGCGATGACAAAATGGACAACCTGTATAGTAAAAAAATTCTAATTTCATAATATCGTTCCAAATAGAAAAAGCGGCAAAAGCCGCTTTTTCGTTATTTATATTTTATCTCAATAGATTTTAGTAAAAATCATCCTCATCTTCATTTTCTTCAGACTTATCAAGACCAAGAGCGTATCTTTCGTCTTCATCAAGATCGTCTGTTGATACTTCTTCTTCCGGTGAGTCAAATGCATCATTGTATCCCCATCCAAAGCTCATATCATCTTTTTCATCTTGTTCATCGTCAGGATTATATTCCTCTTGAAGATTTGGTCCTGGCTCACTGTAGTTTTCTGCAGCTTCTAGTCCAACACTATCTTCGCTCTCTTCAATTGTTTCAAGCTTAGTTTCTTCGGCCACTGCAAGTTTATCTTCAATCTCATACTCTTTTAGTGAGTCTGCCAGTTGAGAATCAAGAGCATCCTTGTGTTTCTCTTTATACATTGCAATTGCTTCTTCACGAGAAAGACCTTTTGTTGAGTCTTTTTTACTAGTATCTTTCTTTGCTGCTTTTGGAGCTGCTTTCTTTGCAGTTTTCTTTGTCGCTTTTTTAGCTACTTTCTTTGTTGCTTTTTTAGCTACTTTCTTTGCTGCTTTCTTTGTCGCTTTTTTAGCTACTTTTTTTGCAGCTTTCTTTGTCGCCTTTTTAGCTACTTTCTTTGCAGCTTTCTTTGTCGCTTTTTTAGCTACTTTCTTTGCAGTTTTCTTTGTCGCTTTTTTAGCTACTTTCTTCGCAGTTTTCTTTGTCGCTTTTTTAGCTACTTTCTTTGCAGTTTTCTTTGTCGCTTTTTTAGCTACTTTCTTTGCTGCTTTCTTTGCTGCTTTCTTTGTCGCTTTTTTAGCTACTTTCTTTGCTGCTTTCTTTGCAGTTTTCTTTGTTGCTTTTTTAGCTACTTTCTTTGCAGTTTTCTTTGTTGCTTTTTTAGCTACTTTCTTTGCAGTTTTCTTTGCAGTTTTCTTTGCTGCTTTCTTTGTTACTTTTTTAGCTACTTTCTTTGCCGCTTTTTTTGCAACTTTCTTCGTTGCTTTCTTTGCAGTTTTTTTGGCAGTCTTCTTGGCTACTTTTTTCTTTGCCATATATACCTCGCGAAAAAGTTATAAATACGTCCCTAGTATATAAAAGATCGTTAAATTTTCGCAAGCTCTTTTTTATTTATAATGGCCCATTACAGGCCATTCTAAAGGGGAGTCGGTAAATTAAGATAAATTGATTAGAAGTATAAATCAGGACCAAATTCAGAGAGTTCTGTTTTTGGAAGAGGGTTTGAAATAACATCCCCCGTGGCTTTTACATCTTCTGGGCTTCGAGGAGTTTCTCCTTCTGGTGAAAAGCCTGCCTGAAACTCCATATAATTCGATTCATTCTTTGCATAGCCAGATGCAGTATCTGTTATTGATACGAGGCTAATAAGCTTTGTTGAATAGGCATTTCGACGATGGTTCTTACCCTTGTTAGTAAATGGGTTCACCGAACGGCCATTGTTTTCCCCGCCATAATCCTTACCTGGAGCATATGCTGTCCTAAGTGAGTTGTTGTTTAGAGAGGGCGAAGGTGGGTTGGCCTCGTTATTTTGGCGATAAGTCGTAATATAGTAGAGGTTAGATTGATTTTGCTGGGCCTTGTTATTAATATAGGTCTTTACGGCACCCAATAGTGGGATTGTTTCACAATTATCTGGTTTTGCTTCTTCATCTTTTCCAAGAATGAAGTATGTGAAGCGAGATGCGATACTTTGCTTTTGGCACTGTGGAATTGGTAGGGCGACAGTTGTTGTCGTCGGATCCCCATCAACATCTGGATCAAATATGGCCTTTGATGCATCAATATATGCCGTTGGATCCTGCGCACTCGTATTCCTAACTTTAGTAGCATAAAAGCTGAGGGCCTTGCGAAAAACAATAACAGCATCACTTAAAGTATCGATATAGTCAGTTAGAACTCCAGTTAGTGCTTCACGGTCCTTATAGAGAAGAGTCCCATGAAAGAGTGGAGCAAAATAACCAATTGTTTTGGCCGATGGATCAATATAGCGAACAGAAGGAAAATGATCAGCTGTTGTATCAGTTTCTAAACTATCAACTGTAGGAACCATATAGTTAATGGCATCGTAATTGGTTGGAGCACGAACATTTTGAAATGCCTCCAGGAGGTTTTGGGCCGTTACACCTGCTTGATTAACAGTGTAGTTTGGAATATTTGCTCTCAGATCTACAAATTGCCTTGTTGTAAATAATCCGGCATTTTCACCTGTGATATTACTTGGATTCGGGTTGTAAGCAAGGGTTGGTAGATCTGATTCCGAAGTCGTTTGCGAGTTTAAATTGTAGATCATATTCGGGATTGTAAACTTAACATCGACGTTTGAAGGAATACCACCAATGGCCGCTGTTGTATCTGCTGCATCAAGAAAGAAGTCTGAAGTTGCTGGTAGTGGAAGGCCTTGAATCTTTACACCATCTGTTGGGTCATTAGTAGTTCTTGGGTCACCTGTTGTTGTAAATCCCATAATGAAGTTCGCGCTTCTTGAACCAGAAGCATTAGCGATACGAGCAGAGTTTGAGCTTGATTCAGCGTAGTCTTTTCCAACCGTAGGAGAAACAAGAGCTGGTCCAATTCGTCCTCCAAATGGCTTTGCCGCTGCATATGCGGCCATATCAATAACTTGGCCAAATGGGTTTAAAAGTCCTGTGTACTTAACTTTTGCCTTAACTGCATAGTAAGTCACAACCTTTGGGTTCTTATAGAATCCAAGGATATAGCCCGGTACAGGAAGGGCCGTTTTTGTTGAGGCACATGAGGCTTCCGCTGCTGTTCCACTTGAGTCTGGAACGGCAATTGTTGAAATCCCTTCAGTCGTTGGTGCAAAAGTAGTAAAGAAAGTTGTGAAGTTCATGATCATTGGAACAAGATCAAGATAGCGCTTTGAAGAAGCAACAAGCTCTCCACCATTATAACTGGCATCTTGAGGGATGAGAAAGCTGGAAAGCGATTGTGGAGAAGGTGTAAAAGTTTTTGGTGCTAACTCATAAAGAACTAATGAGTTCTGTAGCGAAGAACCAAAGCTTTCATTAAAAATCCCACCACCAACAGACTTAGATGCTGCAAAATAGGCCTTTAGTGGTCGATCGTTAATTGGAATACCTGTCGACTGGTTCTCCATACTTAGTTGTTGTGGATTTATACAGCCAGTAGCCGCACCACCACCACAAATTCCTTGAGTAATAGGTGGGCGATTAACAATCATTTCAAGGTTTCTAATTCGAAGGGCAAGCTCCATCGATTCAATCCAAGCACCAGTGCGGTCTGCAGCTGCAATTGGAACATCGTTTTGGGAAACTCCAGCGGCAAAGGCGTAGTTCTTTGCGGCCGAAAAGTTGTAAGTCGAACGAACCATACAGTTCTTGGCCTTTAAGTTAACAAAGGCATCCATTGTTCTTTCAAACTCTTCACTTACATCTGGAATACCTGCAACGTGAAAACGTGGAAGACCAGGGATTTGATAAATTGTACAAAGGTTTTCATTATTACCTGAACCAAAATGAAGGCATATAGAAGGAACGTTATAATGGTCACCCTTAACACCACTACTAAAGTCAGATCCCGTTTCATCAAACCTTTTTAAGGCAAAGTTCATTGTCGCTGTTGTATTAGCGTGAGTATTTTCATTAGCAAGTTGACCTAGAACGTAGTACTTAAACATCCACTCTTTATAAGTATTTCGCATTTCCCAGTTTAGGTGAGCGATATTTGTTAGCTGTCTGGCCTGGGAGGCTGCTCCTGACCATGCAGCCGAATCAACTGCATTTTGCAGATTGATCTTGGCCTTTACAAAGAGTCCTACATTCACCACAAATGCGATAAATGAGAAGATGGCCACGAGGGTAACTCCAAAGAAGATACTGATTTGGCCTTTTTTATTTTTAACTAGTTTTTTTGAATGTGAATGATGTGCTTGTGTCATAGTGCCTTATTTTTCCGGTAACTTAATGCTACCGAAAGTGGCATTTATGCGTCAATTCATATGAACACTTTCTATTTTCAGTTAGTTGCACTGAGTTATTTTGGCATTGAACTTGTAATAGTAATAGGTACCAAGGATATGGTGCCTGATCCCTGGAGTAGAACGTTTGTGCAGGCAAGGCTAACCACCTTAACCATGGCCACATCGGTCATCTTTAAGTACCTGATTATTGGGTGCTTATCTCTACCAGGCTTATGGTCTTGTTCGACTCATGGATGAATAAGAACAGGGCCTGGTACCTTTTTTACCTGCTTATAACAGGGGAGTTAAATTGGTAAAATTAAGGAGTCGAAGTTTGTTAACTTTGTCGATGCTTAGGAGGGCGATAATTGAAGACATTGAATTCATTTAATCCATTAGAGACGCGTACTTACAAATTTAAGAAAGCGCATATTGAATTCTTCTGTCCTCTTTGTCGCACTCAAAGGGCAGTTATCACAAACCCTCATATGAATGCAAAAAATTACTTCCAAGTATTCATGCTGACTGTTGCTACAACTGGGATACTATACCCATTTGTGAGCTTTGCAGGAATCTTCTCATTCTTTCTATACTGGGCCGGTTTTGAAGCAGCACTAAGACTGAATTTCAAAAAAGAAATTCCATGTCCTCATTGTGGCTTTGATGCAGCATGGTACAAGAAAGATGTTCGTATCGCTAAGTCGAAAGTAAAAGAGTTTTGGCAGACCAGAGGTGGCCATGCTCAAATTGCTCCAGAAAATGTAGAGCAAGCTTTTGCAGACATGAATTAAAAAAAAATAGAATCCCAATTTTTTCACTTTTATCATTTCAAGCTCTTGACGCAGCTTGCTCTTTTTTTTGTATTTGCAAGGCTATTTATGACTTCTCGATAAGGGAAAGTCGTATTATTGTAGTAAAGTATTAAGGTAATACTCAACCTTGCGGTTATAACTGAATTCTAAAGTATTGTTTCAGTTATACGCGATTAAGATTGGAGGAACAAATGAGTGTAAACAAGGTTATTTTAGTAGGACGTTTAGGACAAGATCCAGAGCTTAAGTACACACCATCTGGGATGGCAGTATGTAACTTCTCACTAGCAACAGGTGAGTCTTGGACAGATAAAAACGGACAAAAACAAGAAAGAACTGAATGGCACAGAGTTGTTGTTTGGGGAAAACTTGCTGAATTATGTGGTCAATACCTAGCAAAGGGCCGTCAAGCTTACTTAGAAGGTCAACTTCAAACAAGATCTTGGGAAGACAAAGACGGTAACAAGAGATACACAACAGAAATCAATGCAAGAACTGTACAATTCCTAGGTGGAGCAGCTCCATCTGCAGGTCAAGGTGCTTCAATGGGTCAGTCGAATAACAACTCATTCAATCAAGAGCCACCTCAGCAAGATGATATGAACCAAGGTTACGATATTTCATCTAACGCTTCATTCACAGCTGATGACATCCCATTCTAGAGATTAATTTTCTAAATAAATTTGAATACTTAAGGCCACTCTTATGAGTGGCCTTACTATTTGTTAAAGAAATCTTAACTTCTTGGCGATAAGTGAGTTGATGAGTCAGTTAAGATTTTTAACATTTTTAGTTGTTTTGGCTTCATGTGGTTCTTTTGAACAGCACGGTGGTCTTCTGCCGTTAAGTAAGGTTGAAAGTAATGAGATGCTTTTAACTGAAAGTGAAGAGGCTGAGTATCGTTATCTTGCAGACCTTTATGGGATCTCGGAAGAGAAGCTGGATCTTAAAGGTGATGCTCCAAAGAGAGTTGTTCAAACTGAAAAAGATTGGCAACTTGAGGATGTAAACCTCAATGAAATTGAAAATAGCTCATTTGTCATCAGTGATTATGAAGTAAGCTTCGTTGAAGATAAATTTAAAAATGAAGCTCAACTTGTTGCCGAGGCCAAGGCGGCCGAAGCTGCAAAGAAGAGAAAGTCTCGTGGAATTGCTTCTGTTCCAGAAGTAAGCCTAGTTCACAAGAAGAGAAGACCGGCCTCGCTTTTTGCTATGGCAAAGAAATCAACACCAGAATCAATTCGTTACTATATTGCCAAAAAAGGCGCTGATGTAAATGAGAAGAATAAGAGAGGGGATACTCCTCTTCATATTGCGATCAAGAATAAGCGTTTTGACAATGTTCGTGCACTATTAGGAATGAAGGCGGACCCCAATATACCGGATGCAAGTGGAAAGACTGTTGCTCAGTATGCACAGGAGATGGGAATAGACTCAATTATAAAATTAATGAAGAAGAAATAAAAAAAGCTCCCGATGGGAGCTTTTTTATTATGTAACTTTTAGTTTGATTACTTTGCTGCTGGAGCTGCTTCTGATTTTGTTTCTTCAGCTGGAGCTTGTGCTGGAGCTGTTGTATCAGAGTTAAGTGGAGCTGCAATTGGTGCTGCACTATCAAGAAGTGACTTAGACTCTTTACCTGATTGAATCTTCGCTAGAAGAATACAATTACCTAGGAAAAGAACTGTAAGAACAACTGTGATTTTACTTAGGATATTACCTTGTTGGCTACCTGTGAATACGGCTTCTGAAGCACCACCTAGAAGACCTGCTTCCGCACCTTTACCAAATTGTAGAAGAACTACGATGATTAGAAGTACTGAAACAACACCGTGAAAAATCATTAAACCAGTAACCATAATTTATTTCCTTTCAATATAAATAGATAAATTAACAACAATTTATATCAACACATCGAGGCCATGACAAGTATTGTCTATGACCTAATGAGTTATAAATATTGAAACTGATCGTTTATTTAGTTTGGACAACCTGTGAAGATCTGCTTTTCTAGATTAAAAAGATAGCAGTCGCGCTTCTTGTAAGCATTTCTAAAGAATTGAGGTGCTGCTTTTGCGACGGCCTTTCTAACTTTGTAGATCTCTGGCCAAGTAAGAGAAACGGGCATCTTTGTGTGAAGATAGATATTTCCATTATAAGGTTTTGCAACACGGTCCCAAGCTTCCTGAGTCGGCTTATCATCCTCGTCTCTGTTTAAAAACCAAAGGTTATCAAATTCACCTTTAAAGTCTTTAAAGAGCTGAGCGAAAGTTTCACCTTTGTAAGTGAACATATTGTCAAACTGAGTGAGCTCCGCTGTTTCTGAAATATTGTATGAACCACTCATTAACTTTGTTTTTGAGAAATCATTCTCATCATAGTCAAAGATCATGTATTTATGGTGATTCAATGCCCAGTGGCGTGGAGATGGTGCGTGAGAATAGTACTTAATTCTTACTGGTGCGACCTTATTCTTATTTCCAGGAAGTTTCTTCCAATTATAAACAAAGTAAGGAGTCATCTCTTTTGATTTTGTGCTTGTTTTATATTCTTGATTGTCGGCAACAATCTTAACGTCGACACCTCTTTTAACTGCATCTAGAAGTGCATCAGCAACTTCTTTGATAACAAGGTGATTAACATTAACAAGAATATTCTTTTGCGATTCATTGATTAGCTTAATCATGGCATCTCGAACTAGCCATGTCTTTTGTCCATTTACTTTACGAGCAGTCATCTTGATATAGCGTCCCTGAAGGTAGCTCTTAGATGATGGCTTTAGGTTTGTGTATTTAAAGTTCATTGAACTTGAAACAAAGGAAGGATTCTCTTCTTCATTTGGATCATTCTTTAAACTTTCAAGATCAAGAGATGCTAGGTTTTCTTCTTGTGTTTCTGAAGTGTAGATATCTTTTCCCGAGTTCCATAGAAACTTGAACTCACGATTTAAAGTATTGATTGTTAGGCGACCTTCTTGTGAAGAGTCATTGTTGAAAATAAAATTCTCAGAGTAGCGAGATTTGGCACCACCTGAAAGATTGGCACTTGAGTTGAAGGCCCATTTATCATCTACAATGGAGAACTTCTCATGCATTTTTTTGTAAGCAAACTTTACACCACAACCAGCATCTTCGATTGCTGTTGCGTAATCATTAACTCGAGAGTTATTTCTAAGGTTAGGGTGGAGGACAACTTTTACGTCAACACCTGATAAGCATGCGACTTCTAAACTCTTTGCAACTTTTGAATCCGACCAGCTGTAGACAGTTAGCCAAACCTTTTCTTTTGAACCATCGATTGCTGAGTATATCTGATTAAATGCTTCCTCTCCTTGGTGTGGTGAGAAGAGCGCCCAAAAGCTTGCCCCAGCGAAGATATTACTTGCAATTAGTGTCGTAAATAGCAGTTTTTTCATTCAGTCTCCCTTCAGATTTGAGCATTGTGTATCCCACGCAATGCGAAATGAGAAGGTTGTAAGAAATTATTTCAATAAAAAAAATGGTCAGAAAGTGATATCAGCAACTTAAATGGATTATTACTTTGACCTTCGGCAATCCCTTATTTACCATTTTCATATGGGAAGACTTAAGAGACTTTGGCCATGGCTGGCCTGTGCTGCAACGGTATTTTCGATTTCTGGAAATAGCTTTGCAAGTAGTTTAAAAATTACAACATTTAACTTACGTTGGTATGGACTGGGAGGAGAGATCTCAGGACAAAGATCTGACGAGTATCGTGATCCTTTTATTACAGAGTTTCTAAGTACGAAGTATATCAATACTGATATTTTTCTCTTTCAAGAAGTCATCGACACAGAAAGATTAGGGCAATTAATGAATGGCCTTGGTCACCATTGTGTTTCTTATCGTCATGAGCAATTCAATCACCAGCATCTTATGATCTGTTTAAAAAAGTCTCTAGATATCGTTCCTGAAAAAGGTGATGACGACTATACTTATCCACTTATGGAAAACCGTCCTTACTTAAGACCGGCCCTTTATGGACAAGTTATCGATCGTTATTCAAAGAAGCCATTAATTCACTTAGTCGGCCTCCACCTTAAGGCCGGGCCTAGCTCGATAGATGCACGCCTTGAGCAAGTTAATAATTTAAATAAGAGAGTTCTCGAGTATCGCCAAAGCAATCTTCCTGTTGTTATTGCAGGGGACTTAAATACATATCGTAATTCTCGTTATGAAGACAAGGAATCTGACCTCGTTGTTCTAGGAGATGCCTTTAAGTCAATTGATGTGACGAGAAGAACTAGTGACTACGATTATACTTATCGTAATGGTGGCTCTGGAAATGTTTTTGATCACTTCTACGTATCTGATAATACTGAAACGAAGTATGTCGAAATTTGGCGTGCTTGTGGTGGAAGTAGCCGCAATACAAAGAGATTAGAAAATCTCTCTTGGTATCAACGCTTTATTTCTGACCACTGTCCAGTCTCACTAAGAGTTGATATACAATAGTAAGCTTAATTGTTGGTAAATTTTAACATTTGAATTTAACTTTAATTAGGCCTTAGTGTTCATTTTTTTATGCTAATTTTTCGGGCATGAAAGCTTTAATTATTTTGTCACTCTCTGTCCTGACGTTTGTATCTGCGCATTTTACATATGCGCAAGATGTAAAACCAAATGTCGTATTACTAACATCTCTTGAAACACCTCGTATTTGGTACAAGCCTAAAGGCTGGAAGATTGATCCGAAACTTGAAAAAATCTTCAAGAAGCACTTTGATAAGTCTGGCTACAATATTGTCGTCAAACATAGTGTGGACTTTCACGAGCTACGTCGCCAGCTGCACAACCCAAATAATATTGCCGTGTTCTGGGCATCCCATGCGGCCGGTACAAGTCAAAATACAACGGGTTCAAATAATATGGGAGCTGTTCTAAGTATTAACGGAAAAGACGTAAAGGACCTTTTCAAGTCTGTGCATCCAAATATTCGCTATCTTGGGCTTGTTGGATGTGATGCTGAGGGCATCCTTAATGAGATCTCACGGGAAGGACACTATCGTTATAATCCAAACTTAATCACTCATTCATTCACAAAGAAAATTGATGCACGTAAGGGCCTTAAGAAATCTCTTAAAGCATCAGTAGGACAACTTGGTTATACAAAGAAGAGATTATTCTTCCTTAGGAAGAAGTCACTAATCTTTCGCCATGATTTCTATGGAAGAGAAGATCTCTTAAAAGTTAATAACTACTTTCATTGTGCAAAAGAGAATGGCTATCTTGTCAAAGGTGTTCGCACACTTACTCATGACTCAATGGAAGTAGCAATTACTAATTCTCAGGGGATTCTAAAGATTCTTCCTGCAGCTAAAGCAGGGGATCGACAAGAGTTTCAATTCTACTTACCATATCATCCAGAGTTTGCTCGTCGTGATATGAAGATCAATGTTGATAGTCTCATTTATTTTGCTGAAGAAAGAAAATATTTAGGTGAATTTGACTTTGAAACAGATTGGGGAACAGACTGGCGTGTCTTTGCTAAGCCCGACGGAACGGTCTTAGGAGTTACTAAGAATCTATACTTAC
This sequence comes from Halobacteriovorax sp. GFR8, assembly GCF_050955245.1. Lineage (NCBI taxonomy): Bacteria > Pseudomonadati > Bdellovibrionota > Bacteriovoracia > Bacteriovoracales > Halobacteriovoraceae > Halobacteriovorax > Halobacteriovorax sp. GFR8. The sequence goes on along the minus strand of NZ_JBPBLR010000002.1, from coordinate 2,637,047 downwards.
CAAGGGGAAGTTTGCCATCAATTGATGATGTTCAGACTTACAAGGAATTAAGTTGTAACGATACTGAAGAAATGAAAGTTCACGTTTATTAATTAAGCGTGAAGACCCATGTAGCTGTCCGCTTGTAGGGCAGCACCACCAACAAGGCCTCCATCAATGTCTAGGCATGATAGGAGGTCTTCTACATTTGAAGGCTTAACAGATCCACCATAGAGAATCGAAGTTTTGTCTCCATCGATTTCTAAACTTTCATTGATGTATTTTCTAATGAAGGCATGAGTTTCTTGTGCTTGCTCAGGAGTGGCGGTTACACCAGTTCCAATGGCCCATACTGGCTCATAGGCAATGATGATTTTGTCACTCTTAATACCAGCAAGACCTAGGCGAAGTTGCTCTGAGAGTACTTCTTCGACCTTACCAGCTTCTCTTTGCTCAAGAGTTTCACCTATACAAAAAATTACTGTTAGGTCATTTGAAAGAGCGATTTTTGTTTTTGCATTTAGAGTTGCATCATCTTCATTGTAGATTGAGCGGCGCTCAGAGTGACCAATGATCACAAAGTGGGCACCGATGTCCTTTAGTGAAGCAGGAGAGATTTCTCCTGTAAAGGCTCCGCTATTTTCTGTTGCGCAGTTTTGGGCACCAATCTTAAAGTCGTCAGTATTTTGAAGACAAATAGGGATGTGGATTGCTTGTGGAGCAATCCATGCTTCGTGACGAAGTTTAGAACTGTCGATAGCATCAAAGAAGGCGATAACGTCTTCTGTGTTCTGATTCATCTTCCAGTTTCCTACGATATACTTCGTTCTCTCAGTCATATTTACATCCCTTTTAATTATTTAAGTTTTATTCAACACCAAATTTTAGAGCACTAATTCCTGGAAGGCTGCCTTTCTCGATAAACTCAAGAGAAGCACCACCACCAGTCGAAACGTGACTCATCTTGCTTGCAAGTCCTGATTTGTTTACAGCACTTACCGAGTCTCCACCACCAACAAGAGTGTAGGCGTCTGACTCACTTAAAGCTTCAGCGATTGCAAAAGTACCCTTGGCATAATCTTCATTTTCAAAGATTCCCATTGGCCCATTCCAAAGAATCGTCTTTGCTTCACGAAGAAGAGAGCTATACTTTGCAATTGTTTGTTCTCCAATATCTAGTCCCATCTTTCCATCTGGAATACCAACTTTATCAACTGCCTCCGGCCTTCCACCAAATTCACTTGAAACAACGTGGTCAATTGGAAGAACAATTTTGTGTGCAGTACTTTGAGAGAAGATTTTCTTTGCTAGACTTACGTCTTCATCAGAGCAAAGAGAAGTTCCAACTTCATTTCCTTTTGCTTTTAGGAAAGGGTAGGCCATAGCACCACCGATTAAAAGACTCGATACACTTGAAAGTAATCTTTCAATGATCTTGATTTTATCACTTACTTTTGCACCACCAACTACTGCAACAAATGGAGTTTCAGGTCTTTGCGTAATTTTCGAAAGAGCTGCGATTTCTTTTTTCATAAGAAGGCCAGCGTAAGCATGGTTCTTAAAGAATGCGTTGATTTCATAAGTTGAAGCGTGTTTTCTGTGAGCAGCACCGAATGCATCGTTTACATAGATATCTGCGTATTCAGAAAGTTTACGGGCAAACTCGCGATCATTTTGTGTTTCTTCTTTGTGAAAACGAAGGTTTTCAAGAAGAATGATCTTGTTAGAGTTTAAAGTTAAAAGAGTTTTAATTCCTCGATCAAGACATGATTCAGTTAGCGTAACTTCTTCACCAAGTTTATCTGCAAGATATGTTGCAACTGGCTCAAGAGAGAAGTCTGGATTCACTTGTCCTTTTGGGCGACCAAGGTGAGACATCATAATTAGCTTAGATGCACCTTTGTCTAGGATTAGCTTGATCGTTTCAAGAGCATTATCAATTCTTGTTGTATCAGTAATCTCTTTAGTTTCTTTATCTAGAGGTACATTGAAATCAAAACGAACAAGAACTTTCTTGTCTTTGATTTGTGAATCATCAATGCTGTCAATAAATTGTAATGCCATAGTTTTTCCTAATTTACTTTTTAAGTATTAAAGTTGGCTACCGATGAAGCCTGCAAGATCAATTACTCTGTTAGAGAAACCAGCTTCGTTATCATACCAAGTAACAACTTTTACACTCTTCTTATCAATTACTTTTGTCAGAGGAGCGTCTACACATGAAGACTCTCTCATGCCCATAAAATCAACAGAAACTAGTGGCTCATCTTCAAATCCAAGGATACCTTTCATTGAAGTTTCACTTGCTTCTTTTAGAGCTGCGTTTACTTCTTCTTCTGTTACTTCTGTTTCTAGATTAACAGTAAGGTCAACTAGAGAAACGTTTGGTGTAGGAACGCGAATTGCGAAACCATCAAGCTTTCCTTTTAGTTCAGGAATAACAAGACCAACTGCTTTAGCTGCACCAGTTGTTGTTGGGATCATTGAAACCGCTGCTGCACGAGCACGACGAAGGTCAGAGTGTGAAGCATCTAGGATATTTTGATCACCTGTATAAGAGTGAACAGTTGTCATGTGACCATTTGTAATTCCAAACTTATCGTGAAGGACTTTAGCAACTGGAGATAGACAGTTAGTTGTACAAGATGCATTTGAAACAACTGTGTGTTTTTCAGCATCATAAGTATTCTCATTGATACCCATAACGATTGTGTTATCAACATCTTTACCTGGACAACAAAGGATAACTTTTTTAACTGTTCCAGTTACGTGCTTCATTAGAGATTTTTGGTCTTTAAAAACACCTGTTGCATCAATTACGATATCAACTTTATCTTGTGTCCAAGGAATTTCACTTGGATCTCTATACTTATGAAAAGAAATCTCTTTTCCGTTAACATGCATTTTGTGTGATTCATCGACACTTACGTCACCGTTGAAACGTCCAAATACTGAATCGTATTTAATTAGGTGAACGTAGTCATTGATATCTCCTGGTGAGTTAACTGCAACGACTTCTAAGTTTTCAATATTGCGGTTAAAGATTTCTCTAAGAACTGTACGACCAATACGGCCCATACCATTAATACCAACGCGGATCTTTCCAGACATACCTGACTCCTGTGCTTAATTATTAAAAAAAATACCCCTGTAATATGCCACAATCGAGAGAGATTGCCTACCTAAAGCACATATTTCTAAGAGGATGCGACGTTTTTGCTCACTGCCCAAAAAATAGCTGAACAAGCTATAATTTTACTAATGCAGACAAGTTCAAAAATGCCATCAAATATCATTCACTATAAATCCAAAGCGGATTATGAGAATGGAATCAAGAGTGAAGCCTCTGTGCCTGAAAAGCTTGCTAAGGATGCAACTAAAGTTGTGGAGAAAACTGCTAAGGTTGCCGAAGCTGCTGCCAAGGCATCAATATCAACAGATGCTCTTGCTATTGCTCAAGCCGGAAAGAAACTGGCCGTGGATGCCGTGACAACAATTGCTAAGTCAGCTGTTAATGCACCAGAGGAGAGTAGTGAAGTTAAGAAGATTGAGCCGGTAAAGGAATTACTACCAATTAATAAGCCTGCAATTTTCTTTTTAGAAGGACTTCATCTTTCAACTCTTAGCTCTAAAGGTGGCCTTGAAGATATCGCTAAATCTTTTAGCGATGGAGAGTTTGTAAGCTGGAATGATGAAGATAAGGTTTTTGAGGATGTTCTTAGGCGACCTAAGGATCAACCAATTATCCTAGTTGGTCACTCCCTTGGAGGTGATGCGGTCGTGAACTTGGCCAATCGACTCAATAGTGCAGAGGCCGGTTTTAGAGAGGTGAATCTTCTTGTGACTCTCGATTCGGTAGGCTTTGATAATGATATCATCCCGAAGAATGTAAAAAAGAATCTCAATTTTATGCTGGATCGCTCTTTTATTTTCAATGATGGGCCTAATGTTGCTCGTGATTTTAAGACAACAGATGTGATCAATATTTTAAGGCCAGAGGGTCACACGAAGATAGATGAAGCAGCCGATGTGCATCGCGAAATTTTTCAAGAAATTACCCAAATTTTAGATCAGAACTACTTGGCCAAGAGAAAGCAACAACTTGCGGGCCTCTATCGCGCTTTCTATGAGATGAATCAGCAAAATAACTCGTAATCCTTTCTAGTCTTTATCAACTCATTATGCTATGAAGTGTCATGCTAAAATATGTTATGATCCTTTGCGTTGTTTTCTCTAGCTCTTGCTTTGCAATTGTTGGGGGAGAAGCTGTGAGTAAAGGTGAGTATCAGAGTGTCGTGGCCCTTGTTAGACTTGGGCGTCCCTTTTGCACAGGGATAGCCCTAACTCCAATGCATATTCTTACAGCAGCTCATTGTCTTGAGAATAAAAATTTCAAATCAATTCGCGTCTATATTGGTGAAGGCAAGTCTATGACGGCCTCAACAAGAGAGAATCTTGATGCCCAATATAGCGTCACTGGAATAGAGCTACACCCGAGCTTAAAGTTTAAATACCCAAATGGGCCGCTGGCCGATCTAGCAAGTTTGAAAACAGTTGATCTTGCTGTTCTAACAGTCGATGTACCTTTGAGGATTAAAAAGTTTTACTCTCTTCTTACTGACCCAAGAGAAGTATTGGCCAAGATTATTCCAGGTGGAGTGACAACTGCTGTTGGATTTGGATACACAGGCGAAATCGGTTTCATGCCAATGGACTCAGCTCATGCCAATATTATTTATGGGCAAAAGAGGGTTGCCGATATCCCAATCTTTGAAGCATTTTTCAATGAAGTCGATATGAGAAATAAGCAAACAGATACTTGCTATATCGATAGTGGTGGACCTGTTTTTGTTGATGTTAATGGAGAAAAGAAGATCGCGGCCATTGTTTCAGCTTCTTTTGGTTTTTGTGCTGAAGGAAAGTATGCCACTTTATATTCTCTGGCCTATCACTCTGCTTGTTGGCTTAAGAAGGTAACAGGAATCTCTGATGAGTTTACTGACTTCCACTGTGGGCGAAATATTAAAATTGCGCAAGAATGCTTTGGTATCAAAAACGAAAAAGACCTCTTAAGTTGTGCCGATAAATACTCAGACGAAATCCTTCGTAGCTATCCTTAGTCATTTAAATCAATGACTTACAATCGAGTGTTATTTTATTAACCATTTATAAAGAAATATGTGAATTAAGTCACCTTAACTGCGTGTTATAATTGCGCGATGGAAACGATAAAGAAGCTTTATGAGCATAAGAAGAAGGTATGTCACGATACAGAAATAAAACCTGAGATGATTGAGGATTTTGTCGAAGAGGCCCTCAATATAATTTTACCAGGTTCTGTCAGGATGCAATTTTTAAATTATGAAGACTTCGAGTTGTATTTCAATCGTCACCTTATTAGTACAGATCAAATTTTAAATCACTTAAAGCTCGATACTGATGCTAGGGCAAAGCTTATTGAAAGTTATGGCCTAGAACTGTTAACACTTGCAGAGAAGATTGAAGTTGATGCGACAGCACTATTGGAAGGAGACCCTGCTGCAAAAAATATCTGTGAAGTTGTTCTATGCTATCCCGGGCTCTTTGCCATTGCCTCTTATCGATTGGCCCATTTCTTCTACGGGAAATCTTTAACAATCTTTCCTCGTATGATTGCAGAATACGCCCATAATAAGACAGGAATCGATATTCACCCAGGAGCTAAGATTGGGGAATCATTCTTTATTGATCATGGAACAGGGGTTGTTATTGGAGAGACTGCTATAATCGGTAATCGGGTAAAGATTTATCAAGGGGTAACCTTAGGAGCTTTATCCGTCAGTAAGGAATTAGAGAATACGAAGCGCCATCCTACAATTGAGGATGATTGCGTGATCTATGCACACGCAACAATTCTTGGAGGAAAAACTGTAATAGGTGAAGGCTCAACGATTGGTGGGAATGTCTGGCTAACACAAAGTGTGAAGAAAAAATCAATTGTTTATCATAAAAGCGAAGTTCACTTAGATGTGAAGGATCGACAATTTAGTACCGAGGAGCTTACATATGAAATTTAATAATATTTTGGACACCGTTGGAAATACACCTCTTGTTAAAATCAATCGTCTCTTTCCCGAGGCCAATAAGAAAAATATTACAATCTATGCAAAGCTTGAACGTGCAAATCCAGGTGGATCAATCAAAGATCGAATTGCTAAGAGAATGATTGAAGATGCGCAAAAGAAGGGGCTTGTGAAAGATGGAACAGTTATCGTTGAGCCTACTTCTGGAAATACTGGAGTCGGATTGGCCATGGCCTGTGCAGTTCTAGGTTATCGACTAATCATTACGATGCCTGAGAGTATGAGCTTAGAAAGAAGACGTTTAATGGCCTTATTTGGAGCTGAGTTAGTACTCACTCCCAAAGAGAAGGGAATGAAGGGAGCAATAGAGAAGGCCCAAGAGATTTGTGATCAAGAGTCTAACTCGTGGATGCCAATGCAATTTGATAACCCATCAAATGTTGATGTTCATCGAGATACAACAGCAAAAGAAATTTTAGAAGATATTGATGGTAGCATTGATTATCTTATTACTGGTGTTGGAACAGGTGGCCATATAACTGGTGTTTCAGAGGTCTTAAAAGAAAAATTTAGCTCTTTAAAAGTTATTGCGGTAGAGCCAAGTGATTCACCTGTTCTATCGGGTGGTGATCCTGGTCCTCATCCTATTCAAGGAATAGGAGCAGGATTTGTTCCTAGTGTTCTTAAGCGTGAGCTACTGGATGAAGTGGTCACAATAACAAAAGATGAAGCTTTTGAATTTGCTAGAAGTGCAGCTCGCTTAGAAGGTATTCTTTTGGGGATTTCAAGTGGAGCATCTCTCGCGGCAGTCGCTAAGAAAATAAGCGAGATGCCTGAAGGCTCAACTGTGCTAACTTTTTGCTACGACACAGGTGAGCGCTATCTATCAACTGAAGGATTATTTTAATTTAAAGAATAGATTTTCGGCGTTGCTATTGGCAACGTCGATTAATTTTTGGGCATCTATTTCTTTATGAGTTGCAATGAAGTCTGCAACACATGGAAGATAGAATGGGGCATTTTCACGTCCTCTAAAAGGAACTGGAGTAAGATACGGAGAGTCTGTTTCAAGAAGCATTTGCTCAATAGGAACGATATCTAAAACATCGCGAACATTACTAGCATTTTTAAAAGTCACAATTCCATTAAATCCAATGTGGAACCCTTCACTTAAACAAAACTCAGCAAGCTCGATACCTGAAGTAAAAGAGTGGATCACTCCTTTTCTTTTAAGTGTTGTTGAGAAGTTCTTTAAGATGGCCTTTGTGTCTTCATCCGCTTCACGTGTGTGAATCACAACAGGAAGGTCACTATCACATGCAATTTGTAATTGTTTTTCAAAAGCTTCTTTTTGGATATTTGGGTCTGAGAACTCGTAGTAGTAATCAAGTCCAATCTCGCCAACAGCAACAATCTTAGGATTTGCTAAACTATCTTCTATTTCTTGATAAGTTTCTTCTGTAATATGCTTGGCCTCATGAGGGTGAATCCCTTGAGTACCGTAGACAATTTCATTGGCCGTTAACTCTCTCACTTTTTTTAGATTGTCAGGAGAGACCGCAATAGTCACAACTTTATTAACACCATATTCTTGGCATTTTTCTAGTGTATCAATTAATTCTTGGCCTTTGAGGTAGTCGAGATGACAGTGGGTCTCGATCGGACCCACTGTATATTTAGGTATAATTCTTTCTTTTTTTTTACTCATTAGTTTTTAGCTTTATTCTCTTTTAATAGGTGATCCATAATTGCAGTATAGTCACTTAATGGCCTTACACCTTCAATTTTTACACCATTAATTAGCTGAGTTGGTGTCGATAGTACATTAAAAGAATTGGCCTGAGCGATCATATCCACAACGGCCTGCTTTGTTTCAGGCTTTGCCATACATTCAGTTACTCCAAACTCTTTTCCTTTATTGCTAATCCACTCTGCAGTTAGGTTTGATTGATTTTCAAAAATAGCATCATGAACTGATTTGAATTTTTGAGGCCCAACACAACTTGCAAGGTATGCCGCTTCACATGCTAGCTGGTGAAGAGGTCCACTCATTCCAGCATTACAATTGTGATCAAGTGGATAGAAGAAGTACTGAATATTAATCTTTCCTTCGTATTTCTTTTCAATTGTAGGAAGTACTAAGTTAAGAGCATTACACGCTGGACATTGAAAGTCTGAAAAGACTGACATTTGAATTGGCGCATCTTTAAAATCTTCTGAAGAAGAAGCTAGACGGTAAGGAGAAGCTTTCGCCGGAGTTCCTAAGTTATTTAGATTCTTAAACATTGCAACGATTTGTGCATTTCTTGCAGTCGAATTTTCAACTTTTGAATTTGTAAAACCATAAGCGACAGAACCACTGATAACCATAGAGATTGCAGCTGTTACAAAGAATTTTGCATCAAAATCACGATCCGCTTTGTATTGAAACATCATGGCCAGTCCAATCCAAGAAGCTACATAGTAAAGTGTACAGAATGGACATAGAGTTCCAAGCATTACTAAAGAGTAGATAAATAGGACAAGACATCCAATACCATTTAATAGAAGTAGAAGAAATAAACTTCCTTCGGCTCTTTTGCTATCAACCATATAAAAAAGCATAACCATGGCACCCATAACAATTCCAAAGACGGAAATTGGAACACCTGCGATATTTGATAGAGGTGAAAGAGTTGCTGCATCACATGTTAAGAATGAGTTGATATTACATGCAGAAGCAGAACCAAAACCTACAGGAAATTTAACTTGGTAGTAGTGGTTAGTTAGATAAATTGAGAGAATAAACATCGCAAGACCTGCGACAAAAAATAAAACTCTCTTGTTAAAACTTAGGCGATTTAAAAAACTATCAGTCATATTTTAATTCCTTTTTAAAATATTATAATTTCTCTTAGTTGTTTGATTTCTTCTAAAGCTATTATAATTGAGATTTTCAAATGTGCATATATTGGTAGATATGACATGTGCATTTGGAAATTTTTTTGCAATTTGTGCCCTTAATTCCATCTCTAAGTTGAACGTTAACTTGCCTTCTATCACGGCAAATGCTTGGGAGTTAGGAAAATTTTGTTTAAATTCTTCGCTTACCTCATAATTTACAGCACTTATGTGTGGACCAATAAGGATAATTTCAGGTTCAATTTTTTTAATTTCGTCGTTTAAGATAATTTGTTCAGCTAGGCCGCGCCAACCGGCATGAATATTAGCAACTCCCGATTTACCAATAATTACTATGGGTAAGCAATCAGCGGTCTTAATTGCTAGTGGACGCTCAAGTTTGAGGCCAGATATTATGGCATCAGCTTCATTATTGTTAGAAGCAGGGGTGCCGACCACAATAGAGGAGTGAATTTGCTTTACTTCATCAAAATCAAAATCAGGTCGGTCATCATATACTTCGAAGAGATAATCTGAAATTTTCTTCTGATAAAGTAGTTTTGCCAAGTCTACTCCGCTTCCGACTCAAGAAAGTCGAGGACTTCTTGAAAGATTGGTGGAGGTGGTTCTTCAAAAAATAATTTCTCTTTTGTCATCGGGTGAGTGAAGCCAAGAATTTTAGCATGTAAAAAAGGATGCTCGTAATCTTTAATAATGGCCTTAAGTCGATTATCAACTCGTAAGAGGTCATTCTTAGGCACGCCATAAAGAGGGTCCATAAGAATGGGAGCATTGAGGAGCTGACTTAGATGAACACGAATTTGATGTGTGCGTCCTGTTTCAAGCTTAAGCTCAACATGGCTTAGATTTTGGTAATATTTTAGTACTTTATAATTAGTGATTGAATTTTTACCTGTGCGAACATTAACGGCCATTTTTAAGCGATTATTTGGGTGGCGGCCGATAGTAGACTCTAGTCTTCCTTCCGGAGCAAGCTTAGTGCTTACACTGATACATTCATAGTAACGATCAATATCGTGGGCCTGAAAGAGTTTTACAAGTTCTTCGTGGCACTTTTGATTCTTCGCCACAACCATTACACCACTTGTTCCCTTATCAAGACGGTGAACAATTCCTGGACGCTTTTCATCACCAACTCCTTGAATGTCTTTACAGTGATGAAGGATTGCGTTGACAAGAGTTCCTGTATAATTTCCCGGTGCTGGGTGAGTCACCATTCCAACAGGTTTTACGACAATAGCAAGGTGCTCGTCTTCAAATAAAATTTTAAGTGGAATGTCTTCTGCTTTGGCAGTGGATTCTCTTGGGGGAGGTATGTCAATCAGAACTTCTGTGCCTACAGCAGGCATTTTCTTTAGTTCAATTTTTACATTAGAAGTAATGGAGCCTTTTTTAAAAAGCTCCTTTAAGAAACTTCGTGATTGCTCAAGTTTACTAGCGAGGACTTGATCGAGTCGAGTAAACTCATCATGGTCTTCTTGGGTGATCTTAATAATAAACTTAGAATTTTGATCACTCATGACAACTTAATTGCCTTCCTTTAAAGCCTTAATTCTTTGAAGGTATGAGTTAGCAACTAGATCAGGGTTTAACTTTAAGACTTTTGCATATTGGTAGACGAATCCTCTAACGTAAACGATAGCAGGCATCTTATCGACTTCTTCATTTTCAATATATTGTAAAAATGTTTTTGAAATCTTTGTCATATCAGACATTCGACTAACATCAACTTTTTTGTACTCGCGAACTTTCTTAAGGAATTCACCAGTATATTCACTACATTGCTCAATTTCTTTTTCAAACTCTGCGTTTTGTTCATACTCTAGGCCGTAGCGTTTCTTGGCCACAAGACGATTCATCTGGTTTGTCACTTTAATCGTATTTTCATCTTCAGGCTTTGTTGTAGTTGTTGGAATGTAGTTTGTATCATCTTCGATAACAATTCCACGTGCTTGATTGTACTTTTTTCTCTTCGTTGGATTGCTTAGAATATTATAAGCTTCCTCAATAAGCTCAAGTACTTTATGTGCCTCTTCTTCTGATAGGAGAGAGTAAATGGCCAGACTGTCACCACTGTATGCAGTTCTTGCTGCTGTATATGCTTTTTGAATCTCATCGGCCGAAGCATTAGGTGCAACTTCTAAAACCTCATAATAGTTCTTATCTTTACTCATTTATTCCTCATTAAATTAATTAAACAATTTTCTTCGTTAGATTTAAAATACGATTGATGACGTGCTCGAAATTCTTTACAAGTGCTGAATTCGGGAACTCTAGGATTAGAGGTCTCTTTTTCTTTACACTTTGCCAAACCGTTGCATCGTATTCAAGAAATCCAACGTAATCTAAGTTGATACCAAAGTACTTCTTAGAAATGATTCTCATGGCAAAACCAATATCAATGTCGGCTTGCGTTCTTGCCTGATTGATAACTAACTTTGGAGTAATGGCCTCGATTTCTCTCTTAAGTTTTAAACCTTGCGCCTCATTGATTTGCATGGCCTTTTCTATAATCTCAGATGGAGTACGATTTTCACCTACTTTTCCATTTAGAACTTTATCAATTAGTGGCCCTAGCTCTAAGAAGTCATCAACCGATTGAAGTTTACGGTGGTAAATTGACTTGATAAAACGATAAGTATTCTCAATTGAGGTTGGCTCTGGAAGAGTTACTAGAATACCTTGATCTGCTCCTAAGAAGAAATCTAAAGTATTATTTGTTGTTCCCGCTCCGAGGTCGAGAAGAATATAATCGGCATCTAATTCACGAAGATCATTCAAAACCTTTGATTTATGAGCGGCCTTAAGATTGGCCATCCCTAAATTATCCTGTGCTCCGCTGATTAGACTTAAATTCTTAAGTGGAGTAGGAGTAATTAGATCTGAAAGTTTTGTATTTGGTTTAGTGAAGTAGTCACTTAAAGTTTTAGATGGAACACTTACCCCAAGGCATGTGTGAAGGTTTGCACCTCCGAGGTCCATATCAATGGCAATAACCTTCATTCCCATTAGGGCAAGGCATATCGATAAGTTTGACGTAACCAGACTTTTCCCTACGCCACCTTTTCCGCCACCAATGGCCCAGATTTTCTTGCCATTATTTGATGCACCTAGATATTGGCCAGCATCTGCTAAATGTGAATTTGTACTATTATTCAAAATACGTCCTTGTATTACTTGCTTAACTTTCCATCATTATAGCCAAAATTAAAAAGCCTCGAAAAGGTCTTTATTTTATTTTTCTAAAATTATATATTGTTGTAATGGAAAGTATTTATAGATTCCCAAGTAAGTTTGAACCACACTTATTAAGAAAGTTAGTTCATATTTTTGCTGGATTGGGGATTGCCTCAATTTATCTTCTGTCTAATCTTGATTCTCATAAGTTTTCAATTATTGTTCTTGGAGCGAGTGCTTTATTTACATTGGTTGAAATTCTTCGTTTGAAATTTGATGGAATTAATCAAGTATTTGTAAACTCTTGTCGTGGTGTTCTAAGGGATACTGAGATTAATGGCTTTACGGGCACACCTTTTTTTCTTCTAGGTATTGGACTTTCTTTCTTTTTCTTTGATGAACAAATTGCACTTTTAGCAACAATCATTCTTTCATTAGCAGACCCTGCATCTTCATTTATTGGCATTCGTTATGGCAAAAGAAAAGTAATGCAAGATCGAACTTTTGAGGGATCGTATGCTTGTTTTCTGACGACATTTTTAATAGTAGCAATTTATGGACTTATGTATTTTCCATTGAGCTTGAAAATTATTATCTTTGCTTTCTTTACCGCTATTGCAACGGCATTTATTGAATTATTGTCGACACGAGTTGATGATAACTTCACGCTTTCATTCTTTAGTGCTTGTGCCATGGCCTTAATAAATATTTTAGTTGCCCTTGTTTAATTGGCCTGTTTAAGCTGAAGATTTTCACTAACAAATTCTTCAAAGGCCTGTGCCACGATAGGGTCTTCATGAAAGATGTGTTCATCAGTAATTAGAGAGTTTAAAATTTTAATTTTATCATTGATATTATCTTGCTCTAAGAGAAGCTGTCTTATTTGACGACTCTTGATAATAAAAGTAGCAACATAATTGATGATTTGGTCTGGCTTATTTAAAGTTTCAATAAAGTAGTCACGGTCTTGATCATTTGGAATATTAATATCAAGCCAATTATAGAGAATACTTTCAAGGCGATAGAATTCATCAATATTACTCATGACACATTCATCATCTTTCAAAATCGTTACGTTATACATCGGGTAGGGGTTAGATTGGGTTGGGTAATTAACTTGGCATTTACCTATACAGCGTACCAATACCTTTAGGGTATTTCCGTCAACTCTTTCAATCATAAGAGGTTGTCCAATACCAAAGACTTCACATGGGTATGCGAAGTAGGTTTCAAAATCTTTTTCCATGGCCAGAGAAATTCCAACGGGGTTTCCTGCGCAAGTGGCCTCTTCAAATATGTCTTGAAAAATATCATCGACAACATAAAGAGGGAGAGATGTTCCCGGAAAAAAGACAATGTTGGGAAGAGTGATTACTGGAATTTCGATACGTTCTGGGAAGTTTAAAGTCATGCTTTATCATAGCTTTTATAGGCATTTGAAGCATATTAAACCTTATTAAAAATGGTAAATCTTCTTTGCTCATGCTGGAAAGTACGATAGCATAGCACTATGATTTTAAAGCAAATTCCACATTTAGTTACCACTGTTTGGGGTGGCGAAAAGTTAAAAAAATATAAAGACCCTGAGGGGTCGTTTGATGGCCCATTAGGTGAAACGTGGGAAGTTTCAACTTTAGAAAATGGCCTTTCTCTTTGTGAAAATGGCCAAAGCCTTGAAGAAGTTCTAGAAGGCAAGATCCTTACTTATTTAATTAAATTTATCGACACAAGTAAGAACTTATCGATACAGGTTCACCCAGATAATGAATACGCTCATATCCATGAAGATGCTCTCGGAAAAGATGAGTGTTGGTATATTCTAGATGCTGAAGATGATGCTGGAATTTACCTTGGCCTAAAAGAAGGGATCACTAAAGAAAGATTACAAAAGGCCATTGAAAGTGGTGAAAACGTTAATGAGCTTCTGAATTTCATTAATGTTCAAAAGGGAGACTTTTTCAACATTCCGGCCGGCTCAATTCATGCTATTGGTGAGGGAGTTACACTTGTAGAAGTTCAACAAAACTCTGGTGTTACCTATCGCGTTTGGGACTGGAATCGTATGGGCCTTGATGGAAAACCTCGTGAGCTCCATGTAAAGAAGGCCATGGATGTAATTAACTTTAAACCAAGTGCTAATGAGTTAGAGCATTTTCAATATAAGAACCTTGATAGAAGTGGCCTGTTAACAAGTAATAACTACTTCAATGCAAGAGTGAAAGTACTTGGAGCAGGAGACGAAAGTGTCCTTTCTCTAAATGGAATTAGCTCGATTGTTGTTTTAGAAGGAACTTGTGAAATTGATGATACTGAAATTAATGAGTATGAGTCGGCAGTGGTAAAGGATATTGAGTCCGCTATCTTGAAGGCAACAACGGACTCGAAGGTTTTAGTCGTTAAACAAGTTTAGATAATATTACAACTTAGTGGGTATGTTACTTCGTGCCCATTCTTAGTTCGAATAGAAATATAAGTATTCATTTCATTTGAATTCGTCACATCATCAAAGTGAATTTGATATTTTTGTCCAGCAAGTTGGTAGTGCTTTGTTACTGAGTTTCCAACTTTATGTGTGCGTCCAATTAGGGCCTGGGCCGGTGTACGACCTTCTACTTGAATCTGATTTCCTTTTAAATTGAATTCAATATTCTTACGCATTGTAGAGCATTTAAAATTAACAGAAGCCTGAGCTGATAGTGTGAATGCTAGTGAAAATGCAATTAAGCTAAGTAGTTTCATATTCCCTCCAAGATTTAGACACTGTCTTAGATGCAGGAATAATGCCAAGTGTTTGATCGTAATATCAGTACGTTATGGTGGACTAGAAGGTAAAATGATTTTGCAATTGTCTAAGTTTTATTCGAAATCTTTTAGGTAGTACTCTGCTAGATCCTCATCTGAAACTTCTTCTTTTAAATCCTGCTTTCTGAGCTCAAGAGGAATACTACTAGAATCATCGTCATCTTTCTCATTGAATCCAAATGGGCAATGAAGGCAGCCGCTCTCACAGCAGTAACCACGACGTAAATGGAACTCTTTTGTAAAAACAGTATTACCGTCTTCGTTAATGTAGAAATCTTTTTTGGAATCGTCGTGAGAGTTAGTCATAGGCTCTAAATAAGTAAGGCCCCTAATTCAGGGGGCCTAAAGTGTGTGTGGTGTTTTGCAAAACGGTCACTCTTATATCTAATAAAATTTATTACATCAAGGAAATTTTCAAATAGATTCAGGATAATGCAACACGCATACAGATTGCGTATTGTAAGTAGCTAAAAATTAAAATACAATAAAATCTAGACTAAATTTATTAATGGTAACAAATGGAGCTGTCCTGTGACTAAACCTTGGCTTAAGCACTACCAAAATGGTGTTGCTGAAGAAATTAATCCTGAATTATATCCTTCAATTCCAGCATTATTAGATGAAAGCTTTGCAAAATTTGCAGATAAGCCATCTTTCCACTGTATGGGAAAGACTCTAACTTATAAAGAAATCGATCATTTATCTAAGAAGTTTGCTTCTTATCTTCAAAATGATCTTGGGCTTAAAAAAGGTGACCGTGTCGCTATTATGATGCCTAATATTCTTCAATACCCAGTTGCTCTTTTTGGAATCCTTCGTGCTGGTATGGTTTGTGTAAACGTAAACCCACTTTATACAGCAAGAGAGCTTGAGCATCAGTTAACTGATTCACAATCTAAAGTTATTATTATTTTTGAAAACTCTGCTTCTGTTCTTGCTGAAGTTGTAAAGAACACACCAATTGAGCATGTTCTAGTAACTCAAATTGGTGATATGCTTAAGTTTCCAAAGTCACTACTTGTAAACTTTGTTATTAAGCACGTTAAGAAGATGGTACCAAATTGGGATCTTCCTGGAGCAAAATCATTCCTTGAGGCCCTTGATAAAGGTGATGAGTCTAAATTTAAGAAACCTGAAATTAATAGTTCTGATCTAGCATTTCTTCAGTATACAGGTGGAACAACTGGTGTCTCTAAGGGCGCAGAGCTTATTCACAGAAATATTGTTGCCAACTTATTACAAGCAGGTGAATGGATTTCTCCAGTTGTAAAAGAAGGTGAAGAAATTATTATCACTCCACTTCCGCTGTACCATATCTTCTCTCTAACAGCGAACTGTTTTACGTTCTCAAAAATTGGAGCGCTAAATGTTCTAATTACAAACCCAAGAGATATCCCAGGATTTGTTAAGGAGCTTAAGAAGTGGGACTTTACAGCTCTTACAGGTGTAAACACTCTATTTAACGGATTACTAAATAACGAAGATTTTAAAACAGTAGACTTCTCTCATCTAAAGCTAACTCTTGGTGGTGGGATGGCCGTTCAACGTGCTGTAGCTGAAAGATGGAAGGAAGTAACTAAAACACCATTAATTGAAGCCTATGGTTTAACTGAAACATCTCCGGCCGCTTGTATAAACCCAATGGATCTTAAAGACTACAACGGAATGATTGGTCTTCCAGTTTCTTCAACTGAAGTTTGTATAAAAGATGATGATGGTAATACGCTAAATGCAGGTGAAGTTGGTGAGATCTGTATTAAAGGTCCACAGGTCATGAAAGGTTACTGGGGACGCCCTGAAGAAACTGCAAAAGTTATGACTGATGACGGATTCTTCAAGTCTGGTGATATCGGTGTTATGGATGAAGATGGTTTCTTTAAGATTGTTGACCGTAAAAAGGATATGATCCTTGTTTCAGGATTCAATGTTTATCCAAATGAAATCGAAGAGATTATTGTAACTCACCCTAAAGTTTTTGAGTGTGCTGCAGTTGGTGTACCACATGAGAAATCAGGTGAAATTGTAAAACTCTTTGTCGTTAAAAATGACCAATCATTAACTGAAGAAGAGTTGTTGGCGTTCTGTAAAGAAAACCTAACTGGTTATAAGAGGCCAAAAATTATCGAATTTAGAACTGAGCTTCCTAAGTCAAATGTTGGGAAGATTCTAAGAAAAGATCTAAGAGGACAATAGTCCTAAAATAATAAAGGGAGCTAATAAGCTCCCTTTTCTATAATCGTAAACTTTTTAATTGTTTAATCGTATCTAAATTATAAAGATTAATTCTCAACGTCGAATAAGCAGCATCTTTCACAACAGCATCCACGAACTCTGGCTTCGTTGCTCCTGTTAAGGCATCTGTCATTTCAGTTGGATATTTGACCTTTTTGAAAACTTCTGGATTTAGTCCGATTAATAGGTGAAGGCGGTTGATATCATCATCAGTCATTGGCCTGTGAAACTTCTTCGTTAATCCACTCTTAGACTTTAGTTTTAGAAATTCATATTTTGTATTGTAAAAGAGTGTGAAGATCACAGGCAGGCAGGCACTATTACAACCGGTCGTCGTATTCACTTCGCGGATAAATCCAAGTTTCTTTCCATTTTTGTCATAAGCAATTTGAACAGTTGTATTGATTGGGTTGTCACTAATCGTATCTGAAACACTAACTTTCTTAAGCTTTGTGACCTTTGGGAAGATCGATTGGTAAAAACTAATATTATTTGCAAAAGAAAAGGAGAATGATAAAAATAAAATAAAAAATATCTTAAACATAGGCATCCTCAATGAGATTTTTATTACTAGTGTTAATTCTATTTCATTCTATGACTTTTGCTCAAAAAGTGCAACGCGACGTTAAGGCAACGCCTAGGCTTGATGATAAGCACTTTGTCATTGTGCCGGGCCCTTCATATATGCCAAGTACTAAACTTGGACTTGATCTCATTGGAATGTATCTCTTTGATGCAAATGGCGGAAAGTATAAGGACAGTTTAAAGCTAGTTCCACCTTCAATTATTGGTGCATTTGGAAAGATTACGACAAATGGAACCGCCATGGGCGCCATTGGAGCCAAGCTTCACTTAGGTGAAGATAAATGGCGTCTTACTGGTGGGTATATTGAAGGAAATATTCTAAGTCAGATGTTTCAAGCTGACTTCGAACGCTTTCTTGATACTTCAAATAAAATTCGTGCTGTTGTCGTTAATATTAATCGAAGAGTGTGGAAGGATTTATTTATAGGTGGAGGAATTATTTGGAATGAAATTATTTTTAAGGCCGATATAAATCCTGCTAATTATGCAACAAATACTGGATTAAAGTTTAATCTATTTTACGATACTCGCGATAATACCTTTTCTCCAACAAGTGGCTTCTATTTAAATACGCGTACAAATTTCTATCGTGAGAATCTTGGTGGAGATGATAATATTACGACGCTTGAGGCGACTCTATCACACTATTTTTCTCTTGCTGGAAATTCTAACCATCTCTTTTCTTGGCTCTTTGATTCAAGTTTTAATCTAGGTGATACGAACCCAAATTATAATTATAACTATGGTTCACGTGGCCCTCGGGGATACACTGGAAAGGTTTATGAGGGTGCGAATATGATTCGTATTGAGGGTGAGTATAAGCACTATTTTGAGTCCATTATGGATGGGAAATTTGGCGTTGCTGGTTTTGCTGGTGTTGGTTTTGTTTTTGGGGGAGAATCACGAGTTGGAAATGAGATCCCATCAGATCTTTTTGAAGCTGATCCATTAGCGCATATTGGGACAGGAATTCGCTACAAGGTTCTTCCTAAGCAAAACCTTAATTCTCGTGTAGACATCGCCTACGGTCGAGAAAAAGAATTTACGATGTACTTTGCCTTGAATGAGGCAATTTGATGAAATCACATGAAGTAGACACCATGTTCACTTTTTAGACACCATGTAAAACTCTAAGTTGTAGAAATTATTGATGTTTTGTACCTACTAGTTGGCACTGTGATTGCACTATATAGGGCATGAAACTTAAAAAGCTAATCTCATTCATTATTATTTCTCTATGTTCATTCCAAATGGCGTTTGCTCAGACGATCGAAAATACAAGATCTGTGGCAAGTGTTTATGATCTGGCCGAAACTCTGGCAGAGCTAAAAGAGATTAAGAAGAATCTTCGTGGTAGCGTTTCAAGCGATCTATCTGAAGAAGAAATGGCACAAATTGCACAAGGCTTTCAAGCTCAAAGCGCTCAAGAGTCACAAGGTGAAGCTGAGTTTCAAACTGAATTCATTACTTTTCTTGATTCAATTAAGAAGAACTCATGTGGTGTTAAAGATTATCAAGAAGAGCAAAAGCAAGCAGAAGCAAAGAAAGTTACAAGAGGAGATAATCTATTCTCTAATATCGCTGCAGTTATTGCTGAAGTTGAAGTTGATGAAAAACTTAATCGTAAGCAAAATAGAAAAATCGATACTTATTCGGCCCAAGCTCTTAAGTACTTTTCAAGAGCAAAGTCACTAAAGACTAAGATTGAAGATATTATCAATAATACTAATGAAGCGTATGCAGATAAAGAAGAGCTTCTTCTGACTTACAATGATTCTATTATTAAGGGCCTATATGACATTAAGGTTATCCTTTCACCATTTAGAAATATGTCGGCCATTAACATGGATGAGATTTTACCAAAGCTTACGACAGACTTTATTGAAGAGGACACTGAGCTTTATAATTTTCTTATTCACGGTGAAATGAAAGATAAAATCTTCTTTACTGTAAATATTGATGGAAGTGATGTTGAGTTAAAACTTAATACTTTCCTAAATTCTAAAAGAGATGTTGTTACGATTAACGAATCACCGAGTGCAAAAAACTACTTACGTGCTCTTAGAATCCTAACGATTCAAATGATGGCAACTCAAATTAAAAATTATGATCTGATGATCGAGTCTAAAGAAGATAAGATCGTTATTCCAAAAAGTTGTCGTAGTGAAGTAAATGGTTCATGGCCACACCTTTTAGAGCTTAAGGTAGATGAGTCTGTTGCAAAAACATACTTAGATAACCTTATTAAGAATTCTGGACTTTCATATGATGAAGGTAATCTAGAGCTTATGAGTGTTAGAGAAGCACAGGAGCTTAACCCTCTCGCTGAGACAATGGTTGCTTCTACTTCTGTTGAAAACTTCCTAAGAGCGGCAAAAGGTAAGGAAGGGACAAACTTTTATCAAAAATTTCTTAAGGCCGGTTTTGACGAAGTTAATGCTTATAACAAATTTGTTGATATGAAGATGGGTGAAGTTGCTCAAGCTTATAAGAAGAATATTTACTCTTATGAAAGAGGATCAAGAACAAGAAAGTCAAAAGAAGTAACGACTAAGGATATCGCTCTAATTAATGATATCATTGCTGTTGTTCCAGAATCAAAAACAATTGAAGTTGATATTTATGAAGGTGATCAGAAGTATGTTGAAAATATTTATCCATCAGCGATCAATGCCTCTCCTTACTTAGCATCTAAAATGGCCCAGGCCAGAACTGAGAATTTAGAAGATATTATTAGTGACTCAATTAAAAATGAACTAAAGAACAATAAAGTTGTTATTGAGTTTCCATCTCTATACTCTCAAGAAGCTTACCGTAACTGGGGACTTAATACTCTTTATCAAAAAGCACTAGAGCTTCAAGATGAAGAACAGTTTAAAGTAGGTTCACGTCATAATAATATGCTATTTGGTTTTTGTTATAGAAATCCAGCTCAACTTTGTAAGGGACTATCAAGAAAATCAAATGTTCTTAACAGAGTTGTGAGTTATATCGATTCTTTAAAGATTGACGGAAAATTTATTCCTGTTGCTCGCCTGGATCAAACAAAGGTTAAGGAGAGTTATGTAACTCTTGCGAAGGTATTCGACTACCTTAGAACAGGACCAAAAGCTTTTCCTGAGCTTGTAACTAATGAATACGATTATTTATTAGATCAAATGCAGGCCCTTAATCCACTTGCAAAAGTGAGACTAGGGTATCTAGTAGCTCGTGAAGAGCTTCAAAATATTAGAGATGGTAGAGTTAAGACATATAAGAAAACTGCTCGTGGAATGAGAGTTGATTATAGCTATAAGTGTTTTAATAACAATATGAATGCTTATCTTGAAAACCTTGAAGAGGCCGCTGAAATTCTTAAAGTTAACCGTAGCATCAGACCTAACTTTCTAACGAGTGAGTTAAAGAAAGATGAGTATAAGAGACTATGGAATACAATCTTTGATGAGTTTAATAAAGATACAACACAAATTATGACAGCAGAGCTTAACTCTGGGAAGAAGGCGTTTGAGCTAATTGATTCACTTTCGAATAAGGTAACTATAGAGCGAAATCAAATTGAAGATGCTGCAAATGAAACAATTGAAGGACGTCTACTTTATCAAACAACAGAAGATATTAGCACTCGTCTACAAGAAGAAGATGTTGAAAAAATTGCTTTCTATAAGGAAATCCTAGCAGCTAAGTCACATACTGAAAGAGCAGCAATCTTTGATTCTCGACCAGAAAGTATTGATATCTTTGATGACTATGAGTTAGTACATAACTTTCTAAAACTAAATATGGATCTTAAGGCTCCTGTTTATAAAGAAATTTTAAAGAGATCTGCTCTTAAGCGCCAACAAGATACTTATAAGAAACTAAATAAGTTTTGCCAAATCGATGAAGACGATATTGATAGTCTTAAAGAAAACTTCTATGCAACTGTCAAGATCCAAGATCAACTTAATCAGCTTCTTGGAATTCCTGCTGTTCCAAAAGAGTTAATGGATAGAATGGATGACTGGAATAGTGACGAAAAGTGGGCAATGTTTAATGGTGTCTTTGGTTTCCTACTTGGAATGGGAGCTGTTCTAGCTGCAGGATCATGTACAATCGTTACTGGTGGTCTATGTGGCCTTGCTATCGCTGGTGCTGGTGCTGTTGGATTTGGTATGCAGGCAAATGCAATTCGTTTGGAAACTAAAGTAAAATTCCGTGCTGATAGAAGTGAAGAATATGTTGGAGAAATGGCCGATCTTGGTTTCACGGATTCAAACTCTACTGAAAATGTTGCAAGAGGGTGGATGGCCGTAGCATTTGAAGTTATTGGAACAATCTCAATGATTTCAATTCTGACAAGAAGTGTTTCGGTTGGTTCAAAAATCTTTAAAGAATCACTAAAGGCCATTGTAAAGAATCGTTCACAACTTGGAATTAAAGAAGCATTAAAGCAATCTGGAAAAGATGCTTCTGTTATCGTAAATGAATCAGAAGTTGAATTTGCAAAGCTAGTCCTTGGCCTAAAAAAATATAGTGATGTATTTAAGAAGATGCTTTCTTCTAAGTCGATGGATGATATCGCTGAGAATTTAAGAAACTTAGATTTAGATCAAGAGTTCGTCGAGAAGACTCTTAAGAAAATGGATCGTATTGAAGCTAATTATACAGCTGGGAAACTATCTCAGGCTAGTTATAATAAAGCGATTAAGAATATTGTTGCAAGTGTTGAAGAAGCAATCACACGCTCACATGGTGGAATCTATCGTTATACAAGTGATGTCGCTGTTAACCTAAATTATACTCAAGTTGACGAGGCCCTTGGAAATACTGTTTCAAAACTTTTTAACGGAAGCCCTCTTGAACTAAGACATTATATGGGAAGCTATGTGAAGAGACTTAATGCTACAAAACTAAGCAATTCTTCAAAAGCTGCACGTTCAAAATTAAGAGTGAGAAAAGCAGATCAGGGTCAATATATGACTGGAACAAATTGGATCGTTCGTGCTTGGAATGAGAATACTGCAAACTTAGCTAAGAACCGTCGTCAGTTCCTTAAAATTTATGATGAACTACAAAGACTTCCTGAAGCAGAATTAGCAGATTATATTGCTAAGAATGCAGATGTATTAACTGAGATTTTTGTGAAGATTCCTTTAAGAAAGAGAGACTTCCCTTATATGCTAATTCAAGGAGCACCTCACACTGGTGGGTTCTTTGGAAAAAGACTTCCTGTTATCTCAGCTGTTGGAGAAGGAGTATTAATGAGAAAGATCTTCACTGCACGTGCAAGACTTATCTCTGAAGTAGCTCGTCGCTCAGCTCGTGAAACTCTTGGAATGAAGAAAGTTCTTATGGCCGAGACAGTAGGTGACCTTTACCGTGGACTTGAAGTATCTGTTCTTGAGGCGCTTCCTAAGATGACGAAAAAAGAAGTTACTGAAGTTGAAACAATGATTGCGACAGTAAAAGAGAAGGCAATTTCAGGTATTATTAGAAATTTAGAAAGTGATCGCGCTACCGTTAAATTTATGAATAAGTACGGTGTGAGTTTTGATGGCCTTACTCCGGACCAAACATTTACAGAGTTAAATAGAATTCTTTATTCTCCAAATGGGACTATTGAAAACACTCTTTCTCGCTACCTATGGGCAAGTGCTGATGTTGAGGGATTATTTAAGGCACCTGAGTTTTCTGGTTTAGCTTATAAAGTTATGAGAGACACAATTGAAAAAGAAAATATTGGAAGCTTACAACGCTACCTAAATGCTCTCAAAGTTCTACAAATTAAGGACAATGGAACACTTGGTAGCGTCGAAATTTTTTAGACTATTTAGAAAAACATTTCGTATCTGGATCTCTTAAATATTCAAGCAGGGCCAGCTTCTTTTGACGAGTTGCTGGTGTTCTTGCTTCATCGGCTTCTCTTTGAAGAACATCAAAGAAAGCATCCATCGTACCTTTTTTTGTATCTTTCATCTCATCAGATGTAGCTTTCAAAAGACGAGTTAGCTCAGTCATTTCCGCGTCACTAAATCCACTAGATAGGAATGAGTAGAACTTGTGTCCATTTGTATTGCTGAATAGATCAACCTTACCACCACTAACTGAAACATCTCTGATGGCAGCGATTAAATCTTTTTGTACAGGTGAACCGACTTTCTCCGCTGTTAAAAAGTAGAGTAGTGCTTCTTCATCCGTTGCATTAAGCATTGGTGTACGGCTTGACCATTTCTGAGACTTAACTGCTGAGTTGATCTGGCGTGATAGCTTAACAGGTGAACTATAACGAGACATTACCTTAAAGATTCTTTGTGAGTAATCATCTTTCATCTCTGACAGGACAAAGTTGAAACCAGCATCAGATAGATTCTTATTCACACACGGTGCACATGAAAGGATACCGCTCTTATTATAACCATAACGTTGTGATAGATAGACAAAGTTATTGATTGCGTTTTTAATTTCTTCAGGAGTGGCCGATTCTTTTGAAAAGACTTCTTCTACTTTCTGAAAGCGGGCCTTGTCTTGCGATCCAGAAACCATCATTTTTAGAGTATTCATACTGAAGTCTTCTTTCTTCCCAGTATGAGAAAGATCCTTCATTGCTAATTCAATATTGTTGGCAACTACAGATCTTACTTCTTGATCCGCTATCCCACTTTTTACTAAAAGCTCATCCAGGCCGTGACCCGCTGACTTAAATACACTGAATACCGAACCAAATGACAGCTGACTCGTAAGCATTAGGAATACTATTTTTGATGATAATTTCATTCAAACCCTCTTCTGATAATTTCTTAAGTAAAATATCGGCTAATTTTGATCAAATATTTAGTAAGGAGCTATGTGTTATGGGTGTGAATCCTCAAAATATCAAGGAAATCAGGATGTTATAAAGATGAACAATTCTTGAATTAAGATATTCACTTGGGTACAATGACGCCTCACTTTGGGGATCGTATTATGGTAAACTTATTTAAGATATTAGTTTTATCTACTTTTCTACTGCCGAACTTGGCCTTAGCAAGTATTGATGGAGCGACAGAATCTGAGATCGAAACTTGTCGCCGTCTAAGAATTTTTCTTGCTGGAGCTGTTGGTGAAGTTGAGTGCCAAACTGAATATCAAATCTACTCTAAGTTTGTTGGTAATTACGATCGTCAGAGAGTAAAAAAAGAATCTAAGAATGTTCGTATTGGTGCCTTTAATTTATTTAAGCCAGGTGCGACTCAAACAGAATACAAAGATCATCAACTCGTTGCTGAAGTGATTAATCACTGGGATGTTGTTGCGGCCATTGAGCTTACTTCTAATAATGGGCTTAGCAAGAGACACAATGATGCAATCGTTGAGTACTACACAAATCGTCTAACTGAAATTGAAACGACTAATGGTGATGTAAACTCTTTAACAACACGAAATGAGCTAGCTCTTATTCGTGAGCAATACGACTTTCCAGGATATATTCTTCTTCTTAAAGAGCTGCAAAAACTAGACTCTTCTTGGTCTCTTGTTCTATCTGGTAAGCAAGAGGGAAGTGAGAACGCGACCGTAAAAGAACTAACAGGTTTCTACTATAGAAGTAGTGTCGTTAGCCTAAAAAAGACTAACTACTGTCGTGATCGTTATGGAAGAAATGGTAACTTTGGCTGTCTACCAGTTTTAGATGAGAAGACTTTTGGACGTGATGTTGATGGGCTATTTTCAAGAAGGCCGTTTATTTCTACATTTGAATCAGGTGAATTTGACTTTACTTTACTTGCAACACACGTGATTCACAACACTCCTTCAGACGAAGCACTTCAGAAAAAAATTCTTAAAAATGTTTATGGTGTCGAAGACTATAAAGATATTGGGCCAGGGGTAACTCAACTTAAGTACGCTCGTTTTGCGGAAGTAAGGCTAATGGCGGAGTTTGTCGACTATCTGAGAAAGTCATACTACGAACAAGACTATATTATCTTAGGGGACTTTAATTTAGAGAGCTCTAATAATTACTGGGAAACTTTCTTTAATGACTTTAGTAACCTAGAGATCAGAATTGAAGGTGCAACTTCAATGGCCGTTGGAAAGAGTCTTTCAGATGGAACAATTACACATGGGACAAAGAGTAACTACGATCACTTTTTATTCGATCCTAGTGAAACGACTAACTGCCAAGGTGACGGTGCTGCTAAGATCTTTAACTTCATTGAAGGAGATTTTTCTCGTCTAATCAATAGAAGATACCTTGTTCGCTCAAATGCCATGTATTATTCAACGACAAGAGAGAAAGAGATGTACCGCTTAAAAGCTGGTGGCCGTGAAAAAGTAGAGTCACTTGTAAGCAATTATGTGCGCTCTATTGAAAATAAAATGACGGTAAAGAGTGGTCAGCTAGTAAAGAGATTTGATATCGAAGAAAGCAAGCAAGAGTTCTACGATCGTGTGATCGACTCTCAATTATTCGATAAAACTTATTACAGCTATCTAAAAGAGGTAATGAGTGACCACCTTCCAATCTATATGAATTGCTCAAATCAATACGACAACGACTAGTTTTATCAGTGCCTAGGCATTGATCGAATTTGGGAAACAACGAACATAGAAAAGGCCTCCGAATGGAGGCTTTTTTATTATCTAAGTACTTAATAATACGTATTTTTTGGGGCCGTATATATCTTAAACGTCCTATGAAATTTGTTCACAATAGAAGATATTTACCGACAAAAGTCTTAAAATCTAATCATTAATCAACTTAATAAAAGGTTTTAGTATGATCAGAGCAAAAGAGCTTATTTGTTTAACAGCGGTACTTATGGGGCTTACTTCTTGTCAAAATGACAATGCGATTATTTCTCCGGAAGTAGAGGCCAATAGTAATAATGCTATTATCGGAAAAGATGATCGAAGATTAACTGTCGATAGCTTAAATAAAACCTTTTATCGAAAAGTTGGTCAGCTACGCACAGAAGTGAAGTATGGAGACTCTGGAATTAATAAAATTGCAACATGTAGTGCTACACTTATAAATGAGAAGTTTGTTATTACTGCAGCTCACTGTGTATACTTGGGCGATACAACTGATTTACTTAAGAATACTTATTTTTATCCTGGCATTGATGGGGTTGATAAGTTTGATAGTGGACGCTATCCAGTTGTTCGTGTTTATCACCCTGAACTTTATAATAATATATATTTCTCATCTTCTGAAGATATAGCAATACTTGAGCTTGGTGTTGGCAGTGATGGAAAAAACGCGGGGCAAAGAGTTGGAACTCATGGCTTCTGGGGAAAAGAATCTTTCCCAAGTGGTGAAACGCTAACGATCGGCTATCCAGGAGATAAGCCGAGTGCGAGACAGTTTTATGAAACAGGGTGTGATATCTCTAATAGTAATTATAATCATCTTTCTTTGAATGTAGAATGTGATGTTATTAAAGGACAAAGTGGTTCACCTATTTTTGTCTATAATTCAGAGTACGATAGCTTCTATATACATGGAGTTATCACTAGTGAGAGTCCTAGAATGAACTTTGGAAGTTTTCTTTCTAAAGAGAGGCAAAAAATCATTAATACAATAATAAAGGGAAGCTTTTCGACGAATAATGATTTTGAAGAAAAGTGGATCACGAAAAAGATTGTTCAGGATAATTTAGTTCGTATTCTTGTTAAAAATACATGCCAAAACGATGTTGCTAAGATCGCAATAAACTTCAAAAATGTAGAAGGTGAATGGGAGAAAATAGGATTCTATTCTGTCGGTGTAGGGGAAACTAGTCAGCTAGCAGTAAGCCCTAATGGAGTATTCTACCTTCATGCTAGAAGTAGTAATTGGAAGACCATTATCAGTGGTGGAAATGTATATGATCTACCAGGAAGTGGATCACAAAAATTCAAAAGGTACTCAACAGATAAGTATGGGGATTATGTCGTAAATGTGCCGTGTTATTAATATCATGTGATTTAAATATTAACCGAAGCTGGCCGTCGTAGGCGCAGCTTTCGGTTGTTTCAAAGCGATAACGATTAATATCAATTACCCTCAATAATAATTCCTTTCAAAAACATTTTATGTATCCTACAATAAATTAAGTTTTAATTTACTTAGGGGTTGATGTTGAGAAATTTTCTTACTTTATTCTTACTTGTCTTAACTTTATCGTCATGTGGAAAGAGCGACATTGTCGTAGGTGGAAAATTTAATCCTTTAGAGAGCCTCTCTGTTGAAGAAGCATTTTATGCTCAGGCCATAGGAAGATGTACAAATAACACTCGCATGCATAGGGCCTTATCATTCACTGGAATTCTTTCAAGAGAAATCGCAGGCGAGCGCTATATGGCCGAAATTAAGGTCATTCTTGATCGAAATTCAAAGACGTATGATATGACCTATTCTGAGTATCCATTTCCTGCCAATGTCGATCAAATGTCTTATACAACGAGTTCATCAAGTACATATGAAGTTGTGGAAAATACCATTGTTCTAAAGAATTTTGCTAATATCAAAGCAACTATAGAGAATGATAAAATTTCACCTCTTATGGAAATCACAAATGATATTCGAAGTATTATTGATACTAGAACAATCGTAGGGCGTGCCAAATTCTATTCTGATGATGATATTGTTAATGAGTGTTTGTAGTCTGATTGATTACATTATTACTATATGAAAAAAGCCTCCGAATCGGAGGCTTTTTTATTAGATTAGTTTACTTTAGTTCTACCTTAGGAAAAAGCGCCTCCGGCGGTTGAGGCGTATAAGTCGCCTTACCAAATTCCATAAGCTCAGATCCGCTTACGCTTGAACCAATATATTCAAGAGCAGTCTTTGTACACTCAGGTAGGAAAGCTTGAAGCATATAAGATGCCGCGGCCATTCCGTAGAAACAGTTGTAAGCGATTGGTGCAAATGCTTCTTCATCAGCTTTGTGCTTCCAAGGTTCTTTGTCGTTAACGTATTGGTTTAGGCTAACAATAAGATCCCAGATCGCATCAATTGCTTTATTGTGCTCACGTTTTTCCATGAACTCTTTAGCGCGCTCAAAGTGTGGAAGAGCGTCGATTTCTTGAGTCACACCTTGTGCAGTATAAACTTTATCAGGGAAGCTCTTCAGACCTAACTTGATAACTCTCATAAGAAGGTTACCGTAGTCATTTGCAAGTTCACTATTGTGCTTATCTACTAATTCTTGCTCAGAGAATTTTCCATCTCCTGAAGAAGAAATATTTTTTAGCATATAGTAACGGAAAGTATCTGTTGGATATTTTTCAAGCATTTCAAATGGGTCAACAACATTACCAAGTGACTTACTCATTTTCTTACCATCTTCAGCAAGTACCATTCCGTGAACGTAAACTTGTTTTGGAAGTGGAAGATCAGCGGCCTTTAGCATACAAGGCCAGATCACAGAGTGAAACCAAAGAATATCTTTTCCAATTACGTGCATATCTGCTGGCCAGAACTTTTCAGCTTGTTCTTTATTAAGAGCAGAGTAGTAGTTAATTAGAGCATCAAACCATGTGTACATAACAAAGTTTTCATTACCAGGAACAGGTACACCCCAACCTTGGCTTGGACGAGAGATTGCAAGATCTCTTAGGTCGTCATTTTCAAGGCGAGATAGGATCTCTTTGTATCTTGCTTGTGGCACGATAAAGTCTGGATTGGCCTTAAGGTGATCGATAATCCAT
Source organism: Halobacteriovorax sp. GFR8 (assembly GCF_050955245.1). NCBI lineage: Bacteria > Pseudomonadati > Bdellovibrionota > Bacteriovoracia > Bacteriovoracales > Halobacteriovoraceae > Halobacteriovorax > Halobacteriovorax sp. GFR8. Next base: position 2,607,657 of record NZ_JBPBLR010000002.1, on the reverse strand, counting down.
TTTTGGTATTCGCTTAGTTTAAAGAAGAATCCTTCTTCTTCCTTAAGTTCAAGTGGCTTGTGGTGTTCTGGACAATTTCCATCTGGAGCTTGTGCTTCAGTATAGAATGACTCACAAGAAAGACAGTAGTTACCAGAGTAGTGACCGTGGTAGATAAGTCCTTTTGCTTCTAGATTCTTCCACAGCTCAACACAAGTTTCAGCATGACGATCTTCTGTTGTTCTAATGAAATCATCGTATTGAATATTTGCTTTTGCACATAGCTCTTTGAAAATTTCAACATTAGCATTAACAAACTCAAGTGTTTCAAGTCCCGCTGCTTTTGCTGATTCAATAAGTTTTTGTCCGTTTTCATCTGTTCCTGTTAGGAAGTGTACTTCTTTCCCAAGAAGTTTATTCCAGCGAACGTATGAGTCAGTTACGATCTTCTCGTAAGCGTGACCAATGTGTGGACGTCCATTAGGGTAGTCAATCGCTGTCGTGGCATAAAATGTATTCTTCATAGTTTATCCTTTAACTACAATGTTACAGATTCTTCCTGGTACATAGATCTCTTTTACAATTGTTCCCGTTAGGAATTTCGCAACTTTCTCGTCAGCTTTTGCCTGAGCTAGGAAGTCTTCTTTTGAAATATCCGCTGGAACGTCAATTGTTGATCTCGTCTTTCCATTAACTTGGATCGCCATTGTGATGAGGTCATCTTTTGCAAGATCAGCATCAAACGCTGGCCAAGCTGCAAGAGAACAAGAAGTCGTTTCACCAAGGTTTGCCCACATCTCTTCAGCTGCGTGTGGAGCAAATGGAGAAAGAAGTCTTGTGAAAGCTTTTGCTGTATCTTTTGATACCTTTCCAAGCTTGATAACTTCGTTATTCATAACCATCATTGCAGAGATCGCCGTGTTAAAACGAAGGTTTTCAACATCTTCAGTAACTTTCTTAATTGTCTTATGTAGGTGCTTAAGAACGTCTTGATTTGTTTCTTCACCTTCATAAGTATTTTCTGGATTACCGTAGAAAGAGAATGACTTTCTTAGGAAGTTGAAAACACCTTTTACACCTTTTGTTTGCCATGGCTTAACTTTTTCAAGTGGCCCCATAAACATTTCGTAAAGTCTTAAAGCATCTGCTCCGTATTCCTTGATGATATCATCAGGGTTTACAGTATTACCTTTAGACTTACTCATCTTTTCACCGTGCTCATCTAGGATAAGACCTTGGTTGAAAAGTTTTTGGAATGGCTCCTTAGTTGAAACAAGTCCTAGATCAAATAGAACCTTGTGCCAGAAACGAGCATAAAGTAGGTGAAGAACAGCGTGCTCAACACCACCAACGTATAGATCTACAGGCATCCAGTATTCTTCTAATTGTTTATCCCAAGCAACTTCAGAGTTCTTTGGATCGATGAAGCGTAGGTAGTACCAACAAGAACCTGCCCATTGAGGCATTGTATTTGTTTCTCTTCGAGCTTTCTTCCCAGTCTTTGGATCAGTTAAGTATAACCAGTCATCAATACGAGCTAGTGGAGATTCACCAGTTCCTGATGGCTCATATTTTTCAACTTCTGGAAGACCAACTGGAAGTTCATCCTCATCAAGGCATCTCACTGTTCCATCTTCAAATTTTAGAATTGGGAATGGTTCACCCCAGTATCTTTGACGAGAGAATAACCAGTCACGAAGCTTATAGTTAATCTCTTTCTTTCCAATACCATTTTCTTCTAGGTGAGCGATTGCTTTTGCAATCCCATCTTCCTTATTTAGGCCATCAAGGAATCCTGAATTGATATGAGTTCCATCTCCTGTGAAAGCTGCTTCGTTGACGTCACCACCTTCAAGGACAGGGATAATTTCTAGATCGTACTTCTTTGCAAATTCCCAGTCTCTTTCATCGTGGGCCGGAACTGCCATAATCGCACCTGTTCCATATGAGATTAGAACATAGTCTGCAATCCAAACTGGAATCTCTTTTCCATTAAGTGGGTTGATTGCGTATGCACCAGTGAAAACACCTGACTTGTTCTTGTTAAGATCTGTTCTATCAAGATCAGACTTAAGTGATGCTTCTTTGATATAAGCCTCAACTTCAGCTTTCTTATCGTCTGTTGTAATTTGTGCAACAAGGTCGTGTTCAGGAGCTAGAACCATGTAAGTTGCACCAAATAGAGTGTCTGGACGAGTTGTGAAAACATCGATCTTTGAATCAACACCTTTTACTGTAAAAGAAACTTGAGCACCTTCTGAGCGTCCAATCCAATTTCTTTGAAGTTCTTTAAGAGACTCTGGCCAGTCAAGATCATCAAGATCTTCGAGTAGGCGGTCTGCATATTCAGTGATTTTTAGCATCCACTGTTTCATTGGTTTTCTAACGACCGGGTGACCACCAACTTCAGATTTTCCATCAATGACTTCTTCGTTAGCTAGAACTGTTTTAAGTTCAGGACACCAGTTAACTGAGATTTCATCTTCAAAGGCTAAACCTTTATTGTAAAGTTGAGTGAAGATCCATTGAGTCCACTTATAGTAGTCAATACTTGATGTTGCGATCTCGCGATCCCAGTCATATGAAAAACCACAAGCTTTTAGTTGTCTTGTGAAGTTACCAATATTTTCTTTTGTGATCACATTAGGGTGAGTACCTGTCTTGATGGCATAGTTTTCTGCCGGAAGACCAAATGAGTCCCAGCCCATTGGGTGAAGAACATTGTGTCCATTCATTCTCTTGAAACGAGCAAGAATATCTGTTGCTGTATAACCTTCAACGTGACCTACGTGAAGACCAGCTCCTGAAGGGTATGGGAACATGTCCAATACATAGTATTTAGGTTTCGATTTGTCTGTTGAGTCTGTTCTAAAAGTTTTGTTGTCGTCCCAAAACTTCTGCCATTTTGGTTCAATTTCACCAAAGTTGTACTGCATTAAAAGCTCCTGAATTTACTAGTAAAATATCAGGCCGAATTATAAACCCTATAATGTAGATCGTCTATTATGTGTATCGCGTTAACTTGGAGATGTCCTGCTAAAGGAATTGCCAAAATAAGTCAGTGGATTTATACTTAAGCCATTAAAAGTAGATTAATTTTTTGAATGGAGAAACGATGTATCGTTTAGTGCTTTTTTCCCTTACTCTAGTAGGGCTAGTTCTTGTTATGAACCTTTCTGGTTATCAGAGTATTGAAGTCAACAATGATAAATATAATTTTGAAGATGCAAAGAAAGCACATGCTGCTCACGTAATTGAAGTAGCAGAGCTTGCTAAAAAGCATGCAGAAGTTACAGCACCTCCAAAAGTTACTGATGAAGTCATTGAAGAGAAAACTCTAATTCCTCTTGATACTCCACAACTAGTAAGAGCGGATAAACTTTATAAGCAATGTATTGCATGTCACGGCAAAGATGCTTCTGGTAAGGCCGCAAATAAAGCACCAAGAATCGGTGGTCAAATGGATTGGTATATTGAGAAGCAACTTCTTGATATGAAATCAGGGGCCCGTGTTAACCAACAGATGTTAACAATCGTAAAGAAACTTTCTGCTGACGATATTGCAGACCTAGCGGCTTACTTATCAAAGGTGCCATGGGGCGGAGTTAAAAACTAAAATTTAATTTCAATAAGAAGCCGCTTTTAAAGCGGCTTTTTTTTTGGGAGAAACTATGAAGATCTTTTCACTTTTACTTCTTTTAGCAATTACTGCTTGTGCATCAAAGCCGAAGCTTTATCCAAACTCTGCTTATCAAAAGTATGGAAAGATACAGGCGCAACGCGATATTGAGATTTGTATGGGGAAGGCCGATGAGTTCCTCGAGAGTGATCGTGGAAGGCAAATGGTGCGTGAAGGTGGAAAAGGTGCCGCGTGGGGTGCTATCGTTGGTGCTGTCGCAAGTGCAGTCTTTGGTGGTAATGCTGGTAAGGGTGCAGCTCAGGGCGCAGCAATTGGTGGTGCTAGTGGCGCAGCTCGAGAAGGGCTTAGTGAAGATCAAATTAAGCAACGTTTTGTAAACCGTTGTCTTGCAGAGAAAGGCTACGAAGTAATCGGGTGGAGATAAATGACTTTATATCGTTATAAGAATATTGAACCAAGTGTAGGTGAGGGGTGCTATATTGCGGATTCTGCCGATGTCATAGGGAATGTCTTTCTAGGAAAGAATGTTTCTTTGTGGTTTCAGGTTGTGGCCCGTGGTGATGTTAATGAAATTCACATTGGCGACAATTGCAATATTCAAGATTTAACAATGCTTCATGTAGAAGACAATATTCCCCTAATCATTAAAGAGAATGTTAGTGTTGGTCACAGCGTGACTCTTCATGCTTGTACTGTTGAAGAGGGATGCCTTATTGGTATGGGGGCGACGGTCTTAGATGGTGCAGTCATTGGCAAGAACTCGATTGTAGCGGCAGGGAGTGTGGTTCCTCCTGGAAAAGTCTATCCTCCCGAGAGTTTTATCATAGGGACTCCAGCAGTTGTAAAAAGAAAACTAACACCACAAGAAGTGGAGCAGTATAGTAATCACTATAAGTCATACTTAATTACAAAAGATGAGTATTTAAATGATGTCGAAGTTATTTGCTAAGCTTTAAAAGATTAAAGACCTTGTCCACAAGGTCATCTCTAGAGAAAGGCTTAACAAGAACATTCGTTACACCTGAGTTGATGACACTCACCATTGAACGGTTATCTAAGAACCCTGAAATAAGAAGGTATTTCATTTTTTGATATTTCATGGACTTACTAGCAATATCTATGAAGTAGGTACCATCTTTATCCGGCAGTTTGTAATCAATAATAACTAAATCAAATTCCTCATTTCTTAGTTTTAGAAGTGCAACACTCACAGAGTCTGCTGTGACAATATTTCGAAAAGCACCGGTTTGCTCAAGGAATGTCTTTATTAGAAAACAAATCTTTTCTTCATCATCAACGATGAGAATCGAAGGTTTTCTAGGCGTAAGAGTATTTTTTGAAGGGGACATCGCCATTAGCCCTGCTCCTCATTTTTAATACCAAGCATATTTAAAATATCTTCTTTATTAAACGGCTTTTCAATAAAGCCTTTCACTTCTTTATTCTTCTCAATCTTTGCACGATCAGCTATCCCAGACATAATATATGTAGGAACTTCTATACCAAGATCAATGATATCTTTTGCAAACTCAACACCATTTACTTTAGGCATATCATAATCTGTAATAATAGCATCGACATCTGTTCCATCTAAAATTCTCTTCGCTTCAACAGCATTTGATGCAAAGATGAGAGTGATCGGTCCCTGTGCAAAGAAGTTTGTAAAGAGATTGAGAATCTTTGGCTCATTATCGATAACAAGTACTTTTTTAAAATCATGATTTGTACTTAACTCGCTGTCAGTAAATGTCGTCGTCTCCATTTTTGGAAGAGTGATTTGAAACTCACATCCTGATTTTGAATCTATTAACTCGAGTGAGCCTGAATAAGAATCAATTATCTTAGAAGAGATTGAAAGTCCAAGGCCAGTACCTTCGCCAACTTCTTTTGTCGTAAAAAAAGAATCAAAGATCTTGTCTTGGTTCTCTTTAGGAATACCTGGGCCATTGTCTTTAATTGTTAAGAGATAGCAAACATCATTGCTTGAAATCGTGATCGCTATTTTTGGTGAAGCTGTTTGGGCTTCAGTCAAAGCATGAATAGCATTTGTTATTAAGTTAATAATAACTTGCTCAATTTCAATTGGATTTACTTTTACAATCGAAGAGGTCGAAGGGGAGAAATCTAACTCGATTTGATTTTGCTCTATAGGGAGTTTTAAAAGAGTTAGAGATTTTTCAATGATATCTTCTAGAGACATGAATTTCTTATCACTGTCTTTATTATGAAGAAAGCTCTTTAGGCCTTTTACGATCTTTGTAATACGATCAATAGACTCACGAGTATCATTAATACTTTCATTAATAATACTTTGTTCTTTTAGTTCTTCTCCAGCTAAGAGAACACTAATTAATTCAATATTTCCTGAAGCAATTGTTAAGGGGTTTGAAATTTCATGTGAAATTGTCGCTGTAATCTCACCAATAGTACTAAGCTTATCAGCTTGGATAATTTGATTATGAATTTGCTTAAGTTCTTCAATTTGAAAGCGATACTTCGTGTAGAGATTCTTTTCGATACTTATATCATTAAAGCAGATGACTTTCTCATTGTTTTCACTTTCTATAACTTTGATAACCACATGGTAAAATGTTTGATCATCGAGAAAGATCTCTACTTCTGGTCCAACCTTAACATCGTGAATATCTTCTAGGAAATGCTCAATATCAAAGCCTGTAAATAGGGAACTGAGCTTAGGTGACTTCTTTAACACCCTTGGCGATTTTTTAAAGAAGGAAGCAAAGAAGTGATTATAGTAGATAATCTCATTATCATTATTAATGACACATATTGGTTCAAAAATAGAGTCGTATAATTCGTATTTTACCATCAGTTACTTCTTTAGTTATTTCATTTGTTTAATGAATTGAAAGTACTGCGCTTCAATAGCATCAAATTCTAGTTCTTCACCATCGTCATTTTTCATGACTGGCGCTTTGTTATCAACGACATCATTAGTTTTAATTAGTATCATCTTTACATCGTCAGAAGATTCCTCATAGTAGGGAGCGTAGAAGCTTTCTACTTTTATTCCAGGTTTAACAAAACCATGGACCATATTGATTTGTTCAATGACGGTCTGAGGACAGTGAGAGTAGGTGATTGCACCTGTCAATTCCCCAAGCATGTTAATCCATTCTCGAATCCCACACGAGTTAATCATTTCAACAGCGTTGAAATTAATATGAAGATCTTTATCCTTCACTCCAAGGATAGGAGTAAGGTCTGCATCCTCATCAATTCTTCCTGTTAAGTTTAAAATTGTTACATCATTTTCAGTCTTTATATCGACCTTTAAGTTACTCATATTTTAATCCTTTAAATTATAAAAACTTATCGATGGTATTCTCTTACTAATCTCTTTATACCTTTTGTTTTTTTCTATATAGAGGTAGAAACTAGTGCTATCTTCATTTGCGACAATATGAAGTCGATCACAGTTTTGGAATATTAAGTATAAGCCTAGTCCTGCTCCTCTTCCTTCTTGCCTTGGACTCTTTTCTACAGCTGCGCGGTAAAGTGAGTCAATAATTGAAGATTTGGCCACACTAGTATAACTCTTGTAGTGTACTATCGTTTTGTTTTCATCCTGAGAAATTTCAATTTCTCCGTGTTTTTGGTTGCTTACTCGATGAAAAATATCATTTGTGTAAAACTCATTTATAATCAATTTTAATTTATTTTCGAAGCTTTCGTGATAATCTTTTAGGTCAATGTCGCTTAAAAGAATTTTACATTTTTGATCAAATTCATTTTCAAGATTGATCGTCACCTTACTTGTTTTCTTACTAACGATTCTACTTTCGAGATTATTTGGCTTCTGTTTCGTTAAGTATGAAATGATATTTGTGATCTCATCCTGTAGACAAGGTGAGGTTCCTATCAGGTGATTTGTTCTATTTTCCTTTAGGTATTTTAAATTTACGAGAGTGTCGTAGCGACTTAAGAAGATATCGCATGAACTTGTAAGCACATCACTTATTTTAAGGTTAAGACTTGGAGCTTGAAAATCTAACGCTTCAACCTCTTTGAATTTTGAATTTTCAATCTTAAATTCTATACCCATAAGCGCATCACTTTATTTCCTGGCAGATCAGAGTTAGATCATCGTCAAATGAATCACTTCCTCTGTGAGCGTGTACAACAGAAACTATTGTATCACGAATATCGCTACCCGTGTGACTCCCATATGTCATTAAGATCTTAAGTAGATTTCTAAGTCCCCACTGTTTACCATCACTATTCTCTGCTTCAGTTATTCCATCAGTCATGTACACAAGAAGGTCTCCTTGTTCGAGAATAATGGTTTCGTACATATATTTAGAGTCTGAGCTTTCACCTAGTCGTGGCCCTTTTGCTTCAAGTAGGGGAAGAATATCTGCTTTTGTGATTTCTGACTTCTTTGGGACTTTAAGTACCTCTAGATGACTTGCATTAGTATATGAGTACTCTTTTGTTTTCGTGTTATAGACAGAAACAAAGGCCGTAAGAAGAATCTTGTTATTTGAAAGGTTAATAACCTTATTTAGGTGTGAAGTAATTAGGGCCGGAGAAATCTGAGTCTCATCTTCTGACAGTCTTATTTTAATACTATTAAAGGCCGAATTAATCGCTGAAGTAAGAAGGGCCGCAGGTAGGCCGTGACCAGTAGCATCTGCGATAATGGTAATGATATATTCATTAAACTCATAGTTTCCCCACCAGTCACCACCACACTCTGAAGCTGGAGCAGCATAAGAGCTTAGGCGAACACTTGGAGTGTCAATGTCTTTTGGTGGAAAGAATTCTTCTTGTACCATTTTTGCCACCTTAACTTCTTCGTCTAGGCGTGCCTTCTCTTTCATTTCTTCAATATATTCTAGAATCTCGCGACTCATTTGATTAAAAGAATCACCAAGGGTTCCAAGCTCGTCACTTGTGTTGATTTCAACTGTCGACTCAAAGTCTCCTTGACCAATACTAATGGCCCTTTGATAGAGTTTTTCAATTGGTTTGGAAATCGTTTTTGATAATAAGATGATAATGATTGTCGACAGAGCAATGATAAAGATTGCAAAGAAGATCGCTCTTTGGACAAGAAACTTCGTTACTGATAAGGCATCTGACTCAGAGATTGTAGACACAATAGAGAGAGTGAAGGCCTTTGTTTGTGCCAGAGAAACCAAGTAGTCATCTTCATTAAAGGTAAGTTTCTTTACGATATTATTACCTTTAAGCTCACTCTTATCATAATTATGAAGACCAATTAGGTCATTACCAAGAACGAGGTTGCCATCTTTAAAGACAAGCGTATTATAGGTTCTGTTTTGTGAGAGTAGGTTATTTAAAATATTGGCCTTAATAACGATTGAAGTAAGGCCTTTGTTTATCTTTTTAGTGAGAATGACAAAAAGCTCTTCTTTGTATTTGAAAGAGCTAAGAGAATTATCTCTCGTATCTTTTGGAATCGCTAATTTAAAGTCATTTTCATTCTTTTCAAAATCTTTATTAATGATGAATTGGTTCTTTTCAATGAAGGCGAGAATATACTTACTTTCCGCAACGGCCTTTGCTCTTAGTTTATTATTTTTTATAAGAGCTAAATTTTGAAGATCATTCTCTATTTTATTAAGAGTGTAATTCATTTCCTTGGCCACACTTGTGACATTAAAAAGCGAGTTCTCGTATAAATAGGCCTTCTTATCCTTTTCAAAGAGGTGAGTGGCATATTTAGTTAGAAAAGCGATAACGATAATTAGTAACGCTGTATTTAGCGATATTAATTTAAGCTTGATCGGAAATGTCGGTCTCTTGCCCATTATTTACCTATGTAGAAGTCTATTGATTAATTAGCTACAATGATATTAACGATTTGCGTCATGCGCAAGAATGAGAAAAGAGTACCAGGAACAATGTTGGGGCGACTAAATTCATTAGTTGATACATTTCTAATCTTGATGTGCATTTGTGTTGCGGCCTTTGCTGGCAACCAAGTTTTCAATACATCATATATTCCACCGATCATGGGTGGGGAGCGCATTACTTTAGGTCAAGTCTTCGAGTTACAAAATGATGTGAGAAGAAGAAGCTTTGATAATTTCTCTTGGCATGATCTAGGCTCTAATGAGGCCCTCTTTCATAACGACCGTATTTTCACTGATAAGGACTCTACAGCGCAGTTAGAATTTAGTTCTGGTAATCGCATCAAAGTGTCTGAAGAAAGTCTTTTTAAAATTACACAAGAAACGGACGGAATTAATCTAAATATCGAGCAAGGTATAATCTTTGCTACTCTTAATAATGCCAATGAAGCCTTTGTCGTTAAAGTGGGCGATCAGATATATGAAATCACTTCGAATGATTCAAAGATTAAGATCTCAAACTCAAATGGGAATAAGGAGCTTTCTGTTCTTGATGGTAAGGCAAGTGTTAGGCTTGGAGACCGTGAAGAAACAATTGAAAAAGGTGTAAGAGTTCTTCTTACAGACGAAAGTTATACGATTAATCAGAGTTGGCCAAGTGAGTTTTCACCGCTCGATGGTGATGTATTTTACGTCAATGATAAGAATTTAATTACATTTAACTTCAATGAAAAAGTTGAGAAACTATTTTTATCCAATTCTCGTTCGGCTTTTGAAAATGGAGAGGCCCATGAGGTTAATGGCCTTGAAATCGCACTTAAGAACTTATCTGAGGGGACTTTCTATTGGCAGGTGAGTGATGTGAATAATGTTTCAACGGAGAAGTCTTTTGAAGTTGTATATGAAGTGATTCCTGAATTTGAGAATCTGGATGAGACTCAAAATACGATCTTAGTTGATAATAAAAAGCTTATTTATACTCAGCCATTTGATGACATCGAATTAATGATTAATGGAAAGATGTGGAATGATTATGACTATGACGATGGTGAGCTTAGGCTTACTTTTGAAGAAGTCGGTGACTATGAAATATCTTATCGAAATAAAGCTGAAGATCACCCTTATGCTCTTTTTTCAAGGCCTGTCTTAATAAAAGTCGTTGCAAAGCCTGGAGAGATTGTTTTAAAGAGACCATTTAATGGAGAAGATTATTATTTCTATGATGATGGTGTTGTTAAGTTCTCTTGGGAAACTCAAGACCTCTTTAGTGAAGTGAGTACATATCTCGTCCTAAATGGCAAAAGGCAGTTAGTTGCAGGAAATTCTTTTTCAGCTCCTGTAACAGAGAGTGGTGAGTACCTTTGGTCTCTAGAGTATGTGTTAAATAATGAAGTGATAGCACGCTCTAAAGAAAATAAATATCGTGTGACTTTTGATGATGATAATAGTGCTCTTGAAAAGGGACGCAAGATTGTTGTTAAGAAGCCTGGAGATGTAATTGATCTTACATGGCAACAGCAGGGAAGTGATAAGTTTGTTGTCGAAGTTTCACGAGAACGTAATTTTAAAACAATAAAGGAATCGATAAAAACAACTGGTAGTAATACAAAACTTCTTATCAAAGAGCTTGGAGTACACTATTGGCGCGTGAAGAATGAAGAGAATAAATTTGTTCCTCCTGTGAAGATTATTATTGTTCCTCCGCCTCCTCCAAAGGCACCTCGAATTGATAAAGTTGAAAAGAGAGTTCAGATATTAAAAAAGTCGCTTCCTCTGGCAATTTTTAATCTATTTATTGATCAGGCATTTGCTCAAGATAGTGTTGAGCTAAAGTGGGAACCAGTAAGTGATGTTAAAGAGTATCGTATTCAGATTCTTGATGGTGAAAAAGTCATTGTTGATGAAAAAGTGAAACTTAATCGTTTTGAATGGAACGATTACTTAACAGGTCACTTTCAATGGAGAGTTTCTGCGATCGATTATTGGAATCAAGAAAGTCCATTTTCTGTATTAGAAGATTTAATCATTACAAAGAAGTTTGGTGGAGCAAAGGGGATTGATCTTGTTTCTCCAAGACACGGCATAGCTATTAATGAAGGCGACGTGGTCGAAATGAAATTTAATCAAGTTCGTGGAGATAAGTTCTTTATTGAAATTTCCAAGGATAAATATTTTACGAGTATTAAAGAAATTGCGCTTGGAAAAAAGACGACATATACGTTTAGAAATAAATTGGGATCCAGCTTTTATTGGCGTGTGAAGGCGATTGAGAAAAAAGATATTATCTATTCTAAGAAGAGAAGAGTAGATGTTACAAAAAAAGAAATAGCTCAACCTAAGAAGGTTGAAAGTGTGATGCTTCCTAAAAAATCTAAGAGAAGAAAGAGTTGGTACTTTGGTTACGCTCCAGAAAAAACAAGTTATGAAGTCATTAGCGGAGGAAAGAAAATAGTTGTTGATGATATGAACTTCATTTCTTTTTATGGGGGCCACAAAGGAAAATTAGATAACTATCACTACCTTTTTGAACTTAAGCAATCAAGTGGTGTTGTCTTTGATGATCTTGGCTTTAATCAAACAGCTCTTAAGGGACAGGCCCTTAAAGAATATCAGAGATTTCATTATGGACTAACTTCACTTCTAGAGTACCGTAGTGAACTTGAATATAATGGTAGCGAAGTTACCTCAAGTGCACAGTTCTATTTTAACCTCGGACTTACTGGAAAGTTTCAATATGAAAAGATAAGCCTTTCTCTGGATTATTTCTTCTTAAATTATGCAGGCCTTAGCGCTCAAGTTAGTTATGAAATTAATCGTAACTACGAAGTCGGGATTAGCTTAGAATCGAGAAGTAATTCCAAGCTAGAAGCTGACTCTACTAATATCGCCCTTCGTATCCAATATAATTATTAGGAAATATATTTTATGGACTGACCAGTATATGGGCCATATTCTGGGCCTATTTATCTTGATATTCCTTTCTAAGTTATTGAAAACTACAAAAAAATAGACCATTTTCGAGGCATGCCGAAGGGCGTTTTATAATGAAACCAGATTTGAACTAGAACTTGTGAGGGCATTTTGATGAGAGAAAGAAGAAGGCCACATTCACATTTATATTCGGTAAAGCTAATTGCTTTTCTCGTTGGGATTATAATGACTGCCTCTTCTTGTGTTCCACAAGATGAGATTGATGATTTAGTTAATGTTCCGGGAGCTGACCTACCAACGCTTCCAAATTTAGACGTTGCTTGTTACCAAGATGTGTATGCACCTAAAGAAGAAGATATAACAAGAAATATCGATATTCTGGTAATTCCAGATACATCTGCTTCGATCATTGCGGAAAGAGCACAGATTGCGGAGGGCTTTAATGCCTTCTTAGATGTCCTTCCTGCTGCAGCAGATGTGAATATCGCAGTTATGCTTGGTCACGGTTCTGGCTCTTCACGTTTTGGTACTCTTTATACAAAGTCAACTGAGCCAACGATTCTTTCAAATCGTTCTCTGACAATTGAAGAGATTAAAGCGCACTTAAGAACTAAGATGGAAAACCCTGCTGGTGATTATCGTACAGATGGTGGAGAGGCCGGTCTTGCATCTCTTAATCGTGCACTTGAAGATGATTACTATAGCAATATACAAGCACAGGGCTTCTTTAGAGAAGATGCCGCCCTCGTTGTTGTCTTTGTTGCTGATGAACAGGATATTTGTGCAATTTATCCGGAAGGTGTAACGCCTGTTCCTGATCCACAAGGTGGTGAGGACCGCTCACGTATTACAGAATGTTTTGATGGTGACACACAGGTTGTTACTCCAAAGAGTGTCTTTGATAAATTAAAGGCCCGCTATACTGATCGTCCATTAGTTACAGGTGGAGTTATTTACAACAATTTAAGTACCATCCCATTTGGTGGAGAAAATGAGATTGGCTATGGATATAAAGAGTTCGTTGAGTTTGGTGGAGGATTTACTGTTGATATGGCCACAGGTGAGTACGGTGATGGTTTATCTAAGTTAGGTACACTTGCCATGTCACGTATTGATCCAGTTAACTCATTTAATTTAGAAGTTGCAAATATTGATACGAATACGATTAGAACTTTTGTTGATGGAAAGGAAGTACAGTATTCATACGATGCTGAACTAAATATTGTTTCTCTTAATGAAGAGCGTGGGCCTTTCTCTATTGCAGCAGTTCAATACTGTGAGAAGCCTTCAGTCTCAAAGCAAGTAATTCAGATAGTCGCTGGTGGTTCTCACTCTTGTGCCCTTATTGCTAATGGTGAAGTAAAGTGCTGGGGTGATAACTCAAAAGGTCAGTTAGGCCAAGGAGATACTGTTAATCGTGGTGATGATGAAGATATAAATTCGATTCCAGCAATTGACTTAGATGGAGAGCTTGCTCTACAAGTTATTGCAGGAAATCTTCACACATGTGTACTTACTGAATCTAATAAAGTGAAGTGTTTTGGTGACAATACATACGGACAACTAGGGATGGCATCAACTGATACGTTAGGTGACGATGAGCAGCTGTCAGAATATGGTTACACTGAAATTGGTGGAATTGTAAGAAAGCTTTATGGTGGTACCTATCATAACTGTGCACTTTTAACGACAGGTGATGTTCGTTGTTGGGGACAAAATTATTACGGCCAACTTGGAACAGGTGATACGGAAATCATTGGTGATAATGAAACACCGGCAGAAGGTAATCTTGTTGCCCTTGGAGCAAAAGCAATTCAAATGGATATTTCTTCGATGAGTTTTCATGCTTGTGCCATTTTATCTGGTGGAACACTTAAGTGTTGGGGACGTGGGACTCATGGGCAATTAGGCTTAGGAAATACTGATAGTGTTAATTCCCCAAGTTTAGCAACACCAACCCCTAAAGGAGTTATTGCTGTTACGACAGGTGGTATCCATACTTGTGCACTTCTTTCTGACTCTACAGTTTACTGCTTTGGGCATAACTCTCAAGGGCAGCTAGGGGATGGAACAAGTGAGGCCATGGGAGATAATGAAACACTAGAGAATCATACGGCGCTAGATTTAGGGTTTGAAGTGGCCTCTGTTGTTGCATCTAATACAGCGACTTGTGCAATCTCTAAAGCTGGAGAGGCCAAGTGTTGGGGGAATGGGGCGTCAGGTAAGTTAGGTCAAGTTGGAACAGCTAAGATTACTGGTGATCTTGCAAACCTTCCTGCAATCGAACTTGGTAAGAGTGTTTCTCAAGTTTCAGGTGGACTAAATCACCACTGTTTCTTAACGACGGATGAGGGCCTTGTAAAATGTATTGGTAATGGTAGTAAGGGACAACTTGGTAATGGAAATACTGAGTCTATTGGTGATGATGAATCGCCAGTACTAGCAAGTTTCCTTGCTCTTTTTGATATTTAAAAAGTTAATACCAAATAATAAAATCATAAGAACGATGGCACCGAGTATACTTTCATTATTCGGTGTCATATCTTCTCTAACTGCACACCCTGGCTCAATTCCTGATTGAAGAGTTTCAAAACCACTTGCACCTAGAGTTACGATTGTTGGGGTCGGTGAGTAAGATCCACCAGCTCCCGTGATAACTCCATCAAGCTCATCAAGACGAATAATTCCATCGCCTCCGTCTCCTCCTGCTCTTCCGTTTACTCCTCCAGCTGCACCTCCAGTTCCTCCTGAAGCATCAAGAGCTGCATTGAGTTCGATATTTCCAATTGCTTGAAGGAAGATGATTCCACCGGCTCCACCACCTGAACCTCCAGAGTCTCCGTTGGCCGAAGTCGTTCCTGGTTGTCCAGCTCCACCGTTGGCCAGAATAGCTGCATTGATATACATATCTCCACCAGCGGCGATATGGATAATTCCACCGCCATTCCCTCCTGGAGTTGCGCCTGGCTCTGTTGCTCCACTTTGCTCGCAGCCTCCGCCACCATTTCCACCACCGGCACCACCAAACATTTGTGATTCGAGGCTAAGGGCCGAGTCGTATGTAGCCGACGTTGTTCCTGGAGAGCTTAGGGTGTCAGAGCCATCAACTGGTCCAGATGAAACACCTGATCCGCCAACTCCTCCAAGAGTTGCATGAGATCCACCAGCGCCACCACTTCCACCAATATCTGAAAAACTCGATCCTCCACAAGCTGCATCTGTTGCACTGGAACCTTCTGATCCTGGAAGTGCTGCCGGACCTAGTCCTGCACCATAGCCTCCAGCAAGGCCTTCTGCTACTGATATTGAGTGATCAATTGTCACGTCACCTTGAACTTTAATGATGAGGGGATTACCTCCTGTAATTGTAATTGCACCTGTTGTTGTCAGGTCTGTACAATTATAGGTTCCACTAGGAATAGCACCGACCCAGCTACACGAAAGGTCACTACCGTCGCCTGTATCAACGGCGCCAAAAGTAGTTGATGATATTAGTAAGAATATAGGTAGGATAAATCTCTTCACTGAAGAAATTTTAACATATCTTAGGAATGTCTTTAACTAGGTATAAATGACTAGAAATTACCTTGGAAGAAGTTAAAGCGAACGGCCTCAATATCCTTTCTTCCCTGGTTATATGAGAAGAAACTTTGTTTTAAAACTTGAGAGCGTACTTCAATCTGCTTAGTTTTCTGGTTGAAGATAAATTCAAGTTGAACTTCTTCATTCGTTGCCTTTAGATAGACGTCATTTCTTTCAATCTTATAGCCACCAATTTTTCTGATGACACTTGCAAGCTTTTCAATATTTTCTTCTGGCGTTGTGCCAAGCATTTTAAAAGGCATGATATAGCTAGAAGAAGCCTTCTTCTCTTTTGAGGAAAGACAGTTGTCGATTGATGGGCAAGTGAAATTGTCCAGACTCGTAGACTCTTGAATAAGGAACTCTTTTGAGCACGATGCTGCCGTAAAAAGAATTGCGATTATTAGTGATAGTCTAGCGAGTCTCTTCATTAGTTTAGTCCTTCTCTTTTTATCTTAACTAAAACATATGGTTGAACAATGAGGTATTGGAATTCTGTATTCTCTTCTTCCCATGTTCCAATTTGTTCATCAGTAGGGCGAAACATTTGTTCATCAGCAAGCCACTTCTTAATATACTCAACCTCATCACGGGCCATCGTAAAGCCAACGGCCGGAAGGTCAAGCTCGTCAGTGATCATAAATAATGCTTCTCTTTCATGGTGAGGCTTTAGAAGATCCCACTTCGCATCATCAATATCGTTTGCTAATCTTTCTAATAAGTTCTCATTACTATTTTCATCGTTCATATTAATTTCCGATTAAATTGCTTTCATCATTTGTTTATCGTTATTAATTTGTGCAATTAACTTCTCATCTGTATCAATGTAGTTAGATGTATGAACTTTTTTAGCTGCTTCTATTAATTCTTTAGAAGGCTCGTCCTTATCCATTTCATTCTTAAGAAGAGAGTAATATTCTCTTTCAAGTTTGTTCTTTTTCTCTTCCTTCTTACGATAGTAAGGAGTAAGGATAAAGAGGAAAGCAAGAACAGCAATCATTGACCATACGATATGATAAATTTTCAAAAATACACCTCATGATTTAGTTTCGTAATAAATATACTATGTTAAAATTGCTCTGTGAATGATTTAAAGAAACTAGTTATTCTTGCCCAAGGCGGCGACACAGAGGCATATCACGCCTTTCTGGAAACTATATCTCAAACAATAAAACGCATTGTTTCTTTTAAAATTTTTAACGAGTCTCACCGCGACGACATATGTCAGGAAATATTAATAAGTATTCATCATTCACTTCCAACTTATTCTCCTGAAAGGCCAATAATGCCTTGGATTAATTGTATTATTGAGCGTCGAATTATTGATTACATTCGTAAATACACGAAATTAGAAGAAAGAGAAGAAATCTTTGATGAGGCCGTCACAAAAGAGGCCAATGCAACGAATAACAATATAGAAAGACTTGCTGTTGAACAGCAATTAGAGATGCTTATTGAAAAGTATCTGACTGAAGAATTACGTAGGCCACTTTTGATGGCAAAGCTTGAGGGGCGTAAGACTAAGGAGATTTCAAGGGAGCTTGGAATTTCCGAAGCAGCAACTCGAACGAGAATTTCTCGTGCAATGGCAAAGTTAAAAAAAGCGGTTAGGATTAATAATGGAAAATGAAAAATTAATAAATTCATTAGTTAGCGACTTAAGGCCTATTAAACGATTGGCCTCTCCGAGTATTCGTGCGATGCTATGGGCCGTACCACAATTTCTTCTTAGCGTTATTGCCATATCAATAAGCTCTCCAATTGAATTTAAGTATATGTTAAACGCACAATTTATTATTCAAGTGATATTTGCCATTATTGCTCTTGGAATAGGCTCTTATCTTGGTTTTGCTAATACTGTTCCTGGGCTTCTTAGTGAAAAGAAGGCCAAGCTTGCCTTTATTCCATTTCTTATTTTACTAGGGCTTATCATCTTTAATATTATTTATCCTGTAGGACTTGATCTTACACATGAGCATCGTGCAAATTGCTATCAAGAACTTAGTGCACTTATGATTATTGGCTTTGCTCATAATTATTACATGCTTAAAAAGGGTTTTATTGCCTTTAGTAGCGCAACTATTGCAACAGGTTTTTTAACGAGTGGAATGATTCCGTTAGTGATTCTATACTTTGGATGTTCATTCTCAACTCAGCACTTAGTTGTTTCTCACTATCTTCCGATTATTGTGATTACAACTATAGGTTTATTAATTTTTAAATTAACTAAAAAACTAAAATAAGGTGTAACAATTTTTATTTTAAATTCGAATATAGAAGTAAGAAGGCTTTAATCTTCTTAAAAGAAATATTAAAGGAGAATATTATGAATTCTAAAAAATCATTATTAATGGGTGCTGCTGTAGCAGGTCTAATGATCTCTTGTACGGGAACAGAAACAAAGAAAATGCCTGAAACTTCAGCCAGTGAAGTAATGTGTTACGGAGTTAACTCTTGTAAAGGGCAAGGGGCATGTCACGGAAAGGTTGATGCTTGTAACGGTAAAAATGGATGTCAAGCAGAGCTTAAGTGTGGTGGACAAAACTCTTGTAAAGGAAAAGGCCTAATTAAGCTTACAAAAGATGACTGTGAAGCTAAAGGCGGAAAAGTAGCTAAAAGGTAAGAAATGCAAAAATACGGTGTTGGATTAAGGCATACTCATTTTCCATACTTGGAAAGTGAGCACTCTAAATCACAAGAAGGTGTTGAGTGGTTTGAGGCCCTTCTCGAAAATTATATGGGAACTTTTGGGAGGCCATATAAAATGCTTGAGAAAATTAGGGCCGATTATCCAATAGCGTTTCATGGAGTTTCTCTATCGATTGCATCTAGCGAAGACTTAAATGTCGACTATATGAAAAAGGCAAAAGAGTTATATGATAACTTCGATCCTTTTGTGATAAGTGATCATATGTGTTGGACAGGGCATGCCCATTCAAATTTACACAATCTTTTGCCTTTTGCGTATACCAAAGAAAATCTTAATACTATTGCTGAGAAAGTCATGAGGGTGCAAGACTTCTATGGTAGGGAGATGGCCTTTGAAAACCTCTCTGCTTATTTTACTCTTAAAAACTCGTCAATGACAGAGGCCCAGTTTTTAAATGATCTGGCCAATAAGAGTGGATGTAAAATTCTCTTAGACTTTAATAACGTCTACGTAAATGCAATTAATCAAAAATTTGATGCGAGTGAATTCTTTGAGACGATTGAGTCAAAGAATGTTTCTCAAATCCACTTGGCCGGCTACTCTGATCTTGGTACACATCTTTTTGATACTCACTCTCACCCTGTTCATGATGAGGTATGGCAGTTGTTTAAAAAATATTGTCATAAATTTGATGTTCCAATTCTTCTCGAATGGGATGAGGACATTCCAGAATTTCCTGTCTTAGAAGAAGAAGTCTTAAAGGCAAAAGAAATATTTAAAGGAGCTCAATAGTGAAACATCATGAGTTTCAAAATAAGTTCTTAAAGGGTGTTCTAACTAAAGATATTTCACAAGATATTATGAGTGAGATGATTCCTATAGGTGAATTATCAAACGAACAGGTTCTAGAAGTATATCAAAATGACTATCGAGCACGCTTGCAAGAAGTGATCGGTGATAATTATGAGACCTGTTGGTTTGTCTTAGGAGACGAAGACTTTTTGGAAATATCTCTATCTTATGTTGAATCTAAGCCTTCAGAGTTTACTAATCTTCTTCATTACGGTGATGACTTTCCAGACTTTATCGCTTCTCGTGTGAAAGATTTTTCTTTCATAAGAGATCTTGCAGAGTTTGAAAAAAGATTTTGGCACTTATTTCATCAAAAAGATAATCCTAAGGACTTTAATCCTCAAGACCTTGGAGAGGGAATTTTTGAGGCCCCATTAAAACTGAAAGATACATTCTCTCTTTTCACTAGTGATGTTCAATTATCCGAACTTTGGCAAATGCGAAAAGGGGATAGTGATAAGAGCTTTGAAGATATTCAGGGAAATGAGTTAACAATTCTTTATAAAAGAGAAGAGAAGATGCAAATTCAAATTATCTCAGAGGGAATCTTTGAGCTCATCTCGAATTTAAAAAATCACCAAACAATTCTTTCGGCCGTGGAAAATATTGAAGAAGAAAAATTGAGTGATCCAAATCTATGGTCAGTTTTCTTCAATCTTCTTGGTTATATTGCTGAGATCAAAAGCAAATAAATCCTTTGCAATCTCTAGACAATCTTCTGTCACAGGAGATTCAATAACGATATCTTCTTGAGTGATAGGGTGCTTAAAGCACAGTTTGTATGAATGAAGAAAGATGCGATAAAATTTATAATCTTTTCTAAATAGGTTGTTAATTGAAGAGTGTCCATACTTTGTATCACCAACTAAGTTATGCATTCGACGTGAAAAATGCTTTCTTATCTGATGTTGTCGGCCTGTAAAGATCTCAATATCAACGAGACTATATTCTTCATTAGTGGAGATTCTTTTAAATGCTGTCTTTGCGTCTTGAATGCCCTTATCCGTTTTAATCGGGAAGTCATAAACACCTTCTTTTTCCGCGATCCCTTTAACCATGGCAACATAGTGTTTAGAGACATTGTCACTATTCCACTGCTCTTTCATAAGTCTTGTTGCCTCTTTTGATTTAGCAAAAAGAACAACTCCTGATACGGGCTTATCAAGTCTATGAATCGGGAAGAGGTAAAGGTCTGTTTGCTTCTTTAAAGACCTAAGTAGACTTCTTCGATCAGAGCTTCTTGCCTTAAAAGGGTGGACTAAAAGATCACTGGGTTTAGTGGCCGCAATATAGTGATCATCTTCGAATAGGACTTGGATTTTGTTTTTCACGCCTAATTTATAACAGATAAATCGGAGGTAAGTATATGTAATTTTAGGATATCTTACTCTTTTACTAAGGTACTGTGTGTAAGTTACCGATATGTGAGACGTGAGAATATTAAGAGAGAAACTATATTTTATTTTATTCATATGTGTGGGAGTTTCATTCTCTGTAAGTGCATCGGAGTCAGGGGTACTCTATCGCAATGGAGAGACTTCAATTTCCTATGACCGAAATAAAGATCAATTTATCTTTCGAGATGGAAAGTCTGTTTCCGAATATTCAAGATTCCGCTACAACGACTTGATTCTCGAAAAATTTAATCGCATTCCTATTGAGGATCACGGAGAGATTGAAAGGCGTTTAAAGTTAGTAAAGAAAACGTACCATATTTCGGCACCTGCTCCTGAAGAGATTCTTCAAGAGAGTTTAGCTGTTGCGGCTAAAATTAATGAAGCGGATAATTACGGGTGTGGTGATTCTCGAATAAATATTGGAGATGACAAGGTTGCTTTTACTGCAGAGATAGAAATTGAAAAACTTGATGTTAAAAAAGAAGGCTTCTTTGGTCTAGGAGAGCTTGAAGGTGCTGAGTTTGAAGTAAATACATCTAACGATAACCCTCTACACGGCGGTCTTATGGCCCTTGGAGTTACTAATTTTAACGAACGTGATGGTATTGAAGGGGATGATCGAGGTCTAACATTTGGGGCCAAGCTTTCTGCTAAACTAAAATTTGAGAATGGTGAAGTCCTATTAAGTTATAATTCAAGGGCCTATACAAAGCTTGTTGAAAAATCATGTGGAATGGTTGAAATCCGTGGGCGTCTATATGAAAGATTTTGCTATCAAAATGACGACGGATCTTGGAATCAAGAAGGTTTAAATAGAGATGATATTGATATTAGTGTTTATCGAAAATTAGGTGATGATAAGAAGAGCTTTGTGCAGTTAGGTGCAGGACTTACTATTATTGATGATAATGGCCTGGCTATGAATACTCAAAGGGCCTGGCATAAAATGTCTAAAAGTGCTGGTACTGTTCAGTATAAGAATTATGGACATATGGAACAAATTATCTCTCCTAAGGCCACTTTTAAGGTTGGAAAGATCTATGACTATAAAAATGATGAAGGAACTATTTCAACAAGTTCTCAACTTTATACTGGAGGGCAACTCTCTCATATAAGTGGAAATGAAAATTATATCGGAGTTGGTGGTGAGTTTAAGGTTAAATTTGAGCCAGAAGGTAGCAAAGGGAAGTTTCCTGCTGTCGAAACTCGTTTCTACTATGATGGACAATATACTCAAGAGGGTGAGATGAATCACTACTATGGTGTTGAGGCCAAGACAAATGTTTATACAACAAAGAAGTCTGTTATCTATATTAAAGCGGGAATGGGAATTGAAGATGATCACTATACTCGTGAATATGAAAACTATGGAAAATCTTTTTTAAATCCAAATTTAGATATTCAACATTACTTAGGTATTGGTATCGAAAAAAGGTTCTAAGCATAAGCAAAGAACCTTTTCGACTATTTTATTTTTGAGTTTATTTTTCTTGATAGAGATGAACATCTCTTTGAGGGAAAGGAATTGAAATTCCTTCTTTATCAAATTCTAATTTTACATTCTCTTGCATATCAAACATAACTTGCCAGTAATCAGCGGACTTTACCCATGGCCTTACAGCAAAGTTAACAGAACTATCTGCAAGGGCAGAAACAGCAACTACTGTTTCTGGCTCGTTAAGAATTAAAGGATGCTCTTTTGTTAGTCTCATGAGAACTTCCTTGGCCTTCTTAATATCATCACCATAACCAATTCCAAAAATCATATCAACTCTTCTGATACTTTCAGCTGAATAATTAACAATACTACCTGATGAAAGTGATCCATTTGGTAAAATAACTGTCTTATTATCTGCCGTATTTAAGATTGTACAGAAAAGACCAATCTCTTTTACTTTTCCAATAAAGCCTTGTGCTTCAATAACATTCCCAACTCTAAATGGTTTAAAGAAAAGAATGAGGACACCTCCGGCTAGATTCCCTAGAGCTCCTTGAAGTGACATACCAAAGGCCAGACCAGCGGCACCAAGCATCGCAACAAAACTAGTCGTCTTGATTCCTACCATTCCAATGATAGTGATAAATAATCCAATCTTAAGGGCTATACTTACAATAGAAGTAATGAAGCCTCTTAGAGAAAGCTCAACTTCCTTCTTTTGAAGTGCTTTATCAACAAGTCTATCAATGAAATTGATAACTTTAAGTCCAATAATTAGGACAATAATTACTTTAATAAATTGAAATCCGTAATCTGCAGCAATATTCGTTAGTTTTTCAATATTGGCTTCGTTTAGTAATTCTTTCATTTGTTCTCCTAAAAACTCGCAAGAAGACTTATCGTTGTTTTGTAATCGTGTTGATCTCTTCCTTCAACCGGATCATTCTCGTATTCCCAAAGAACACCTGCTTTAAGAGAGAATGTGCTATTTATTAGCATACGAATTGAAGGCTCCATATTAATAATATAATTTTCACTATTTTTTAGACTCGGGATATATTCGAGCCAGTAACGGGCACTCACACCCTTGCGAAGTTCCTTACTAACTTCATAAAAGGCACGTATTTTTTGTTCATGGCTATCAGGCTCATTTTGCACAAAGTTTTCTCTGGTATAACGATAACCAAGTTCAGCGAACATTTTATAAGTATCTTGATCGTAGAACTTATACTTAAAACCTATTTCCATGTTATTTCTGGCCCAAAAACCTTTAAACCGATCTGACTCAAAAAGGTCGCCCACGTAGATATCAACTTTTTTTGAAAGAACGTGATCAACTCTTAATAGGGCACTCCATTTTTCATCATCAACTACATCGTCGGATTCACCATAAGAATAAGACCCATTAAAAGTGAGGGTATTCGTCTCCCACTTATATGAGTTGCGGGAAGCAAGGTCATAAGTCTTCTTATTGGTATTTCCACCAGAAGCAATAAAAGTAACTTCATCTTCTGATTTGAATTGAGCATGGGCAAATTGGCCAAATAAGATGGCCATAACTAAAATTTTTTTCATACAAGATTCCTTTGTAAAAAGCTATTTTATGTTCATCGTATATATTTTTGTTCCTAAATTCTGTCTATTTATCTTAACTATGATTAACTTTTTTGTACAATTGATCTAATCGCAAATAATGCCAACTTTCATTGGTTTGAGATAACACTTATTTGGAAGCATTTATTATTGGGCCACTCATTACAGAGACTTAGAAACTGATAAAAAAACTTGATTATTAATAGTCTGTTTATCGGCAAAATGGGGCAATTGTTTGTGCGAAGTGTTTTTCTCAATTAAAATTACTTAATTGAGAAATTGGAGCTATTAATGGAGTTAATCGAACCATTCTTGAATGCTTTACTTGAAGTATTCAAAAAACAACTAAATATTCCGCTGCTGGCAGGTGAGGTTCATCCAAATTACGAGTTTAAAGATACAGTTGATATTGTAGGCCTAATCGGAATAAGTAGTGAGAAGATCAATGGGGAACTTGCCCTTTGTTTTAATAAAGCTAGTTTTCTCACAATTTACAATACAATGTTCTCTGAAAATCAAAAAGAACTTAACGATGAAATTACTGATTCCGCAGCTGAGTTTGTCAATATGGTACTTGGTCAAGCAAAGGCCGAAATCAATAAGATTACAGGGTTGACTGTAGAAAGGACAACTCCTGAAGTATTTTTAGGAGATGCTGTAAAGAATGATCGCATCACTGGGCCAAGAACAGTAACAATCCCTTTTGAGCTTCCTGTAGGGATGGATAAGCAAGTATTTTATATGAGCTTAACAATTGACGAGTAAGCAAGTGAAAAAAAAAATACTTCTAATCTCATTTCTATCTATTTTTCTTTTTATTTCATGTAACAAAAAGTCTTCTCCAAAAGCAGAGCTTAAGTATTGGAATGACACCCCTGTAACAAAAAAGATTAAGACTTATTTAAAAGATATTTCAGATGAGAAGTCTAAAAACTTTATACCTACAAGTGAAAGAATAGCAGTTTTTGATAATGATGGAACTCTTTGGGGTGAGTACCCTATGTATGTTCAGTTTATAGCACTGTTGGACTTTTATAAGGATATCATTGTTGGGAAATACAATAGGCGTAATGCTCTCGTAGATGAAGTGGTAGAGCAATTTCCAAATGTAAAAGATAAGGGAAAGCTTTATCAGGCCCTGCTTGATATGCAAGCAGGAGTTACTAATGATGAATATATGGACTATATGGCCGAATGGCTAGCAACCAAAAAACATCCGACACTAAAGAAAAAATATACGGAACTCGTTTATGCTCCAAGTGTTGAGCTAATGAGAACACTAGAAGCTTTTGACTTTAAGGTTTTTATTGTCACAGGTGGGGGAACTCACTTTGTTAGAGTTTTAAATAAGATCGTCTATGAACTTCCTTCTTATCAGATAATTGGAACAAGATTTGGAAAGAGGTTTTCAGAAAATGGTAAAGTCGAATTTCAAAATCAGGCCAAGCTTGCTTTCTTAAATGACAAAGAAAATAAACCAGTGGGAATTTTAGAACATATTGGAAAGGTTCCAGTCTTTGTTTTAGGAAACTCAGATGGTGACTTTGCAATGGGTAAGTATGCGAGCTTAAATTCAAAATTTAAGTCATTTGTTGGAATTATTCATCACGATGATAGTGCACGAGAGTTTGCTTACGATAGAGGTTCTCATGTTGGAAAATTAGATAAAGTTCTAACAGAAGGGGATAAGTACTTCGTAAACTTAATCAGTATGAAAAAAGATTTTAAACAGATCTATTTTTCTGAATCAGATAAAGTCCATCACGAATAGGGAGCATGGTCTTATAAAGATCATCTCTCGATTCAATGTAGTTATTGAACTCTACTAGAGCATTTGTCGTTTTGTCTTCAGGGTCAATATTTTCTGAAGTAACCTTTCCATTCCAAAGAACATTGTCCACAACGATCATGCCATTATCACTTAGTAGCTCTAGTGAGAGCTCAAGGTAGTTCCTATAGCTTCCTTTGTCTGCATCGATAAAGACTAGATCAAATTTCTGTCCAGCTAAATCTTTTAAGACTAGGTTTGCATCACCAAAGCGGGCCTCTATTTTACTTCCTACTTCGCTGCGATCCCAATAGGATTTTGCAAAAGTATTA
Organism: Halobacteriovorax sp. GFR8; assembly: GCF_050955245.1. Classification (NCBI taxonomy): domain Bacteria; kingdom Pseudomonadati; phylum Bdellovibrionota; class Bacteriovoracia; order Bacteriovoracales; family Halobacteriovoraceae; genus Halobacteriovorax; species Halobacteriovorax sp. GFR8. Next base: position 2,581,655 of record NZ_JBPBLR010000002.1, on the reverse strand, counting down.
ATCTTTTTATTTTTATCAATTGTGACAACTTTACCGTCATTCGGAATATTTTCGGCCATGGCCAAAGCTGAGTAGCCAGTAAAAGTTCCAATCTCTAAAATAGTCTTGTAATTATTTGAACGAATAAAGAAGCCTAAAAGAGAGGCCACTAGTTCTCCAGAGATCATGCGCCCAAGAGGGTGATTATCTTTTGTATAATCGCCTAGCTCAACGCAAAGATCACTTGGGATATTTGATTTATTTAAACAATATTTTTCAATTTCTTTTAGATTTTCCACTGAAACTCGATTAGTTTATTTCCGCTTACTTCATCACAAACGCTTGTTAATTCTTTTGTTAAGAATAGCATAGAAATATACGCATTGTATTTAATGATATATTTAAAACCTGGAGAAATGTAGCGGTCTAGTTCTTCTTTAAGTTCCAAGCAGTTTGGAGAGTCAGTCATATATGACGTTTCAAAATCAAGTCTCTTAAAACCTTTCTGTCTTGAGAAGTCAGCGCTATAGAAACATTGTCCGTCATTAGATTCAACATCAAGAATAATTCTTCTTGTCGAGTCAGAGATACCTAGTTTTGTAAAAGACACATTAAGTGCTGCAATCTCGTTTGGCGCAGCTACTTTATCGCGAAAGCTCTTGCAGGCAAAAGTCGTAAAATCAGTGACAAATTTCATATCTGTTGCACTTGGTGCAATTCCGCTCGCATAAGTTGTTAATATCATTAAGAAAGAGAGAAGGAGTTTTTTCATATTTGAGATCCTTTAATAATTAGTTTGGCTTGTGCAACATTGGTTTTCTTATTCATACTCTTGTCCAATTAAAGAGTAAAGTTAGTATGAAATTTTGATTGATACTCTCTAAAAAAAACTTAATAACCTGATGTTTTTACTTAAGTTTTGGTAGTTCTTTCCGATAAGCCCAGTCCTATGGAGCAGTTCTTAAATAATTTCCTATTAGGAGCATCAATCTTACTTCTTTTAAGCATTGTGCTCAGCAAGTCTTCAAGCCGCTTTGGTCTGCCGGTTCTTGTGCTATTTCTCTTCATAGGGATGATGGCCGGATCAGATGGAATTGGGGGAATTAACTTTAGTAATTACGAGTTAACTCACTCTTTAAGCTTAGTTGCTCTATGCCTAATTATTTTCAACGGGGGATTTGAAACTCCATTTAACAAAGTAAAAAAAGACTTCGGAAGAGGAGTCGTTCTTTCTTCAATCGGAGTTATGCTGACAACTTTCTTAGTTGGTGGCTTCACTCATCTTGTCACAGACTTAGGCTTACTTGAGTCCTTACTCATTGGTGCCATTCTTTCGGCAACTGATGCTGCAGCTGTCTTTTCTGCATTCAAAGATCCAACTGCACAAGTTGGTGATGTTAAAAATATTCTTCGTTTTGAATCGGGAAGTAATGATCCCATGGCCTATTTTCTTGTCTCTGTCATTATTGGCTTCATTGAGCAAGGAATGGGAGATGCTCAAACGACTGCAATCATGTTTATCTCAAACCCTATTATTGGTTTAATTGGTGGTTGGGTTACTGCTCGCTCATTCATCTTAATCAATAACGTGGTTAAACTAGACTTTAATGGACTTTATCCACCGCTTACAATGGCCATGTTATTTCTTGGTTATTCTTTAACGACAAAGCTTGGCGGAAATGGGTTCTTAGCAGTTTATGTTTTTGGGATGATGATTGGTAATCGAAAGATTCTACACAAGAACTTACTTTCATTATTCTTTGATGGGGTTACTTGGCTTTCGCAAATTGGTCTCTTCATTATGTTAGGACTACTAGTCTTTCCAAGCCGACTACTTACTGTTGCTCCGGCAGGACTTTTCATTGCTTGCTTCTTAACATTTGCAGCAAGGCCAATAACTGTTTTCCTGTGCTTAATTAAGAGTCGTTTCAACTTAAATGAAAAACTCTTTGTTTCATGGGCAGGACTTAAGGGGGCAACACCAATTGTCTTTGCAAGTTTTGCAGCAACTCACATTGGAGAAAAAGCTCACGTCTTATTTGATATTGTATTCTTTGTTGTGATTGTCTCTGCTCTTATGCAGGGGTCGTCTCTAAAGTTTGTTGCAAGAAAGTTAGGACTTGTTGTTGAGCAAGAAGATGAAGCAAACTTTCCTGTTGATATGGAGCTACTTGAACAAACAAAACACGGTATTGTTCAATTAGAGATCAGACAAACTGATTATGCTGTTGAACATCGAGTTGTCGATTTAAGGCTTCCACCTGGAGCAATCGTTCTTTTTATTAAGAGGCACGGTGCGTTCATTATTCCTGATGGTGCAACTGTTTTTGAAAAAGGTGATAAAATTCTTTTAGTGACTAAACTAAAAGAGGACTTAGAAGCAGCTCAGGAGTGTTTCGTAAAAAAAAAGATTGAAGAATTAGATGAAGAGGATGATGATACACAAGAGTTACATGCAGCCTAAAATTAGTTAGGTTACTTACTAAAGGATATTTGTGGGAGTTCATGACCTTACACAAGGATCTGTTATCAAGTCTTTGTTTAAATTATCAATACCGATCGTCATGGCCAACTTTCTACAAACGGCCTATCAGTTAACGGATACTTTTTGGGTAGGGCGCTTAGGGACAAATGCTATCGCATCTCTTTCTCTTTCATTTCCTGTGATTTTTCTTTTAATTTCTATGGGAGCAGGTTTTGCTGTTTCAGGAACGATCTTAGTTTCTCAGTATACTGGTCAAAAAAATACAAAAATGGTCTCAAAAGTATGTCTTCATACTTTATTTATTATTCTCATTACATCAGCAGTATTAGCTGGTATTGCTTATGCAGTAATTCCCTATGTCATTCGTGCAATGACTCCAACTGTTGAAATACAAAATATTACTATTTCTTATTTAAGGATTTCATTTATAGGTTTGATCTTTAGTTACCTCTATATGATGTTCCAATCTTTATACCGTGGAGTTGGAGATGTTAAGACGCCATTTTATATTGTTCTCTTCTCTGTTGTTTTAAACTTCATTATCGACCCCATCTTAATTATGGGTTATGGACCAATTAAAGCTTATGGAGTTGATGGAGCAGCATATGCAACAATTTGTACACAAGGGCTGTCTGCTGTTATTGGACTCTACTTACTTGCAAAGGGGAAAGGTGGAATTAAAATAGATTTCACAAAAATTTCTTTTGATTTTTCATTAGCTAAAAAAATTATTCACCTTGGCTTTCCTGCTTCGACGGAACAATCTTCACGAGCGATGGCCATGATGGTGATGACATTTCTGATCGCTACCTTTGGGGATATTGCACTGGCCGCTTATGGTATTGGGATTCGAGTTCTTACATTAATGATTATTCCAAGCTTAGGATTTGCTATGGCAACATCAACTCTTGTTGGTCAAAATATTGGTGCGGGGAAAATTGAAAGAACTAAAGAAGTCACGAGTAAGGCACTATGGGTAATCTTTATTGCTTTATCGATTGCTGGAGTTGCATTTTTTATTTTCGCTGAGCAAACCCTACAAATTTTTGTGCCAAATGAAATTGCGGTCATTAATGAAGGGGCAAATTTCATTAGAATTATCGCTCTTACTTTTGGCCTCATTGGAGTTCAACAAGTAGCCTCTGGTGCCATGCGAGGGGGCGGAAGTCCGATGATCTCCATGATGGTTGCCATTGTTTCTTTATGGGTAATTCGCTTTCCAATTGCATATGTTCTTTCTAAACATACACCACTAGGACAAACTGGAATTTATCTTTCATTTGTTGTGGGAAATATTCTTGGAGCTGCCATTGCTATTTTCATCATTAAGCAGAATCGATGGATTAAGAACCTAACTGATCCAATTACTGAAGAAGAGCGCAAAGTTATCGAAGAGACTATTGTTGAAGATGGTGTAATTTCCTGATTTTATTGAGTTGTAAAGAATAATTGTTAAGATAATGACCTAGCTTCCCGATAAGGTATTGAGAGATATCTTTGAGGGGGAGAAGTGAGAAAGGTTTACTTAATGCTATGTGTACTGGCGCTACATACATATGCAAATGCTGTTGTCGTTAATACCTATGAAAGCATGTCTACCTCAAACTATGCCCAAGACGTCGAAAATCAAATTGATAGTGTTGTTAATGAAGCAATTGAGGATATGGAAATGGATCCTACTTCGACTCCTGAAAGTGCCGTTACCTGTGACCCTAATACAGCAATCGATAATCATGCCCCTAAGGCCAATAGAGCTCTAGAAGAAGGCCTAGCATTAGCTGAGGCTGCAGCAAGAGGTGAGGATTGCCAATTCTATGAAAAATTTCTTGATCAAGGTGTACCTGCCAATGCATTAAAGCAATCGCTTATGTACTACAAAGAGAATAAGAAAAAATTTAAAAATAAGAATTATATTACAATCGCAGACTACTCCCAGAACTCAAAGCATAAACGTTTTTTTCTACTCGATATGAAAACCGGAGAAGTCAAAAGTTATAAAGTTTCTCATGGTAGCGGAAAGGTTAGAGGTGTCACTTACGCCGATGCGACAATCACTGATAGTGGTAGAGTGACTAGGGCATCAAATCATGTTGGAAGACTCGTTCGCTGTCGTGTGCCTGCAAGGGCAAAGCCTAAGCATGATCAATGGGCCATGACGAGACCTGGCTTCTTCAAAACCGGTGAATTCTATATGTCTAGTAGCCATGATGAAAGAGTGAAAGGGCAAAGAGGCTGGCCAACTTTTAGAGCATCAGGAAGAAATTATAATGGAATGCGCTTAGATGGCCTTTCAAAAGGTGTTAATGATAAGGCCCGCTCACAAGGTGTTGTTATGCACGAGGCTTATTATAATCGCGGTAATATCATGGGAAGAAGTTTTGGTTGTCCTGCATTCGTACCGGGTGAAGGGCGAGAGATTATGGAAAAAATCAATAACGGCTCCCTCTATTATTCATATGTTCCTAATGAAGGATGCCGTAGTGATTATAATAAGGCCCTTAAGGATGTTAAGGGCTGGGAAAGAATGTGTACAAGACGCAATTAGCCCTTATTTACATCAAGTTGATTTGAAAATTCAATTGTTCGAATCGGGAATGGGATTGTAATTCCATTATTATCATAATATTTCTTAATATTCATAACGGCCTCATGGCGTGCCTTATAAAATGCGACTCCTGCTCTATAATCAATCCATACTCTGGCCGTTAGATTGATTGAGCTCGCTCCAAATTCTTCAAAGAAAACTTCGACTGGAACATTTTCAAGTCTTCCACTGATGGCCTCAAGTGCTTCTCTTGTTACCTTTTCAACTTTTTCAAGATCATCGTGATACGAAACGCCAACCGAAATATCCACACGACGTCGTGGCGTACTTGTGTAGTTAATAAAAGGTTTTGTAAACATATCTTTGTTTGGAATAAAAACTTCAAGTCCTTGGTAAGTCGTGATCCCCGTTGTTCTTAATTCGATATTTGTTACCTGCCCGACGATCTTATCAATTTCGATAATATCACCAATTTGATAGGGCTCGCGAAAAGCAATGAGTACACCTGAAACAAAGTTTGCTGCAATTTCTTGGAAAGCAAAACCTAGTGCTAAACCGATTACCCCGGCCCCTGCAAGAATTGATGTGACTGTCTTTTCGAGGCCTATTATTTCTAAGGCCGTAAAAATACCGACAACGATGACAATGACATTTGTCGTTGTTCCTAGGATCTCATTAACAGATTTTTTGTATGAAACTTTTTGTAAAACTTTTTTAACTAAGTTGCGAAGAGTTTTACCAAGATAGAAGAAAACAAATAGGGCAACGATTGCAACAATTAAGTTTGGGATATTCTTAATAAAAGCTTCGTACCAAAAAGTTAGTTTTCCTGAAATGAGTGTAAAGACTCTATTAATATCAAACAATGTAAACTCCATCTTAAGTTATTTCTTTAAATTTTATCTCATTTAAAAGAAATAAAAAAGGAGCTTATTTGATTGAGATCTTTGCAAGTTTTTCTTTGTATAGATTTGAAATTACCTTAGGCACTTTAAACGGAATGGTTTCGATTATAAGCTTTTTAAAGAACTCTAGGTAACTTGCTCTACGATACCAAATTAAGCTTGAGAGGTTCTTAGTCATCGGCTCATAACCTTCATTAATGAGCTCTTGAATACATTTAGAGTTATCAAGACGATTGTACTTACTTAAATTGAGGGAGAGAATAATATCAGCATCTTCAATTTGCTCTCTTGTTCTAAGATCAATGGCAATATCCATGGCATTACTAATGATGGCAAAAGTATCATCAGGTTCTTGATACTTTTGTACTCCATTTAAGTCGACTGCAACAATAATACCGGCACCCATATCTTCAAGTGGGGAAACTGGAACATTTTCTGTAATACCCCCATCAACTAGTGTTCTACCGTTGATTACTTGAGGAACAAATGCTCCCGGAACACAAACTGAGGCACAAACTGCATCGGCCAAATTTCCTTTGTAAAAAACGACTTGTTCACCAGTTGAGATATCTGTCGTGCAAATTGCCAGAGGGATCTTTGCATCTTCGATATTTACATCACCAAGGTCTTTAATAATCATTTCTCGTATGGACTTCGTACTAAAAAAACCTTTCTTAGGTATTGTTAAACTTATTGTGTCTTTATAATTTAGCTTCTTTGCCAAGGATAGAAAGTCGTCGTAATTCTTACCAAAGGCATAGTAAGAGGCAACAATAGCGCCAACGCTTGTTCCTGATAAATAGGAAATTGGAATTCTTTGTTCTTCAAATGCTTTTAAGACGCCAATGTGAGCGATACCTTTTGCGGCACCTCCACCAAGAGCAAGACCAATTTTAGTATTTAGAAAGTTCCATCTCATAGTCTAATCTTATCGGAATATGGGGGACATCTCCACATAAAATTGAAATTCCTTCTTCTTGAAAGGATACGGCCTTTTTATCGAGAGAGTGGGAGTATTTTAGGGCAAAGATATTTCTTCTTAGATATTTATTTAGTAACTTTTTGGGAGACTTAAGTCCTAAGCTACTGGCATGTTCAATATAATATGGAGTTAAGAATGCGCTACGACCTAGGGATTCAAGAACATGTCTTACCATGCAGTTATATTGGCCATATTTTTTCTTATTTGAAACTTCTTCTTCGATATACTCAACGATACCAAGATAGTCTTCATTCTTAAGTCGTTTAGAAATATTTGAGCGAAGTTCTTTTATATCAACTGATTCAATATCTTGATACTTATAATTAGGGATAGAAAATTCACTTGGTATATTTGGGGCCTTGCTCATTTCAATAAAGTCGAGGCATAGGATTGGAATACCGGCACGACGATACTTTTCTAAGCTTGGATTTAAAAGTCTTGCGTAGATAAGAGATATTTTTTCTACGAAGATCAGACTATTTGAAATCTTTCTACTTTTAGAATTAGTATGATCTGAGTAAATTCCTCGACGGCTTCGATTACTTGCGATTGCGGCGTCGAGATGCTCTTTGAAGCACTCCATTGCTATCGACTCTTGGGACAATGCAAAGAAGGCGAGAATGAAGGGAAGCGTTCTCATGCTCAACTACTATCATTTAGCCTAGTTTGAGTAAAGAGAGAGTAGAAGTTTTTCAGGGAGCATCGGGTCGAGACTTTGATAGTGAAGTTGTTATAATTACACAATGAAATCAGGAGCTTACCCATGCAATATATCAAGCAAGAAGAGTGCTATTTAATTAAATTATATAAAGACGAAGATCTTTTTACGTCCCTCGAAGAATTTGCGGCAGCAGAGAACCTTGGCGCTGGGATGTTAAAGGGGATCGGTGCTTTAAAAGATGTGGAGCTTGGTTTTTATCACCTTGATACGAAAACATATGACCGCAAAGAATTTAATGGTGACTTTGAGCTACTAAGCCTTGATGGAAATCTTTCTCATCTAGATGGAAGGCCTTTCTTTCACATCCATACTGTTTTAGGTGATGAAGATTTTTCTTGTAAAGGTGGACACCTTTTTCGCGCGACAGTTGCAGTGACAACTGAGATCTATTTTTTTCCAATCGTTCAAAAAATCGAAAGAAAGATGGATGAAGAAATTGGTCTAAACTTACTATCATTACCACAAGCTTTTTCTCGTTGTGGAATTAAAGGATAGAATATGAAATTTAATCGCCCATTTTTTATTAAGATTCACCTCTACTTGTCAGCTCTAGCTTCTCCCTTGCTTCTGATGATGGCCATTACAGGTATCTCTTACTTATTAGGATTAAAGGGAAGTGAAGTTGTTGAGCCAGTTAAAGTCGTCCAACTTTCAAAGGCACAGTTAACAAAAGAAAATATTTCTGTAGAGTTAAATGAAATCGATGAGAGTTATGATTTTGCCTACGTTAAAACTGTCGGGGATGGAGCAATTACTAGACCGACAACTCGTGATTACTATAAGTTTCAAGTAAAGGAAGATGGGACGCATATTTCTTATGTGAGGCCAAACCTTCTAAAAAGACTGATTGAACTTCATAAAGGTCATGGGCCGCAGTTCTTACGTTATATTGAAAAAATTGTTGGGATCTTTCTACTTCTAATCATTTTAAGTGGATTGTATTTAGCATATACAATAAAAAAAGAAAGAAAGGTTGTCGGGATCTTATTTCTCATTGGCCTAAGTCTTTATCTATTCATGTAGAATTACTTTAGCCATCTTGTGAAGCGCTCGTGATTGCTTAATCTCTTATTTTCTTTTTGGATTTTAAGCTTCACGCGCTCTTCTAAGCTCAATTGATCATAGATTGGAATATCTATCGTCTTAGTTTCCTCTCCAAACTCTAATGTTTCTAAATCAATATACATAAGTCTACTTTTAGTAATAAAAAAGTAATTGAGTTGCCACTCAAAATGGTAACCGTAAGGAGCAGTTAGCTCGTTTAATCGAACTTGAATCTCTGAGACCCTTTTGGCCAGCTCCTTATCTACTTTTTCTTCGACAAGTCTTGCTAGTTTTCCATTTGGAATATCATAGAGAATAAGAGAGTCTGTTTCTTTGATAAGAGTTGGAAGCTCTGGGTATTCGGCCGTAAATCTTCTCATTAATGGAAGAGCTTCCGGTTCGATTTCATTTTTTAAGAGTACCATGTAATTTTCTTTTTCATACTTCATGAAAAAGAAGAACTTACTTCTTTTATCGATATAGAGTGTTATATCGTCAAAGCCTAACTCTGATTTTATGAGCTCTTTTGTATTCAAACCATGACCTCTCTTTAAGAGAGATTATATCATAGTTTAAATTCTAGTGGGCCTTCTTGTTCTTAGGAGGTGAAAGGCGAGTCGAAAAGCCAAATAGTAAATATCCAGGGCATATACCCAGTATTCCTGTGACTAATGGTATTACACCAATGAGACCCCAATAAGTTTTAGGACCTATAACAACTAGTGAAATAAGGATCATCCCTACAATGATTCGAATAATTCGATCTGTATTTCCTTCATTTATTTTCATTACTCTCTCCTTTTAAATTCAGCATTATATTGGCCATAAAACCTGAACATAGTATGGAGTGATATTAGAAAATCTTAACAATCAGGCCCTTAACCATCCTGTTAGTGAAAGTCTCGCTTTGTATGCAGGGAGAACTTCATGGGGAAGGTCTTCCGATAGAAAGATAAGAAGTCTTCCAAGCATAGGCTTAATACGAGATACTTCCTCATCTTGTCTTTCATGGTGATAGATAACGACCTCTCCACCGTCAGCTTCTCCCATATCACTTAGGTACAGAATCACACTTAGGCGTCTAAGGCCTCTACCTCGGTGCTGATCCACATGCTTTCGGTAGAAGGCTCCTTCGTCATAGCAGGCAAAGTGTCCTTCGTAAGAGCGAATGCCTAAGTAGAAAATAGGGTTGAGTTGATCCTTGAGATTATCAAGAAATTTTAAATATTGTTGAAGGGCCAGAGGGTGGTCGGCCATCTCTCCTTCAATCCACGAAGTGAGATCTCCACGAATTCTTTCGTCAAGTCGCTTTGTTAGTTGTCGTCCGACCTTTGCTTCTTGGAAGTCTCCAATATGAAAACGAGTCTGGGCCTCGTCCCTTAGGGCACGGGCCAATTCATTTGAAATAAGCGTATCGCTCACATAAAATCGCTTCTCAGTTAAGGATTCGATCAGCGTATCAAGCTCTTGCATTTAAATGTTCTCACTAGGCCTAGGGCCTCAAAGGGTGGCAGGAAGGATTGGCCACCAAAATAATGGATGAGATGATTTAATCTTAAAGGCTACCTAAGTCAATCGAATTGTTATAACATGAATAGAAATAGGATGAATTATGATCAAAGCACTTTCTCACTTAGTAATAACTTCTAAGAATGTTACGAATATTTCGAACTTCTTCACAGATGTCTTTGGTGTTAAGGCCCATTTTGCCAATGAAGATTTTGCAGATTTTGTCCTTCCTGATAAAAGTCGTGTGGCCTTCTTTCGTCCTGTAGGAAAGGCCGCTAAATTCTTTGAATTAGTAGATAATCCGGCCCAAGTCTCTTACGGTGTGACCGTTGAAAATGTCGATGACTTCTATAAAAAGTTAATGGCCTTAAGTTCTCAGTATCAATTTGAGGTGAGTGGTGAACCGAAGGATCACCCATGGGGAGAGAAGAGCTTTCTTTTGATGGATCCAGATGGTAATCGTTGGGAGATAACGCAGTCACCTAGTGACGATGGGCATCTTGTAGATATCTCATAATTAGATGGAATCTATATTTTTAATATAATTGATAACTAAACGGCCACGGGGTAAATAAAGCCTGTATTTAAGTGGAGGTCGTTATGAAATCAGTTGTTGTTCTTTTATCTGTTATTCTTTTTAGCTCAGCTATGGCCTGCCCAGAATTGAATAACGTTGATCTTGCTTCAAGTTATGATCGTGATGAATATACAGAGGTTTACTCTGAGCGCCTTCCTAAATTATCAAAAGAAGAGTTTGCAAAGTACACTGAATTAGCAGATTTTGATTATGACTACTGTGCTGATGCCCTAGAGCTTAGAAGGCTTGAGGCGACACAAACTGGTACAGTCTATACAATCGTCGTTACTGTTGAAGATCATTGTGACGGTGGTAATTCTTATGGAAATATTTTCGATGAATCTGGGTCTAAGCTCCTAGGTCGCATCGGTGATTCGTATATTGCCTGTTTCTAATATAGAAACTAATCAGCTTGCTTTGGGAATCTTTACCACAAAGCAAGTTGTTTTTTCACTTGTGTCTAGGAATAACTCCCCTTGATGCTTTTCTAGAATTCCTTTTGAAATCGATAGTCCTAATCCCGTTCCTTTTCCGACTTCTTTCGAAGTGTAGAAAGGTTCAAATATTTTACGCTGAAGATCTGGGCCAATGCCTGGGCCTGAGTCCATTACACTGACAAGAACAAAGTCTTCTATCTCTTTCACTGAAATATCAATCCAAGGTGATTCAGATGCTTCAATTGAGTCATAAGAGTTATTTAATAGATTGATAAAAACTTGAGAGATTTGAACTCTATCTGCATCGATTTTAACATTGAATTCCTTGCTCTCAAGATCAAACTTAAGCTTGATTCCATGGGCCCTAAATTTCTCTGCACAAATGGCCGTTGCGTCCACAAGAGTTTCTTTAAGAGATACGACTTCTCTTTTTATCTCAGCTGATTCACGAGAAACAACTTTAAGACTAGAGATGATACGAGTGATGCGATCGATTGTTTCAAGAATTCGCTTGATATGAATATCGTATTTCTCTTTATTTATTTCTCCAATATCTAGTAAACGCTTAATTTGATAAATTGAGCCGTAGATAACAGTTAGAGGGTTATTTATCTCGTGAGCAATACCACCGGCCATCTCTCCAATTGCGCTTAAGCGCGAACTATAGATAAGACTCTCTTTAGTGCTATTTAGCTTATCCATAGTTTCCTGTAAGGCGATGGATTTATTTACCTCACTTCGATAAGTGCGATCCACAAGACTAAGGAGCCTGAAGAATAGTAGGCTTAACATAATCATAGTCAGAGAATGAATGATGATAAGAGAAGCTTCTGGCCCATCGAGAAGTAAGTAACTTGAAGTGACATAGCTAATAATTGCAAGGAGAGTGATAAGCCCACTGTAAATATGCTTTCCAGTTACTTCAAAGAAGATATTATTGCTGGAAACGATCATAATTAAATAGAGATACCAGAACGGTGAGAATGGCCCATCAACGATATAAACTGCAAAAGGGCAGAGGATACAGATTGCAAAAATTTGTCTAAAAATTTCGATATGTAGAGAGTTCTTAGCTCGAATACTTATTTGAGAAATAGTGAGATTGAAAATAAGAAAAGAGAAGATTCCAAAGAAGCTATTTAATCTTTGGGTGTCTTGATACTCATAAAGCCCGACAATAATGGCGAAGAGCATTGTAAACGGACCGAGAGTAAAGTCCATAATTCTTAGGATGTCTTTGATACTCTCTGTTGGCCTCTTGGGGTTTATATTTAAATTCATTCTTGTCCTGTAAATGTGAGCTCATTTATAGATTTACCGTAATAATAAACTGAGTTCAATAATATTTAACTGAAATATTATGTTAAAATTCATCCATAATTTATTAAAAAGACGTGAGGGAAGATGGATTTAAGTCAACACGATAAGCTATTAGTTCAGCAAGTAAGAGAAAATTGGGAGCTTTTGGGTTATGAGACAAGAAATAAGTATCAATTTTTGAACGAAGCGCAAAAACCTATTGGTTACGCAGCAGAACAACAAAAAGGATTTCTTGGCTTTATAATGCGCCAGTTCTTAGGTCACTGGAGGACATTTGACCTTCACTTCTTTGATCAAAGTCGCAATGAGTATATGGTTGCTAAACACCCATTTTGCTTCTTTTTCCAGCGCCTTGAAATACTGGATTTAAATGGCCAAATGATTGGTTCACTTCAGCAAAGATTCTCTTTAATAACTAAGAAATTTGATGTCTTAGATGCTCAGGGAAATGTCATCATGGAGATGCGCTCGCCAATTTGGAAGCCTTGGAATTATCCTTTTTATTCTCGTGGGCAAGAGGTTGCCTGTGTCTTAAAAAAGTTTTCGGGACTATTCTCAGAAATGTTCACAGATCGTGACAATTTCGCCATTGATTTAAAAAGTCAGTCGTTAACGACTGAAGAAAGGAAAATAGTCCTTGCAACATCTGTTTTTATCGACCTTGTCTATTTTGAAAGAAAGGCGAAATAAAGAATAAGAAACTCTTTGATATTGGCCTCTAGGGTATGCGAAAATAAATAAAAAACGTATACTCTAGGAGCTTGCTTGAAAAAGATATATATTTTCACCATTGTCGTTATCTTTGTTTTATCTGCAATCCTTTTAAGAGTTTTCTATTTTAAAAATAACTATGAATTAATCTCTCCTAAAAAAGGCGATGTTGTTGAGGCCATTTATGGCCTAGGGCGAGTTGATACTGATAAAGAGTTTAATGTGAAAATTGGAGTCCTATCTCTAGTTGAAAAACTCTACGTTAAAGAAGGGCAGAAAGTTAAAGAAGGAGATCGACTTGTTAGCTTCGATGGCCGTGTTCTTTTTAAAGCGCCTTTTGACGGGACTGTCACTCTCATCGCAAATAAAGAAAAAGAAGTTGTCCTCCCACAAGTCACTGTCCTTAGAATGCAAAACCTCAATGAGAAATTTATTGAAGTTTCACTAGAGCAAGAGGCAGCTCTAAGAGTGATTCCAAACCAGAAAACGAGAATCATTTTTGAAAGCCAGTCTCAAAAAAAATATGAAGGATATGTAAAAACGATTTATCCAAGAGAAGGTGAGTTCATCACCCGTATCGAAGTTAAGGGCCTTGAAAAAAGTATTCTTCCTGGAATGACTGCTGATGTGGTTATTGAAGTGGGGAAGAAGAAAGGAGTTCTTTTAATTCCTGTAAAGGCCATTAGTAATGGAAAAGTTCTTCGTATGCGAGATAAGAAGAGAGAAAAAGTCGAAGTCGTTACAGGTAATAATGACGGTATGTGGGTTGAGGTTGTCTCTGGAGATATTAAACTTACAGACCTTTTATTCATCAAGAGGTAGTCATGCTGTTCTTATCGATGAAGCAATTATTTTCTAAAAAAAAGCAAACACTTCTTATTCTTTTAGGAATTAGTTTTGGAACAATGCTCTTCGTCGCTATCTCTGGCATTCAACTAGGGCTTAGGCAATATATCATTAAAGCACTTTTAAATAATACTGCTCATATATTAATCTCTGGAAAAGAAGATCTCATTGATCGCCCACTCGTCAATAAGTGGTTTTATGATAACAAGCAAGTCAATTGGATTACTCCTCCATATGGGAAAAGGAGTGAATCGAAACTAGAAAATTACCAAGGCTGGGCCGATCGCCTTTCTCACCATCCAGATGTTTATGATTTTAGTCCACGCCTAACAATACAGGTAATGTTAAAGAGAGGTGATCTAACACACAGTATGGGGCTTATAGGAACAAATGCTAGGCGCCAAATTAGAATTAGTGATATTACCGACTATATGCTGGAGGGAGACTTTTCTTCTCTAGCTAGTGGGGGAAATAAGATCATTCTTGGTGCTGCAGCCGCCGAAGAAATTGGAGCTCGCGTTGGTCAATTTGTCGAGGTCATTGCTGGAAGCCTAACTCATAAAAACTCATTTAAGATTGTAGGACTTTTTTCTTTTGGAGATGATCGAGCCGATAAAGCGATAGCATTCTCTCATCTTGAAGATGTTCAGAAGCTTAATAAAACACCTGGGCGAGTTTCTGAAATTGCAGTGTCTCTCTTTGATATGAATAAATCACAAGAGCTTGCCGATCAATGGTCTCTCTTAAGTCATGATAAAGTTGAAGATTGGAAAGAGTCTAACCCCATGTTTATGGAAATGATTATGATGCAAGATATAGTTCGTTACTTCATCACAATTGCTATTCTCATTGTTGCGGCTTTTGGAGTTTATAATGTTTTAACAATTATGATTAATCAAAAGAGAAAGGAGATAGCAATCCTTCGCTCTATTGGCTATGGCCCAAAACGAATTCTTGAGCTTATTATGTATCAAGGTATATTCCTTGGTGTGAGTGGTGGAATTGTTGGATTGACTTTAGGGTTTACAATCTGTCGAGTTGTAGAAAGTATTGAATTAAATATTAATATTGGTGGCGATAACCATCTACTTATGGATTACGCACCTTCAACGTATATCATAGCATTTGTTGCGGCCCTTCTTGCGTCCTTAGTTGCAAGTTTTCTTCCAGCTCTCTCGGCCAGTCGAATGACTCCAATTGATATCATTAGGGGAGAGTGATGATTAAGGCAGAAGATATTATTAAAGAATTTGGAGATCCTCCACAACGTATCCTTCACAATATTTCAATGGAGATTAAGAAGGGAGAGTTTGTTTCAATTTCTGGGCGCTCAGGAAGTGGGAAATCCACACTACTTTATATCATTAGCTCCCTTGATGAGCCGACCTCTGGTCATATTCATATTGATGGAAAAAATGTTACCCATATGAGTGTTGATGAAATTCATGAATTTAGAAATCGCCATATTGGATTTATCTTTCAATTTCATTACTTACTTCCAGAGCTTACGGCCTTAGAAAATATTTTGCTACCTCCTCGTAATCTTGGTTTATTAAAGAAGTATGGGCCTCGGGCCAATATGCTACTTGAAAAGCTTAATATTCCATACACAAGGGATAAGCTTCCTGGACAACTTTCGGGGGGAGAGCAGCAACGAGTGGCCATTGCTAGGGCCCTTATTATGGAGCCTAGTTATATCTTTGCAGATGAGCCAACGGGAAACCTCGATACAGCAAATGCTGAGATTGTCATGAATATCTTAAAAGAGACTAATAAAGAAAAGGGAACGACTATTGCTCTCGTTACCCATGATCCCGATTATGCAGCAATGGCCGATAGGGAGATTTTCCTTGTCGATGGCCATGTTTCAGAGACTTATACAGGTGAATAAGTATTATGCACCCTCTGGAATTTTTACCAAATAGCTTATCTCGATGTATTTTTTTGATAAATTTAAGCTATGAAAACACTAAGCCCAAAACTAAAGAAAATTGTTCTAACGGGAGTTCTTTTACTCTCTCAACTTAATCAGGCCTCGACATTTATTCAGGCCGAAGAGACTCCTTATAAGTATATTAAGGCAACGGAAATTGTTAATGACCGTTATATCTTCGAAGAGTGTCACGGGAATAGGGAAGAGCTAAAGTGCCGCAATCTCTTTTCTGATTACAGAACTTTTGCAAGAAGCGACATTAAGAAAATGGCCGATATGAATGGGCGTCATGCTTTATACGCCGCTGGTGCTGATGTTGCAATCCTAGCAGTTTCAGCTTATCTTGGATTAATTATTGGAGCAAAGGCGACGGCCGCTTACTATATTGGAACTGGGGTGAGCCTTGATGGTGGAGTCGCTGCTGTCGGTGGTTTCTTCTTTGGTGTTCCGTCAGGTACAGCTGTAGGAACAACTTTTGCAGCAGGTCTTGATGAGCTTGATCCATTTGTTCATCGTGATATGTCTATTGCTCTAGAGCAAGTTATCGGTGTTGCAGATGAAGACGATCTTGATGATGTGGAAGCAAAACAGATTAAGGATGGGATGATCGTTGAAATTGAAGATATTAATTTCCAACAATTGAAAAATAAAATTAAAAGTCAGTTAGAAGATTTAGAATAATAAAAAAAGGGCCTGTAAAAGGCCCTTTGTTATTTCTTACTCAGCATCAACTGCTGGAAAGTATTCTGCTTGTTCCCCAATCTTATGATTTTCTGGGAATTCTTTTGCAAGCTCATCAATCGAGTAAACACTCTCTGGAAGATTTAAAGAGACACGAAGCTTATCCATTGTCTCTGGCGCAAATGGCCTAAGCATTACTAAGATATTTCTTAGAATGTAGAAACATGAGTAAAGTGCATCTGTTCTTTCTTTCTCATCAAAGCGGTCATCGTGAGGCTTGTACTGATTAAATAGTCCGTTAATAATACGAGCGTAATTCTCAAGGGCACCAAGTGCTTTAGGATATTCTCCCTTCTCCATGAATTTCGTATATTGCTGAACAATCTTAAGAGTTTCTTTTTCAGTTTTGCCAATAAGCTCACCCTTAGGAACCACGCCACCAAATTGCTTGTGACAAGCTGAGATTGGTTTTTCAAACGCAGCGTTCATTGGCCCAGCAAGGAATGCATTCTTTGCCTTGAAAACCTCAAAGTCAAAATTAGAAGCTTTCTCTGAAAGACTTAAAGTTGATAGGAAGTAGCGAACTTGGTCTGCTGTATATCCCATTTCATCGATAAGCTGATCACCAGTGTAGAAGTTTCCTTTTGATTTACTCATCTTCTCACCATTGATTTGTAGGTGGAAGTTAGAGAAGACGTCAGTTTGTTGGAATTCACCTTTTAGCGCTTGTCTCATTGGATCTTCTTGAACTCCAAACCACATCGCTCCCTGCATAAGAACGTAGAAGAAAACATTATCAGTTCCAAGGAATTGGAAGACCTTTGCTTCTGGATCAGTCCAAAATTCTTTATAAAGATCAGGGTCTAGACCTTTCTTCTTAAGAGCAACTTTTGTAAATGAAATCGGTGCAATTAAAGACTCTGGCCATACATATAAAGTCTTACCCTCCATGCCTGGCTCAATATCTGTTGGAACTGGAATTCCCCATGAAACGTCACGAGTAATCGCTCTGTGTGCCCAACCATCATTCAGTTCACACTCAATTCCTTTATCTTCTAATTGTTTCTTACCTGATGCAAGATCAGCTAAGTTCTCAAATTGAACAAGAACCTTTCTACCTGGAGCATAACGACTCTTATGCTTTGGAAGTTCTTCTTTAATTTCTTTATATGCTGGTTCAGACTTATTTGTGAAAGTTACACAAGGATAAACTGTACCAAAAGCTTCTTGAAGAATAGGCTTTCTCCAAGTTTTCTGCTTTGTATTTAACCATTCAATTAACTGATCAGTTACTTTCCACATATTCAGATACCAGTGGTCCGTGTCTCTTAGCTCTGGGGTTGCATCACTTACTGCAGAGACTGGGTTCTTTAATTCATGTGGGTCGTAGTTCTTTCCACAAACATCACATTCATCACTATATGCTTTTGTATTTGAACAATCTGGATTTGGACAATCTCCCTGAACATAGCGATCAGGTAGGAACATATTAAGTTTTGGATCAAACCATTGCTGGCTTGTTTTCTTATCTAGCATTCCATTAGCGTGCATTTTTCTAAGAAAGTCTTGGCAAAGCTCTTTGTGAGCTTCGTAATTTTCTTCCTTCGAAGTACCTGTATAAGTATCTAGGCCAATCGAGTAACGCTCCATTGTCTTTGATTGTTTTGCATGAACTTCACCAATGAATTCTTGTGTCGTCTTCCCAAGTTTTTTGGCCGCAACTTCACTTGTTGATCCATGATCATCAGTACCACAAACAAATAGTACGTTGTCATTACCAATAAGGAGTCTCATCCAACGAGAGTAAATATCTGCTGGAACATGGGCACCGGCCAAGTGGCCAATATGAACTGGCCCGTTTGCGTATGGCATACCTGCTGTAATAACTGCTTTTTTCGGGCGGCTTACACGAGATAGAATTGTTGGAATGTCCTGCTTCGGACGCATGTCTTTTTTGTTTTTTACTTCATTATTCATAGAGAGTAATTTAACACTCTGAGCCTATCTTCGTCTATTAGAAAAGTGTTCGTGTGCCACCCTCAAAATTGAGTAAGGCTTCCTTGATATCAGCTCCACCTGCGTAGCCTGAGAGTTCTCCTGACTTAGCTATGACGCGGTGACAAGGAATGATTAAATTAATTGGATTTTTCGCATTGGCACTGCCAACCGCTTGGACAGCTTTAGGAGAGCCTACGCGCTTAGCGATATCGGCATATGTCGTCACTTCTCCATAAGGAATATCGAGAAGTTGTGCCCAAACTTGTTTTTGAAAGTCGGTGCCTTTTGAAATACTAAGAGGGATTGAGAATTTCTTACGACTTCCTGCAAAGTATTCTTCAAGTTGGTCGTGGGCGGTATTGAGGTACTTCACAATTCTTTCATCGTCTTCATAATGTGGCCCATCGTATTCTTGCTCCTGCCAACCAAGGTAGGAGAGGCCATTTTCATTTGCACAAATATAGAGAGTGCCAAATTTTGAATGGAATTCAATCTGTCTATCAGTCATGGGGGGATTATAGCACTATCAAATCTTAAAAAGAACTTATGTTTAAGTGATCTATTTTGAAGTTTATTGCGTATATATAGTTAAGAGAGATAAAATTAACTAATTTTTAATTCCTGGAGGAAAGATGAAAGTTATCAGTCGTTTATTTATTGCAATATGTATCATGTTCTCTTTTGCCTATGGGGAAGAAATTAAGCTAGGACAAAATGTTCCAAAGTTTACGATTAAGAATCACGAAGGCAAAAACTTTTCAATGATGTCACGAAAAGGGAAGTGGACTGTTCTATATTTCTATCCAAAAGCAGGAACTCCTGGATGCACAAAACAAGCTTGTGCTTTTCGCGATAGTATAAAATCAATTAGAAAGCTAGGCGCTGAGGTTTATGGAATCAGTACTGATTCTGTAAAGGATCAAGCTGCATTTCATGAAGAGCACGCTCTTCAGTTTGATCTTCTCTCCGACGAGGATGGTAAAGTGACAAAGAAGTTTGGAGCGAAGATGGCCGTTTTCAATATTTCAAAGAGATGGACCTTTATCATTGATCCAAAGCTAAAAATTGTTGCGATTGATCGTGATGTTGATCCAATGCTTGATGCAGACCATGTCTCTAAAAAATTGGCCCAACTACAAAAGAAAAAGTAAATATCAATACCCTCGATACACTTTTGTATTGAGGGTAATCTTTCAATTTTCCTCATCATACCTAATCATTCTATTTATTTACCAATCCTTTGACCTATTGAGTTGATAGTTAAGAAAAATTAAGTTTGTGCTTCTATAGCTAAAATCTATTCTGGTATAGGAAAAATATATTATCTTTAGACCTGTCTCTCATCGATACTGATTGCATCGAAAACATAGATTTTCAAAGGAGCTAAATATGAAAAGAAAAATACCTTTGCTAATTGCTACCGTAGCACTTTTGAGTTGTGCATCTAATTCAAATGAAAATATGGGACAGCAATTTGCAAGCGGTGAAGCCAAGCCAAATAGTTTTTGGTGGCCTAGCCGAATCGATTTAACACCTCTTAGGCAACATTCAAAGGAGTCAAGTCCACTAGGGCCAAAATTCAACTACGCGAAAGAATTTAAAAAACTAAATCTATCTGCAGTAAAAAAAGACATCAGAAAAGTATTAACGACATCTCAAGACTGGTGGCCAGCTGACTACGGTCACTATGGGCCATTCTTTATTCGTATGGCCTGGCACAGTGTTGGTACATATAGAAGTCACGATGGCCGCGGAGGTGGCGGTGGTGGCCAACAACGTTTTGAACCACTTAATAGTTGGCCAGATAACGTTTCACTAGATAAGGCCAGGAGGCTACTTTGGCCTATTAAAAAGAAATACGGAAATAAAATCTCATGGGCCGACTTAATGGTTCTTACTGGGAACGTATCTCTTGAAGATATGGGATTTAAAACAATTGGTTTTGCTGGTGGCCGTGAAGATGACTGGGAAGCCGACCTTGTTTACTGGGGGCCAGAAACTCAGTGGTTAGCAGGAGATAAGAGATATAAAGGTGAGCGTGAGCTTGAAAGACCTCTTGCGGCAGTTCAGATGGGATTAATTTATGTTAACCCTGAAGGACCAAACGGAAAGCCAGATCCATTACTAGCAGCGAAAGATATTCGTGAAACATTTGGAAGAATGGGAATGGATGATGAAGAAACTGTTGCTCTAATTGCTGGTGGTCACACTTTTGGTAAGGCACACGGTGCTCACAGGCCACAAGATTGTTTAGAATCTGATCCAGCGGGAGCTCCAATCGAGAACCAAGGCTTTGGTTGGAAGAATAAGTGTGGAAAAGGTCACTCTGAAGATACAATCACTTCAGGACTTGAAGGAGCTTGGAATGCAACTCCTACTCAGTGGACAACAGGCTATCTCGATAATTTATGGGCCTTTGATTGGAAGCTCACTAAATCACCAGCGGGAGCACATCAGTGGGTTCCAACAGATGAAGGAGCCGCCGATATGGTTCCTGATGCTCACTTAAAAGATGAGCGTCACGCTCCAATTATGTTCACAACAGACATCGCTCTTAAGGAAGATCCTGCTTATGCAAAAATCTCTAAAAGCTTTTTAGATGATCCAAAGAAATTTGAGTATGCATTTGCTAAAGCTTGGTTCAAGCTTACTCACCGTGATATGGGACCACAGGCTCGCTATATTGGTAAGGAAGTTCCGAAGGAGTCGTTTAAATGGCAAGATCCAACTCCTAAAGGGAAGAAGGTTTCTAAGACAACAGCTTCGGCAATTAAATCTGATATTTTAAAGTCAGGATTATCTGTATCTGATCTTGTTAGAACTGCTTGGGCATCAGCATCTACATACCGTGGAACTGATATGCGTGGTGGTGCTAATGGTGCACGTATTCGCTTGGCACCTCAAAAAGATTGGGCCATTAATAAAGTATCTAATGTAGATAAAGTCATTCCTAAGCTTGAAAAAATTAGTAAAAGATATGGAGTCTCTCTGGCCGACACAATTGTTCTTGGTGGTGCAGCTGCAATTGAGAAGGCTTCTGGTAACAAAGTTAAGGTACCATTTGTTTCTGGGCGAGGTGATGCGACCCAAAGACAAACAGATGTAACTTCATTTGCTTATCTTGAGCCAAAAGCTGATGCTTTCCGCAACTATTACGCTGAAGAGTCAGGAAGAACACCAATCTATATGCTAATTGATAAAGCAAATATGCTGGGACTAACTGTTCCTGAAATGACTGTTCTTGTCGGTGGGATGCGTGCTCTTGATGCAAATGCTGATGGATCAAAAAATGGTGTTTTCACGAAGCGTCCTGGAAAACTTACGAATGACTTCTTTGTTAACCTTCTAACGATGGACAATAAGTGGACGAAATCAAGCACACCTGGTCTATACAATGGTGTTGATAGAAAATCAGGAAAGGTTAAGTACACAGCAACTCCAGTTGACCTAGTATTTGGTTCTCACGCAGAACTAAGAGCTGTCGCAGAAGTTTATGCTTCTAATGATGGTCAGAAAAAATTCATGGAAGACTTTGTTAAGGCTTGGACTAAGGTAATGCAGGCCGATCGCTTTGATCTGAAAAGATAAGATAATATGCCTGGCCGAGTGAAACAACTCGGCCAGTTTTTTTTATATGAAAACTATCATTTTAATAATCTTCATTCTTGTTCTCCAAACTTCTTTTGCTAAGGAATATATCGTTCATGCAATTGATGTAATGGATGGACACTCCATGGTTTTCAAACCAAGCTTTCTTCATATCGAAATTGGGGATAGCGTTAACTTTATTCCTCTTAAGGGACATGGCCATCAACCACAAATGATCTTCGGTCCGGAAGGACAAAGTCCTTGGCGTGCTGATAAAGGTAAGCCTATCAAGGTAAAATTTGAAAAAGAAGGGATACATATTTTTAATTGTAAATTTCACTTTGTAATGGGAATGGCTGGAATTATTCAAGTAGGAAAGGCCACTAATTACCAAGAAGCAAAAGACTTCATTAAAAATTATAAGTCAAAGATTGCGATTAAGAAAAATCGCATCGATGAGATATTTAATAAAATTATTATTCCTTGAAGGAATCTTTTGTATAGCAATTATGAATTTCTAAACAAGTCGCTTATTTTGTAAGATAAAAAATGGAGGCATTGTGAAGAAAACATCATTTGGTTACATCAAATCAATTCTTTGTTATGAGTGAGTACTACAGGCCGTAGTACTTACTCATCCAGTAAATTAGTGTAATATCATAGCCAGGGTTTTCATCTGCGGCCGCACCTCTTTTATCATAACCAACAGTATAAGGCTCTCTTTGCCACATAAATGAACCACCAGGGTGGCGATGTCTGATATCAAGAGCATCCGCAGAGATCGACATAAAACCTTTTCCTCCGTACTCAGGGTATTGGACAAGCTCGATATCCTCAAGTGGTGGTTTTACAATACTTACATTCCTTGGCGAACGCTCTAAGAAACGCACAAGGTTTTCTTGAATGCGCGTGATCTTTTCCTGAGAAACAGCTTCAGGGTTAAAAGAATACTCAATTAAATTAAAGAAAGAATTGTCGTGATGACCTGTACTATACTTAATGACTTTATAAGACCTAAGCATGTCCGCACGACGTTCTTGATCTTTTTCTAACCTAAAGTAGTTATAAAAGTGCATATTAAGCAGGTTGAATTTGTAATACTTATTAACATTATCCTTGGCCGTAATATTATGAAAAATATAGGCCGTCTTGCTAAGCTCTGACATACGGTTGAGCTCTTGCGTATACTGTCCTGGGAACATATGTTCGCCAATGACAAGCATATTAAGTTGCTGCTCAGGGCTTCCAAACCAAACTGTCGGTGCGATAACTTTTGCGGGTGTGATAGTGATTTCACGGTCCTCAGATATCGTCCAATTATTTCTTATTAGATAATCAAGCATCATACGATAATATGAAGCGGCCTTTGTCTTAATCTCTTCATCTTCAATTAAGTCATAAGTAATTGTTAGGCCAAAGATAATTCCAGTATACTGATCTCTTGTAATACCTTTTTTCTCGTGATGGTTAACCCATTTTTCACCTTTGTAGTCGACGATCTCATAATCAAGGGGGTCTCTGTCTTTCATTAGAGCACGGCCGGCCATACTATTAAGTGGCTGAGCAGATCTTGAAAGGAGGCCGCTAAAGCCATTTACACCAAGTAGGTTTCCAATTCCTTCTAGATTTGTCCTGATATTATTTAAGGCCTTCTCATTTTGTGAAACACTATAACGAAAGGCCTGTGAAGCAAGATAGGCTCCATTCCAAATCGCTGCATCTGAAAATGTACCGAAGCCAACAACTTCACCCTTTGTTCCTTGTCCATTCGGCCCATAGGCATCAAACCAAGAGATATAGTCATTTTGATTATATCTAAGGTTTAAAACTGTTCCATTTATCATATGCTTTTGAGCAATTTTATCTTCGATATTCTCAATCGTTTCCTCTAGGTCCGAAAAACTATATCGAGGGGGAGACTTAAGGCGTTCTGGTGTTGCTTGCCTAAAACGCTCGTTTAGGACAAATACTGTTTTAAGCTGTTCGCTACCTTGAATAAGGAGCTTATCAAAAGACTTGTTAATCTTCTTTTTTAATACTTTCTTGGCCGCAACAAGAATACCATTTATCAGAACATTAGAAGCTTTAAGATCAATTTTTAATTTTTTATCGATGGTATCAATTGACTTCACTCTAATGACGCTATTTTCGTCTCTGACGTAGTTGATAACGTATTTAAACTTAAGCTCCTTAATATTTAGCTTAATAAGTTTTGTCATACGAAACCATTTCGTTTTATATCTTAAGCGAGCTCTAAGCTTTAACTTCCACTTATTTGAGTCCGGAATCCCGACAACAATTTTATTATCTGTAATCTCATAGAACTCAATCGGGAAGTCGAGAATATTGGTTTCAGCAATATTTGCGCTCATAAGCTTTAAATTGCTACCAATTTCTTTATTGTTAAAATTCTCTTTAACTTCTTTATTGATATTGAAAATAATATCTTTTTTGAAACCATTGAATAATGACTTTAATTCGTTGTTGAGAGTGCTTTCATGAGAAAACGCGAATGAATAACTTTGCACTAAAACGGCAAGGAATAAAAAGTACTTCATATTACTATCCTATGTATTACAAATTAAAATTTTTATCCCTAAGTTAATTTGGAAAAACTATAGTAGTTCAAATTGTTTATTGCAAATATGATAGGAGACTTTTGGAGTAGAAACTGTCAAAAGTAAGAAACTTAAGAAAAATTAAGTAATCTGACCAGTTTCCTGGTCAGAATGGCATCACTTATTAGTATTTAATTAGAGTTTTTGTATCCATGATAAACTCACCATCGCGATCAGGCGAGTAGACACGGGCCTTCCCGTGAGTATAGATCTCAAGAACGATATCGACTTCATTATATTTGTCGATGACTTTATCTTCGACACAGATCTTTTCAAAACATTCAACAGATTTACCTAGCTGCGCATATGGGAAAGAATATGTACCTGGCCCATGGGCAAGATCTACTTCTACCATATCCTTTACTTTATCAAAGCTAGTTACAAACCCTGACCAGCCAAAGATATCCATGACCTTATCATCTTTACAAAGCGACTTGTAGCACTCACTAGCAAAAATAGGCATTGCTAATAATAAAATAACGATTACTTTTTTCATTTAAAACTTCCTTGTTCTATTCCTTAGAAAATGTATCAACAAATTTTTTGATTTCATCAACGTGCTCAAGAATATACTTGGCCTTTGTTAAACCAAAGCTCATAACAGTACCGTACTTTTCCAGTTCGTTACCTTCATCATCGACTTTATAAATTTTAAAAATCTTATTGCCTTTAAACTCTTCAACACCGACGTTATGCGGAGGTAATTCGTAACTCATATACATTCCTTATTAGTCTAGTTAATTACTCTTATTCTATCACTTAAATCAAAAAAAAATAAATGATAAAAATTTAATATCATTAATATTTATCCGAAAAGTAAAATATAGAAAAACATTTTTAAATTTATATCAAGGGTTCTTCATGGAAAATATGGCCAAAGAAATAGAGATGTTATTAGAGCTAGAAAACGAAAAACTTTCATATGTAAGTCTTAAAAACTTATGTGAAAAGTATGATGTCGAGTTAGAAACTCTTCCACATACCATTAAAATTCTAATTGAGAATATCGCTAGAAGAGTTGATGGAAAGGATGTGAAGTTAACTGATGTTGAGGCTTTAGTTAAGTGGGGAAGTGGTTACGATAAGAATGCATCACTGGCTTTTATGCCCGCACGTGTTTTAATGCAAGATTTTACGGGAGTACCTGCTGTCGTTGATTTAGCAGCAATGAGAAGTGCCATGGCTAGAGCAGGTGGCGACCCGAAGAAAGTAAATCCTTACGTAGGGGTTGATCTTGTTATCGACCACTCTGTCCAAGTTGATAATTTTGGTAATGCACAAGCTTATGAAAAAAACCTTGCGCTTGAATATGAAAGAAACGCTGAAAGATATGCTCTTTTAAATTGGGCACAGCAAGCTTTTCAAGACTTTCGTGTTGTTCCTCCTGGCATGGGAATTTGTCACCAGGTAAACTTGGAACATCTTGGTCATGTTGTCCAAAGAAAAAAAGGCTGGGCCATTCCTGATACTTTAGTTGGGACGGACTCTCATACGCCTATGATTAATGGACTAGGAGTTCTCGGATGGGGAGTTGGTGGTATCGAAGCAGAAGCGGCAATGCTTGGGCAACCGATGTTTCTACCTGAACCAATTGTTATTGGTGTCCGAACTAAGGGAACTCTTCCGGCCGGTGCTACTGCTACTGATTTAGTACTAACACTTACTGAGATGTTACGAACTCACGGTGTTGTTGGGAAATTTGTTGAATTCTTTGGAGATGGTCTAAGTAATTTAAGTATCGCAGATCGCGCAACTCTTTCAAATATGTCTCCAGAATTTGGTGCGACAGCAACGCTATTTCCAGTGGATCAAGTGACTCTCGATTATTTAGTTATGACTGGTCGAGGTGATAAGGTAGAACTAGTCGAAAAGTATTCAAAAGAACAAGGGCTATTTAGAAGAGATGGAGATAAGGAACCACAATTTAGTGAAGTCCTAGATCTCGATTTAAGTCTTGTTGTTCCAAGTTTAGCTGGACCAAAGCTTCCTCAGCAAAGAGTTGGTCTTGATAATGCTCGTCAGTCATTTGATGATAATTTTAAAGTCGAAAAAAATGATGGCAAAGTTATCAAACACGGTGATGTTGCAATCGCTGCAATTACAAGTTGTACAAATACTTCAAACCCATCTGTGATGTTAGCAGCAGGTCTTGTGGCAAAGAAGGCCGTTGAAGCCGGTCTCAAAACCAAACCTTGGGTTAAGACTTCTTTAGCTCCAGGTTCTCGAGTGGTAACTAATTACTTAAAAAAAGCTGGGCTTTTACCATACCTTGAAGAGTTAGGCTTTAATCTTGTTGGTTACGGTTGTACTACTTGTATCGGTAACTCTGGGCCACTGCCAGAAGATGTTGCTAAAGATATTACTGATAATGATCTTGCTGTTGTTTCTGTCTTGTCCGGAAATCGAAATTTTGAAGGACGAGTACATAGTCAGATTAAAGCTAGTTATTTGGCTTCTCCTCCTCTGTGTGTTGCCTATGCTCTGACTGGAACATTTCTTTGCGATCTATCTAGTGAAGCAATTGGCCAGGATGCAAATGGTAAAGATATTTACCTTAAAGATATTTGGCCGTCTGCAACCGAAGTTCAAGATCTCATTTCTTCCTCTGTAAGCTCTGAACAATATGAATATGAGTATGGACGAATCTTTGCAGGAGATGAAAAGTGGAAGAGCATGGCCGTTCCTAAAGGAGACCTCTTCGAGTGGCAAGATGACTCAACTTATGTAAGAGAACCAGACTTCTTCGTAAATCTACCTGAAAAAGTAGCACCATTAGAAAATATTAGTGATGCAAGGGTTATGTGTTTACTCGGTGACTCAATTACAACAGACCATATTTCGCCGGCAGGAACGATTGGAAAAGATTCTCCAGCTGGTAAGTACTTAATAGAACAAGGTGTTTCGCAAAAAGATTTCAATAGCTTTGGTTCACGACGAGGAAATCATGAAGTTATGATTCGTGGGACATTTGGAAATATTCGCTTAAGAAATGAAATGGCCCCAGGGACCGAAGGGCCTTGGACAACCCATTTACCAAGTCGTGAACAAATGAGCATTTATGATGCTTCTAAACGCTATCAAAAAGAGGGAGTTCCTTTAATTGTTGTGGCCGGGGGAGCATATGGATCAGGTAGTTCTCGCGATTGGGCAGCCAAAGGAACAACTCTCTTAGGGATTAAGGCCGTTCTTGCTGAAAGTTATGAGAGAATCCATCGAAGTAACCTTGTGTGCATGGGTGTACTTCCTTTGCAGTTTAAAGAAGGTCAAAATGCAAGGTCTCTCAAGATCACAGGTCTTGAAACATTTTCGATCGAAGGGATTGAAGAGGGAATTACACCTCTTAAAGAGCTTTCAATTAGGATGAAACGTGAAGATGGTAGTGTCGAGAATTTTGAAGTCATTCTAAGAGTCGATGCTCAAGCGGAAGTCGATTACTATATACATGGTGGTATTCTGCAAATGGTTCTAAGAGAGATGCAAAGTAATTAAGAATTTATAAAAAGCCAATTTTTACTAATTTGTCTAAACTTACTGTGCAATTAAGTGTTTATACTTATTTCGTATGGCGATTTTGGTGCTCTACTTCCGTGTTGTTATTCAATTTATAATGAAGGAACTCACAACAACATAGGAAGGATAATATGACGAACAAAACAGGTGTTTTAGCATTTGGGGTGATTAGTTATTTAGTAGGCTTTTCCGCTCTCGTTGGTTGGATCGGCAGCATGTTAGGTTTAATTCCATTTCAATATGGAATTGTGGATTACACAACGGACTCTCTTGGTAGTGCATTTGCTATTGCCATCGGTCTTACAAGTTTATTTGCGATTCAACATACAGTAATGGCCAGGAAAAGATTTAAAAAATTTATAAATCAATATATTCCAGCGGCCGCTGAACGATCTCTCTATGTAATGATGTCTGGAATCACACTTCATTGTGCCATTTTATTTTGGCCAAAAAATGGTGTTGTTATGTGGAGTATTGAAAACACAATGGCCTCAACTCTCATCATGAGTATTGGAGTTGCTGGATGGGCCTATCTATTTGTTGCAAGCTTTGCTTTAAATCACTTTGAATTATTTGGCCTAGAGCAAGTTTATAACTATTATCGAGGAAGGCCAGTTCAGCGTGTCCCTTTTCAAGAGAGCTGGATGTACAGCTTTGATCGTCATCCTATTATGACAGGTGCTCTTATTGGAATGTGGTTTACTCCTGAGATGACTGTTGATCACTTAATGTTTAGTGGAATTTTTTCTGCTTATATTGTCGGTGGGGTTTCTATTGAAGAAAGAGATCTTGTTAGGCAATGGGGGAGTCGCTATATGGACTATCGAACTCGTGTGAAAACCATTATTCCAACTTTTGATATCATTGGTCCAAATGATATCAAGGCAAGCGAAACTAAACAAAAAGATCAAAAGAAAGAAAAAGCTGGGCAAAAGAAGAAAGCCGCTTAGTCTTGAGGGAGCCTTAACTCCCTCTTGCTTATTGAAAATTCTTCATGAATAGAAAAGCATTTGTGAATTTAAGTCTATTTGGTGATAATAAGGGCTATGCGCAAGAATCGTTTTCTCTATTCGACAATTATTTCGATAGGAATTCATGGACTATTAATATTTGGGACAGCTTCAGCTTTGAAGCCAAAGTCTTCGAATACGCATTTTTCAACAAATCAGGCCCAGGCCATTCAGATTAGACGATTAGTGAAGGTAAAGAAAGTTACTGAATCACCTAAGAAGCTCATTCAAAAAAAGGCCCGCTCAAAGCAGCTGGTAAAGAAGACGGCCACCAAAGTAGTTGAGCAGTCCCTAGAGAATACTCCAGTGATTAAAAAAGTCGTCGATGCTGGAGAGGCTAGTGAGAAGGCAAAGTACCTCAAAACGATTAGAGATCAAATTCTTGCCCAGAAACGCTATCCAAAAGTGGCCAAGATGTTAAAAAAACAAGGGGTTGTTGATATCTACTTTGAGGTTTCGTATCCAAGCAACCTTTCTAATATTCAAATTCAAAAGGGAAGTGGTCATGCCATTCTCGATAAGTCGGCCCTTGAAACAATAGAGGCCCTTGGGGATCTTCCTCATATGCCAGACTTTCTAAAGTCAGAAGTTCTAAAGGTCGCAATTCCTATTAAATATGAATTATTGTAATCATAGTAACGCACTGTAAAAACTAACTTCTTTATTAAAACCATTCCAAAAATCAGTTCAAATATGATAGTTTGCCTGCATGATAAAAAAGTTTGATGGCCAATACAGACTCGTCTTTCTGGGCCTTCTCACAAATTCACTTATCTTTGCGCAAGACGTGAACCGTCTTGAGTCGATTTATATTACCGATGAGGTAGAGGTCTATGAAGATGGGCAAAGTGCTGCTTTAGGATTACAGGATGAGATTTCATCTGATGACCTTGAAGAAGAAGTCGCTCAAAGTATTGATGATGTTTTAAAGAATACATCTGGTGCTACAACTAAGGGCGGTCCACGCGCCATTGGCGAAACCCCACAAGTTCGTGGTCTCGAAGCAAATAAGTTATTTGTAAATATCGATGGTGTAAAACAAACTTTTTATTTTTCAAATCACAACTATTCTCATCTTGCAGTTGATCCAGATAGCATTAAAAAAGTAGATATATTTAAGTCAAATACAGATTACTCACAAGGAATTAGTCTTGGTGGTGGAATGTCTTTTGTGACTAAAGATGGACGCGACTATCTAAATACCGGTGAAAAGTCTGGGAGTATCGTAAAGTATTCTTTTGAAGAAGCTTCAAATATGAATGCTGAGTCTGTGAAAACTTTTGGACTAATGAGTGGTGGAGACTATCTTCTGAGCGCTAGCTTTAAAGATTCAAAAGATCTCAAACTTAGCGATGAGACTACTTTAAAAAATTCTGCTTTTGAAACATATAATATTTCAACGAAATTTAATTTTGATTTAAAGAATTCTCAAAAAATAAAGCTTAGTGCAGAACTTTATCATCTTGAAGATGAATCTCCGCTAAATGCAACTCTTGATCCACCAAGTGATCTGACAACTCTTCACGGAAAAACGATCATAAAGCGTGAGTCTGTTAGTGCCGAGTATAAGCGAAAGGGCCTTGTAGGAAATCTCTATTTCTCTGAGCAATTTAATATGCAGGAGCGTGATAGTGATGGCCGTAAGGAAGAGAGAAATATCGAAACAATTGGTACTCGATTAAAAGATCAACTCGTTTTAAGAGATGATTTAAAACTTGTTATCGGTGCTGACGCAACAGTTGATAAGGTAACTGGTAAGAGTACAACTGGTAGTGTTTCAGATTATCCAGATGGTCAAATTACTGAAGCCGCGGCTTTTGCTCAGCTGGATTATAAAATAGGCGGACTTAGTATTGCACCAGGTGTCCGTTTTAGTGACTATAAGCTTGAGTCAAAGGATTCAAGATTTAAGGATGTAAAAGATAATAATCTTTCTTCAAAAATCTTAGTGAATTACGAATACAATGGTTTTAATTTCTTCTCTAACTTTGCACAAGGTTTTAATTCACCAGATGTTCAAGAAGTCTATGCTACTGGTCTACATCGTCCAGGAGATGGATTCTTTATATCTGATAACTACTTTGTGACAAACTTAGACCTTAAACCAGAAACATCAACCACACTTGAATTTGGAACAGAATTTAAGAAGCAAATCTTTTCTGATTTAGATCTTCTTACATTTAGGGCAAGCGGTTATGTCTCAAAGGCCCGTGATTATATTGATCAAGAGATTATTGATTATGCCATTTTTGATGGAAAAAATGGAACAACTCAATTTGTTAACCGTGATGAAGTGACTCTTTATGGACAGGAGTTTGACCTTAGGTATCTATATGATCAAGTTGAGTTTGCTATCGGTTATTCGCGAAGTGTTGGTTGGGACAATTCAAGAAAGATGTGGCTTTCTAATATGCCAGCAAATACTTATACTCTAGGATTCAATTATCACCTTGATCAATATGGTATAAAACTTGGCTACGATGCTCTAATGGCCATGAAGCAAGATCGTGTAAATCCTGCTTCCCTTGAAAGAACAACGGCCACAGCTGGTTATACACTTCATAATATCTTTGCTTCAAAAGAGTTCTCTTCTGGAGTGCTTAACGGTCTAAAGGTGACGACTAGGCTTGATAATTTAACTGATAAGTCATATCGAAGACACGGCTCTTATATTCATGAAGTTGGTCGAAATTTTAAAATGAGTATTCAATATAAAATAAAGCATTTTTAATAAACGGAGTTTCAATGAAAACAATTTTAGCATTCTTAATGGCAACATCAGCAATTGCAATGATCCCTCAAGGTACATATCTTCTTGATCGTATTGAGTGTACGACAGGTGAGACACTTAAACTTGGTGGAGCATTTATGAGATATAATGTGACTCTTAAGGTTGAAGAAGAAAAAGCTGAAATGACGGCAGTTGCAAAGAGCGCAAAGTGGGCACCATACTTACTAAATTGTACTCAAGTTAATTCAGGTGAGTTTAAGTATGTTGGCCCAGGTCAGTATCAAGGTGGACTTGAAATGACTAAAGTTAAATGTAACCTTGGTGTCTGGGAAGGAATTTTAAAGAAGCAACACTTTGGTGTTGAATCAAATGGATCAATCTTTGACTATGAGTATAACGATGGAAAGCTTGTCCTTAGTGTGAAAGACACTTTTACAAATTATAAAACATGTCGTGAAGCCGGCGGTTCACCAATTTATCACTACAATAAACAATAATATCTTTTATAAAGGTTGTGTCATCTTAGATGGCACAACGTATTTGTCAAAATCATCTGCACTTAAAAGTCCTAATTCAATTGCTGACTCCTTAAGAGTCGTACCTTTAGTATGTGCATTCTTTGCGATCTTAGCAGCGTTATCATAGCCAATATATTGATTAAGAGCGGTGACTAACATAAGTGAGTTATTTAGGTTCTTTTCTATATTCTCACGATTGGGGACAATTCCACTAACACAATTCTTGTTAAAAGAATCCATTGAATCGGCAAGTAATGTGAGAGAGTGTAGGAAGTTGTGAATCATCACCGGCTTATAAACATTGAGTTCAAAATTACCTTGAGATCCAGCAAATCCGATGGCCGCATCATTTCCTAAAACTTGCACACATACCATCGTGATGGCCTCACATTGTGTGGGGTTTACTTTTCCTGGCATGATTGAAGACCCCGGTTCATTTGAAGGAATAGAGATCTCTCCAATCCCACATCGTGGCCCACTAGCAAGCCATCTAATATCATTTGCAATTTTCATTAAGGCAATTGCAAGTCTTCTCAAAGCACTTGAACCTGCAACAAGAGCATCATGTGCTGCAAGGGATTCAAACTTATTAGGTGCAGTAATAAATTTTCTTCCCGTAATTTCTGAGATTTTTTGTGCCACAAGTTTTGCATATTGGGGGTGTGTATTAAGGCCTGTTCCAACAGCAGTTCCTCCTAGTGCAAGTTCTCTTAGATTTTCAATTGAGTGAATAATATCTCTTCTTGCTCCTTGAAGCTGTGCTTTGTAACCAGAAAATTCTTGTCCAAGAGTAAGAGGCGTAGCATCCATTAAATGTGTTCTTCCTATCTTTACGATATCTTGAAATTCTTCAGTTTTCTTTTCAAAGATTGTGATAAGGCCATTTAGTGATGGGATTAATCGATCTTCAATTTGTTCAACAGCTGCAATATGCATCGCCGTCGGGAAGGTGTCGTTTGATGATTGTGATTTATTGACATCATCATTGGGGTGAATTGGTTTTTTTGACCCCATGATACCGCCACTAATTTCTATAGCGCGATTTGAGATAACTTCATTTGCATTCATATTTGTTTGTGTTCCTGAGCCCGTTTGCCAGATAACAAGAGGGAAGTGCTCATCAAGCTTTCCCTCTATAACTTCATTAGCGGCCTGTATAATAAGAGCGGCCTTTTCTTTTGGAAGTTTTCCTAGTTCTAGATTTGCAAGAGCTGCACCTTTTTTTAGAATTCCAAGGGCCCTTATCATTTCACGTGTAAAATGGTCTTTGCCAATCTTGAAGTTTTGCAATGAACGTTGAGTTTGTGCTCCCCAGTAGCGAGAAGATTCAACTTTAACTTCACCAATACTATCTGTCTCAATTCTAAATTTCATCACAATTCCTTTATTATTGTTTAGATTCTAGTACAGAAACTTAGTGGGCCAAATCTTAAGAAAGGTTAAGTATGGAATTTTCTATAACTCAAATAGATCTAAAGTGAAGACAACAGGGATTTCTTCCCCTGTTTCGTTTAAGACGACTTCAAAATCTTCAAGTAGCTTTAATACTTTTTCTTTTAGCACGGGTAGATCTTTTCTCGAAATACCAAGTAGACTTGAATAATGAAGATCATTTTCTTTCACATCATCAACTGACTCCATGGCCTTTTGTCGCCAGTTAACATGATGGCGTGGAAGCATATCTGAGCCCTGGGGGAGATGAATTCTCGTACTACCAATGGCAAGGTGGCCATTAGAGTCTATCATGACAAAATTTTTATCAATTAGAAAATCAAGAGCATCCTTAACAATTTTAATACTTAACTTTAAATGAGATGCGATCTCATGAGCTTCATTAAATGCTGGAAGGGCCGTTAGAATATGAATTGCAACATAGTACCAGCTTGAGTAGTACTTCATTTGATCTTCACTGGTAAGTGTATTAGAGGCCTTTATTCGATTTTTGATTTCTTTACGCTTATTCTGTATTTCATTAATTTTTTCTAAAAAATATTTCTCTAGTTCCACACTACCGGCACGGTCTTTTTGTACCATGAGAAGAAAATAGTCTTTTTCTTCATCTGTTAATTGTAGATAATTTGATGCTTTAATTGCATGCTCTAGCGAGAGGTGTGAGCGAAATGTGAGTACCTGGTTGATAAAGGAGAGCTGACAATTTAGCTCTTCGCTAAGGGATTTCCTCGTTAAATTCTTCGACCTTCGGCCAAGGCATTCTCTTAGGTATTCTCTATATTCGGTAAAATCATAAATATTCATATGTTAGTATTTTATAACATAATAAGTAACAAAGTTATAACTTTTATATAGAGTTGTGTCATTTGTTTAGATATAAAGCCTTCACAATAATAAATACCAATGGAGGCATAAATGAAAACAATAACTTACGTATTAATTTCTTTAATCTCACTTTCTGTGGCCGCGGCCAGCGCTTCAGATCTAAAGTCCCAAGTTCTTACAGATCAGCTACATATTGAGGAAGAGTTTCTCATTAATATTGAGCCTGAATCACTTGAGTGCTTTTCTAAGAATGAAAGCATTGGATATTGTTTTGTTCAAGGTGATCTAAATGCACCAAACTCAAGTTGCGACTTTATGATTTCAGTAAGTGCATCTTCATATAATGTGCTCACGCTTCAATGTGAAGAGTAGTTGTCTAGTTCCCAGACAATGGACGTAATTATTTCAAAAAATCAGGTGCATCATTTAGTTGATGATAAATTTGGAGATATGATGAAAGGCTTATTTTTTATAACATCTTTATTCTTAGTTCAATCGACACTCGCTGAGCAAGTAAAGTGTGTACCGTCCTTAGAGATTCCAAAGGATATTAAGAAAGACTTTTATCAGAATTATAAAGTTCAAACTCAACGACTTGGTGTCGGAAGTAGTGGTGGTGGAGACACTATTCGCCACTACTTTATTTCTGAAGCTAGGGAAATCCTAAATGAGCTAAGAAGTCATCCCAAATCAATTAAAGGCCTTGTCTCCCTAGACAGTATAGAGAAAATCCTCGATATCAGATTTATTAAAGTTACTTCAAAGAAGTTAATTGATAATACTGGCTCAATTGTTGATGCCTTTGCTAGTGAAGGTCAAATTACTTTAAATGAAGAGATTTGGCATAACTACATCAAGAGAAGTGATAATGTGAAATGGCTTGTGCTACACGAGCTTCTTAGAGCAAGTGGCGTTAATGATGATAATTATATTATCTCTAATAAAATCATCGAAAGGGCCCCTGGGCTAACTTTTAATAGCTACTTAGCAAAATGTGGTGATTATAAATTTATTTTAAAATCAAATATTCCTGTTGCTGCTTATGTTGGTGAAAAGTATACGAAATTAGATTCTGTTAGCATTTATGATGGGAAAGCAAATATTAGATTTCATAACAAGAAGCTAGAGATAAACGAGAAGACATGTGAGAAGAAGGCCGTTGCAAATGGTTTAGTGGCCCAAGTCTTAGTTGAAAAAGATAAAATCCAACGAAATCATCATATTAAAATTGATACGAATTCGTTAAAGTGCTTAAAAAGACAGATCTACGGATTTGAGGGTGCTTTTACAGGTGTCTGTATAGTTGAAGGAGACTTAAAGGCTCCTAACTCAACTTCAACTTTCTCTTTGAACGCTTCAATATCGGATGGAAGCCCTAAAATACACTACAATATCAATGTTATTGATGGTGAGGGGATTGATCCTTTCTAAAGATTTATGATTCTAGCTTGAATCTTTCCATCTTTATGAGTGAATTGAATTGATAAGTCACTTTGCTTAACTCTCATATGCTTATTTTGATCTTCACAATAAGTGTCCAACCAAAAATTCATTCTAATCATCATCTCGTTGTCGCTGTAAGTAGGCCTTTGCCAATGGCCATTATTCAAATTAAAACCATAAACAACTTCTTTATCTCCGCAAGACAAGTTCTTATAAATGGCCTCTCCTAAGTGTTCAAATTTTCCATTATACGTATAACTAAGGTTCGAACTAATATAGTTATTTGCATTTGAAAGTAGACGAAGTGTTAATGGTGTCCCATTAACTACAAATTCAAAAGATTGCCAATTTTTACTCCATTGATTCCTAACTTTTGTTCCTAATTGATCTAGAAAACTATGACTGATAATTCCAATTTGGTGCCCTAATTCGTGTATCAAGATACCAATCATGGCGGGAATATCATTAGCAATAAATTTAGAATCCTCTAAGTTTATAAAGATATGACCACGGTGACTAAAGCCCGTTTTTGCAATACGAGAAGTGATATCGACTTCGTTGTGAAAGAAATCCCCAGCAAACTCTTTGCTAACAAAGATAAGAGGTCTTTTCATATAGGCCTTAGTGATGAATAGCTGATTTATCTCTCTTAATATCGATTCTTCTAGAGCATCTATCTGACACTCATACTTATCGCCAAGACAGTTAAAGATTGCGCTTTGAAGATTGTGATAAGCAAAGATGAAGTTTTGTTCAATAACTCCTGAACCATTACCAACAATATCACCAGAGCCTAATGCCTTCATGATAGGCATCGATTTTATATTAAAGTTCTTTGTTAAGATATAGCTTTGGGAAGGGGTGAGTCTTTCAAGTTCTTTTGAAAAAATAGAATTTGAAAATAGTAGTACTGTTAAAATTAAGTAAATTTTCATCGTTCTTCCTAGTGCTTAACAACTTGACCCGTATGGGAAAAGAATTGTGTATTTAGCTGATAAAGATTGTCAGCATCATTTGTTGAAAACTTCTCATTAAAATCTTTAATAAAATCGAAGATATACTTCTTAGCTTCAGCAATATCACTTTCTTTCACTTTCATTGTGACTGCTGTTATTTGTCTTTCATTTACAGATTGTTCTTCAATTGATTCAAGAGCACGATTAATCATCCCGTGATGGTGTCTCTTAATTGCTGAGCTTGGGACATCATTTGTTGTAATAAGTCCTTCTTTAAGAACAATTAAGCGACCTTCTTCATCTCTTCCGATAGTTTTAGTCTCAAGCATTGTCTCTATTGCGTACTTAATTTGTTTGAGGGGAACTTTCTTTCTAAGTTTTAGATGAATCCACTGAATATCTTCAACGAATGAAGGCATTGAGATAAGTTGTTTAATTGCTAGAAAATACCAGTCACTTATCGCATTGAACTCTTTTAGACTAAGTGAAATAGCATTTTCTTTTAAATTTAATGCGGCAATTTTCTTTAAGATCTCTTTAGTATCTTTGTTCTTCTTTTGTGCTTTTTCTAGCTGAACAAGAAGCATGAAATATTGCTTCTCTTTCATATTTAATTTCAGGTCTTCAGAAAGAGCATGGATCATTTCAAGACTAGGTGATCTTTGTCCCTTGATGACCATTGTTAGTGAACTAGGGGATTTGTACCCAAGGCGATTTGCCCATGTTTTTAAGTTATTTGCAGTATGGGAATAAAGCCCATCAGGCATACCGGCCTTAATAAGGAAGTCACAATAACTTTCAAAGTCAAAAATTGAAACTCTTGGATCTTTTATTTTAAGCTTTTCTTCCATTTGTTCCCTAAGTGAAGAAAGGCCCTTTAGGGAAGGGCCTTTCAGATTTAATTACTCACAAGCTTCGATTGTGTAATTTTTCGTGAATAGTTTTCTACCCAGTTTATTGTCATGTCTTCTACCGTGAAGTGTTTTATGTACATCGATATCGTATGAAAGTGGGTGTGTATAAGTATATGTTTCGTACTGCATACAATACTGACGGCCATCTCTTCGACCTTGATGCGACCAACGTACACATCTTTCTCTTTCTGTTACGATTTCAGCTGTACCATAGTAGCTTGTATAAGCAGTACAGATACTATCTCTATCTCCGCCACGGTGTTGCCACTCAACACATCTTTTAAGCATTTTCTTCGTTCTAATTGTGTCTCCATCAAGACAAGCGAAGAATACAGAAATCGCGCCACCATTATCTAGATTTAATGCAGGCTCATTGAAAGTAACTTTCATAAAGTTGTCTTTGATAGTTTCCCAAGAGTCATGTTCAGTAGGCATTCCTGCTAGGACTGACGTTGAGACAAATAGTGCTGCAATTAGTGTAATTAACTTTTTCATTTAAATTCTCCCTATAGTTAGTTTGACTCTGTCGAATCATGTGTTCTAAAAATCTAAACTAAAACTATGTAGTGGTGAGAACTATGTAAATAAAATTTCACGATATAGCAAACTATGTTTTCACAAGATGTGAATCCTTAATTGCGATGTGAGGGTCACCACCCTTAAGGTGAGTGGCAAGCTTTTGAAATGTTGTAGAAGTTAAAATAGTAAATTTTTAACTTTCTTTCTTTTGGGCCAGGATTCGATCAAGTCCTCTAAAGACCTCTTCACTGGCGTCTTCCATTTGCTGAAAGCCATCAGTAATAACATCGATATTATTTTTAACATCGTCTAGGTAGTTAAAAATAACCTTTGTTCCTGAGTGAACTGCCGCATGATCTCCTTCAATACAAGGAAAGCTTGATAGGCGAGAGAAGCTGGCCTTTCCATCTCCTTCGTAATACCACTTCCCAAGACGGCAATTGTGATGATCAACAAAGTCGAAGGCAGGTCTTTCTTCGATGACTGAAATATAAGTATTTATTTTCCAAATAACGTGATCAAGCTTAGCTAAGCTCATGAATACTTCATCATTTGTTGCTGAAATATCTGAGAGTGCATCTTTATTCTTAACAGTTGTTTGAGAAATACTTTCATCAAATTGATTAATTTTATCATTGATATGATTTGTTTTATTAAGAGATTCGTTTGCTGAACTCTGAAGTTGCTTTGAAATCGAGATAAAAGAATCTGTTTTACTTCTAATATTCTCAAGTAAGTCAGTTGTGGATGTTGCAAGCTTTTGAACTTCTTCTGCAACAACTGTAAAACCTTTTCCAACTTCACCTGCACGAGCAGCTTCAACAGAAGCGTTAAAAGAGAGTAACTTAGATTGAAAGGCGATTGTTGAAATTCCTTCAATTGCATCAAGAATATCTTTCACACCTTCTTCAATATTAAGTGACGATTTCGAAGTGTATTCCATATTGTTCTTAAGGCTTGAGACATCCTCAAGAATCTCTTTTGAGTCTGTTCTAATACTGTCAAAAGAAGCGTCTACCTCAGTCAATCTATCTAGTGCTTGGGTGCTGTTTCCAACAGAATCAGCTAAATTCTTTTGAATTTGTGAAAGCCCGTCTTTAATTTTGTAATTTTCTGTTTCTAATAGTGCAATTTTTTGCAAAAGAAACTCATTCTCACTGACAAGCTCTTGAACCTTCCCTTGGGAGCTTGCTAATTTATTAGTAAGCTCAATATACTCTTGAGTCGGTTGTGTTTCTAGTTCTTCTTTTTTGAAATATGTTTTAAATTTTAGAATTCCCATAAATATATTATCGGATTGAGCTAGATAAATTTAATGTTATTTAGATGATTGTTATCAGGGAATTGAAGAAAAGGCGTGATTTCTCACGCCTTTTTTACTTATAGTTTTGGTAAAGCTTTAGCTTCTAGTGAACCAAGGAAGGCCTTAATGCTTTCTCTATCTTCTGCAGAGATTTCAACACCGAGCTGGTGCTTGGCCATAATAGTAATGGCCTCATCAAGTGTTTTAACACTTCCATCATGAAAGTATGGAGCTGTCTTTGTGATATTTCTTAGAGTTGGCACCTTGAAGAAGAATTTGTCATCTTCATTTTTCGTTACTTCAAAACGCCCTTCATCTTTAGTTGGATACTCTTCAGCAAGCCCTAGCTTTTGAAACATTCCACCACCAACGTTGGCACCGTCATGACATGTCGTACATCCAATCTCATTGAATTTTTTAAGCCCAACTTTTTCTTGGTAGCTTAGAGCTGAATGATCACCGTTTAAGTATTCATCGTAACGACTAGGCGTTAGAAGTGTTTTTTCGAAAGCACCAATAGCAACTCCTACATTGTTAAAGTTGAATGCTTCTTTGTTACCAAATGCTTTTTCAAAAAGTGCACGATACTCTTGTGTATCGATTTTCTTCATGGCATCTGAAGCATGTGCTAAACCATGTTCAACTGGATTTAGAATAGGTCCTAGAGCTTGCTCTTCGACGTCTTTAGCTCTTCCATCCCAGAACTGTAAGAAGTTTAGGGCGGCATTGTAAACAGTTGGAGAGTTTCGCCCGCCAAGAGTTCCGTCGTGACCAGGTGATGTCGGAAGATTATCGACACCAAATTGGTCGAGTTTGTGACATGAATTACAAGAAATTGTGTCATTTATTGATAGCTTCTTTTCAAAGTAAAGTGTCTTTCCTAAGTGAATAAGATCTTTATTAGATTTTACATCAATTAAAGATGCAGGCAGTGGAGAAAGAACTCCATCGACTTCTGAAAGTAATCCCTTGTCATCAAATTGTTTAATCTCTTGCTTATTACAACTAATAGCAAGTACAAACATACCTAAAAGCATGCACTTCTTCATGTCTTCTCCCTCTTAAAAAATAGCGTTATTAACTCATTATATCGGATTTATAAAATTCTAAAATAGGTATTATTTCTCATTTAGAAAATTAATAACCCTCTTCTCTAAAGGGGCCTTTGTTAAGCCTACTTTTCTGGCCGTCTTAGTCGCTTCTTCTTTTGATAGTCCTTCGTATTGATAGAGATGAGTTAAGTACCAAGCAGCGGCACGATTACCACTTGAGCAGTGAACATAAATCTTCTTGTCTTTGTTATTGTTGATGATTTTTGAGATCTCACTTAAAGATCTTTCATCGATTTCCTTGTCTTTATTGAAGAAAGGAATTTGATGATATTCAAGATTAAGCATCTTCGCTGTTGCTTCTTCATCATAACCCTTGAATTCATTTTTTCCTCTTAGATTTATTACGACTTCATAACCATCTTTCTTGGCCTTACTTAAAGTAAGCTTTGTTGGTTGTGGGGCTATAGCTAAGTGACTTACAACTTTTGCTTCTTCATAAGTTGTAACAATTGGTGTTTTTTCAACATTATGTGAAGTTGAGCACCCAGTAAAGAACACTGCCATGAGAATAGTTGTAAAAAGAGCTGTCATCGTTTTCATATATAATTCCTTTTTTATTTAACTTTAAGTTAGCATACACTTAAATAGTTAAATGATATTTGACCTACATCAAATATTTATTAAAGATAGTGGCATAGGATGATTTATATGGAAGAACTTATTCAATTTATACGACACAATATGATTTTTGTTTTTATTATTACCTTTGTCATGTGGCGAGTTTATCGTTTTTTCAAGGCCAGGAACGAAGTTCAAAGAATATTAAAAGAGAATAATTATCAATTAGTCGATGTTCGAAGCGAAGGGGAGTTTCAAGGCTTCTCAATTCCTAATTCAATAAATATTCCAATTGATCGCTTAGGTTCTGATTACGAAAAACTTGATAAGAACAAAGCTGTCATTGTCTACTGTGCCTCTGGTGGAAGAAGTGCCATGGCCAGACTACACTTGAAGCGACTAGGCTTTAAGAATGTAGTCAATGCTGGTGGTGTTCACGCTCTATCTCGTATCCTAAATTAAAAATGAGGGTAAACTTTATCCTAAATTAACTTTCGAGTTCCGTTTTTTGGTACTTTTGTGTTATTTGTTTGAAAAAGTTCAGGAGTGAACTATTTTCTCTTCATTAACTTACTTAGCAAGGAGAATGGAATGAGAAATGATGTATTTTTAGCTCTAAAAGATGTAATGAAGGTCCGCAAGGTTAACTATAAGGACTTGGCCGCTAGAATTGACATGTCAGAGTCGGGGCTAAAGAAACTTATGGCAAGTCAGGACTGTTCTGTAAGTAAATTAGACCAAATATGTGATGCTCTAAATATTAACTTAGGAGAGCTCTTTTCGATTGCCCAGCAGTCCAATGAATCAGTCCTACATTTTGATAATAAACAAGAAGCTTTATTCCTTAAAGAGCCAATTATCTATCACTTCTTCACAGAACTACTCTCTGCCGATGGAGATTGGAAGGAAGTGGTTAAAAAGCATCGTCTTGATAAGAGCAAGTCTCTATCAATGTTAAGAAGCTTAGATAAGGTTAATCTTATTGAGTTGGGAGAAAATGATCGAGTAAAGCTACTATTTAAAGGAAGTGATATCAAGATCTCTTCTAAACTGGGTGCTTTGGTAAGCTTCGATATTGATCGATATTTCTTCGAATACGCCCAAGAACAATTCAAATTAGAGCAAAAAACTTCACGTGGATCTAGAGGAAGTCTTTATTTAAAAAAAGAGTCAGTTACTGACTATCTTAAGGCCCTTGATGATTTACAATTAGAATTTGCTAAGAGGTCAAAGAGAGAGGAGCTTCTTTATGGAAGTGAGAAGCTTGAAAATATAACTTTTATGTCTTATCTGGCCACTGATTTTAGGGCATCGGACTACGTATTTACTAAGTAAATAATTCAAAATCAAAGTTAATGAAAATGAAAAGACCATTAAAGTAATGAAGGACCTTGTTGTCGAAATAAAAGATGATAAGAATTTAAAAATTGAGGGACGAGTTATAGGTGAGGATGATGTCTATCTTATTCTAGAGCCTAAGGATGCTTCTAAGATGAATATCAGTGTGAAATTTGAGTCTTAATAGAATATAGAAAAAAAGCGCCACTTACGTGGCGCTATCTCTTATATTACATCTTTGAATCTAGCGTCATCTGCACTAATTGAATCTGCATCAATTAATTCTAAATTTTTCTTCTTTTTAGCAAATGGCATCTTAATCACGGGCTTCACCGGACTTGCCGCTACTGGCTGCGCATCTGAAACATTTTGACCAAATACAATCATTTGAATATCTTCGACAATTCTTGAAAGGTCATTTGATTGCTCTTTAAGTTCTGCCGCCTTTGATGAAGAAGTATGAGCAACGGATGTATTCTGTTGCGTTACTGCGTCAAGCTGTTGAACTGCCGTTGTGATTTCGTTTACACCTGCTGATTGCTCAGTTGATGAAGCTGCAATTTGTCTAACGGAGCTATTAACTTCATTAAAGCTTTCTAGAATTTCACTTAAGACAGAGTCACATGTTTTAATCTCAACTAAACTTTCGTCAACAGACTTCTTAC
Organism: Halobacteriovorax sp. GFR8; assembly: GCF_050955245.1. NCBI lineage: Bacteria > Pseudomonadati > Bdellovibrionota > Bacteriovoracia > Bacteriovoracales > Halobacteriovoraceae > Halobacteriovorax > Halobacteriovorax sp. GFR8. Next base: position 2,537,922 of record NZ_JBPBLR010000002.1, on the reverse strand, counting down.
CATGCTCGATAATTCCAGACATTTTAGATTTAGAGTTCTCAACAGTACGGTGTACTTGTCCTATGCTTCGTTCTAGTAGTTCTGTAATTTCTTGGGCCGCTGTACCACTCATCGCAGCTAGGGCACCAACTTCTTCTGCTACGACAGCAAATCCTTTTCCATGCTCTCCTGCTCTTGCAGCCTCAACAGAAGCATTGAAAGAGAGTAGCTTAGTTTGGAAAACAATATCATTGATAACTTTTGTTTTTTCTGAGATCTCATCAATTACTTTTGTAATATTTTGAATCTCAACATTGTTTTCTTCTACACTTTGAATTAGGACTTCATTATTTTTGTGAATATCTTCAATCTTATGCTTTACACTGCTAACATACTCTTTACCTTGTTGTGCTTTAGCTTGACTCTTCTCCGAAAGCTCAGAAGTTGTACTAGCATTTTCTGAGTTTCTATCGACCATCGCTGAAATTTCAGTAATTGAAGCAGAGGTCTCTTGTAGACTGGCTGCTTGCTGTTCTGTTGCAGAAGAGAGATCAGATGAACTCTGTGCAAGAGCGTTTGCTGAATTTAGAACATTATGTGCTCCAAGCTTAAGTCCCTCTGCAAGTTTCACAAGGCTATTAGAGATCGCTTTTGAAAATGTTAGGGCAAGAAGTAAAATTGCAATCCCTGAAATTGTAATTAAAGTCATGATTACTTTTCTTACTGTATAAAGTGATGCCAGTGCTTCATCTTCATCCATTTCACTTAGGATATACCAATCAAGTCCTGCAATATTTAGTGGCTTAAATGCACTAATAACATTTACATCACGATAATCTTCAAAGATTTCAGCTCCAGTTTTTCCGCCTACAACATGATCTGCTCCAAGAGTATCAATCTTAGCAGCAAGGGCAGATGTTTTCTTCGACTTCATATAATTGATAGCACTTTCGCTTAGTCCTACTTTATGCATTGTCTTAAAGAAGTTAGATTCGTCTTCAACAAGTGCTCTCGAGACACTTCTCATCACTTTATCTTTACCGATAATATAAGTTTCTCCTGAGTCCCCTTGACCTTGTTCTTTCCACTTTTCCCCACTTGTTAAGATCTGATTGATCTTAGCAACAGGTACTTGGAAAACTAGCACAGCACTTAATTGATCATTCTCATAGATTGGTGCTGAGATAAACTGAGCAGGTGCTTCATAACTTGGGTAGTATTTTTGAATATCAGTAAAGAAGATTGCATCTTTAGATTTTGCATTAAGTGCTAAGTTATATGCTTGAGCTAGGCCTGAGCTTGCATAAGGACCAGTTTTAAGGTTTGTCGCAAAGTCAGCTTCTTTGTAGACAGAGTAAATAACTTCGGCGTTTTGCGCATCAATTAGAAAAATATCATAATAACCAAACTTATTTAAGTACGTACGAAATGCATCATGATACCTTTCATGTGTCTTAGAGTAATTTGATCCATCTTTAAGTGAAACTAGCGCATCTTTTGATCCAAGAGGATTGTTATTAGAGCTAATAAAGGCGTTCTGAAGAAGTAATTCATTCTTACTTAACTCACTAATAATCTCACTTGTTCTATCAAATTCTTTCCCTATATTTGTTTTATTATATTGGCCGCCAAAATCATTGGCATAGAAAGATGTGAGTGCTGATTTTGCAGCATTAAAATCTGTTCTCGTTTCTATTTCATATGTCTGGAAAGATTTTTTGAACTTTCTCGCAGCATCAATTGTTGAAATATTCTGGGCCAGGGCCGAGACTTGGCCGCCCATTGTCTTATATAATTCTTCGAGTTGAAAGCTTCGCCCTTCACGTATCGAAATTAGCATATTCTCAGCATTCTTATGTAGTGTCTTGTCGACATTGTTAAGAACGACGAATGTTATTGTTAATGAAGGTAGTAGGCCCGCCAATAAGAACCCGAGAACCAATTTTTTATTTAGGGAAAATTTACTAATGCTCATTAACTATCCTTTTTTATTAGCCTAAAATAATATTGTTAACTGAGTTATCGAGTGTTTTCTAAATAACTTTATAGAAAATATTGGCATTTTCTTTATAGATAGTTTTTATTGAAATTGTTTACCCCCTTTAATAACTGTTAGTTAGAAGTTTTTTGATAAAAATCCCTGATTTATATTATAAAAAAACTCTAAGTAAAAATTATTAAGCTCTAACAAGGCTATTGTCTGAGCTTAGTTTCATCATTAAAATCTTTGCTATGGAAGCCATAAGTTTTTTAAATGAAGTCATGAATTCATACCACGAACTATCAAGTGACTGTTGGGATGAACTACAAGAAGCCTTTAGAGTAAAGTCATTTAGAAAGGGGACTGTTTTAGTCGACTTTGGCGATATTCCTTCTAAGTTCTACTTTGTTTATAAAGGTCTTGTTAGGGCCTACTCGATGGGCCAGGATGAAGCCGCCAAGGAAGTTAATAAGAATTTCTTTGATGAAGGAAGGTTTCCAGCTGCAGTAGTGGCCTCACTTGATAAGAGCCCTTCAGAGATCTGTATCGAAACACTAGAGGATTCAATTCTAGTAGAAATTGATCATGCCAAATATCGCCAGCTACTAGATAAATATGAAGACTTAAAGTGGTACCATATCAAGTATCTTGAAAGGCATTGGGTAAAAGAGAAAGAGCCTGTTGAAATCTCTCTTCTAGATGGGGAGGCTAAAGAGCGCTACCTCTCGTTTATTGAAGAAAACCCTGGCCTAGCAAAACGAGTTCCTCTTTATCACTTAGCATCGAAGCTTGGAATTACGCCAACTCAATTGAGCCGAATAAGAAAGTCTATTAATTGATTCTTTTCAACATATGTAAAGGAAGTCGCTCCGAAATTTCTATATAGTAAGGACATGACAAACTTTGCTTTAGTTCTACTATCTATTTTATCTGGGGGCCTTATACTTTTACAAAGTAGTCTAAATGGTCAACTTTCTAAGTATACACAGAACCCTTTCTTTTCCTCTTTTGTACTTTATTTCTTTAGTGCCGTCTTCATGATCGTGATATTCTTAAGCACACGACTTAAGGCACCAAGCATACAGGTTTTAAAAGGGATTCCTTTATACCTTTGGATTACTGGAAGTATCTTAAGTATTATCGGCCTAACTTTAGTTTATTGGCTTATGCCAATATTAGGGGTCTCAAAAGTACTAAGTGGTATAATCACGGGACAAATTATTACGGGAATGATTGTCTCTCATTTCGGTTTTTTTGAGCTACCTGTGATTGAAATAAATCGCTATAAAGTTCTTGGCGTGGCCTTCTTATTTACTGGAGTCTATTTAATCAATTGGAGTGCAATCAATGAATCAATTAAATAATGAAATCAAAAAATTCTTAGTTGAAAATACTTTCAACAATATTGATATATTAATTAGTAATAGGGCCATTTTAAAACTCGATACTGAAAGTCTTCACGATAAGTTAATTGTAAGAAAACGTGGAGGCTATTGCTTTGAAAATAATCAATACTTCTATACACAATTAAAAGAAGGTGGAAACAAGGTTAGGAGAGTTCTCGGTCGAGTCGTCTATGGAGATACATCAGATGATAAGCCTAGATCTCATCAGGCTACAGTCATTACGATTGATAATAAGCAATATCTAGTCGATGTTGGCTTTGGCCCTTATACTCCTGGCGCAGCTATACCTTTGAGTGGAGAAGAGGTTGAGAGCTTTAATAATCGAGTGTATCGAGTTACAAAAATAAATGAGATTGATTATCAATTAGAGATTGAAAAGAAAGATGGTTTCTTTTCTCTCTATCAATTCAACCTTGCTAATTATAATGATGCTGACTTTAAAGTGGCAAATTACTATACCAATACACATGATGATTCAAAATTTACGACATCTCTTGTTCTCTCTCAACAAACTGAAAGTGGAACAAGATTTATTAGCAATTTGTTATATTCTGAAATTAGTGAAAATGATCGTAAAAATATTGAAATTAACTCAGCAGATGGGCTCTATGAGACTATAGTCGATGCATTCAGTGTTAACTTTACAAAAGAAGAGTGTCATTATCTTTTCGATATTGTTAGTAAGTTTTCTTAAGGTGCTTTGCTTAAATTCTTTTGGTTGACGGGAAGCGCATAAAAAGAGACTAATGAGTTAGTAAAACGTAAAAAAGAGATAATAAGCATATGAGCAATAGCTTCACTAATTTAAAAATAGATAAGAGATTAAAAAATAACCTTAATGATTTGAAATTTGAGACGATGACACCTATTCAGGAAAAGTCTTTACCCATTATTCTCGAGGGGAAAGATATTATCGCTCAGGCCAAAACTGGAAGTGGCAAAACTGTGGCCTTTGGACTAGGCGTACTAAATTCTATTGATATCAAACAAACGAGACCTCAGTGTCTGATCCTATGCCCAACTCGTGAGCTTGCAGAGCAGGTGGCGATGGAGTTGAGAAAACTTGCTCGCTCAATTGCTAATATGAAAGTATTAACCATCACTGGTGGAAGATCTGAGTACCACCAAGAAAAGTCCCTCTCTCATGGGGCCCATATTATTGTTGGAACTCCTGGAAGGGTACTGAAGCTTTTAAAAAGAAAAGTTCTTATTCTTGATTTTGTTAAAAACTATGTTCTTGATGAAGCAGACCGAATGCTTGATATGGGATTTTATGAAGATATTTCTCGTATTTCAGCATTTGTGCCAAAACAAAGACAGACCCTGCTTTTTTCCGCTACATTTCCTGATGATATTGAAGAGCTTAGTAAAAGACTTCAAAACGATGCCGTTAGGCTAAGCGTTGATGTCGCTCACGAAGAAACAAATATAAAAGAAGAATTCATTAAGCTAGATTCTCATAAAGATAAGATGGCGATGCTTCTTAAAGTCTTAGGTAAGTATCAGGCCAAGCGTTTCATTATCTTTTGTAAAACAAAGAAAATCACAGACGTCGTTGCTGATGAGCTTCATAAATCTGGTGTGGCCGTGGAATCTATTCATGGTGATCTTGATCAAAATGAAAGGACTGCTGTTCTTACAATGTTCTCAAATAAGAGTCTTTCTGGTGTCGTGGCAACAGATGTTGCGGCCAGAGGAATTGATATTAAAGATCTAGATCTCGTTGTTAACTTTGACTTATCAAATGATCCTGAAGTCTATGTTCACCGTATTGGTCGTACAGGACGAGCTGGTAATGAAGGAAGGGCCGTAAGCTTCTTTGTCGAACAAGAAGCAGACAGCTTAGAAAGTATAAAAGAGTATCAGGCACGAAACTATGAAGTTATTAAACCTGATGCCTTTGATGATGCTGGTGAATATAATATTAGGCCAGAGATGGCGACTATCTATATTCATGCAGGAAAAAGAGATAAATTAAGGCCAGGCGATTTTGTGGGAGCAATTGTTGGTGAGTCTGGTATTGATTCTCAAGATATTGGTGATATTTCAGTAACAAAGAATATGAGCTATGTTGCTGTAAAAGCTGATCTAATTAAGCATGTTGTTCACAGTCTTCGAAAAGGAAAAATTAAGAAGAGAAGATTTAAGTTGGGATTTCTTTAATGAGTAAAGAAATGAAGATTTGGGTCGATGCTGATGCCTGTCCAAAGGCCGTAAAAGAAGTTCTTTTCAAGACAGCGATTCGTCTGCAAATTCCATTAGTTTTAGTGGCCAACTCTTATATGAATATTCCTCTTCACGAATTAATTTCCTTTGTTAAAGTTGAAAGTGGTGCCGATGTCGCTGACATGTACATTGCTGAAAACGCCAAAGATGAGGATCTCGTTATTACTGCTGATATTCCTCTGGCAGCAGAAGTCGTTAAGAATGGAGTACTTGCTATTAATCCTAGAGGTGAGCTATATGACGAAGAAAATATAGGTGAGCGTTTGTCTATGCGTGACTTTATGAAAGAGCTTAGAGATGGTGGTGTTATCACTGGCGGCCCTGACTCGTTTGGAGTCAAGGATAAAGCAAATTTCGCAAACTCATTAAATAAAATTCTCTCTAAGAAAGGATATAAGTAAATATCCTTGATTCTCTAGAATCTCGTAAGGAACTCAAAGTAAGTTGCACCATCTAACATGAAAGTCGTGTAAACTTCTGTGTTTTGTCCAATCTTTCCGCCAATTGGAGCAGTGTTAATATCTGAGAAGTCATAATTCTTATCACCAAACTCTTTGATAACAAAAACAAGTAGACCTGCACCTTGCGAAAGAAATTCTCCTAGGCCATTTTCTTTGGCCACTGCATAGGCAACCTTAGAGAAGCCGGCATGGCACCATTTATTTGAAATATCACCTTGATTGTGAAGGGCACTACAAGGGTCATCATTTTCGATGAAATAGTCTGATCTAGAGTTAGATAAGAAAAGGGCCGACTTGCGACTTAATCCTAAGACTTTAAAGTCCTGTGGTCTTTCTTCGCTATTCTTAATATATTTTTCAAAGAAGATTGAGGCAGCTCGAGTTGACTCCTCACTATCTCCAATTACGATATCTTTGTACTTTTCAGAAAGTGCAACATACTCTTTGGCCATTCTTGAATAAGAATCTTCTTGTGCCAGCATCATATTTGGTTTGATGTTAAATCGCATATCCTTGAGGGCCTGCGAGTCGGCTTGCGAATTAGCAAGAGCTGAGAAAGATAGTAGGATTGTTAGTGGCATTATCAATTTCTTCATATGTCGTCCTCTTAAATTATTTTGAATATCTTAACTAATTACCTAAGTCAGAAGTAAAAAAGTGAAAAAAAGAGGGCCTGTTCTAATATTGGACAGAAGTGATATTAGGTGTTTATGCTATAATATGGAGAGTGGAGGTAGTTGAAATGAAAGAGATTTCCGAACAATACAAGCGTGATCTACTAGAGTCGATTCCTGTCGTCTCAGAAATGAACCTTGAGATTAAGACTGTAGAAGATCAGAAAATCGTACTAAAAGCTCCTTTAAATAAGAATATAAACTATGAAGGAACAGCATTTGGTGGAAGTATCAACACACTTGCGATTCTGTCTTGTTATCTTCTAACTCATCATACGATGAAAATTCACGATATTGATTTTAAGTCCCTCGTTATTCAAAATAGTGAAATCGACTATCTTATGCCAGTTGATTCAGACTTTGAAGCTGTGGCAGAAATTGATAAAGCTTCAGTTGCTAGCTTCATTCGATCACTTAAGCGCCGAAAGATTGGCCGCTTAAATGTTCACTCGAAAATCATGGTAGGAGACAGCATAAGAGCAAGTTTTAAGGGCCGCTTTGTCGCTACTTTATAATTCGTATTCTTCTTTTGTTAGAAATAAGTGACCACGCCCATTGCATAAAGACCATGACCTTATTTCTAAAGTTGATTAAGAAGAATATATGAACAAGGCTCCAAGCAAGCCAAGCAATTGGTCCCGCTAATTTTATTCCTTTCCACTCTAGCACCGCCTTATATTTGCCCACAGTTGCCATCGATCCCTTGTCTAGGTAATTGAAGGCAAAGCGCCTATCCTTTAATAATTGCTGGGCCAGATGCTTTCCTTGTTGAGCAGCGACTGGGGCAAGAGAGGGAAGTGGGCTACCATCTTGAGACTTAAAACTTGCAGCATCTCCTAAAATAAAAATATTAGGATAACCTTTTAGGCTTAGATCTTTTTCAACGACGGCCCGTCCCATTCGATCTTGTTCGACACCAAGCTTAGAGATTAATTTTGTTGCACGATTACCTGCTGCCCATATGATATTTTTCGATTCAATTCTTTGATTCTTAGTTTGCACATAGTCGTCACCAATATCCTCTACAACCTCATCTATTAAAATCTTTACTCCAAGATCTTCTAGGTACTTTCTTGCCTTTTCGGAAGTCGGGTGAGTATAGCTAGAAAGAATCTGCTGCCCCCCTTCAATGAGATAGATTTTAGTTAGCTTGGGATCGAAGTCATGGTATTCGTTTACAAGTGTTTTATATGCGACCTCAGCAAAAGCACCAGCTAATTCTACTCCTGTAGGGCCTCCACCGATGATAACAATATTTAGCTTCTTTTCTTTCTCATTAAGCTTTATCTCTTCTTTTTCAAATGAATCAAGGACACGGTCTCGAATATTAAGAGCATCAGTTAGTGTCTTTAATCCTGGTGCATTCTTCTCCCAATTCTCATTACCAAAGTAGAAAGGTCTTGATCCTGTTGCTACAGCAAGGTAGTCATACTGATACTCATCGCCACTTTTACATTTTACTACGTTAATATCTTTATCGATGGAAACAACTTCTTGCATATGCACTTTGATATTTTTTGCATGTGATAAAATTTCACGTATTGGCATTGAAATATCACCTGGCGAGAGAGAAGCCGAGGCAACTTGATAGAGCAGAGGGTGAAATAGATGGTGATTCTTCTTGTCTAGGATAATGACTTCAAATGAATCTTTATTGGCAAGCCCCTTGGCCAAAGCAATTCCTGCAAAGCCTGCTCCTATGATTACTACTTTTACCTTTTTCATTACGCCCCCCTTGATCTTCTACATGTTAAATTTAAATCAACTTTGTAGTTGAAACAATGCGGCTGATTTGAAATAATTTATTTCCAATATGGAAATAATTGAAAAAACAACATTTGACCGTTTATATGCGCTACAAGTTGCAATTGTTGTTGCGCGAGAGGGGACATTTGCAAAAGCTTCGAAGATTTTAGGAACATCTGCTTCAAATATAACTAAAGAGATTCAGAAGTTAGAGAATTATCTTGGAGTTGTACTTTTTAAAAGAACGACTCGATCTTTTGTTCTTACTGAAGAGGGGCTAATAACACTAGAGAAGTCCAAAAATCTGCTAGAGGAATTAAATCACTTAGAAGAACAGCTCCATGGAGTTGTTGATTCGGTAAAGGGAGTAATCCGTATTACTGCTCCGACAACAATTGGTCAGAGCTTCTTGGCCCCAATATTTGCTGAGTTTCAACTGCATTACCCTTATGTTGAGATTGATCTCATCTTAACGGATCGTGTACTTGATCCAGTAGAGCATAATATCGACTTAAGTATTAGAACCGCCTTTCAATTAAAGGACTCCTCTTTATATATGAAAAGAGTCACTCAGATTGACCGTGTTATCTGTGCTTCACCTAATTATATTGATCATTTTAAAAGGCCAACGAATCTTGAATCTCTTAGTAAGCATAATTGTTTGTTATACCTAAGAGGAGATAGTCCCTTTATTTGGAGCTTTAAGAAAGGACAGAAAATCAGTCATATTCAAGTACAAGGCTCATATAAATCGAATAATTTGATGTCACTCATAAAGGCCTGTGAGCTAGGTGTTGGAATTTTAAATGTTCCTCGCTACTTAGTTGATGAACAAATTCAAAGTGGTGAATTGATTGAGCTATTTAAGAGTTGGGAGCTTCCATCACACAGCTTATTCTTTCTAACTTCAAGAAAACCTTCTAGTTCAAAGAAGTTAGAAGTATTGGAAGAATTCTTATCGGAGAGACTGACATAAAAAAGATAAGTAAAAAAATTGATTCATATATTATTCATGAAGAAGCGCAGGAATATAATGGTTGTTCATATACTTATGAAGGCAAGCACTATATTCAACGTTGTTCTAAAGTCACTCCTAAGAAAGTCGGACAATTTGTTACTTTGTGGAAAAGAGACTCTGGTGGAAAAACCATCCCATATCACTCGAAGGACTCCCTCGATTATGTCGTCATTATTTGTGATACTGAAAGTGAACAGGGGTACTTCTTATTTCCAAAAGATGCCCTAGTTAAAAAAGGGATACTTTCTTGTGCAGGTAAAGAGGGAAAGCGTGGCTTTCGCATTTATCCTAAATGGGATTATCCTACTAGTAAACAGGCAATCAGTTCACAAAAATGGCAACTCGATTATTTCTTCACTGGAACTTTTCAAGCGATTAGTTAAAAGCTAGTATTACTGAATGAAGAGGTTAATACTTGTCACCGTCTTGTGGGCGTTCTCATTTAGTTTAATAGGTCAGTATATCGCTGGTAAGATGGACACTTATCTTGCCATCTTTCTTAGACTCTTATTTGCATTCATAGTCTTTATTCCATTTTTAAATTTTAAAAACTTCTTCAAAGTGGAATCTCTCAAAAAGATGCTTATTGGAACACTCCAGATTGGTGTGATGTACTTATTTTATTATAACTCGTTCAAGTTCTTATCTGTCTCTGAAGTGGCCCTCTTTACAGTGACGACACCACTAATTATTTCAATCATCGGAAATATCATTGAAAGACGATTTGTCTTAAGACAACTCATTAGTGTTTTCTTAGTTGTCATTGGTGCTGCCATTATGAAATGGAGTCATATTTCTAATGACTATATAATTGGTTTCTTGCTGGTTCAGGGAGCAAATATTTCTTTTGGAGTTGGGCAGGTACTTTATCGAAAGATAGCTTCAGATCAAAATCAAATGCAGAATTTTGCACTCTTCTTCTTAGGTGCTCTTATTCCAATTTCTTTCGTTTTAATCTCAAGGCCAACTGTTGATCTTTCTCAAATTTCAACTTTGCAATGGGGAGTTTTACTGTGGCTTGGCTTCGTTGCCTCTGGTGTGTGCTACTACCTTTGGAACACTGGAGCTAAATTAGTTTCTTATGGGGAGCTTGCTGTTATGAATAATGCAGTTATACCTGCAGCTATTCTAGTTAACGTCATTTTCTGGGGAGCAAAGATTCAATGGACATCATTCTTGCTCGGCGCCTTCATTATTGTTTGTGGTATTTTAATCGAAAATAGGAAGGCCCATGAGTATTAGTATCAGAAAATATAGAGAAGATGATAGTCTCGAATTACTTAATCTATTTAACAAGACTATCCATACTGTTAATATAAATGACTATAATTCGACTCAAGTAAATGCTTGGGCCCCCAACGATCGTGACCTCAATGAGTGGCGCGACTCTTTCTCTAGCCGAGAAGTCTTTATTATCGAAGTCGATCAAGTGATTGCAGGCTTTAGTGATATTGAATTAAATGGTCATATCGACCGCTTCTACATCTCTTCAGATCATATAGGACAAGGAGTAGGTGAGAAGCTTTATCTTGAAATTGAAAAATGTGCTAAATCTTATGCTATTCAAAAGCTCTTTCTTGAAGCCAGTATTACTGCAAAACCTTTCTTTTTGAAAATGGGTTTTGAGATCATGAATAAGCAAGTAGTGACTCTACGTGGTGTAGATTTTATTAATTATCGTATGTGTAAATATATTTAAGTTTTTTTGTCCTAAACTTAAATGATAGAATACATATATGAAAGAAAATAGTATTCGCACGGAAGTCATAGCAGGAATAACAACCTTCTTAACGATGAGTTATATTATTTTTGTCAATCCACTCATCTTATCTTCAGATGGCACAGGAATGTCTTTTTCTGCGGTTATGACAGGAACCATCTTGGCAAGCTTTGTTGCAACTCTTCTTATGGGGCTCATTGCAAAGCTTCCTTTTGCCCTCGCTCCAGGGATGGGACTTAATGCCTTCTTTACTTATACTTTAATCCTCGATCAGAAAATACCTTGGCAGCAAGCCTTAGGCTTAGTTTTTTGGTCAGGTGTAGTCTTTGTTATCTTGTCAGTGACGCCATTTAGAGAAAAGCTTGTAAAATCGATTCCAAAGAACTTAAGAATGGCCATGGCCGTAGGAATTGGAATCTTCCTTGCATTTATTGGGCTTAAGAATACTGGTATCATTATTGATCATCCAGTGACTCTTGTTCAAACTGCACCTCTCTCAAGTGAGGGGACTGCCGTAGTACTTGGTTTTGTTCTTATTATTGCATTATTTAAAAAGAATATTCCGGGAAGTCTTTTGATAGGCATACTTTTTACTTGGACACTAGGAGCACTCTTTGGCAAATCAACTCTTCCTAAAAGTTTCTTTGCAAATCCTGATTTTAGCTACTTTATGCAAGCGGATATCATAGGCGCCTTAAAGATTGCCTATATTCCAAGTATTTTGACTCTTATGATGACTGATCTTTTTGATTCTTTATCGACTTTTATTGGAGTTGCTGAAACAGCTAATCTTAAAAATGAAAAGGGTGAAATAAAGAATATGAAACAGGCCCTAACTGTAGATGCACTTGCGACTCTCTTTTCTGCATTCTTTGGAACATCAACGACGACAACTTTTGTTGAAAGTTCGGCCGGAGTTAGTGTTGGTGGCCGCACAGGATTAACATCAATTATTACAGCAATCTGTTTTCTTCCTTTTCTCTTTCTTGCTCCATTTGCCGAGTCAATTCCAAGCTATGCGACGGCACCAGTTCTTATTTTTGTTGGGATTCTCATGTTTAAGAATATCTCATCTATAAATTTTGATAAATTTGAAGAAATGATTCCTGCATTCTTATGTATTGTTCTTATTCCACTGAGCTTCTCAATTACAACGGGAATCATGTGGGGATTATTTGTTCATACTATTTTATATATTGTAGCTGGACGCATAAAGGACTTAAGTCTAACAGAGTGCTTACTTTCTATTGTCGCTTGTTTATATATTATTTTTCACTAATAAAATGGAGTTTTAATGAAAGTTTGTATTATTGGAGCATCTGGAAAACTAGGCCAGTATATGCTTAGGCATTGTTTAGAGCGAGGTTATGAAGTCAATGCTGTATGCCGAAGTCAAAGTGTTTCAAAGCTAGACGCCTTTAGCAATAAGGTTACAATTTTTCCTGGTCAGACAGATGATAGAGAGATCATTAAAAAAGCCGTTGAAGATTGTGATGCGGTCTTAACAGTTCTTGTCCCTTGGGGAGTAAAAAATTACGCATCTGGAACAGCGCAAGCGGTTTTGGATTTTGCCCGTAAAGAGGCCAGACTCATTTTCTCTTGCGGATGGCATATTTCAAAAGATGGAAAAGATAAGTATAGTTGGCAAATTAAATTTCTCGTGCCTGTAATCGCCTTCATCGCAAAACTATTTAGACTTGTGGATATTAGTGATCAAGAAAGGGCCTGTGCAAAAATATTTGCAAGCGATAAGAAGTGGACAGTCGTCAGGGCCAGTGACCTTGAGGAAGGGGAGAGTGAAGGACTACCTATTTGGAGAGAACATGTTGGTGATCCTGATCTTGCAAAGAATCGTACACGCCGTATTGATTTTGCACTCTTTATGGTTGAGGCCATGACAAATAATGAATTAATTCAAAAGGCACCGGCCATTGTTAGTTGTAAATAATTGATCTTCATCAAATATTTTCAATGTGCTTTTTGATATATTTAAGTGAGGAGAATTAAATGAAAAAAATTATTATCTGTGACTCATGTGGTGCAATAAATCGAATTGATACAGCGAAACTGTCGGCAAGTGGTGCTGTATGTGGAAAGTGCTCTAAAGATTTGGATACAAGTGCAAAGGTTCAAAGTATTACCTTTGATAAGCTTGAAAAAATTATTCAGCATTCAGAGCTTCCTGTTTTTGTCGACGCATATGCTGACTGGTGTGGCCCTTGTAAAATGTATGGACCTATCTTTACTGAATTTGCACAAAAGAATTGGCAGACAGCTGAGTTTTATAAAATTGATACAGAAAAGAATCCAATGATCTCTGTAAAGTATGGCATTCGTGGAATCCCGACCACTCTGATTTTTAAAGAGGCGAAACTTGCACATTCACAAAGTGGAGTCTTACAAGGTGTGCACTTGGATCAAATGCTTTCTAATTTTTAAAAAACTAACAACTTGGATTAGTTCCACATTTTGGTACTTTGAATTCAGTTGTTTAGCGTTTCCTTTGTATGAGCTATCATTTATTCATCATCGATTAAGATGGATAAATTTAGGAGCGTATCATGTTTAACTATTTAGGAACTATCATTATTAAATAATTTCTAAGCCTCCTTAAGTGGAGGCTCTCTTATTTGTACATATTTTCAAGTCTTTACAGTTCAACAATATTGTAAAAGTAACTGATTCCTTAGAAGTCATTTGAAGAAGCTATTCCTTTCTATTAAATTCAGCGAGAATAAAGAAGGGAAATTCATGAAAATCATAATCTTAAGCCTATTATTATCTCTTGGTGTTAACGCTGAAATGGTGTCGATTAGACAATATCAAACTCCAGTGAAGAACCAAAAAGACAGAAATACATGTGCATACTTTGCGGTAACGGCCATGCTTGAGGGTGCTATTAAGAAGAGATTTGATATGGAATTTGATATTTCAGAGCAATTTCAAATTTACTATGGGAAAGAGCATTTTGGTGAATATTCAAATGCTGAGCATGGATATACTTACGAAATTGCACGTAACTTTAGCAATCAGTACTTCTTTATCGAGGAGGCCCAGCTTCCTTACCAAATGAGTTATTTTGAAAATAATGGCCCTTGCTCACAATACGATCCATTCGATGAAAGTGCGCCATCTTATTGCTTCTCTCATGCTCCGGTCGATACTAGCTCACTTAAGAGAGTAAAGATGGATGGGTTAGAAGTAAAAATGGTTACAAATTTATGGAGTTCTTGGAAATCTAAAACAGATTTATACGAAGATGAAATTAGAAGCGGTAATGGCCTTGTTGCAACAGTCCTCGTTTATTCTCCACTTTGGGAAAGTGCCCATGTTACACTTCCTGATGAAACTTTTGCAAAATGCGAGTCTGGTGAAGTGGCCTGCTATGGCCATGCAATTCACTTTACTGGTTTTGATAAAGAAAAGAGAATCTTTCAATTTAAAAATAGTTGGTCAAGTGAGTGGGGAGATGAAGGCTATGGCTATATGTCTTATGATTATGTCATGAAGCACGCAGTTGATCCCATCTCATTTAGATGGGACCGCTTTTTGGCCGATATCAGAAAATAATATCAAACAAGATATTTAAAATTCTGACTCTCAATCGAATTAATACTTTCAAATGTAGTTTGCGCAATATTACTTAATGCCTCATGAGTTAAGAAAGCCTGATGAGAAGTAATTAGAACATTTGGGAAAGTCATTAGTCTTGCAAGATCATCGTCTTGGAGTACATCCTGAGAATGGTCATCAAAGAATAGGTTTTCCTCTTCTTCATATACATCTAGACCGGCAGCTAAAATCTTCTTCTCTTTTAAGCCTTTTATAAGGGCCTTTGTGTCGACGAGTCCACCACGACTTGTATTGATGAAGACGACACTATCTTGCATCTTCGAAATATTTACTTCATTTATGAGATGGTATGAGTTTTTATTAAGAGGAATATGAAGAGAGATGATCTTCGATTCTTTTAAAATCTCATCAAACCCAACATACTCAACACCCAGCTTCTCTAACTCAGAGTCTTTTGATAGATCAAATGCTAGAACTCGACATCCAAAACCAAGGGCTATCTTACAAAAGGCCTTTCCAATCTTTCCCGTACCAATGACTCCAATCGTTTTCTTATAGAGGTCAAAGCCGACAAGGCCATCGAGGTTAAAATTACTTTCTCTAACGCGATTATACGCCTTATGAGTTTTTCTATTTAAAGTTAGAATCATTGCCATCGTATGCTCAGCAATGGCCTGAGGAGAGTATTCTGGCACTCTTGTTACAGGGATGGACTTAGACTTAGCATAGTCAAGATCGACATTATTAAAACCCGCACATCGTAGAGTGATCAATTTAATACCAAAGTCACTTAGCTGATCTAGTACCTCTTTATTCACTTTATCATTTGTAAAAACACAAACGACATCATGACCTTTGGCAAGTGGGGCAGTTTCTGGATTAAGCTGCTCTTTGATGAATGTCATATTGTGCCCACTCGCTTGGTTTAATAAATATTCTTTTTCAAAATTGTGGGTACTAAAAACAATTATCTTCATAGGTCTCTCTCGTTAACTTATCTATTAAACGGCATTAATTTATCTCTAGTATATGATACTAAATTTGTTAAAATTGTAACTTATAATCTTTAAACGGAGTTTTCATGAAAGAACTAATATTATTATCTATAATCTCTCTACAGTCTTTTGCTCAAATACCTTCGATTAGACCAAATAACTCAATAATTGTTGAAGACTTTTGTATTTGCAAAGAGAGTAAAGTTGTTACTTATTCTGGTGACATTAAGTGCTCTCAAGTATGTCAAAATACTTCTTTCGATGTGGCAACAATGATTGCTAGAACAAGTGTAGGGGACGATATATCTTCTAACCCTAAATTAAGAGATCTTAATGGATGGTGTAGTAATGACCTTGATAATGGCGCTCTTAACCCAGCATCTTGTTCACTTGTTGTAACTGATGGGTCGGGTGATGAGCTACAATTACTTCCAAAAACATATAATGGCACTAATTCTTTTGAGGTTATCTTAGAAGGCCTTGATACGAGCAAAGGTTCAGAATATTCTTTTTATTTGGAAGAAAGTGGTAGTGAAGTTGAGTTTGCCAGAAGTGGAGAAGGTTATATTTCTTTCTAATGCTCATCTAAGCAGGGGATTAGATAATATACATTACAATATGCTTATTAAAGATTGACTTCTACCAGAAATAAAGAGATCAAAGGGATTGATCTAGATACATTTTAAATATTCGCCACTGCTAGTATTTGGATTAAGCACTGGCACTAACGCTAAAAGCAGGGATATTTACTATGTCATCAATCAATTCATTTGATTCTCTTAATCTATTACCAGAAATTCTTTCAAGTCTTAAGCTGAAAGGATATTCAAAACCAACTCCAATTCAGGCGAGCTCAATCCCTCACTTACTAAATGGTGGAGATATCTTAGGTATTGCCCAGACTGGTACAGGTAAAACAGCGGCATTCTCATTGCCTATTTTGAATAACCTAGGCTCTAATAAAGTAAAAACTAAGCCAAGGCATATGAGAACATTAATTCTTACTCCTACGAGAGAATTAGCATCACAGATTCATGAAAATATCGAGGAGTACGGAAAAGGCCTAGGCATAAAAAGTACGGTTATATTTGGTGGAGTTAAACCAAGACCTCAGATACAACAGTTAAAGAAGGGAATGGATGTCATTATTGCAACTCCAGGTCGCTTTTTAGATCTCATGGGTGATGATCATATCAAATTTACTCAACTTGAAACCTTTGTTCTTGATGAAGCCGACCGTATGCTTGATATGGGCTTTATTCGCGATGTAAATAAGATCATTGCCAAGCTTCCAAAGAAGAGACAGACTCTATTATTTTCAGCAACAATGCCTCAAGATATTGTGAACCTATCAAAGAAGCTTCTTGTGAAGCCTAAGAAAGTAGAGGTTACTCCAGAGTCAACAACAGTCGAAAGAATTGATCAAAAAATCAATTTCGTTCATAAAACAAATAAGCCAAAACTTTTAAAAAGTATTTTAGAAGATCAAACAATTGAGCACGTGCTTGTTTTTACAAAAACAAAGCATGGAGCAAATCGTGTCGTAAAACATCTTGAACAAGTGGGAATTACGGCCGCGGCCATTCATGGGAACAAATCGCAAAGTGCACGTGAGAAGGCACTCGGTGGATTTAAAAAAGGTGACATTAGAGTTCTTGTTGCAACTGATATTGCTGCTCGAGGAATTGATGTTTCTCACATCACTCACGTTATTAATTACAATCTTCCAGATGATCCAAAGAGTTATGTTCACAGAATCGGGAGAACAGCAAGAGCTGGAAGAGATGGGATTGCAATTTCATTTTGTGATGACACAGAAAAGAACCTTTTAAAAGATATTGAGAAAACAATTAAGTATCAAATTCCTCAAGATAAAGACCACCCATTTCATGGTGTCGCAGGAGCTCCTGCACAACCCCAAAATAATCGACGTCCAGAAAAGAAGAAGCAGACATCTTCAAGAAGTGGTGCGAAGTCTAAAGGCAATAAGACGAGTAAGTCGAATAATCAACAAAGAAGTGCGAGACGCAGACGTGCTGCAAGTAAAGCGAAGTCGATTAAAATAGGTTAGTGGGATTGCTTCTTTTATGGCCCAATATGCTTCCATACAGAAAGAAGGGTTTTAAGTGTTTGCTTATGATTTAAGTCTTGATCTTCATTTAAATATTTAACTGTTGCCAACTTTATATCCCTGATAGTTGAACTCTTATTAAGATATTTCATGTAAGCATTGAAAAAAACTTCAGTTGCAACTTCATATCCTACACCCTCAAATTCAGCTGTTCCCTCAGACAAGAGGTAAAAAGCATTCGTTACTATGCCTGCATTATAATAAACATTAGGGCCATTAGGCTTGTATTCGTCAAAGTTACTTGCTTGATCATTTTGTTCTGGGTTTGAAATATCACGTAAGCAATTACCCTGACCAATATGTGCTTCATGTCCTAACTGATAGCAATCTGCACTTGGATTATTTTTAAAGCAAACAAAAACCCCGATAATATCTGCAAATGCTTCATTGAGTGAGCCTTGGTCACCATCGGAAGCAAGTTCTATTGTATTTGCTAACAGGCCATGAGCAAATTCATGGGCAACGATTCCAATACTTGCAGAAAAGTGTGTGTGATCTGAAATATCTGAACTCTGCCCGAATGTAATTATATTTTTATCTTTATCCCACCACTTAGCATTATCATTAAATGAGCCTTTTTTTAAAAGCACTGAAATTACTTCCGCCCCTTTATTATCAAAGCTATTAAACCCTAAATGCTCTTTTACGATTCTTATTGTTTTTATAGTGTTAACATGAGTATCTACGAGAGCAGGATTTGAGAATAAGCAATTTTGTGATTGTACAATTTTTCCTGGTACTCCCCAAAAATCATCAGATAGGAAATACAATGGATCATTGTTTAGGTTGCCATTGCTGTGACCTGTAGTAGTTGTAACTTTATATTCTTTGGAGTGAAGGTATTGTTGAGCAGTATAAATATTTTCAACAACGTCAAACACCTGAATCTGACCTTGAGAATCTTTACTATGACATGTGACCATACGGTGATCTTTAAACTGATTAGCAAAGTTATAAGGAAAAGCCTTAAGCGATATGAAAATAGATACAAGAGCTAATAATAGATACATACGTTCTTATAAGGAATCTAAATATGAGTCGCAACTTATATAAATATAATTTCAGTATTTTGTAAAAACTACAGGCAATCTCTTTTGTCGGTACGTCGATACTTTTGGCATTTTAAACGACTTATATTCTTTTGAATGATGGTTTTTTTCTTTTTGCATTTGAAAACTGTATTCTTCACAAGATATTTAGCTTCTTTCATCGATCTAGAGTGATAAATGCGAAAATATGGTCAATATTGGCGGAAGTCGTTCGTTAAGTAGCTGTTTATGCGAAATGTATCGACGTACCAAATTCATGTATACTTTTTAGACACTTTTCCTTACTCCATAAAAATTCTTCAATAGGTCTGTTTCTCGATCAAAATAGTCTATAAGATTGATTGTATTCACATTTTAACTTACGCCGAGGACACACTATGAACAAGATTATTATTGGTTTTTCACTACTCTTAACATTACCAAGCATTTCAGCTCAAGCAACTCCTGTGTTGACATTTGACTCACTAGTAAACCCTGCAAAAGTTAAGCTTGTAGAAGAAAAAGTAACGAACATATTAACTACGTCATTAGAGCGATCTAAAGTCTTAAAAGAAAACAACGAATCTGATTATCGAGACCTTGTTGAGCATATTAATATGTCATTCAATGGAGAACTTAAGCTTCTTCTAAAAAATAAAATCAAAACTGTATACGAAAGAAGAAAGAATACTTACACAGCAGATGAATCACTAGAAAATGATATTGCACAATTTTTCCAGGAGATTAATGAAATTCATTCAGAAATGTCTGAACTTAGAACTAAGTCTGAAGGTGTTAATGGATGGGAAAAAGATGTCGAGAATAGAACTCACAAGAAGATTGCACAGCTTTGTAAATCTAAAACTTCAAACCTATGCAATACTTTAGAAAGCCTAATCAGAGGTAGAACATTACATGCAGGTAATAAATGTATTTCGACTTCTCTTTCAAACTGTACTATTGATATTATTAAAGACATTGCTCATTTAGAAGACAAACCAGTACGTGAGTACGACAAATCTAAATATATTCCACATAGAAGTATGTATCTTCTTCCGATTAGTTTCTTATCAGAAAATAGTTATATTGATTCTTTAAAAGAAATTCATAGAAATAAGACAGAGATTAAAGTGTCTCATAGTACTTTCTTCAATAACACTATATCTTATTCAGCTGAGGAAGTAAGTTTCAAGCTTAGTCGTAATGGAGCTTCTAGAGTTATATTTGGAGGCCAATATAGTAAAGTAGAAGATTCACTAGGCTATTTTTATGAACTATACTCTCAAAAAGAAACAACACCGAATATGTCAGCTTCATATTAATCAAGAAAAAGTTAGATAGAGTTTAAAAACAGTACTTTAGGGTACTGTTTTTTTGTTTTTACT
Organism: Halobacteriovorax sp. GFR8; assembly: GCF_050955245.1. Taxonomy (NCBI): domain Bacteria; kingdom Pseudomonadati; phylum Bdellovibrionota; class Bacteriovoracia; order Bacteriovoracales; family Halobacteriovoraceae; genus Halobacteriovorax; species Halobacteriovorax sp. GFR8. The sequence goes on along the minus strand of NZ_JBPBLR010000002.1, from coordinate 2,517,599 downwards.
CGAAAAGAATTTAACAAGGTTCTAACAAGGGCTCCAACTGACTTTTACGTAAACACTGCGTTACTTAAAAAAGAAAAGATAATTCAAATAAATCACATCAGCTAGAGTTGATAAGTCGATTCACATTTCCATATGAAGTTGATACCTTCATTCTATGTACTTTAAAAACTATGAATTACAAAACTTACATCAGATAAAATCATTTATCGATAACCAAAATGTAGAAACATTTTCTCTTCACTTTTTAGACCAAAGAAGTGCTGTTCTTGCTTTTGATTCTAATGATGTGCTTGTGGCAGTGGCCATGCAAGTGCGTAATGATTTACATCCTAATACTATTGATATTGAGATTTGTGTACACTCAGATAAAAGAAGACAGGGGATTGGAGCTAAGATCTTTGATAAGTTGATGCAAGAGTTTCCAGCTCAGTCTGGTGATTATGCACTCGATTTAAAGTGTGAGAGTTCAGATAATGAAGTGCAGCTATTTGCAAAAAGTCTAGGCTTTGAACATTACCTAAGTTGTTTTAATAAAGTTTTTAATATCGATGAATTAACATTGATAGATTGCCCGTATCACTTTATGACTCTTTCTGAATTCTATAGTCTTAACGAAGAAGAGAATAAGAGAAAGGTCAAAGAATTTCACTGTTCTCGTTATGACAGAGATCATGAGCCTTATCTTCCGTTAACTAAAGATCAGGGTATTCGATTTGATTACTATAATGATGGCGATATTAAATATGGTGGTGTCATCTTAAACGGTAATAAAATAATTGCATGTTCTTTTGCCTATTTGAATATTGAAGAAGAGCTAGATGAAGATCTTGAAAATATTACTGGCCTTCATGGATATGCTATTGGATTGAGTAAAGATGTTGAAGCATCTCTTGTTCAGGCATTATATAGTCATCAAATGAGACTTCTTAAAAAAGAGGGGTATCAGTATATCTATATTGAAGTTGATTCAATAGAGTCCACGTCTGATTTAATGCTTAAATGGCTACCTCCTATGAGGGCACCTTTACTACGCTTTCAGAGGAAGGTGTAAAGAAACACTACCTAGAATCTTGATACGGAGACAGAGTGTTTAAGGTGTTTAGAGAAAATTTATTTGTTTAAATGTAATTATGGATAGTTTTATGCAGTATACGCTTGATGCAGAAATTTTAGATGAATTGAGACTTGATGGCTTTTTTGTTGGATGGCCAAATCCTCCTTCTCAAGAAGTTTTTAAAAAACTATTAAGAGGAAGCTATAAAGTTGTCTTAGCTCACAAAGATGCAAAGCTAGTCGGCTTTATTAATAGTATTTCTGATGGTGTCTTATCAGCTTATATTCCTTTACTTGAAGTTATTCCTGAATTTCAAGGAAAAGGAATTGGTAAAGAGCTAGTTATTAAACTCAAAGAAGAACTTTCAAACTTATATATGGTGGACCTTCTTTGTGATGAAGAATTAATTCCATATTATGAAAAGCTTGGGATGATGAAGACCCAGGGTGTATTTTTAAGAAACTACGATAGACAGTCTGGGGAATAGGATAAGAGTTTTATAACCAATGTAGCTTAAGTCATTCTATAAAATCTTGGAAGTGTACTTACATGTATTTCAAATTCTCGGTATTTCTTTTTGATATTTTTGCTATTTTCAGGACTTTCAAAAAGAAGAATTAATTTATAGTAATTTTTGAGCCAGTAAAATTGTGGTGTTGAACCACAAAGTGCATTATGAGTACTAGTCGTTTTTAACGCTTTCTTATATTCATCATTAAATAACTTAATCAAATGAGTAAGAGCTTGATCTACCTTGTGGATATTTATGTAGTACCACGCTAATAGATAAGAGTTATCTCCTATGGCAGAAAGGTAATCATTACGACCTGTTAAAAATCCCTTATTTATAGGTTTATTTAGAACTGATTCCCAGTTTGATTGTTTAGAGATTGCTTTTTTTATTATTCTTCTAAGATCGTCAGTAGAAAGGCTTATAATGTAATCATCATTTTTAGAATTAGATCTTATGTTATATTGATACCTTATTTTTGGTGTTGAAACTTTGAGTAAATTTAAAAGTAATGATTTCTGAGAAGATATATTTGGCTTATTTTTATCTTTGCTGAGTTTAATTTGTAACTCATCTATTTCTTTTGAGGTATCTCGAGTTGGTATACACTTCCCATTTACCTGAGTACTTAAAATAAGTGCAATGATAAGAACATACTGATACATTATTGTTGTCTCCTTAAAATATATTTATATTGTATAATTTATTTATGAAATATGAAACTAGTACTTTTCGCCATAATCTCAACTTTTTTAGATTTCTAATGATCTTTGTCGGTCATATTGATCGTTTGAGAGCAATTATTTTGAAATATGCTTTTAGAGTAAAAGGATTGAAGAGTCTTTATATCTCTAGAGACAAGAGAATATTTTCTAGTTATGTCGTTTTGAGCTTTTTTAGTATGGCCTTATCGGTTCTAAGACCAGATATGTTACTTATCTTCGGTCCATTAATTTATGGATATTGGCATTTAATTTCAAGTTACAAGTATTCTTCTTGCTTAAATAATTCATCTAACCAATCATCAAATATACAGCGATATATCATATATGGTCTAATTGCTATTACTTTTCTAGAAATGTGCTTACGATTTTATGTGAGGTATTTTAATAGCGATATTCTTCTGCCAAATGGTTTTATTGGTTTAACTTTATCTATAATTTACTTTTTTATACTTTTCATTTGTTATGGATCTTTTAAACAAATAAAGAGTTTTTTAGCGTGCTTTCTTATTGGTATATCAATTCTTTTTCTGGCCTGGAATGAGCCTTTAAATTTTGTATCAATTACTTTGTTTGGTCATAATTGGATCGCATTTATTTTTTGGTTCAAGTTCTCTCGAAGTAAGAAGAACTTGAAAGTCGCTATTTACTCATTTCTCATTTTTATCTTATTTCATTTGTTTGTATTATATGGAGTCTTTGATTCATACTACTATTTGTATGAAGAACATTTTTTTGTAAAATCAGGTTATCAAAAGTTTGCGTGGATACTTGCTCCTTGGTCTGATGAAAGTATCAATTGGATGAGAGGGTTAAGCTTGTATACTTTTGGTCTTTCGATGCATTATTTTATTTGGTTGAGAGCAATACCTGAAAATATATATAAAAACAAAACGCCAGTAAGTTTTAAGAAAACTCTTATATCTATTCATTATGGATTTGGCCCACTTCTATCGTATTTACTAATTTTTATTTCAATTATAGGTACAATTCTTTGGTTAGCCTGGTTTGAAATAGGGACATTGGTATATTTCTTTATTTCGAATATTCATGTCTGGACCGAACTTTCATTACTTTTTTTGTCATTTTCTATATTTAGAAATACATCGGCAGATACTGCTTAGAGAGTCAATAATTCAGGAAATGTTAGTGAGATTGCTTAGTTGGTTCTCCTGACCTTATGGTCAGGATGACCGGTATGTCTGCGAGAGGCAGGAGCCGAAGCAGACCCCGTCGTGGTCGGCCATGAGTTGTTCAGCATCAAATTGCCATACTGGCACTTCTTACTTGAAATTTAGTGTTATCGAAAATGTTAGTGAGATTGCAGAGCTGGTTACCCGAAAGCTCCCGTCGTGGTCGGTCATGCGTTGTTTTTTATGAATTTAAGAAAATTTTCTAGATTGCAGGGAACCCTCTCTCCCTCGCATCCTGCTCGGTCGTGCAGGGTTGTTCCGCGCAAAATGCCTTCGTGGCATTTTTCGCGTCCAAAAAAAAAGCCGAGTGGGTTAACTCGGCTTTTAATATCTTAGTCTCCGAAGAGATTAAAACTTGAATGTTACGAAATGAAAATGGCGGGAGCGAAGGGACTCGAACCCTCGGCCTTCTGCGTGACAGGCAGACGTTATAACCAACTTAACTACGCCCCCGCATTTCGTAAGACTTAATATAGGGATTTCGGTTTCATTCGTCAATAGAAAAATTTAAAAAAAGTTCAATTTTTTTTCGCCTTTCTATAAAATTTGTCTACAGGAATGTGAAAAAGCCAGTAATAAAGGACGTCTTAGAATATTTCTGTTAAGATTATGCCACTAAGAAAAGGTAAATATTATGAGTTTTTTAACGTCACTTTGGAATTATATTTTAGTCTCTGCCCCATTTTTAATGTTTGGGCTTCTTGTTGCAGGTATTATTAAGGCATTCATCTCAGTTGAGAGAATAAAGAAGGCCATGGGTGGGAAGGGCCTAATGGGTGCCATTAAAGCATCGGTTCTTGGAATTCCTCTTCCTCTATGTAGTTGTGCGGTTATTCCTACGGCAGCGACCCTAAAAAAGCAGGGAGCCTCAAATTCCGCCACATCTGCGTTTCTAATCGCAACACCTGAGTCTGGGGTTGATTCAATCGCCATGACTTATGGAATGATGGATATTCCGATGACAATTATCCGCCCTATTGCAGCTTTCGTTTCAGCATTTGTTGCAGGAGCACTCCAATTAGTTTTTAAAACTGATAAAGATGTTGAACAGGTGCAAGCAGAAGTTAAGCCAAGCTGTTGTGGAAGTTCTAAGAAGAAAGATGAAAGTGTAATTGTAAAGCAAAGCTTTGGAAAAAAAGCTAAGGCTTCTTTTCATTTTGGTTTTATTGAACTTGTTGATGATATGGCCATATGGCTTGCGTTTGGTATTGTGGCCGGAGCATTTATTGACTTTGCTCTTCCTGCAAATTTCTTTGATGGCCTTTCTGGCTGGGCAGGAAGGGGAGCGATCCTTCTTGTTGGAATACCACTCTACATTTGTGCATCGGCAACCACGCCAATTGCAGCCTCTCTTGTGATGAAAGGAATGAGCCCGGGAATGGCGTTACTATTTCTACTTGTGGGTCCTGCAACTAATATTTCAAATATTCTCGTTATTGGTCAGTATATTGGAAAAAGGGGAGTTGTGATTAATCTTCTTTCAATTGCACTTGTTGCCTTAGGTTTTTCATTCTTAACTGATTACCTATACAGTGCTTTTTCTTGGCCACTTAATTTTAATATTTCTCATCACAATCATGATTCATCAAGCTGGTGGGAAATTTCACTCGCAGTTGCATTTACACTGCTACTTCTTCGCTCACTTGTATTTGTCGAGCTTCCAAAAAGAATTAAAAAATATTTTGAGGATAAAGGAAATTCAGGTAGCTGTTGCGGATAACAGCTACCTGTTTAAATATAGAAGTCTTTATTTGTGACGTTTTTCGATATCGTCTTTTGATTTGTAGATCATACTTCCAAGACCGTTGATAATTGCCGAAGAGCGCTTACCAAGAGCAACTCCTTGAATATTTGCCTCAAAATTTTCGATATCAAAGATCTCCATTTTATCAGAGTCGTTCCAATCGCGACTAAAGCGTCTTTCAAAACTAGCAACTTCCTTCTTATCAAAGATCTGTGCACCAAACTCTCTAAATGAACCTTGGAGAGTGTCTGGGTTGATATTTGATGAACCACCTAGAACAGTAATTCCATCAATAGATGTAATTTTTCTATGGTTTTCTTGGTGATACTCTTTAGTTGATCCATCTGGAAAGTTTGCTGTAATACCATAAGTCTTACGAGCACGTACTTGAATTCCAGCATCTACTAGCTTCTTAACGAATAGAGTATTTGGAAGGCCATTCATTCCAAAATTTCCGTTGTGGTCGATTACAAGTTTAATATCTAAAAGAGGATTTTGTCTCTTTGCTTTAACAAGAGCATCAATTACATACGAATCATAGAGGAATAGTTGTTCCATGAAGATATTCTTTTCTGCTTTTGAGATCATATCAACTAAGATATTTCTAACATTCTTAATTGTTCCATCAACATCAGCTTCAGCAAGACGAATAACTGAGTCGCCCTTAACTTCATACTTCTCTTTCTTAATCCTCATATCCTCAAGGATTTGATCCTTCTTAGAGAGGTAAGCGCGATTATCAAAGCCTTGTTCTTTGTAGTAGAAACCGATTAGCTCTTTTGGATCTTCTGTTAGGGCCGCTTCTAGGTCACGGTAGTATGAAGCCTGAACTAGTCCAGCTGCAGCTCCTGTAACATAGATAGCGTCATCATAGTAGTAACCACCACTGTGATCGGTCCAGTTCTTTGAACCAAAATATGCCTGAGCATTTTCTGTATTCCCATCAACGACAATAACTTTCGAGTGGTCGATTTTTGATTCAAAATACGTACTACCTGATTCGAAGTACTTGATTGCTTCAGCTGTTTTTGGAATTAGTTTTGTAATACCAAAAGGAATCCCTGGAGGGTGGCGCTGAATATTTGCTTGTAGTAGAGAAACACTCTTTTTTAATACTGGGTCTTTTTCACGACGCTCTTTGATATACTCAAAAATTGGCATCATTTCATCTAGCATATTGTAGTTTGTTGCATAGTCGTGAAGTAGGACAACTTTAAAATTTGGATTGGCCTTAAGTTTTTCTTTGGTTTGATCTAGAAGGTACTCCGAAAGAGTTGCACCTAGTGTTCCTCCAAAGAGAAAAATATCGATAAAGATTGAATCCTTAGAGCTTGCAATCATATCACGAATTTTGATGTAGATTGGATCCTGTTGAAAAATGATATTTCCTGTAGGATCATCGGCCGTTGGCATTTTGATATAATCTGAATCAAAATCAAGTGTTCCGCCAGCAAAGATGACTCTTTGATTAAGCCAATCGATACGCTCTAGAGAGCGTTCATTTTCTGAAACAATCTCTGTTTTATTTGATGGAACAAAGCCAAGAGCAGAGAGTGAATAATTATTAATATCACTAAATGTCTCTGTAAAGTCGATCGTTGCAATTTCATTTTCTTTAATGCTTTCAATAACATCTTTGCTACTGGCGATCTTCATTGCTTGAAGTTTGAGAGTAGGAAAGTATGTTGAAATAGAATTTGAATTGATTCCTTTTCTTGTTATTTTAGAAAGAAGCTTCTGGGCCTCTTTCTTGTCCTTGTCTTTCGTAAGTGGATTATCAATATAGTCTCTAAGGATAAAGAGTTTGTAGGCCAGGAAGTAGTAGATAACTTTACCAAGCTCTTTCTCATTTGGTGATACCTTTGTCCAGTAAGTAACAGGCATGGCAATCTTACTTGGAAGTACACTGTCGACTTCTTTTAAAAATTCAACTGCATCTTTCTCTTTTGACTTGTCCAGTTCTTTGATCTTATCAAAGAAAGACGGCGCATGAGCATAATCACGTTGGCCATAGACTGAGTTGTAAGACTCCAAAAATAGTTTTTGTGAGTCAAGTCGATCCTTGATGTTGAAACTTGCGGCAAATGATTGTACTGCAAGTGTCGAAAGTAGAGCTGTTGTTAATAATTTCTTCGTCGATTTCATAGTCGATCCTATTATTTAATAAATTTTTCTAAGTTAAGTTTTTCTACTAGGTACTCAGTATTCTCTTGTAGAAGAGTCTTCTTGATTGCATCTTTAACATGCATTCTTAAATCATAATCTCTAGGATTAGTTGTTATACGACTCTTCTTAGTGAACTTCTTGTCTTTGTGACTGTATACAAGTGTTTTTATTTCACCATTGAAGTTTGTACGAATTGTACCGTTTGAGTAATCGCCTTTGATTTTAAATTTGGATGTCTTAATATCGTTCTTCTTGCTAAAGAAACTAAAGATTCTTTTGAAAAAGCTATCGTGCTTCTTATCAAGGGAAACGATTTCACCAAAGTGAAAGATAGTTTTTGTCTTCTTTGGAATTAGGCTGGCAAGATTGTACTCATAAATTGTATCAACAGTAAGAACATGAGGCTTCTCTTTCTTAGCTTCAAATTCTTGCTCTGTAATATTTAGATACTTCGATTTGAATGAATCAATTTTTAAGTCAGTAGGGTAGTTCACTCTGTAGTATTTACGAAGTCGTACATATCCTTTAACACCATTCTTCTTAGGCTTTGGAATAGGTTGAGAAATTTTCCAATCTGTATCAATCAATTCCGATGTCAGTGTGATTGCTCCACCAAGGTATTGGTAGACATCATTAGAAATTGGAATCTGAGTGTCGAGTACACGATGAGAAAAGTTCTTGTTATATGTTTGATATGCTTCATAAAGTGTTCCTTGAGATTCAAGGTTGATAAGCTGGTTTGTTTTAAGCTCGTCTTTGTATGAAATAGTATCTTTGTTATAAGGCGTAAACATAATATCGAATTCAAAATTTGAATCGATAAGTTTGTGAACTTTAATTGTATAGACAAAAGTATTAAGGAATTCCTTTGTTAGCTCGGGAAGAACTTCTGACTTAAGAGTTGTCCCACCTTGATTACCTTTTTCAATGAGTCTTTTGAAACCGGCAGTGAGACCCTTTTCAATTGCTTCTTTTCCATTTTTTGTGAAATACTTTGCGCCTTTGTCAGACCAGAAGTCGACAGACATCTTGTAGTCAACGTTTCCGTTGAAGTCCTCGTAGATGACAAAGTCTTCAAAGGGGAAGAGTTGTTGGTATTCTTTGTATTCGCCTGGAACTTTTTGTGAGGCAGGGGCCCTTCGCTCTTGGATCTTTTCTTTTGAATAGACGTTATCAAATTTTGATGTTGAAAAGAATTGATACGCGACAAATGTATTAACACTAAGTACGCACGCTAAAGCGATAAAACTTTGTTTCTTACCTTCACTCATAATATGTCTCTCTAATTAGTAATTATCCTTCTTCTCTTGTCGGTTTTTAAATGCAAAAACTTTACTTCTAATTCGTAATGCCTTGAAAACACTTGATAGAAGTAAAGTCAGACTCTATCGCTTGTAAAAAATACTGGTCATTTTTTATAAAATGTCTCTCTACATATTACCTTTATTTAAGTTTAGAAAAATTCGGATGGACGTTATCGTTATTTACAACCAAAAAAAACATGGAGGAAAAAAATGAAAAAGGTAATTCTAAGTCTAATTCTTGCAACAGGTCTTTCGTTTAATGCGTCTGCAGCAGTAGGTATGTTAACTGGTAACTGCTATATCGCTTACACTGGACTACTTGCAATGAAGGTAGGTGTTGGTTACTCTGTTAAGGCAATCTTTAGTGGCGATCCGAGTGATTGGGTAAAAGCTGCAAAAATTGGTCTAGCAGGATTAATTCTTTTAGATGATGAAGGCTTAGCTGAATTTGGTCCAGTGTACGGCTCTCTTAAAGGTGTGAGTGCTGATCAAATTGCTATCTACAACTCTGAAGTTGAAGAAGCGAATTTAATTCTAGAAGAAGTTGTTGCTCAAATGGATCGTGATACTTCTGTAGCAGAGACTAAAGAAATTTGGGCGCGCTACGAATCTTCTCTTTCTCCTGAAACACTAGATGTAATGCGTGCGATTGTTTCAGAATAAATAATATCTTCTACAAAAAAAGAAGGCCCTCTTTTGAGGGCCTTTTGTTATTGCTATAAATTTTCTTCGTAAACGAGTTTCTTGATATCTTTGACATTGTCGACGTAGAGTTTTCCGTAGAGGTGATCGATCTCGTGTTGAAAAACAGTTGCTAAGAAGTCCCTAGCTTCAAAAGTAATTTCCTCTGCTTTCTCATTCAAGTACGTCACGCGAATATGGTTTGGTCTTTCCACATATCCTCTAAGGCCTGGAACAGAAAGACATCCTTCCCAATAGCCATCTTCTTTTTCCGTTAAGAATTCTATCTTAGGATTGAAGATAATCATTTTTCCACTTGGACTAGCGTCTTCGTAGCGAGAGTCTTCTGGTACATCAATTATTGTAACTTTCTTAGAAACTCCAATTTGAGGAGCTGCGATACCTATGCCACCAACTGCAATCATTGAATCATTCATATCTTCTATAAGCTGCTTTGTTTCTTCGCTTAGTATCTCTTCTTTTGTAAAGTCTTGCGCTATTTCTCTTAATACGGGATCACCCATTGTTCTGATTCTTTGAACTGTCATAATTTTATTCCTTTAAATTTACTTTCACCTTCGATTCTATCATAATTTTAATATGAAAATCTTATTTGTTTGTCTTGGAAATATATGTCGTTCACCGGCCGCTGATGGGGTTCTATTTCATCGAATCAAAGAGCTCGATTTGGTTGAACATATTCAGGTGGACTCTGCTGGTACGAGTGCATACCATGCTGGAGAAGGTGCAGATCGACGTATGCAAGAGCATGCTTTAAAAAGAGGCTATACTCTTCCTAGTATTTCAAGAGGTTTTATTAAAGAAGATCTTGAAAATTTTGATCTTATTATTGCAATGGATAAGTCAAATTATAGAAATATTCTTAAATTTGACACTGAAGGAAAGTATAAGAATAAGGTGAAGTTATTTTGTAGTTTTTGTAGTGGAGCTTATACTTCATATGAAGAAGTTCCTGACCCATACTTTGGTGGGGCAAGAGGCTTTGAAGAAGTAATGAACCTTGTTGAAAATGGAGTAGAAGGAATTCTAAATCAATATGGCAATAAAGAAAGATAATTATATTACTCCTCGTGGGTACGCAAAGCTTGAAGAAGAATTGAATTTTCTAATGAAAACAGAAAGACCTGAAGTGACAGCGACTGTTAAGTGGGCCGCTTCATTAGGCGATCGATCAGAAAATGCTGACTATCAATATGGAAAGAAAAGACTTCGTGAAATTGATCGACGTATCCGCTTTTTAAATACTCGAATAAACGCGGCTTTAATTGTCGATCCACTTTCTATCTCATCTGAAAAGATCCAATTCGGTGCAACGGTAGTCTTGGAAGATGAGGATGGCAACGAGAAGAGGTACTCCATTGTAGGAGTTGATGAAGTTGATACGACCAAAGGGCTCGTTAGTTGGAAGTCTCCGATTGCAAGGGCCATGATTGGCAAGGAAGAAGGGGATGAGGTTATCGTTCAGGCTCCTGGTGATGATTTTGAATACACTATAGTAGAAATTAATTATATTGATATTGAGGTATAAGATGATGATTGAATGTCCCGTTTCTCTCGGTGAGCTAGTTGATAAAATGACAATTTTAAAAATTAAGACGGAAAGAATTGAGGATGCTGACCGTGTCCGTCTTGCTCAAGCAGAATATGATGAGCTTGCAAATACTTTGGCCAAACTAAACTTGGAAGGTATGGACAAGTTTATCAGTGAGCTTAAAGATATTAATGAGGAGCTTTGGGTAATTGAAGATGATATTCGTTTGAAAGAGAAAGCTGGTGACTTTGGTGATGAATTTATCTCTCTGGCACGTAGTGTCTATAAAACAAATGATTTGAGATTTAAGGTTAAAAATTCAATCAATATGAGTTACAATTCTGGCATAAAAGAAGTCAAATCATATAAATAGATAACAAAAGAGTATTTAATGTCGAAAATTCCAACGAATTTGAAGTACCAACTTTATGAAAAGTCAGTTCAAAATCACGAAGCTGATATTGAATTTATCAACAAAGAGTATAAAAAGATTTTTGGGCGCTCTCCAAGAACTCTAAGAGAAGACTTTGGTGGAACGGCCGCAATGGCATGTGACTGGGTAAAAGAAGGTGGTGATCGTGAAGCTTGGGGGATTGATCTTGATGAAGAGCCACAAGCGTATGGAATGGAAAATCACTACTCTCGTCTAACAGATGAAGAGAAAACACGTATGCATTATATCAATGGAAACGTGCTTGATGATTACGACTTTAAAGCAGATGTTACTGTTGCCTTTAATTTTTCATACTTCATTTTTAAAGAAAGAAATGTTCTTCTTAATTACTTTAAGCAGGTAAAGAAGAATATGGGGCCAGAGAGTGTTTTCATGGTCGATATCTTTGGTGGAGAAGAATGTCGTCAAGAGTTAGAGGAAGAAACAGAGCACGACGATCATACATACTTCTGGGATTGCGATAGCTACAATCCTTTAACTGAAGAAGTTCAATACTATATTCACTTTAAAACACATAGTGATGGAAAACTTTATCGCAAAGCCTTCTCTTATGATTGGAGACATTGGTCAATTGGTGAGATTAAGGACATCATGAAAGATGCTGGTTTTGAGAATATTATCACATACTGGGAAGGTGAGGATGATGATGGCTCAGGTGACGGGATCTTCTATCGCTCAACAGTTGAAGAAAATTGTGAGTCTTGGGTGACTTATATCATGGCCTACTAACCTATTTTCAGTAGGTTAGTGAGTGTAAATTCGATATAACATCTCAAAAACTAAATAAATTCACATTTTTAATGCTACAAGCTACTGTTTTTAAAAATCTAAATAGGACAGTAGCTTGTGAAAAAACTAGTTTCATACTTTGTTGGAAATAGCTTTCTAGTAAACTTATTAAGTATCATGATGGTGCTCTTTGGGATTATCTCCCTTGCCCATATGAAAAGAGACTTAATATCAAACTGGTCATCAAAAAGAATTCAAATAACTGCCACTTTAACCGGTGCAGGTGCTTCTCAAGTTGAGAGATTTCTCACTTATCCGATTGAGCGTGCCATTAAAGGTAGTGCTGGAATTGATAAGATTTGGTCAAATTCTCAGCAAGGATATATGCGAATCAATGTTGATGTAAAAGATGAGTTTGAAGAAATTGATGATCTCGAAACACGTATTAAAGACGCTATTGAAACAATTCGTGGAGACCTTCCTTCTGAAACTAAAGATATTGTTGTTCGTCATATTAAGCAAACAGATTCTTGGTTTAACTACTATGCAATTTTAAATTTTGATCAAGATAGCGATCTCCACCAGAATTGGCTTTTAAAAATTGAAGAAGAACTTGAAAGGGTTAATGGTGTTTCAAGAGTTGATACTTACGGCTACACTAAAGATCTCTATATTAAGCTTAATGTCGATAAAATGGCCCGCTACAGAATCAATCCTTCTGATATTTACAATAAGATTAAAGAGACATTTAGAATTTATCCTCTTGGAAGTATTCGCAAGGGAAGTGATTCTTACTCAATTGAAATTGAAAATCTAAACTATGATATTGAGTCTCTTAATAATCTTTTAATTCGTTCAAATAACTCAAACCATACGCTTCGCCTTAAGGACTTAGCGACACTCGAGTACCGTTTACCTAAGATTAACAGAACTAATTATACAAATGGTAAGCCGGGGATAAGCTTTAATATCTTTAAAGATGTTGAAGCAGACTCAATCACATTAAAAGAGCTGCTAGAAGAAAAGCTAGCTAAAATTAATAAAGAAGCTCCAGAGGAGCTGAGTATTATTAGTGTTGAAGATGGGCCTGCATTTATTGAAAGGCAAATTAATGCACTTCAGTCTAACGCTTTAATGGGAATCGTTCTCGTTCTAATCACTCTTTGTTTATTTCTAGGTTTTAGGACAGCAATTATGACATCTATTGGGATGCCTCTTGCTTACTTCTTTACTTTTACTGTTCTTGAGACAATGGGAATTTCAATTGATCTAATCTCTGTTGTAGGAATGTTACTCGTAATTGGTATTCTCGTTGATGATGCTATTATTATTTCAGAACAATATATACAAAACCTAGAAAAGGGAGCAAGTTCTAAAGATGCAGCTGTTGGAGCAGTTCTTTCTACTTGGAAGCCTATTTGTGGAACGGTTGCTACAACTCTAATTGCCTTTGCTCCAATCCTTGTTGGAAAGGACTCAATGTCAAATATCTTAATGGCAATTCCAGTTGTTGTTTTCTCTGCACTTCTTTTGAGTTTATTTGAAAGTTTCTTTATTCTTCCAAATCACTTAAAGCACTTTGTGACAAAGGCAAATGGTCATCATGAGTCAAACTATTTTCAACGATTCAAGCGTGGATACCTGAGACTTCTTGATGGTGCACTTAGGTGGCGATATATCGTTTTAACGGGCTTTGTTGTGGCCATGATTGGTTCAATTATATTTGCGAGTAAGAATATTAACTTTAATTTCAACCTAAGTATTTCATCTGAAACAGTGGAGTTCGTTGGCTCCTTAAAAGACTCTGAGAGTCTTGATGATTCATTTAAGCAATTAGCTCCTGTTGAAGAGGTGATGAATAAGATTGATAAGAATAAGTACAATAACTATCAATTTACGATTGGCCAAAACTACACAAATGGTAAAAAACAAGAAGGGCCACAATACTTCAGTTATCGAGTTTCATTTTCTCAGCTTGATAATAATGTCGAGGCCAATAAGAATGATGTTCAAGACTATCTAAAAGATCAGCTAAAAGAGCTAGAGAAAACAGGTAAGTTTGAGAGACTGGAAGTAAAGATTGCAAAAGGTGGAAATGATGAAAGTCGTGAAAACCTCGTTGAAGTAACAATTCAGTCTCTGTCTCCATTCAATGTTGAAGAGGTAACTGAGTATACTAAGAAGGCCATTGAAGATTTAAAGATCGAAGGGATTAAATCGGTTGATCTTGATGATTCTCTTTTTAAAGATGCTTGGGTATTTACTCCTAAGAAGGATGAGATCCAATCTCGTGGACTTTCTCTTGGGCAGGTCTCTAGCCAACTTGTTCAGTTTATCAGTAAGAATGAGGTATATGAATACACAAGTGGTAATCGCAAAATCCGCTTTTTAACTTATGCTGCTGATGGGGACGATTTAACTTTTGAAGAGCTTGGAAACCTTCCTGTTGTTCTTGCAAACGGTGAGGTTATTAAGTCTTCAGAGATTGGTAGTTGGAAGAAGCAGAAGAAGCAATCAGTGATCAGACACTCAAACTTAATGAGAAAAGTTGTTGTTGATCTTCCATTTGATAAAGAAATTATAAAAAAAGAAGTACTGATTAAAAAAGTTGATCTATTAACAAAAGAGCTTTCAAAAAAATATCCAGATCTAATGTTTAATGCACAAGATGCTGATGAACAGTCGAGAAAGAATAAGAATTCGATGGTTAAGAAATTTGCGTTTGCGCTTCTTGGTATCTTCTTCATTCTTGCAGTTGTACTTAGAAGTATTATGCAGCCACTGCTCATTTGTTCTGCAATCCCATTTGGAGTAATCGGTGTTATCTGGGCCTTCTACTTTCAGGGGTTAGATATCAGCTTAATGGCCATTATCGGTATTATTGGTATGGCCGGGGTTGTTGTTAATGACAGCTTACTTCTTGTTGTAACGATTAATGAGAAAAGAAGTGACTGGTTTAGCTTTCATCGTCCTGAGATCCTAGAAGGAGCAGGAAGCCGGCTTAGAGCAATTATTCTAACAAGTATCACAACTCTTGGTGGTGTTTTCCCAATGGCCTATGCAATTGGTGGAGATGCTGGATTTACTAAGGGACTGGCCATGAGTATGGGCTGGGGACTTCTTTTCGCTACAGTTCTAACACTTGTCGTTCTTCCATGTATGCTACTTATCCAAAGAGATTTTATGGTTTTCTTTAAGCGTAAAATTTTAGGAAAGGGGAGAGCAGAGGAAGTTGTTGAAGAAATAGATGAAGTTGTTATCGTAACTAATAAATTAGAAGAAGAAAGCGTTATTCACTAGAATAACTCTTTCTCAGCTTCTTTTGCTTTTTGTTCTTCAATTTTCTTGATCATTGCTTCTCTTTTGAGAATACGATCAATACGGTAGAGGATTGTTTTTTCAAGGATTCCATCCGAGCGAACAAGTCGCCATCCTTGTAGGAAGTCTTTTTCAATCATCTGACGACGATAGATTGAAACCTTAGAGACCTCTTGTTTTCCGCGATATCCTTTAATGACATTTATAACTAATTTAAATTGGGCCGCCTTAACCATTTCTTTAGAGCCAAAGGCATCAGAGAAGTTAATTTGACTCGTATTGTTGATCCAACGAGTTTTTACGACTCCAGCTTCTTGGTTTTTCACAGAAATATCGTACTGTTGCATAATTTCTAGAACTGCTTGCCAAGTTTGGTTAAAATTAGACTTGTAGGTCTTAGAAGGAATTTCTGATTCTTCAACTAATTGTTCAAATTGTTCATATGAACTACAACCAAATAGCAGGGAAAAAAGCACTATTATTTTTAACATTTTCATATAATTATAATAACATAGTCGTAGACTCGATCGAGATAGAAAAATTGACACCAAAGGAGATGGTAGTGGAGCATTTTGGTCAGATGAAGGAAGTTTTAAAACTTGAAGCTGATTCAATTCTAAGAGTTATTGATCTCTTGGATGAGAAGATGTGTAACAAACTGACGGATGTCTTCGAATATCTCCATGCTCACAACGGCCAAATGGTCTTATGTGGTGTTGGGAAATCTGGCCTTATTGGTGAGAAACTATCTTCAACTTTTAGCTCTTTAGGTCTGCGCTCTATCTTTCTTCATCCTACCGAGGCCCTACACGGTGACCTTGGGAGAGTCAGTGAAAATGATGCCATTATTTTCTTATCGAAATCTGGTACGACAAGTGAAATTCTAAAACTTATTCCATTTCTAAGAATCAGAAAAGAGAATCGTATAGCGCTTGTAGGTGATTTAACAAAGCAAATTGCTCTTGAGTGCGGGATTTCTTTTGACTGTTCTGTTGAGCGCGAAGCTTGTATCAATGACCTTGCTCCTACGACTTCATCAACTGTAGCTCTTGCTATGGGTGATGCGATTGCTGTTGCCTATGAAAAATTTGTGGGGCTTTCACGTGAAGGCTTTGCAATTAATCACCCTGGTGGAAAATTAGGTAAGTCCCTTACGATGAAGGTAAAAGATCTAATGTGGATCGCTAAAGAATGTCCAATTCTTGAGTCATCAAATCTTCTAAAGGACGCAGTTCTAGAAATGACGAATAAGCCTCTTGGTGCACTTGCTGTCATCGATCATGGTAGTTTTAGTGGAATCCTTGTAGAAGGTGATATTAGACGCTCTATTGCTAAGAATGCTAATGCTCTTGAAACGGCACTAAGTGAAATTATGACAAATGAGCCAAAGAAAGTTTCTTCAAATGACCTTGCTATCGATGCTCTCGCACTAATGGAACAGAATAAGATTTATGTTCTGCCTGTTATTGATGGGACTGAGTTTAAGGGATTCATTCGCATGCACGATCTTTTAAAAGAAGGCTTTTAATCTTAAAGTGAAAAATCCTTTATCTCTTGTTTAAAGTTTTCAGTACGAATTAATTCTCGTCCATCTTGTTTGATTACGGCCGAGATTCCTGTATTTGTTGCTCTGATAATTGGAAGGTTAAACTCCACAGCTCGCCATTTTGCTAAGAATAAATGCTGCTCTTGTTCTGAGTAAGGCCCATACCAAGAATCGTTAGTCACATTGACGATGAAATCAATCTTTTCACCTCGCTTCTTAACTTCTTTAATATACTTTCCTACATAGCGAGGAAAGAGAACTTCATAACAGATTAGTGAAATAAAATTCTTATTTTTGACTTCAAAATTTGTATACTTCGTTCCACTTGCAAAGAATGAAATATTTGTTAGGTGAGGGGCAAGATACTTATTTAACGGACCAAATGGCAGGCCTTCTCCAAATGGGATGAGAACCTGTTTATGATAAACCTGATCAATAATTCCTTCACCGCGAGATAAGACTGTTGCATTATAAGTATTTTCTAAAACGCTAGGATTTGTTGAGGCAAGATCATATGTTCCAAAGAAGTAGCTTGCTTCACTATTAACGAAAAGATCCATTAGCTCACCAGCGAGCTTTTTATTTTCTCTTGAAAAAATAAATCTCGGATATGATGTCTCGGGCCAAATGACGAGGTCAATATCATCAACTCCATCTGCTAGACTTAGATCCTTATAGATATTAATAACCTCTGAAGAAGCAAGTCTAAGCCCTTGTTCAGATTTGAGTTTTAAATCGTTTCCAATATTTCCTTGTACAATGCGAATCTTAAGATCGTCTCCAATCTTGGCCTTGATTGGGCCGACTCCAAAGTTAACAAGTAAGAGCGCTAGGATGATTCCACCTTGGACCTTGTGGAGTTTTTGCTTTTGATAGAACATGAAAATAAGGTGTCCTATAAATAAGCTTAAGAAGCTATAAAAAGGAACGCCTAAGAGTCTTGCAGGCTTTAGAAATGGAGAAATCTTAAGCCATGGATGACCAAAAAGGGCCGGAAACTGTTGTGGAGTAAAGTACTCTAGGGCCACAAAGATTAGTGAATAGAGGACTCCTCCAGCTAATGTATCAATCTTCACATGCTTCTTTAAAAGGAAGAAGATGATTAGAAAGAGATAGAATTGTGGGGCAATAATAACTGAAAACAGCTGCCACAGAATAAAGTTGAAAGGAAAGAATAAATTCCCAAACTCATTTAACGTAAAAGTTAGCCAGTAATAGCCTGCAAAATTATATCCCCAACAGAATAAGAAAATATTTAAGAGATTATACTTAAAACGATTTTCATTTTTTAATCCGTAAAAAAGAACGGCGGCACTTAAAAAGATTGTCGGAAAGATTGTGAACTTTCCAATGAATGGGAAATTTAATGCGTAAATGATACCTGCAAGAATGTGAACAACTGGCAGGAAGAATTTATTTTTCAGCAGGCTAGACATACTTTATTGTCGTATATGATTTAACATTTGCCAATACTAAGCTTATGAAATTACAATATTCTTATGGATAAAGAATTCTTAAACGACATACAAAAACATCAACATCTCTTCATGGAAGATAATATTGCACAGGATGTGCAACTTATAACATGTCCTAAGTGCGAAAGTGAAAATATTGTTGAAGACCGCTGCCAAGAATGTGACTTCGACTTATCTTTTAATCCATTAGGAGAACCATTAGGGGAGAAGAGTTTCTATACATTTCGTGAAAGGTATTGGCTGACTCTATCTCCTCTGGAAATGGAAAATCCCGCAATTTTCCAAGGTGATGTGAAGTTTAAGAAATTCATGATCAAAGTCCGTCGCCGCTACAATAATCTTCTTGATTACTTCTACAGTGAAGAGTCGAAGAACGATAAACTTAGGCCATTGTACCTACAAGAACTTGTGGATATCGTGATTGAAATGATGAATTCAGGTGTAAGTGAGCAAGAAATTTGGCAGCCTTATACTCAGAAGGGGATTGAAGAGGTCTCTCTTTATGAACGTATTAAGGAGGCAATTTCTGAAACACGAGAGCTTAATAAAGGCCAAGTCGAAAGTTTTCTTGATTATAAAATGATGGGATTCTTTAAGGTGTCTTATTTATTGTATGGAATGCTGGCGGTGATTTTTGTTATGGGGACGACCCTTGCGCTTACGTCCTATTTAAGGGCCATCTAGGAGTTTAATTATTTTCTGATAATTACTTTTGGAGTGTTTGCTACTTCTCTCTTGCTTCCTTTGTAGCTAGCAAGTTTTCCGTTTGTTTTCGTGTTTAGTTTTTCTGCAAGCTCAACTGCTGCTGTTGCGTCTACACGTCCTGAAGATTTAACCTTTCCATTAAAAGTAATTTCTTTCTTAGCAGTGATTGAAATGATCTTCTTAATTTGCTTTGCTGAAAGACCTGGGTATCCAGCTTTTAGCATTGCAGCTACTCCAGAAACAAATGCAGTTGCTTGTGAAGTTCCTGTTAGTAGTCCATTTCTTGACGTTGGGATAGCAGAGTTAATTTTGTATCCTGGTGCTGAAACATCTACAGTTTGTGCTCCCCAATTAGAAGAGTTAAGGATATTCATCGACTGGTCGTGAGCAGTTACAGTAATGATATTTGATAACTTGTAGCTTGCTGGGAAGTAAGCTGTGTTCTTGTTATCGATATTTTCTTGCTCGTTACCTGCTGCTGCAACAACGATGATTCCTTTTCTTTCTGCTTTCTTTAGAATTTCAAGTTCTTCTAAATCTGGCTCTGGTCCACCACCTGAGTAGTTAATGATATCAACACCAAGATCAACAGCATAACGAAGTGCCTTGATTGTTGAGTTTAAGTTATCCTTACCAGAAGCATGACGGTTGTAATACTTAAGTGAAAGAATCTTAACATTTGGGAATACTGATTTAATAATTCCTGAAACGTGAGTTCCGTGACGGTTCTTATCGTAAGGAGTATTTACATTATCTGCACCTTTAGAGAAGTCTAGCCCAAAATTAGTAATGCTAGCATCACCTTTAGGTACATAGATATTATCTTTAAGGAATGGGTGAGTTGGATCAATACCAGTATCAATAACTGCTACGACAACTTCTTTTTGAGTTGTTAGTTTTTTAAGTGCACCTGGAAGATTAATTGAACCTTGTGCAAAGTTATTCTTAATTCCCCAGCTTGAAAAACGAGATCTTAATACATCAGTATTAGATGTTTCTTTTTGATATTCTTTTTTGAAAACACGTTGTCTTAATTGATCAAATGATAATTTTTGACCTTCACCAGCTCCAAAAGCAAAAGAGCTAGCAATTAAAGTAGAAAGTAGTAGAAAAGATTTTAGTTTCAAAAAGTGCTCCTTAGTAACTCAAACTCACTGTTATAGAATGCACAGCATGTGCCAACACTATGACAGGATTCTACCTACTTAAACCGTTCACCTATAGTCTATATGGATAGTTTATAGATAGGTGTCAAAATCTTATACACTATTTTGAAAGTGGTGGTAGAAAATAAGGCCAAAAGGCCACCGTGTTCATTACTCCACTTTATTAAGTTACCGTAATCATTATATCAGACTTTGGCATGGCCCGTGCTTAATTATGAACAGAAGAAGAACTTACCATGGAGGGTAATTCAGTGAAAACAATTTGGACACTATCAATCAGTATCTTTGTCTTTGCATATGTCATGATCGTAGCACCAATTAATAACACAAATTCAAGTACAACGAGTCCTAAGGTGGAGGAGATCCTCAAATCAAATGAACAGGTTAAGAAAGTCTTAAAAAGGGATATATCAAAATATGTCTATATAAAGAAGGAGACCTTTAGTGTAGACGAGGGGATGGCCCTATAATAAAAAAAGCCTGCAATTGCAGGCTTTTTAACTAACATTTGGAATATGAAAAAAGCTATGAAGCTCTTCGCATGTGTTGCTCTTCACGCTCTCTTTCTTCAGCGTGCGTGATACAAAGATCGGCCCATGGTTGGTTTTCAAGCCTTTTCTTACCAATTGGCTCGTCACAATCTTCACAGTGTCCGTAAGTACCGTCTTCAATACGGTGAAGTGCCTCTTCGATCTGTCTCAGTTTAGTCATTGCTCTAGCACGCATATTAAATGTAACCTGTTGGTTAATTACTGCGTTTGCCACATCACCTTCGTCAGGTAGATCATCTGTCGACATCTTAAGGTCTTCAGTACTTGTTAGAATACCACCGTTAAGAATTTCAGCTTTTGCGGCCAATAACTTCTTTTTAAAATATTCTAGTTTTTCAGCTTCCATTTAGTCCTCCTCCTTAACGAAGTAAAACAAGCAAAGTTTGTTGGTTAAACTATTACGCGACACTTAATTTTAACCCTGAATTTATTTAGTTCAAAAGTTGTTTTAAAAGTCGGCAATAGTTGCTTTCAATTCATTTTCAATAGTTGCCCTAAAACCTCAGCCTTTGCTTCGCTCTGAAGCTCCTTGGGAACCTATTGTAGGCACTCTTCGTATGTGGCGGGAAAATAATTAACTTAAATTCTTTTTACCAATAATATCGGTAAGTTCTGCCGGTAATAAAAAAAGGACGCTGAACGCGTCCTCACTTTTTTCGCCTAAATTTATTGGCATTAAACTATGTTTATCGTTGATCTATCTCTTCTTTGATATATGGTCGGTTAAGATCAACAGCTCCTGTTGTTGAATTGACTATGAAGTACTGATCAAAAGTTGTTGTGGCCATATCTGCTAGAGCGAAGTTCGTTCCATTTGTAAGAATCCCTGTATCAAGTACTCCAGCAAATGAAGCTGGATTGATAAAGACGTAGTGATTGCTTAGAGAAATGGCCGATCCAGCATTATTATTGCTGTGAATATCTGTTGGGTTATACCCATCCTTATGACCTACATAGAGAACATTTTCATAACTAACATTAAATGTATTCGTTCCTTTATTTGAGAAGAATGCATATGTGTTAACTGGAGCAGAGTCAGTAAACATATTGCCAATGAACTCAAGATTCTTAAATGCAAACATCTCTGAGCTTGATAATGAATAATCAATGCGATCAACAAGAAGAGAACCTGTCGGTGAGCCAAATGTATTATTCTTCACACTAATATTTTCAAATACTGGCCCTTCTCCGCTATTTTCAGTTGAGTATGCTCCTGCAACTAGGCCAGTCGCAGAACATCCAACACTACCTTCAACCGTATTATTATCGAATTGAATATTGTGAAATTGTGCTCGATCATCACCTGAGTTATTGTTGCGACTTATTCTTCCCATGAGAATCCCAGCAGACCCTGAAGAACTACAATTAAACTTTACAGTTGAGTTTGCAATACGGAGATTTTTAATTCGTCCGTGCTCAACATATGGAAAGATACCGTTAAACATTTGATTGGCTCCAGTGTAGTCATTGTAGAAGTTTGAAATAGTGAAACCATTACCATCAAGAGAGCCATTGTATGAATTATTAAAGTCTGATAACTGAAGTGATTGTCCCCCCATGTCAATATTATTTACGAGTCTAAAACTAAAGTTACTTAAGAATAGATTGTTCTTAATAAATGTTAGGTCAGCTGCATTTGAAAGAAGAAAAGGGGTTTCTTCAGAACCTGTCACTATCGCACGGCCATTTGTTGCAAATCTCATAAAACGATTTAGGGCAATATCTAACTTAGAGTCACCACTTAACGTAAAAAATTGGCTCCCCACAAAGCTTGGAGGTAGAGTCTTATTTGGAAGGTCGTTAAAAGTAAGACTGATTTCTCCACCTGGTGTTCCATATCTTAGAGCACTTTGAGAAAGTACTGTTGTGCTATCTGTGTAGCCTTCGTATACAAATTCATGAACCGCAACTCTATCTTTAATATTTACTAGAGTGGAATCATTAATAAACCCAATAAAGTCGATAATATTAGCGGTACTCGCTCCCCATCTTGTATAGTGGTGTCCACGAACAGTTACATAGGTATTTATATCTGGCATAACACCAATAAGGGAGCCGCTAGAGTTACCAGTGGCATATCCAAGATTTGTAAAAAGTAGACCGGAATAGAAATTGTGATAAAAATCTATAGAAGAAAGATTCGTTGTTGATGAAAGTGTCCCAAGAGCACCTCCAACACCTTCAAGTCCGTTTGATCCTGCAGCTGCACCAGAAATCGCGTTAGTCGCAACATGATTAAGTCTAAAGTTAGCATTGCTTCCATCTAAATTTAGTCTTCCTACTAAGCCGCCAGCACTTCCGTCGGCACTAACACTTGCTCTCGTTGCTGAGTTATAAATTCCAAATGAATCACTTGGGTTGGCAAAAACCGCATGCCCAATAATTCCACCAGCATTTTTTAGCGTTGTATTGATACTTCCAGTTGTTATTGAAGAGCGAATTTGAAAATACTCAGGATTGAAAATCTTTCCGGCGATTCCGCCAGCACCTTGAATCGTGTTGTAAGAAAGGTCACTTGAGATTGCTAGGTGAATATTATTTTCACCAAGTTCTAGACGACCAAGATTATTTGCGGCCGGTGACTGATGTTGTCCTAGAAGGCCTCCAATGATTGCAGGCGCAGCAGATGTGTATGAGTTTGTGAAAACATAATTATTACTATAGGTACTAATATTTGTGAGGTTTTCTGAAAAACCAATTAGGGCCCCAACAGACTGCTGTGTATTTGTTGAATCAACCTCTATATTAATATTTCCTTTTACATCATAGATTCTAATATCACGATTATTAGTTCCAATATCTGTTGAACCACTTGTTAAAGCACCAGCAAGAGAACCTACATAGACACTGTCGCTGGCCGGTAAGCCTGTACATTTTAGATTGAAGTTACTAAATGTAATTCTTTCAAATTGTGTGTTCACATTCTTTGAAGTCGTTCCATCATAGAAGGATTGATTAAAGAGTCCTCCACATGAGTGGCCAAGACTTGATCCAGAGGGTGTCGTAGAAGGTGATGAATTTGTCATTGAACCCGAAATAATTAACTCATGAAATCTTGAAGAGTCTCCTAAGTATTTGGCAAGAACAGGACCTGCTGTCAGAGAATTAACATTGATATTTAAATTATCAATCTCTGCTTCTTCGTCTGTTACAGTACTCCCGATACTATTGAATAATGAATCTGAAGCACCAATAATATGAGGTAGCTTCTTAATGCTTAGGAGGATATCTCCTTCTAGTGTCCCACTAAAATTAGTCCCTGATGTTGCAGGTGCAGTACCGGCAAAATCAATAGCTCTTCCGATAATATAATTATCAGAAGGGTAAGATGCGATATTATTAAATTGATCTGCCGTACAGATAATATTTGTCCCTCTCGAACCAGCACTATCGGCAGCAAATGGAGAGCTTGTCGCCGCCCCTGCAAATGCACAAGAATCATAGCCTGCTAAAATTGTGAGACCATTCATTGAGTCTTGTGTTGCTAGTAGGTATTCTAGTGAAGGAAGTTCAGTTGTCTTAGGAATTCTTCTCACTTGAGAGGCACCTGAGCAAGCAGTATCATAGTAGGCCACGATTTCAACTGGATTATAAAAACCGTTATCACTTGTTACAACGTTGTAGTCAGCTGTCAGATCATAAGTAAAAATATCACCAGCATTTGGTGTTAAGCATTTTGATTCAAGAGTTAGGCTAGGATCGACAACACCTTCAGCATTAGTTGTCAGGTAGCGAATCTTAAGTGATTGAGCATTACTTGGAGCCTCATCACAGCTGTCTCTTTTTCCTTTCCCCACAACCTGAACAACACCGTGACAAGTTTCAACCTTAAATTGATTGCCTGTTGTACTGTCATGAATAACTGTATTAGTTAGGGACGCACAGTTGGCCGTTGTCATAACTAAGTTCATTGGAGTTTCAGTTGAGTCGACTTCTGTATTTATCTGAGAACAATACTTTGTCCCTGTAAGGTTTGATGGAGTAGTTCCACTATGCCAACCAATGGCCTTTACATCGTAATTACCAAAAGGAAGCTCAATTTCAATTTCAGAAGATGAACTTGGGTCGAGACCAATTTGAAAAACTTGTTTCGTCGTATTATTTCGCCCAAAGATCAGAACACCACCATCAAAGTTTGAACTTAAATCACCAACCAAGAATTGTGATTTTGAAAATGTAACTTTTGTGTTTGATGTTTTTACCCCACATGAAGTGAGAAATAGCGATACTAGAAATAATCCAAAAATATGACGGTGCATACGGTCCCCAAATTCAATTTAATCCACAAAACTTATCGGTTAAGCAAATCTTAACCTTTAAAGAATAAGGGACAAAAATCTACGGGATTTCAGAGCTTTAGATGATTGATTGGCCAAAGAAATGCCATTTCTTAGTGCCATCTTAGTAATATGTGTAGTTGAAAAGCTGTCCATTGCTAGTAGTTAAGTCAAAGCTTCCTGCTCCAGAGGGGCTACCTGAGACTGTAAGCGTACATGACATCGATACTGGACACGAAATATCCCCACTTATTGTCAGTGTGTCCGGAGTTGAGACGATAGAGAAGTGTACAATATCATCCGTATTATTTGTGTAAGTTATAACTGTGTTCCCACCAGTTGTTAGATCAAGACTTGCACCAGGAGTTGGCGCTAGGTCTGGGATAGGAATCGTAACAATAGGTGCCGCTGTAACACTAAAGCGCTTCGGTGGCGATGTTATATTCATGCTTAGACCATCATCATAATAAGAACCAGTCATTCTAAATTCAAATGTTTCGCCAATATCAAAGTTAGTTGTATTACCATCAAGGACAACATCTCCTGTAGTCATATCATAGGAGATAGGGCCAGAGCCAATTGGATATCCACAAGCAACAAAAGTTGAATCATCTGTTCCCGCTACCTTGTATTCACAAGTATAATTCATCGAGTTGCCTTGATAAGTGTCGTTTGCAACATCATATGGGCCACCAACCTGTACTGTTGTTGAAGAGTTTCTTTCAAATGAATGAGTCGAATTCGTGATAGAAATCTCAAAAGGAGTCGGAGGCATTAAGTAAGTAAAGTATGTCCCATCATAGAAGTGACGATCATTTCCAGCAGCGTCTTTTTCACCAATACTATTCATTGTGACAAGTTTGCCATTTTGGCCAGTCGAGCAATCTGTTGTTCCACCATCCTTATCTTCAAAGCCTTCAATTCTAAGAGGTAAGTGAAAGCCTCCCTTAAGCCTAATTGGGAGAACGAGTCCAACGGAAGAATCAAGAACCATTTTAGCGTAGTCGCCACCATCAAGAAGATTACCGTTAGAACTACTATAGCAAGTATTCAATGATTCATTAAATTTTGATTGAGTGTAAATATGGTCTCGATTAATAGGTCCTTCGTAGTGAGGAATACCAAACTTAAGTGAGAGATCGGTATTAAATCTAATATACTCGCCCATATTACAACTTGAGCTTTCACAAATTGACATATACTTGGCCGTTTGAAGTCCATCGATGAATTCTGCACAAGGGTGGCCAGCATCCACAACATTTGCCGGTGCCGCTTGATCGACTTTTGTCAGGTTAAAATTAAATGTTGTCTGTTCTGGAATTACAGCATTCTTTACAACAGAACAATAGAGGTCACCTTCCATCATCTCGCCGGCCGTTGAACCATGCCATCCTAAAACCATAATTTTCCAATTTCCATTATCAAATTCGTGATCAAGAGTTGCCTGTGAAAGGGGAACAACATAGAGAAGTGGTGGTTTATCTGAAGGGCCACCAATAGCTAACATAACAGCACCATTATCAAAGAGTCCCGCTACTTGAGAGAATGCACCTTGAAGCTTTACTTCAACATTTGAGGACTTTCCCCCACAGGAAGTAAGGATGATAGCGAATGAAATTAGTAGCATATTGATAATTTTCATAATTCCCTCAGACAGTTAACTAAATAAATTATCGTCTATCGCTATAATAAACTTTAATTTAGTGTAGACTAAACTTCTCGTGATTACAGTCGTTTAGGGAAGTGCTCCTGAAGAGATATGCCAATAATTAGCGTAAGAATTTTGATTTTATATGCGATAGAATACTTAGGAGGATAAGGGCCGAAAAACCACCAATAACACCTAAGAATAGGTTTTGAAGTATTTCATATGTGTAGAGGTCTAAGTGAAAGCTATGAGCAAAGATTCCACCGGCAACGAGAAACATTGCAATTGTCCCAACAATCCCAAGTCCTCTCATAATCCAAGGCATTGAGCTGACACAGGCATAACCAAGTTTCTTATACTCTTTTCTGATCAGGTAGAGACCAAGATCATCAATTTTTACTAAGACTGCAACTAGACCGTAAATTAGAACCGAGGCCAAAAGTCCTACAATAATGAGAGTTATAAGCTGATTAACAAATGGGCCACTAATACTATTTTGTGCAATAACGATAATTTCAATTGAAAGAATTAAGTCCGTACGAATTGCACCGGAAACTTTCTTCTCTTCACTAATCTCTGCCAGAACCTTCTTACTATCTTGCTTGGTAACTTTTTCTAAAACCTTGTGAGCACCTTCATAGGCCAAGTATATTCCACCAATAAGTAGAACGACTTGAAGGGCCGGAGGATAGAAGTAGGTAAGAGCAACAACTCCTAAGATACTGTAGAGTTTATTTAAGAGGGAGCCTACAAAGATTTTCCACACCATGGGAAGTTCTTGATCGGCATTTACTCCGTGAATAACTCCTGCATTAACTGCTAGGTCATCGCTCATGAGAGCACTAGTCTTTTTGATAGCAACTTTTGACATGATGGCCACGTCATCAAATGTTGTTGCGATATCATCGAGAAGAGACAGAAGACTAAACATATTTTACAAATGACTTCGGGCTTAGAACTAGCTCGCCCGAGCGCTCCTTCTCATGGATATACTTTCTTAGTTCGTCTTGCGCCTTATTAATTGCTGAAGCAGGTTTTGGCTGGTCATACTTAATTAAAAATTCTTCACGAATACCAGCTGTTACTTCTGAAAGTAGGTCGTTGATTAACTCTTTCGATGACATTCTTAGGGCACAGGCCATAATGTCAATATTGAAGTTTAAAAAGAACTCGCGCTTCATATCTATCGTCATATAACGAAGGCGATCGATATCTTCCACTGACTCCGAAATATTCATTGCAAGCTGAGGATTCTTATCGTGAATCTTGGCAAGTTGCTTTTGGTAGTCATCAGGATTTAGACCATTAAAAAGATTTGTATCTAGGCCCTTTAGTCTATTTTCTCTCTTCTTTACAAGAGAGCCGATTGAATCATATGTGATCGAGTTAAGAGTTTGTGTGAACTCAACGCCAATACGAAGAAGGTGAGTTTGTAAGCCTTCTCCTGAAACGTGGTAGCGGTTAACTGAAGCGATCTTCGCTTCGTGTTGCTGTGGCAGCTCTTGATCCGTAATAGATGTGATATAGATTGTCTTACCGATTTCGTACTTTGCTTTTTTTTTGGCATCAATAACAAAAGCAAGTCCCCTAAGTGAAATGTCGAGAATGATATCATGTTGCGTTTCTTCTTCGCCTTCAACTTTATAAGAGATATTCTTAAAGTCTGGATACTTGTAAGTAAATCTCTCCACACTACGGCGATCTCGCATTCGAACTTCACTTGGCGTCTTAAAGGATAGTCCACCGTTTTCTAATTTGAAAATATCTTTTTTAAATATCATATCCCCTGCAGGGTAGTGAAAGAAAACTGGTGAAAGCGGGGCGATACGAGTGTAGAAGGGTGCACTTTCTTTTGTTAATTTAATCGAACATTTTTCAATTGTAACGGAATTGAAGGTTGCAGTGTATTCTTCGCGCATGTCTTCATTGTTTTGCCAAAATTTCAAAACAGCGCCTTCCTCATAGAGCTCAGTAAGCCTTTTAAAAATATAATCTTGATCGAAAGATGACCATAGTTTCATAGTTTTATACTTCTTTAATTATTGTTTCTTATTAAGATCTCGCCAGCTACGCCCCTTGCGGTTTGCTCTGTTCTTTTGCCAATAATCAACGGCCTGACTGTGCTCTTTATATGTTTTAGAAAAAACGTGAGTCCCATCATTTTTTGAGACAAAGTATAGGTAATCGTGTTTCTTTGGATTAAGTGCTGCTTTTAGTGCCGCAAGTCCAGGGTTTGCAATTGGCCCTACAGGAAGACCTGAGATTTTGTAAGTATTGTATGGAGTCTTCTGTCTTAGGTGCTTCTTGCTGATATTTCCTTTATACGACTCCCAGATCCCATAAATAGTTGTTGGGTCTGATTGAAGACGCATTCTCTTTTTTAGGCGATTGTGAAAAACGCCAGAGATTGTCGGTCTTTCAAACTTTGCACCTGTTTCTTTTTCAACCATTGAGGCAAGAGTTACGAGCTGATGCTTTGTTAGCCTTACTTTTGAAAAATCTAAGTCTTTTGTTTTATCTTTAAAGTTATCATACATGCGGTGAATAATTGCACGGGCCTTCATCTTCTCATGGAACTGATAAGTGTCAGGGTAAAGATAGCCTTCAACTCGACCTGCTGGAATACCTAGTGAATGAACAAACTTCTTATCTTTTGCTTCTTTAATGAAATCTTTTTCATCAACAATTTTTTCATCGGCCAAGGCCTTAGCAATTTGAAAGAGGTTATAACCTTCTGGGATTGTTACTCGGACCGTTAAGCTCTTTCCACTAATAAGTAGTTCAAGTAGCTCGTCCATTGTGATCCCTTTTGGGATGATATAGCGTCCGGCCTTAAAGCTTGTTAGCTTTCCTTCAAATTTTACATAGCGATGGAAAAGGCGCGGAGAGTAGATGATCTTGTCTTGTGCTAAACGGTAGTTAATCGTTCCAAAAGTGTCTCCACTATTAATTTGGAATTCAGTTTCAGGGCCACCGTATTGCCAATGATAAATGTTGTAATAAGTGTGTGCCACTAAGAGGCAGATCGATAATGCAGGTGCAAGCACCAAAAAAATAAATAAGTTTTTCTTTGTCATAATAACAATAGGATATCTTATTTTTATATTTTGTGAAATTAACTTCTTATGAAATCTTCTAGTATGATCACCGCACTAAGCTCATCAATTTTTGTTGGATCGAACTGAAAGTTATACTCTGGAGAGTTCAGCATTCGCTCCTTGGCCGACTTAGTCGTTAAGGTTTCATCTTGTTGGTAGAGTTTTACACTAGGAAATTTCTCAACTAATGCATTAAAGATAGCCTTGTGTTCTTTAGTCTTTTCACTTTCATTGCCATCGACGAAGTAAGGGATCCCCATGACGATAACTTCCACAACTTGGTCTTCTATAACTTGTTCAAGCTCATGATAAAAGTGAGCAATCCCTTTGTTGATGATACGGCCTGCCCCAATAGGGAATGGCTCACGCCCAGGGCAGAAGAAGCCAAGGCCTATGACCTTCTCTCCATAATCAATAGAGAGGATATTGAGGCCACGAAATTCTTCAAATTTAGGATAACTAGAAAACTCATTCATATTAGGTAGTTATGCCCATTTTGGCGCCTCAAGTCAATCTCTAAAGTCAGCTTGACTAGGAAAGGGGGAGGGTTTATGATGAGTTTATCTATTTAAATCAATACCAACCAATTAAATCTAATAAATCCATGCCATTAATGGATCATTAATAGAGGCAAATTCTAAATAAATCCAATTTTATATATTCAGATATTTCAGGAGTAGTACATTTTATGCATTTAAGTGAATTGAGAGAGATGGAAATCAAAGAGTTAAACAAGATTGCTGAGAAGGCAAAAATTGAAAACTCTGCGGGGATGAAAAAACACGAACTAATCTTTGCTATTCTAAAAGCACACGCAAAAGAGAAGCAGGACATTTTTGGAAATGGTGTTCTTGAAATCTTACCAGACGGTTTCGGTTTCTTAAGGTCTCCTGGTTATAACTACCTTCCTGGTGCCGATGATATCTACGTATCACCAAGTCAAATTAGAAAATTCGCACTTAAAAAAGGTGACTCAGTTGAAGGACAAATTCGTCCTCCAAAAGATAACGAAAGATATTTCGCTCTTTTAAAAGTAAGCACTATTAATGATCAAGAGCCAGCTGCTCATAAGAAGACAGTTCTTTTTGATAACTTAACTCCACTATATCCAGAAAAGAAGATCAACCTTGAGTTTAATCCAAGCAATTACTCAACACGTATGATCGATATGTTCGTACCGCAAGGTTTTGGTCAACGTTGTCTAATCGTTGCACCTCCAAAAGCTGGTAAGACGCACTTACTACAAGAAGTTGCTAACGCAATTACTGAAAATCACCCAGACTCAGTTCTTATCGTTCTTCTAATTGATGAAAGACCGGAAGAAGTAACTGATATGAAGAGAAATGTTAATGCGGAAGTTGTTTCATCAACATTTGATGAGCCAGCAAACCGTCACGTTCAAGTTGCAGAAATGGTTCTTGAAAAAGCAAAACGTCTAACTGAAGCAGGAAAAGATGTTATTATCCTTCTCGATTCAATCACTCGTCTTGCTCGTGCATATAACACTGTTGTTCCACCATCTGGAAAGATCCTTTCTGGTGGGGTTGACTCAAACGCACTACACAGACCAAAGAGATTCTTCGGTGCTGCTAGAAATATTGAAAATGGTGGCTCACTTACAATCATCGCTACTGCACTTGTTGATACAGGTTCAAGAATGGATGAAGTTATCTTTGAAGAATTCAAAGGAACAGGTAACTCTGAAATTCAACTTGATAGAAAGCTTCTTGAGAAGAGAATCTTCCCAGCACTTGATATCAACAAATCTTCAACTCGTAAGGAAGACCTACTTATGGATCAACTAGATCTACAAAGAACTTATGTTCTTAGAAAGGTTCTTCACCCAATGAGTACAATTGATGCAATGGAATTTATGCTTCAAAGAATTACGAAGACTAAGACTAATGCTGAATTCATGGACTCAATGAATAGCTAAGAAAAAGCTAAAAGGATTTTAAATGAGCATGTTTGATAAGCTTGATTCAGTCGTACAGCGTTTTGAGGTACTGACTGAAAAAATGGCAGACCCAACATTATACGATAGGCAAGAGGAGTTCAAAAAGATTTCAGCAGAGCGTGCTAATCTTGAAGAAGTTGTTATTGCTTACAAGAAATATAAGCAAATCAAAGAGGATATTGCTGAAGCAAAAGAGATGCTTAAGGAAAATGATCCTGATATGAAGGAGATGGCAAAAGAAGTTCTCGATGAGAATGAGCCATTAATTCCTGAACTTGAAGATGAACTAAAGATTCTTCTTCTACCAAAAGATCCATTAGATGATAAGAACGTTATGGTTGAAATCCGTGCCGGTGCAGGTGGGGATGAGGCTTCGATCTTCACTGGTGATGTTCTAAGAATGTACCAAAACTATGCTCGCTCAGTTGGGTGGAAAGTTGAAATTGATTCTCTTTCAGAAAACGATGAAGGGATTAAAGAGGTTATCTTCTCAATCTCTGGTGAGAAAGTTTACTCAAAGATGAAGTATGAATCTGGTGTACACAGAGTTCAACGTGTTCCAAAAACAGAATCTCAAGGGCGTGTCCACACATCAACGATTACAGTTGCAGTAATGCCTGAAACTGAAGATCTTGAGTGGGAACTTGATATGAATGATGTTCGTGTTGAGGTTATGCGTGCCTCTGGTTCAGGTGGACAGCACGTTAACACGACTGACTCTGCGGTTCGTATGACTCACATTCCAACGGGAATTGCAGTTTATAACCAAGATCAAAAGTCACAGCTTAAAAATAAAGAGAAGGCCAAGAAGATTCTTGCAGCACGTATCTTTGATAAGATGTTACAAGAAAAGAATGCTACAGAAGCAGCTGAGAGAAAAGGCTTAATCGGTACAGGTGATCGTTCTGAGCGTATTAGAACATATAACTATCCTCAAGGACGTTTAACTGACCACCGTATTGGTCTAACTCTTTACTCTCTTGATAAGATTATTGAGGGAGATATGGCCCCGGTTCTTGATGCACTTATTGCTCACAACCAAGCAGAGTTGCTTAAAGGCCAAGAGGAATAAGTAGTAGCATGAGCTTTACTACACTTGGGGACTACATCGGCTCGTTCTTTAATGAGAATAAAAAATTCTTAGAGGCAAACTACCCTGGAATTACTCTTTCTCGTTTAAAGGCCGAGCTGAAAGACTTTTGTCGCATCCTCGAGTCTCAATTCGATGACATTTATATTTCTGAGAATAAAGGTGTCATCGAAGAATTCTTAAAAAAAGTCAGGCAGGGAATTCCCCTGGAGTATATTAGCAATCGTGCTTTCTTTTACCGCTCATCTTTTTATATAAATGAAAATGTTCTTATTCCTCGAAGTGAAACAGAAATCATGGTGGAGTGGACTTCTGAGTATATTAAGAAGAATAAGCTTAATGATATCTCTATTGCAGATATTGGAACTGGAAGTGGTGCCATTGCCCTAAGTCTAGCGGGAGAAATTGGAGAAATTGAAGCAAGAATTGTGGCAAGTGATATAAGTCCTAAGGCCTTAGAAGTTGCTCGTGCCAATAAATTCTTTCACCGATACCGCTACCCAAAGACGGTAAAAATTGTCTTTGAAGAATCTGATTTACTAACAAATCTCAATGAAAACTTCGACATCATAATAAGTAATCCTCCATATATTAAAGAGGATGCCGACTTAAGTGAAGTTCATGGACAGGTTCACCGCTTTGAACCTCATCTGGCCCTTTACTTAAAAGATGAAGATTATGATAATTGGTTTAGAAATTTCTTCCAACAAGTGGAGGAAAAGTTGAATGCCGGTGGCCTGTTCATAATGGAAGGTAGTGAATTGCATTTAGAAAACTTAAAAGATATTTTAGGTGAATATCAATTCTCTAATCTTGAACTGATTAAGGACTATACAGATCGCTACCGTTTTCTAAAAGGAATTAAAAATGGATAAAATTATAGTTAAAGGACCAGCACGTCTTTCTGGTGAAGTTGAAATATCTCCGGCCAAGAATGCCTGTTTGCCAATCTTAGCGGCAATCCTCTTAACAGATAAGAAAGTTACACTAACAAATCTACCTCAGTTACGTGATATTAACACAATGCTTAAACTTCTTGAGATGATGGGCGTACAATGTGATCGCAACGGTAAAGATATTACTTTTGATGCTTCTACTCTAAGTTCTCACGAAGCAACTTATGAACTTGTAAAAACAATGCGTGCGTCGATCTTTGTTCTTGGGCCGCTTCTGTCACGTCTAGGTAAAGCGAAAGTTTCACTACCTGGTGGTTGTGCCATTGGGACTCGTCCAATCGATATTCACCTCGATAATCTTGAGAAAATGAATGTTAAGATTGAAATGAAAAGTGGTTATGTTTACGCAGAAACAGATCACCTTAAAGGTGCTCATGTAAAGCTTAAGTTCCCATCTGTTGGTGCGACAGAGAACTTAATCATGGCCGGTGTCTTTGCCGATGGTCAGACTATTATTGAAAATGCGGCAATGGAGCCAGAGATTGATGATCTTGCTAATTTCTTAAACTCACTAGGAGCAAAGGTTTCAGGAATCGGAACATCTCGTATTGTTGTCGACGGGGTTAAGGAACTTAATGGTGGAACTTACCAAGCAATAGGTGACCGTATTGAGGCCGCTACTTATATTATCGGAGGCCTTATGACGAAGTCAGAGGTGACGGTAAAAAACTTTAATCCTAAGCATCTTTTCAATGTTCTTGAAAATCTTCAAGGCATGGGAGCAAAGCTTGAGATCGGTGACGATTTTGTTAAAACATACCCGTCATCACTAAAAGGTTCAAAAGTTATTACTGAGCCATTCCCTGGTTTTCCAACTGATGTACAAGCTCAAATGGTTGCACTTTTAACAGTTGTTGAAGGGAACTCACTAGTAACAGAAAATATTTTTGAAAATCGTTTCATGCATGTACCAGAACTTACTCGTCTTGGTGCAAGTATTGAGCAACTTGGTAGCTCTGTCTTTATTGAAGGTGGAAAGCCTCTGACGGCAGCTCCAGTTATGTGTACTGATCTTCGAGCATCAGCAGCTCTTGTTCTTGCCGCTCTTTGTGCTTATGGTGAAACGAAAATTGATCGTGTCTACCACCTACAACGTGGTTATGAAGATCTACCTGAGAAGCTTAAGAAGCTTGGTGCAAGTGTTGAACTCGTAAACGAATAGGGAGAAGCGTAATGAGTGATTGTTTATTTTGCAAAATTTTAAATGGTGAGATTCCTTCAACAAAAGTATTTGAAAATGAAAATGTCTATGCATTTCAAGATATTCAACCCTTAGCAAAAGAGCATTATCTATTCATTCATCGCAATCACTCAAAGAATATCAATGAGATGAATCGTGATGATATGGCCCAAGTCTTTGATGCCATTAAAGAATTCACGCAGTCTAATGACCTCGAGAAAAATGGCTTTCGTGTTGTTTCAAATGTTAATCAACATGGCTGTCAGAGTGTTTTTCACACGCATTTTCACCTAGTTGGAGGTGAGCAGCTTAAGGGATTTGGCGCTTAAGTATCCCACAATTAAAAAGTTCTATTTCAAATTAGAAATATAGCCTCCTAAGGATTGATTTTCGCTATAACGGCAAAAATTAATTCTAAGGAGATTTTTTATGCGTTCAATTTTTCTGATTCCCATTATCCTACTTCTTTCATGTGGTAAACCAAATGAAAGTGCATTTGTTGACCAAAATTTTAACCCGAGCTTTAAAGGCCAGTCACTTATTGCAACTCAAATTCAATGTCAGTCAATTAAAACCAATTTTTCAAGTGAAGAAATTTCTTGTCCAACGACATTTATCAATGAAGAGAAGCTGTTCTTATTTTCTATTGACCAAGAAGATATTGATTTTAATACTGTAAATGGTTTTTCTCTTATCACTCTTAGGATTTCTACTAACGCTGATCTTCAGGCTCGTTTCTACCTCGTTTCAAAATATGGCAAACGTCTAAGTGAAACAGTTTTCTTTGATGGAAAGAGCGATCTGATCTTTAAGGAGAAGAATGTTGGAGACTTCCTTGCGCATGAGGTTTATCTAAAATTGGAAGATTATTATACAGGTGGAGTAAAACCGATATCTGTACGTGATGAAGATAACCAAAATTGTGATACAGGGCTTTTCAATGTCGAGGATGTAAATATTGAAGATCTTCGTGGCCAGTGTCCAAACTTAAAAATTATCACAAATCTTAAGGCGATCGTTAATGCCCCTGTTTATAATGAAAATTCTGGCTTTAATATGGAAAACGTTGATTATTACATTCCTCCAACTCGTGGAAAAAATCCATTTAATGGAAAAAGCTATACTATTCCAGCTCCTCTTTTTCGCTTAAATTATCGTATTTTTAAATATATGAGTGAGCAAGAGTTAGAAGTTAATAGATTTTATAACATTGTAAGCGACGAGTTTGGACTTGATATCAAAGAACTAGATAATGAAGTTTGTGCAGAAGAAGGAATTTTAGAAATACAGTCTTACTCAGAATTAAAAAAGAAATGGATGACTCTTGACGACCAATCTGCACGTAAACAATCGTTTCAAACGATTCATATAAATGGTGAATATATCGATTTTAAAAGTAATTATAAAGTTAAAAGATGCTATTCGGTTAAACCTAAATTAAGTGGATATATCCTTATCAAGGAATAAAGGAAGCCTCCGTAATGGAGGCTTCCTTATTTTATCTTTGAAAGGATAGCTTTAACTACATATAATAGTAACGCTAGTATAATTATTTGTATTGGTGTGGTGCTAATCCTTTCAAATATAATAGACGCTGCGAGGCCAAGCATTGCAGCAAACATGGCAATTGGTATTAAGGTTATCGTTGCTCCCTTCTCACTCTTAAAAGAGGCGCCAAGAATTAAAGCCGGTAGCATTAAAAAACTCATTGTATAAAGAAATCCAAGAACATAGAGAGAAGTTATTAAAGGAATTGTAAAAAGAAACAACTCAATGAGAGATTGTTTTGTTGATCCAAGAACACTTATTTCAAATGTTCTTCTGTTTATCGCTTTCGCTAATACCCTATAGGAAATTCCAAAAAGAATAAATGAAGATATCGCTAGAATATTTTCAAATTTAGAGGCCGTAACCATATTCCCAAAGAAGCCGATACTCATATGAGAATCAAGCTGAGGGAAGTAACTGATTAAAAGATATTGTAAAGACGAAAGAATCAGATAGCCCCCCACCATGAAATTATTCTTCTTATTATTCTTGATTGTAATTCTATGAAGAATATATTTTCCTGCTGCAAAGAGGGCATAGCTAAAGAGAAAGCCTGAATACTGATCATGGAAGTATAATTTCGCAATTAAGTTTCCAAGCATGGCAAGCTGAGAGAGAAGAAAAATCTCTAAAATATTACCACGAGAAAAGTAGTGCTTTCCTATTTGAGTAAGCCCTGCAGCTGATAGGGCCGCAACAATAAAAGAGAGTTGATAAAAGACAAATAGGCTACTCATGGCGTTTAACCTCTATAGTCTTTAAACGATTCTCTGGTATATCAATGACATGATGACTCACTAAAATAATTGTAATTCCATAGACTGTACTAAGTTTGATTAAAAGGTCTGAAACAATTTTAATCGACTCAATATCAAGATGATTAAAGGGTTCGTCTAAAATCAAAACCTTTGTTTGCTTTGATAGGCGAGTGAGAATCATGACCTTTTGTTTTTCACCACCACTTGCATCTATCCATCTTTTCTTCTTAAGAGAAGTCGTGATTAGCTCATTATCTTTATCCATGACCTCGTAGAGATCAAGTATTTCACCAATGGTATAAGAGAAATTCGTATTTGGATTTGTTATTTGTGGAAGATAGGATACTGCCTCTAGAGGGATTGACCACTTGTATGATCCGGCTAAGCTCGCAACCTTTCCAAGTATTGTTTTTATTAGAGTCGTTTTTCCACTTCCATTTGTACCTTGGATATAGAGAATCTCTCCAGCTTTAAGGCCAAGGTTTATCTCACTTGAAAGTGGATACTGATAGCCAACGCTAAGATTTTCTATGTTAAGGTAAGTCTCTTTCATCATTACTTTTTCTTGGCATTCTTTAGAATATCATTAGCAATATTGCTTAGAAGTTCATCATATGTTCTTACTTGCCCTTTTTTTTCAATACTGATTGGAACTCGACTAACGTGAACTCCACTCATCTCTTGAAACTTATCTGTAAGTCCTTTTGGGGATGTCTTTGCCGCAAGGGCAAGGGCAACACTTTTTTGTTTTGCTTCAATCGCAACTCGGGCAAGTCT
The DNA here is from genome assembly GCF_050955245.1 of Halobacteriovorax sp. GFR8. Taxonomy (NCBI): domain Bacteria; kingdom Pseudomonadati; phylum Bdellovibrionota; class Bacteriovoracia; order Bacteriovoracales; family Halobacteriovoraceae; genus Halobacteriovorax; species Halobacteriovorax sp. GFR8. The sequence continues at coordinate 2,479,439 of NZ_JBPBLR010000002.1, read as the reverse complement.
GCCTGCAGAAGGAGGGACTCCTGGGACTGATTCAATAGCACCTGTATTAACAATTCCAAATTCTTTTAAGAAGTAAGAGAACTCTCTGTGATATTCCATAAACCTTAGGCCTTTCATGCCTTTTAGTTGATTTGATATCTTATTCTTTAGATTGTTTACATGCTTTTTTGTACTTTCAAAGTTATTCATGTAGTAAGTGGCATTTTTAGAATCCATATCAATAAGAACATTAAGCACAGTTTCGGCACCTTGGAGATACGCTGTCGGCCCTAGGTGATAGTGAGGATTTCCTTGTGGATGGACATCGCCATGTGAGCGGTCAATCTTTCCTGTAGGTATATCTATTGCCTTTACCGTCTTTCCTGTTTCACAAAATCCTTTTCCACCTGGTTGAATATTCTTATTACCTGATCGAGTAAGGATCTTTGGTGCCCAACCAACTTCAAGATCAAGACCTACCATACAAAAGATATCTGCATTTGCGGCCTTTGCAATAAAGTGAGGCATGGCATCCATGAAGTGCGGATCTTCAGTTCCATTTAAAAGGGATTCAACTTCGACCTTTTCTCCACCAATCTTTTGAGCAAGCCAAGCGATATCTGTTGTCGTTGTTAAGACCTTTAGCTTTGCCATTGTATTAAAGCTAAAAATTAAAAAAATAATTGTTATGATTCTAGAATTCATGGGCCGGATGACTCCCTAGTATAAAGACAAATTGTAATGAAAAACGTGTGTCTTTCGCTGTTGTTGCACCTTCTTCGCGGTCAAATTCATGTGAGATAGTTGGACGAATCTTTGCGAACTCACTGGAAGTGTATGTAGTTTGAACGAGGGCACCGTAGCTAATATTATTAATTTTTTTTCCTGTTAATGAGTTTCTCTTTGAAAGATCCTTGAATGCATCAAGACGAAAACCGACACTTGTTTGGGCTCCTGTTGCAAAGTCATTAAATACATAGAGACCTAATTGTTCAGTGAGATCACCAGTAATATCTTCTTCACTCTTGTACCAAAACTCAGATTGAAGAAGGTAGTTGAGGGTTTTTCCTTCTTTCCATTTTCCAGTTAGATCAAATCCAGCAATCATCATTTTATTATCTTGAGCATCTGTGCGCCCAAGGTAATTTAATCCCAGTTCGATTCCATTTGTTGTACTAAATGGAGCAAAGCTTGAAAGTCTTGCATAGTGAGTAGGAGATTTAGGTTTACTTCCAGCAGTATGTGAATGCCCATAACGATGGCCACTCGTTACACCTACTGTAAGATTCATATTTAAATTAGAAGGGATAAGGTAATTATATTCAACACCAGCATCAAAGACGCCTTCTTCTGCAAAAAAGGTACGGTGTACTTTTGGTGCTCTTGTAAAGGCCCAGTCATGCTGATGAAAGCGATTGAGTCTTCCTATTCCTAGAAAGAATTGCCCAACCTTTAGATTAGAGCGTGGAATCAATTTTGAAGTTGCAATATAGAGTTCGTGAAGTTCAAAAACTGTTTCACCATTTTCATCATGGGCCGCAGCGCTTAGAACTCCATCAAATTGATGATCAATAGGAGCGTAGAACATAAACTCTGCTCCTCTCATCGTAAGCTTATCTTCAGCAAGACTTCCTTCATTTAGACCTTGATCGTAAACGATATCACCAGCGACAGAAAGCTCAAGCCCTGTGCCAATAAAGGCAAGGGCATGAGAATTAATAAAAATTATAAATGAAGTAAGAATTAATTTATTTAAATTATGCATTTGAAATGGCCTCTAAAGGTCCCTCTAAAATTATGACTTGAGACTTATCGCCCTCAAATCCCCAAAATGTTCCACTAGCTCGTCCAACACCTAGCCATACATCAAAGGCAAAGTCTTCGCTATTATAAAGACAGTCACCATCAAATGTGCACTCTTCAGCGTCACTATGCGCACCATTGTAATCCCAAACGAGGTGGTGAATATCTGTGTGATCATTGTGAATATCAATATCAAGATCAATGATTTCGATATTTTCAAATTGAGTTAATTCGATTGAGTCAGTAAGTCCGTTAAGTGTCATCTCTAGTGTTACTACACCATTTGTTCTTGTGAATGTGTAGACAACTCCACCACTTAATTTCTTTGAAGCAAAGAAGTAGAACTTAATGGTCTCACCATTATTAAGTCTAAACTTTGTTCTAAAATTATGTCCTGAGTTTCCACCGTTATCGACAGTACCATTTAAACGGTAGCGGTTGTCGCCGGACTTAACGGCGTCAAGACCTCCCACTAACTCAGCAGAGTTAGGGAGTAGGTTAGCACCTGTATTTGAACCACTAAGCTCACCACATGAAATTAGCAGTGAGCTTAGAATGAATATTGAAATTATATTGGCGATATATTTCACAACTTCTCCAAGGGCCTTTAATTAAAGTGAAGGCTCGTTTTCACCACTTAGTCTGTAGTGACAGCTAAAGTCTGCTTCATGTCCATGAGTGTGGCAAAGAACGTAGATTGTTTGAGTTTTACCAGTGATGTTGTAATTGATTTTTGTCCAAACATCAGCACCGTGATCATGATCGTCTTCAGCTTTTGCAAGGTGGTGGTGACCATGGTCGTGATCATGATCATCTTCAATGCTAAGCCAAACTTTCACAGCTTCAACTATTGAAAGGTCATTACCTTTACGGCTTAATGTTTTTTCAAATTTCGCCAGAGCTGCCTGATTTGCATTTTTAATGTAATCTAGAGTGATTTCTGCATCTTTATGCTTGTGATCGTCACCTTGAGTGTATGACTCTTCATGGCATGCTGGTACTGGCCCATGGTAGTGACAACCATAAGTGATATTAATGTCGTGCTCATTAAGGACACTAACAACAACTTCGTGACCTTCTAGTTCTGCGTTCCAAGCGATAATTGAATCAGCTCCAACTTCAATTGAAGCTTGCGTAAGAGCAACTTGAGTTGTTTTTAGAATATCTTGCCCGTTAAGTTCTGAGGCATAAGTACTTGCAGTAAATAATAGAGATGAAATAAGGATTGCGAGTGATTTCATGCTTTTCTCCGTTTTTTAGTTAGTTATTAACTTTAGTGAACATTTTCTACCACCTACAGGGCTTTATTGCAAGTTGTTTGCAATAAGGATAGGGTGTGATTGATACAATGTGTAAAATTGATTACAATGGTTAAGTTAGAGAATTAATTTTAATTATGAAGAGATGTATATAATGAGTAGAGTTGAAGACTTGCTTGAAATTCTTAAATCCCATGGCCTAAGGATTACTCAGGCCCGTCAGGGAGTGGTTGCCGTTCTTATTGTTAATGAGGATAGTCCATTAACACCAGAAGAAATTTATCAGTCAATTGTTAGTTCTAAAGAATTCAAATGTGATCAGGCTTCTGTTTATCGAACACTTACTTCATTTGAAGAGTTAGGTATCGTTAAGAAAAGTATTTTTCAAGGTGAGGCTGCAAGATACTCTTTATGTGGATGTGCTGAGCATGGTGAAGATCATGGCCATCATCACCATCATCACGAACATTATTTTAAATGCAATAAGTGTAACAAGATTGAACCACTAGATGGTTGTTTCCTATCATCAAAGGAAGAAGAGATGAAAAAGGATGGTTATACTGGCCTTAAGCACCATATTGAAATAACAGGCATTTGCCCGAAATGTTCATAAAAAAAGCCTCCGTAATGGAGGCTTTCTTTTTATGTAATTATTAAGCTTTTACAATTGTCATTTTTAGATTCTCATCATCAACCTTAAATTCATGATCTAAAGTTGCTTCACTTGCAGTTAGTGAGTTAGCAAGAGTTTCCTTTGTGATGTAATCAGTGTGAGTCTCAATTGCTTTTGCCAGAAGCTCTGTAGCAGCAAAGCTAACTTCAATTCTGTCTTCAACATTGAAGCCAGAGTCCTTTCTTGTTCTTTGGATTCTATTAACAACCTCACGAGCAAGTCCTTCAAGGATAAGATCTTCAGAAAGATTTGTATCGATATCAATTGAAATATAACGGTTTGAAAGGGCCTGAGTTCCTTCTTTTGCTTCTCTAAAGATTAAGATATCTTCAGGTGCAAAAGTTTCACCAGCAAGCTCTAAGCTTCCTTTCTCTTCAAGTTCATTTAGTTCTGAAGCACCAAGTTTTGAGATCAGTCCCATGAACTTACCAAATTCTTTTCCAAGACGCTTTCCTAGAACTGGAGAGTTTGGTTTTGCATATAGCTTGATGTAGTGGTCTTCGTCAGTTGTGTACTCAACAGACTTAACGTTAAGCTCTGATTGGATATAACTTTCAAGCTTCTTGATCTCATCTAAAAGTGCTTGGTCTTTGTGGATAACACTTAGACGAGCAAGTGGAGTCTTAACCTTGATTTGCACTTGGTTACGCTTTTGACGACCTAGTAAGATAATCTGTTGCATTCTATCAACGGCATCTTCAAGTACAGCATTCTTAAGTTCTTTATTTGCTACTGGGTAGTCACAAAGGTGAACAGAAAGAGTCTTCTCACTTGAGTCAAACTTCTTAAGTTCACTAAAGATATGCTCTGATAGGAATGGTGCAAACGGTGCCATGGCAATCGTTACTTCTTTAAGAGTTGTAAAAAGCGCAGTGTATGCTTGATTCTTGTCAGAAGTTAGACCTTCTCCCCAAAAACGAGAGCGGTTTAGACGGATATACCAATTCGTTAAATCTTCAATAAAGTGGAAGAGGGCAGGAACAACGTTATAAAGTTGGTACTGTGCCATTTCCGATTCAATATTTTCTTTAAGAGTTTGTAGCTTTGAGATAACCCAATTGTCAGTGATATTGTCACCGCTTTCAGCATGCTCATTAAAATTCCATCCATCAATTGATGCATAAGTTTGGAAGAATTTGAAAGAGTTTAGCCATGGAAGTAGGGCACGACGAACCATGTCTTTAACACCGGCATCAGTAAAGCGTTGCTCTTCACCTTTCACAAGTCCTGAGTTGATAAGATATAGTCTAAGAGCATCTGAACCGAATTCTTCCATTAGCTCATCAGGAGCTGTGAAGTTTCTTAAAGACTTACTCATCTTCTTTCCATCTTCTGCAAGAACTAATCCGTTAACAATAACGTTCTTAAAAGCTGGCTTATCAAATAGAGCTGTTGAAAGGATTGTTAGTGTGTAGAACCAACCTCGAGTTTGATCGAGACCTTCAGCAATAAATTCTGCAGGGAATCCGTTTTCAAAGATTTCTTTATTTTCAAATGGGTAGTGAAGTTGTGCGTATGGCATTGAACCAGACTCAAACCAACAGTCGAATACATCTGGAATACGCTTATAAGTCCCAGCTTCACCTTCGATTGTGAAAGTCACTTCGTCAGTGAACTCACGGTGAAGGTCTGTTAATTCAACACCAGAAAGCTCTTTTAGTTCTTCAATAGAACCAAGACACTTCATGCTTCCTGTTTCGTCGTTGATCCAAACTGGAAGTGGAGTTCCCCAGACACGTGTACGAGATACGGCCCAGTCACGAGCATTCTCTAGCCATTTACCAAAACGGCCTGCTTTGATGTGTCCTGGTACCCAGTGAATTTGCTCGTTATTAGCTACTAGCTTATCGACGATCTCTTCTACTTTTACATACCACTGAGGGATTGTACGATAGATTAGTGGAGTTCCTGAACGGTAGCAAAATGGGTAGCTGTGAACAAGGTTTCCGTGATCGTATAGTTTTGTATTATCTTTTAATTCTTTGATAATTTCTTTATCAGCATCTTTTACGTATAGACCTGCATATGTTGAAACTTCTTTAGTGAATTGCCCAGCATCGTCAATTGGACAAACTTCGGCCATCATACCAGCTTCTTTACAGATTCTATTATCGTCTTCACCAAATGCTGGAGCCTGGTGAACAATACCTGTACCACTATCAGTTGTTACGTATTCATCATTTAAAATTTTGAATGCACCTTCTTCTTTTAGATTTGCGAAGAAATCAAATAGTGGCTCATAAGTTAGACCAAGAAGTTCCGTCCCTTTAAAAGACTCACCAACAACTTCAAGATTACGCTTTTTAGAGAATGCCTCAAGTCTTGCTTCCGCGAAGATGATTGTGACACCGCGATCGTTATCTTTTACACGAACGTAGTCGATATCAGGCCCAACACAAAGAGCAAGGTTAGATGGAAGCGTCCACGGAGTTGTCGTCCATGCTGCTACATAATCGGCACCAGCTTTTGCAGGATCATCTAATTTGAAAAGAACAGTGATGGCCGGATCTTGCACGTCACGGTAGTCAAGACCAGCTTCAAAATTAGAAAGACCTGTACCAAGTCCTGTTGAGTAAGGAACAACTTTAGTTCCCTTGTAGACCATATTCTTATCCCAAAGAGATTTGAATACCCACCAACAAGATTCCATGAAAGTTGGGTCCATTGTCTTATAGTCATTATCAAAGTCTACCCAACGTCCAAGACGAGTGACTGTTTTACGCCATTCTGTTGTGTAGCGATCAACAATTGAGCGACACTCTTGGTTATAACCAGCAACACCAAGTTTTTCTAAAGCTTCGTGAGCAGTCATTTGTAATTTCTTATTGATCTCTTGCTCGATTGGAAGGCCGTGCGTATCCCATCCAAATCTTCTTTGAACGTAGCGACCTTTCATTGTCCAATATCTTGGAACGATATCCTTTAGAGTTCCAGCAAGTAGGTGACCGTGGTGAGGAAGACCTGTCGCAAATGGAGGGCCATCATAGAAAATATATGGCTCTTTCTCTTTTGTTTGCTCTAGTGATTTTTGGAAAATTTCATTCTCTTCCCAAAATTTTAAGACTTCATGTTCTGTGTTAACAAAAGAAAATTGTCCGTTATCCTGACTCATCGTATCAACCTTGTCTGTTATAGTTTTGCGTAAATTAATATTTGGCCCAAAATTTAACACGAAACCCATGATTTTGACAGTTTCGATAGGGCATAAAGTGCCGAAAAAGTCTCAATTTCTAACAGATTTAGGGCCAGTGGCCGAAATTGTCGATAAAGTTCATGATGCTACGTATTTTATTTATTTTGACCATTGCACTTTCTGCTCTTGCCAGCTCTTCTGAAGTTGAAACGAAGTTCAAGGACGATCGCAACTCTCTTATTAGGTGGGATCAAATTAAGGCCAAGAAATGGCTGGACTTTGATGAGTGGAAAGAAGAGTTACGCTTTAAGGAAAGTTATCCTTTGTGGCGTGATCTTGAGAAAATCTCGGGTATTGATGAAGAAATAGGTCGTGTCATAAAATGTGTGGGTGAGTGTACTCTTTTTCGAGCTCTTGGAAATAACCAAGTAGGATACCGTTCACTTATAAAAGAAAACGATGATATTGAAACAGGAGTTGATAGCTATCTTTGGCTTATGCTCTTTGATGGGACGCTTATTCGCATGTCCCCTGAAAGCTCTATTTCACTCAAAGAAATGAACGTTCTGAAAGAAGAAGTCTTTTTCAATATTCGAATGAACGTTGGAAATATCCTTTTAATCTCACGCTCAAAAGAAAAGCTTGCGGATCTTGAACAACGAGATACTGATGCCGTTTTCTTTCCGCTTCCAATTAATAAAACGAATCCTGTCGTATTCGATAAAAATGTTTCAATGAATGAATACCTTTTTAAAGATGGACTACGCTATAAGTCTCGTACCCGCTTCATTAATGAGGCCATTGAAAAGAATAACAAGAGTGTTGTGAGAAAGAGTCGCTTCTTTATTCAGTCGCCACTGTATTCTTTTGAAGCCTACGCTCCATCTTTTGAAACATATGTTTCGATAGGGGATGACAGTTACCTAAAGTTTAGGGACGAAGAACAACTTGGTTATAAAAATGAACTTTCTACGACTCCCAAAGTAAACCTTCGCGGTTATGAAAATGATAGTTTTGAAGAGCTTGAATATGGAAGTTGGTATAAGTTTTCATTTATAAATCGCAATATGTTTGTGACCAAAGATACTGAGGTTTTAAGTCAAAACGAATTATTTACTAAGCGTATCTACGGTATTTACTACACTCGTGAAATCTTCTTGAGTCGTTATGGGAAGCCTCTTTTTGCTACTGGTGATGAAGTTGAGCTTGCAAGAAATTTTGGTCTTAGACTTTGGAAAAAAGAAGAGTTAAAAAAGCGTCTCAATTTCTTATGGACTAACGTCAGAGAAGTTGAAACGACAAATCTTGCTATTGCTGATCGCTATCGAAAGTCTGTCCTAAGTCGCGCTAATCGCCGCGATAAAGAGGTATTACGAAAAGATTTTTACACGAAGGCACAAGAAAGTTACTATAAAGTTGGTGCGATGGAGAATGCGAGAAGCTATTTCCCAAAGCTCAATTCTGAAAAACAAGAACTATGGAAGAAGTTAAATGGTATCTACACTGAAATTTATCCTGGCCTCAGGAAGTCCACGTCGCAAGGAACTACTATCTTGGATGAAAGTTCCGATTCAAATTAAACCATCTGATGTTGAAGAAATAACAACGAAAGAACATCCTAAAGATATTGTCGAAGAGTTGGCCGAACTAAAAGGGCGAGACATCTTTTCACAAGAATTTCCAAAAGATGAAAAGGTTTTTGTTGTTGCTTCTGATACTCTTGTCGCCATAGGTGATAAGGTTTTAGGAAAGCCAAATGATCGCGAGCATGCGAGGCAGATGTTATTAGAGCTTTCTGGAAAAGAGCACGATGTTTTCACTGCTGTTTATATGGCATGTGGTGGTAAAGAATATACTTTTTCAAGATGTTCAAAAGTTAAATTCACAGATATTTCACCTGAAATCTTAGATCTCTATCTTGAAAGTGATGAGGCGCTCGATAAGGCCGGATCATACGGAATTCAAGGACAGGGCCTTCTCTTTGTTGAACATATGAGTGGCTCATATTCAAATGTTGTTGGTTTCCCTCTTGCTGACTTTATTGCTGAGATGAAAACTTTTCTTGATGATATGGGACTTGATAGCAAGAATTGGAGACAGTTATTCCAATAAGTGATCTTCTCCATTCAAAAAAACTAAATTTTACTACTGTCTCAAGTCGCGAAGATGAGTTGGTTCTTGAGGTTGAAGTCTGGGCAAAGCCTGGCGCAAAGGTTGAAAAGGTGAGTGTTGCGGAGACGGGACAACTCATTGTCAGCACTCAAGCTCCGCCTGAGGATGGTAAGGCCAACGCCGGTATTGAAAAGCTTGTTGCAAAGAAATTTGGCGTAGCAAAAAATCAGGTTCAACTTACTCATGGACTCCAGTCGAAGTTTAAAAAAATGGCCATAAGCTTCGTCTTTGCGCATAATAAAGATACTGAATATTACTTATCAAAGATAAAGAAGGCCCTAAATTGAAATCAGTTTTAATGACTCTTTTATTCATACCGACTCTGACTGTTTATGCTCAAGCAGATAAAGGTGAGACTCAATCTGAAAAAGAGATGAGTAAGGTCATGTACGCGAAAATCGAAGAGGTGAAGAATATCCCTCCAAAAGATTACGTGACAAGAACTCAGGTCATCAGAAAGGAAATTGATAAGTATATTGATCTTAAAAAAGGTGTTTGCTCTGGGGATTACTCGACATTTGTTTTAGATCATAAGGATATCGAATCAAGCCAGCATAAGTTAACAAAGATAGAAAAAGATCTATGCTACCGAGAGCTAAGAGCTTTTCAGGTTACTTATATCAATAACTTATTCATTGCCAAAAAGAATTATCTCAATCATTTACATGATGAAAGGCTAAAGAAATTAGAAGAAATACGCGAGGAAACGCTACGTAGCTTAAAAGCTACGTACGACAAGCAGCTAATTTCGCCTAAGCGAAACCGCAAAAGAAGATAAATAAGAAAGCAGCAAGCTTATTTCTTATTCCGCGTCTTCTTGAGTTGCTGTTCTACCAAGAACTGCGCGAGTTGGTCTTAAGCTTCTCACTTTTAAAAGTGATTTTCTTGGCTTAAGTGAAGCTGACTTACGAAGAGTTTGCTGCTTAATTTGACCAATTACGCTGTTGTTAGTGTTAGACGATAATTTTTCGTTAGATGTTTCTTGTGATGACATCTCCATCTCCTTATTAAACGATTAAAGGTTAAAAAATCACTTACCTTAATCGTAATAAGATTCAAGAGACTCCAGAACTCAAATCCGATTAGGTAAGTAGTTCATCTACTCGTAGAAAAACTACTCTCAATGGTCACTCCGTGACAAAGTTTAATAACTTAAATATATACTCGGCACAATCTCACTAGAAATTTAGCCTTTCCAAATATTTTTCCAATTATATCACGAGGTTAGGAATGGTGCAACACAGCTATCACTAAGGGATTTGGGCGTCAATGAAAATGCATTAACCACTTGTAATTACTAAATAGATAAGGCAAATTACTACTATATTAATTATAAGGATGGGCCGTGAATCGCAAAAAATTATTGGCAGTGGGGATATTGTTCATAAATCTAGTTTCTTGCTCAAGTATCAAGAAAGTTGCCACGAATCAGATGGGGGATATGATTTTTGAAACATCTGAAGCCGTTTTTACTGAAGACAATTGGGACTTATTCGAGTCGACAATCGATAGCAATATTAAATTAGTTGAAAACCTCTATGCCGCCGACCGCGAAAACCCTGAATTCATTGTTACCCTAATTAAGGCCTATAGTGGTAAGGCATTTGCCATTGATGAAACTTACTACCTTAAAGATCAGCTACAAGAACTATCAAATTCAAAGTATCGCACAAACGCATTGGCAAACTACACACGTGCTCTAAATTACTCAGCTCTATTTTTTGAAGTGAAAGGATTCAAAGATTTCGATTTCACTCGCTATATTTCATCACCTGAAGAATTTCAAAAATTATTGAATGATAACTTCAGTGATGATGCCACAGATATTGAAGGTGTTTTCTACACAGGACAAACACTTGCCGCAATTATTAATCTTCAAAGAGATAATATGCGTGCCGTAGCTTATCTGCCTCTTGCAAAAGTTATGTATGATTGGTCATGTGAGAAGAATGCTAACCTTGCTCAAGGTGCTTGCGATATCTTCAATGCTTCCTATGCCGCTTCAAGACCACGTGGTCTCGGAGGGGATCCAATTAAAGGGAAACGCTTATTTGAAGAGGCCATCCAAAAGTGGCCAAATAATATGCTTGTTAGACTCTCTTATATTCAGTTCTATGCAGTACCAATGTTTGAAGAAAATACTTATCGCGCTCAAAAGTTAGAAATGAATAAATTTAACAGAGAGAATATGGAACCAACTTATTGGAGTGGAGGAAAAATCGAAACACCAAAAGTTGATTACAATAACCTATTTAATTTAATTGCACGTAAGAGATTAAAAATAATTGAAGGCTTAGAAGACGAGATCTTCTAATTGGAAAAATCATGTCAAAATTGAAAGCATTACTAATTCTATTACTAACGACTAATGTTATGGCCCTGACTTTAAAGGTTGGTGTTCTGACTCCTGAAGGAACGAATTGGGCGAAGAATTTAAAGAAGATGGCAAAGGCCATCAAAAAAGAAACTAATGGTGAAGTAAAAGTGAAGTTCTACTTTGGTGGATCACAAGGAGACGAGCCTGATGTTTTAAGAAAAATTCGCGTTGGTCAGCTTCATGGTGGTGTTTTCACTGCAAAGACATTAGGTGATATCAACGGCGATGTTCGTGTTGTTGAAATCCCATTCAACTTTTTTCATGATCGTAAAAAGGCCCTTAAAACTCTTGATGACTTGACACCATTTTTAAATAAGAAAATTAACGAAAGTAATTTTGTAAATCTAGGATTCTTTGATATTGGAATGGTTTACTTTGTATCAAAAACAAAGATCTCTTCAATCGATAGCCTTAAAGGTGTAAAGATTTGGTCTTGGGAAGGGGACCCTTTAGTTGAAACAATCCTAGAAGAAATGAAGCTTGTTTCAGTTCAACTTCCTCTACCTGATGTTCTATCATCACTTTCAACAGGTATTATTGAAGCAGCTTATGCTCCACCATTAGCAATTCTATCGATGCAGTGGAATACAAAAGTTAAGTACCTAATTGATTTCCCATTAACAATGTCTGTTGGGGCATTCTTAGTTAATGATAAGGTATTTAAAAAGATTTCACCCGCAAATCAAAAGAAGGTTCTTACGATTTCTAAGAAGTATATTGATCTTGTTAAAGCAACGAATGAAAAAGATAATCAAGATGCTCTTGATCTAATGAAGGCATCAGGTGTCGAATTTGTTAAGTTTAGCGAAGCAGACATCAAACGCGGTTACGAAGTTCGTGAAGCAACAATTAAAAAGCTTAAGGGGAAACTTTTTTCTGAGGAAGCTTATAAGAGATTAGAAAAGAGTTTAAAAGCTCAGAAGTAAGTATGATACGCAAAATAGAAGAAGTTACAGATCAAGTTGTTGGTTGGCTCGTTGTGGCCAACGTTGCTATTATGTTAGGACTAAGTGTCTTGGCCATTATCTTGCGTTGGTTTGATATTTCTTTTTCTTGGGTGGACCCTGTGGTTCGCCATCTGGTCTTCGCTCTTGCTTTTTTAGGAGCAACTCTTGCCAGCGGAAAATCGAGGCATATTTCAATTGAAATTCTGCCAAAGTACTTGGAGAGTGAAGGTAAGCATCGCTCTTTATTCTTTTTAAATAAGCTAACTCAATTATGTATTATTGTGGGAACAACTTGGCTCTTTGCCTCAGGTGTTCAGTTCTATAATGTTGAAAAACAATTTGGAAACTTAACTTCACTTGGTCTACATTCTTCTGTCTTAGTTGCAATCATTCCATGTGGATTCGCCTTGATCTTCTTTCGTACGATCTTGGCCTTTTTAAACTTTAAGGAAGATTATGAGCCTCATAACAATTAGTATTGCCGCACTTCTATTGGCACTAATTGGAGTGCCTTTATTTGTCGTTCTAGGTGGACTTGCACTTGCTGCATTCTTTCATAACGGAATTGAGCCATCGGCCGTCTCTGTTGAGATTTACCGTCTGGCCTCAGCTCCGACAATCCTAACGATTCCACTTTTCACTTTTGCAGGTTACTTACTTGCAGAATCAAATGCACCAAAGAGATTATTTCGTTTCACAAACGCTCTGCTTTCTTGGATGCCTGGTGGTGTTGCGATTGTAGGACTTGTTCTTTGTGCCTTCTTTACGGCCTTCACTGGTGCGAGTGGGGTAACAATCGTCGCGCTTGGTGGACTTATTTATCCAATCCTGATGAATCGTGGCCATGATGATAAATTCACGATGGGCTTTATCACGACTTCAGGTTCTCTGGGGCTACTCTTTCCTCCAAGCTTACCGATTATTCTCTATGGAATTGTTGCTGGTGTTGATATCGATCAACTCTTCAAGGCCGGAATTGTACCAGGGATGCTTCTGATTATTGGACTTGCGATTTATTCAATCCTTAAGGCCCCAAAAGAGCGTAGGGAAAAAGGGAAGTTTGATTTAAAAGAAGTTTTACTTGGACTTAAGGGGGCAGCCTTTGAATTATTTTTAGTACCCGCTGTTCTTGTCGGAATTTACGGTGGGATTGTAACGGTAACTGAAGCGGCTGCCTTTACAGCGTTTTATATTTTAATGATTGAATGCTTTGTCTACCGTGATCTTAGTTTTACAAAAGATGTCCCAAAAATTGTTGTGGACTCAATGACAATGGTTGGGGCCATTCTCATTATTCTATGTTGCGCTCTTGGGCTCACAAATTTCTTAGTTGATGAAGAAGTTCCAAATCAACTCTTTGGTGCCTTCAATCATATCCTGACGAATAAGTACGCCTTCTTAGCATTTCTGAACGTCTTCCTCTTAATTGTGGGAAGTTTAATGGACATTTTTAGTGCGATAATTGTGGTTGTTCCACTTATCCTACCGCTGGCGCAAGAGTTTGATATTCACCCAATTCATTTGGCCATTGTCTTTTTAACAAATTTAGAAATCGGCTATATTACTCCTCCTGTAGGGATTAACCTGTTCATTAGTTCGATTCGATTTAAAAGACCTATTACTGAACTGTATCGCTCGGCCTTGCCATTTCTCTTTATTTTACTAATTTGTTTGGCCATTATTACCTATGTTCCTGCTCTGAGTCTTATCTGGGTAAAATAAAGAGGATGAATATTTTTAAATACTTACAAATTTTAGCCTTGGGATTTTCTGCCTCGGCCTTAGACGTAAAAAAGGGTGAGTGGGACTTTGAAGTCTATGAAGGTCCACTCGATCCAAGATTAGTTATTGATTACCAGAATGAAAAACAAGAGTTTTTAGACGAGGTAACTAGCCGCACTTACTTCAGTGAAATGCTGGAACCTGCTATTTTTCATTTAACACAAGAATTTAATCGTTATATCTATCCAAACTTTGCTTGTTCAAAGCATGAGATGGCCGAAAATATTGAGTATATGCGCTATCTTGTTCGCTTAACAAGTATTGCTAGTCTATACGAATTCTATCGTCAGTCGAGTATTGCTCTCTACCAATTAGGAGATGAGAAAAGTTGCTCGCTAGATTACGATGGTATTTTTAAGTCATGTAAACCAAAGTCAAAAGATATGAAGCTCTTTATTAAGAGGGTTTCAGACTATTTTCCAGATATTGTGGACTGGGGGAAATACCCAATCAAGCTACAGACGGATCGCCGTTTTGACTTGGCCAACTACCACCCAAGCTTGGTTAAAATCTTAAATAAGAGCTTTGGTGGAGATAGTAAGTCTTCACTTATTAAAAGCTGTCAATTTGTTAAAAGTGAAATTCAAAGCTTATGTAGCGAAGAAGATTACTACTTATCAGCTATTAATGTTGAAGAAATTAAAAAAGAAATCCTAACGACTAGTGCTTATAAAATTATTAATGCTAGTGGAAAGGGAGAAGCGTGTTTTTCTCGTTATGAAGAAATGACCAAGGATCAGGTTGCCATTGATAATAAGAGTGCTGAAATCATTCGTACCGCTTTAAAAGGCGAAGATGACTTAAAGGTATTCTGGTTTGGTTCTCTGCGCGAGTTCGATGAGAAGGGTATTACTCTCGTTGAAGAAAAAGTTGTTAAGGAAGAGCCTAAAATCGTTGCTAAGGTTGAAGTTAAAAAGCCTAAGCCTGTAAAAACTGTTGATATTAAAACAATTAAAATTGTTAGGAAGCCAAAGCCTCAACCAAAGAAGCCGGAGCCTGTTAAAGAGATTGTCTTCTCTGCATTTGAAACTGCCGTGCTTAATTTTGAAAAGTCGAAAAAGCAGACAGAAGTGGCGATGACTTCGTTTAAGAATGATTATAAATTCTCTAAGAAAACTCTTGAAAGGTTTAATGGTTCTCTTAGAAGTTATCAAACAAGAAAGCAACTTGCTAAAATGAAGAGAGTTGATAATCTTGGAAGCCTTCAGGCTCCAATGAGTTTGACATTTATTAAGTATCTAATCGACTACAACCTTCACCAAGGTCTTTATAATATGACAAGTATTCTAGGGAATGAGTTCTTTGTTATAAATGATCTAGAGGGGAGAAGTCGTCCTATTAAGATTGTCCTCGATAATAATGAAGAGACGAAATTTAGATGGAAGATTTGGGTTACTCAAGCTGAATAATTCTCATATAAAAAAAGGCCCGCTTTAAGCGGGCCTTCTATTTTGTAGATGCTTAATACTTTCTAGAAAGTTTTTTAAGTCTCTTCTCGTAAGCTGACTTAACAGATAGAGCTAGGAAGAAACCAGCATTTTCACCATTCTCATCTTGACCAAATAGTGAGATGTTTCCAACTCTCTTGTCACCAGCTTTGAATGATTTTGTCCATGCAAATCCATAAAGGTTAAAGTTTTGTAGTGGTACCCAAATACCAAAAACTTTTGGACCAACATAGAATGCCATGTTTTTAACTTTTTCAACAGTAAAGGCTACTGCTGGTAGAGCACCTGCTGCTACACCTGGGATCATACGTCCACCAGGAAGAGTCTTAGGGTCTAGTCTGTTTACATCTGATGAGAAAATATCATCAAGTGAAACTGTAAAAGTTAGAACTGAACCTGGACCTTCTAGGTTAGGGTTAAGTCCGATAAATGACTTCTTGTACTTTGGTACCTTGTAAGTAGCACCTGCCATAATTGAAACATCTTCAAGAACCATTGATACAACAACATTATCTTCTAGAAGATTAACATTTGGTCCATCAACACCTGGGATGTCAACATTTCCTTCTCCACATGAAACAGAGAAGAAAGAGAAGCTTAGTAGAGCTACGACTGTCAGTAGTCTTTTTCTTAATGTGATTTCCATATCCATACCTCACTAGTTTATAGGAAAAAATTCTCTCGTATGTTCATCTATCGACAGATATGAAGGGGTTCTTAATTTTTTTTGAAGAAAAAAAAGGCCCCTAGATTCCTAGGGGCATTTTTCCTGTATAGAATGTTTTGGTCAGATATTACAGAATTTTTGGACTACTAATTAGTATCTATCAGCAAGTCTCTCTAGTGATCTTTCTTGTGAGCTTGAAACTGTAAGCGCTAGGAAGAAACCACCGTTTTCACCATTTGCATCTTCACCAACAAGTGAAAGGTTACCAACTCTCTTACTATCAGTGTAGAAACGAGTTGTAAGCATTGCACCTGCCATATTAAGATTTTTTACTGGTACCCAAATACCAAAGATTTGTGGACCTACGTAAAAAGCGATGTTCTTAATACTTGGTACTGAGAAAGCAACTGCTGGAAGGGCACCTCCAGAAACACCTGGAATGGCACGTCCACCTGGCAGAGTAAGTGGATCTAAACGATCAACTTTATCTCCAAAAATATCATCTAACGATACAGAGAAAGCAAGTAGTGTACCGTTTGATTGAAGGTCTGGTGAAACCTCAACATAAGAGTTGTTGTAGTTAGGGATGTTGTAACGTGCACCACCTTCTACACTAATGTTTTCTAGAACGATATCAACTAAGATATCATCACCTAAAAGAACTACTGTTGGGCCATCAACACCTGGAATGTCTAAGTTTTTAGAACTGTCCCCTGAACCACATGACGTCGTTAGTAGCGACAGAGTCATAAGTGCAGATGTGATTAAAAGTTTCGATTGCTTAAATACTACAGAATTTTTCATAATTACCTCAAATGACTTTCTATTGATAATAATTTCCTTTTAATAGAAGTCTCTTTGAAGGCTTGTGCTCTTTTACAACTAATTGAACTCCACTGACGTACGACAAAGACCACAAATCGTTCTCTCTTCAATTTCGATAAATGCATTATGAAGAAATCAAGAATTTAAACAAGGCGATGTTGGGCCGAATTAACTTTTTTTAAAAAAAATGTAAACTTTTTAAAAATTCTTTCAATATTTTTAAGTGGTTAGGTGAGCAGTCCATGACTTTTTTTGAGGGCGAACACCTTGGGGACTACTTGATAATTTTACTTTGAAAACTGCCGTAGAAAATGGCCACCGCCTTCATAACTTGCCGAAACCTTGTTGAAACTAAGGTATACTTCGAAATTTTCCACCTAACATCCTATGAAGGAAAAGGTTAAAATAGAAGGGTGAGATTATTAAGTGACAGAACAAATTTACGAACGAATTCAACTCCAGCAACTAAAAGGGTTAGTCGTAGCGAGGTTTCTACGGATTCTGTTGCTCCTCGTTCAACTAGTGGACAAAAGATTGTTCGTCTTGAAAAGCCTTCTGAGTTAAGTAGAGGCGAGATTAAAGCAAAGATCGAAAATCACAAAAGAGAAAAAGAAGAAAAGATGAAAGCTGCTATTGCTGAACATAAGGCGAGTAAGCAGGCACAAGCGGCACCTAAGTCTCCAGCACCAGCTCCTTCTCAAGAGCAAAAGAAAGCAGAAGTTATCAAAGAGGCAACAAAGGCCGAAGTGAAAATTACTCCTGAAGGTGAACCTTTTGGTGATATTGCAAAGAATGATCCGAAGGATCCATCAACTCAGGAAAAGCTAAAGGGTGTGCTTACGGCGGGTGCATTTAATTTTTCTGATAAAGAAAGAGATGTTCTAGCAAAAATTCTAAATCAATAGAGAAGAGTTCACTACTCAATCATTAATTCAATTTTTTCAATGACCTCAGGAATAACCTTAGCAAGGTTTCCATCAATGATTGTCGCAGCAGAGTGATTGTGACCTCCGCCTCCTAGAGCCTGTGCAATGACACCGACATCAACAGTCTGGTTGACTGAGCGAAATGAAATCTTAACTTTGTCACCAACTTCTCTAAACATACAAGCAACTTCAATTCCTTCAAGAATAAGAAGGTGATTGATGAAGCCATGAGTGTCTTCAGTCTCACAACCAAAACTTTCAATTTCTTCTTCAGTTAAAGAAATCCAAGCGACCTTCCCATTTGGACTCATCTGACAAGATGAAAGAACCTTTCCAATGAGCTTCATATACTCAACTTGTTTAACACCGTTGATTTGGTTGAATGCTTGTGGAGGTGAAATTCCCGTATCCATAAGTTTGGCAACGATTCGGTGAGTGTTACCTGTTACTGTAGGGTAGCGGAATGAGCTTGTGTCGATAATAATTGAAGTATAAAGGGCCAAGGCCATCTTCTTGTCAAATTTTACACCAAGGGCCTCGATTAATTCGCCAACCAATTCTCCTGTTGCTGCCTTTGTTGAATCCACACAGTGAATGGCGGCGATCTCTTTAGGGCAAGGGTGGTGGTCAATGAATAGAAGCTCACTTGATTTTAAAACAAGCTCTTGTACGTTCTTTCCAATTCTTGGAAGAGCGTTAGTATCTGTTACGATAAATAAGTCAATTTTATCAAAGTAGTCTTTTGAATCATTGTAATTTGTAATCACACCATCTGGGTCTAGATAGCGATAGCGATCGAATAACTTTTCTTCGTTAATACAAATTGCATTCTTACCTAATTTTCGTAAGGCCATACATAGGGCAATCTCACTTCCAATACCATCGGCATCAGGAAAGATGTGAGTTGTAATAACAATATTATTAGCTTTTTCAATAAGCTTCTTAAAGCGATCTACATTTCTGGTCATATTTATCCTAGTCGGCAGAGTTAGGTAAATGATTAAATTTTAAGACTTTTCTTATTGTTTCATTTTTTGTTAGGATTTTAAAGAAGGATTTTTAATTTAAGGACTTATAGAATGAGTGACAATAACCTTGTAGAGTTGTCGGACATTAGAAAAACATTTCCTGGTAAAGATGTTCTCAAAGGGGTGAATCTCACAATCGGTCGCAAAGGTGTCTTAGGATTTCTTGGGCCAAATGGTGCAGGTAAGTCGACTCTTATGAAAATCATCCTTGAAGAGCAGGAGTATACAGCTGGCAGTCTTATTAAAGATAGCGAGTTAACGATAGGCTACCTTCCTGAAGAGCCAGCGCTATATCGTCATATGTGTGTCAGGCCATTTCTAAAATTCGTCCAAGAGATTTATCAAATTGCAGATAGTACTTATTCAATTGAAGAAGTCATCGAGAAGTGCGGACTTACAGAAGTCGCTCATCAGAGAATTGAAAATCTATCCAAAGGCTATAAACAAAAAGTAGGGATTGCAGCGGCCATTTGCCACAACCCAAAGCTTCTTGTGCTAGATGAGCCACTTGTCGGCCTTGATCCTCATGCCATTATTCAAATTAAAGATGTTATAAAAGATCTTTCAAAAGATCATACAATTTTTATTTCTTCTCACCAGTTAAGTGACCTTGCTTCAATTTGTGATGATATCGCAATTTTACATGAAGGAGTCATTGTTGCTCATGGGCCAATAAATGACATTGAGAAGAAACTTGAGGTCTCTCAAAGAGTTGAAGTTGAATTTGAGTCAGTTGATGAAGATAAGCTTCAAGGCCTAAAAGAGATGGGAATAAGCTTTATTAAAAAGAATGATATTTACGAGTTTAGTGGGCAAACACAAGATAGTGACTTAAGAATTACACTTTCGAAGTACTTTGCTCAAAATGACCTCGCTATTTTATCGCAACAAAAAATCAAGGTTGGGCTTGAGGATATCTTTAAGAAGCTAACAGCAAAGAAGGAGGAGACTCATGAATAAGAAACTTCCTCTCTTTAAAGGTATTAAACTTATTTATAAGAAAGAAATAAGTGAGAGCTTTTCATCTCCAATTATTTATATTTTTGCGGCCATTTCAAATTTTATTATGTCTGCAATTTTTTATAATAATCTGCAGATGGCACCACAATTAACAAATAAGACAATTGTGGACTTTGTGATTGCTCCGACTTTTTCGGCTCTAAATTTTATTCTACTCTTCTTTGCTCCAATGTTAACGATGGGGGCGTTTGTTAAAGAAAAGAGAGAAAATACTTTTGGGCTTCTAAAGCTTTCGAATTTAACAGATGATTCAATCTTCTTTGCTAAGTACTTTGCTGCTGCAACAAAGCTTGTTTTCATTACTTTACCAATCTTTATTATTCCACTTTTCTTAGCACCAAAGGGTTTTAATGACTTTGCTATTTTATTTACAAATATGCTGGGAATTTACGGACTAGGGCTTTGCTACTTAATTGTTGGTCTTAATGCTTCATTGTTGAGTCGCTCTTATATTGCATCTATTGTGATTTCATTTGGTGCACTATTTTCTTTCTTAATTATTTATGCAAGCTCGAATGTCATTGATAATGAAATGATTCAGGCCATGATGAGATACTTTAGTTTCAGCTCACATATCTTCTACTTCGCTAGAGGGGCAGTTTCAAGCTTTGACTTAGTTTATATTTTTTCTTTCATAGGCTTTTTTAGCTTCATTGGTATTCGCAACTTGGGGGTTAGAAAATGAAAAAGATTTCTCTAAGCCTATGTGCAATTTTCTATCTAATTGCTTGTTTTTTATTTCTCATTATTCCTGAGCACATCTTCTTAGTAGGTGCGACATTTATTATTGCTCTTTGCTTAACGATTCTATCTTTCTACTTTCATCTTGAAGAAGTTAGAAACTTTGTAAAAAGTACTTTTGGAAAGAATCTTCTTTCTAACTTTACGGCATTCTTCTTACTATTTTGTATTCTTGCCGTCTTAAATCTAATCGTTTTTAAGCGTGGGCCAATTTGGGACTTAAGTAAGAGACAATTAAATACACTTTCTGAGTTGACTGTTAAAACAGTTAAAAAGATCGATGATAAGGTTGAAATGGTGGTCTTTTCTAATAAAGACTCTAAGAATGCCATTCTTTCTCTTCTCGAACTTTATAAGAATCAAAATCCTTCACTTGTGACTAAGTTTTATGATCCAGAGTTAAGACCAGATATGATAGCTCAATATGGAGTGACTGTTTCTCCTTCAATTGTTTTAACAAAGCAGGACGGTCAAGAACTTAAGAAGGTTGTTGTCACTCGTATTCTTGAGCTAGGAATTACTAATGGCCTTATCCGTCTTGAAAGAGAAAAAGATCCGGCAATCTGTTTTAATTATAATGCTAAATTTCAAGATAGCACTGATAATGGATTTACAGGACTTCTACACGTATTAAAGCAATCTGCTTATCGCTTAAATATTGTGGATCTTCTAAAGGCAAATGAAATTCCTAAATCATGTGATGTCTTTACTATTCTTGAGCCAACAAATGATTTTTCAAAAGAAGAAATTTCAAAATTAGAAAGTTATTACTTTGATGGTGGCCGTGTCTTTGCTGCGTTTATGCCAAACTTTCACGGTGAAAAACTTCCAAATCTTAAGAAGTTCTTTTCAACTAATGGACTTAATATCGCAAATGATATTGTAATGGACCCAGTTAATGGCCTTGAATCATCGAAGGGAACAGCTCCTATTATTTCTCGCTTTGATTCTTTAAATATTAACTCTGACTTTAAAGAGAGAGTTTTCTTTCCACTTGTTTCATCAATCTCGTCAACTCTGCCACAAGAAGAGCAGGGAAGTTATCATGCTCTAGCAACATCGACTCCGGAGAGCTGGGCCGAAAAGAAGATGATCTCTGTAATTGCAGGAGATGTGAAAAAAGATAGTGAAGATATCGAAGGCCCGATTGATATGGCAGCGGCCATTACAAGAGATGGTGTTCCTGCCATGGTGGCCATTGGGAACTCGGCCTTTATTTCTAATAAATTCTTTAGCTACCAAAGTAACTTTAAGTATATTTCAAACCTTTATCACTGGTTATCAGGTCAAGGACAATTAACATCACTTCATTCGGTAGTATTTAAAGAAATTCCGCTTTTAGTTTCGGATATTGAAAAGAAAGTGATTTTTTATTTTTCTATTGTTGTTCTTCCTTTAGCATACCTTGTGATTGCTCTGGTTCTTTTTCAGAGAAGGAAGTTTTCAGCTTAATGAAAAATCGTTATCTCTTTATCATATTAGTTCTTTCAATTTTTGCAGCTTACTTTTTAGTTGAAAAAGATGAACAAAAAGAAGTGGCACTAATAAATCAGAAAAGAAGTATTCTAAGTTTTTCAACTTACGGAAAGGTTAACTCAATCAACATTGCAGGAAGTACAATTATTGTTAAAGATGCAATTGAAGAGAATCTTAATCTTTTCTATGATGAACTTCAGAAGCTAAAGGTTGATCGAATACTTGAAAGTGAAGAGGTTAACGAGGACTTATTAAAATTTGATGGGGCAGAGACTATCACTTTTAATTTTGCTAATGGAAAAGTTGTTAGTTTCATGGTGGGAAAAAAAATTGAATTAAATCAGTCATTTTATTTGGCCGTAAAAGATGGCACAAAGTCGACGTGGCTTATTGCTCGCTTTGAGACTGCCTTTCCAGCAGATGCTAAGGATAAGAATCGAGATCGCTCAAGTATTCCATACGAGAAATTTCGTGAAGTTTTACAAACACCAAAAGAGTTCTTTTTTACTGAACTAAAAAAGTAGGTCATTGCCTAGTTTCAATTTATTAGGAACTCGATTAAAATAGAGACGTGCTAGAAATATATATTCAATACATTAAATATCTCCTTTATCCAAAACTTGTGAACTCAAATATCGCAGAGCATAGGTTAGAGATTGAGCGCATCAAAGAGGCCAGACTTTTTGAGATCGTAAAAGAGGAGAGTGAACGAGGAATTAATTTAAAATTCGCTGACTTCGCCCTAGCTTCTTGGCCATTTGTTTTTATCTACGGCCTTTACTCATTAGCGCAAATTCATATCGGGATTAATCTTGCAGGAAAGATGGCCGAAGATGGATTCTTACCAGCAGTATTTTCGTCGAGTGAGTTTCAGCAAAAACTTTTCCTTTTTTCGACGCTATTTAAAGTTGTTTTCTTTCCACTTTCTGCTTGGGTATTTGTTAAGTTTTGGCGTCTCATAATCACAATATTTGCTAGTCTGTTTGATAAAGACCTAAAGGAAATTGAGTTAGAAGACGTGATTGCAGGTGCGTTAGTTGGGAACTTCTTCTTAATTATTCCAATCTTTGGAGATTTTTTAAAATTTATTTCTCAGGCAATCTACCTGTACTTTGGACTGCGTTATAACCTGCGTTTCTCATTTGTGCAGAGCTTCTTCATTCTTATGTCTCCGATTTTACTCATCGTAGGCTTCATGCTCTTTATGATGATGTACCTTATGCTCATGATAAGCTTTATTTAGTCAGTACGCGTTGAGCGCGTTGCCTTCCAGTTTTGAAAGAAGATGTAAGTGGCCTAAAACTGGCCCGGCCGTCATAATAGAATTTAGAGACACAACACAAAAAATATCTGACATTAAGAGGAGTTTAAGTCAATGTACGCAAGTCACGCACACGCAACTGGTGGCATTGAAGTCGTATGCGGCCCAATGTTTTCTGGAAAAACGGAAGAGCTTATCCGTCGAGTAACTAGAGCGCAGATTGCTCGTCAAAAAGTTCAAATTTTCAAACCTGTTATTGATGATCGCTATCACAAAACGAATGTCGTAAGCCATTCTGAGAGACATGTGGAAGCTGAACCAGTCAAAGACGCTGTTGAAATCTTACAGAAGGTATATGATTCAACTCGTATCGTGGCAATTGATGAGGTTCAATTCTTTGATGCAACAATTATCAAGGTTGTCTCAAAGTTAGCACGTCGTGGAATTCGCGTTATTTGTGCTGGTCTTGATCAAGACTTCAAATCAAAACCATTTGGTCCAATGCCTGAGCTTTTATGTATTGCTGATGATGTAATGAAGATTCAAGCGATTTGTACAGTTTGTGGCGCACCTGCTTCGAAGTCATACAGATTACCAACTGACAATACAAAAACAGTTTTAGTAGGTGAAGCCGATCTTTACGAAGCACGTTGTCGAGCTCACTTTGATTACTACGAAGAAGATGAAGATGTTAAGGCATTTTCGATTTCACTTGGAGGCCTAAAAGAGGTAAACTCTAATGGCGAGGTGAAATTGAATAATGAAAACACAATCTAAAAATTCGAATCATTACAAAATAAGTCAAATCGAACATAAATATGGAGAGAATGTTTTTATTCTCTCCAATCCTCTTGCTGAAAGTTTATTAGCACGCTTTTCTAGCGAAGGTGTGATTCAGCCAGAACTAAATCACTTAATTCATAAGCTCTATTTTATTTTACTTGAGTCTGTGCTTGGAAACTCTTTTCCAAAAGAAGTGGTTGAAGTGCGTTCTCGTATGGCGGGACTCACTGATAAGGCAATCTTTAAACAAGAAGTGATAAAGAGGGAGCAGCCTGTTCTTTGTGTGGATCTTGCACGTGCAGGAACTTTTCCAAGCCACGTTTGCTTTGAGAATCTAAATTATTTTTTAAACCCAGAGCTAATTCGCCAAGACCACTTCTATGTTCAACGCAAGGTTGATGAGAATGAACAGGTGATTGGGGTTGATGTTTCAGGATCAAAGATTGGCGGTGGTCAAGAGAATGCAATCGTTCTTCTTCCTGATCCAATGGGCGCTACTGGTGGTTCAATGTCATTTGCCATTGGTCACTATAAAGACAAAGTTAAGGGGCGTGCACTTAAGTATATTTCACTTAATCTTATCGTAACTCCTGAGTATATTAAGAGAATGCAAAAAGACCATCCTGATGTTGAGATCTATGCTCTACGCCTAGACCGTGGGCTATCTCCTGATCATGTCTTAAAGACGGTTCCAGGGACTTTGTGGGATGAGGAAGTTGGTCTAACAGGTAAGCAATATATTGTTCCTGGCGCAGGTGGCGTTGGGGAAATTTTAAATAATTCATTTGTATAGGAATTAAGGAAGAATTCATGGCAATCGAAACTTACTTCTCTGAAGAGAAGATTAATGAAAGAATTAAAGAATTAGCTGCTAAGATCGATTCAGACTTTCAAGGAGAGGAAGTTGTCATCATCGGTGTTTTAAATGGTGCTTTCATCTTCGTGGCCGACCTTATTCGCCAAATGAATTCTCCAGTATATTTTGACTTCATTGGAGCAAGCTCTTACAAGGGGACTGAAAGTACTGGAAAGATTTCAATCACCAAAGATATTAAAGTTGATATCAAAGATAAGAATGTCATTCTTGTGGAAGACATTGTCGATACCGGATTAACAATTAGTGAACTCACTAAGATGTTAAAAGAGAGGGGACCTAAGACAATTAAATTAGCGACTCTTCTCCATAAGAAAGTTAAAACACAACACAATGTTGAAATCGATTATCTCGGTTTTGAGATTGAAGATAAATTTGTTATCGGTTACGGGCTTGATTTTGATGGCCGCTACCGAGAGCTTCCGTATATTGGAATTTATAATGGATAATATGATTGCCAAGGCCGAAGGTTCAGTTCGCGTTGACCTTCTTGGTGGAACACTTGATATCGTTCCTCTAAATCAGGTCTTAAGACATACAATAACTCTTAACCTTGCGACTTCTCTTAAGGCGAAGGTTTTGGTTGAAGAGATTGAATTTGAAGGTGTTGAATTTGTTTCAATCGATTACGACTCTGTCACAAGACATTCTAGTGTCGATTTTACATATGAAGATTTTGATAGTGACACTTTTGGGCCACTGTCTTTTCTCGCTCAGATTCTTCATCATTTTAAGTTAACAAGTGGTGTTCGTTTAACGACGGAATCAGGCTCTCCTCCTGGTGCAGGCCTTGGTGGTTCATCATCAATGGGAGTAACCGTTTATAAGGCACTGTGTGATTATGCAGGCGTTGAGTTTCATCGCCAAACTGCGATTAATACAGTTCAAAATATTGAGGCCAAAATTTTAAATAAGGGCCCATGTGGGTATCAGGATTACTATCCTGCGCTTTACGGTGGCGTGCTTGCATTAAAAGCGACAAATAGTTGTATTGAAGTTGAGCAGCTTTACAATGAAGAGTTTAAAAGCTTTGTGGAGTCACATTTAACACTTGTGTATTCGGGACAACTTAGACTTTCGGCCATTAATAATTGGCAAGTTTATAAAGATTTCTTTGATAACCAAAACGGTGTAAGAGAAGGGCTTGGTAAAATTCGTGATTTAACTTTTAGTGCTTACAATGCAATTCGAAATGGTGAGTACGATGACTTTCTTGGAATGCTTTGCCAAGAAGGTGCCCAAAGAGAAAAACTTTTCTCAGGCATCGTCACAGATGATATGCGTGAGGTCTATAATAAATTACGTGAAAAAGATTTGGTTATTGGAATGAAGGTATGTGGTGCTGGAGGAGGCGGATGCTTCTTACTTGCACATGGACCTCAGCACAAGGCCCAGGTTTTAAAAGAACTATCACGAGCAAAAGATATGCAGGTGTTAGAATTTAGTGTCGAGAAACCATTATGAATTTGAGCTTCAATCGTGTTGCAGGACTTTCAATGAAGGGTGGGCGAAGAGATAATTTCTTCTTCTGTCTTCTTGATCACCACGAGGGAAGCGGACGCTGGTTTCTTAAATCGATTCTTCATGTAAAAGACGAAGTTCGCGATGAAGACGCCCAAGATGGAGATGAAATTCTTAATCAGTGGATTGATAAGTATAATCTTGAGCACGTGATTATCGATTTTCCTTTATCAAAACCTCCTTGTCATAATTGTGATCTTAAGTGTCCTGGAGTTGCAAAATGTCCAGTTGGTGACGTTAAGAAGGTTCGTGAGGATATTGCATCGATCTTAGAAATGGATCGAAAGATGGAAGTGGAAAATCCAAAAGAGTATGAGCGAATGAGAAACTTTGAAGATCTTACTCACTTTGATCGCGATACATTTGGAAAAGAATCTAACGACTTTATGCTTTCAAAGTCATTTAAGAGAAGGTTAAAGAAAGGATTCATTCCTTACTGGAATCGTTCTCTTGATTTTTGGATTTGGTGTTCTTATCACGACCAACTCTTAGAGCTATTTAATACAACATTTGATTCATTTGGAAATACATCGCTCATGATGCTTTCACGCTTTTCTTATATGAAGAGACATTTTCCTCAAGAATGCCAATTCTATGAAGGACATGTGAATCTAATTCTTCTTGAGCTACTTAAGAGTCGTATCATTCTTAAAAAAAATATAGTTAATCTAACGGATCTTGATCTCGGAGTCGAGGCCCGTCTTGATATTGTGAAAAAGATTGAAAATAAATTGGGAATCTTTATTTACGATAACGACTTAGAAGTTATTGTAAAGAACGTAAGGGCCTTTGATTCATTCTTACTTGCTGTTTGTGGACTTCAGAAAGCTAAGGGCCAAGCTCGTAGCATGCCAGATTGGACCCTTCCTCACTTAACAAACTTTATTCTTCCTTCATTTGACTCTCGTGCTTAAATCCCAGTGCGTTAAAGAGTAGTAGTAATCCAGGAATTAAGAACATGGCAACCCTTGGTGTCCCAAGGTTAAAGAGCGCTATCATTGTCATGAGCACACCACCTGTCCAGGCATAGAGTTTGATATAGCCATGAGCAAATTTCTTATTGTAGATACGAAAGATATAAATAATAAAGTGAATGACTAGATAGATACAAATAATAGAAATCACTGTCTGAATCATTAATTGGATAAGTTGATTTTGAAAGTTTGGATCTTTAATTCCATCTGCAATGCTTGGGTCAACAAGTCTTAGTGACTGATAAGCAATCTTGAAGCTTTCGTGATAGGTCTTCGGGTTAGCGTAAACTAAATAAAGGTAAAAAGCGACAAAGGTATCCGCAATCAAGCATGTCGAAATATTTAGATATTTGAATGTCTTTTTGTTAAACTTAGAAAAAATGTCATTGAGACTTTTATTAGATGTCTTATTTGAATTAGTCATAAGCTAATTATTGGAAATAAAATATGGTTTTACAAGTTGTGTTATTAATTCTTGCTATTGTTATGCTTTACTACGGTGCGGAGTTTGCTCTGGAATCCGCGGAAAAGATTGGATTGGCCCTTGGATTATCACCTCTTGTCATTGGACTTCTTATTGTTGGTTTCGGAACATCTCTTCCAGAGTTCTTTGTTTCTCAGCTGGCAAGTTATCGCGGTGAGCCGGGGATTGCCTTGGGAAATATCGTGGGTTCAAATATTGCAAACCTCTTTCTCATTCTTGGTGTGTCAGGACTTATGGGGCGCCTTTTCATTTCTGGGCAAGAGATTAAGAAACAACTTCTACTACATCTAGCGCTTACGGCCATTCTTGCAATTGTTCTTTTGCAAGACCAGGTTTACTGGTGGGGAAGTGCACTACTTATCGGGTTTATGGCCTTCTACCTATGGGATACATTTGCTTCAATGAAAAAAGAGCGTGCTCACCTTGGAGACCAGAAACAGCCTCAAAGCCAGGAAGAGAAAATTGGGCCAAAAGAGATTATTCATCTTTTTGCAGGCTTCGCTCTTTTATATGGTGGGGGAGAGTTGCTTGTTAAGAGTGGAACAGCTGTTGCACTCGAGTTTGGGATCTCAAGCTATGTTATCTCGGCCATCTTTGTTGCCTTTGGAACTTCATTTCCTGAACTTGTTACGGCAATCATGACAAGCAGAAAGGGGAAGAACTCGGATATCATCACGGGAAATATTATTGGTTCAAATATTTTCAATGCGGCCTTCGTTCTGGGGAGTTTGGCATTTTACAAAATTAAAATTGCAGAAAACTTTATACCTGAGATGTCTGCTCTGATATTTGCTGCGCTATTTCTACTTGCGCTTTGTTTTGCTAAAAGATCATTCTATCGCATTGCTGGTGCAGTCTTTTTAAGTTGCTATATCGCCATGGTTCTTTACTGGGTTCGTTAAAGCACAAAGTTCCTTCTAGTTTCTAAGCATGGAAGTGTTAAAATACCCTCTATGAGTTTTAACGTACTAGTGGCCGAACCAGATTTTGAACTTAGTGATATTTATGTCTTGGGAATTGAGAATGCTTTCCAAGGTGTGAATGTTGTTCGTGTTTCTAATTTTAAGGAATTAAAAGCAAAGCTTCAGTCATCTAAAGATTTCAAGCTAATCGTTTCAGATTACTTCCGAGAAGGGGATGAGGATATCTTCTCTTTCTGTGATGCTATCGATTGCAATATCCCATCTCTTATCATCACTTCATATACGGAAGCAGAATTTGTTAATTTCGAGAGAGATATTACTTATCACAAGAAAAGAGAGCATCTGCCAAAGCCATTTTCATTTGTTAAATTTGAAACACTCTTAACACAACTAGGTGGGATCTCGACTTTTGTTCAGTCCAGTAGTGCTTATAAGAAGATCAATACTGAATACTTCCTTAGGGGAACGCTGGCCATCTGTGATACTTACGTAAAACTTAGCGATTCTAAATTCGTAAAGGTTATTCACCGCGGAGACACATTTACAATTTCTCAAATTGAAAGCTATCTCGATCGCGATATTAATTACCTCTATATCAACAAAGACGATATTGATGAGTATGTGAAGAAGGCAGGAGAGGTTTCATTTTTAAAGTATGATCCTTCTACTCCAGCTGAACACCTAGATATTGCTCAAAAGTCCATGATGACACTTAAGCGCCTCGTTGGCCGCTATGGAATTAGCACCGGAACTTCTACTGTTGTCGATAGCTATGTTTCAAATATTTCAAAACTTGCGCAGGGGAGTCTTAAGCTTAAGAGTCTTTTAAAAGAGCGTGAGAATATGACTAATTATCTCTATGACCACTGCTATCTGACGAGCCTCTTTGGCGTCGAGATCTTAAAGCAGCTAGCATGGGGAAAAAAAGATAATATCGAAACCATAATCCGTACATCGGTGTTTCACGATCTTCTTCTTGAAGATGAAAACTTGGCCCGTATTTCTTCCCAAGAAGAGCTACTTAAGGCCGAGCTTTCTGATTATGATAAGAACGTCGTTCTAGGTCATGGGCGCCTCATGAGTGAGATGCTTGAGAAGGAAGGCCTAACTGACCAGAATATGTATGAGATTCTAATCAATCACCATGAAAGGCCAGATGGTTCAGGATTCCCAAGAGGTCTCTATGCCAATCAGATCAAGCCACTAACGGCCGTCTTTATTGTTGCTCATGAACTTGCTAAGCAAATAGAGCTGCGCAACTACAACCTCGACGAAAGCCGTACTATTTATCAGTACTTAGCGGATAATTTCGGACGCGATCACTTTGAAAAAATCATCAAAATTGTCGATAAAATCTTAAAATAATGATAGGGTGCATCTTATTATTTACTCGTAAGATCGGAATATTTCGTGGCCACTAAATATATTTTAGGTATTGAAACAAGTTGTGATGACACATCAGTAGCAGTTCTCAAGGGAGATCCTGATAAGATTTCTCATGGTGAAGTTCCTGAAGTGTTGGCCTTTGAGCTATTTTCTCAAGAGCAAATGCTTGCCCAATGGGGTGGGGTTGTACCGGAGATTGCCTCGCGAAATCACCTTGAAAAACTAGCGCCTCTTATCAAGCAAACGATTGGAAAGGCCGGTGTGAAACTTTCAGATATTGATCTTGTTGGCGTGACAACTTTCCCAGGACTTCTTGGGCCGCTTTTAACAGGACTTAATGCTGCTAAGACAATCTCTCTCTTAAAGAAAGTTGATCTCTTTGCAGTAAACCACCTCTTTGCTCACCTTGAAGCAATTCACCTTACTGAGAAAGTCTCATATCCATACTTAGGACTACTCGTAAGTGGGGGACATAGTCTCTACACGCTTGTAACTGCAAGTGATGAGATTGAAGTTCTTGGCTCAACAATTGATGACGCCGCAGGTGAAGCCTATGACAAGGGTGGAAAGCTTATGGGACTAGGTTACCCGGCTGGCCGTATCATTGATGACCTTGCCAAAGAAGGTGATATCAATCGCTTTGAATTTCCAATTGGTTTAAAAGGTTCAAAAGATTGCAACCTAAGCTTTTCGGGAGTGAAGACATCACTAAGAACATTCCTCGACAAAAACCCACAGTACTTAATTAAGTCACCAGAAGATATCAATCAGGATACTAAAGATATTTGTGCTTCTTACCAACACGCTATTGTTTCAGCTCTTGCGCTTAAGCTTCGCTACGCCCTTGAGGCCGCAAAAGAGAAGGGATTTAACAACCTTCCAATTGTTGTAGGTGGTGGTGTTGCATGCAATAGCTATCTTAGAAAAGTGCTTCAGGAGAAGTATAAGCAAGTACACTTTGTGCAACCGAAATTTTGTACAGACAATGGTGCCATGATCGCAAATTATGCTTTTAGAAATTATAATAGTCGTATTCAATACCCAGACACACTAAGTATCGATGCGAGATCGCGTTTTATTAATAAGAAAGAACATAGGAAGGCCTAATCATGGATGAGTCAAAAACAAAACTACCTTGGGCCAATAAAGATCTCGGTCAGCACTTTTTAAATAATCAAAATATTATTACGAAAATTACAGATGACTTTGCAGATAAGGCCGCAAATATCATTGAAGTCGGGCCTGGCCCAGGAATTTTGACTAAGAATTTGGCCGCCCATAATGAAAACCTTCATGTTGTTGAAAAAGATGAGCGTATGATTGAATATCTTGCGCCAATTGTGAAGGCCGAAAATATCAATTTTACAGATGCTCTGGCATTTGATTTTGAAGCTTTTATTGGAGAAAAGGGATTAGGGGATAAGACATGGCTTGTGTCAAACTTACCTTATAATATTTCGACTCCACTTCTTCTTAAATTCTTACAGACTCCGTCTATTAAGTATATGACGTTGATGTTTCAAAAAGAAGTTGCAGATAAGGTCTTTGCCTTTGCTTCAAAGAAGAATTTCATGGGCTCACTAATGGCCTTATCACAAACATATTTTAAGACATCTCTACTTGTTAAAGCGCCTCCAGGTGCCTTTACACCTCCGCCAAAGGTTGACTCAGCTGTTATTAGTTTTGAGCGCCTGGAGAGTCCAGTAATCCCTTTGTCTGAATTTAGTAAATTTGAGAAATTCTTAAGAGCAGTTTTTCAATTTAAGAGAAAACAACTTGGAAAGGTTCTAAAGACTTATGCTCCAGCGGATAAGATTGAACAGGCCCTGGCCAAAATCAATCAGCCTTTGACAGTTAGAGCAGAAGCGCTAAAATTAGAGGACCTTCAAAATTTATATAAGTATTTAAATGAGTAAATAATGGGAAAGAAAATAATAGCCAAGAATAAGAGAGCAAAGTTCGACTATCAGTTACTTGAACTTTACGAAGCAGGAATGTCCTTAGTGGGTACTGAGGTTAAGTCCCTACGTGCGGGAAAGGTCTCGATTGGTGAGGCCCATATTACAATTGATAAGAACGGCGAAGTTTGGGCCAATAATATCAAAATTCCTGAATACGAATTTGGAAATCAATTTAATCACGAAGAGGCGAGAAAGAGAAAGCTACTTTTACATGAAAAAGAGATTGCTGAGATCGCTCACCGTGCAAAGGCCGAAAGGCTAACGATTGTTCCTACAATCATCTACTTTAAAGGCTCACGTGTTAAGCTTGAAATTGCCCTAGCAAAAGGGAAGAAGCTTCATGATAAGAGATCTGATCAGCAGAAAAAAGATGTGGAAAGAAAGCTAAGAAGAGGCGACTACAATAGTTAGTGCGCCATCTTCTTGTACATCTTTTCAAAGTACTCGTCATTTACTCCAGAATAAATTCCATCGCGATCTTTCTTATACCACTCAGGTGATTGGTCACTAGTGTGACAACCAAGACACTTATTCTTAATAGCGGCCTTTGTATGGGCTTTCTTTTGTATCTCGTCTTCAATAGCAAATGGGTGATCTGTAACCATATCGTGACAGTTTAGACACTGGACATTGGCAAATGAGTGCTCCACATTATGCTTTTCATTGGCCTTATCCCAGGCAACACGAATTGAATTAATCTTCTTAGTATCAAGCTTGCGAACTGAAGTCACGCCACTAAAGGCATTTGTTACGTCCTGCCAGTACTTGTCTTTGTGGGCCTTAAATTTTGCATCACTTGTTTTCAAATCTTTGAAGTGAACAATATCGTTGTGATTGATATATCCACCTTCTTCATTCATCCCAAGTGAGTGACACTGCATACAGCTAGTTTTATTCTCTTCTTTGGCAATAATAAGCGTTCCAAAAGAGATCGCGTGAGGAGTCTTTGCCCAGTGATCTCCTTGATCAGAGTGACATTCAAGACAGCTCTTTGTATCTGCGAGCTTCTTGATTCCAGTGTCAGCAAAGCTTAGGCTCTTTTGTTCTTGGTCACGAATCTTATCAAGCTCTTGCTTGTGATTATTGATATAAGTTGTGAATGGATTATTTGGAATCTTCTCTCCTAATTGCTCGCGCATTTCATGGTAAGAGAATTCTTTTTCTAGTTTTTGGGGCCCTGCAGAGAAGGCGACTTCTCCAAGGTAGTGGTTTTTAGAAAGAACTTGCACAATCTGAGTCGTTCCAACGTCAATTGAGTAATTAGTGAAACTTTGTGAGTGTGAGCCAATAATCCAGTCAATGACAGGATAAGCTTCAGCAAACTTCTTATCATAATCAAGCCCAGCATGAGACATAAGAACAAGTTTATGAAGAGGGTTTTTTTCATCAAAGCCCGCTTCTTTAAGTTTTGCTATTGTGTTCTTAAAGTCTTGAACAGGGTTAACAAATAGGTCTCTGTACTCAGACTGTAAGGTTCCTGCGGCCACGATTCCTGTTAGAAAAATTGTACTTTTACCAAAAGTAATCTTAGCAAATTCTTGGTGGGGAAGGGACTTCTTATCTGCTAGGTTTGAAACGAGGACCTTAAAGCTAACTTGCGAAAGAACTTCTTTGTAGAAGTCGAGTCCTGCTGCTAAATCCTGATCACCTGGAATTGTATATTTTAGGCCAAGTTTGTCTAATCCCTTTGCTAGCGAGATTGCCGCAAATTTTTGTGACTTTTCAATATGATTTGGTACGACTGAAGACGGAAAGAGCATATCTCCTGTGTCGATATAGAGATATTGATGATCCTTTTTAAATTCACTCATAAAGCCCGCTACTTGAGGAAGTCCTCCGAGAGGGAATTGGCGACATCCACATGGATGAGTCTCACCAGAAATTGAGTGAGAAAAGAGGATAGAAAACTTCGGTCCTTCAACTTTTATCTCTTCACTGTCACGGTCCAAGTCAATAATACTTTGGCAAGAAAGAGCAAAGGTTAAGCTGAGGAGTCCTAAAATTCGTTTCATTATTTACATACCTTATTTTTTGTAACTAGCTAATAACTTCTTAGCAGTAGGGACGTGACGACTTTTTGGAAATGACTTTAGCATTTCTTCAAGAGTCACAATGGCCTGTTCTGTTTGTCCTTGTCTCTTAAACGTTCTTGCTAGATAGACTAGTCCATTACCGTTGTAAGCAGAGTTTGGCATTGATGTATAAAGAGTCGAGAAGTATGTGACAGCATCGTCATTTCTCTTTTGGATATAAGAAATCATTCCCAGGTTGTGAATGATGCGTCCACGTCTTTTCCCTTTGATTTTACCTTCTTTAAAAAGCTTCTCTAGGATCGGACGAGCTTCACCGTATTTGCCTTTTCCATAAAGAAACATGGCCTGATCATAAGGTAAGCGCTTTTTCGCTTTTGCTAATTCTTTTCGCTTACTTTCTTTTTTTTTTAACAGTGCCAGCACTTCTTTGATGAACTTATCCTGTTCTTCAATCTTTGCAGTAAGCTTTGTCACTTCATCTGTAAGAGCAGTGTTTTGTTCTTCAAGTTTTAGAAGCTTTTGATCAACAGTTTCAAGCTTTTGGTCTTTACCATTTGTGTACTCTTCAAGTTGTCCTTGGAATTGGAGAACACTATCTTGCAGTTCCTGCATCTTTGAAAGAGAGTCTGCATTTAGTTTTTGACTCTGTTGCATTTGAACAGACATTGTATTGATTTTTTGTTCGCGCTCAATTTGTTCTTGTGTTTTACAAGAGGTCATTGAAGCACCCATTAATGTTGTTAATGTAATCGTAGTAAGTAGGGAAGTTTTCTTCATGAGAAATTCTCCGAATAAGATATATTAAATGCTATCGAGAGTTTTCTTACGATATGCCTTGAACTCGGCCTTTTCTGAGAATTGCTTAGAAAGAATGGCGTACTTCTTAGCTTTATTAAAGAATTTTCTCTTGTAGCTTGATTTTGCTTTTAAGTAGTAGAATTCGGCCTTTCGGTAGAGGTTAGGGGCGAGTGTTTGTCCGCCAGCTTCCTTGGCCGCAAGGAAAGCAACCTGTGCATAAGTCATTTCTAACTTCGGGCGTACGGTCGTAAGACCGCAGCTACCCAAAGATAGAAGTAAAATTAAAAATGTGATTTTATTTTTTAATTTTTTCATTTTTTAAAGATTACTTTGCAATAATTACGAAGTTTCCTCTTCTGTTTTGTGACCAAGAATCTTCATTGTGACCAAATGAAATTGGTCTTTCCTTCCCGTAAGAAGTAGTTGAGATTCTAGAAGCATCTACACCAAGAGCTACTAGGTAGTTCTTAATTGCACGTGCACGGTTTTCACCAAGTGCCATGTTGTACTCACGTCCACCTCTTTCATCAGCGTGACCTTCTACTTGTACTTCTACAGAAGTATTTTCTTTTAAGAAGTCAGCGTTTGCTTCAAGAGTTGACTTTGTTGATGAGCTAAGTCCTGAAGAGTTAAATGCGAAATAAACAGTTCTTAGATTACCTGCTTTACCAGAGTCTGAGTCACCATTTACTTCAAGTGAAGCATTGTTGTAATCAACAGATTCTACAGAAGACGAGTCATCAGTTTTTGATGATGAACCACATGAAGTCATTACTAGTGCAGAACCTAAAAGTAATAATGTAAAAAGCTTTTTCATTTGTTCCCCCTTTCCATTTATGTAGAGATTTTATTGTAAATTGGAAAATAGCTATACCTTTAAAGTATATAATAAATTTAGGTGTTTAGATACCGGCAGAAAAGGAGATTTCACTAGACTATTTTGCTCGGTTTACTGAAAACCCATACTTGTTTGTATCTTATTTTTAAAAATGTCCATTTTTCAAAACAAGAAAATTTTCTAATATCTGCCAAGTATTTAAGTAAAGAAAAGGTAAAGTTTGAGAAGAGCTATTTACAATGTGAATCAGTCAAAATAATGTTTATTTGAGGTTATTGAAAAGTCCTTATCTTGTGTGTAAAAGCCTGGCCGCCGTCTTTTCCTGTCTCTGCTTAAGTTGCGGCCAGGCATTTTTCAATCCTCAAAATTTAAATTAAATCTCAAGTTGCTTTAATACTCCTCACAAATTTTAGACGCAAATGAGACTGTTGGTTATACCAATGGCCTGTTTTTTGTGCATTAAGTTAGTCTTTTGATCTTTTAGAAGAAGGGGAGAATATGAGTTCAATCGGAATTAGTAAAAAATTAGTTATTTTATCACTTATGGCCGTTGCTTCACATGCAACATTACCTGATGAGATCGATTATCAAAAGTATTCAAAGCTTTATGATAATTCTAAGACTCAAAGTCAATCAGCGAAATTTAAAGTTGAAGAGCTAAAATCTGAAATCTTAAAGATGACAGAGATGCTTGAAGTAAACACTCATGATCTTGAGTTAACGAAGAAGATCGTTGCCGATGCTACTGCTATGATCGATGAGTTAAGTGGAGAGAGTGAAATTCTCGAAATTAACTTAAGTGAATTAGTTAGAGAGCAGGGGCAGATTGAAGAGATCTTAGCTTCTGTTAAGAAAGAACTTAGTGAAGGTAGGGTTATCATTAATAATAATGAGGCCATGCTAACGTCTTTAAAGAAAAGTGTTGAAGTTGAGCAATCAATCTTAAAAGAAACACTGGCCGAGTTAGAGGCCAATAGTGCCTTAAGTAAAGAGAATGAGGATAAGCTTATTTCTCTAAAGGCAAGAGTGACACTCTTAAGCAAACAAACTGAAAATAAAGCAGTTGAAGTAAAGAGTTTAACGAAAAGTTATAGCAGCGTTCTAAAGAAAGTATCTGCTAATAAGAAAAAACTAGATCTAGTGGCACCAAAGGTGAGACCTCTAGAGTTAGAAATGGAAAAGCTTGATACTTTTATTGTAAGAAAGAGAGAGATCTTTCGTGCTGCAAAGCTTAGAGCAGAAGATATTAATATTGATTATAATGAGCAAACAAGCTCAATTCGTCCTCTACTGAGAAAGAGAGATACAATTCTTTCTAATATCAGTGTCGAAAAGAAAGAATATGCAAAATCACATGTTGCACTAATTAAGTACCAAGAAGTGATGGATTCAATTAAGGTTGAGGCCAGTGCATATAAAGCGGAGATGGAGAGAATCGATGCTGATCATACAATTAAAAAGCATGAGCTAGAAAAGATCGAAATCGACTTACTTCAATTGGGAGATAATCAAACTTCTGAAAGAAAAGTTCTTTTAGCTAAGAAGCTTGAAGTAGAAGGGGAGATTAAAGTTTTAGATGATGAGTATGATGTCATTAAGAGAAAGCTCTCAGTTGTAGAATATAAGCTTAAAGATGGTGGTTTAAAATTAATGCACCTTGAAAAGCAATATGAAAGTGCTGAGAAGAAACTTAGATATCAAGAGTCTCTTCTGGTGGCCGTTGATGAAAGGATCATTAGAGCTGCTCCAAGGTTTAAACAGCTTGAAGCTTCTTTAGCAGAAGCAAAGCTTGAGCTAAAGCGCTCACAAGATGATCTTGGTGCCTCGATCACAGAATATGAAGAAGTTAAGCATCAGCTTAGACTTGTAAATGAAGAAATTGAAGTCCTCACTGAAGAGAGAGATGCCCTTAGAAAGAAGGAGCTTCTTGCTAAAGATAAGCTAAGAGTTGCTCAGGTATCTCTTAAAGAACTTAAAGAAGATCATGTTAAGACTCAGAATCAGTTAGTTGAAACTGAAGTGAACTCTGGCAAACTAACTAGAAATCACACGACTCTTGAAGCAAAGCGTGACTTACAACAGAAGAAGGTTTCTAGTATCAATGATAAGATCTTTGAAACTCAGAAAATGTCTGAAGATGCAAGTAAGAGAAATGAAGAGTTAAATACTATCGCTTCCACTAAAGAAAAGAGAAAGTCTGAGCTGGTGGATGAAATTGTGACAACTCGTTCTCGTCTTAGAACAAACTCTGCTGCTATCGTTGAGAATCAAGCGGAGTTAAAAGCAGGTCAAGAATTTGTTGAAAAGCTTGAAAAAGAAAATGCTGAGCTTACTTTAAGAAAAACAAATACTGAAGAAACACTAATTGTCTCTGAAGCAAGAGCTAATGAGCTAGAGCAAACAACTCAGGATGCTCGTATACAGTATGAAACTCGCCAAAACCTATTTAATGAATATGTTAGTGAATCAAAAGTTCTTGGACAAGTTGATGCAATCACTGATGGTGCAAGTATTGGTTCAGAAACGGCATCTGCTGATGCACTGGCCGATGCAAATAAGTATGGTGGCATGAATGGGCAAAATGTTGGAGAGCTTGATAGCTATCTTGTAGGCCTTGGTGAAGGTCTCGAGCAAGGGAAGATTGATGGTTATAATCAAGGTGTAAATTCACAAGAAGATTATGATCTTGGCCATCAAGAAGGTTATGCAATCGGGCTACAGAACGCTAAGAATATTGCTATGGAAGAAGATTTTCATACGGCCTTTACGCAAGCAAAAGAATTGAAAATGTCTGTTCTTCCAAAGAATCATGTTGTTCTGACAAATAAGGTTCAGGAGAAAGGCTTCTTTATGGGATTTGCCGAGATGCCATATCTTGCAAGTCTCGAAGAAGATCATCATTCAGGTGATGATCACTCAGATCACGTACCTTTTGATCTAGGTGATTCAAAAGAAACATATGAAGAAGAGATTGTTCGTATTGAAAATGAAATTGAAGCTCTTACAAGTAATATTGAAGAGATTAAGGGAAGCGCGGAGTATGTTTATACTGCACCGACTAAGATTACAGAAGGGAAGGCCAAGCTTCGTTGTCAAAAAGTTTACAAAGAAGTTGCTGAACTAAGAGCAATCTGTGAAGAGTCTTATCATGAAATCTATGACCAAGAATTCTTAGCTTCACACCGTAAGGTTTACTTTGAAGAGTATGACCAATTATTTGTTGATGCTAGAGAAGAAGCGAGAACAAATGATCACCCTGAGGCCCATAAGCAAGGTCTTGATCGTGGTCACCGTTATGGATTTGGTGATGCAATGGTTGAAGGACAAAGAGTTGCATTTGAAAATGGAAAGAAAGATGGAGCACTCTTAGCTGAAGAGGAGAATCTTGGTGACCTTCGCGAACAAATGGCGATGGAAGGTAAGATGAAAGGGGAGGCCCTTTTTCAAGAACAGGCCGTTGTAAGAGTTGATAAATCAAGAGGTGCCATCTTAACAAGTGGTGATCCTAGAGGACTTGCTCAAGATAGTAATTTTGGAGTTGGACTTGGTCTTGTTAACTTCGGAATGATGGCAAGTGAGAAGGGTGTTATCTCTGCTAAGGTTATCTCAACAAGTGATAACGTAGAGGTCTTTGATAAGAAGGTGAATCTAGCAGAGCTTCCTGCTGAAACTAAGATTGATCTAAAGGACGTTATCTTTGCAAAGATTACTAATAATGCGAAACCTGGTTCTATCGTAACTATGGATATTGAGCTTACTTATCCTGGTGACAGCCTGAAAGATAAGTACACAGAAGTGGCGACTTTCAAATCAGTTGTTCTACCTAATCCAGATATCAGATATGCAGTTGCCTTTGATGAAACTGTTGAATATGGAAAGTGTTGGCTAGTTTGTAAGTATAAATCTCACGATATTAAGTTTCAGCTTAAGGGGATTCGCGATAATATTCCTGGTGAATTCCAAGTAAAACTTGAGGTTCTTGAAGGCGGTAAGTACCTTGAATTAAACGAGACTGCTGCACAAATGCCAGTTCCAGGCCAAGGAAAAATTGAATCAGGTAAGTTCACTTACAAGTTCAAAGAGAAGGCCGGTGGAAAAGAGTTAAAATTCAAAATGGATGTCCTCTATAAGGGGAGCGTACTGCATACCAAAGTTTTCAATGTTAAAGTGAAGTAATGTCAAAAGGGCCCACTTAGTAAAATAGGTGGGCCTTTTTGGCCTTAAATTCTTGTAAATATTTCAAATCATAATGTCATTTTCTTTAAAAAACTTACAATCGCCTCAATGAATTAATTTCTTTTTGAAGCACCCTCAACATTCTCAAAAGGGAATTATAAAACACTTCTTATCAAAGTGATCAAAAGGAGAGGGAATCATGATGAGATCAAATGCACTAAGCAGAAATGTTGTTTTATTGTCAGTTATGGCCATGGCGGCCAGTGCACATGCGGGACTTCCTGGGGGACTTCCTGGGGGACTTCCAGATGAGATTGACTACCGTACTTATCTTTCGACTTACAACTCAGCTAAATCACAAAGTGATGCGGCCAGAATGTCTGCCACTCAAATCAGTGATCTTATCCATGAACTAGCGGCCAGACTTGAGGCCAATGGAAGTGAAATCTCAATCTCAAAAAGAGAGATCGAAGAGGCCATCGCTGTTGTTTCAGACTTGAATGCACAGAATATGAATCTAGAGACAACAATCTCTGAGCTAAGCTTTGAAAACCAAGGCCTAGAACAAGAGCTTCAAAGACTTGCTGATTCTCTAAACGATGTAAACGGAGAAATCAATCGCACAGAGTCTGAGCTTGCTGGCCCTCGAAATACTGCTCGCAATCTTAAGCGTGCTCTAGACTCTGTTCTTTCAAGTCTCAGAGCTAATGGAGATCGACTCGATAATGCGCAAAAGAAATTAGACCGCACAAGAGACCAGATCAAATCATTAGAGTCAAATATCTCAAAAGCAATTGATGAGCGTGACCGCCTAAATATCAAGCTTCCAAAAATCCAAGAAGAAATAAAATCAAAGAAACAAGACCTTGCTCAAGCAACGTCAAAGGTTTCAACGTTTGAGTCACAAGTAGCAAATGCTCGCACAAAGCTTCAAACTGCAAATACTGAAGTAAGTGAGGCCCAGGCCAAAGTTACTCAAATCGAGAGTAAAATTGCAAAACAAGAGCAAGCTGTTAAGCCACTTGTTCAAAAGAGAAGCAATCTTCAGTCTCAGCTAAGTGCAGCTCAAACAGCTCTATCTGCTAAGACAAGTGAGCTTGAAAAAGCAAAGAGTGAATTTGAGAGTGCTAAATCGCAAATCGAAGGACTTAAGTCACAAAGAGGGGCTCTTGCTTCTCAAAAGACTAATCTTGATAACAAGAGGTCGGTACTAGAAG
Source organism: Halobacteriovorax sp. GFR8 (assembly GCF_050955245.1). Classification (NCBI taxonomy): domain Bacteria; kingdom Pseudomonadati; phylum Bdellovibrionota; class Bacteriovoracia; order Bacteriovoracales; family Halobacteriovoraceae; genus Halobacteriovorax; species Halobacteriovorax sp. GFR8. Next base: position 2,437,954 of record NZ_JBPBLR010000002.1, on the reverse strand, counting down.
CTGAAATGCAGCAAGTAGAGCAGGCCCTTAAGGATCTAATGGCCGGGGATCGTAATGACCGTGGAAATGCTAATCAGATCAAGAACCTGAGAGAGCGTCGTAAAATCCTTAGAGATAAGATTCAACAAACAAAGACACGCCTTGCAAAAGTAGCTGCTGATCTTGAACAACTTAATAAGAAGATTACTAAGGCACAAGGTACAATCAATGGTGGAAGCAATAAGATTGCTATCCTTGAGTCTGAAGTTAATACGAAAAAAGGTGAGGTTAGAAACCTTCGTCAAGATATCAAGGCCGTTGAGGCCGAGATCGCTCAAGCTGCTCCTCAACTAGAGAAGCTTAAGCAAAGACTTGCAACTGCAAAGAGCGAGCTTAATTCAGCTAAGACTGCACAAGCGTCAGCAAAATCAAATCTTGATAAGGCACAAGCTAAGCTTGCTCAAGTTAAATCGGATATCAAGCGCCTTGAGGGTGATATCGCTTCACTTAAGGATCAAAAGCAAAAGGCGACACAAAGAGTTGCTCTAATTGATTCTGATCTTAAGAAGTTTAGAAACGAGCTTAATCGCGAAAAGAATCAATTTGAGACTCAACGTCGTGAAGTTGGCTCACTCAGAAATACACAGAAGGCACTTGTTGCGGAACGTGACTCATACCAGAGAAGACTTTCTGTGGTTGAGTCAGATATCAAGCTACTTGTTGATCGTCTTGATACTCTTCACGTCACAAGACTTGAATTAGAAGAAGAATCTCAGGCGAGAAGTGAAAGACTTGTTGCTAACCAAAATATCATCGCTGAGTCATCTCAACGAATCATGCAAAATTCAAGCGTGATCGCTTCAAAGAGATCTCAGATGGCAAGTAATGAAGATCGCATCGCTGAACTTGAAACTGAAAGAAGCCGTCTATTAGAAGATAAGCTTGTTAAAGAAGAAGAATTTGCAAGAGCGGATACAGTCGCAAGTGATCTTGAAGATATCACAAATGAGAAATATCAAGCATACCAAAGTCGTAGCAACCTATACGTTCAATACGAAAGAGATGCAAAAGCTCTTGGGGCCTCTCAAGGTGAAGCTGCTGGAGCAACAGCAGGAGAGTATAAGGCAAGTGCCGATGTACAAGAAGATGCAAATTTCTTTGGAAGTGCAAACGGCAAAAAACTAGGTGAGCTACGTGGCTACCTTGCAGGCCTTAAAGACGGTAAAGAAGACGGGCTAACAAAAGGTTATGAAGCCGGTGTTAACTCTCAAGCAAGCTATGATGAAGGTTTTGCAAAGGGGTATGAAGCCGGTGTTGCTAAGGCCAAGAGTCTAGCAAAAGCACAAGAATTCCCAAGAGGATATGAGCAAGTTAAGAGCGAGACTTTCTCAAATAAACCAACAAATAGAGTGATGTTATCAAATAGTGTTAACGGAAGCCTTTTCTTAGAAAAAGCATTCTCAATGGCACAAGAATTTGTTTCACCACTTACAGAAGCATTTGATTTCGTCGCTCCTGAATATACAGCGTCTACTGAGTCGTTAAGCTTGGCCTTTAATTCAAAAGTCGATCAAGAGATCGCAAAGACGCAAAGAGAGATTGAATCTTATGAAAATGATCGTGCAAAAACGAAAGCGCTACCACAATATGCTTACACTGCACCAACTCGTATCGATATCGATGAAGACTTCAAAAATTGCTTTGATGTTTACAAAGGTGTTAATGATTTCAAGCAAGCATGTGGCGCCTCTTACGATGCCGCTTATAAAGCTGAATTTAGTGCTAGTCACAAAGATACTTACTTCGCAGGCTACGTGGACTTCTTTGAGAGTTCTCGCGATGAAGCTGCCGCTGGTAATTTTCAAGCTGAAACGCAAAAAGGTTTCGATAAGGCCTACAAGACTGCCTTTGCTGAAGCTCGCTTAGAAGGTGAGGGAGTTGCCTTTAAAAATGGTGCTGCAGATGGTGAGGAAGCTGGGTTTGATGAAAATATCCAAGCAGCTAAAGAAGAAATGCTTGCTCTTGGTAAGTCTCAAGCAAAGAAGCTATTTGCAGCAAACGCTGTTGTAAGACTTAACCAGGCAGCACAAACAAGTGTTAAAACTGAAGATGCAAAAGGTCTAACTCAAGATGGAAAATTCTCTGTTGGACTTGGCCTTGTGAACTTCGGAAAGCTTGCTTCAAATCGCGGAGCAATCAGTGCAAAAGTTGTGGCAGCGACTTCAAATGTTGAGATCGTAAACTCTCGAGCAAACCTAAGAGTGCTACCTGCACAAGCACAAATTGATTTAACTGATGTTATCCAAGCGAAGGTTGCAAATAACGCTCGCCCAGGATCAGATATTGAAATGAAGATTGAGTTAACTTACCCAGGTGATGAACTAAGTGGAAGCTACACTGAGATTGCAACATTTAATGCAAATGTTGTGGTTAACCCAGAAGTTCAAGTGGCCCTTGAGTTTGATGATAAGGTTAAGGATCGCAAGTGTACGCTAGGTCTATTTAACTGTAAGTTTAGAAGCCATGACGTAAAAGTTAAGCTAACAGGCCAGCGTGACTTTGTTCCTGGAAGCTACGATGTTGCTATCAGTGTTCTAGAAGGTGACAAGTTTGTTGAACTTAAGAAGGGATCAACTAAGGTTGCAGCTCCAGGTCGCGGTGTGACAGCAACAGGTTCTCTAACTTATAAGTTTAAGAAAAAGACAAAAGACGATAAGCTTAAGTTTAAAGTCGATGTTTCTTACAAAGGCGAGCTACTTCAGTCCAAAGTGTTCGATGTAAAAGCAAAATAAGATATTAAAATGCCTCCGTAAGGGGGCATTTTTTTTGGTCTGCACAATGACTTCTTAATTCTTGAAATTGGACAGCAGCATCAGCATTATCATTGTGAGCGATTGTCGCTCCCCCAAGCTCTCCCCAGTCTTCTTTGCTATACTCAAGATTACCTTTTTCGTTAATTTTCATTTTTTCTTGGCAAAAATAATTAAATAAAGGAACGACATCATTATCTCGTACGCAAAGCTCAATTTCGCCGTTAACAATTCGATAATGAGAAATGAGGACAGCATGAGTGTAGCCTGTTGTATCTTTCTTTGTGAAGACTAGTTGAGGTTGTTGATTATTATCAATTTTCTTTTTGATATCTTCAAGGAGCTGCTGTGACTTCTCTTGTGCCATTGGTGTCGTGGAAAGAGTTGTCTTTAGGCCTTGAAATGTCATGGCCTTGTCTGCCCATTCCTTTGCCATCTTTGTTGCAATATAGGACTGAAGCTCCGGGTGGGCCGAAAACTCATAAAGATTCTTGAATCCAGGAATATCTCTCACTTTATTATCAGCAATATCATCAATGATCTTTTTATAGTATTCGATTGATTCCTTGCGCTCTTTTGAATCTGGCGCACCATTCATTGCAATACGCTTGTCTTTTTTGGTTTCATCAAAGAAGGCCAGGCGATTAAACTTTGAAGTTAGAGAAGCATGTCCCCAGCAGTATCCTTGGGTACCCTCGATATCTGAGATAGCGAGGGAGTCATAATTTCTAAAGGCCATGGAGTTTTCAATATTACTATTTTCATATAATTGATCATTTCTTTTGAAGATATCAAAGTTATTCGGGCATAGTGTCTCACACGAACAAGTCTCATTTGTGCAACTTCCCCAGGCCTTACATTCACAGACCTGTTCTCTGGTATAAAAAAAGATTTCTTCGATACTTGTGAAATTTCCATCATCGCTTGGCCCTGAATTTATTTGTGTGCCAATACATGTGCTATCCGTTTCTGGAATAAGTTGCTTTTCCTGGGCCGTTTCACTTCTGGTTTTAATTTGATTGTACTGATAATTACTAATCGCTGTCTTCGCTCCACGGTAGGGAGTTGTAATAAGATTCTTAACCGCTGTGGCCGCACCTAGGGTTGTTTGGTTACAAGATTGTAGACTTAGTAATGAGCTAAGAAAGAGTAAGGATAGAAGTAACTTCACGACTCTATATCCTTTAAGGCCAAAGTCAGATAGTGAAGACTCGGGGCCTCTTTCTTTGCTCTTTGAATGAGCTCTTTTAATCCCTTGTGTTTAAGCTTTCCAGTTTTTATATAGCGACAAATCTCCATTGAGATGGCATAGGAATTTGGAAATTCCTTAAGCATTTGTTCGCAGTAGAAACCATTCTTCTTTCCTCTTAGGCGCGAGAGAACATCATACTCAATCTTTGCATTGATACTAGCATGCTCAAGCCCCGTTGGGTTTCTAAGAGCAAGGGCCTTGGCGTAGTCTTTCTTTGTCATAAGTTCTTTAACATTTTGGTCTTTAAAGAATTGGCCATAGAAGCCATTTTGAACTTTCTTTGAATTTGAAAAGACTGCTTCCCAATAATCTAGAATTTTAGCTTTATTCTTATCTTTAGAATTAACGATTTCTTTTTTGTATGTTTTGAAATAACTCTTTGCTTTCTTTTGGTCTGATTTAAAAAGCGCAAATAAGTAGGATGTCTCTAGCTCAAGAGGGTCAATCTTTTTAGGCTTGAGGGCCTTGGCCTTTTCATAGAATGTAATCGCCTCTTTTAGGTGGCCATGAGTTTCAAGCTCAAAGGCCAAGACAATATAAGCATTAAATTTTTGCTCATTTGTAAGGGACTTTTCAATCTTATGTTTTTTTACAATTTCTTGGGCACTACTTAACAGGCCAGCATCAAGTGCTAGGGTATTAAGGGTTAAAATATATAAAAGTCCAATGATTCCAACTATCTTCACAGCTACCTTATCGGAATATCTGCAAGTTTATTAACCTCTTAAGTGTCTGATTTTACGACAAATGTAATAAGTTTTTAATAGGCGATAAAGCGAAAATTTGGGAGAATATTAGGATGAAAAAACTGATTCTTACTTCTTTATTTAGTCTTGCATCTTTTGCAAATAATTGTTCAAACCTTGAGGCCATTGCTGACACTTTTAAAAGTGACTTAAAGGCCGAGCTTGAAAAGACATTCTATCCTGAGGATACTCAAGGCCAGGAGCAGTTTCGCATAAAAGTGGGACAGAAGTTAGATTACTTAAAAAGCTTAAAGCACCAAATTGATGTCTGCTATCAAGATTATCAAATGGAGGATGAAGTTTATAATTGTAGTCTTTCGGCAGATCTTCTTAAGTCTCGACATCCAGGTGGCCTTACGACAAGTTACACCAATGCTCTTTCAACGGACGGGGATTGCATGGCCTATCTTTTTCTAAGTCATACCATGACTCGTAATTCATCGGGCAAGGTGATTTTAAAAAGCCTTGGTGGAAAATTTGAAATCAACACGCTTTTTAAGTGTCATGGTGATTACACCAATGAGGAAAATTCATTTCGTAAAATGATTCTCTCTGGTGATAATTTCTTTGTGATGGATCAGTATATGATTTATCGAACAGATGTGAAGGTGCTTGGAAAGAAGTATGTGACGCAAAATCTTCTTGCCGTTAAGTATATGGACGAGGAGATCGCCTTTAACTACGGTGCAGCTGAGCTTGTCATCTCAACAAAGGATGGCAGTGTGACTCGCACAAATTTCCTTTCGATGGATGAGGTGAGTGAAGGAAAGTGTGAGACGGCCTTTAGTGCAAAAAATAATTCGATCTATCCGCGCACAAATATCGATGAAGCGCGCTGGGGATTCAGGTTAGAGTATGTCTCATACTAGTATGCGAGCGAAGAAGGTTCTAATCACAGGCTTTGATCCGTTTGGGACTAACTTAGTAAACCCAAGTGGTGAGGTGGTGGAAGCAACCACGGCCAATTACTCACATCTTGAGGTTCACAAATTAATTCTCCCGACGGTTTTTGAAAAGAGTCTTTCGATTCTTAAAAAAGAGGCCTTCTTTTTAAATCCCGACTATATCATCTGCTTTGGCCTCAATGAAAAGGCGGCCGAGGTGAATCTCGAAGTCCTGGCCCATAATTTAAATGATGCCAGCATCGCCGATAACGAAGGCAATTGTCCGATGGGTGAGGTGATCTTTGAGGGCGGGCCTGCAACTTATGATTCAACACTTCCACTAGGTGATATTGAGGACGCTCTTTTGGCAGCGCAAATTCCTGTGGCCATCTCTCGCGACTGTGGCCGCTTTGTGTGCAACCACGTCTTCTACGGGATTCGCCATATCATTGAAGAAAAGAAGATGCGTGCCAAGGCCGGATTCGTTCATCTTCCAAGCTTTGAGACCATGGAGATGGCCCAGCAGGTTGAGGCGCTTGAGGTGATTCTCGCTGCGCTAAATCACTAGAGTCTTTTCTCTTTTAAAATTTCTTATTTCATTTTGGGAATATTTCGTTTTTGAAATGAGATTGGAGTAGCTTTCGTTAAATTCAATATTTACGAGGGAGACTCTATGAAGAATTTGATGATTATTTTAACGATATTACTGACAAGCTCAACTTGGGCAAGATCATTTAGTGAGTGCCTAGACACTAAATGCCTAAGAGAGAGGGCCACAAACTTTAAAGCATTTTTGAAAGCCGAAGAGGAGTTTACAAATGAGCTGGGAAAAGCTTTTCCAAACTCTACGCTTGATAAATTAGTGACAATTTTCGTGGATGAAATCCGTATTGATTTTAATAATGCAAATATTGACCGTGAAACAACATTATCACAAATGAAAAATAATATTCGAGAGAAAGGTGTTCATGCGGCTTTTGTTAATCCAGCAATCGTTTTTATGGATATGTATGCTTCTCTTGGGAAGAAAGACAAAGTACTTAGCATGGCAAATATTATAAATACTCTTAACCCAGCTATCGGTGACACTCTTGAAAAAGACTTTGGAATTGAAATTGATCGAAACTATGAGCCAAGTATTGATGCCCCAAAACAAAGGAGCAAGTTACCGTCTAATTTTAAACCTAGTACTGTTAATCATGGTGATAATCCATTTGGCGGCCCTCGTATGGCAGAGTTGAATAATCAATTTAATGATAAGAATGAGGAAGCTAAAAATAGAGAAAAGACTTTTGCTAATAATGGACTTAAACCTCGTATGGGAGATTCTAAGCCTAGAGTTAATGAAGAAGAAATGATTAGTCCAATTCTAGCTAATAAGCTTGAGCAGGATAAGAATAGTTTGCTTTACTCAATGAATAGTGGAGTTGACACAAGAAGAACAAAGTTGTGTTTTGGTGTATGTGGTGTTGTTACAGGTTTAGGTACACTTGGTTCAATCCTGTCTGGAGGAGCCTTATTACCTGCGGTCATAAAGGGTGGATTATCATGCTCAATTGGTTGTCTAGGTGTTGCATACTCGGAAATGGAAAGTGCGAAAAAGAAAAATGAAAAATCACATGAACCAGGTCGTCCTAGAACGAGTATTGGTGCGCCTGAAGTTCCTGAGAGCAAGCCGGATATTCCTAAAGTTGATCTAGGGCCTAAGTCTGGAGACGGCGAAAAGCCGGATGAAGATGGAGATAAGCCTAAAGATGTTGATAAACCAAAAAAGAAAGAAGGGCCAAAGAAGAAGGAAGAAGTAACGCCACCAAAAATAGATATTACAAATGAAGATTGTAAAGGTGCTGATAAATGTGAGGATAATGCTGATGTTAATATTGCTCGAGTAAGAGATGGAGACGAGATTATTTTTGGAAGTATGATAGACTTAAAAGAAAGAGTAGAAGTAAACTTTCAAGAGGTACAGATTAACTTTGGTATACCACAATTTGGGATGTAGGAGATTAAGATGAAAAATAAACGATTGATAAATCTATTGGTACTTTTCCCACTCCTCGTTGCATTTTATGTAGGCTTTCAAAGTTATGAGAATAGTATTGGACAAGGAAGTCTGGCTGAGAGATGGACTTTCTCTGTTCTTGAAGGAGCTTTATTTTTTATACTTGGAGTAATTATTGAAATTATCGTTGTTGGAATTATTATCAATATTGTAAAAATAATAAGGCCATCAATTCAAAAGAGTATAGATGACTACCTAGCTAAAAATCCTATCTTAGAAAAGGTAATACTAAACTCACGAATGGCCGAGTTAGGAGGAGCCCTTGTTCTATTTAATCTTTTTCTTTATAAAAATGTGAACTTAGAGCTAGGATACGAATTAGGAATCGTCCACCCTTTATTGACAGCCATGTTAGTAGCCGTTGTCTTCATCGCTGTTATTAAAGTTATTAATTTTGGAGCTTCGTTATTTTCTAAGAATTAATTGCGCTAAGCGTATTTGTTAAAAGGTGAGTGGGAGGACGTTTTCATTTTGCAACAACGCAATAAAACAATGAACCGTTTTCTTTCCACTTTTGAAATGCTGTGCTATACTGCCGCTTACGTATATTTGTTCCAAATATCCGTGTCAAAACAAATGGGGGTGCCCTGGTTTCGACGGGATGGTTGACAGGTATCCGGGCGTGTCCAGGTTGGTCTCCACGGTCCTGGTAAAAAGGAGTCCACCGTTAATTGCAGACGATTATGCAATGCCAATGGCTGCCTAATTAATTAGGATTAGTCTTGTGAGGCGCTACTGCCAAGAAACAGAATGTAGCAATCCAGTTGAATCTGCTGGTTAACTAGGTTCCGAGCCTGCCGGGGCGTCTCGTAAATCACTCACCGGGGTTCGCCGAGGTCACGTATCACGGACAGTCTTGTCTTCTGACGATAACCGAAGACTACGCACGTAGGCCGCTATCAAGACGCTATTTCGGACGTGGGTTCGATTCCCACCACCTCCACCACATCTCCCTAACTGTTTAATATCATTCAGGTTTTTGTGGTGGTTGCCTTGTCGTGTGGCAACGGTGTGGCAGAGTTTAGAACCTCTTATTGAACTTCCTGAAGCCTTGGATTGCTTGGAATAAGCATGATGTATTTAAGAGGCTTAATATAAGGTAGATTGAAAATTCCCAAATATTATTAGTGTGTTCATTTATCTCTTTGAATGGTATCAGCCAATGAGATAGTTCTTCGATGTCACTTAAGTCATTTGAATTAATTGCGTGGATGTACAAGGTGCAAATAGTTATAACTAAAAGCGGTTTAAAGAAACTAAATCCGTTTCCTGTTAATTTATTAAAATATAATATTAGTAAATTAGTTAAAGTATTTTTTCCATTTAGTAAATTTAGAACATTCTCATTGAGTAAAATGTTTCTTTCTATCTGAAAAAAGTAATGAGAATAATAACTATCGTTTGCTTTTAGATAGTAGTTTTTCAAGTCTCTAAAAAAATCTATTTCAGATGAGTTTGTTTCAATAGATTTTGCCTTTTCCCAATTAAGAGAGAAAGGTTGTATTTCATGTGAAGTTGAATCAGAAAATACTACTTTTACATTAGATAAGTCTATTGACCTAAGAAAACAATTTTTTAATATTGACCTCTCAAACTCAAGAGAAGGGTTGTTTCCTGAGAACTGTATATTGACTAAGTCAACAAACGAATCATGGTTAATATTCGAAATAGCTAAGTGTTCAACTCCTCTAATTTGCGATATTTTTATTTCAGAGGCACAATCAATTTCAATAGAGAATAGATGCTTTATGTTGTTAGCCTGTATTAGACTATTTGGTACAAATGCAAAGCATCTCGAAATAGTGCAGTCTTGTATATTTATGATTCCTTTGTTTGTTGTTCTAATATCAATCATATTTATAATAGATTCATTTAACTCTAAATTTGTATCATCATTATTTTTGTAATTAGTTAATTTGAGTGATTTAACTTCTGATTTATTAATCAATGTGAATGGAGTTAAAGTATTGAAAAAGTTGACCTCATCTATTTTTTTAGAATCATGAATCTCTATTGAATATTCCATGTTGTGAAATTCAATACTCTTGAATCTAAAATCACAATTTGAAATTAATACATTGCTCTCTATTTGAAAGAAAGATTGCTGTACTCTAAATAAACATTCAGTAAATGATATGGCTTGCATACTAGAATTTTCAATTTTATCATTTTTACCTATGAAATTTAACCTTACTTTTACTTCAACGTCATAGAAACTAATTGAAATAAAGGATGGAGAATTTATAATTTCTGAATATTCTGAACCCGTAATAATTAAACTATTAATTTTTAACACTCTTTGAGACTGTAAAAAATGTAGATTTTCTACTAATTCATTTAGGTCTAACTTTATTAACATTTCCGTAAAAGAAAAATTTTTTAAAATTATGTTTTTTTTAAATGTGTTATTTAATTCGTTTATTATTAAATCCAAGCTTTCAGCACTAATTTGTTTTTTCATGAAATAAAACCCCTCTGTTTACTTGTCGGTAAAAAGAGAGGTTCTATTAGCTAAAACGAAACAACGTTAGCGGCTTCAATCATAAAATCTTTGTCTAAGTGAGCATAGATCATGGTCGTCTTGATATCGGTGTGCCCTAATAATTTCTGCAATGTATAGAGGTTTCCTCCATTCATCATAAAGTGACTTGCAAATGTATGCCTTAGATCGTGAAAGCGAATTATTTTTGAAAGGCCCGCAATTCGTTGTGCTTTTTTGAAGTGTCTTTGGTTGATATGGCTGTAGGGAAGTGGTTCGCCATCAGGTGTAGAAAAAACGAACTGCGAATTTCGTGTTTTAAGACGATTTTCGAGTATGGCCCTTACCTTATCATTCATTGGAATGTATCGGCCTTTATGGGTCTTTGTCGTGTTTCTAAGGCCCTCCCTTGTTAGAGAGCGGTTGATGCTAATAAAGCCACCATTGAAGTCAACTCTATCCCAACATAGGCCACAAATCTCGCCAAGTCTTAGTCCTGTGTTAAGAGTCATTTGATAAAAGTCGAGCAAAGGATTATTTTGATTCTTGTCGATGAATTGTTGTATCTCTTCTTTTGACCAGTAATCAAGTTGTGAAGGGTCTTCCTTTAATTCCTTAAAGCCACGAATAGGGCTTCGAACTAAGTAATCAAGTTTAACCGCTTCATTGATAACAGTTTTTAAAACCATCATCACTTTATTAACTGTTCTGTTTTTCTTGCCTTGCTTGAGAACGTAGCTCTCAAGTTTTTTAGCATGGTGATAGTTGATATGTTTTAATTTCACTTCACCAAGTACAGGAAGGATATACATTTTGAAATTCGACTTATAGCCTCGAATCGTTTTCTCTGCTTTTCGACCGATGACATGTTCTTTAAGCCACATTTCTGCAAACTTCTTAAACGTGATTTCGCCGTCTATGTTTATGCCTGTGTCGATAATACGTTGCCTTTCAACGAGCATCTTTGCTCGGAATTGGTCAGCATCGTACTTTCGGTAAAAAACTTTTGATATACGCTTGCCGTGAGGCATACGAATATCAACTCGGTACTTCTTTTGTTTTTGAGCGTTTTCGCTCGTTTTCGAACACTTTTTGCTCGTTTTTGTACCTTTTTTGTCCTCGTCTAATTTAGCCATTTTTGCTCCTTTTTTGAAAAAAAGGATTTATGGCCTACTGTCGTCCTCATTATTCGAATGTGAAAGAGCACTAGACTTATACCAAATATAGAAAATAAGAAAAGGCCTTTCATACTTTTTACCAACTCTTTTGGAAACTTTTTGTAGTAAAACGTTGCGATTTGTTGCGAAAAAACAGCTCTTTAGCGATTTTGTTATCTATTTTCTGATCTTTTACATAAAAACCTTCATTTTTGTACTTTTTGTAGCTCAGATCATAGTAGTTACCGATGATATCGCCATCGAGACGTGATTTAAGAATTGTTAAGACTCGCTTAGATTGATCTTCGTAATTACAAAAGTTATTCAAAGCATACACGAATGAAGGGGAGTTCATAAAAGCTGAATTTGCACGAATATCTTCAATTGTGAGTTCTTTATCAGGTGCTACGGACTTAGCTTGATGGACAACACCTATTAGTGCAATTTGATATCTCTGTGCTGTAGCACAAAGTGTTTTCATGAAATTCGCTTGAATTTCGGGGGAAGAATCACCAAAAGAGCAAGTTGAGAAATTATCAATATAAGCTAAGTCAATCTCATACTCTTTCACAAACTTAAATAGCGAAGCTACCCATGATTGTGGGTCATAAATAGTAGCTTGATCTAAGTCGGATTCATCTATAAGAATAAGCCTTCGCATGATGTGGTTACGTTCTTCAACAGATTTATACTTAAGAGATAACATTGTATCGAATCGTCGTTTTACATCGCCTTTCTCGCCTTCGGAAAGAAAGAGTAGGGTGTTATGACCTCTAACAATATTCTCACAAGCTAAGGACTGTGCAAGTGCTGATTTGCCCTTGTTTGTTCTTCCTAAGAAGACATGAGTGTGTCCTCTTTGAAAACCTTTGTGAGCTTTTAAGAAATTATACTTCGTTTTAAAGTCTTCTTTTAATTCTTTTATTTGAATTTGATCGAGACTATGTCTCTTTATTTGTTCTTTTGGTTTTAATATTTCTTCGTCTAGCGAAAACCTTATATCTGAAACAGATATCTTTTTTAATCTTTTCATTTTTAAATTCCTTTTTAAATAATTATTAATCTTTAAGTTTTAGTTTTTTAGGAATGTTCAAAATGAGCACTATATTTATTATCTTATATTTATATAGGCATCATTTTGAACACTATATAGTAGTCATTTTAGCCACTATCTATGTTCGGAATGTTAGGTACTAAGAGCTTATAGTCGCTATTTCCTGTATAAATTGAGCCTTTTTTCCACTCTAGAAAACCATTAACCACAAGTTCTTGAATAAGATTTCTTAGCGTTCTATGTGTTCCAATCTTTAAGTCCTTCATGATCTTTTTCTGGCTCGGAAATGACCTTCTCGCATTGCCTGAGTAAGATCGAAACTTAAGGTAAGCATAAAGGCCCATGGCCTTAGCGCTTAGATTCTGACTCTGAAAAATCTCATTTGGGATTTGTGTGAAGTTTCTTACCAGAGCCATGACGAATCCTCCTCATCTGCTTTGACAGTTTTCGAGTCAATCCATTTGATAAGCTCGTCTTGTTTAAAACGTACAAGACGACCGATCTTTACGAATGGAATTTCTTTACGAAATACCGCCGTACGAAGTCTTGAGACTTTGACTGAGAGGAAGCTAGATGCTTCCTCGATGTTTAGTAATGCTTGTTTGGGATTATCCATTTTAATATCCTTTTAAATTCATCAGCATCATTGCTGAATTGTTTAAAAGAATAGAGTTTTGGGTATTGTCTAATAACCAGAAGACTGGCCGATAAAAAAAACGGCCATTTTTCTGGGGCCATTATTTAATGTTTTCGGATAGTTGTAGGTCTTTTAATTCTTCGTAATATCTTAGTCTTTCTTGAAAGTCCTTTACATCTAGGAGGTCAAAATCAAGTTCTTTGATGAAGATTTCACCGATATGTTCATGGCAAAGTTTTAGAAAGCTTATATATTCTTTCCAGTAATTATCAGGCATAAGTTCTTTGAAAATACTTCGATAAATGACATAGAATTGGTATTCATAATAAAATTTATTCTTCCTATTTAACTTGAAAAATTTAGATTCACTTTTTTGTTTAAAGAAATAAGCGTATGTTTCAGGAATTTCAATATACTTTTCTAGTCTTTCCATCTCTTTTACTGGTAGGTCAAGTTCTTCAAGCTTTTCTTGTAGATACTCTTTCTTAAATTCTTCAATACTTGAAGGTAGCTTCTTTAGTCCTTCTCTTACATGCTTGGAGGCATAGTATTTGTTTAAGGTGAGGATTATGTAAAAAGTTTTAAGTGTGTGAAGTGTTCCTTCCACTTGCTCTGGCAAAGGCATTATACTTGGGAGGTACTCTTTTAGTTTTAAAAGGCCATCAATTTTAAATTCAAATATTGTAGAGTCTTTACCATAAAGTTCTTCACCTAAGAACTCAAGTGCATCTTTCTTCGTTAGTTTTACATTTATTTCTTTTTCGAAAAAATCATTTATAATTTTATTTTTCATCGTTTCTCTAAGTTTTTTTATAACTACTATAGCTGGATACATCTCTTTGATTTATATAAGTTGTAAAAAATACAGGCTTCTCTTAATTAAACAATACTGCTTGATATTAGTGCTATATTTAAAAGATGCTATTTAAGAAGATTAGATGGAGAATAAATGGAAGAGAAAATTAATGAGCTACAAAATGACCTTGATAGTATTAACTCATTTTCAGTAGATAATCTAAAAAAATTAGGAAGTGAATATTTGTCTTCTAAGCGCGGACACTTTGCTAAACTCCTTGATGGAGATGATGTAAAAGTAAGGTTAGGGAGGAAAGGAAAACAGCTCGAATTCGAGGAACCTATATTCATTAATACTATTTCATTTATTTCGGCAGCAGAAAAGAAAAAGTTGAATATTAATATAAAGGTTTTCTATGTTGATGGAAGCGTAAAAGAGTTTAATAAAACAAAAACTAGTAGGCATGGAGAAAATCGTTCATTTATTTCAATTAATCACTTAGTTAAGTCTATGTTAATAACATCGGCAAGCTTTTTGTCAGAACAGAAAATACAAGAAATACTAATCTTTGGACTACCTTTAGACTCCTTATTTAAAATAATCAATTCATACAATGAATTCTCTAATGAGATTAATGATTTTAAGGAGGATGCAAATAATATTACTGAAGAGATAAGTAAAAAATCGAGTAAATTATTAGATGATATTGAATCTTTTACCTCTGAAGAAGATAGTCGAAAGCAGGCTCTAAGTGAACTAAATGAAGACTTGAAGAAAACTAGCACTGAATTATCAGATGTTGAAGAAAAATTAACTAAAAAAGAAAATGAGTTAGAAGGACTTAGTGGAACCTACAATGACGTTTATGAAAAAAAGAATAGTCTTGAAAATCAAGTAGAACAGTTAACAGAAAGTAAATCTACTTTAAATAAGTCTATTTCAAACCTAAGTGGTGAGTTAGAAAAGCTTTCATCACGTAAGGATTTATATACAGAAGATATGAAGGGCTTTAATACTGAGAGTAATAAGCAATTAAGAATATACTATGCACTTCTTTTTTCATCAATAATCTGTCTCGGTATTATAGGTAAAGACTCTGTTGAGAAGATAAATGTTCTTGTCAATGTTTACGAGAACCTACTCGCAAACAATGCAAAGGTTCGTGGATGGGATCTTGTAGTAATGCGTTTACCTTATGCTTCAATAATTTTAGCTGTAATAAGTGCTCTTTCTATATTTGCACAAAAGTTAGTAGGTAAAATATTAGAAATTAATAATCAGAAAAGGGAGATTATTGGTTTATCCTTATTGGCAAGAGATGTTACAAACTCTTCTTCAAAAGGATTGGAGATGTCTGATCACGAAATATATAAAAAACGTGAATCTTTAAAATTTGAACTTTTAAGTGAATCGATTGTTGGAAGTACCTTTAGATCTGTTAAGGCTAAACGTAATGAAGTGAAAAGTGGGTACTCTTTAGGTGATCTTGATAACGAGAATAATGAAGAGACTCATTTGCAGTAATGAAATATATATTTAAAGAAAGATTTGGTAAAAACACGAGTTAAAGCTTTCATTTAAGTATATTTTTTGTATTTTTATCGTGAAAACAGTCGTTTAGAGCGGTAATGAGTGAGAGATTTGCTATTCCCTTGATTATTGAATGAATTTTACCGATAATGTAATAAAGAAGGAGCTTTTTATGAATCTTATTGATGAACTGAAAAAGAAGAAAAAGTTTAAAGAGAAGAAAGAATCTTCGGAAAGATCTAATGTTGTCTACACAAAATCTGGAGCTAGGCTTAATGCTTCTTCTGATGAGATTTTTCGATCACTCAAGCGTGATCTATCAATAATGAAAGAGTCTAAAACAAATTAATGACATCTTTTACGCTTTTAATTGCATCATCTGGCTTTATAGCACATAAAATTATACATTTTTTAAGAAGAACGGATTATAGAAAAACAAATGGTTGGGACCTTGTTTTATATTGTTTGCTCTATGGAATCCTGCCAACTATATCTACTCTATTCTTTTACTTTGATGAAGTCACTTCAAAGCCTTTAGATTTAGAGCGAGTAGACTACATATCTATTATTTCAATTATTTTTATTCTTTCAATTTTTGAAGCTGCAGCTATCGCAAATCTGTTATCAAGTGAAGCTTTTGCATATTTCAAGAAAGAAGCGAGTAGCCTTTTTGGAGAAAATGTTTCTAATGGTCTAGTATATGACACTCTAGGTAAGCTATCAGATCTTCAACTTGAAGATGATGATAGAGTAATAATGGTTACTATGAATAATGGAAAGGTATATGTTGGTAGGCTGTATGATGTTGACCTTGACCAAAACTTAGACTTTCAGGAGATGTATCTATCAATTAGTTTGATTAAAAGTGGATATAGAAGGAATGAAAATCTTTCTGTTAAGTATGACTCAAATTATGAAGAGTTCCTTTCCTCAAAAATCGCTGAGTTCGAATCAAGTACGAAGGATATGCCAGAAGAGGAAGTAGAGTCCCTAAAAGAAGTTTTTGTAAAAGAGATAAGTAAACCAAAGTACCTTCCAATTTCAAAAATTGAGTCACTATGTATCTATAGCAAGGTGTTAAATGAGATTACTTCTATGAAAAATTATCAATATGGCTTATTCGAAGATTTATAAATTTTCTACATAAAGGTGTATCAGTAAGTAGCGATTGCCGTGTGGCAAACAGTGTGGCAAGATTCTCTAAATTTTGAATAAAAATTCTCTGAAAAATTTTTAAAAATGATAAGTCATTAATTCTTGATTGGTGACATATTTCTAGGACCGTCGCCATAGGCTGTTTTCGTGTGGCAGATATGTGGCAAAGTAGAATATTGCTCTCCACACTAGAATAATGAAGGAGACAGTAGGCCCAAATCCTTATGTGATTTTGGTTAGTTATTTGATTGTGGTCTAGTTTTGCCACACGTTTTCTGTTGTAATCGCTGGTTATTAGCTGTGTTTGGCCGTTCTTGGCAATCCCACCACCTCCACCATTCTGCTCATCGAGATTTCATTTATTTCCACATCTCTTCATTTATTTCCTGCTTTATAAAATAATCCCTTTAATATTAGGTTGTTATGGGTCAATGTAAGTCTTTCTATTTTCATTTTTGTATATTTCTTTTCATTTCTCTTTTAATGCCTTAGTGTACGCTGAGTGTTTTATTATGGTGTACTGGTTAATATGAAGTTTGTGAGAAATGATTCCGTTTTATTAAAGCTTATCAGAGAAGAAAAAGAACTTTCTCAGAGGAAAGTTGCTGATTCCCTTAAAGTTTCATGCTCCTATATTTCTCAAGTGGAAAATGGGCATAAGCCTTTACCAAAGTTTGACGTACTTATTGATTGGCTTCGTGTTTTGAAAATAAAACCAAAGTATTTTGAAGCATTACTCAAGGAGAGAGAAAAAGAATTAGAAGCTATTATTGATGAAAAGTGGGATACACTAGAGAATTTCTTACATCACGAAGAGTATATAAGTTCTCTTGATAAAGATGGTTTTGCACCAGCACCATACAATATTGAAAA
Organism: Halobacteriovorax sp. GFR8; assembly: GCF_050955245.1. Classification (NCBI taxonomy): domain Bacteria; kingdom Pseudomonadati; phylum Bdellovibrionota; class Bacteriovoracia; order Bacteriovoracales; family Halobacteriovoraceae; genus Halobacteriovorax; species Halobacteriovorax sp. GFR8. The sequence goes on along the minus strand of NZ_JBPBLR010000002.1, from coordinate 2,420,540 downwards.
TGAAGCGTTTGAACTCAATTTTGTAAAAGCTAGTCTTGCTAAAAAACAAAAAAATATTGAAGAAGAACTTAAGTACAGTGAGTATTCAGATTGGGTTATGGAAGATGTAGATAAGAAGAGGTCTGAACTAAGGTCGAAGTTAAAAAGTCGAGAGCAGTTATTAAAGCGTGGGAGCCTCAGAAAGTATATTTTGAAGAAATATGGCCATGATATACTTTGGAGAATACATAGCTTAAATGAAGACCTATTGCTTGTTTATCCTCAATTTCAAGATAGCTATAATAAACGTCATTATTATAAATATGAATGGGATTCACATCTAGGGAAACGAGTAAGAGCCTATTACACGAGATGGGAGATTGAGTCGGCAAATAAGAGGATTCTTTTTAAGAGTAGAAAAAATGATAATACACTGTCTTACTTCTATATTTACTTCCTATCAAAAATTCTAAGAAGCAACAACTCTGATTCAAATAGAAAAAGGCCAAAGCCATTCTGGGAAGATATCTTAATAATCCTCCAATATCTTATTCAGAAAAAGGTATATAAAAGGACAGATAATTCATTGTCTGCAACAAATTTATTTGAACGTATCTTTAGAAGTGAATATGGTTTCACTATTCAGCAGCTTAAAACTATGAGTGATCGTGCTGAAAAATTAGTTAAGAATCAAGACGTTAATACCTTTAATCAGCTTAGAGGGCTAATGAAATCAATAGATTAAAAGTTGGAAACTGTTTATCTCTTTTCTCTTGTACATTTTTCTATACTTCTTTCGAAGTCAGAATGGGTCTGGCTTTGAAACAGTTAGGAGATCGTATGTATACGAACCAAGAATTTACAAATTTTTTTGAGGGGTTTTCACCTCTATCAAACCCTGATCAGCTTTTAAGAAGGTGGAAAGCTCTTGATAAGACTATTGAGACACTTTCAGACAAAGGAAGTCTTTACCTTCTTAGGGAAGTTCTAATGTTAAACCTAGAACGTTGGCCAAATGAACAGAAGCTAAAAAACTTAGTCACGAAGGTTAATAGAAAGATCGCTAGAAATAAAAAGGGGTAAAAATATGTGATAGATACAGCTAGATTTGGAATACGTTTTGATAAACCAGACTTAGCAGAATTCTATCATAAGTTGATTAATCTTTTAGATTCTATAGAGAGTAGTGACAAGTTTATCGTTGAAAAGAAAAACTATCCTTACTTTCGAATGAATGAACTAAATAGGGTGTATAAAAAGACAGTTAAGATAAAGAAGGATGACTATTATATTTTCATTCAGTATAAGCCATTGAGAAAATTTAAAAATGCATATGCAATAAAGGTAAGTTCGGAGCTTAGTAATTTTGAAAACTTTAAAGCATTCTTTGAATTCTTTCTCAGCATACATGAAAGTAGTCTAGCTTGGAAGGAGTTTTTAAATCTTCTTGAGATTGTAGAGCTTCATTTCAAGCTAGATATTAAAGAAAAAACATTCGATTTTTTCAGGGAAAGTCTTGTCTTAAATTTCTCGAAATCACCCTTTATCTTGAAAAACATAGAAACAGGAAGAAGGACATATTATGTGTCAAAAAGTCTGTATCTATATGAAAAAGAAGGGTTTGTTAGGTTAGAAAAACGATTAAAAGGAAAGGAACTTAAACTAAACATGTATCAAAAAGCTATATAGCTTTTATGTATAAAGGATCAGTTTAAATCACCATTTGGTGAACTTGAATTTCTAAATCCATACAGTCTTTCTGATCATATAAGAGGCAAGGAATATAGAATGTATAAAAGATTTTTAGGAGAGTTGAATTCAAAGAAAGTGGAGATTGTAACGACTAAGAAAGGTAAGGCCATAAAGCAGGAAAACACTTTTTTAAACGCTCGAATAAAAACTAATAAACTTATGAATAGAGCCTTTGTTAAGTTCATTCAAAGCAGGATGAAAGTTATCGACTTTGATTTAAGTAAGTTGATTTTTAAAGAATTAGACAGTTTTGTAGGAGAAACACAGATGAGTAATGAACCGAATATAATTAAGAAAAAAAGAGTTGTTAGAAGAAGAAAGAGCACGGAGCAAACAGAGAATAAAGCAGTAGTTGTTCAAGAAAGAAATGTAGAAGAAGGTTTTGACCTTGAGAAAGTTGATTATACTCTATTGCCTTTCATTAGTGAGGGTATTTCAGAAAGAGATAAAGCAATAATTACCTTGAGGGCAGTTGGAAACTTTTCATATTCTAAGATATGTAAAACTTTAAATATAAGCAGAAGCACCCTTAATGAGGTTTTAAAGTTCTATAAGAATGATATTGAAAATATAAAAGCTCATGTTCTTCAGCAAATCGTTGAAAAGTGTAGTGTTGGTCATAATAAAAGAATTGAATTCTGGGCTAACGAGTTAAGAAATATACATCTAGAACTTGAAAAGAGAAGGCAAGATCCTATGTCTCTAGAAGATATGAAGTATAACGATTTGTTAAAGCTTGCTAATCAAATGGAAGGTAAGTTTGAAAGTTTATCAAAAGATATTCATTTCACCTTGTCGAAAGGCTTCAAAATGGATGATTTCACAGAAGACGAAACGATGGACTTTGATATTTAAGTTGTACTGATTGTACCAAGGGCCAACTTTTTTTGGCCCTTTACTTTCAAGCTAAAAAGGAAAATTAAAATGAAAGATACGAAAACTATTGAAATTAATAGGTTTTTAACAATAAAAGAGGCAAGTGAGATGTTAGGGCTTAAAATTAACTATATCTACAATCTCGTGAACTCAGGCGAGCTAAAAGCTTATAGATGTGGTAATAAGCCTGGAGGAGCATTGAGGTTTATATTAGAAGATTTATATACCTTTATGGGAGTTGAAGATGCCAATAAAAGAGTTAGGTAAAAGAAAATATTTTATAAGAGTTTCAACTTATATTAATGGAAAAAAGCGTGAAAAAAAGTTCACTGGTATTCTCCCAACTAAGGGAGATGCCAGAAACAAAGAAAAACAACTAAAAGTAGAACTAAGTAAGCTTAAAGAATATGAGGAGAATGAGGCTCTTAGATATACCTGGCGTAAAGCTCTAAATGAGTACTTTGAATACTCTGAAGAGAACCATAGACTTAGTACCTACTATAATAGAAAGAAAGCATTAGAAGCTTACACGAAAGAATGGAAAACTCTTGATACCGAGGAAATTGACAAGAGTATGGTAAAAGATAAGGTGTCTAAATTAGACACCTCAATTAGCCACAAGAAGGACTTATTAAAATACATAAGGCAAGTTTTTGAAAACTCAATAGATAATAGAAAAGTTAATTTTAATCCAGCGAAGAGAATTAAAATTCATGGTGATAAAGACAGTCGAGATAAAGCAAATCATTTAATGGCTATGACTAAAGATGAAGTATATTTAGTTTTGAATTACATTAGAGAATCTAATCCAGACTGGTATTCAATCTTTTATGTTACATATCAATTAGGGTTAAGAAGCTCAGAGGCAATTGCTTTAGAGTATTCTGATATTAAATGGGAAAAAGATCATATTGTTATTTCTAAGAGTTGGTCTAAGTATAAAGGTGGAACAGTTCCACCAAAAAATGGAACTAGTAGAATTGTACCTATGAACACTCAATTAAAAGAGTTTTTACTATTGCTTAAGAAAGAAAATCAAAGTGATACATTTGTACTACCTAGAATTAAATCTTGGATGAATGGAGGTGCTACTAAAGTATTACAAAGTATTCAGAAGGAACTAGGCATTAAGTTAACGAATTATCACTCATTGAGAGCATCATTTATAACGCATTTGCTTCGAAATGGTATGGATATTGTTAGAGTTCAAGCCATGGTTGGACACAGTGAGTTAAGGACAACTCAAAGATATATCCGGTTAGATGCAACAGACTTAAAAGGTGCAACAGAATTACTTCAAGCATAAACCGTAATAGTTTAAAAGCATCTCTTTACATCTTTATGTATGTATTGCAAAATGTACTGCAGAGGCAGGTTATGAATATCAATAATAGTTTCAATTTGAAAGAGAAAAAAGATAAGGCACTTACAGTTAGACTAACTGAAAGTGATATTCTTAAAATCAGAGATATGTCTCATCACCTCAAGTGTTCTCAGTCTAATTTAATAGAAGTATTGATTGAAAATGCTTGGAGTCAGTTATCAAAAGAAATAAATAAAAAAAGTAAGGATACACAGAGAAATGCAGAACATTAAGAGAGCAAGAACGAATGACTACAAAAAAATTCAAAAAGCTTTAACAGATAATAATATTTACAGCTCTACAACTTCATCTATTTACAATGGTGACTCATTAGAGCTTTTGAAAAAAATCCCTGACCATTCCGTCTCTCTGATACTTACTGATCCTCCTTATCATACAACAAAGAAAAAAAATATTATTGGAGATTGTTTCTTCAAAACTGATGAAGACTATATCGCTTGGAAAGACGAATTGATTAAGGAGTGGAAGAGAGTTCTTAAACCAAATGGTTCAATTTATTGCTACTGTTCAGCCCAAATCGCAAGTCGACTAGAAGTTGCTTTTTCTAAAGAATTTAAGATTCTATCACATATAGTTTGGACAAAGCCAAATGCTCCTGGATTTGATGGTTGGAAACAAAAAATGAAGAAAGAGTCATTGAGACAATGGTATGGTCATACTGAAAGAATTATCTTTGCTGAACCAGCTGCAGAAGGAAATTTACACAGGTCATACTTTGCTAACTTTCTGAGAGAAACAAGATTAAAATGTGGCCTTTCTGGTCATCAATTAACTGAGTTTACTGGTGCATATGGAAAAGTAAATCATGGAGGAGCTGTTTCCAACTGGGAAACAGGAAGGAACGTACCAAGTAGAGAACAGTATCAAAAAATCTGTGATGCATTTCTAGACACAGGAAAGGTTAAAACAATGCCTCACTATAATGATTTGATTAGGCCATTTAACGTAACATCTAATGTTGAATTTACAGATGTTTGGAACTTTCAAACTGTTAGACCTTATAAAGGAAAGCACCCTGCTGAAAAGCCTCTTGATATGCTTATGCACGCAATAGAAGCTTCTACGTATGAGGGAGACTTGATATTGGACTGTTTTGCTGGTTCTGGGTCTACTGTTATAGCAGCTCTTGCAATGAATCGAAAAGCGATTGGAATTGAGATTGACCCGTCTCTTTGCGATGAAATAGCAAACAAAATAGAGTACATCGAAAATAAAAAAATGAACCTTATAGAAAGCACTGATTTAAAAGAAGTTAGCTTAAGAAAAGATTTGGAGCAAGTTAGTTTAGGACTTTAGTTCATTCAACTTGAAAATCATTTCTTCTTAGTACATCAGCCATCCAATCGATTGTTTGTGCTATACCAGCGTCTTTTACAACAACATTACAGTGGTGATGTCCCCAGCCTAAATTATATGGCTTATGATTATATTCACCGACTCTCAGTTCGTTGATATGAAATAGGTTTAGTTCAGTTACAGTTAAATCATCAACTGCTCGGCCCTCAGCCTGAAGAACTTTTCGAAAAAAACCTAGGGCACTAATCTCTTCCTTGCATAAAGGGCAGATTGTATTTCCTGCCTCATTAATTATTCTTTGTTCAACTAGTCTAGGGTGATCAATTAAATTGTGTTCTTCGCACTTCTCTCGGTTAAATTCTCTTCTTAGGTCAATATCATCTTGGGTCATACCATACTGAATTAGGGCCGCTTCAGAGTCAAAACATGACCAAAATATATACTCTAGTTGTAGCTTGCATTTGTTTATTGTTTCTGAAGAAGCATATTCATAGACTCTAATACCTGCACCTTTCATTTTAGATGTATTAAACCCTATATTTATTTTCCCTTCTCCTTCAGAAGTTGTTGCAGGTACGCGGGCTACATATTGACCTCCAAGTGGAGAGGTTCTACTTGTCGCAACATTCATAGTTATACTTTGATCATCTGGATGAAAATTATTCCAGTCAGACCTACTGTAGTAGAATATAAGTAAGTTTTCTCCAAGAGTTAAGCCTAGTTCTTGAAGCGATTGAGGGACTCCCTCTGAAAAATATATATTGGGTCTTATTAAGACGATAAAACCTTTACCAAAAACTTGACCTGAATCAAGAATCGTTTGATAGGAGTCATAGTCTATTAGAACTGTACTCGTTCTTAATACTCGGTTTTGAAAAATTACATCGTCATCAGCACCTCTTGTTTGACCAGTCTTGTATATTTTTGTCTCTAGAAGCTTTGGTAATTTTGGTGGCTTAGTCATTTTTCCTCTGAATTTAGTAGTATTATTACCTTGTCGGTTTTCGAGGAACAAACTTAAAATTTTTATACCGCTTATGTATTATTTAAAGCTGTAGTACTTTGTAGTGTGCTGCACTTCTGAACATGAATTAAATCAAACAGATAAGATACCCTTCACCACCTCCACCAAAAGTTATCCTAAAAAGCTCTCAAGAAAGAGCTTTTTTTATTTCAATAAAATTAAATACTTAACAACAAGTGATAAACCTGCTTTTCCCTTGAGTAAGAGGTATGCTAAAGGTTTTAAGCTCAAAGGGACCCTGTTCTGCTATGTGGTCAATCCAATAATCGAGAATTAAATATCGCAAAGCCGCTATATTTAACGCATTTCTTAAAAGCTCTAAATATATTACACGGTCTACTGTGACGCATTACGTTCTTTAAAGATATCAATTATTCTTTAGTTATTATAAATATAAATTAATGAGCAACGGTTATTTAAAAATCATTACTCAAATGATCAAAATTTTGGAAGAAAGATTATGAAGAAATTAATAGTAGGACTATTAGCTTTGGGAAGTATTTCAAGCCTTGCTGGTGAATTCAAATGTAACCCATTTGATGGCCAAGTAGATGTTGGAGTGATTACATTTGTTGGTGATCCTGTTTCTATGGAAATTGAATCTGTGCTTATTAATGATAAAGTTCAGGTTGTCCGCCAGAGCAAGTTTGAGAATGCTTATATGTATCTATCTGAAAATGAGGGAGAAAAAGAGCATACAGCATTGGAGGTAGTAAATTTTAAAGATAGTTACGAAAAATTTGAAGTATCAGTATTTCATAGAAAAAGGGGAATCCTTGGTGTGACAAGTGCTTTCAGAGTATCTCGTTATAAATGTAATCTAAATTACTAGGAACTTGAGTCCTAATCAGTCGAAAAGACAATAAATTTTTGAATAATATACGAAAGCCAGTGATTTCATACTTCACTGGATTTTGCATTTTAGAGACTACTCATAAAGTGCTGCACTCGAAAGAACGCCTTAAATACCAATATAACACTAAAATATATCAATTAATCATGAAAAAACCGAGAACTCGGAAGCCGAGTGACGAATTTTTGTCAGTGTATGACCATTGAAATTTACAAAGAGGGAGGATTCTATGTCGTTTAGAAAGTACGATCCTATGGTTAATAAGATGATCATAGAAAGTGGAAATCGAAATTTATTTTCTGACTTGAATATTCGAAGATTACAATTGGTTACAAGGCTATCACCATCTCTACCAATTAAGTGATTATGGAAATTTAATAATCGGCTTTATACCCAAGCTCCTTTAGACAAGTTAAAAGGTTCTCTGTAAACTTAGTAATATGTACACCTAAGTATTCTTCATTCTCTTTTAAGCTTTCTCTTATATATTCCTCATCTAACAACTTCGGTCCATTCTTAAGAGAAAACCTTATAAATCGACCACCTCTGCTATCTCCAATCGTTCTAACCTTGCAAAAGTCTTTTTCTGAAGACCAGATTTTAATCCCAGTGCCACCAAGTAAAGGGGAGTAGGTACTAATGCGAATTACTTGTGAAAATGGAATGATTATCTCTTTCTCAACAGAGGATAAGGACTTTTTTCTTTTGATCTTAACTTCACTACTATCAAAACTTAAAAAGGATGCATCGGATTTTTTAAGAATAGATAAACTAAAATAAAGAATAAAGGCAATTACAAAAAAGTAGCTAATAACACCGATCAACATACCATTTGAAATAAATGCAAATAAGAGTGGTAATGTCATTAATACAAAACCAATAGTTACTGCACTCGATTCCATTGATTTGTTTTCTAGTTCAATTCTTTCAAATTCTTCTTTCATTTTAATATATTCTTCCTATGCCACTCAATATTTCCAGCACTCGGAAGTAATTCATCATTTAGAATAAACCTTCCAATCGATTCACCAATATATGGAGTAAAGAAAGTATCATTCTTTCGATCAATTAGAATTGATTCGCTAAGCTCAATTCGGTAGTCATTATTTAAAGTCCAGATTCCGCGATCGAAAGTATAGTGATGAGTAGGGCAAAGTGCCAGACCGTTATGTTCGTTACATTCACCACCTCGGGCCTTCCATTTTATATGTGCAGCTTCCATTGAAAGAGGGGTGTTGTTTTTGAAATTAATTTTAAGGCCACAACAAGCGCACTGATTTCCATAGAGAGATAAGATGAGTTTTGGAAACTTTGGATCACGCTTGGCCTTTGTAATTGTTGTTGTGATTGTTTCTTGTTCTGGGACTTGTGCTTCGAGATCAAACACACCGAGTAATTCCCAAAGCGTTTCATGTAAACTTTCTGGAAAGTTATCTTCGGTAATATATTTAATTAGTGCATGTGCATCAGCTTTATTTTGAACAAGCCAATTGTAGATATTCTCACTAAAGCCTGCTTTGAAGTCCTGCTCCTTAGCGGTACCTGTTGAGATATCGCCTTTGCTATTTAGTATGACTTCGGACGGTTTTGTTGTCCAAAAAGAATGAGTTTTAGAGTCATTTGTAAGTCGCCAAAGCGGCTGAAGACAATTAGGGCGTGTTGAGTACTTCGTGAATTCACCAATAATATCTTCTAGCTCTTTTCTATCGCGATTGTATTCAATCCAGCGAGTATCTTGGCAAACTTTGACAAGTGCATAGAGAATAGAGATTGGCTTGTGAGGTGCGTAGTAGTCTTTTGCGCGAGCCTTATTTATCCCTTCGTACCATTTTATAAATTCTTTGATCATAAGATAATTATATCGTCTAAATACGATTGAAGCGATTACAAATTTCGAGTAACCTAGATATATGAATTATTACGATAAGAACGATCAAGAATTCATCAACTCAACGCTTGAGCTTAATCTGACACATTTATACGCGCCATTTCTAGAAGGCGTAAAATCGGGCGGCACAATCTTAGACATCGGCTGCGGGCCAGGGCGTGATCTGAAGTATTTCACTGAGCATGGTTATGAGGCGCAAGGAGTTGAGCCAAGCCACAAGCTTGCGCAATTTGCACGAGAGCATAGTGGATGCGTTGTGCACGAAGGCCTGCTTCAAGATGTGGTATTTGAAGGTGAGAAGTTTGATGGTGTCTGGGCGTGTGCATCTCTTCTTCATGTGCCGTCGAGTGAGCTTTCAAGTGTGTTCAAAAAAATTGCAACAATTATGCATGATGGGGCCGTGTTCTACTGCTCTTTCAAATACGGAGAGTTTGAAGGTGAGCGTAATGGGCGCTTCTTCAATGACCAGACTCTCGATTCAATTAAGGAATTCCTTCCGAAGAATCTTACGATTAGTAATGATTGGGTAACTGAGGATAAGAGGCCAGATCGTGATGAGAGGTGGCTTAATTTACTTCTTAGAAAGTAACGACTATCTAACCTTACATCTTTTGCATTTCTTTAGGTTCAAAGCCTAAACTCATATAATAAATGGTAAAGAAATATTGTTTTAGAATATGTTCATATTTCTCGATAAGTAGCTAACATTAATAGTTAACGGGGGATTTATGAGAGTATTATTTATGTGTGTAGTGTTGAGTTTTATTGTTAGTTGTGCAAGTAATCCACGCGATTTTAAAGTGGCTGAAGTTGAAGAAGGTAAGGGGGCATTCTACGGAACCTTTAAACTGATAGTCGATGGGTCTGCTGATGTTGGAAGTTGTAACCTGATCTTCTCTGATAAGAATGAGGAAGACCAAGCATTTATCAATATAGATAAAACGGGATTTTTTATTGGAAGTGGAAAAGTTGGACAGAATCACTTAGTTCGTGTTGCCTGTCTCAACGGCTTTTCTTCACGCATCTTTATGATTAAGAACGATAAAGGGATTCGTTTTACAAATACTGGAAAAGGTAAAATGACTTATGTTGGAGATATTACAGCGCTATACTCGACAAGAGATGAATCGAAGGCAATGTATCTTTTAGGTGGGGCCCTTGCAGGTGCTCTTGCTGCTTCTGATGCTGAAGGAAAAGGGCAGAGACTTCGTTTTAAGGTTGAGAATAATATCAAAGAAGCGAGCAAACTTTATCGAAAAGTTGTCACGACTGAAGGTCAGTTGAAGGTTAAAAGAAATTTACTAAAGCTTCCTAAGGCAAGTCGTATTCCTGCTAGTGAGTAGTCGTTTTAAAAATGATTAAGGGAGAGAAAAATGATTATTGAGACGGAAGAGCATCCTGATTGGTATCATCATGTTGAGGGAATGAGGTGTTTGATTTTAGGAACCTATCCACCAAGCGTGAAACGAAGAAATTATCCTTTTTATTATCCTAACAAGAGTAGAAAGGTACGTGATACTTTTTTAAGAGATGTAAGAAAAGTATGAGTGATAAAGTTTATGTAATGACCAACGATAAAACAACAAAACATGCGCAAGCTCGATTCTTTTCTCGCTATGGCCGTGAAATCTCTGTTGAGGAGCTAAGGCATATTCAAGATATGCTTAGGTATCAACTAAATGATACACAATATATCGGTCGAGTTAAGAGGGGTGTAGAGGATTCATACCTAAGCTGCTATCATGGTACTTTTGATGAAATCGAGTTCTTTGCTTTATGTGATCCCGAAACATTAGTAATTGTGACCTTCTTAAAAGAAGATCATATCAACCACTTTGAAGAGCTGGAGCTTTAAGGGCGGTTACTGGGGTGTATCCCAAAAAGTACCTAACTACGAAAAATTTCTTGAGCTTTTCAATTAAGTTATTTGTTCTTATTTACCGATATGCAATGCATGAAATACCTAATCCTCACACTCCTTATCTCAATCTTCCAACTAACAACACTCGCAACATCAGACTGCAGTCACGACGAAAACAACTTCCGCTGCGTAAAATACGTAAAGAACTACGACGCCGATACTGTCACGTTTGATATTCCAAATGTGCACCCTTTAATTGGTAATCGTATAAATGTGCGAGTGAGTGGGGTGGATACACCTGAGATTCGAACGAAGAATGCGTGCGAGAAGAGTAAGGGACGAGATGCGAAGAAGATTGTGGCCAATCTTTTAAAGCACGCCAAGCGCATTGATCTTGAAAACGTTAAACGTGGGAAGTATTTTCGCGTGGTGGCCGATGTGAAAATTGATGGCAAGTCGCTGTCATACTATCTTCTTAAAAACGGACTAGCTTATGCATATGACGGAGGAACTAAGAAGAAAATCGATTGGTGTAAGACGAATCGTGAGATTGCGTCGGAGAACTAGGATGCTGGAGCGCACACCGAAAAGTATCCAGGAACCCTTTGGAACCCTTTAGAATCCCTTCAGAATCCAAAGATAAACCGATTAATCTCTTTCTGGTCTTCCTTTGTAATTTTATATGGCCAAGGTGGCATGGCCTTATTCTTTAAAAGGAATTTTATTGTCTCAATATTTTCAGCTGTTAGAATACTTCGAGGTCCACCGGAGCGATGACACTGATAACATGACTTGACCTTAAGGTGCTTGCTCACATCTTCTTTATTATTGAAGAAATTGATTTCTCGTTTTACTGACTTATTTTCAATATGGGCCACATCACCATAACTTTTAATCAGCATATTCCATTTTAAAATTGTAAGACGTGATTTTGTATCAAGTACAACGTCCATACTCGCGTAATTTGGACGAATAAAGCGCGGCCCACTTGGGTGACATCGAAAGCAAGAGGTTTTAAATTCCACTTCTTTGCCATTTTTTATCTGGTGATAACTAGCCTTAAATGGTGTGGTGTCTTTGTTGACGATGATTTTTACCTCGTCCCAGTCTTTTGCGTGAATGCCATGATGGGATTGCTTCATTTGCCAAATGTCTTTTTCATGAGATGACTTAAGGGAGATCTCGTTAAAGACAGCTGCACCGGATCCGGTCTTTGATTCAAGGGATTCGAAAACGACTGACTTGCTTAGATAACTCCCTCCAAAAAAATCGAGGAGGGAGTAAATGATACTAAAGACAGTTAAAATACTCATCGTTACCTTCGCTATCAGTTAGCTTTGCAATGATAATCTTTGATTGGGGTGGGAGTGGGGGACAGACTCGTGCACGACAATGACCACCTGAAATTGGAGGAAATTTCATGCTCAACTCGAGCTTTTCACCTTCTTGGTTATAGAGTTCATAGATATTAGTTGGGTATCCAAATTTTACTGATTTTCCTACAAATACCTCATGGGCAATCGAAGCGTTTGTCGATTCAACAATCTTTCCAGAAAAAAGTTGGTTTCCTTCATAATTAAAGATGAACTTTGTTGTAGGGTTAGCATCAGATGTGCAAACGTAAGCTTGAGCACTGAAAGCGCTAAATAGTAGTAAAAATAGTAATTTTGACTTCATTTTTATCTCCTTGGTTTTGAAGTGTTGAAGATTTTATAAGTAAGAAAAAACATCTTGAATAATTAATAGTTTTTATATATCTATTAAATATACTTATGGATTTGAAATACGATGATTTAAGCACATTCCTAAAGATTCACGAAGCAGGTACCTTTACCAGTGCTTCGAAGTCTCTTGGGCTCTCTCAGTCTGCCTTAAGTCAGAAGATTGCCAGAATTGAAGAGGTCTTACAGGCCACAGTCTTTATTCGCCATCCAAGATCGCTTGAGCTGACTGCCAGTGGTGAAAAATTACTAATTTACGCAAAAGAGGCCGTTCAAAGGCAAGAAGATTTTCTTCGAAACTTTGATCAATATCAAGCCGAAGCCAGTGGAGTTTTAAGAGTTGCAGGATTCTCTTCCATTATGCGCTCTCTCATTATACCAAAGCTTGCACCCCTTATGCGCAAGCATCAGAATGTAAGTATTGAATTTAGTTCTCATGAAGTTCACGAGCTTGAGGACTTATTAAAGACAAATGGTGCTGACTTTATTTTAACTGATTATTTTCCAAATCTCCCAAATGTGGAGAGTCTGCAAGTTGGGGAAGAGGAATACGTCGTCATCGAGTCTAAGAAGCATAAAAATATCCCAAATACCTATTTAGATCATGGGCCTTATGATAATGCCACTGAGTCCTATTTTAAATTTTTAGGACGAGAGATGGATTACTCAAGACGGTTTATGGGTGATGTCTATAGTATTGTTGATGGTGTGGCCCTTGGATTAGGTCGAGCCGTTATGTCTAAGCATATTGTTGAAAATGATGGGCGTTTAAAAATCAGTAAGGCAAAGAAGCGGTATGTACGACCAATTGTCTTGTCACATTTTAAGCAAAGTTATTATACGCCATTACATATATTGGCCTTAGAAAAGCTTCTCTAACTTAATCTGCAAATGAGAAAACAAATTAGTGATAGAATACGTGACAAAATCTTGTTCTTCCAATTTCAGCAGGACAAGATGTATTGGAGTATATAATTAATGAATATTGATAAGAGTAGACATACAAAATTAATAGCTAGTGAATGGGATGAGGCAAAGGCCCGTTATGCTATTGAAGAAATATATAAGTCAGCGGTTAAAGATATCGATGTTAATTCAGAATATAAAGGTCTCTATATGGGCTCTGGTGGAGTGCTGTGGGGACTACTAAGTATTGCAAGATTCTTAGGAAGAAATGTTGATCTTGATCTGGAATCAACGGCAACTGAAATTTATCGCAACTATTTAAATAAGCCTGATAATGACAAGATTACTCCATCGCTTCCAATGGGAGAGGTAGGACTTTTGCTTCTACGTTATCGCATAAATGAAAGTAAAGAGCTTGAAGATGAAATCTATGAATTAGTCGAGTCGAATATCGAAAACCCAACTCTGGAGTTTCTCTGGGGAGCTCCTGGGACAATGCTTGCGGCATCTTTCTTCTATGATAAAACGAAGTCAGAGCGATGGAAGAGGCTCTACCTTGAAAATGCAAATTTTTTAATTGCAAAATTAAAAGAGCGAAGTGATGAAGAGCTCATTTGGGAACAAGATATGTATGGCAAGAAGGTGACTTATGTCGGTGCAGGCCATGGGTATTTTGGAAATATATATTCAATACTTCGAAGCAAAGAGCTCTTAAGCGAGGCCGATCAAAAGTTTATCCTTGATCATACAAAAGATGTTGCTAAGAAGCTTGCTGTGTATGATGAAGAAGGCCATGTTAATTGGCGACCAACTCATCCTGATATTCCACAGGCTCCAACTCTTGTGCAATGGTGTCACGGCTCTCCTGGGATTATTACATCGTTAAAGTATTATCCAAAATATGAAGGTGACGAGGATATCGAAGAGCTACTCGTTAAAGCGGGAGAACTTACTTGGAAAGCAGGCCCACTAAATAAAGGTATCGGTATTTGCCACGGGACTGATGGTAATGGCCTTGCCTTTTTACAGCTTTACAAGAGAACAGGAGATCAAATATGGCTAAATCGTGCGAGAGCATATGCCATGCATGAACTCTCAAGCGCTAACTATAAAGAGAGTGAGTTAAATCTTTTTACTGGTAAGCTTGGCTTTGCACTCTTTTTAATTGCATGTATTGAAGAGACAGATAACTTTCCATTAATTGATGAATTATAAATTTAAATAATAAAGAAATAGGATAAAAGTAATCATGGATGGAAATGTCAGAGACATAGTTTAGAATTTTTTTGAGTTTCTAACCATTTATCAAATAAACTGCCCTGAGTTTTTAATAGTATCTGCTCTAGAGTTTTTACGAGGATAACTTTTTTCGTATCAAAGTGATGGAAGACTTCTTTATCATCATCCCAACCAACAAGTATTCGCTTGTCTCTGAAGTATCCAATTGTTATTGGGAAAATGTGAAATACTTTTTTACGGTATTTTATTTCAAGTTTTTTTCTCATACGAATAGCATTTCGCAAATGATCTAAATCCTCTTCTTGTTGCTCTTTTGGTGCTGGTGGGCCAACTCTTAGAGTTAGGCGATTCATTTCTTTTACCGTATTTTTTGGCAGTCCTTCAGATATTTTTGAGAAGACATTTTGAGATGCCTTTGACAGGGAAGCATCTCCGAATTGTTGTACCCATTGTAACCCCAGAACAATAGCATCGAGCTCATCCTGACTAAACATCAGGGGAGGTATGAAAAAGCCCGGCCTTAAAATATAACCAACACCTGGTTCTCCAATGATTTCTGCACCCTTGTTTTGTAGAAGTGCTATGTCACGATACAAAGTTCTTAGACTTATATTTAATTTTTGAGCGAGCTTTTCACCACTAATTGGATAGCGGTTTGTTCGCAGAATTTGTAAAAGCTCCAAAAGGCGATCGCTTCTTATCATAGCTTACTTATACTGACATATTTTGTCAGTGTCATCTGTTATTCTATTTTCAGATAAACTTAATAAGGAGAGTCCATGAATGCACTGAATTTAATCACTATTTACGTCAGCGACGTGGAAAAAAGTACTGAGTTTTATAAGAAGATTTTTGAAATTGAGCCCAGTTTTAGTGTCCCAACATACGCTTCATTTTCAATGAGTAATGGCCTTAGTTTCTCTTTGTGGTCAAATAAAGCGAAAGATTTTCTTTCAGAGGGAAAAGGATGTCGCTTTGAGCTTACTATCATGGTCTCAGACGAAGGTAGCGTCTTGGACTTATATGAGAAGTGGCAAGGGCTAGGTGTTGTTATTGAACAGGAGTTTCACAAAGCGGTTTTTGGACCGACATTTGTAGCGCTTGATCTTGATGGGCATCGAGTTAGGGTTTGTGTTCCGGATTAAAAACTAATTAGAATAAAGGTACGTGATACTTTTCCTCCTTTTCCTCTTTTTTCTTGTGTTCTAAGTTGTCGAAATCTTTAGGTGTAGGGCATTCGTCCCATGTAATTTTGATGAAAATATTCGATATTAGAATAGGATTCAAGGAGATTTTATGGAAAATTCAAAAGCTTACGATTTGCCGATTAGAATATTTCACTGGACGTTTGCACTGCTATTTGTGATGTCGTTTTCAATTGCAAAGTTGATTGATGATGACTCGGCACTTTACGCTTATCACATGATTTCAGGAATACTGATGGTTTTCCTTGTGGTGCTAAGAATCGTATGGGGTTTTGTCGGTTCAAAAACTTCTAAATTCACATCATTTAAGTTAAGGCCCTCTGAGCTGATCGAATATTTGAAATCGGTGGTTTCTAGTAAGTCGAAGAGGTATTTAGGGCATAATCCAGCATCTAGTTATGCAGCAGTTTTAATGATGGTTTCTACCCTGGGAATTGGCCTTTCTGGGCTACTGATGACTTTAGGGATAAGTAAGCATTTCTTTGAAGAGATTCATGAGCTTCTGGCCAACGGTTTTTTAATAATCGTTCTTTTTCATATTGCTGGTGTCTTACTTCATCAATTTAAGCATAATGATGGGATGATCTATAGTATGCTTAATGGGAAAAAAGCTAAAGTTGATGTAGAAAGTGAGATAAAATCAAACCATATCATTGTTGCACTTGTTTTTGTTATGCTTCTTTCTGCAATGGGGAGTTACTTACTTAAAAGCTTTGATAGAGATACAGGAAAGCTGAATGCCTTTGGTACTCAACTTCAATTAGGTGAAGGAGGAAGTAGTTTTATCATTGAAGAACATGACGATGACCATGAGGAAGATGACGATTAGGAAAGTTAAATGAATAAAAAAGAAAGACTTATAATCTCTGGTATTTTGTTACTTATCAGTTTGATGACAATATTTGATCTTCTAACTGATCTTAGTGAAGGAGTTGTGTGGTGGCATGTTACAATCGAGGGAATTGTTGCGCTAATGGCATTAGTCGGTGTTTATTTTCTTGTTAAGGGAACATTCACACTAAGAAAGTCATTAAGAAAAGAAAGAGAATTATCGGCCAAACTCACTGAAGAAAATACTCATTGGAAGGAAAGTTCCAAAAGATTTCTCGACGGTTTGAGTAAGTCAATTGATACTCAACTTGATAAATGGCAACTTACTAAATCTGAAAAAGAAGTAGCATTCTTACTCATTAAAGGTTTCAGCTTAAAAGAGATTGCTGAGTATCGATCGACAGTGGAAAAAACGACACGATCACAAGCAGCTTCAATTTATGCTAAGTCGGGGGTATCTGGTCGTTCACAGTTATCAGCATTTTTTCTCGAGGACTTACTAATTCCACAACCTGAAAAATAGAATCAAAAGGACACGTTGTTGACATCAACTTAGCTTGCCTATATTCTTACTGTAGGTGGAGGAAGCCGCCTACAGTTCGCAAAAGACCTATGAGTTCACTTCTTCATAATTCTGACATTCATATTAACTATTTTTTAAGGCCATTATGCGAACACTCTAAGCCTTATGAGAGGTTATTATGAACCCTGTACTTACGGCCAAGCGAGAGGCCAAAAAATTCGCAAAACTCAATGGTATTCCCTTAAAACAGGCCCAAAAGCAACTTGCTTATCAAAATGGCTACTCTGATTGGAAGAGTTATAAGAATCGTATCGACACATTTTGGTATCAAAAATCGTCTCCTTTCCTCACTCACTGGTTTGCTAAATATAGTGAAGCTAAGGATTATCAAAAAGAAAATGGCGGCTATCTTTTAACATTTAGAGGACAATTCTTTGTTGCCCAAAAAGAATATATCTTGCACATGGGCCTTGATCCTGATGACTCAGTCTGGGAGCTTATCGACTTTGATGTTAGTTCAAATAATTCCCTTGAAAAGTTTTTTAAGTACCAAGGAAAATTAAAAAGAGCGTGATACTTCGGGCAAAGAGTCTTGGACCTCCTGGAGATTGTCTGGGAGGTTAATTGTCTCGATTCATAGCTTACTAATATTTCTCTTTGGATGCTTCTGCACATTCTATGCAGGTCGTAGCGTAAGGCAGAGCACTCAGTCTTCTGGCCTCAATTTTAGAACCACATTGATCACATATTCCATAATTTCCATTTTGAATTCTTGTAAGAGCATAATCAATATTTTTAAGCTCTATTCTTGCTAGCTCATCTAAGTCTTCAATAACTTCATCATTTTCTACTGCAATGGACTGGTCATCGAGATCTTTCGTTAAGGGCCGGGCCTTTCGTGTTTTATCCTGTGTTAAAACTTCAATTCTTTCAGTGATATCTTCTCGCATCGAAATAAGTTTTCTTTCTACGTTTTTGAGGTCTATCTTGCTTGCGATGTGAACTACCTGATCTCTTTTGATATTCTTTTTCCAATTTCGAGTGTCGGTACCAATTTCAAATTCATCATCTACATTATGCTTGGAGTGAGCTCTATGCTTGTAATTACTTTGATCACTTAATGATTGTCGTCCCATTAAAATTCTCCTTTAACAATATATTGCTCAGAAGCTTACTTATAACTATACAAAAGTAAGAATAATATGATTCAAAATGTTCTTGTACTTAAGAGATTCTTATAATTGGAAAGCAGGAGAGTACTGCTGTTTAATGGGGGTTTTGTTCATTCTTTAATTGTGTGGTTTCAAGTTGAAGCTATTATTATAATTTTCGATTATAAAAAAATAGGATATAAATAAAGCATGGAAGGAAATGTCAGAGACCACATCGAAATAGGCGAGAGAGTTCGCATCGTCTTAAAGAAAGATCAGCGCACAGGTAATTTAACGGAAGGTATCGTAAAAGATATCCTAACCAAATCTGATTACCACCCTCATGGAATTAAGGTTCGTCTTGAAAGCGGAGACGTTGGCCGAGTTAAGGAAATCCTCGATTAATGAGAATGATAAAAAGTACAATTCATCCAGATATTGGACCTAGAGAATCTCTTGAAGAGAAGAGTGTTTTTAAACGTCTTGCTACAAGGGCCATTGCCTTAAACGGTGAGATGATTCTCATGCTCTATACCCAAAGGTATGATGACTATAGTCTTCCTGGTGGGGGACTTGATGAGGGAGAAGATATCAAAGTTGGGATGATTAGAGAGCTGCAAGAAGAAACAGGCGCTAAGAATATTCGAGAGGTCAAAGAGTTTGGAATCTATGAAGAGTATAGGCCGTGGTATCGCCCGGACTTTGATATCCAGCATATGATTTCTTATTGCTTTACTTGCTTTGTTGATTACGACTTAGGTGAAACGCAGCTTGAGCATTACGAAGTAAATAATGGCATGAAACCAATGTGGATTAATATCCACGATGCAATTGCTCACAATGAACAAACCATTGCCTCAAGTGAGAAGAAAGGCATGTCTATTGAGCGTGAGACTTATCTTTTAAAGCTTATTCGCGAAGAGTACTTAACTAAGTAAATAAGATGGCCCGTGATATGAGACGAAATCTGAGAAAAATTTACAAAAGACATAATTTGTACTTCTTAAGTAATTGAAACTACATTTGGCAACCCTTGTTTTCATAGTTGAGCTTAAGAAAACCTCGTTTTTTTAATTAGTTTAATCTATCACTGCGTCATTTATTATCCTATAACTCCTTCAACAAAACAAAATAGAAAAGGAGAAAACAAATGAAAAAGACAATGATGATTTTACTTAGTAGCTTAATTCTTTCACTAAATACTTTTGCGACAGCAGAGGTTCAAAGCTCGAGGCTTGATAATATCGTTACTCAACTTGAGGTATTTATTGGTGATGATAGTGAGCTGATGGCCGATTCTCAAATTAAATTAATCTTTGAAGAGAGTTTAAATAATTTAGATGATTCAAAAATTATTCTTTCAAATATCCTCGAGCTTGATGAGAGATTTGAAGTAACAATGGATGAAGATATGGCCAATAAGTTAGCGATTTTCTCAGCATTACTTCATGAAGTTATGTTAGCGACTAGACCTTAACTAGACTTTAAAGAGATCCATGGTGTAACAGAAGACATCCTCTTGGTTTGTCTTCTTCACCACTTCTCGAATTTCTTCAATGGCCTTTACCATAATGCCATTCACCTTTGGGAGATCTTCTTTAGAGAGGGTGATAACAGACGAGTAGTGAAGCTCATTTTCAGTTGCTCGGTCCATGCTTTCCATCCCACGCAAACGCCAGTTAGAGTGGTGTCTTGCGATCATTGGAGAGTTCTTTCCAAGATGAAAACTTTTAGAAGTCAGCTTTATTTTATCCCCATCATTTATGATTAATCCTGCATCTAAGAGAAAGTCGATAACCTTGGCCACTGTCTCTGTCGTGATTGAAAATGTTGTCGCAATCTCTTCTCTGTCATATTGCTTGGTAATTGAAAGATAGGCGTGGATAGCAAGATAGTGCCAGCTTGAGTAGTACTCATATTGTTGCTCTTTTGTTAGCTCTTTCTTATCAGTAAGGCGCTTACTTAGATCCTTTGAATCCTTTACTAGTTGATCAATTTTATCTTGGTAGTAATCACTTAATCTCTTATTTCCTGCGCGTTGGTAATTAACAAGGGTGAGGTAAAACTCCGTCTGCTTATTAGAAAGGGATAGAAAGTCGGCCGTCAGAAGGGCCTGCTCCAAGCTAAAGTGAGCATCTTTATTTAAGACCTGAGAGATATAGGCCGTTTGGCAGGCCAGCTTCTCAGCAAGTCTAGACCTAGTCCCGCGCACCTTCTTACCAAGCTCATCAAGAGCATCAATGGTAAATTCTTTGTAATTTTGATAACTGAAAATATCCATAAGTAGCCGTTATTATTAGTTCGTTCTTGATTTTCATAGTTCTAGTTAATATTTTAGCATATTTTTAGTTAACTAAGACTTCATTGTGTATTTATTAAAGACAGGGCCTATAAATTAAACAGTTTATCCTTTGTTACATTGTTATTGGGTTATATTGAGGCCATGAAGACTCAAAAACTTATTTCACTCATTGGACTATGCTTGTGCCTAAGTCACCAGGCCTTTGGTGTGGAGTCTAAGCATAAACTTCAAGTGGATTTATCAAAGTATAAAACACTTCTTGATATTAAGAAGATAGATCTTAATAATCTTAATAAAGAAAAGCCTCAGCAGTTAGACCTAAATTCACTTTTAAAAAAGAATGTGCAAGACAATTCAGATGACGGTGGTTTTGAGAGTTCCGGTGGAGGAACAATTGTTAAGACCGGAGTTGGTGCACCTATCTTATTAGACTTTGCTATTTATAATCAAGAGTTCGTCGATGAGTTTCATTATTCAAAAGGTTCTTCTGTTGAACTTAAGAATTATGCGAGCATCCTAGGTTATGAGAAATTTTCATTTAATCGTTTTGAAGAAATGGAAATATATCCTCTTTTAAAAGAGAGGATTGATATTTGGCAGGAAAGTAGCCCTGTGATTACTCATGCTATTAAAGCGGCCTTAAAGGGTGCTGATTGGAGATTTACTCCACATCGAGTAAGAAGCTTTTATGAAGGTGAACTTTTTGAAGGA
Organism: Halobacteriovorax sp. GFR8; assembly: GCF_050955245.1. Classification (NCBI taxonomy): domain Bacteria; kingdom Pseudomonadati; phylum Bdellovibrionota; class Bacteriovoracia; order Bacteriovoracales; family Halobacteriovoraceae; genus Halobacteriovorax; species Halobacteriovorax sp. GFR8. The sequence goes on along the minus strand of NZ_JBPBLR010000002.1, from coordinate 2,399,038 downwards.
GCTGTTTTTTATTCAGGTGTTAAAGGTGCTTGGATCTCGGCCCCTGTTTGGAATCGTGTGGGTGACTTTACAAAAGTAGGTCTCCTTATTCATGAGGCCTTAAGGCATATGAGTATAAGCTATGGTAATAAATTAAGCGAAGATATGATCCATGATTTAACTTATCGAATTGTTCTAACAAACCCTGTTGTAGGTGAGACTCTTGATTCTCGAAGCTACTATCATAGAGACTCAATTACGGCACTCCACTTTAGGAGTAAGGATGAGCTTTTTGAAAGTATGGCCAAGTTAAGAGCGCTTGCTTTAGACAAGAGGTTTCATAACAAACCTGAGCTACTTTCACTTATTCAAGAAAGTATCAACAATATCAATAACCCCGAATCTCTAGGAGAGAGTGTTAACACTCTTGATCGTCGCTATGAGATAACTTTTGATAAAAAAGAGGCGAACCTATTACTAGATCTTTCTAATGCTATCCATGAGGTTATCGTTGGTCACTTTCGTAAGAAGGCATCGGTACCAGCTTTAGAGCTTATGGATACGATGCGCTCTCTCGATTCAATAATTAGTTTAGATACGATGGGGGAGAGTGTGATCATTGACTACTTAGAAAGTGGGGAGAATCCTTTTGGAGTCCATGAAGTGAAAGAGCGTCTACAATTTCAACAAGAGATAAAGAAGCTTAAAGAACATCATAAGAGACTACTTGAAAGTGGTGCTTTAATCGAGGCTTACTAAACAAAAAGGTACGTGATACCTTTTGTAATACCTTTTGTATAGAAGGGTTAATTTTTTCTTAATTATTAACTGTCTCGAACTATAGCTTACTAATATTTCATATATACTTAAAAGCACTTTAAGTTTTGAACCTAAAGAAATTCTAAAGAAAGGAATTCTTCTTCGTATTTGCTTACATTGACAATGACTTTTAGTGAGAAGTATTGAGGCTCCATACAATTAATTTTAAAGGAGATTCTCATGAAAAAGTTTATGATGCTTTTTGCATTTGTTATTGTTGGTTCTTTATCTAATGCTCAAGCCTATGTTAGTGCAAATGCTAATTGCTGGGTTAATGGCGGTGGCCAAGCAGTTTGTGAAGTTTGTAATCATTACTATAGCAGACCTATTTATTGCAATATGAATATGCGTGGCCTGACTGCTTATGGTGCATGGATGACTGCATTCCAAAATGGTTATGTAATGCCAGGTCAGTGTATCAATGGATTTGTGAGAGCGAATAATCCTTATGTTGATCCTCTTGTTGATGCTAACGTTAATTTTAACTGTCGTTTTTAATAGAAGTTGTAGGTATAAATGAAAGCAATAATATTAGTAGGTAGTTTTTTTATTTCAAGTTTAACTATGGCCATAAGTTGTCATCATTCTTCAATGATTGCCAAAAAAAGCCAACAGATGCTTCAAGAGTATAACAATCAAGTTGATAATTTAAATTCTGTTTGCGGAACTTATCTGGGTTGTTCAAATATTGAAGAAATTAATTCTGAGTTCAAGGCCGTTTATTCAAATTTAAATCATATAACTGATGCTTTAAAAGACAAAGCAGGTGATCTTTATTGGTTAGCTGAGAATTGCGGTGGGCGTGATGGTCAAGTTGCTTATGATTTCTATGGAGCTGTTGCAGGAGCATACAACTCATATATTCAACCTGATGGTGTAAAAGATCATATTAGAGATAATTGTCTTCTACCAATTGTTAGAAAATTAAGTTCATGTAAATAAGAAGAATAATGGCTCCATTGAGGAGCCATTTTTTTATATTAGTTTTTTTCAATCGAAGAAGTTTTAGCGTAGTTAATCGCTGTTGTAAGTAGAAGACCTACAAAGAATAAGACGCTTAGGCTTGTTTGGAAATTAAAGTCTTTAACTCCAGCGATCTCCATTCCGCCAATTGCAAGGATTCCAAATAGAAGAGCAAATAGGGCGTCTCCTGTAATAAGCCCTGCGGCAGTAAGAATTCCTCGGTGTGTGATTTTTGTCACAGACTTTGTCCCAGAAAGTCTAGCAAGAGAACCTAATAGAATTCCTGTTCCGATATATGAAGGAAGATAGATTCCAACTGCAAAGGCAAGTGAGCTTAGAATAACACCCTTACGCTTTCCGATGATCTCAATAATAACAGCTAATAATCCAAGTCCAGTACCTGCAAGAACTGGCATTAGAGGAATATCACTTTGAATAAAAAGAGATTTTAAAACAGTTGCAAAGAATGCTGCCTGTGGTGCAGGTAGTGCTTCACTTCCAAGAGTTCCTGTTTCATGAGCAACGTAAATTGCTAGAGGTACAGAGATTGCACCACCTAGAAGGCCTACGATTTGTCCCACAAATGAGCTTGAAACTTTAAGGCCATTAAATTGCATTGTCTTATAATCTTGAGATGAATCGTTTGATGCACAGATAGCAACACAAGCTGCAACGATAATTGGAACTAGAAAGTAAACACCTTGAATCCCTTCAAGGCCAATGGCAAGTCCTACTAAACTTAGAACAAGCATTCCCATGAATACGGTTCCACTAACAGGCGAAGCAGATGATCCAACTTGAAGTGATAAGAGAGCTCCAAGACCACTTAGGAAGAAGATTAGAAGTAGTGCAACGATACCAAGTGCAACAAGTCCGACAAGTGTTGCTCCTGAATACATCATCATGGCGATTAATAAGAATGCACCAAAACCAATCGATGCTAGAAGTTGCTTTCTTACTCGCGCTGGGATTTCTAATTGTTCAGCATCAAAGTCTGCTTTCTTATTTGCAAGAGCATTGCGAGTTTTTCTACCTTCAATGATGTAAGCAATTAATGAGTAAACAACAGCAACAACCATGGCAGCACCACCAACCCAACGAAAAGTTGTTCCTGGCATATTTTGGGCCGCAGACATTCCCTTAACAACTGCGTTTAGAAGACCTCCAAAGAAGATCAGGATAGCAGTCGGAACAGTAAGGAGTGCTCCAATACCAAAGTATAGTGGGTTAATTGGAAGTGGAAGTTTTGTTTCGACTCCACTAAGAGTGAACTTAAGATCATAGATACTTGCTTTTAAAACTTTTATTTGGCTTAGGAAGGCCATCACAAATCCAAGTGCTAGACCAGGAATAAGTGAGAATTTTAAAGGTGGACGGGCCTGAGGATTTTCAGCAGCTGTTTGGATAAGGCGGTCACAAGCAACGGCCTCGGGAGCTGGAAGTTTTGGATCTGTTAAAAATCTTTGAGTTGCAAGGCCCACAAAACCCCAACCTAGGAAACATCCGGCAGCAGAAGCTAGAATGAGTGAAAGAATATCGACTGGTGGAACAGGTTGTCCTAGTTCCGCAGCTAAGATTTGAACGATTGGTGCAACGAAGGCGACACCTGCTGTTACGGCAACTCCTGCTGAGCCTGTTACTTGGGCCATGGCAAGGAAGCCTTTCATGTCGCTTTTAAAGAAGCTACCCATTGCGACCCATCCAAATAAAACGACGAGGGGACTGATCCCAGGGGTAATACCTGCTTTTAGTGCTGAAAAAACAAATGCTGAACCGAGCACAAAGGAAATGACGAAGCCGAAGGCTATCCCTGCTTTTTTTGATTTTAACGATGGTTCAATAGCATGACTCATTTACTTCCTCCAATTATTATTTAGTTATAATTATAGAATCTCTTTACTGCTTAGATTTAGCAAGTATTATGTATATATGACGAAAATTGATAAAGAAAAGCTTACGCAAGAAATGAATTCAAAGAATCGTGAATGGCTAATAGAGTCTGATGGTGTTTCAGCTCTTTTCATTCATAATCTCGAAAACTTCGCTTATCGCTACCTTGAAACATCAACAGATAAAGGGATTAAGTGTGTTGTTGATGGTGATGTATTTCGAGTGCAATCTTGTGAGCCGTCAATTTTAGAGGCCCTAAAATGGGATAATCCAGAACTAAAAAAATCTCTCATTGACCTATGCAAGAAGTATCCAGGAAAAGCATCGCAAGAGCTTAGAGTTAATCTGTGCATTGAAACGAAGATGTTAGGGGAGAAGAAGAATGAATGCTCTGCTCATATTACGTGCTTGCTCCCAAGTGGTGAGAGCACAATTCTCTTTGAGAAGACGACATCCATGAGCTTTGATGACCCGATTGAGCTTAGAAATAAGCATGCTGCACTCTTAGAAGAAGTTTCAGTAATTTTTTAAGTATTTGACTAAAATGGTCGATAAGATATGAGTGAGATATCTCGTTTTCATCCTATTATTCATTTCATGCTCCAAAGCTCTTAGGGGGCCAGCGCAGCTAAAGCAGAGGCATATTGTTTTTGATCTCGACCACACACTTGTGGCCGAAATTGAGGCGGGTGAAACATTTAATCCAAAAAGAACTGTTACCATCCAAGGCATTCGCTATAGGATTATTCCATACGCCCAAGAACTCATCACTGAATTATCAAAACGAGAAGATGTTTCAATTTCTTTTTTTAGTGGAGGGAGCGAGGGGCGAAATCTAGAACTTTTAAAATCACTTAAACTCTCAGACGGAAGTGAAAAAAGTTTTCATGATATTTCTTATCGCATTCTTTCAAAGCGCCACCTTTACGATAATAGAAGAAATGTTCCCGAAGATTCTCGCTTTGTTCATAAGTGGAAAAAAGACATCTCCCTTGTGAGTGATGACTTAGACTCTGTGATTCTTGTGGATGATCACAAGGACTTCTACTATGAAGGCCAAAAAGAGAATACTGTTTGGCTAGGTGAGTGGTTTAATAACTTTGAAAGCTACTCAGATGTCGAAGATTACAGAAAAAGAATTGGAGACGCCAAAGGCTTCAGACTTCCTCCATCATATAAAGACTGGTGGATGAATCGCAATAAACTGGCCCTTGTTGGAAGCGCCATTGAACAAGCTTTGGATAACGATGAAGTCTTTGTGCAATCAATGAGAACTCACCTCAAGCGCCTAGATGAACAAAGAGCTGGAAAGCTTGAGGATTTAAAAGACAGAGTTCATACTTTTGGAATACGGTCTGCGCCGGAGTCTTGTTCCTCGGCACTTGGAAGTTTTCTATTATAAAAAAGTGCCATGCTCCATTGGTTGTGCAAGTGCGAAACCAAAGGTGCATGGCACCTGCTGTTTAAATAATTCGTTTAGTGGCTTAACTAGTCTTCATTGCATTAAAAATAATGTTTTTCAAACTTAAGATAATCTTAGTAAAATACTTAACAAAGTTAAATATTAACAAGGTTATGTTTTATCAAAGATTCTTTATCTAGAAAATTCATCGAGGTCATACCGTCATCGATGGGAATTATTAGGTCATACATTAAAAGAGAAAGCGAATCTGAAATTAGCTTTCCAAAGTATCGTATTCTGGCAAGAGTAAATGATGGTGTGTGCACATGTAGTGATTTAGCTGATGTTATTCATGTTTCTTGTGCTGCTATTTCAAAGCTTGTGGATACATTAGTAAATGATAAGTATATTTCACGTGAGGCCTGTAAGACAGATCGAAGAATTACTTTTTTAAAGATTACAGCAAAGGGCAAGAAGAAGTTTGAGAAGGTCAGAAGTGGCGCCAGTCATAGGTTTTCAGGTAGTTTGGAAAACCTTTCCGCATCTGAAGTTTCACAGTTAACAAGTGCTCTCGAAGTAATAGAAAACTTTGTTCTAAAATTACAGGAGGGCCAATCTTGAATTACTATAAAATTGCATTTTTATTTATTACTTTTACCCCTTTTATTAGTAATGCTTCTGTAGAAGAGCTTTACTTAAAGTCTTTAAAGAAGTCTAAGCAAGTCGAGGTCTTTAAGCTTACAGAAAAGAAAACGGTTTCAGATTTGGAGACTGTAGAGTCAAGCCTCTACCCAAGCTTAGATGCAGTATATTCTAATACGTATCGTGATGAACATCCTGAAAGCTCAACAAATAAAGAAGTTGATTCAGAAGTCTATCTTTCATTAAGACAAAAGCTATTTCAAGGTGGAGCAGAGTTTGCTCTTTATGATTACAACAAGATCGTGCCTAAGCAGGCAAAAGCATTAACAGATAAAAGTCTTGCTGAGTACTATTCTCAATTTACGACATTATTTTTTCAAATGTCTTCGGCCATAGAAGAAAAAGAAAGAGTTGAGGCACTGCTTGAAAACTTAAGAAAGAGAGTTAGTATTGTTAGACAAAGAGCAAAGATTGGACGAGATCGTAAGGCTGATCTCTATGCTCTTGAATCTCAGCTTCATCGCTTAGAGGCCGGACTTGTTCAAAGTAAGGCCCAAGTAAAGACATCAATGACTGATTTAATGAATTTTTCAGGTCTTGATGATGTTAAAGAAGTGAAAGATAGTGTCGACCCTCTAAAACTGGTTCTGTCTACAAATGTTGACTTAGAAAATACGCCAGATCTTAAGAGCCTAAAATATGATTACGAAGCATCTGTTGCTGAGGCTAAAATTGAAAAGGCCGCATACTATCCACAAGTAGATCTAAGCGCTGATTACAATATTGATAAGAATGATATTGGAGAACGCGATTGGAGAGTTAGCTTAAACGTTACTCTTAATCTTCTAGACTTTGGTGAAAGAAAGTCGAAAGTGACAAGCAGAAGAATCGTTTCACAAATTAATAAAGCACAAATTGATTACAATAGAAGAAATACTGTTAATCGTTGGAGTGCTTTTGTTAAAAATTTTGAATATAAGAAAAATGAATTACAAACTCTAAGAAAAGCTTTGTATCGAAGTAGGGCATCATATCAAGAGCAATTAAAGGATCTTAATAAGGGGCTAGTAACACAAATTGAAGTTATTAGATCTTTAGACGACGTAATTGACCTAGAAAAGTTAGCAATTAGATCATCTCTTGAAGTGAAGTCTTTATATTATCAAGCAAATGCTTACTTAGGTAATATCCCTAAAGAATAAGAAGGTTGTATATTATGAGTTTATCATCTCTATCGATAAAGAATCCTGTTTTTGCATGGATGTTAATGTTCTCACTAATCCTATTTGGTATCCTAGGGTTTAGAGAACTTGGAATTAATGAAAATCCTGATGTTGATTACCCATCAATCTCTATTGCATATGAATATGAAGGTGCAACACCAGAAGTAGTAGAAAAAGATGTTTTAGAGCCTGCTGAATCTGTTCTTGTTTCAATGCAAGGGATTAAGGACATGACATCAACTGCTGGGCGTGGCCAAGGTCGTATCAATCTTGAGTTTACACTTGATAAAGATATCGACTTTGCTCTTCAGGAAGTACAAACCCTCTTAGGCCGTGCTCAAAGACAATTACCAGATATTGTTGAAACTCCTACTGTAACTAAATCAAATGCGGCAGATGATCCAATTCTCTACCTCGCACTTGTCTCTGACACACTCTCTGAAAGAGAATTAAATATTCTCTTTAAAGATGGTGTTATTGATCAGATCACAACAATCGAAGGTGTTTCTGAAGTTCGTGCTTTTGGAGCACGCGAGCCAATGATGAGAGTGGACGTTATTGCAGAGAAACTTGATTCATTTCAATTAACACTTTCAGATATTGTCCAAACACTTCAAAGAGAAAGTGTGGAGCTGCCTGCTGGTAAATTTGAAACACTTAAAGATGAGAAGAGTTTACGTGTCCTAGGTGAAGGACGTACTGTTGAAGATTTTAAAAATATGATCATTAGTCGTCGTGGCGGACAGGCCAATTATGTTCCGATTCGACTATCTGAAGTTGCAAATATCTATGCGGGTGTTGAAAACCGCACAAGAATTTCACGTGTAAATCAAAAGCCTTCTCTTTCAATGCCTATTTATAAGCAAAGAGGGGTGAATGCTGTTGATGTTGCTGACCGTGTAAAAGCACGTGTTAAGGAGATCTCTGAAAACCTTCCTGAGGGAACAAACCTTTCAGTAAACTTTGACCGTACTTCTTTTATTCGATTATCAATTGGTGAGCTTCTACAAAACTTAGTTCTCTCTGTTCTATTAACTTCATTAGTATGTTGGTTATTTCTAAACTCAATGTCGGCAACGATTAATATTGTTCTGGCAATTCCAACTGCTATTATTGGTACTTTCTCTTTCATGTACTTAATGGGCTTCTCTTTAAACACATTCTCTCTGCTAGGTCTGACCCTAGCTATTGGGATCGTTGTTGATGATGCCATTGTTATGCTCGAAAATATTGTCCGATATGCAAAGATGGGACATGATAAAGTACAGGCGTCTTTTAAGGGAAGTAAGGAAATTGCATTTGCGGTTCTTGCTACGACTGCAGTTCTTATCGCAATCTTTGCTCCAATTACACTTATGCCTGGAATTGAGGGGCGTTTCTTTAAGGAATTTGCCTTAACAATCTGTATTGCGGTTTCACTATCTTCTCTTGAAGCACTTACTCTTGCACCGATGAGATGTTCTCAATTTCTTAATGTTGCATCTAAAGGGATCTTTATTCACCACTGGGTTAATCGTGCAGTAGATTTTGGAAATAAAATCTATATGGGAGTTTTAAAATTCTCTCTTGGACATCGTTTAAAAGTTATTCTTATTTCTACGGTTGTTATCTTGGCTTCATTTATGTCGCTAAATCACATTGATAAAGAATTTGCACCAGAATCAGATCGAAGCTTCATGTTTGTTATCTTTATTGCACCAGATGGAGCAAGTTTAGATTATACAAATGAGAAAGTTAAAGAGTATGAAGCTATTGTTTCTAAGAACGAAAATGTCGAAAGAATGATTGTTGCTGTTGGTGGTGGACGTGGAGCCTCATCTGGTAACCGTGGTTTTGGAGTTATCATTCTCAAAGACCGTGATAAAAGAGAGCTGACACAATTTCAAATAGCCTCTCAATTAAGAAAGGATCTATCTGTTATCAAAGGACTTCATATTATTGTTAGAGATCGAATGGGATCTGCTATTGGTGGACGAAGAGGAAGTCCAATTGAGTTTACAATTACTGGTCCTGATGCAGAGATTCAAGCTCAACTATATGAGCAATTAGCGAAAGGCATGAAAGAATCTGATCTAATGGTTGGAATTCGCTCCGATGATATTGGTGAACTTCCTGAAGTGCACATCATTCCAGATCGTCTTAAGGCCCAACAGCGTGGGATTGAAGTTAATACTATCGCTACTGCCTTAAATGTTGGTGTAGCAGGGACCCCTGCAACAAAGTATACAGAACGTGGAAGACGTTATGATGTCTTCGTTCAGTTAGCAGAAGAAGATCGCACTAGAGAGAATATCTCATCACTTCTTCTACAAAATAACCGTGGAGAATTTGTTACATTAAGTGAAGTTGTAAAGATTGAAGATGCCTTTGGGCCACAAACGATTTACCGTGAAAATCGTTCGAGAGGTGTTCGAGTCGATGCGAACTTAAAAGAAGGTGTCGCTCAGAGTAAGGCCATCGATTATATTAAAGAATTAGGAGAGAAGGTTTTACCAAAAGGTTACTACCTTAAATTCTCAAAAGACCTAAATGAATCACTATTTAGCGTTCTTATGATTATGGTACTTGGTCTTGTTATTGCCTACATGGTTTTAGCAAGTCAGTTCAATTCTTTCTCTGACCCAATTACTGTTTTCTTGGCCGTTCCATTTGGACTTGCGGGATCTTTCATTGCTCTATGGCTATCTGGTAGTACCTTAAATATATACTCGATGATTGGGATTCTCTTAACGATGGGTATTGTTAAGAAGACTTCGATTCTTATTGTTGAATTCTCAAATCAATTACGTGATGAAGGAAAGGAATTAGCTGACGCTATCTTAGAAGCATGTAAAACAAGATTTAGACCGATTATTATGACAACTTTTACAACTCTTGCATCGGCCGTTCCTGCTGCTGTTATTATTGGAGCTGGTTCTGAAACAAGAAGACCGATGGCCCTTGTTATTATCGGTGGGGTATTCCTTTCAACGATCTTTACCTTAGTTGTTGTACCTTGTTTCTATTCTTTAATTGCAAGACCTAGAAGAAAGATTTTAGAAGAAGTTTAGGATTTGTGCCCACCTGATGGTGGGCCCAATCTTTTCGAAGTCTAGAAGTTTGAAATCTCATCAATCCATTCTGGTTTTAAAATAAATGGATTGATATTTCCTTGAAGAGATTTGATAATCTCATTTCTCTTTAATTCTCGCTCATCTACTGGATCTAGTTTATTCCAAGCTCTGAGAGTTTCCTCTTGATCCTTATCAATTGAAAAATCATAGCGAACAGCAAAGTAGAACATTGCTCGCGCAACATTTCCTTTGTGGCCATCTTGTGGTTCAAAACAGTCCTGAGCATAATCATCAAAGCCTTGAATACTTCCATCCATTTGCCAGTAATCGTAAGCGGCATTACAAAAAGGAAGATTTGCCCTCTTACTATTAGACTCTTTGCTCGTTAGAAAGAGGTGGTGCATATCACTATTGGCCGGAAGCTCTTTTGCTCCCTTTGACTGTGGCCATGTGTGTTCAATATTGATTTTGAAATTCTTTTCTTTTTGCTGATATCTCTTCTTACACTGGCTTGGTGTGTAGACACTGCAAATAACACCATCAATATTATCCACGATCGAAAACATCACTTTCTTAACTTCTTTGTACTCAAGGGCCACGTGGTTCTTCTTTGCCATTTGGGTAATATCAAAACGTGTGAAGGCATTTGATTGAGTTGGTAAACATAAGATGATTAAGAAGCTTGCGATAAGATTTTTCATAGGTATTTAATATGTTGTACAAAAGATTTTGTCCAAGGACAGTGTAAAATTGTATCGCGTATATGTAGAAGCTAAGTTGTCAAAATTACATTAAAACTGGTATCTACTTTGATGAATATCAAAACAAATATTGACCTTCTCTTTTTTTGAGTTTATTTTGACATGTATCAAAATAGATCGGAGAGGAAATTATGAATTTTTTAGATGAATTAAGAGAGCTTTCAAAACAGGCATCGAATCTCAGTAGAGGAAAAATCGATATCAATATTGAAAGAAAGATTAGAGAAAATGTTTTTGAAATTATGGAAGAGCTTTATGGAAATGCGACTCCAGCTAATTTCATCAAAACGACAAAACTTATGTATAGAGATTGGTCTCAAAGCTATAGCGAGGATATTAGATTTGGCCGTGATGAAGATGCGGACAAAGCAATGATTAAGCTTAGTATATTTGAGTGGATTGTATCTCTACCATCAGTTCAAGAAATGCGCACATCTCTTGGCGAAGGCTAAATGATGAGTCTTGCAAAAGTATTCAAAGTCTTAGGGGATGAGGCGAGATTGAGTATTATTAGGAGCCTTGCAGAGAAAGACCTTTATGCAGAAGTTCTTGCAGAAAGACTTTCTCTATCTCCTGGTACGATTACACATCATTTAAAAAAATTAGAAGCCGTTGGCCTTATTAAGTCTCGTAAAGAGCAGTACTATAAAGTCTTTTCACTTCAAAAGAAGGTATTAGATAAAAATATTTTAAACTCAATTCTTGAAGTCTCAATTTCTAACGAAGATGAAAATGAAGTTCAATATGAGCAAAAGATAATTAAATCATTTTTTAAAAATGGAGAACTGAAGTCGATTCCTGTGCAACGAAAAAAGAGGCTTGTTATCTTAAAGCATCTACTACAAGAATTTAAGAAGGGTAGAGACTACACAGAAGCCGAGGTGAATGAAAGACTTGAAAAGTATAATGAAGACTTTTGTACAATTAGACGCGAGTTTATTGCAGAGAAGCTCATGTCTAGAAAGTCTGGTGTTTATAGAGTTGTTTAAGCGCGAAATCACAAAGTTAGATCAAGAGATCAATGAATGCCGTTAATAATTAAGTACATTCTTTATTTAAATGGTATAAGATAGTTAATCTATTAATAACCAATAAGGATGGCAATGAGTCAGCAACAATATATTTTTGTATGTACAAATCCAGGAAACGAAATTCTCTTAAAAGAAGAGATTAAGATATTTTATCCAGAATTAGTTTTAAGCTTTTCCAAGAAAGGCTTTGTGACATTTAAGAATACAGGTATTGCATATGACTTAAAAACGATATCGCAACTCCAGCTTACATTTGCTACACGAAGTGGAATCTTCTACGGAAAATCAACTCCTGAAAATATTGTAAGTGATGTGAAGGCATCAGGGCTTGATAGTGAAGATTTCATGATTCATAGTTTTGCAATTGGATGTGAGACTGATTTTGATGCTAAAGAAGCCTTCGGACGTGAGGTAAATGGCTACAGTGCTGAAGGTAAGATCGTAATTGATTTAATGAGCCTAGGACCGAATGAGATTTGGTTTGGCGCTCACAGTGTAGCAGATGGGTGTACTCGCTATCCTAATTCTATGGCCGAAGTCGATACTCCTGATAATGCCGTTTCAAAAGGATACTTAAAGCTTTCTCAAATTGTGAAACTTTATGCGGTAAAATTATTTAAAGGTGATCTGTGGCTAGACTTTGGGTGTGCTCCAGGTGGTGCTTCACAATATCTTCTAGATGAAGGATGCAAGGTTGTGGGAATCGATCCTGCAAAAATAAGTCCAGAGATCGCTAATCACAAAAACTTCTCACATATGAAAAAATCAGTGCAGGACCTTTCTCATGAGGATCTTCCTGAGGATGTACGCTGGATTCACGCAGATATTAATATTAATCCTAAGCAGTCAATCAAAGAAGTCCTAAGACTAGCGAAGAAGTATAATCGAACTTTAAAGGGGATTATCTTTACCGTTCAGGTTGTAAAGATGGAATATATTGAAAATATCGAATCATTTGAAGATCAATTCTATGATTGGGGATTTCACAATATCATTAGTCGACAAGTACCAGCTCACAAGAAAGAGTATGTGATTTTAGCGACAAGATAGTTATATATAGGTACTAATATGGAAAAGAATCTTATCCCTTGGGGTGACGTAGAAAAAGAGAACTGGTTTAAAGAGCAAGTGATAAAGCGATCATATCTTGAAGAGGTCGTAACAAAGATTAAGAGCTTAGAAGACCGTTTTGATGTCTCTCAATATGGTGCCCTTCCTTATGATGAAGAAAAGTACCCTCTTTATTTAATTAAAAGTAAGAATTTTTCACCAGTGAAAAGAACCATTCTTGTTACTGGTGGCGTCCATGGTTATGAAACAAGTGGTGTTCACGGTGCCCTTGCTTTTCTAGAAAGACAAGCTACAAATTATACAGATTCATTTAACTTTGTCGTTGCTCCATGTATAAGCCCTTGGGGATATGAGACAATCAATCGCTGGAATCCAATGACAGTTGATCCAAATCGCTCTTTCTATACAAATGGGCCAGCTCCAGAGTGCAATCTTGTCATGAAGGCCATTGCTGGTTTAGCTGTTGAAGTCTTTGCCCACTTCGATCTTCACGAGACGACAGATACTGACAATACTATCTTTAGGCCGGCCTTAGAAAAGAGGGATGGTGTCTCTCAAGATGTTTGGGATATTCCTGATGGATTCTATCTTGTTGATGATAGTGAAAATTCTTGCCCTGATTTCCAAAAGGCGATCATTGATTCAGTTCGTAAGGTCACGCATATCGCACCTGCTGATAAGAATGGGAAGATTATAGGGGCCACCATTGCACAAGAGGGTGTGATTAACTATGCTCTAAAGAAACTTCATCTTTGTGCATCTTTTTCAAATGCGAAGTTTTGTACAACAACGGAAGTTTATCCTGATAGTCCAAAAGTTAGTGATGAGGATTGTGTAAATGCACAGGTTGCGGCCATTGTTGGTGGGCTTGATTATTTAAATAAAGTTTCCCCTTGATCTAAGAGAACAAGGTAGAGGCGAAGATCGAATTCAACCTGATGGTAGTTAGGTTGCATATACTCACAAAGTTTATAGAATGCCTTGTTGTGGTCCTTTTCCTTAAAATGGGCAAGCTCATGGACAACTAGCATTTCAAGCATCTCACGAGGGGCATCTTTTAGAGTGCGAGAGATTCTCATTTCATGCTTCTTCTTTAATTTTCCACCGTGATTTCTACTGATATACGTATGGGTACCGAGAGCATCGTTAACGAGATCTTTTTGCTTCTCATAAATAACCTTACTCAATTGCGGTACATTTCGCATATACTGATCTTTGAGTTCATTTGCATATTTGTAGAGCAATTTGTCAGAGTTGATTTCATGTGGATGAGGATACTTCTTTAAGAGATATGACCTAAGGTTACCACTGGAAATCAGATCTTGGATTTGCTGTTTTAAATGTTCCGGATAATGTCTAAAGTACTTTTCAATAGGCATTGCCGCTCCGATTAGTTAGAAAGTTTCTAATGGAAGGTATTCAACACCATTTTTAGTTGAATGACTATGAAATAAGATAAACTCTTTAGCAGTAATGCTAAAGTTAGGTATGTGAATTGTTTGCATGAATTCCTTTATTTCATTCTCTCTAATTCCTCGCTCCATTCTACCTAAAGTAAGGTGTGGGGTGAATATCATCTTGTCTAATTTTAGCTCTAGGCCCTGAAGTCTCTCTTCCACCTTTTCCTGTAGCTCCATTAGCTCTTCATTACTTTCTACTCCAATCCAAATAGGAGTCCCACGGCGATGAGGGTAGAAGTATCCCAAAGATGAAAATCTCAATGTGAAAGGTTTGAATTTAACTGTATTAAGTTGTTCTTTGATTTGTTCTAATAACTCATTTGAGACTTCTCCAATGAACTTCAAGGTTAGGTGAAGATTGGCCGCAGGATAACGGCGAAAATTAGCATGATCCATCTTCACATTCTCTAATTTTTCTTTTGTATCCTTTGGTAAGTCAATGGCGACAAAAACTCTCATAATAGATTTCCTAGAAGTTAGAACCCACTTTTATTTGCACATATTTGTGTCAATCATGACATTCAAATATTGCTATTCTAGCATGGTTAAGTACATAGAATTATTGTGTTTAATTAAACTTTCTTTAGAAAAGTTAAATTCATATTTGATGCCCGCTTAAAATACCCAAGGTCAGATCTTACTGGTTTTTTAAATAAGGAAATTAAATGAGAAGTTTATTTAGGACGTTTGTTGTTATTAGTTTTGGAATACTTACTTTCAATAATGCATATGCTCAGATTAAAGGACATATTGATGCAGTTAAGGTCGTCAATAATAAACTGATTGTAAGTGGATGGGCCTGCGATCAGACAGTTAATCAATCCATTAATGTGCATATCTATGCTGGCGATTCTTTAAGTAATAAGAAGATCCTTTCAAATTTTAAAGCGAGTAATTCAAGTGAAGCAGCAGTTTCAAATATTTGTCAGAATACTTTCACTAAACATCGTTTCGCTCATACCTTTACTGATGACCAGTGGAAAACTAACGCAGGTAAGCTTGTCTTTAGCTTTGGAATCTCTGTGACAGGTGGCCCAAATTTACAAATTGGAAAAAGTGGATACTTCCGAATCCCTGCCTATGTATCAGATAGAAAGATTAGTGAGTTATTTACAACAAATGGCCAAAACTTAACAATTCCTTCCGGTATGACAGCAACTCTTGATCGCAATATTAACGTAGGCTTATTACAAGTTGATGGAGAGTTTAGATGTCCCGATAATTCTTCAAGTTACCGAATTATTGCTAAAGGAATTTTAGTAAATGGAAAATTTATTTGTGGAACGAGTAGTAAGAGATTTCAAGGAAAGCTTAGAATTGAACTTGCTGATGGCCTTGAATTAAGTAATGGCAATCATTCAATGGGAAAGAGGGCCTTCGCAGTTCACGGTCAAGGGCAATTACACTTACATGGGGTTTATCGAAATAGTGGGATCATTAAGCTCGCTAATCATGCCAATCCAGGTAATACAACCATTACACTTTCAACTAATGTAAATTGGAAGAAAGATGATGAGATTGTTATTTCTTCAACTTCATTTGATATGAATGAAGCAGAAAGAGTTAAAATTGTTTCAGTTAATAATAATGTCGTCGTAATTGATCGAGCGCTATCTTATAAACACTGGGGTGTTAATCGTACTTTAAGCCACAGTGGGAAAAGTTGGACGCTAGATAATAGAGCAACCGTTGCAAATCTAACTCGAAATATCGTGATTGCATCTCATGGCACTTCTCATACGTCTTCATACCTTGGTGGCCACGTTATGGTTATGGGTAGTGCTAAGGCATATGTTGACTCAGTTCAATTCTCAAAACTTGGACGAATGGGGGAGATGGCAAGATATCCATTCCATTGGCATATGGTCGGAAATGCAAGTGGACAATATATTAAGAACTCATCTGTTACTGACAGTTACCAAAGATGTATCACAATTCATGCAACTAATTATGTTAGCGTTATAGGAAATGTTTGTTACAACCACTTTGGACACGGCTATTTTCTAGAAGATGGTAACGAAGTAAAGAATACTCTGAGTCACAATATTGGACTGGTTTCAAAAAAGGTTCCAGAGTCGAGAGCTCTCCTCATTTCAGATGTAAGAGGGGTCTCGGGAAGGTTTCCTAGTCCTTCGACTTATTGGATTTCAAACCCTGATAATACTGTCGCTTACAATGTTGCAGCTGGATCTGAAGGGACGGGTTTTTGGATGGCCTTTGAAAAGACGAGAATTTGTTCTCCTGATGGACTTTGTTCAACACCTGTTACAAATAATACATTGAGATATGATAATAACACTGCCCACTCAAGTAAGGTCGGTCACACATGGGATGGGGCCCCTGATGGTGCTCTAAGAAATAATCCAAATAACCCGGAAGATAGAGAGCTACTGAGTGCTCACTATGGGCCGTCAACTTATCCTGTGTTTAGAAATCTTGTTGCTTTTAAGAATACAGAAAGTGGGATCTATTTTAGAGGAAGGGCAGCTCAATTTGATAATGCTGTTTTAGCAGATAATCGTTGGGCCATCTTTACCGCTTATTCTCAGCGTTTTACTAATTCAGCAATTGTTGGGCAAAGTGCAAATAATTCAAATAAAGATAAGGGGATTCTAGCCGGTGCACTTCCTAGTAACTCATTTGTCTCGGGAATCGTTGTCTATGATGGGCCCTTTGAATTAGATAATGTCACATTCTTTGATTATCCAAGTACACAGCAAACTTATAGTAATAGGAATATCACTCCAATACCAATTACCAATATTGGGGGAGCTAATCGATTTGAAAATAAGGTTCGTGGCCTAAAGTTTGCCTCAACACCTTGGAAAAGATTTTTCTATGAAACGAATAATCAAAACTGGATTGATTCGGCCTATTCAATGTCGGTAAGAGACCTCGACGGTTCTTTGACAGGCGTAAGTGGTGCAGTTGTTGTTCCATATAAGAGTTTTAATAATAGTAGTTGTAGTACAAGAACAGATTGGAATGCATACATTTGTAATTATGATTTAGGGCTTTTTACTTTCCGTTCTGTTAAAGGCAGAAATGGTATCGAAGATAATAATAAGATCTACTTCACTTTGAAAAGAGGAGCACAGTCTAAGGTTCTAACATCAATTGCTTCAAGTAACTGGAGTAATAAATTTAATACGATTGTAGGAACAAGTGATATTTATCAAGTTGATTTTGAATCAGTTCCTTCTCTTGATAAGCAGTTTAAAGTTAATTATCAAGCAGAAGGAAATCAGGCGACAAGTGCGATCGTGCAAATTGTTGGTGGGAATAATTGTGATCTCGTAGGAGCAACAAAGTTACAAAGCTTAGCTGCACTTAGATGTCATAATGGAAATGGTTACTACGTATCAGCTGACTCTATTTATCTTAGAATGAAGGCTACGATTAAGCACCCATGGCATGCTAAGGCTCCACTTAGTAACTCATACTATCGTAGTATGGATATAACATGTAGGTAGTAGTGATGAAAGTTATAGGAATTATTCTAATATTTACCATTGCTGGATTTCTGTTTCGCGATACGGAGATTAAAGAAGTCGAAGAGTCTATAACAGAAAACACTAGTGAAGAGCTGGTTATGAACAAGGAGGTACAAAGCCTTGAGTCGAGTTCATATGAAAAGATAGAAATTGTCGATATTGATGAAAGAATAGATGAGCTTGAGTCAAGATTTTATGACTCAGAGAGTATTTCTGCAAATGAGGCCAATGATAATAGAATGATTATATCAAGTCTCAAAGAAAGTCTTGGCCATCAAATCGATACTTTAGATAAGCTATCTCATGCTGAAAGGGCCTATGTTCTTCTAAAGAATATGGCCCCAGAAGATTTCTATAAATTGTCATACCAGGATAAAGAAAAATTAATGTTCGAGTTTGGTGGTCGCAAGGTTCTTAACGAGTATTATTACAGGTACGAAGTTCTTGGTGAAAATTATGAGATACCGTCACTTGAGGAGATAAGTCAGATAAAGAAACTTGCTCAATTAGAGCTCGTAGATGAAGGCGACTCAACGATGATGATTAGTGAATAAAAGAAGTTAATCTTTAGTCTTCTTAACTGGTTTTGTTCTTAACGTTTTTAGTAGAATAAGCTCAACTTCATTGATGGTGAAAGAGCTTATGCAAAGGAAGGTCTCATTTCGTAATTTAGTAGGCCTTGTCGGTCGTCCCACGGGGCTAGACGAGAAGGAGGTCTCTAAGCAGCGCTCAAAATTTGGAACAAATGAAATAGTCGAACGAGTAGGAAGTCCTTTGCTTGAGCTTATTGTGGATACGCTGAAAGACCCTATGGTTTGGTTTCTTGTTAGTATTTCTGCAGTTTTCTATTTTATTGGTGAATTCACCGAATCTCTTATTTTAATTCTGGCAACATTGCCACTTATCTTCATGGATGCCTTCCTTCATTTTCGTACTCAAGCATCAACTGCTGGGCTTAGAAGTCAGCTCTCATCAAAAGTTACACTGCTTAGGGAAGGTAAGCAGGTCATCGTTGATTCTCTTGATATTGTTCCTGGAGATCTAGTTATGCTTTCAGGTAAGAATCTCTTCTTGCCGGCAGATGGCCATTGGGAAGAAGCAGATTCATTACAGGTAGATGAGTCTGTCTTAACAGGTGAGGCATTTCCTGTAAAAAAAACTTCTATTGATTTTGACCCCTTTGTCGATAGTGGAGAGGCCTTGGTTGATACAAGCATTTTAGGCTTTGCTGGAACAAGAGTCCTAACTGGGAAGGGAGTCTTAAGAGTTTTATCCACTGGTAAGAGTACTTCCTATGGTGAAATTGTTCAGTCTGTTGTGACAATTTCTCATGAAAGGACTCCTCTTCAGTCTGCAATTTTAGAACTCACTCGTCTATTAGTTTATGCCTCAGTCATTCTTTGTTTGGCCATCGCCGCAATTAGGTTTTATCAAGGACATGGATGGCTTGATGCTCTCTTAAGTGCAGCAGTCTTGGCCGTCGCGGCCTTACCTGAAGAATTTCCTGTGGTTTTCTCGTTCTTTTTAGGTGTTGGTGTTTACCGATTAGCAAAGCACCATGCTCTTGTTAGAAGGGCCGTGTCAGTTGAAAATATCGGTCGAGTCACTCAAATCTGTACCGATAAGACCGGCACCATAACGATTGGTAAGCTTGAGCTGGCCCACTTTGTTACATCAGATGACTTTTCTCAAACTCAAATTTTGTTAATGGCCCTAGCAGCGTCTAATATTGAAGGCACAGACCCTGTCGATATCGCTTTGATTAATGAAGCAAAAATTAGGGGAGTCAATATCCCCAAGAGAATGAATGTTATTCCATTTACTGAAGATCGAAAGCGCGAGACCGGATTCTGCATTTGCGATAATAATTCAATTTGTGTCATTAAGGGATCTCCTGAAGTTGTCTTGTCAAAAGCAGAACTCTCGCAAGATGAAATTCAAAAGTGGGTAAAAGAAGTCGAGGGGTTAGCGAAGGGGGGCCATAAAGTCTTAGCAGTTGCGGCCATGCCGGTGTTGCAATCAGATGTCGATTCTTGCAATGAGCCTGAAAGTGGATTCAAATTTTACGGAATCCTTGCATTCGAAGACCCGGCCCGCCCAGAAGTAAAAGAAGCAATAAAGTATTGCCAACAAAATGCAATTAAAGTGCTGATGATTACAGGTGATCATCCAGACACTGCAGGTGCAATTGCAAAAGATGTGGGATTAATTGACTCTAATCCTGTTGTTGTCTCGGCCGAACTTGAGCCTGAAAAACTTGAAGAGGAGTGGCTGTTAAAGAACCCTGATTTCTTCAAGAGTGTCGATATTGTAGCAAGATGTAATCCCATTCAAAAACTCAGAATCGTAGAGAGTCTAAAAAGAGCTGGTGAGTTAGTTGTTGTTACAGGCGATGGAGTTAATGATGTCCCAGCACTTAAGGCAGCCGACATTGGTGTGGCAATGGGCCTAAGAGGAACAAGAAGTGCAAGAGAAGTTTCTTCAATCATCCTTACAGATGATAACTTCAGTACGATTGTTAATGCAATTCGGGAAGGAAAACAACTTTTTGAAAATCTAAGAATGAGCTTCAATTATCTTTTACTTATTCATATACCATTTGTTCTTTCGGCAGCAATTATTCCGTTATTAGGATACCCTTTGCTTTATCTACCAATCCACGTGGTATGGCTCGAACTCATCATTCATCCAACAGCTTTATTTGCATTTCAGCAAGATGCCCAACAAGGCCCTCATCGTGAGCAGCTTTCTATGCGAAAGTCCTTTTTTAATCGTAGTGATTTAGTCATTATATTAGGTGTCGGATTTGCTTTAACATTTATTCTTATTCTCTTCTATATTAGCTCAATTGCTGAGGGCCAAGATGTCGGACATGGACGAGCAAAGGCCATGGCACTGCTCTCTCTTTGGAGTGCAGGTATTGTTGTGGCCTTAACGGGAGGAAGGACTATTACAGCAAAACTTATCATCATAATGACTTCATTGATGACTATTGTTCTCATTCAGAGTTCATTAATGGATAAGATACTTCATTTAACACCTCTGGATCTATTTGACTGGAGCAAAGTATGTGTAATTGTTCTTTGCTTTCTCATTGGCCTTAAAATATCTAGATCATCAATATTACACAAAAGTAAATGAAAACCTAAATTGTCATTGAATAAATTAATATAATCTATTGTCAATATATATATTATTGCTGTTTACAATTCCGGTATAGTTATTGGAGGTGTAAACAAAGGAGCATTGCATGAATGCCAATGAAATCATTTTCCTAATTTCATGCCTCGCATTGATTGGGGTGTATATTGCGATTGAGAAGTTTATAAAAATTAAATCTTCGAAGAGAGACTATTATACTAATGCCGATATTATGAGTGACACAAAAGATCGTAGTAGCAAGGTAACGACCGATCACTTAGTGGCAATGAAAAAGAAAAATCAATTATCAGCTAAGAAAAGCGCTTAGAAAAAATCGTTTCATTTATGAGGTCGTACTTAATTAAGTATGGCCTCAAAATTTCCAACACACACTTAGATAAAATTAAACTCGTAATTTGTACGAAGGATTGTTTTGAAGTTAGTAATGGAAGGTATATTTTCTCTATCAAGTGTGAATAATCTATTTGGGGCACTTGTTGCCATCATTGGATTAGGTGTCTTTGTCTATAGCTTCTTTTATATGAAGAGCTTTAGCAAGAAAGATAAAATAATTTACTATATCTCACTTATTCTCTTCTCAATTTCGATGTTTGGAATAATTTATTCCTCAAATCTCTTATTCTTATATTTATTCTGGGAAATGACGAGTGTCACATCCTTCTTTTTGATTGGATTAAAGAATGAGGATTCGCAAGTTAGGGAAAAAGCAAGATGGGCCTTGTATACAACTGTTGGCGGTGGGCTATTTATCCTTTTTGGTATTATCTTAATTTCTCAAATAGGTGTTGATTTAGGCCTATCATTTTATGAATCATTTAATTTATCAAGCTTGATGGGCGTAAAGGGATTTTCTAATCATGAGTACTTTAAAGTTTCTTTGGTGACACTATTTATAGGGATTAGTTCAAAATCGGCACTCTTCCCATTTTCATATTGGCTCCCTTTGGCCATGGCCGGGCCGACTCCCGTCAGTAGCTTCCTTCATTCTGCGACCATGGTGAAGGCCGGTCTCATCTTAGGGGTTAAAGTATTTCCTCTTTATGCTCAAGATCCACTGTGGCAGATACTCTTTATTGGAGCAGGTGTTATAACTGTTCTTCATGGCGGATTTCAGTGCCTCCTGCAAAGTAACTTTAAGACAATGCTAGCATATTCCACCATCTGTATTCTTGGAATGCTTGCCATTCTTCTTGGAGTTGGAAATAAATATTCAATCATAAGCTTCGTCTTATTAGTTATTGCACACGCTTTTTACAAGGCAAGTTTATTTCAATATGTGGGCTACTTTGCAAAAGCTTTAAAAACAATGGATCGGCATGAATTATTAAATGGTGATCGTGTTGGCATATTACCTTTTATTGTAGCTCTATTGAATACGATGAGTATGGTCGGTATTCCTCTTAGCGTCGGCTTTTATGCTAAGGAATATATTTACTTAACATCGATAAAGTCACATCTCTTATGGATTCTTGTTTCCACTTTTTTTTTAGGAAACCTCTTTATGGGAATTCAAGCCGTTAATCTTCTTCGTGCCTCTTGGCCACGGATGAGAAGTTATGTGATAGGTTATAAGGGACTACTTATCTCACCACTTATCTATTCATTATTATCATTATCTATTGCTCTAGCGCCAAATTTATTAGGAATTAATTTAATTGCTGAAGAAGCTATAGGAGAGGTCGGACTTAGAGTTCAAAGTATACATATTAAACCATGGCATGGGCTTGAATATCCCTATGGGACAGTTTTGGCACTAAGTATCCTAACCATTTTAGGTAGTATTTTGGGAAGTCTTTTTCTTGATAAGTACTTTTTGAAACTTGATGAATTTTCGAAAAAGTACTCTGACTTTAGTCCCTGGCCTATATTAGTGAAGGGACTAGATTTAACTTTGGATCTTTTTAAGAAAATGAATATGGCCATGCAAAATGGTGATTTTGCACACTATATTCGCATTACGATAGGTTCTTTGGCCTTACTTACAATTTCGGCGCACATGGGGATTTCAAATTTCATTCCCCCGGGATTTGACATTACTCTATCAAAGCTCTTGAGCTTGTCAGGGATTTTAGTAGGACTTGTTTTTGCATATATCAGTAAATCAAATCTAAAGGCCATTCTCTACTTTGTTCTTTCTGGCTTCTTTCTCGTTCTATTCTTTGGTTATCACAGTGCCGCAGACGTTAGTATGACTCAACTTATGGTTGAAACACTTTCTTTATTCTTTGTGTTTTTTCTCATTAAGGCCGTTCCCATTGATGGACGGGATTTGAGAATAAATATCAAGCCGATTAATTTTGTTATTGCTTTCACATATGGGATTTCTATCTTTATTTTCTCAATGGCCAAAAATCTCAACTTTGATATGACGGCCAGTCGATATTTTTTTGAAAACTCAAAACTTTTGGCCAAAGGAGAGAATGTTGTCAATGTCATTCTTGTCGATTATCGGGCCATGGATACATTTGGAGAAGTTCTTGTTGTGGCAATTGCTATTGTTGGTGTACTTGCAATTTTTTCAAAGAGAGGTGAGCGTGAATGAGGCATTAATACGAGGAAGTTTTAAGGTCGTTTGTCCGCTTCTTGCTATCTTATCTCTCTTATTTCTTTTAAGAGGCCACGATCTCTCTGGTGGAGGTTTTATTGGTGGGCTAGTCTTGTCCTTGGCGATGATCTTACACTTTATTTCCCAACCGGACTCTAAGTTAAAGAAATGGATATATCTTAATTATACTTCTATGATTGCCATCAGTATCTTAGCTCTTATTTTTATTCTAACAATACCTATGCTCTTAGGTAAGGCCGGACTAAGCTCGATGTGGACAAGTATTCCTTTTCCTATCGCTGGCAAAATTAGCTCTGTCTTAGTATTTGATTCCATTGTTTTTATCATTGTCTCATCAAGTACTACCATGGCCTATGTGAAATTTATTAGTTTCTCAAAGGAGAATGGTAGTTAAATGACTTTTCTAGTTGGTTGTATATTTTTATTCATAGGTTTTCTCTTCTTGTTAAAGAACACTTGGGTCAATAGTATCTTTGCAATTATCACATTGGGCAATGGTGCTAATCTTATCATCTTCTCAATTGGTCAGGTTGTTGCACATGGATACCCCTTTGCTAAAGAAGGTGATACCTTTGATTCTCACTTTGCTGACCCTTTAACTCAAGCACTCATTCTAACTGCTATCGTTATCTCTTTCGCTACATTATGTTTTGTCATTTCTGTTATTAAGAAGATCAATGATTCTAGGGAAGGAGAGAGGGGATGATACTTGATAATTATTACTTTATATTCTTTCTGATCTTACCACTGCTTTCTGCTTCCTTTACGCTCTTGTTTAAAGACTCGGATGGATTGGCACCATTCTTTTCAAACTTATTTTCACTCTTATACTTTATCTATGCTGGTGTTTGTCTCTTTTCATACACTGATACTTCCACATTTGTCGCAGGAGACTGGGAGAGTGGAATTGGGATATCCTTAAGCTATGATCTTTTTTCAGGTATTATGATTTTTGTCATTGGAGCGATTTATTTCACAGGGGCCCTCTATGCGTACCCGGGCGTAACAGTTGAAAAAAAGAGTACTTATCATTTCTTATATAACACCCTTTTTCTCGGTTTGACCGGAGCATTTCTGACACGTGACCTATTCAATCTATTTGTATGGTTCGAAATCACACTAATGAGTAGCTACGTACTTGTTGTTCTCGATTCATCTCGAAAAAGACTTAAAAGTGGCCTTAAATATATTCTTCTTAATTTTATAAGTGGACTTATCTTTTTAATTTCAATTGCACTTATTTATAAATTTACTAATACATTAGATTTTAAAGTTTTAAATGAGAGACTGTCACAACTATATACTAGTGATGCAGGCCTTGTTCGCTCCCTTGCTCTCTCTTTATTTGGTGCCTTTGCGATAAAGTCGGCGTTCTTTCCTCTATTCTTTTGGCTACCAGAAAGTTATCCAAAACTATCTGCAGGACTCAGCGGAGTTTTGGCCGGGCTACTTACAAAGCTTGGTCTCTATGCAATGATTAGAGTTTTTGGCCAGGTGTTTCCACCAGATCTTCAGTTATTTTGGACAGTTCTTATCTTGGCAATTGTTACACTTCTTGTTGGAGTCTGGTTTGCTGTAGTACAAAATAAATTACGTGAAATCTTAAGTTATCATATTATCAGCCAGGTTGGCTTCATTGGAATAGGGGTAAGCTTTTGTTTGCATCCAGATATGGCAATAAGGAAGTTTGGATTAGCTTGTGCCTTATTTTATATTTTTCATCATATCATTGTAAAAACAAACCTCTTCTTTGTTTCTGGCCTTGTTAGAAACTTTGCATACACAGAAAAGATAACAAAATTGGGAGGACTGCTTAAGACTTCTCCAACAATTGCACTACTTTTTATGATTCCGGCAGCAAGTCTAATTGGAATACCTCCATTTTCAGGCTTTTGGGCAAAACTAGGTCTATTCAAAATTGCTACTGAAAGTCGCCTTATTTGGATTATCATTCCAATGATTATTGGCAGCTTCTTTACACTATATAGTATGGTCAAAATTTGGAGTGGAGTATTTTGGGGCGAATATCAAGAGTTTATTGTATCCTTTCCCAAGGTCACAATCGTTCGCTCATATATCTCCTGTATCTTACTTTGTCTTTTCACTTTGATTATTAGTTTAAATCCTCTTTTGATCTTTAAACTGGCCCAGGAAGTGGGCAAGATTGGATTGGTGTATAAGTGAGGTATCAATGAGACTCTGGTACATATTTGAATTCGTTATTCTCTACCTATGGGATCTTACTCTTGGGGCACTAAGGGTCGCACAAGATGTTGTTACTCCTAAGAATTTATCTACCCCTGGTATTATAAAATTTCCACTTGAAGTACAAAGTGACTTCGAAATTGCACTACTTTCTAATTTAATTACCTTTTCGCCAGGAACAATGGTCATTGATTTAGACGCAGATAAGTCACATTTATATATTCACATGATGTTCTTAGAAAATGAAGAGGAAGCAATACAAGAATTTAAAGAAGTTATTGAAAGTCGTGTGTTAAGGATATTGCGTGGAAATCGAAAGGGGAAGTTAAAGTGAGTGTCCTATTAATGATTTCAACTGGAATTGTTATTCTAACATTTCTTTTGCTCACAATCGAGGCAAAGAGAGAGCAAGAGGTCCTCGTCAAGGTCTTGGCCTTTGACTTAATTGGGATTTCAGGGGTTAGTCTTTTTTTGATATTGTATACATCAAATAGGGATACGTTCTTTCACAATATAGCGCAACTATTTGCGATTGTTGGTTTTGTTACTGCATTCGTATTTGCGGTCTTTTTATCGGATAAAAGTAAGGAGAATAAATGATACATTTAATAGGTGAAATTTTAATTCTCTTAGGTTCTATCTTTGTTTTCTTGGCAGTAGTAGGGTTTATTAAAATGCCAGACTTCTTTATGAAGCTTCAAGCTGCAAGTAAGGCCAGTGCCTTTGGTGCAGCTCTTATCTTACTAGGCTCTAGTATGATTATCGCTGAAATTAATATTGTAATTACTAATTTCTTGCTATTTATATTCTTATTGATCACAACACCAATTGCAACACATGCAATGGCCTATGCTTATGCTAAGAAGAATGAAATTTCGTGATTTAATCTTTGAGTGCCTCGAAGGCATCTATAATACCACCTGATACACTCAAGCCTTCTAGGCTTTTAAGAGGGCGGCTCGTCTTTATAAGTCTTTCTCGCATTGTCCATCTAGCATCTGGGCCATGTGTCGCCAGAACCATTGCCGCAACGGCCGCAACTAGAGGTGTTGAAAAGCTTGTTCCACTCGAGTAACCATATGTATTTGATAGATGAGTTGTTTGAATTTTTACACCTGGTGCGAAGAGGTGGACAGACTTATCTCCATAGTTAGATGACTTCGCTCTTTTTCCACTCTTATCGTTTGAACCGACTACTATGATATTTGAAAACTCATCTGCATATGCTCCTGGATATCGATTTGTAGAGTTCTCAACTCCTACATTTCCAGATGAAGCAATGACGAGAATACCCTTATCATTTAGTTCACGAAGAACTTTCTTGAACTCAGGAGAAGTTACCTTAAGGCGTGCTGAAAAACTGATGATATCTGCACCTCGATCCATCGCATATCTCATGGCATCAATAAGGTGTGGGAGCTTCTCTTTTCTCTTTGCCATTGGCTCTGGCTTAACGATAGGGATGATCTTTATGCCTTTTGCGACACCCTTTATGCCTTTGCCATTGTTATGTTTTGCCGCGATAACTCCAGCGACTGCTGTTCCGTGCTTTGTTTGGAAATCGTAATCACCAGCTAACTCACCATTCTTCTTATTTGAGTTGTAGCCAAAGTAATCATCGATATAACCATTCTTATCATCATCGATACCATTATTTGGTATTTCGCCTTTGTTGATTAAGATATTATCTTTTAGGTCTTCATGATTAACATCAAAGCCTGCATCAATAATTGCAATAACAGGTTGATAATTTGATTCAAGGATTTTCCAGGCCTTCTCAATATTAGCGCCCTTAATCTTAGTATTATATTTTAAATACCACTGATCTTTTTCAAGGGGATCATTTGCAAATACTGAGGTAATTGTAAGAAGTGAAAGAAGAAGGGCAATGCTCTTCATTATGGCTCCAAATGATTTTGATTTCTGATGATTTATAGAATTTATAGTGACTTAGGACAAGAATTAATAAGACAAATAAGAATATTTTACAAAGAATAACATGGGCATTTCTACCCATGATATATAGAATTACTTTAGACATTTAAAGAGGAATTACATATGAAATATGCCTTACTTGCATTTATCGCTTTAGTTGTAGCGTCCAATACTTCTGCTATCGATTATCAAAGATATAAAGGTGGATGTGAATTTACAGCTAGTTATCAGGATTTATTTACAGAGGAGACGATCTTTGAGGATAAGTCGATCTCTTATCGAAACAATCTTGTTTATACTAGAGCAGGTCTAGCTCCTATCGATATTTATGTAACTGATCGTGGCTTCTCTAGTGAGAATGCTGAGTTATCTCTATTTGGTTATAAGTACCTTTCTCAACATTTAAAATATCGAACAGATAATTCGTTAATGACTTATAATGTTCAGTTACCATTTGTTGATTATCGTCAATCTTATGCAGAAAGTGATGGAAAGAAGTTTATCGTTTCTATGCTAAAGGCACTTGTTGATGAAGAATATACTCGGCCACTAGATGAAATCGATATGTTAGAGGAAACGGTAGAGTTTTCAAAAATGTATTCTCGTCAAACATTGTATTCAAATTATTCCTACTTTGTTGAAGGACGTAATTACACTGGCTTTACAACTGACCACGCACGTGGAACAGTAACTATGCGTTATCAGCTTCACTACTTACCAAGAGTTCATAATGGTGCTTCTTACCACTTATATATGAGATGCTATGGGTATGAAGAAATGAAGAGAGTTGTAAGAAGATAAGTTTTAATAAACTGGCTACAATTCGTTGCAGCCAGTTGATGTCTTTATTATCAGTATCGCTGAATCCTTAATTTCTAGTTTATCATCCTGAATAGTTTTCCATTTATCTAAAAATTGACTTCCAAAGTTAATGTAATCAAACTTTGAGAGATCACTTTCTCTAACGATCATGTACTTTTCAGTCGTTTTTGGAAAAGTTATCGTTTGTCCATGAATGACTGAAGATAGAAACGATATCTTATTGTTGGCACATACTGTATGTACTGAATCACTAGGTCTCGAGTAGATCTTCGTAATATTCAATTTCTTATAAATTCTAGCAATAAAATAATCATAATTAGGTCTAAGGTTTTTATCATCAATAAGGCCATAATCTGAGCCGACAATTGTTTGACGAATAAGTTTCTTATTTCCAGCTGCCATGACCTTAAAAATATGATCGAAGAACCACAGAGCGGAGTTAAGCTTTGTTGATATACCAGGTTGGCCTCCACACTGTGCAGGACCTGTTTCTCCAAGCCATACTTCTTTTGAGCGTCCTTTTGTTACTTTTGTAATGGCCTCCATTGTTTCAATCATGTCATTCGACATAATGGCCTTAATCATGCTTTCATCGTCTGACTTGATAACTTGTAGTGGGCAACGAGTGGATTGAGTCGGGTAGTAGTGCCACGTATAAATATCAAGTTCACTACCTAGGTCTTTAACAATATTAAATGAGTTTACGCTAAACCAATCAAATACTTCTCCTAGAATCGGCCAGAAGGCATTAGCAGGTCCTGCTAGCTTCGCATCTGGATAGTACTTTCTTATGATATTTTTAATATCACGATAATTCTTCTTATACTCATTCTCACTAATCTGACCGAAAGGGCCGTAGTTTAGAAAGAAGGCATTGGCCTCGTTTCCAAGCTCAAAGTATTTTATGTCTTGTATTTCCTGAGAGAGATTTTTGATGAAGATTTCAATTGGAGCCAGATTTAGCTCACCATCTTTACGATAACCTGGCCCAATATTTAGTGTTATGAGTAAATCTAAGTTATTTCTAGCGACAAAGCTTTTGATATTATCGAGTTTTGTCTTGTTAAAAAGAGTTTGAAAACCTTGATCTTTCTCAGTTTGAGTAAGCTCAGTACGAGTTGATTTTATATCATAGTGAGCGGAATCTGCCTCCGATCCTCCTAGTCTGAGTGTAAAGGGGGCTAGTGGTTTCAGTAATTGATCCAATTTCTTTCGGTTGAAATCAAATGGTTTTGTGATCTTACCACCGCGTCCACCAGTAAAATCCATTGATCCTTCCCACCACTTGCCACCAAGTACTTGGGCCATATCAAGTGCAAATGAAAGATAGTCTTCAGTTACGCTAATACCTTCGTTATTTGGCACGTCGAATTGGATGACTTGGTTATGATAGGTTGGAAGTTTTGTATATAAGAATGTCGTTGCTGTTAGGATTAAAATAATAATGATTTTTTTCATAACCTATTACTACATTAGCTGAAGTCGCTATCCAAGACAGTTTTGTGTTAGTTTTCTAGTAAGAGAATCTAAGTTAACTTAAGTAATAATTACAATGGCATAGGTTGCTGATTTTGCTTATGCTAGGATGCCTCAAATTATGAGGTCTCCATGAAAAAGCTAAAGATATTGTCTTTAATGGCAATTATTTCAATAACTTCACAAGCCGCTGAGAGATTTGGTGGAATTTACTTTGATTCTTCTATTCCTGTTCATCAGGTTTATTCTCTTAAGGAAGATCTTACGTATCTATATCAATCAGAATTTGAGCATACAGATTCTGACTTTTCTTTATTTTTTGAGCTTGAAGAAGTAAATGGGCCGACTCTTTATAATTGGATTTTCAATCGCGTAAAATATATTGTTGGCCAAGACTATCGTATACGTGGACGCAATTATATCACAAAAAAAGGTTATCAATTTCCTGCAACACCTCTTCCTAGAAGTTCATCATTTCAAAATACAGATTCCTTTGGTGGTGTGGTCGTTATGTCAAATATTGGTGCTGGACTTTATCTGAGTGGAAAGAAATCAAAACTTTTAAAAGGCACTAAGATTAATCGCCAAAAAGTTTTTGCAACCTCTCCAAGAGTAGGCATTTTGCAAATCGGTGAAGGGCTCTTTTTAAATAGTATTTTAATTAATGACGAAATAAACTCTGAAGCGAATAAGATTAAACGCCTTGGAACTCTTTTTCACGAAGCTAGGCATAGTGATGGAAACTCTGAGCATATTGGCTTTAATCATCATACGTGTCCCGAAGGACATACGCTGTATGGATTCTCTGCCTGTGAGAAGTATGGAAATGGTTCTTATCAGTTGGAGGCCATCGCAACTAAGAACCTATTAGAAAATTGTTCAACTTGTAGTGTTGAAGATAAGACAAAGCTCGAAGCATCGATTGCAGATGCCTTTGATCGCGTGCTTACAGTTTCTCATCGTAAAAGCGAAGAGCAATTACTGCATGAAATAGAATCTTATAAGAAGGTCGTTGATTTCTATATCGACTTTATGGAAATGAGCCCTTCTCAAAATGAAACATCTCAAAAAGAGCTTGATCGTTTTACAGCAATGTATGAAAAAGCAAAGAATCAACTAGATGAACTAAGAAATACACCGGCACCTAAGATGATGGACTCAAATCCGGAGGGAGAGTTTAGTGAATCGAGTATCGAGGAATCTAATATGCTTATTGAGGCATCGGTTAAGTAATGAAGGTACGAATATTCTTTTTTACATTGGCAACGATAGCGTTTCTGCTTTTACTGAATCACCCCGAAACTCATGAAGTATCGATGAAAGTTGATGAAGTCAATCAGCTTAATAAATTAAATTCTAAGCATAGTGAAGACAAGAGTGAGTTGATAGTAGTAGAATTTGAACGAGAGCTTAATACTCTACCGATAAATGAGGATCTTAAAAAGTTAACTGCAGATGAAGTTCACCATACTCCTGAATTAATAAAAGATGCTGGTGAGCTAATTGGGAGTATCCATGCAAGTGCTCAAGCTGATCATTCTAAAAGGCCAGCAGCAATGAAGTTCTTTAAAAGTTGTGCAGAAGATAGAGATGTTGTCCGTCCCATACGTGCGGTTTGCTTGAAGAAGATATACAAGCTTATGCCTGAATGGAGAATCGCTACAGCTATTTCACATCACTTAATACCAGAGAGTGTTTCATCTCTAGCGTTTAAACTTCCTTAGTTTTAACTCATCGAAAGTAGCAGCCCAGCTAAGTACAATCCTAATCCATAAGAAGTATGTGCCATTGTACTCTTAGATCTTGTGACAAGTGGTGAAGGGGTTAGTGAAGCGGCTACGCCAAAACCAAAAGCTGGTTGCATGATATAGAAAGGTGCAATTAGTGTTATTAATCCAATAATAAGAGCAGGCATTATCTGAGGTGTTTCGAGCCAATTATTTCCGAAAGTTAAAACCAAAATAAAAGCAAAGAAGATTCCAATTAAATAATGAATCGTCCATCCAATAAGTGACTCTTTTGGTGCTGGAGGAGTTTGGATAATCGTATCGTGGAAGAAAACACCTTTTGCTATATAGTAGGCCCATCGCCCAACAAGTCTGTAATCAAGTCCTTTTATATTGAAGACACTTTTCATTATATATGCCCATAAATCCATAAATAGAGTTGCGAGAATTCCAAGTAATATAATTTTCATAAAATAATCCTTTGTTATATCAACTCTACAAGTTAAAGTTAACTTCAAGTCAAGCTGTGATTTAAAAAGGATTGGTATGGATATAAGTGAATTATCAAAGGTTACATCCCTTGCGTCTTCAAAGATTCGTTATTATGAAAAGATTGGACTCATAAAGTCAGTTGGAAGAAATGGACTTAAAAGAGTATTTTCTAAAGGGATCATCCACAACCTATCTTTTATCGCACTTGCACAGTCATGTGGCCTAAGTTTGGAAGAGATATCCTCAATGCTGAAAGCAAATGGAAAGTTTAAGGTTAGTCGCTCTCTTTTTACGAAGAAAATTCAAGATATTGATGAACAAATCAATAAACTAAAGAAGATGAAGAAGAGCTTGGAGCATTTAAATAACTGCAAGGAAAAAGATCACTTTGAATGTGCAAATTTTCAAAAAATATTGAATGAGCAGCTTAACTAAACTAGTTGTGCTTTCTAGTCATGTTACAGATTCAGCTTTAATAAAATCGCAACCCTCCGTTTTTGCACAGTATTGCCGTTGTTTGCTATTAGTGCGTCTATGAGCTATACTAGTTAAGTCGAGATTTTCTTTATGGCCATGTAGCTAGCAATCACTGAAAATAAATATCTTTTTGACTATAGGATTAGTAATAAAAAATGATCCTAGGTTATTTTCGCTATTAGCAACAGTTTGAATAATTTAATTTTAAAATACACTTACACAATCTTGTGTAGTAGAGGCATGTGTCTCTTTATATCCTTTGCAAGTAATGATTATTGTAAAGGCCGATTTACCTTGGAGGTAAAAATGAAATCAAATATTTATGTAGGGAATTTATCATACGATATCGAAAACTCTGATCTTGAAAAATTATTCGCTGAAGAAGGCAATGTTGTAGCGGTAAACGTTATAAGAGACCAAGAGTCAGGTAGAGCAAGAGGTTTCGGTTTTGTGGAAATGGAAACGATCAGTGATGCTGAGAAAGCTATAGGCAATCTTAACGACAAGAACTTTATGGGAAGGTCGTTAATAGTGAATATGGCAAAAACAACTAAGAGAAAAT
Organism: Halobacteriovorax sp. GFR8; assembly: GCF_050955245.1. NCBI lineage: Bacteria > Pseudomonadati > Bdellovibrionota > Bacteriovoracia > Bacteriovoracales > Halobacteriovoraceae > Halobacteriovorax > Halobacteriovorax sp. GFR8. Next base: position 2,365,826 of record NZ_JBPBLR010000002.1, on the reverse strand, counting down.
CACACGATCGCTATTAGTTTCTAAATAAATTGGGCGTCAATACTTGGCGCCTTTACAATTTTTCTAGGAGAATATAATGATTATTGATTTTGAAATGCATATTGAAAATAAAACAAAAGTTTATTCTGATGAATTTGGAGTAGGGAGAGTAACTCATATATTTAAACTCTATGACGGCATCTTTGACTATTTCGAAGTTCATTTTGAAAAAGATAATGTCAAAAAATACTTTCCTACTCGTGTAAGTGATAAAATGCGCATTCGCTCTAATGCCATTATATTAACTTAGCCTACTTGTTCCTTGTTTGGGGCAGACTAATAAGAGAGAGTGACCTTAATAGGCCACTTTCACAAATTTTTTAAATACTTCTTTATGTTTCTCTAGATTAAAATCTGCCGCAACTGAAACACGAACGATATAGTCTTTGTCACTCTCTTTCGTTGTTCCTTGAGTTGAAGTTGCTGGAACTGTCCAGTAGCAACCTTTTAGTTGGCCGTAGCTTACACAGTGCTTACTTTCCTCTGGTATGGCGTCAATCATCATGCGAATAAGCTTGTGATTAAGCTCACGTTTATGATCTTCACTAGAAGCCGGCAGATCCAGAGAGAATACTGAAGGAGTAAAAGTCGCATCAGCTAATTCATGTGAGACAAAGTTGATCTTCGCTTTTGGAAGTTGCTCTTGAATATAGTCAACGAACCCACGTGTGTTTGCATAGGCCTTAGCAATTCTTTCATTCATGCTTGGCATTTCACGAGTAAGAATTTGCAGTTGTAAATTTGTTGCTACGTTATCACACAGCTTTAAGTGATTTTCAACAAAGCTCATGTACTCTGCGGCGCTATCACTTGCAACAGCATAACCTGCTGTGCAAAGTCCACCACTTGGGAATTTTGATCCACTTACATAAGAGATAACCTTAACGTCATTAAGATAGCCGTGATCGCCAAAGAATTTCACATTTGGACAAAAGGTTTGATCGAGATTAAAAACTGCGCCAACAGCAGTTGCGCCATCATTTGTAAATCTCGGTTTCTTAAGTGTTTCACGAAGTTTAATTAAGTCTGGAATTTCAACGCGCGGGTTAGTTGGAATTTCTCCAATAATATATGGAACTGCATCCGCATGAGCAACGTCTGTTAGAATACGCTCGAGCTCAGTTACCATATCCTTACCACTATCAACCGGAAGGTCAATAATCTCAACGTTATCAATACAGGCCGCTACACGTCTGGCTTGGTCATTTGTTCCACCATAACAATTTGGAGGAACGATAAACTTAATATCTTTTCCTGGATGGTTCTCATTTGCAAAGTGAACTTGCCCCATCATGATTGCATATTGAGCAGAAAGGCCACAATTACTAAAAGCTACTTGAGTTTTAGAGTTTGTAATTTCTTGAATTGTTCTTGTTAGCTCTGTTGTATCAGTAGTTGTCACGCTTTTTGGACTTTCTCCAATCATTGCCTTAATAACAGTTAGGCAGTCTTGTGGAGTCATCGCAATCGATTCACGACGCCTTACGTGCTGAATTTCTTTAATATAGTCTGGGTTGTTATCGTTAATAGTTATCACACTTCCAAGGTTCGGATAGCGTGCGACATTGATATCAGCTTTCTCACTGCCGTCGATAACAATCGTTGTTCCATCAAAGTCTTTATCCATTTCTTGATTTTGAATAAAGTCATATTGATAAACAGATTGAATTAATTCCGATAGAGGAGTTTCGCAAACAATCTGTGTGCGTTTATTAAGAAATTTATTTGCACGAAGAACCGCAAGGATTGGCATCATATCAGAAGAAAATGAAATAACACTCTCTGGATTAAGATCGGCTTCTTTTGCAATGGCCCACTCGAGCACACATGAAAGAGGGTGACCGAGACGAATATAGTCATATGCAGTTGGAAGCTCTTCGAGCTCAACACCAGTTTCTAATTTTTGAAGAAATTCAACTTTCGCTAAAGACTCATTGTAGATATCAAGTCTATGCGTCGTTAAACGAAGCCAGTCTGTTGGCATATTGTTTACAATTTGCGTTAAAGTTTCTTTAAGATTTGCGTTCATGAGGAACTCCGTAATTGATTCAATATTTGGTAGAGATTCTACGATATAAAATATCAGATGTCGGCCTTTGGAAGGAGATTTTTTTTGAACTCGATGTTAAAATTATTCTTATCATGACACTGTGAGAAATAGTATTACGAAATACAATTATACTAATAAATCAGATTATATCCTTAAGGATCTTGTCAATTTCTCTTTCTGAAAACTCAGCACAATTATCAATGATGAGAAAGGAAATACCATGGATGCAGGCCAATACTTTCTTTAATTTTGTCTTTGAATCGATTAACTCCAAAAGGTATACGTAAAGTTGATCTGTTATACTTTCAACTTCTTGAAACTCATCCATCGTACAAATTTTCTTAAAGTAAATGGCCCTAAAATGTCCCTCATTTTCTTTGGCGAAATTTATATAAGCTTTACAAAATTTTAAAAGACTAGGGGATTTTGAGTTTGAAATAGTATCGAATTCTTCTTTAAGTAGACTCACTCCTTGTAGAGCAAGCTTAACTGCAATCTCATTTCTTGATTTAAAGTGTTTATAGATTGCAGCAGGAGAAACTTTGCAAGCATTACTAATGTCTCTTATTGAAAAATCGACACTTCCGTTCTCTGCAATGATTTGACTTGCATTGAATAGGATTGATTCTTTAAGGGCCCCATGATGATAAGTATCTGATTTTTTTCTCATTTTTTCATTTTGCCTTCTTTTATCTTGAAAGTAAACAAGTGTTAACTTATATTAAGTGAACAAGTGTTAACATTGGGGCCCATATGAAAAATATCTTAGTTATCCAAGGTCATTCTGATCCAACATCTCTCACATACTCTCTTGCCAAATCTTATCTTGAGGCACAGGAGGCGAAGGGAAACCATGTGAGCTTCATTGATTTATCTGAAATAGAGTTCAATCCTATTTTAGAAAAAGGCTATAAAGAAATCATTCCTCTCGAAGAAGTTCTACTTTCAGCACAAGCTTCTTTAAAAGAGGCCAATCATATTGCAATCTTCTATCCAACTTGGTGGGGGAGCCTTCCTGCCAAATTAAAAGGTTTCTTTGACCGCGTATTCCTGCCTGGATTTGCCTTTAAGTTTGAGCAAGGCCAAAGTTTCCAAACAAAGCTACTTAATGGAAAGACTGCAATAATAGTCACGACAATGGATACGCCACCGTTTTTCTATAAGTATATTCAAGGTAATTTAGGGCCGAAATTACTTAAAAGCTTAATTCTTGGCTTTTCAGGAATTAAAACGAAGCAAACTATTCTTGTCGGGCCAGTACGTAATTTTGATGATCGCAAGACAAGGTCTTGGATTGATAAGATGAAATATATTGATTAAACGTTATGCACCCTGTGTAAATAATCATGTAATACACAAACTAAATTTTATTCATGCTAACTTTTAGTAATTGATAGTTATTAGGAGTTAGAATGAAGCATTTATTCATTTTATCGGTAGCCTTACCGTCACTTTTATTTTCTTGTAAAGATAAGACTAATAGTCGCATCAATCTAGGAAGTGATACTAAAGAGACTCGTTCTGTAGAGAATGCTAGCGGATTTAATATTGAAAATATTGATATTTTAAAACGTGTATCATATGAAAAGTTATCGATTTCCTTTAGTCCTGTGAATCTTATTTATGAATTAAGCGATGAAAAAGTTATATTTAAGACTCGTGATAAAGCAGAGCTTGTTGCACAGTTAACAGTGTCTGATTTATCTAGTATCGAAACACTAGAAATTTCTGGAACAAATCCTATCTTTAGAAAGAAGGGTGATAAAAATGAGCTTGTCCTTGAAGTATTTGATGTAAAGCAAGCCGAAAATATCTTACGTCATAGCTTCTATGACAGCACTCCAAATTCAAAGTCATTAAATAATGGAAAAATTATTCTAAAGAGAAGAGCTGATAGTGAAAACCTTAAAAACTATGTATCTCATATTACTGATGCTCCTATTCAGTATTTAACTGCTCGTCGAATCGGAAATCTTAATCAAAATGGTACGTATGAGTTTTGGTTTGATGATGAGCTTAAGATGGTTAAAGAAGCTCAAGCTGACTCTATTTCTATAAAAGAGTTTGAAGTTATTGAGTCTATTAATATTGATGAGGCCCTTGCTGATAACTTTAAAATCGACTTTCGTATTGAAGAATTAGATGAAGATTATAATAAGATTTCTTTTAAAATTACCAACGAAATTGATAAGGGAGCGTTTGTAACATCTAATCCTATTACTGGACTAAGTTATAAATGCGTGGCCATGAATTATAAGACAGGTATGAGCTCAAAAAGAATCGACAACGGTGTTGAGCACATAATGGCCTTTAAAAAAGGACTAGACCGAGAGTGTCTAACGAATAATCACGATGACAAATCAATATACATTTTTGATAAGGATCTTAACTATATCAAAGTAAACTACTAATAATTTCAGGAGTTTAAAATGATGAAAACAATTATAAATAAAGGACATCAAGTATACTTAGTTAAGGATAGTGTATGTATATTCGTAATAGATTAGTTATCATTCTTAAGTCAATTGTATATTTAGTTGGAATATATAATTTATTTTATCTTTCAAATTATGTTGATTTTATCGCAATCTATATTTTTATATATATTGTTTTTCACAATTTCTTATGTTTTTTCTTAGTCCAAGGTAAAGTCACTAAGTATGAGTTTGTAAAAGAATTGAGTATTATCAATTTTTATATTCTTCCAATTGTTATCTATTTTTCAATGGAGAGTACTGATAAGACAATCTATGACTTTTTATTCAGTGCGAATTTCTACAAGAATATGTATGTAGTTCTTAAAAGCATGTTTTAATTTTTTTGTCTATATATTTAATAACAGAAGTGAGCGGTACTGGGAAATTGGCATTTTCATTTCCTTCTTAAAGAAACGTCTAAAACTCATATCGTCAATAAAACCAAGTTTATAAGAGATCTCTTTAATCGGTATATCTTTGAGAAGATATTCTTGCACTTTTTTTAGGCGATAGGCTTTTAGGCTATCGCGAAATGTCGTGTTAAACCTCTCTTTTAGATGGCGCTGAAGTCCACGAGGGGACATTCCTAAGTTTTGTGCAATATTTGTTAAGGTTAAATCTTCGTTTTTAAGTTCGTCATAAATTGCAAATAATTGTTTTAATTCTGAATCACTATCTTCTTTATGTCTTGGTATTTGATATTCTCGAATTCCTGGTCCTTGAATGATTTCGTTGTACATTCTGGCAATCTTTGTCCCCAACTCTTTTTTTATTATTAGACAAATAACATCAAGGTAACTAAGAACTCCGCCTGCTGTAATAACTTTTCCTGATTCAACGATTGTTCGATGGGCCTCGATATTTACCTTTGGATACTCTGCCTTTAATTTTTTTTCAAAGAACCAATGAGTCGTGACCTTTTTATTATTTAGTGCTCCTGTTGAGGCAAGCTTAAATGTTCCTCCACAGCATGCGATAACCTTTGAATCTTTGGAGGCAAGGTGGGCATTGATTATTTTTGTCTCTACTGCAGTTGCCTTCTGTGGGTTATGTGACGGAGGGATGACAAGATAATTCACTGTCTTTCTTGCTGATAACTTCGTCTTGAATTGACTCGTTATTATGAAGTTAACCTTGTTATTTATATATTTTAATATATCGAAATAATCCTTAAAGTTTTGAGTTGTACTCTTTAGTGAGTGATTACATTCAAGGATATGGATCGTTACGTTTGTCGTGTTTTGCATAGATTATGTCATAAGTGACGATACTGTTTAAGTCAAGTCTTGGGTAGAGTTTACTTAAGGAGACTGACACTATGAAAACAATCAAACCTCCTCACAAGTGTGGGGTAATAAAGAGCTTAATTAAGTATGACTTAAAAGAAACAATTTACCGAAGTAAGATGGCCTTGAGCAGAAGAAGTGCTAGCTATATCAGCTCAGTTGAATGGAGTGTTCCAAAGAGTGAAAAGGTGGAGAGGATTATTGCACTTGCTGATAAGCTCTATGATGGGCCGCTTTTTAATCATGGAATAAGAAGCTATGCTTTTGGAAAGATCTTAATGAGTTTAAATAATGAAAAAGTTGATAACGAAGTTTTCTTTATTGGCTCTCTTCTTCATGACTTGGGATTAATAAAGGATTGTACTGGAACGACGTTTGAACTTGTAGGTGCAGAGGAGGCGTGTGCTCACTGTCACGATATCTTAACACCTAAGCAGCTTGATATTATTCATGAAATGATCCTCCTTCACAGTGCCATTGGATATGCTGAAAATAAAAGCTTGGAGCTAAAATATCTCCATTATGGTGCAGGTGTGGATGTCGCCGACCTTTGGGGCCATCGTCTAAATGAACAAAACTATTTTGAAGTATATAATAAGTATCCTTCTCAAGGCCATATTCCTTATATGATCGATCTTCTTAAAAAGAGGATGAATGAAAATCCAAATATGTACCTTTCGACTGTTATAAATTTAGGCTTCTTAGGGAAAATGAAAAAAAAGAAAAAAAAGGGCGCGGGTACCAATGAAGATTTCGGTAACTTATAAGCGTTTTTATAATAATTGAGAGTTGGTTTTGTATTATTAGATCAATAATAGTGCCTATGGGACTCTAAAGGCCTTCGAAACAGAATATTTATAAAGGAATCGGATAAAGAGCGAGTAGAAATACTTTGTAAGTATTCAAAATCTCGATTGGTACCCGCGCCCCTAAGAGATAATATTAGACATGATCAAAGTAAGTGTTGCTATGGCAGTAAAACACCAAAGAAGCACTCCTTGAAGCATTGGTTTTATCCCTGCTTCTTTAATATGTTCTAGAGTAATACTAGAGCCAATATAAAATAGTGTGAGAACCATTAGCTTTTTAGCTCCGGCGTAAACCATCATTCCTGTTGGCCTTAACTCTGGAACAAAAGTAACGAGTGCCGCGGCCGTGATGAAGCCTAGGATAAACCAAGGCTTCTTTGTTTTTGTTGTTGTAGCAGCGTTTTGCTTCTTAAGTTGCACGGCAGTTGTAAAGCTAAAGATAAGTGCTAGTGGAATAATCCAAAGAGCACGAACTAGCTTAACAATTGTTCCAACCTCAAGCGCTTTTGGGCCGTAACTTAAGGCAGCTCCAACAACGGAACTTGTATCGTGAATTGCGAGGGCCGACCAAAGTCCAAATGAAGTTTGGTCGATATTTAATAAATGGCCAATCCATGGGAAGACGAATAGGGCTATTGCATTTAGTGTAAAAACAACGGCCAAAGATACTGTCACTTCATGATTCTTTGCTTTGATGACTGGAGCAACGGCAGCGATTGCACTTCCACCACAAATGGCAGTTCCAGAACTAATTAAAAGAGTTGTATTAAGAGGAGTTTTAAAGAGCTTACCTAAGATGCTCCCAACTGCAAAGACCGCTAAGATACTAAGCGCAGTAAAACCAACTGATTGCATCCCAACCTTTGTTACCACATTTAAGTCCATTCCTGCACCTAGGCCAACAACAGCAAGGGCCAGTAACTTCTTTACTGCTTTGGTTGTCCAATCCTGAAATGGGTTTCCTATAAATAATGAAAATAAGATGCCTGCAAAAAGAGCAATGGCCGAAGAGGCCCATGGACTTAAACAAAGGATTGAGAGAACAATGAACAGTAATTTCTTTATACTTTGATTTTTCATAACTTTAGTATCGCACTCTTTTTATGAATATGCTAAGTTCGCTACATGGAAAACAAAATAGAGTTAGTAGAATACAATGATTTTTGGTTAAAAGTTTTTGCAAAGGAGAGTCAGACTCTGGCAAAGCTTTTGAGAAATAATTTAATGGGCTGTGAGCATATTGGCTCGACTGCCATGCCAAAAGTTGTGGCCCGTCCGACCCTCGATATTCTATGTGTTGTCCATACTCTTGATGGCATTGAAATGTTTAGAAATGAATTCAAGGCCCAAGGTTTTTCATTAATTTCAAACGATTCAAAATGTTTCTTGTTTGAACGCAGGTCTCCTGAAGGGGATCGAGTTCTAACTAGTGTCCGTATCCTTAAGAAAGGTGATATCAAAATTAGTGATATCCTAGACTTCAGAGACTATCTAAACGCTGAACCTATGATTGCGACAGAGTATAAGAACGCCAAATTGAATCTCATACAAAATCACTCAAATGATATTGGTCTTTATGAAGAAATGAAGACGAGATTTATTGAGGCCGTGCTTTCTAAAATTAGCTAGTTCTTATTTAGCTTTCGATAAGAGTTGGTTAAGAAATTTTGGTATATTCCGATAAGTTTGCTATGCTTATTGGTAAGATGTCGAAATTATTTATTAGTTTAATTCTATTAAGTGGCCTCACTGGCTGCCAACAAGTTTATGTCTCTCAAAATGTAGAGGCCTCTACACAAATGATTGTCAAAAGTCCTCTTATTCATACAACGATTGTGAAAAAGGGTAAGGTCAAAAGAGGACAAGGTCTGTATCAGGCCCTGCAAAATATTGATATCGATAATAAGCAAGCATTGAATCTAATCAACCAACTTAGAGATGAAGTTGAGTTTTCAAAACTTAAAGTAGGTGATCGATTAGAAGCAACTTTTGATGAGTATAATATGCTTATTAAATTTTCTTTTGCGCAAAATGATTATGAAACTCATGTGGTGTCTTTAAATGAAGATACTGGCAAATGGGATTACTCTTTAAATGAGCTGGATACTTATTGGCAGCCGCGAATGATTGAAGGAAATCTCAATTCGGGATCAACTCTTCAAGACGACCTTTTGGCCATGGGCCTAGAAAGATCAGTTGTTAATGAAGTTATCAATGTTCTTCTTTGCAAAGTGAATTTTAGAATGAATGCACGTGCGGGAGATCAATATAAGATTCTTCTAAGCGAAAGAAAGCACGCCAAGAAAACTGTTCAGACAAAAGTTCTCTTTACTTCATATAGTGGAGTAAAAGCAGGAAGTCATGAAGCTTACTTCTATGAAGATACTGAAAAGAGCTCAACTTATACTGCTCACTACACACCAAATGGACAGGCCCTCATTAACTCTGGGCTTCGTTATCCACTTCCTAGACTTCACGTGCGTTCAAACTATGGTTGGCGCATGCACCCTGTAACGGGAAGACGCGCTATGCACAGAGGCGTTGATTTAAGGGGAAGAACTGGTGAGCGAGTCCATGCTGTTGCTGCCGGGAAAGTTATCATGTCTACTTATAATAAGTTTGCAGGTAATAAAATTGGTATTAGACACAGAGATGGATCAACTTCGTACTACTATCACTTAAATCGTCGTAGTGTAAAAGTAGGAGCATGGGTTAGGTCACATCAAGTTATTGGAACAGTTGGTGCAACAGGAAGAGTAACTGGCCCACATCTTCACTTTGGCTTTAAAGACTCAAGAGGAAGATGGATGAACCCATTAAATAAGAGAATGATTGCAACTCCTAAACTTACAGGTGAGCGCCTTGCTAATCTTCAAGGACAAGTTAGTAAGATCAAAGGTGTTGTTGCAGATTTACAAATTAGTAAAGAGTCAAAATATCTTGTGGCCAACTTAGATAAGATTAAGCGCTTTCCAAGTGCTCTTGATAATTTTAGCTTCTTACCTAAAGAATAAACTCAACTATTACTAGATATTGTCGATAAACGTTCATATGCGTTTAAAGCTCTTTATACTGTCAATTCAATTTATTGCTATCTTTGGCCTTGGTTTCTATTCTTCTAGTACAAAAGAAGGCCAGCGTTCGATAAGTTCATACTCAACTTCAAGATCTGTTTCAGAAATAAGTTGTTCTAGTGCACTTAGAACTTTTCTTTCTCCATTAAATCTTGAAGAGAATATTATGCTTTGGCATATCTTTAAAGAGCAGGGGGCATCAGTTAATCCTAAGTATCTTTCTCACGAAGATTTTGATTCTCTCGCATCAGATCCAGACCATAACTTTAAACAAACTCAAACAAGCCAGCTTGAGGCCGTAAGTGGACTCTATGCCCAGGAGAGGGGAATCATTGCTGCTGGAATTGAAAGAGGCCCAGAGGGAACAGAGTTCGTTGATGGCAATGGAGTCTTTTGGGATGTAAAAACACCTATTTCTCCACTGCTAACACATTCGTGGCGTTTTAATATTGAGAATGCTGGCAATAGTATCAAGCATAAACTTGAGGCGGTCGGTGATATTCATATTCTAGTAGACCTTTCCTATATGAGGCAAAGAAATGTAAGTGACCTAAAGAAGTGGATTAAGTCTAATATTTCCAAAGAACTGCAACAAAGAATTCGCTACGTTACCGTACCAGATGCCATTGTCGATTAAAGAAGTTAGTAAATACTTACGATAAGAATACATGGGACTCATCAAAGTATTTCTCATATTTCAAGTTGTGTTTACTGGCCTTGCAAATGAAGCCGGTATGAACACGTTAACAATTCGTACTTCAAGCGAAATAAGTAAAACCTATAAAATCAAAAAAATAAGTAAGACTAGACTCTCTGCTGACAGTGGACGAGTCATTCTTATTGAAACTTATGGAAAAGAAAAATGTGTTATTCCTATGGATAAGGTTGTGAGTACGCCTCGACCTAATTACCAAGGTTGCACACATTGTTTTACTGATGATGAAGAAGTTGAAAGATACTATTCACAAATGTTTTTAAATCGTAGAAATCCAAAGATTACTTGTGATGTAACAAATGGTGAAACAGTTGGCTTTAACTTTATTGGTGGAACAACGATTAATGGAGAATCGAAGCTTGTTTCAGCAGGCCTGGTTCTTGAGTCTGCCGTTTATTCAGAAGGGCCTTTCCTTCATAAGGAAAAGAAGCCTAATGCTTTAGAAAGACTTTTAGATGGTACTGCAGATCTTCTTCTTGATGCTGCATTTTAATTAATTTTTTTATTTTTTAAGACTCTTTAGCTACTCTATGTATTCATGCGCATTCATCAATTCAATCTTTAGATAACCTAAAGATTTAGCTTTTTAAGCCAGCCGATAGCATTTTCAAGCTATTGACAAAGCTTTGTACTGGCCAGTATTGCTGTCATCTATATTTATTTATAGCTAAAATTATCGGAGAAAAAAATGTTTCGTAGCTTACTAACGATTTTGATTACTATTGCCTTTGCATCATCTGTTGTTGCACAAACTCAAGTTTCAGCTGAGTTTGAAAAGATTAATACTTACAAAGAAATGAAAAACTATGCACAAGATAATTTCGCTGCAAATTCAACTTGTATGGATGATTATCACCAAAGAGTTAGAAAGCTTAGAAAAGATCTACTAATGCAACCAGTGAAGCTTACATTAGGTCTCGTTCAACTTCCAATTGTTGCAACTCTTGGCGGTTTTGTTCTTGGTGGTATTGCTGACGGTGGACCGATTACTGAGTTCGGAGAAAAAATTCTAGAGCTACTTGATATTGATTTAACAGAGACAATTGACGCTGAAACGGCACAAAAAATTATGGATGATTTGGGAATTAAGCCTATTGAAGCTATTCAAACTGGAGCTGGAGCAGGGATTGGCGCACTTGGAATCGTACTAATCTACAATACAGTAAAGATGGGTGTTATTAGTTCAAAGATTATTGCTACAAAGAATGCTGCAAAGTTGTCATTTTCTGGTTATATCGGTGCAGGGAAGAAGTTTGATAAGCTGGTTGCCAAAGTTAATAAAAGAGTAAATCGCGCTCTTAAGAAAGAGGGACTTGAAGAAATTGAGGTTGCACCTGAAAGAATCTCTGAGCTACTTGTTGAGGCAGATCAAAACTCGATGTTCTGTACAGGTGAGCTTAGAAAGTCGAAGAGTGCTAAGAAGTTTGGAGCTCCTCTTAGAAAGAGGCTTGCTAAGAAGTCTGATATCTATCGTTACTTAAAAAATTCAATACTATTAGAATACGGAATTAAGAAGTAATTCCGGCGGGCAAGCACTTGGTTTAGCGACGACGGTGCTTGCCTTTCGCATTTTGCTTTCGCTTTTCTTCTCTCTTTGTCGTCTTGCCACTGAAGTTAAATTCCTTATCTAAATCTTTAAAGAGCTTATCGTACTTACTCTTCTTTTTCTTTTGTGGTTGCTGAGGCTTTTTTGCAGGAGCTTTCTTATCTTCAGATGAGGAACCTTCAATTAATTTGTAGAGGGTCGCTATTTCTGTTTCGCTTAGCTCTCGCCAGTCTCCAACACCAAGGCCATTAAGACCTACATTCATGATGCGCACGCGATCAAGCTTTGTGACGTTATAGCCAAAGTGCTCACACATACGGCGAATCTGACGGTTAAGGCCTTGAACAAGTGTGATCTTGAAAACCATCATGCTCATTTGTTCAACCTTACACTTCTTAGTCATTGTTCCTAAAATCGGAACACCACTGCTCATACCTTTGATAAAGTTGTCGTTGATTGGTTTATCAACTGTAACGACATATTCTTTTTCGTGATTATTTCCTGCACGTAGGATCTTGTTAACGATATCACCATTATTAGTCAGAAAGATTAGCCCTTGTGAGTCTTTATCAAGACGGCCAATAGGGAAGATTCTTTCCACGTGATTTACGTAGTCGACAATATTATCTTTCTCACTGCTTTCTGTTGTTGAAACAATTCCGCGTGGTTTATTTAGAGCGATAATAATTTCTTTTTCTGCAACTTTTGGTTTTACGACCTGACCGCGAACTTCAACGACATCTCCCTCGTTAACAGTTGCACCAATGCCTGCAAGTACTCCGTTGATCTTTACAACTTGTTGTTCAATTAAATCGTCAACTTCACGACGAGAGCAGATACCACTTTGGCTAATGTATTTATTGATTCTCATTGCAGAATATACCTTATCTAAGTAAATAAAAGTGAGACAATCTAGCATACTTTTATGTCATAAATATAGCATCTTGAAATAATTCTCTCTTTTCGGGTGCAATATGCTATCAAGGCTTTATGAGTAAAAAGAAGAAATCAACGATGGCATTACAGGGTGTAGGCATTGCACCGAATATTCTCCTTCAACATGTTGAAAACACAGCACCTTTTCTCTTTCAAGGGGAGCTGGATACGACAGGTGAAAAGCGAGCTTTCCTTGAGAAGCTAAGGTTTTACAAGAAGAATTTAAAGCAACTAAATAATATCAATCTAGCTGAGTACTTTCATATTTGTATCAGTGCTCACTGGGCAACAGCGGGAACTTTTGTTCCAACAGATGTCGACAATCAGATCAGAGAGTCTTTGTGGAAGCATGGCCATATCTCTAAGCATATCGAGAAGATGGCCCGTCTGACAATTGAGTCTTGGTCTTGGGATTACTCTCAGGTCACGAGTCGTAAGGCTTATAATAACGACAATAATACGGTCATGAGTACGCACGAAGGAACATGGTTAAGTGTTGCCATTGGTGCTTACTGTGCTCTTGTTAAGAATCGTAAAACTGAACTTGCGCAGGAAATGGCAGATGTCATTTTAGAAGAGATCAAGAAAGAAGAGCTTATTATGCAAAAGCTTCGTGAGGAAAGGGATCATATCAATTTTCTAAGAGCGGCTCCTCTAATGGCCCATAATTTTGGGGATCTTGATCGCGTGATGGTTCAGTGGAATATGGACCCTGAAGATGCTTTCTACAAGCGTATCTTCAAACTAGGTCATCAATTAAATGAAAACTACGACCCGATTCTTGTGTATACAGGGAAGGTGAATAAGGAATTCTCTTCAAAAGAGAATCATCGTCATATGTCCATGAGACAACCGAAGTGTCTAAGAAAGTCTTCGAAGTTCTTAATTCCTGTAGGTCCTTTTATGGACGATTGGGGGAAAGTTCTAGGTGAGAGTGATCTTCTTTCAATGGAAGAGAAGGCAGAGATCGTAACTGCATTCTACGACGGATATAAGAGACAAGATGAAGCCTTTGGCTATATTCGTGGATACAAGAATCTTGTGGATTCAATTGATGGGGGCCTCGCTGCTCTTGAGATGTATCTACCATTTGACCTTGTCGCTGAAATGAAGAAGTCTGAATTTAGTGAGCTTGCAAAAGTTTCTCGCGAAGACTTTGAGGCAGACTACAAGAAACGTCTTGAGGAATTTGTCTGCCCAGTCACAAATATAAAATTTTAAGCTTCTCGATTTTTTAAGAGAAAGCGTTGAACCTTCCCACTTGGAGTTTTTGGTAGTTCGTCAATGAACTCAATTTCACGTGGGTAGGCGTGTGCCGCTAGTCCTTTCTTCACAAATAAGCTAAGTTCTTCTTTTAATTCTTTCGTGGCCTCAAAGCCTTTATTTAAAACCACAAATGCTTTTACGATTTCAGTTCTTTCTGGGTCAGGCTTTCCAATAACCGCCGTTTCTAGCACACAAGGGTGTTCTAGGAGGACACTCTCAACATCAAATGGGCCAATTCTATACCCTGAAGAAGTAATGACATCATCATTGCGTCCTACATAAGTAATGCGTCCATCTTCAGTTTGTTCGGCCGTATCACCAGTCGTATAGAAACCATTGGCGATGGCCGGGGTTTCGGCCTTTAGGTAGCCCTTAAACCACATGATAGGAGAGTTTGCGATATCAACAGCAATAACTCCTGGCGTATTAGGTGGAGCGATTTTTCCACTCTCATCAAGGATGACTACTTTATAACCAGGCATGGCATAACCCATACTTCCCGGTTTTATTTCATGTTCTAATTCATGGTGGTTATTAACGGTCATCCCTGTTTCGGTTTGTCCGTAGTGATCGTTGATCACAACATCGAGTTTATTCTTAAACCAATTAATAACCTCTGGGTTTAGTGGTTCTCCTGCACTGCTGACAACTCTAAGCTGTCCTTTAATGGCCTTAGAGACTTCTTCACCATTTCCTATTAAGAGTCTAAAGGCCGTAGGTGAGCCTGCTAAATTAGTTATTTTATACTTTTGAATCACACGCACTGTACTTTCTGCACTAAAGCCACCTTCATAGAAGAGTAGGGCATTTCCATTAACGAGTGGACCAATAACTGAATAGTATAGTCCGTAGGCCCAGCCTGGATCGGCGAGGTTCCAGAAGCGATCTGTTGGTTTTAAATCAACTGCGAGATCCATATATTGCTTAAATGAAGATAGGGCAAAGAGTGGAACCGGCACGGCCTTAGGAAGTCCTGTTGTTCCAGAAGTTGAAAGGAGACAAAATATTTCTTCACCTTTTCTCATGACTGGGGCGAAGTCCACACTTTGCTCTGCCATGGCCTTATGAAAGTCAAAATCATCTTGTGCTAATTGGTAATCAGCAGAACGAACCAAAACACATTTCTTAGGCTTCATTGGAAGCTCATCTAGTTTTGAACGGTTCGTATCATCAGTAAAAACAATCTTGGCCTGACTTGAGTTTAGTCTTTGTTCAATTGCTTTCGGTCCAAAGGCCGTAAAGAGAGGTTGATAGACAACGCCTGCTTTCCATGCGCCTAGGATAGTATAAAGTAGCTCCGGTGTTCGAGGGAGAAGTCCTGAAATCACTTCTCCTGGTTTAACTCCTTGAGCGACAAGAAAGTTTGCAAGCCTTGAGGTTTCATCTTTTAACTTTTTAAAAGTGATGACTTCCTCTTCACCATTTGCTCCCTCCCAATAAAGGGCGACCTTATCAGTATCCGCATAGCGGTCACAACACTCGACTGCTGCATTGATTGAGTTGTTGATATCTCCGTCAAAGAATTTATTGAACTCTTTAATGTCGAAATTACTATAGTGGTCTACGTACTTTCTTTTCATAACTTCTCCTTAAGGTATTGGTTTAATTATAAGGGGTATTTGATCTGTGTAAAACTTAATATGGTTAAGATGATTAACTTTAACTTGTATTATCAGCTACTTAATTAAGATATCTCTTGGTCATAAAATTATCTTATTAATTATCACTCATAAATTTATTGTATTTATTAAATATGATTTTCTATCTTACTTTCAACCAAAGGGAGGAGAAATGAAGAATTTTCTATTAATCGCACTTACTATTTTTACGTCTGCAAGCTTGCTAGCAGGAGATGGGAGTATCGCTCGTAAAGACTTTGAGATTCAAAACTACGCTTGTTACACAGATAGTATTGGAGCACTTAATGGAGCTGTCGATATGATTCTTCATGACGCCCAGAAGTGGTGCGATGGCCTAAATGGAGAACTTAGTCGCATCCATAGTAATGACCTTGAGGTTGTTGTTCACAGTGAATCACCGTTTCCTGGTGGGTGTCGTGGTGACGTTACAGTGAAATCGACATTTTCTTGCTTTGTTAATGGGAAAATTACTATAATCGAATAGAAGACTTGATGAAAAGGCCTATATGAAATCGATTAATGTTGAAAAGATTAACTCTGAAGTAAGTAAATTTATTAGTGAGAGAGACTGGGATCAATTTCACTCGATTAAGAACTTGGCAATGGCACTTAGTGTGGAAACTTCAGAGCTTGTTGAAATCTTTCAATGGCTAAAAGAAAGTGAGTCAAATGATATTGCTTCTAACCCAAGCCTTAAAGAGAAGCTTGAAGATGAAGTTGCTGATATCTTTGTTTATCTTATGAGAATTGCCATTAAGGCCGATATTGATATTGAAGAAGTTACTCTTAGAAAGATGCAAAAGAATGCGAAGAAATATCCAATTGAAAAAGCGAAGGGCTCAGCAAAGAAATATACTGAGCTCTAAGCTTTCTTTATTATTTTATGTTTACTTCAAAATATCTTTTATCTGAATCAATATTAACTTGATCTGTTACTTCATCAATCGTGAAGTATTCATTAACTAGCTTTCTGTACTTTGATCTAAAGATCGTAATAGGTCCACGGTCACTTAATTCATCAATTAAGTCTTGGTTAAATAGTTCTTTATCGTATTTGACTCTTGCCTCTGCATACTTACCGTACTTAAGTTTTTGTGCGTCTCTTTCTCCTAGGAAAGGGTCAAATTTCATAACTCGTTTTTGATAAATAACTGTAAGTTCGACTTTTTCATTATCTTTTGTCAGCTTAATATCACCAAGATGGACAGAGTGGTCGAGTTTATTTAATGCCACAACCTTTGGACCGCCGCCATAGTCTCCTCCAGCGAGAATACTAGCTGCTAAAGATGATAATATGATCCACTTTAAAAATTTCATAATTCACTCTTTGTAAATGTATCAGTTGTCATATAGGTAAAGACTCTCTTGCCTTTAACATTAGTTCGATACTGTTTAGCTATTTCAGCTTTCTTAATAAATGCTTCTTTATCAATTTCTAGCCACATCTGGTAGGCCTCCTCTGGAAGAGACTCAACATAAAGTCCGATGAAATTATCACCAGTGACTTCACAATTTTGATGCTTAGAGTACTTCTCTGATAAAGTCAGTCCTGCCTTCTTAATGATTTCAGCATCGAGCTGAACTCTGGAAGTCCCAAGAGTGATGGCACCATCATCTAGGTATTTAATTGCGTTAAGAGAGAACATATTGTCGAGAATATGAAGTCCATGCTCTCCGTATTTGAACATAATTAGATCACGTGTAACAGGTGCTGTATCAATTAAAAAATAGATCTCGCAAAAGACTGCATTCTTTAAAATTTCACTTTTGATAACTGCTGAGTAATCAATGTCAGTCTCAGGTAAATCAATTCCATCTTTTAATACAACTTCTTTAATTGCATTCGGGAGTAGGGGAAGTAGCTTAGATGTATTACTCTCTCCAAGAAGGACACGGTAAATTTTAAGAATTGTAATATGCCCAGGCGTATTTTCCTGGCGACAAATTCTTTGGATTGTCTTTGGATGAATATCTGCACTTTCGGCTAGCTTCCTTTGACCAATCTTTGGATCCTTGAAGTTTACAAGGTAGCGATTAATATCGGCCTGTACTTGTGCCCTAAGGCCAAGCTTTGAATGGGAAGCAGAAATGCTATTTTGCATGGATGTATAACTATCGTTCACTATTCATTTAATCAATAATTGTTGTAAAACTATGAAAAATTTGGACAAAATTCTGAGATTTGTCCGCTCTAGGGCCCTGAAATTAGGTTATTGGACAAATGTCTTTGAAAATTTGGACAAAATTTGAAGAATATATATTTTTTGTCGTGCTTAGTTCAAATTACCTCCATAGAAAACATTGCTAACCAATTCTTGGAGGATTTATGAAAAACTTATTAATCGCACTTACACTAATCGCAGGACTTTCAACTCAAGCAAAAACTATCTCATACGATGTATTCGCAACTGAGAAAAATGTTGAGTCATCTAGAACTGTAAACGTAAACGTATTTGATTTCAAAATTACTGAAGTTGTAAAGTCTAAAAATGTTGTTGTTACTAACTGTAACTCAAATGGTCCAGTTAGAGATAGAGCTCAAACAGGTCTTTGTAAAGAAGTAACACTTTCAAAAGTTGAAGTTGCTCAAGTTGTTCTAAGCTTCAAGCCATTTGGTACAGCTGATCGTCACGGTGAAGTAAATAATGGAAAAAGAAATGAGTTCGTAGCTTTCAATATCTCTCTAGACGAATTATCAAGCTCTGATGTAGAACTTCTTAAAAACGCTAAGAGATCTGATCGTAAAGCTCTAGCTCTAGAAATGTTTGAATTTGAAGTTGTTAGAGAAGGTGCTGTTCATACAATCATTCTTCTTTAATTTCATATGTCCATACCTTGATTTCCCTAAGGTCGAGGTATGGACTTTCAATTAAAAGCGCCAAGCAAGTATATGCGCTATCTTATTTCCATGATTCATCTCAATTACTCGACTATCGCTTACTCTTTGTTTCTTAAGCTCTTTCTCTAGTTCAAGAAGATTTTCTTTTTGAGAAATAAGGGTTGTAAACCAACGACACTGATCTTTAAACTCAATACTCTCTTGAATCATATTTGTCACAAAGGCCCTTTCACCACCTTCACACCAAAGTTCATTCTTAACGCCACCAAAATTCGATTTAGCTGAAGGTTTATGTCCTTTCTTTACTTTATTCGCATTTAAGTTCTTAAGCTTTGTTGCTCTTTCTTTATCGGCTTCTTCTTGTGATGAGTAGAAAGGTGGATTACACATTGTAAAATCGAATTTTTCATCATTCTTAATCAGATCAATAAAGATATGATTTGGAGATTTTTGAAAGCGTGCCTTAATATTCTTCTTTAAGCTTGCATTAGACTTAAGCATTGAGTTTGCATGATTGATGGCCTGCGAGCTGATGTCACTGCCAACAAACTTCCAACCATAGATACTATTACCAAGAATAGGATAGATGCAACTTGTCCCTGTACCAATATCAAGCCCCTTTATCTTTGGACCTACAGGAATTTTTCCATTATTTTCTTGGGCAAGTAGATCTGCTATATAGTGAATATAGTCTACACGTCCTGGTATGGGTGGTACGAGGTTTCCTTGGGGGACACTCCAATTTTCTACTTTGTAGTAATGTGCTAATAGTGCCTGGTTTAAACACAGAACAGCTCCTGCATCAGAGAAGTTTACACTCTGATTACCATACTGGTTCTCTTTTACAAAACTTGCCAGGGAAGGGAATGACTCTATTAAGGCCTTGAAGTCATAGCCCTTATTGTGAAGATTTCTTTGATGTAGTTCTTTGGTTTCATTTTTCATTCATTATTTTTAACATATTTTTAGTTCTTTATAAGAAAAAAGGAATTAGAGAAGAAAATACACAGTGTTCATCTGGTTGCTGATAAGAAATTTTTACTATTTATTTGTTGGAGTTTTTTTTGGAATAGAGTGATGATAAAAAAAATATCTCTTGGAGGTAGATATGCATCGATCATGGGTTGTTGTCGCAAGTAAGTCTAATGCGCGTATTTATGAGCGTAAAAAAAGAAATACACTAAAATTAATCAAGTCTCTTGAGAACCCAAAAGTCAAGCTTAAAGAAGGGGAGGTCGACTCTGATCGACATGGATCAATGGCAAATAGTAACGGCCATGGGTATCAATCATTTACTCCGAAAAAAACGAATAAGAAGCATCGTGAGGAATTATTTGCAAAAGAAATAAATCAATTCCTCAATCAAAATCATAATAAGAACAACTTTGATGATTTAGTTATTGTTGCTGAAAATTCATTCTTAGGAGTTATTCGAAATAACCTGAATAGCAATTTAAATAAGCATGTGAGTAACTATTTAAATAAAGACCTAGGAAACTTACCTGATAGTGAGATTGAAAAAATTATGGCCGCGTAGAGGTTTATAATAGTCTTAAATTGTAAAACATAAGGGCCTTTTATGGCCCTTTTTATATCTAAGTTTTTCTTACCGATAATAGATTTATTGACTTTAGACACTATTGTTAAAACTATTAACATAAGTGTGAATTCTTTGTTTGGTGCCTATATTTCAACAATCCCTAGTGTTAAATTTGAAAAAAACTAAACAAGGGATTAATTATGAGAAAACTTATCTTAGGTATTTGTGTTCTTTTATCAATGACAGCTGTTGCATCTGAAGCAAAGATTCAAGAAGTAAAAAAAGAAAAGGTTAGTAAACAAGCGTCGTCTAAAGATTGTCATAAAAAGGATGAAGCCGGAATCAAAGAATACCGTAGTGAATTCTTCGGAAAATAAGAAAGAGTTAAATACTTTTCGATTCAAATTTATGCTTAAATGAAAATACTCTGAGAGGTGCTGACTTAAGGAGATCGATGTGAAAAAGATTGCAATCGTTCAGCTTCCACCAGTATTTTTAAACTTATCTAAAACAATAGAACGGGCCTGTGACTCAATTTCTGAAGCCGCAGGAAATGGTGCTGACTTAGTAATGTTTCCTGAAGCCTACTTACCTGGTTATCCTTCATGGGTTTGGAGGTTAAGACCAGGTGGTGATATTGGAATGTCTAAAGAATTACACCACCTTCTTTTTAAGAACTCTGTTGACCTTTCCAAGGGACAACTTTCTGAAATTCAAGAGACAGCTAAGAAAGAAAATGTGACAGTCGCAATTGGCTTCAACGAGATTAATGCAGAAGCTAGCGGCTCAACTCTTTTTAATTCTTATGCCATTATTGGGCCAGATGGAAAAATTCTTAATAACCATCGTAAGCTTATCCCAACAAATCCTGAACGCATGGTCTGGGGGTGGGGAGATGCTCGTGGGTTAAATGTTGTTGATACACCCGCTGGAAAAATTGGAACGCTAATTTGCTGGGAAAATTATATGCCACTTTCACGCTTCAGTTTATATGCACAAGGAGTAGAAGTTTACTTGGCACCAACCTGGGACTGTGGAGAGTCTTGGGTAGGAACCTTAAGGCATATTGCTCGAGAAGGTGGTTGTTGGGTCGCTGGATGTTCTACTGCAATTCAGTGCCGTGATATTCCAGATGATATACCATTTAAAGACGATATTTTTCCGGAGCCAGATGACTGGTTATCAGATGGCGATGCGGTTTTATTTAGACCTTTTGGCAGTGCTGTTGCAGGGCCATTATCACGTGAAAAAGCAATTCTCTATGCTGAGTACGATCTCGAAGAAGTTATCGATGCAAGACGCTCTTTAGATATCGGTGGGCATTACTCTCGTCCAGATATCTTTGAGCTAACTGTCGATAAAAGAAATATGGATTCTCTTCACTTGAGAAAAGCTAGTTAAACGCGTATCGCTTGCGATGAAAAACTACGAGTAAAATTAAACATAGTAATCCCACTAATGCACCGATCGGTTGCGCTTGTTCTTTTGAAAGATTCACACCGATAGGAGCAGTTAGGATATATGATATTGTAACTGCTGTCCCGACAATAGCTGGAAGGCTTACAACCCAATGGATCGCCTTGCGATCAAAAAGATACTTTGTTGCTAGCCAGAGCACACTCGTTGATAAGAGCATATTTGAAAATGCAAAGTATCGCCAAATTAGAGAGAAATCGATCTTTGTCATAAAGTAGGCGATGGTTAGAATCGGGATCGAGACAAAGAGTCGATTTTTTATACTTTGGTGGATATTAAATGCATCAATGATCGTAAGCCTTAGTGATCGAAAGGCCGTATCTCCAGAAGTTATTGGAAAGATCGCTACTGCAAGAACCGCCATAACTCCACCAAGTGCTCCTAGATAAGTTGAAGAGATTTGTTTTACCACTAGGCCTGGCCCTCCTTGGGCGATGACTGCCTTTAATTGAACATATCCTTCTGGGAATGCCGAGATCCCTGCTAGGGCCCAAACACATGCAACAACACCTTCTGCTAACATAGCACCATAGTAAACGGGCCTTACATACTTTTCATTTTTAAGACATCTCGCAATGATTGGAGCTTGCGTTGAATGAAAACCACTAATGGCACCACAAGTGATCGTAACAAATAGTAGTGGCCACACGGGAGGCCCATTAGGGTCGCGATTTAATAATTCATAGTTCATATGAGAATGTGAAAAGTAGGCAAAGACATTTTCTATCTTAGGCAGCATTGGTGCATGAAGTATTAAAGAAATGGCCACTAAGACAGTCATGACAACCATTAAGAGACCAAAGAGTGGGTAGAATTTTGTAATGATTTTATCGATTGGAAGAAGAGTTGCAAGAAGGTAATAGGCAAGAATAACTAGAACCCAAAAATTATTACTTGCAAACATTGTATCTTTAAAGGCATCAAGGTTACTAATTAAACCGGCAGGACTCATAATAAAGACTACACCAACAAAGAAGAGGAGCATTGCTGTAAAGAGTAACATGATTGCCTTGAAGTATTGATTTAGGTAGTGACCAGCAATTTCAGGTAAGCTCTTACCATCTTCCTTGATGCTTAGAACTCCCGAGTAGAAATCATGAACAGAGCCTCCTATAATATTTCCAAGCACGATCCACACGAGTGCAATTGGGCCGTAGATTGCTCCAAGGATTGGTCCAAAAATTGGCCCCACTCCAGCAATATTTAAGAATTGAATGAGAAAGGCCTTGGTTGGTGAGACCTCAACGTAGTCAACTCCATCTTCGAATTTTGTCACGGGGGTATCCTTGCTTGGATCAATTCCTGCTTGTTTCTCGACAAAGGGACTATAAAAGATATAAGCGAGGGCCAGCATCGCAAGGCAGATGAAAAAAATAATCATTTAACACTTCCATGGTTAAAAGTTTTCTATCCTTAATTATAAGGGGATAAACAGATGTCATTGGTTAATTCTAAAAGTAAAATTTCTTGAAATTTATGTTAAACTCCATCTAAGGAAGTTAGAATGAATGAATTTATCTATATTGATTATCTCGGAACATTTGCATTTGCTGTCACTGGAGCATCTGTAGGAGGCAAGTCCAAACTTGATCTCTTTGGAATGCTATTCTTAGCATTTCTAACTGCAGTAGGTGGCGGGACAGTTCGTGACCTTATTATTGATGAACCTGTTTTCTGGACGCAAAATACGTCTTACCTCTATATAATTATCATTGCGACACTCTCAACTTTCTTTATGAGAAGATTCTATGAACGCCAGAGCTCTCTCTTACTCTTCCTTGATACACTAGGACTTGGCTTCTTTGTTGTCATCGGTACTCAAAAGACATTATTACTTGGGTTTAATAATGAGACTGCTCTTCTAATGGGTGTCATTACTGCTGTTTTAGGTGGAATCTTACGTTCTGCCTTTAGTGGGGAACTTTCAATACTCTACCAAAAAGAGCTGTATGCAACTGTGGCGGCAATTTCATCTCTCGTTTTTATTTTATTATCTGACGTCGATCTAGAGCCAATTTTCCCTGCAATAATCGTAATCATAAGTACTTTTGTTCTCAGGTACGGGGCCATAAAATTTGGTTTAAAGCTGCCAACAATGAAAGAATAAAGGTTAGTTCCACTTTGGATAGTAACCAAGTGACTCATGCACGTAGTAGTCATGTGTTGGAATAATAATAAAACCTTTTTCTTGCATATCTTTCACAACTTTAATTTTCTTTTGTGCCACTTCTTTGTCTGTATCAACAAGCTTAGATGAAATGAATGGCTTATTTTGAATTGGGGAGAGTTGCCTTGTTGTCCAGATAGCATCACCAACAAAGAAGTATTTCTTATGTGCTCCATTTAGAATGAGGCCAAGAGAACCATGAGTGTGCCCAAATAATGGAACAACGATAACTTTTTTATCCCCAAAGACGTCATGGTACTTATTAAACCCTAGATATCTTTCTTGCCTCCATTTGAATGGTTTTGTCTTTGTTCTTTTAAATTGTGAAGGAAATGTTCGATTGGCAATAGGGTGCTTAACTTCTTCCATTTCTTCTGGGCTTACTAGTGTTGTGATATATGGATAATCAACAAGGCCACTGGCGTGATCCCAGTGAGCATGAGATAAGATGATATTTTCAATTTTATACATATCTTTTAGTTGTACCTTTATTGAGTCAAGCTTTTCATAGGCAAAGAGTGGCCTTGCCCACCAAGACATGTCTTCGTCAAATTGTTGATCAACTTCATCTCCTAAACCTGTCTCAAATAGAATGTACCTTCCCTTGTTTTCAATTAGAAAACCTGCGTGGTTAACCATCATTGTTTTAAAGAGACTGCCTTTCTCATATATTAAGGCCTCAAGTGTTTTTGCTGTACCTGTTTGAATAATAGAAAATCGAGGACCTTCGCTTGCTGCAAAGATACTAAGTGTAAATAGAAGAGTGATCAGAGATTTCACTTGTTTTCCTTTTTGTTATCAGTTTAGACTAGTATAAACCTTAAACTATACTTTAAGGTCAAGTGCTGGAGAGAAAAAATGAAAATAGGTGATTTATCTAAGCAAACAGGGATACCTTCATCAGCAATACGCTATTATGAAAAGGTAGAGTTATTAGTTCCTAGAAGAAGTGATAATGGCTACCGAGTGTACCCTGAAGAGGCCGTTGATCTACTAAAACTTATTGTTCAGGCAAAGGAGTTGGGATTCTCTCTTGCTGAAATTAAGTCGATGGCAAAAGTTCTAGCAACAAGAAAACCTAATGGGCGACTGAGAAAGCAGCTAGAAGATAAACTGACTCAACTTGATAATCAAATTAAGGTGATTAGAAAATTTCAAAAGAATATCAGGGGACTTTTAGATTCTAATTGTCCTCTTTAAAGATATTTTCTAGCTTATTCTTGTTAGTGAGTAGGTCTGCCAGAGTATAGGCATTCAATGTTTCGTAGAATTGATTTTGAGCGATTATAAGAGCACTCTTTAATTTACACGCTGGACTAATAATACAGTTTCCCGCACTTCCAAAACACTCAACAAGGGGAGAGTCTTCCTCAAGTTCACGTATTAAGTTTCCAATGACGATTTCATCTGGAGCGCTAGAGAGGGTGATACCTCCACCTTTTCCTTTATACGAGTCAATGATTCCCATTGTTGAAAGATTATGAACAACCTTTACTAAGTGGTTACGAGATATCTTATACTTATCGGCAATTTCACCCACAGTAGAGCGCTCATCGCCCTTTGTGGCGATATATATAAGAACTCTTAGACTGTAATCTGTAAAACTGGCCAAACGCATATTAATTTCCTGTTTACTTTAATACCATTTAAGTCTAGCATACATAATATGTATTTTGGATATATATTAAGGAGATAGTATGTCAAAGTTATTTGAAAGAATAGGTGGTAGAGACGCTGTTAATGCAGCAGTTGATGTTTTTTATAATAAAGTTTTAGCAGATACACGTATTAAGCACTTCTTTGAGGGGATCGATATGGCCGCACAAAGAAGAAAGCAGATCATGTTCTTAACATATGCTTTTGGTGGCCCAAATACATATGACGGAAAGGGAATGAGAGAAGCACACGAGGCCCTAGTTGCCCAAGGATTAAATGATGAGCACTTTGATGCCGTTGTTGAAAACCTTGGTGCTACTTTACAAGAGCTGGGTGTGGCAGATGAGCTAATACAAGAAGCAGCAGCAATTGCTGAGTCGACTAGGGCCGACGTACTTCTTAAGTAGGCAGAGAGAGTTGATGGGGTTTAAGTCATTATTTTCAATTAGTTTTAGGCCATTCTTTATTATGGCCGGATTAATTGCGGCACTTAACCCCATTATTTGGGTTCTTACTTATCTGGGGCATTTTGAAGTTCCTGTCTTAAATTTAAGTTCTCTCTTTTGGCATTCTCACGAAATGCTTTTTGGATTTACAGGTGCTTTAATTGCCGGATTTCTACTCACTGCCAGTGCCAATTGGACGGGCTCAAGGCCATACCAAGGAAAGGCCCTCGTCATATTACTCCTGTTGTGGCTTATAGAGCGCTTCTCATATTTCTTACCTCTAACAGAAACTGTATTACTAATAACTTTAAATCTTTTCTTTCCAGCTCTTCTAATTATGCTTTTTAGAAAGTTACAGAATTTTCCAAAACAAAAATATGTCTTTATCCCGATATTATTGGGGTTCACTGTTTCTAGTTTTTTACATACTTGGGGGAATCTATATTCTGAAGCGACTATTTCAGATTACGGAAGGGATGTTGCGATTGGCCTAATTCGCTTCATTATTTTATTGATAGCAGGCAGAGTGATTCCATTTTTTACGAGAAGCAAAATCCCTGAGACTAAGATTGATATTCCTAAGTGGCTTAATATCTTAAGCTTAGGATCTGTTCTAATTCTTTCATTATTTTGGAATTTAATGAACCCATCAGTGGCGTATATTTTAATCCTTACTATTGCAATTATCTCAAACCTCTTCAGACAGCTTCTGTGGCGACCTATGTTAACTACAAGTATTCCAATACTTTTTATTCTTCATGTTGGTATTGGATTTATTAATATTGAGCTGGTCTTAAGATTAATTGGGATTTTCTACACGCGTATTAATCAGACAAATGCAGCATTGCATATGCTATTGGCCGGAGGCTTGGCCACCGTGTCCATTGGGATAATGACTCGTGTTTCTCTGGGGCATACTGGCAGAAAAATTATTGCAGACTCATGGACGAAGCTTTCTTACTTATTAATTATTATAGGTGCCTTAACACGTTCTATAACTCCTATGGTTACGTCAGAGTACTATTTCTCTAGCTTGTATATTGCGGCGGCTTTATGGAGTTTTGGTTTCTTGATCTTTGTTTTGAGCTACTTTGATATTCTAACTTCAATGAGACCAGATGGCAGAGAATACTAGCTGGCCTCTCTTGTTTCAACAATTTCTTCTTCTTTTTCTTTTTCTTCTTTTTTTATTCCGGCCAACTTTTCGATGGCCTCTTTTCTCTCATTATCTCCAATATCAGCAGTTCTGGTGCTAATTTCACTTAACATATCCGCTCTCCCATAAAGAATAGCAGTATCTCCTGGTGTGATGACATAGTCTTTTGAGGGAAGCCCGAGGTACTCACCATTTGCAACTTGAACACCTAGGACGATAAGGCCCTCTCTTGGTAGAGAGAGTTCTCGAACATTCTTATTGGCAAACCAGTGCTTATCAGAGACATAAACCTCACCAATGCCAAAGCGATCTCCTATGTGAAGTAAATTTGCGTAATCCACGAGTTCGACATCTGAGAGCTTCCCAAGATATTTTTTTAGTTTTTTATTTAGCCATTTATTAAAAAAACTACTCTGAGTTACATAGATTATTATTGAAAATAGAGTGACTGCGATAGCGAATCGGCTAAGTCCTTGAGCAGTCGTATCGATATTCACAAATGATAAGATGGCCGTTGAGATGACGGAGATAATTCCAACATTACTAATTGTCATTAGGAAGCTGAGAACGCGTCTTCTTAGAGGGTGGTTAACAAGACTTTCTGACTCACTAGTTGTATACCCTGTTCCTGTGAGGGCGGACTTTGCTTGAAATCTTGCAACTTCGTCACTTAGGCCAGTTAAAACTAAGATCTTAGTTGCTACTTTAACAACGGTAATAGATGTAAATAGTATGATCGTTAACGTTAGTAGGGCCAGCATGATAAACTCCACTTTCCATTATAGAGAAAAACCAGCTAAACTTATCTATAAATGAACTTAAATATACTTAAGGAAGCCTTATGACTCATCTCAAGCTAAAATCGACAGCACTTTGTTTACTTACACTTTCAACATGGGCAAGTTGTCCAGATCTTGCCGGTACTTGGGAAGGAATGTGTGATCGCGATGGTACAGTGAAGATTGAAAAATTACATGTACGACAGCAGAGTTGTGAGCATATCAATTTCTACGGAATGGATTATAAAATAGGTAAGCCTTATAGTGAACAGTATGAGAATAAATTTGAAAAGACATTTAATGTTCATAATCTTTACTGGGGAGCCGATAGGAAAAGCCTCTATTTTAATGTTGACCGTATCCAATGGATGAAGGATCGCAATCAGACTTCTAATGCTCAGGGGCTAGGAGTACTTAAAGTAGAAGGTGACGAAATGGACTATTTACGAGTCTACAGTGGACGTAGCCGAGAAGGTCAATATTTTAAAAAGTCGAGAAAGTGTAGTTTTACACGTATTTAGAAATAGTGAGAAGAAAAATGAATATTAAAGACCTTTTAAATATCGGAAAAGAGATCGAAGCTCTAAATCCTGTAGCTGAAGACTTTTCGAAAGTGTGTACTGACTTTCTCATAGAATCGAAATTTGATTTTGAACTTGAAGAGTTGGAGTCATTTATCGCGCAGTGGAGTTTAGAGCAAGTAACTCTGCCTGAACAAGTAAATGTTTATAATGGCTTCGGTCAGCCTCCTGTTACAATCTTTAATAATGGTCACTTTGTCGTTGATCTTTATTTTTGGCAGACTCTAGATACTTCTATTCACTCTCATTCATTCTGTGGCGCTTTTCAAGTCGTAGCAGGAGAGTCAAGACATGAAGTTTTTAAAGTTCATAAGAAAGAAGAGTTCTTCCCTGATATTTACACAAGTCAAATAGAGTGTATTGTAGATGAAACTCTTGTTAAGGGAGATATTCGTGAAATCAAAAGAGGACTTGAGTTCTCTCATCGTGTTCTTCATGAACAGAATCCTACTGTGACTCTTTGTATACGCACTGTTAATGACAAGAGTCCGCAGTGGCATCACTTTGACAATGGGCTTAGTATTCAAAAACGCTCACCGGAAGCCTGTGATATAAAACGATTATCAATTTATGACTATCTCTTAACACGAAATCCACAGCAAGGTTTGGCCTACCTTGAAAAGCTTATGGACTTTTTTTCGCCAAGTCTTATCATGAATCTTTATGAGCAACTCTCATATGATCAAATGGGCCTTACGGAAGAAGGTGTTGAAGTCTTCTTTGATAAGGTCGTCGAACGATATGGAGAGACACCTTGGTTTAAAGTGTATATGGACTTTTTTAATTAATATCTTTTCGTGCTTGATTATAATGATTAAGTACGGAAAGCTTACGCTCGTACTCTATGTCCATTAAGCTTGAATTAATGAAATAGTCAGCGCTTGTTTGATTACATGCCATGGGAATATTATAAAGTGTTGCAATTCTTAATAAGGCCTTAATATCTGGATCGTGTGCCATGGATTCCAATGGGTCCCAAAAAAAGATCAGCATATCTACACTGCCTTCAACAATAGCTGTACCTATTTGAAAGTCCCCACCGATTGGACCACTTAAGTATTTATGAATATTGATTCCTAGCTTTTCCTCTAAGAGTCTTCCTGTCGTCCCTGTAGCACAAATATTGTACTTGGTAAGTTTGTCTTTGTGTTCCAAAGTCCATTGGATAAGGTCATTCTTTCTACTGTCGTGGGCCACAAGGGCGATGGTCTTTTTCTTCATAGTATTATTCTATTCCCACACTTTATTTAAGTAAAGTTAACTTAGTGATCATTAATAGAGTGTTTTCCGAGTTATTCCATGCTAAAAGCTCCTATTAGTTTAAAAAAGTGAGATAGAAGTGAAGAAGACGTTTAATTTAGTAGACGAAAAGCGCGCACCAGAGAGAGTTGCGGATAAGATAAAATTTGAAGTTAAGAAGTATATTAAAAGAGAGCGCAAGAAGGAACTTCCTGAAGGTGCGGACTTTTGGGACTTTGACTGTCGCATTGGTACTTCGCAAGAGACTGCTAAAGAGATTCACGAGAAAGAGATCAATAAGAATGTTGATTTAATGGTTAACGAGAAAGCCGAATCTTTCTATCTTGAAATCTTGGCAAAGAAGGCCCGCCGTACTCGTCGTACTAAAGAATAAGAATACTAAGTTCCAGGAACCATTCTTGGTTCCTGGAGATGTCAGGAGTTTTGCCAAAGAGCAATTTACGCGACTTGTGGTCGACGTAAGCTACTTGCTAAGCTATTGCTAAATCTATCTCTTTTCCATTTTAGTAATTGCTCATCGATTGCTTCTTCAAGAAGTAAAAATGCTTGAAGTGGCGTGTGAGCAACTTTCTTTGCGTGAAAGTTTTTAGTAAACGATTTGATACTTAATTGACCAATATAATTGGTCTCATGCTTCTTGAATGTTAGTTTAAAGTGGCTATGAATAGGGCAGCGGTCCATAAGGCCGTCTAATCGTGATCTAATTTTCTGATATTGTTTGGGCCCTAATTCTATGCCGAAGTCATAAAATAGTGGATTTGAATAATTACATAATTTTGTTTTCTTTAACATAAAGTCTCCTTGATACGGTTAATAGTAAAAAAGATTCTTTAGAGGTCGAAAAAATAATGATTTACCTCTCGTGATAAAAGAATGGTAGCAAAAATAATGGTGTCAATACTAGCTAGGAAATTTTTTTTCTCTACAGCCAACTTGGTTTTCGATCAGCTTTTGCATAACTAAGACGTCCAAGAGGGGCCGTCTTAAAGTATGCATCTAGTCCCGATACACAAATTGTTCCCGCCTTGTGGATGTCGATATGACCGTCTTCTTCGAGGCAGTCTTGCGGTAAGTGAACACTTTTTATTTCTCCAATTAAAAAATGAGTCCCATTCTCCTCAATTTTAATCTCACGCACAAATTTAATCGCCATCTTTATATTTGCTTCTTGTACAAATGGTGCAGGAAATTCTTCTTTGTGTTCAACGAATTCTGCAGTTAGTCCACAAGCATCAAACTCGCTTTGCTCTTGAGGGTATCGTGCACTTGTTTGATGGGCCTTTTCGACTATCGATTCATTAACATGATTAATCGTAAAGAAACCGTTTTCTCGAATATTTTCTAGAGTATCTCTTCTGGCGATATCAGGTCTAATGACTAGTCCAATAAGAGCAGGAGAGGCTCCTAGATGTACGACGGAACTTATGATTGAAAGATTTGTTTGACCTTCATTATTGATTGTCCCTACAAGGTTCGCTGATTTAAAACCGGATAAGGCATTAATAAATTTAATTCTCTTTCTTTCATCATAGTTTTTAAAATCAGTGTCTTTAATTATCGTCGTTACCATGGAATTTCTCCGCCGTCCCAAGATAGAAACTTTCCAGTTTCATTTAGTTCTCTATTATTTATAACATTAAGTATATTGGAAGCGGTTTCATGTGTCTCGTGAATTATATAAGAGGTTCTTTCAATGAAGGGTTCAGATAAATCAGTTCTAGTAGTGCCAGGGTGAATGGCAAGAACAAGACATTTCTTTCTTTTTCTTTCAAATTCAATGGCAATATTTTTGATGAGCATATTTAGAGCAGCTTTTGAAGCACGGTAACTATACCATCCACCTATCTTATTATCTTCGATACTTCCTACTTTTGCCGATATCGTAGCAAAGAGACTAGGGGAGCTGCTTAAGTTCTTTTCGAAATACTTAGCTAACAGGGGTGTGATCATGGCATTAACTCTTATTAGTTCAAGAAAGGTATCGGGGTCAAACTCTCGTAAAGACTTTTCTGGGGAGATATTTTCGGTGTGAAGAAAGCCTACGCTATTGATGATTAGATCGAAGGAATTATTAATATTCTCTTGGGCAAAGTTCTTTAAATGATCTTCTTTAGTTGGGTCTACTTGATACACTTCTAAATTATTAGGAAATACTTTTTTTAGATTTAATAAATCTAATGCACTCTCTTTTCTACGATAAGTTGCCTTAACGAAGATACCTGAGTAATTCTCTAATAGATTCTGTACAATCCCAAATCCTATCCCATGACCAGCTCCAATAATAAGAGCATTTTGGCATTTATTGAGTCGAAAATTCATCCTTTCTCCTTTAGTTAATGTTAGAATAAGAAGGCCAATGAAAAAAATAAATAAAATAAAAAATAAGTTCATTTCAAGACAAGTCGGAGTTGCAAAACTTGCTCTCAAGATGGGCAAAGACGTTTGGTCTAAGCGTAATGAAGATTTGAAAAATAAATTGAGTGGGGGTATTGGGCCTCATGTTGAACTCATTGTAAATGAGTTAGGTGTGATGAAGGGCTCTTTAATGAAGGCCGGGCAACTTCTATCAACTTATGCAAGTGCATTTCTGCCTCCTGAGGCGCAAAAAGTTTTAAAGCAACTAGAGAGTCAGTCTTACTATTTAGAGTGGGGTCAAATTAAAGAACAACTACCTAAAGAATTCTTAGAAGAACTTGAAATCGAAGAGAAGCCAATTGCAGCGGCAAGCCTTGGGCAAGTTCACCTGGCCCACTTTAATGGAATCGATTATGCCATGAAGATTCAGTACAAGGGAGTTCGCAAGGCAATAAAGAATGATGTGAAGGCATTAAAGATGTTAATGAAGCTTTTAAATGTCATTCCAAAAGAAGTGGACTTAAAAGAAATCTATTCTGAAATTGAAGAGATGCTCTTTCTTGAAACTAATTACCAGGAAGAGGCCAAGTCAATAAATGAGTTTCGTGAGCTATTATCAGACTACCCACAGTACAAAGTACCTACTGTTTTAGAAGAGTATAGCAATGAGCGCGTACTAACAATGGAGTATCTCGAAGGCCATAGCTTAAGAGAGATTGACCAATTAAACTTGTCTCAAGAAGATCGAGATGAACTAGGTAAGGACTTTATGAGACTGATGTTCTTAGAGCTTTTTCAATTTAAGAAAGTTCAAACAGACGTTCATATGGGAAATTATATTCTTCTTCCAAATAATCGTTGGGGCCTAATCGACTTTGGTGCTTCAAAATCTCCACCAGAAAACTTTTTAAAGGGTTACCAAACACTAATCATGGCCTGTGCAAATCTTGACCGTGAGCTATTCTTCTCAAATCTCTATGAGATGGAGTACCTATCTAAGAGTAAGAAGACAAACGAAGACTTCTTTTGGGAGTACGCCAAAGTTATCGCTGCTCCTTTTCAAGGAGGTGTCTATGACTGGGGCAACTCAAACGTCGCGGACAAAGTAATGGAGATGGCGCCGCAACTAATGAAAGAAGTTGCTGTCGGTAATCCTTCAAGACATACCGTTTTCCTTGATCGCAAGATTGGAGGGGTCTTCTTTGTGCTACATAAGCTTGGTGCACGTTTTGATGTGCGTGCATTACTAGACGAGTGTCGTAAGTAATTCTAGTTAGTTAGATCTTCCTGAAAAACTTTTCCAAATTCAAGTGAATTTATTCATAAATAAACAATAAATGCCGATAAGTTATTTAATTAATTTACCTTAGGTAAGTTGATAAATGTTGAATAATTTAGGGGTTTTCATCATTGCACTTGGCCTAAAATTTAGGCGCTCTCTTTTTATTGAGAGTGAATAATTTTAGTTACTTAGCTATAAAGTTAGTTCAATTTCTAGCCTTAAGTTATTATTTTTTTTGGTGCACATCAAATTTTCTTTAGTTGGGAAAGTTTAATTTAGGTGGGGGAGATCTTTAAATTGAGAAATAATTCTACATTATTCAAATTCTCATTTATCGCATCGGCTATTTTCTTAGCTTATTATTTCTCATTCTCATTAAATAATAATCAATCAAAGACTATCAAAGAAGACACCGAGAAAGACTTAACAAAGAAAATATCGAGGTCCTCTCATCAAGCAAAGAAGATTAGTACTGACACTCTACAGAATACCGTAATTGAAGATACTCCAAATGAAGACGCTCAAGAACAAGAACGAAATGTTGCGAGCACTTTGGAGCTTGATAATATGGATATTGACGAGGGTGAGAGATTTATTTCGATTGGACAAAAGCAGGGAAGTTATAGCTCTGCTCTAAATGAAAATTCTCCAAGCACTTCTTCTCGATTTGATGATATTTCTTTTGAAAGTGAGCCTCGTTTTTTTGATACACCTCGTGCTGATTCTAATAGTGCGCCAAAAAAATCAAGTGAAGATGAAGAAGTAGGAATAAAGGTAACAAGTGTTTTTAATCCTCCTGAAAGTGAAACAGCTGAGAGCAACGAAGAAAGCTCAGGAAAAAGCTCTGGAAGCTCTAATAGTTTTATTGGAAATGTTATCTTAGCTCTTTCAACGAACTCTATTAGTAATCTAAATATCTCAGGGGGAGCATCTCCGGGACCTAGTGAAACTCTGACGCTGAAAAATTTAGGTAATATAAAAAGTTCTGCATTGATGGCACCTGTTATTGTTGGAGAAGATGCAGGACATATCGAAGTTATTAATGATAATTGTGAAGGTGTCGTTTTAGGGCCTAATGAAACTTGTACTTTTGAGATTAGGCCAATTGCTTCAAATAATGGAAGTTATAGCGTTTCAATGTATACAAGTGACTCGAAGGAGAGCTCTGATCTCGCGACAGTTAGTGGAACTCTCTCGGGCTTTGTTCCTCCTGTCGTAGATGCAATTGCTGATCAGGGACCAATAGCAGAGGGAAGCCCTGTTGCTACTATTGATGCCGGTGATGGTGGGGATGATTTTGATAGTACAGGTGAAGCACTTACGTATACGTGTACTTATGACATGATTATTGATGGGAGTGTGAACTCTGGAATTAATTGTACAACAATAGCTGGTGTTTCACTGAATCCTTCTTCCGGTGTTTTCGATTGGACACCAAATTATTCTCAGAGCGGAAATTATGAGTTCATGGTTGTCGCTTCTGATGGGAACCTTGTTGATGATGAGATTTTTGTTATCAATGTTGTCAATAGCAATCGTACACCTGTCATTGATAGTATTGCAAATCTTAGTGTTAATGAAAATGTGGCAATGACAACTATCGACGTTTCAGACGGTGGTGATGATCTTGATATTGATCTTGAGGCTATCACTTACTCATGTGAATTTGATACTGTTTTAGATGGAAGTGTATCTGGGACAAGCTGTTCAACTCTTTCCGGACTTAATCTTGATTCAGCGACAGGTGTAATTAATTGGACTCCAAGTTTTACACAAGCTGGAGTTTATGAGTTTAAGATTACAGCTAGTGATGGAAGCCTTAGTGATGAAGAGTTATTTATTGTAACTGTTAATAACGTGAATCGTACACCTATACTGGATACAATTTCAAATATTACGATTTCTGAGAATATTGCCATGACAACAGTTAATGCTAGTGATGGTGGAGATGACCTTGATATTGATTTAGAAACAATTTCATATACATGTATGTATGACAATATTATCGATGGAAGTGTTAGCGGGGCAAACTGTACAAGTTTATCTGGGGTTTCGTTTGATATTAACTCTGGAGAGTTTGACTGGACTCCAAGTTACTCTCAATCAGGTGATTATGAATTCAAGATTACGGGAACAGATGGTGGCCTTAGTGATGATGAATTTTTTTCGATTGTTGTAAATGATGTGAATGTTGCTCCTGTTTTAGATGCTATTTCAGACATTGTCGTAAGTGAGAATAGTGCTATCTCAACTGTTAATGCAGGAGATGGTGGGGATGATCTTGATTTTGATTCAAATACGATTTCTTATTCTTGTTCATTTGATACAACAATTGATGGAAGTGTTACTGGATCAAGCTGTACAACCTTAACAGGCGTGTCATTTAATGCAGTTTCTGGTGAATTGGATTGGACTCCTAATTTTGATCAAGAAGGAAGCTACGAGTTTAAGATTACGGGAAGCGATGGAAGCTTGAGTGATGATGAGTTTTTTTCTATCACTGTTTCCAATACGAACCGTACACCCGTGCTCGATACTATTTCAGATTTTAGTGTATCTGAGAACTCTGCAATAACAACGGTTGATGCTGGTGATGGCGGTAATGATAGTGATATTGATTTAGATACAATTACATACTCTTGTTATTACGATACGAGTGTTGATGGAAGTGTCGGTGGCACTAGTTGCCTTGGCCTTTCTGGGGTGTCTTTTAATGCAACAACTGGTGAACTTAATTGGACACCAGATTTTACTCAGAGTGGATCTTACGAATTTAGAATAAACGGTGGTGATGGTAGCTTAAGTGATGATGAGATATTTGTTGTCACTGTTAATAATGTTAACCAAGCACCAGTTCTTGATATGATTTCAGATTTTAGTGTTACTGAAAATTCTTCAATGGCAACTGTTAATGCAAATGACTCAGGAGATGATTTAGATGTTGATCTTGATGCGATTACATATTCTTGTCTATATGACACTGTTATTGATGGTAGCGTCTCAATTGGTTCTAACTGTGCCTCATTAACAGGTGTTAGTTTTAATGTGGCAACAGGTGAGCTTGACTGGACTCCTGATTTTGAGCAATCTGGAAATTATGAATTTAGAATAATTGGTAGTGACGGATCTTTGGATGATGATGAAATATTTGTCATTAATGTGACAAATACTAATCGTGCACCAGTCTTAGATTCAATCGGCGATCAAACAGTTGCAGAAAATTCTTCGATAACGACTGTTAATGCTGCCGATGGTGGGGACGACTTAGATGTTGATTTAGACACTGTTTCTTATAGCTGTGAGTATGATACAGCTGTTAATGGATCTGTTTTAAGTGGAACTGATTGTTCATTACTTACAGGGGTGTCTTTTGTTGCCTCAACAGGTGTCTTAGATTGGACTCCTAATTACTCTCAGTCAGGAACGTATGAGTTTAAGATTATGGGAAGTGATGGAAGCCTAAATGATGAGGAGATATTTTCTATTACTGTAAATAATGTCAATCGTGCCCCTGTATTAGATATTATTTCTGATTCATCAGTGAATGAGAATTCAGCTCTTACAACTATTAATGCAGCTGATGGCGGAGATGATTTAGATATTGATTTAGATACAATTACTTATTCATGTACTTTCGATACTACGGTTGATGGAAGTGTCGCGGGGGCGAATTGTTCGACTTTATCAGGTGCTACATTTAATACCTCAACTGGGGAGCTTGATTGGACGCCTAGTTATAGTCAAGCAGGAAGCTATGAATTTCAAGTTAATGGAAGTGATGGTAGCTTAAGTGATAATGAAATATTCGTCATTACTGTTAATAATATCAACCAACCACCTGTCCTAGATAGTATTTCAAATCAATCTGTCGCAGAAAATTCTGCAATGACTACTGTTAATGCTGAAGATGGTGGAGACGACTTAGACAACGACAATGATACGATCTCTTATACATGTATTTATGACACTACCGTAAATGGTAGTGTTAGTGGTGCAAATTGTACGGCCCTTACTGGTGTTAGCTTTAATAGTACGACAGGTATTTTAAATTGGACTCCTAATTATGATCAATCTGGTTCATATGAATTTCAAATTACTGGATCAGATGGAAGTTTAAGTGACTCTGAAATTTTTAGTGTCACGGTTACAAATACAAATCGTGCGCCTGCACTAGATTCTATTGCAGATATCATTGTTTCTGAAAACTCTGCGATGTCGAGCGTGAATGCTGCTGACGGAGGGGATGATTTAGACGTTGATTTGGATTCTATTTCATATACATGTACGTATGACACAGTTGTTGATGGTGCTGTTGCAAGTGCTACTTCTTGTACATCCTTGTCAGGGACTTCATTTTCTGCGACGACCGGGGTAATGGATTGGACACCTGATTATACTCAATCTGGTAATTATGAATTTAAAATTGTAGCTAGTGATGGAAGCTTAAGTGATGACGAAATCTTTAGTGTCATTGTAAATCATGTTAATGCCGCTCCTGTGCTAGATGCAATCTCTGATCAAAATGGTGCAGTAGAGAATAGTGCCATTACTACAGTCAATGCAGCAGATGGTGGGGATGATTTTGATCTTGATGGTCAGGCCCTAACTTATTCATGCGCTTACGATATTAATATTGATGGTAGTGTATCAGGCTCAAATTGTACGAGCTTAGCGGGTGTAAGTTTTAATGCTTCAACAGGTGTTATGGATTGGACTCCAGATTTAACTCAAGATGGTGAATACGAATTTATGATTATCGCTTCTGATGGAAGTCTAACGGATAACGAAATATTTGCAATCGTTGTGGCCGACCTTCCTGGGCCTTCATATAATGAAACATTTGCTTCGACTGGGGTTACAACTTGGACTCAGTCTGCAACTGATGATGGAAATTGGTCCGTAGATTCTAATACGACGACAAGTTCTGGAACAGGACCAAGTGCTCCAACTGATGGAACTTATTATGCTTTCATTGAGTCATCGAGTAATTATAATAATACTCATGTCATAGAAAGTCCGGTTTTCAATACTGTTACTGATAAGTACGTGATTGAATTTGATTGGCATATGTATGGTGCCACAATGGGGGAGTTAAATTTAGAATATTCTCTCGACGGTGGAAGTACATGGGAGCCAAGTATTGTTTGGAGCCAATCTGGAGATCAAGGAAATTCATGGTTTTCTGAAAGTATTAATTTATGCGAATCATTTCCGAGTTCAACTACTACGATGGTACGTTTTAGAGGAGTGACAGGTAGTAGTTATACTTCAGATATGGCAATCGATAATATACGATTAACAGCAGGACATCCATGTGACCTTCCTCCTGTAATTTCTTCAATTGTTGATCAAAATTCGTTAATAAGTACAGCAACAAATCCAATTCCTTTTACTATTGGTGACGCTGATTCGACGATAACTTGTTCGGGTTCAGTAACTGGAAGTTCTAGTAATACTGCTCTTCTTAATAATGCAAATATTGTTATTGGTGGAACCGCCCCGAACTGTACAGTCACGCTAACTCCTAGTGCTGGGGTGAAAGCTAGTACAGTCGTAACTCTTGCTCTCACAGATGGTAACTCAACAGTCTATGAAGTTTTCAATTATCATACAGTTGATCTATTTGATATCTCTCCAGGTGCTTTAAGTAATCTTGATATTGAGCCTGGTGAAGTTGGTGAAGAGTCAATCTTAACGATTACAAATAATGGCACGATTGCAACTGGTACAATTCAGTCACCTGTTATTACTGGAGACACTAGTAATTTTGAAGTTGTTGTTGATAATTGTACTGGGTTTTCGTTAGCAGCAGGTGCTAGTTGTACAATCAGTGTTCGTGGTGTCGAGACGGCCGCGACAACTTACTCTGGTAGTTTAACTGTTTCTGATGGAACATATGTCACTCCTGCTGTTTCATTATCAGGTAAGCATATTAATCCATTTAAGACGACTTGGAGAACGACAGCAACTAATGAAGTTGTCACTCTACCACTTGTTGCAACTTATAATTATAATTTTACTGTTGATTGGGGTGATGGAACACCAATTCAGACTATTACATCTGATACTGATACAAACAAGGCCCATACTTATGCAAGTGCTGGTGATTATCAAGTGAAAATTGTTGGTACATTTGAGGGGATGGATTTTCTAAATGGTGCTTATACTAATCAGCATCAATTAATTTCAGTCGAGTCTCTTGGTGAAGTTGGTTGGGTAAGTTTATCTCGAGCATTTTACAATTGTAATCAACTTACGACTTTTGTTGCAGGTACGGCGTCAACTGGTATTACGTCGTTTG
Organism: Halobacteriovorax sp. GFR8; assembly: GCF_050955245.1. Taxonomy (NCBI): domain Bacteria; kingdom Pseudomonadati; phylum Bdellovibrionota; class Bacteriovoracia; order Bacteriovoracales; family Halobacteriovoraceae; genus Halobacteriovorax; species Halobacteriovorax sp. GFR8. Next base: position 2,326,150 of record NZ_JBPBLR010000002.1, on the reverse strand, counting down.
AATATACTTTTATGAATAATACGTCATTAACTTCAGTTGATATGACAGGGCTTGATACAAGTAGTGCCGTAACTATGTCCTATATGTTTAATGGTGCGAGTGCATTAACAACACTCGATTTATCTGGATTTAATACTTCAAATGTTGATTCGATGACGCAGATGTTTTCAAATATGAGTGGTCTGACTAGTTTAAATATTTCTAGTTTTGATACGAGTAATGTTTTAAATTTCATTAGTATGTTTCAGGGAGTTAATAACCTGACTTCTCTTGATCTATCTCATTTTGATACATCTAGTGCTCTTTATATGAACGCTATGTTTAAAGAGATGAGAAATCTTACATCTCTTAATATTTCAAATTTTAACACTGCAAGTGTGAAGAATATGAAGGAGATGTTTAAGTATGTTCAAAGCTTAACGTCTTTAAATCTATCAAGCTTTAATACAGGAAATGTAACGAATATGGAGGGGATGTTCTTCCATGTGGACTCTCTTACAACATTAGACTTATCAAGTTTTGATACGAGTAAAGTTACAAATATGAAGGATATGTTTTATTGGAATACAAATATGCTTTCGATGAACCTCTCTTCATTTAATACTGCAAATGTAACTACGATGGAGAGAATGTTTGCAAGTAATGAAAAGTTAACAAGTCTTAATCTCTCTAGTTTTGATACCACAAAAGTCACAAGTATGCAGAGTATGTTCTCTGGTCTTGAAGCTCTAACAACACTAGATCTTTCTAGTTTTAATACGGCCAATGTAACGACTATGGCCTATATGTTTACATCGAATATTAGTTTAACTTCGTTAAATATCTCAAGCTTTAATACTTCTAAAGTTCGATTTATGCAATATATGTTTAACAACTTAGATGCTCTACCAAGTTTAAGTGTCGCCCATTTTGATACTGCCCTTGTTGAGAATATGGATCGAATGTTTAGTGGTATGAGCACTATTACAACTTTAGACTTAAGTATGCTTGATACATCAAATGTCACTAATATGACTGCGACATTTGCATATATGACCTCATTAACTTCTTTAAATCTTTCTGGTCTAGAAACTAATAGTGTGACGAAAATGGAGAGAATGTTTAATGATAGTCCATCTTTAACAACTCTTGATTTGACAAGTTTTAATACATCTTTAGTTACGACGATGTCATATATGTTTGCTGGAATGGACTCTTTAACGAGTCTTGATATTTCAACTTTTGATACTTCATCTGTGACAACTTTTAGTTATATGTTTAAAGAAACTGTTTTATCTGTTATTGACCTAACACATTTTAATACTTCAAGTGCTACAAATTTCGCAGGGATGTTCTATTTTGCTGATGGAGTTTCATCAATTAATATGGCCGGACTTGATACATCGAGTGTAACAACAATGTCGTGGATGTTTAGATATGCTGATGTTTTGGCCGTAGATGCAACAGGCTGGGATATTACGAGTGTATCAAATAGTACTGATATGTGGTCATCATCAAATGCCTTACTTGTGCTAACCTGTGATCAAGGTGGCACTCCTGCAACAGGACATATTTTTGGTGAACCTTGTAATTAGATCTTTATAACTTTTGGGCCGCCTTAATAAGCTTTTCATTAAAGAGTTTAATATGCTCCCTCTGATACTCCCATTGATGTAAAAAGAGAGAAACACTAAAATTTTTAGATGGATTAAGTTGGACAAACTTTCTCTTTTTCATTTCTTTTTCCATGTCGATGAAGGGGAGGAGACCATAGCCGTATCCACCAAGAATTGCTTTTTTAAAGCTTGAAACAGATGGCATGAGATTCATCTTTGTAAGCTTATCGACCTTGAAATTTTCTTTCAAGTAAGTATGTTGGGCCTTGTCATACTTATCAAAAACAACAAGCGGAGCTTCGGAGAGAGTCTTCTTATTTACACCTTCACTAAAGTACTCTTTGTAGAACTTTTTTGAACAAACTAAGGAGTAGACCATGTCACCGAGGTGTGTTGATGTATGGTTGGGAAGAGGTTTCTTTTCCGAACTAATACACATATCCACTTGACCACTCTTTAAGTACTTTAGTGTATTGTCCTGGTCATCTGCAATAATTTGTAACGTCAGAACTTGTGAGACTTTGCTGTCTGTTAAGACATCGTGAAAGAATAGGTCGAGGCTATCTCTATTCATAGCAATTTTTAATGTTGGCTTTGCCTTTTTGATGTCATCGTCTTCTAATATTTCATTTTCGAGGCTAGTTACTTTTCTCAGTAGGTTTAAGTATGACTTTCCTTTCTCTGTCGCACGATAAGGCGCCTTTCTAATCAATAATTTTGTCCCTAGAAAAGATTCAAAGTTTTGTATTCTCTGAGTTACTGCTGATTGGGAAATCCCAATGGCCTTAGAGGCAAGCTCAAAGCTTTGATATTCAATAACGGCCTGTAAGGCCCTAAGGGCATGGTAATCAATCATTATTTACTCTCATTAGTTTTACTAATTAATAATTAAAAAGATTAATTTAACTTATATCATGGTTTGCATTAAATTACGCCTCAGGAGCAGGTTTTATGGAATTTTTTACTCAAGGTTTTTTATTGCAGGCAAGTCTCATTCTAGCATTAGGTGCACAGAACCTATTTCTTATTGATATTGGGACAAAAAAGAAGAATCATTATTTAGCGGCAGCTATTTGTTCTGTCTGTGATATGGCCCTCATTCTTCTGGCCGTTCTTGGTGTCTCAGGAATGTTGGTAAAAACTGTTGAATTTAAAGTTGGGATAGGACTTTTAGGTGCTTCGTTCTTACTTTACTATGCAGTAATGAAACTTATTGACTCTGTTAAAGGTGTTAAGGAAGCTCAAGAAAATAAGAAGTTTGCTCTTTCTCGTCGCATAGTTATTTTAACGACTTTAAGTTTTACGCTTTTAAACCCACATGTTTATATTGATGCCTTCTTCTTAATTGGTGGTTACTCAACGCGCTTTGATCTCGTTCAACACCGTTTTCTATTTGGACTAGGAGCAGGTGTCTTCTCTATTGTGTGGTTTTACTTTCTCGTGACTTTCTCTTCTAAATTTTCACATATTCTTACTAAAGAGAAGAATTTAAGAATTTCGTCACTAGCGACAGCTATTGTCCTAGGATACCTTGCACACAAGCTTGGAAGTGAATCTGTAACAGAGTTCATTCAACTGGTGTCGTAGGAGGCACAATGTCTACTTCTATTTCTTGGATAATTCTAGTTATTGCAGGACTTCTCGAGGTTTGCTGGGCGATTGGATTAAAATATACTCAAGGTTTTACTAAGCTTGTTCCAAGTATTTTTACATTGGTCACACTTGCAGCGAGTATGTTCCTACTTGCAAAATCGAGTCAAACTCTTCCTATTGGGACGGCCTATGGTGTATGGGTTGGAATCGGGGCGCTAGGAGCAGCGGTATTTGGGATCATACTTTTCAATGAACCAATATCTCTTGCCAAAAGCTTCTTTCTTGTTCTATTACTAATTTCAATTATTGGTCTTAAGCTTTCAGCATAGACTTAATATAATCATCAACCAGGAGGTAACTATGACAAATTCATCAGTAAGTTTAGTTAGAGCTTCTTGGAGTCCAAGAAAATAAATTCTTCAAAAGCTCTTTTATTATTTCATAATTAAAAGAGGAATTTAATGACATTTAAACAATGTGAAATGCGGCCTTTTGCCTTGGCCGAATTGGATACCTATAACCTCGAGGGTTTTAGGATAGGTAAAGATATCGCTCTTAGTTCGATCGAAGAGGATCTGTTAGACGATCTTAATGATTTAAATAGTATGGAGACAAAGCTTGCTAGGCACAAGCTTTTTAAGGTTGATAATGCAACAGTTGATGACTATGAAGAGTCTTTGATTGACTTAGGTGACGGAAGAAAGGTCATTTGCGGTATCCGCCATTACGGGCGAGATCCAAATCTACCTTTTATAAATCTCATCCCTAATTTTTGCCTTTCTTCAAAGAGTGAAGCCTTAGGAGTCTATAAGTTAATTAAAGATCGCTTTGAGATCTTTTCACCGAAGTTCTTAAGCTTCCATAGTTCGATGCGTATGGATGTCGATTCGATTGGAGTTATTTATATGGCCATCTTAGCAGAGAGAATTCGTAAGCTTAGGCCATGGAGTGAAGAAGAGGGATTAGAGCTTATTAATATTAGCGATGATTCGTACTATGATTGGTATGTGGAAGGTTACCAGCAGTTTAACCGTGAGTATCCTGAGATGGCCAAAGACGTTAAGGCCAATAGTAAGGAGCTAATGAATGAGTCAATAGAACAGAATCTTTTAAAATATGCATACTATAAAGGGGAGCGTATAGGACTGATTGCTGCTGTTAAAAACAAGACTCTTGGCCATGATGACTTCTACTTCAATGAAATCCTTATACTAAAGAAATTCAAAGGGCTAGGACTTGCAAAGGCCATCCAAAGAAAGTTTATTCATGAAAATACTATGGGGCATGAACTCGTTTGGGGAACGATATTTGATAAGAATAAAGCTTCTCTAAAAACGGCCATGTCTAATAATAGAAAACCTATTCGTTACGAATGCTTTATTAATCTAGATTAAAAATTAGGGCCTTAATTGGCCCTATATTATTTCTGAAAGTAATTTTAAAGAATGTATTTTCTTTTCAATATCAAAGATAGAAGTCACAACCATAAGCTCATCAGGGCGGTAGCGCTCAATGAATTGATCGAGGCCTTTTTTAACTGTTTCCTTTGATCCGATAAAAGAAAAGTGAAGCATATGCTTGGCCATCATTGCTTCATCATGACTCCAATAAGAATTGATATCTTCTAATGGAGCTTGAAACTTCTTTTTTAATCCACGACGAAGATTAGCAAAAGACTGCTTTTGGCTTGTAGAGAGGAATTGAGCTTCCTCATCAGTGTCCGCAATAATGACATTCACACCTAACATGACATAAGGTTTTTCTTGCTGTGGCGAAGGTTCAAAGCCTGCATGGTATAGTGATAATGCTTCTTGAATTGCGTCGGGGGCGAAGTGAGAGGCAAAGGCATATGGTAGTCCTAAGTGGGCCGCAAGCTGGGCACCAAAAGTACTGGAACCAAGAATCCATAAAGGGACTTCTGAGCCATGCCCCGGAGTTGCTACAATAGGGTCATTAGCACTTTCTTTTGAAAGATAGCGCTGTAGCTCCACTATATCCTTTGGAAAGTTATTTGAACTTTGGGCCGTAGTCCTTAAAGCCTGTATTGTCATTTGGTCAGTTCCTGGAGCGCGACCAAGACCTAGATCAATTCGACCAGGGTAGAGTGCTTCTAATGTTCCAAACTGTTCTGCGATAACAAGGGGAGAGTGGTTGGGAAGCATAATTCCTCCCGCTCCGATACGAATCGATTTTGTTTGACTAGCAAGATGTCCAATAACGACGGAAGTTGCAGCACTTGCGATAGCAGGCATATTGTGATGCTCGGCCACCCAAATACGGTGGTATCCGTACTTTTCTGCCGCCTGTGCACTACGAACTGAATTATCAAATGCATCCTTAAGCTCTTGTCCTTCATTCACAAAAACTAAATCGAGTAATGATAATTTTGGAGTCATGATAAATCCTTCAAGGTTGGATAATCAGTATAACCAACATGATCGGGGCCATAAAAAGTTTCAAAGACTGGCTCATTTAAAGGAGCATCGTTTGCAAGCCTCTCTACAAGGTCAGGGTTTGCAATAAAAGGAACGCCAAATGAAATGGCATCGGCTATTTTATCCTCTAGTGCTTTTTCTGCAGTGGCCTTAGTAAATTTCTGGTTGGCAATTAGGACTCCATCAAATTTTTCTTTCAACTTAGGAAAAAGGCTACCTTCATCCAATGGATCGCGAGTAAAAATAAATGCGATCCTTCTTTTGTTAAGTTCTTCTACCACATGGCCAAAAAGTGCCAAGGGGTCAGAGTCACCCATGTCGTGGCTATCGCAACGAGGAGCAAGATGAACGCCGACGCGATCAGCGCCCCATACTTCAATGAGTTCGTCTGTAATTTCAAGCAAGAATCTTGTACGGTTTTCAATACTCCCTCCATATATATCGTCTCTCTTATTTGTTGAGTCTTGTAAGAATTGATCAATGAGATAGCCATTTGCTGCATGTATTTCAACACCGTCAAAGCCTGCCTCCATTGCATTGAGTGAGGCCTGGCGATAGTCTTTAACAATTGCTTTAACTTCTTCAGTTGTTAAAGCACGTGGCTCCTCATAGTTAGTGATTGGACGAACGAGTGAAACATGGCCTGCTGGCCTGATCGCACTTGGGGCCACAGGCTTTTGTCCATTTAAAAAACTAGAGTGGGAGATTCTTCCCACGTGCCATAGCTGCATAAAAATCTTTGAACCTTTAGCGTGAACTGCATTTGTAATTTTACGCCAACCCTCAACTTGCTCTTGTGACCAAACTCCTGGCGTGTTGGCATAACCTACGGCCGATGGAGTAATGGCCGTTGCCTCAGTGAGAATCATTCCTGCATCAGCTCTTTGTTCATAGTATTTCACCATGAGATCATTTGGAATTCGTTCAGCGCCAGCTCTAGCACGAGTTAGAGGTGCCATAATAATTCTATTTTTCAGCTCAGTTCTTCCAAGCTTTACCGGTGTAAATAAATTCGTACTCATTCGAGACTCCTTTAGTTTGATATTTATCAAACAATAGGCCTGCCCTTGATAAAAATCAAGTCCTTTGTTAGAATTTTATCTAACTATGAATGATTGCACACAAATACCATTAGATAAGATATTTAAATCACTAGGCGATCCCATTCGCATGAGTGTGATAAAGCAGTTAATTGCTTATGAAGAAGAGCATGGACACAAGGAGATTACTTGTGGGGCCTTCGATTATTGTGTAAATAAGGCCACTTTCTCTCATCATATTAAGATTCTTATTGAGGCCCATATCATCTGCCAAAGAACAGAAGGGGTGAAGAAATACTTATTTCTTAATCCTAATATCAAAAAACTATATCCAGGTGTTATTGAAACAATTAAACAAAGTTGCGTATAAAATACATAAATAAGAAACTTACTTGTAATTAGACACAGGTCGTTGTATCTTCTCTCAAATTAGGTTTCCTATAGTTCACTTCCTTTATTCGGTTCTGTCTATTTTTAATCTTTATTTATTTAGAAACGACAGAATTCAAGGGTAACCTTTAGTGAGCGCCACGCAAGTATTATTAAAAGATCTTATCAAAAATCCACGTACATATATTCGTAGTAATGATCTTCACCCACGTGTTCATGCAAAGAATTTAGATAGTAAGCTTGGTTTTCGTATTTCAAAGATCGAAGGAAAGCTTCTTCAAAAATATAAAGCTTACTATAAGCAGAATGATGGGAACAAAAGAAAGCAGCACTATCAAGGTACACAGACTTGGATAGGACTTCACCCTCAAGCACTGCAAACCCCTTACAATGATATCTTTGAGGCCCTCTATCTTTTAAAAGAATATGATATTGAGCGTATTGTAGACATTGGTGCAGGCTATGGGCGAGTGGGAATTGTGATGAATTCGGTTTTCCCTGAAGCTCGCTTTATCGGTTATGAAATTCTCAAGCAAAGAGAGAGCGAAGGAAATCGCCTCTTTGAAAAATTAGATTTAATTAACTGTGAAATTCTCTTAGAAGATGTTTTAGATGAGGAGTTCTCTCTACCTAAAGCGCAGGTATATTTTATCTATGACTTTAGTGAGATTGAGGATATATCTAAAATATTAGATGAATTAGTTTCACGGATTAATGAATACAGCTTCTTTCTAATTACTAAGGGAGATCGAACTGATTTTCTTTTAGAGAGAAAGTATAAACAATTTTGGAAGGCCAATGGCGTTTTAAGCTCTGGCGAATTAAAAATATATAGTTCTAACGTAGACCTAAAGAAACTTAAACATAAGGAGTAAGTATGAAAACAGGTAAAGTTAAGTTTTTTAATGATGAGAAAGGTTTTGGATTTATCGTTCCTGACGATGGAAGCAAAGATCTTTTCGTACACGTTTCAGCAGTAAACGGAAACACACTAAGTGAAAATGACGCTGTTGAATTTGAAGTAGGTGAAGGCCAAAAAGGTCCTTGCGCTGTTTCAGTAAGTGTTCTTTCTTAATTTAAAGATTGATTCACCGTGTCTTTTGAGAAAGCTAAGAATTTTAGCTTCTTAAAAGGCACACCTTTATAAAGTTCATTTATTTATAAGAATGCCTAATATATCTTATAAGATTTATTAAACTTTTTCATTGTGTTCATGTATTTTAGTCGATACTCTCTTTGCATGAAAATCACACACATCACAACAACTTTTCTAATTTTCATCACAAGCACGGTCTTTGCCTCAACTTGTGATCAAACTCAGTTTTATTCACGACTTTCAAAGCACGCATCTGGCTACGAGTTTAAATCGGAGCTTTCTTCACTTTTAAGAAGAACTCATCGTGGTATCTCGTATGATGACCTTCTTAAGGCGTATCGTAGTACAGATCTTGATACTACTTACGATGGTGATCGCACGATTATGGATATGTACTCTGAAAACCCAAACGGAAAAGATCCTTATCGTTTTCAACCAGGTCGCAGAACATGTGGCCAATATAAGGGAGAAGGTGACTGCTACAATAGAGAGCACTTATTCCCTCAAGGTCTTTTTAATAAGAGACGTCCTATGAAAACTGATATCTTTCATGTTTACCCAACTGACGGGAAAGTAAACGGACACCGTGGCTCTTATCCTTTTGGTGAAGTTGGTGAGGCATCTTGGGTTTCTAAAAACGGGTCAAAAGTTGGGAGAAGCTCGACAAGTGGTTACCGTGGACGTGTTTTTGAACCAATTGATGAGTTCAAAGGCGATATTGCAAGAGCAATGCTTTACTTTGCTGTTCGCTATGAAGCAGAAATTCCAAGGTTTAAAAACAATCCAATGACTAATGGTTCTCGTGAACAAACATATAGCTCTTGGTTCATCAAACTACTTTTAAAGTGGCATAAGCAAGATCCTGTAAGTGAGCACGAAAGAAGAAGAAACGATATTGCATGTGAGTATCAAAAGAACCGTAACCCTTTCATCGATCACCCAGAGTGGGCGATGGCCATTTGGGAAGTTCAATAGATGTTTAGAATTCTTATTACAGTTATTCTAACATTTATTTTTCTCGTTCCGTTCTTCTCCACTCCAGTTGGAGAAGAACTCTACCTCGAATATCAAGACACAGACCTTTATAAATCTATCTATTGCCAATACGTTGAGTGGTTTGGTGCTGAAGGATTTGATAAAATTAAGTTTGCAGTTAAGTGTCAGCTATTAAAATAAGCCCCTTATATTAGAAATATTTCAATGCAATTCCATATAGTTACATCATTTAGCTTGAGTCTTACGCTCTGCTGTGGCATATTCTAGAATACACGTCTAGACAAGTTGTCTACAAATGGAGTGATTGTGAAGCAGGACTCAAAAGAGGCCATTTTTGAAGGTGTCTTAGAATTATTAAATAAAGAGGCCATCTTAGATATTTCAGTTTCAAAACTAAAAAAACATACAGGCCTTTCAACTGGAACCTTTTATTATCACTTTCCTGGCGGGATTGAAGATATATACAAATCTCTTTTTATAAAGCTTTCAACTAAGATTAGAAATAGGGCCTTTGTCGCTGCTAGTAGTGCAAGGTCGATAGAACAAACTTTAAATGATTTAGTTTGCATTTATTTTGGTTGGCATAAGAATGAAGTTCGAGAGAGTGACTTCTTTTGGAAGGCGACAATGTCTGGCTTCCAAGAAATACGTGAGCTTTTAGTTAGTGAGTACGAAATTTTATCAACAAGAATTTATGAAGTCCTCATAAAACAAGCTGAGCTTGAAAATATTAGAATTGTTGATCGCCATATACTTGATGCCATATTATTTGGTGCGGCCAGAGAGCTTGTCCATTCGTGGATTGGACGTGGCAGGGATGAAAAAGAATTTGATCTTTTAAAGCAACAATTTATAAAGACGCTAAATCGAGCATGTATCATTGGAACCCCTTGTGAAATACAATAAAGACTTCTTTAAACAGTTCGAGCATCGTGGCGAGAAATTCGTCATCCGAAGTGTAAGTGAAAAAGATCAAGAAAAGTTGATCGAAGCTTTTAAGATGGCCTCTCATCGTACGTTGAGCAGTCGTTTTTTAGCGGCAAAAAAAAGTCTTTCAAAAAAAGATTTAGAGCTATTCACTTGTCCTGATTATGTTAACCATGTGGCCTTAACGATTATGCAAGAAAATGAAGAAGGAGAGACTCCGGTAGGCTCAACAAGATTCTATCGTGATTCTGATAATTCACCAAAGGCCGAATTCGCTGTTACGGTGATTGATAAATATCATCGCATGGGATTTGGTGGAATTCTAATTGATCACTTAATTGAAGCCGCCAAAGAGCGTAAGATAAAAGAAATATATGGAACGGCCAGTACCGGCAATCACGCTGTTTTAGGGCTTCTTAAAAGTCGCGGAGAAGTTGTTATTGAGCCTGAAACAATGGGAATTGTGAATATAAGATTAAAGTTATAAGAAAAAAGGATATATAAATGAATAAAGTATGGTTAGAAAATTACCCAAAAAGTGCAGCAACGGAAATCAACCCTGATCAATATAATAATATTGTTGAAATGATTGATGAGACTTGCGAAAAATTTTCGACGAGAAAAGCATTTATTAATATGAATGCAAGTATGACTTATCAAGAAGTAAGAGAGAAGTCTGATGCATTTGCAAATTACCTTATTGAAGATTTAAAACTAAAGAAAGGTGATGTCATCATGATTCAGATGCCAAACCTTCTACAATATCCTGTCGCTCTTTTTGGAGCTTTTAAAGCCGGTCTAATTGTCGTTAATACAAATCCTCTTTATACAACAAGAGAAGTAAAAAAAGTTCTTGAAGATAGTGGTGCAAAAGCAATCGTTATCTGTTCAAACTTTGTTGCAAATTTAGAAGAGGCCATTGAAGGGAGTAAGATTGAGCATATTATCACAACTGAAATTGGTGATTTCTTCCCTTTAGTAAAGAGAAAGCTTACGAACTTTGTGATTAAGCACGTCAAGAAGATGATTCCTGCTTATAAAGGAACTTATATAACTCTTAATGAAGCCATCGCAAAAGGAAGAGGTGCGAGTTCTACTTTTCCAACGATCGAAAGTGAAGATACTGCACTTTTTCAATACACAGGTGGAACGACAGGTAAAACAAAGGCCGCGATTCTTACTCACCGAAATATTATTGCCAATATGTTACAAATGGATGTTTGGATTAATGCTGGCTTAGGTACGGAACAAGCTAATATTCTAGCACCACTACCAATTTATCACGTCTTCACATTATCAGTTAATATCTTTGGTTTTTTTAAGATGGGGATGACAAATGTACTTGTGACAAATCCTCGTGATCTTAATTCTCTAATTAAGGACGTCTATACTCATAAGCCTAAAGTTATGATTGTAGTTAATACACTTCTACAGGCCTTACTTGCAAATGAAGACTTTAGAAAGCACGACCTAAGCTTTATTGCTTTTAGTGTTGCTGGTGGTATGGCCCTTAAACCAGCTGTTAAACAAGAGTGGGAGAAGGTGACTAAGACAAGAGTTATTGAAGGCTATGGCCTTACTGAAGCATCTCCAGTTGTTAGTTGTAACCCTACAGATGGGACAGATGAAATTGGTTCCATTGGACTTCCTCTTCCTTCAACTGACATTAAAATTATTGATGGAGATGAAAACGAGCTAGGCTTTAATGAAGAAGGGGAGCTCTGTGTAAAAGGTCCGCAGGTTATGAAAGGGTACTGGAATCAACCAGAGGAGACGAGTAAGACTTTTACGAAAGATGGATGGCTTAAAACTGGGGATTACGCAACGATTGATGAAAAAGGTTTTTTAAGAATTTTAGATCGTAAAAAAGATATGATTGTTGTTTCAGGATTTAATGTTTATCCAAATGAGGTCGAAGGTGTTCTTCTTGAGATTGATGGGGTCCAGGATGTTGCTGCCATTGGAATTGATAGTGAGAAATCAGGACAGGTTGTTAAGGTTTTTGTTGTAAAATCGAACGCCTCTTTAGCAGAAGAAGATATTAAGGCGTATGCAAAGAAGAACTTAGCTGGATATAAAATTCCTAAGCAAATTGTATTTGTCGATGATCTTCCAAAGAATAACGTTGGAAAGGTTCTTCGTAGAGAGTTACGTTAAGATGTACTCAACTTCAAGAAGATATCGTAAAAATGATTGGTGGGATCTTGTTGCTGTCATCGATCAAGAGCTGGAAAGAGATGACGGCCCTCAAACTTATTACCATATCCTTGATGAATTAAAGTGGAGAATGGTTGAGTCTATTTCAGAAGGCTCAACCTTTAAAATTAAAAAGAAAGCCGCAGAGCTTTATGATCGAATTCAAGTTAGCCAGAAAAAGTGGGATCATATTGAACCTGATCTTGCCAAGGAGATTGAGCTTCTTTTGGAGTTCTTGCTGGATCCTCCAGTTAAAATTTTAATTTAATTTACCTACATTGAGATTTTGAAGACCGCTATAATATCGAAAATGTAGGAGGAAAGATGACGAATGTACTTCACCGTGCAGATTCGCGCGGTTACGCAGAACATGGGTGGTTAAAAAGTAACCATACTTTCAGCTTTGCCAATTATTATGATCCAGAAAGAATTCACTTCGGCACTCTTAGGGTTATAAATGACGATGTTGTTGCCCCTGGGGAGGGATTTAGTACCCATCCTCATCGTAATATGGAAATTATTTCGATTCCTCTTAAAGGCTCTCTTCATCATCAGGATACTATTGGAAATGATTTCATTATAAGGAAAGGAGAGATCCAAGTGATGTCTGCCGGATCGGGAATTTCTCATAGTGAATATAATAACTCTGACAGAGAAGAGGTACACTTCTTACAAATTTGGGTTCTACCTAAAGAGCATAATATAAGGCCTTCTTATTCTCAAAAATATTTTAAAGAATCTGGTCGCAGAGGAGAGTTTCAATTAATTGTCTCTCCTGATGGCCGAGATAATTCTGTCACGATTAATCAAAATGCCTTCTTCTCATTAGCAAATTTAGAAGAAGGACAGAACTTAACTTATAAGAAGTTTTTGAAATCAAATGGCGTCTATCTCTTTGTCATTGATGGCGAGGTTAGGATTAATGACTTAACGTTATCAAAACGAGATGGACTAGGTATTGATCCAGATAATAATATTGGACTAAAGTCACTTAATGACTCAGAGGTTCTGGTGATGGAGGTACCGATGGATTTTGAAAAATATAACTAAAAAACCTGACCTTGGTCAGGTTAAACTAATAAAATTGTTTGCTAAAATAAAGTATGAAAAAAGAAAATATTGTACTCCTGATTCTTATTACATTAATCTCTTTTGCTGGTGCTGGATATTATGCATCAAACCTAAATGAAGATACGAGCTTGCAAAGGTGGGTGTTCTTTGATTTAGGGGATACTATTATCAACACGAAAAAGAGTGGGAATTATCACTACTATGAAGGTTCTCTTGAGTATATCCATGCTTTAAAGAATATGGGCATTCATGTGGCGATTATCTCAAATATTCCTGAATCTTTTGGTGAAACATATGAACAAAAGATTGTAACTCTAAAGGAATATGTAAGGGCGCACTGGAATGACTCTGTCGAATTTGATTGGAGTGTGTTTGAGAAAGTCTATATCCCAATGAGTAATGATGAACTAAAGCCAGCTCCTTATATTTTCAATAAGGCATTAGATGAGACAGGACGCTTTCCTAGTCTTTATATTTCGGAGTCCTTGAAAGAGGTTGAAGCCGCAAGACAGTTAGGACTTGCAGGCTTTCACTTTAAAGAAGGAACGTTAAATAAGGCAAAGTTGGTCGATAAAAATATTTATATCCACTTAGACGAAATCATTGATTATATCGATAATAATAGTCACCTGTAACAGGTGACTATTTTTTAAAAGATATATTCACCTTCAAATTTATAAGTTGCTTCTTTATTTTCTTTTTTAATATATTTAATACCTAATTTTAAGCTATCTTTTAATACTTTTGTTTGTGCAGCTATATATGCTGACTTTTGGTTTCCTTTTACCCAGAACCCTGTTCTTCCATATAGTGGTGCTTTCATTCCAATCTCAAATGAATGACGTCCATCTTCGGAGTAGAGTGTAATACTATAGTCAGCTGTAGCACCCTCTTGCCTTACATAGATGATATTTTGAATACCAATGCCATACTCATCCATAATCTGTCTTTTGATTTCATTTTTAATTGTTCCACCAATTACGGCCATCGTGTATTTACCTTCTTCTCTAACATCCGCCTTCATAATAGATGCGTGGGCCGTAACAATTCCTTTCCAATTCACTCCCATGTAGCTCGAATCAGCATATAGGGAAGAGGTGAACATATTTTGGCTGTCGCTAAATTCTCCCTCTGTTTGGAAGTTTTTAGCTTTTATCTTTCCATTTCCAACAGTAATACTTACGTGTGACTTTATGTCTGCGTAGACATTTCTTAGAATACCTAAGTCAACTTTTCCTGACTTCAGTTGTGCATCCATACCGAAATAAAAACTAGTACTATCTTTAACAAAGTCTCGATGTTCTAATTTCTTTTGCTCTCTTTGAATTGCAATACCAGCGTCAAATTTAATTCGATTACCTTGATTTTTTAGAGTTGCTGCTACACCTGATGCCGTTAGGCCATTTTCAGTTTCAGCATAGTAACTCTTTGCTCTTATGAGCCCGTTCTCATAATTCATCGAAATAACATCGATATTATCAAACTCGACACCTGGAGCGACCATATCAATATCTAGACCGACTGCTTGATTTAGTAAGTAACCAACCTCACTTGGTACTCGGTCAACAGGCTCTCCATCTGCATTAAAAATTCGATAATTAATTCCAAAGTCAGCTAGAGTTGTATCTTGTGCTAAACTCTGTGCGCTTTGACCTTCATTAATTCTGGTTTCACCGTAGTTAAAATTAATGATTCGATCTTTATTTCCCGGGTCTTGGACAACGACAGTAGCGTGGCCAACATTTCGTGTGTTGTAAGCGACGACATAGACGTCTTCAACATTTAATTTTTTTAGAACATTGGCCTGAGTCACGGCAATGTCACGACAAACACCGGCCTTAGTACCGCTTCTGATTGCTTCAAAGATATCTTCTGTTGTTACAACGCCATCTTTATCACGTTCAAAGTCGTAATGGTTATTCATAATTGTCCCAAGTATATGGGCCAAGTACATCTTCTGATTAAAGCTTAATAGAAGTTTTGCTGATGAATAGATATCGTCTCTTCTAACTTCAGGAGAGCCAATGATTAGGCCCGCGACAACGTTGGTAAAATACATTTCACCTTCTTCTTTTCCAAATTGTGCCACGGACTCTTTAAAGATATCCGACATATCCATTTCATTAAAATAGGCACAATTCTCACTTAGACAACCGACAATTGATTTTACAACTGCAGTTCTTCTGACGGTATCTGCCCAATAAGATGATGTATTGAATTCTTCTGTTTGAATAAGCGGTTTCGTATGATACTTGCGCTTTTTAATATCAGCAGTTGAGCCATTGGCACTTATGCTAAACTCTGCTTGAGTACTAAAAGATAAAAGTAGACTTAGAAAAAAGATTTTCTTCATGTGAAATCGCTCCGTTCAATATTTCAGTATATTAATGCAAGGTGAGTGCCAGTAATTTTCTCGAATATTCATTTAGTTGGCTTAAGAGTGGTGTTGATAATCCATGCGGCCGTCCAAAGTTCATTCATTTATTATGATTATGGCGATCTTTTTAACTTATTGAAATTACGAGTAATTTATTCAAATAAAGAATATGATAATTTTATGATGCTAGTTTTACTGCTATATTTATCTCAATAATTCATTTTTATATTAGACATAGGTTTATTAATGAAGGACTTTCAAATTATTTTGGCCGCAACGTCGAGTGTGATTCTCTTTGTCTTTGGCCTTGAGAACTTTTCTAAAGAAGTTCAAAATATTACTGGTGAAAAGTTTCGAAAGTTTCTCGGAAGCGCAACCATGTATCCCGTTGTAGGGCTCTTAATTGGTGCCATTATTACGGCATTGATTCAGTCGAGTTCTGCAACCTCTGTCATTGCAATTAGTTTAGTAAATGCCGGTGTTATGTCCTTTAAAAATAGTGTTGGGATTATTTTTGGTGCTAATGTTGGGACAACTGTAACGGCCCAATTAGTTGCATTTAAGCTAACGGCCTTTGCTCCTGTCTTTATCATTATTGGCTTTCTACTTTCTTTTACAAGATCACGTTACGCTATTTTTGGAAAGACTCTTTTCTATTTTGGTTTTGTCTTCTTTAGTTTAAACCTTATTTCATCGGCCCTTTCTCCACTACAAACAGATGCTCGCTTAATTGAGTTTCTCACGAGATCTCATAATCCACTTCTTGGTGTTCTCGTTGGAGCAGTTATTACCGCAGTTGTTCAATCAAGTTCAGTGACAACTGGTTTGGCCATTATTTTCACTCAACAAGGTCTTATGAGTCTCGATAATGCGATTCCTATTTTAATGGGCTCAAATCTAGGAACGACAGTAACAGCTTTGATTTCAATTATAAATATGGATATTGCGGCAAAGAAGACGGCCCTTGCACACTTTCTTTTCAACTTGGGTGGTGTGTTGATCTTTCTTCCTATCGTTATTTTTTGGGGAGATCGTATGCCCCTAATGTCTGATGTTCCTGCCATTGCTCTTGCAAACTTTCATCTGATCTTTAACGTCACGACGAGTTTTATTTTTGTTATTTTTTTAACTCCTTTTACTGCTCTCATTGATCGAATGCTTGGGGAAGGTAAGATGGACTTTGAACGTATTGCTCTAGGCCTAAAAGAAGAATCAGACTTTAGTGAAATTGAAAAAAACTTAATGGATGACCTTGAAAAGACTTTTCAGTTCGTACAAGAAAACTACAATCTTGTCACTCTAAGTATTGAAACAAATTACAAAGGTATTTATGAGGCGGCAAAGAAGCGTATTGATTATATGGATTTTCTTAAGGCCGAGCTTTTAGGTTTTTTCTCTAAGTTTATTTCTAAGTGCAATAACGAGGAAGAAGTTGATCGTATTGTAAATATCATGGCGATGTATGAATATATTTTTCAAATGCACGACTCAGTTAAGGATATTACAAGTGTTAAGGTTTCAATGGATAATAATTATATTGAGCTCAAAAGTGATGTACTTATGATTGTGCGAGAAATAGCAAGTAGTACACTTTCTGTTTTTGACTATATTTCAAATGATGGTCAAAAAGAAAAGGATCTAAAAAAAGTTTCACAAGACTTTCAAAGAAATCTAGAAGGGTTTGGAAAGAAAGTTTTCACACTGATGGCAAAACCTGAACGAAATGATGCTGGAGCAATTATGCATCTTTTAACTTACTCTCAAAGACTTAAAGATAAGCTCATGAATTACTATCATCTTAGAGAAGGTCGAATCGCTCCATGAGAATGTTCAAAAAAATCGAAGAAATTTATATTGAAGTACTTCTCTGTTTTGCTTCTAAAAAGAAGGGTCTTTTACTTAAATTAAGAAAGTCATTAATAACTTTACGTGACGGGCTTGAAAAAGAGGGAGTGGAAACAAGGGAAATGTTTAATACTTATGGCCGCTACACTCAGGGCCGTGCCTCGAAAGAAGAAATGAGAGAGGCCAACAAGCAGTTTGTTGAAATTATCAAAGGACTTGGTGTTGGTGTCCTACTCGTTCTTCCTTTTGCTCCTTTAACAATTCCATTTGTAATCAAATTAGGACAAAGGCTAGGGGTTGATATCATTCCTTCATCATTCAAAAGTAAGGAAGCTAAAGATAGATAAGGCAGCCTTAAGAAACTTAAGGCCGCACCAATAATTAATTTACTAATGTTTCATTCATTCGTGATACCTGATGAACTAAATCGTTACCGATATCGTTTATCTCTTTTAATGATTGCTTGAGTGAGTCTTTAAATTTAGTCAGTTGATCGAGAAGCCCCGAAAGCTCTCCTGAGTTTCTATTAAGCTTGGCCGCTTCGATCTTTCCACTGATACTAACCATCTCTAGGCCAATTGATAGCTTCTTCACATCGTTACATACTCTTTTGAATTCACTAAACTCCGTTTGAATCTCAACTAGACTAGACTTGGCATTATTTATTTGTTGTTCTTGTAATAGGGCCAAGATATTCATTTCATTTGCCTTTTGAATTGGTGAAGGCTTCGTTTCTTTTTCAAAGAAGTTGTAAATTTCTCTTTGTAAAATGGAATTACAAACGAAGAATTGGCAATCCTTAACTTTCTCTTGAACAAGCTTTCCAGAAACCATGAATTTATTAATTTCGTCTTGAATTTCTTTTGCAAGATTATCGTATTGAGCAGATATCGTCGCCATTGAAGCTGCTTCTTCTCCAATTCTTGCTGCTTGAACTTCTAGGTTCATAGGCACAAGTGATGTCTTCTTGTATTCCTCAAATATACCTTCTGACTTTTCTTGTAGGAATGAACCTGATTCTAGTGCCTTTCTTAATAAGTTAAGCTCTGCAATTGGTTCTTCTCCAAGTACTTTTTGTCTCGATTCAAGCTCTTGCATCAGGGCCTCAATCATAAAGTGCTCGTAGGACTCAAAGCCTAACTCTTTAATCATTGCTAGTAGAGTCTCTTGGGATTGTGCCGGTGTAAGCTTTTTGCGCCTTTCTAATTGAGTTAGCTCAATATACTTTTCCTTCACGATCTCAAAGAAATGACTACTAGGCTTTAGTCTTACAGATAGGTAGCCATCGTCTATAGGTGAGACAAGGGCAAAGACCCAATAATTACTTCCATCTTTAGCTTGATTATTGACATAGGCGCCGATCATCTTGTCTTGGGCAATAGTGTCCCAAAGTAAGGAAAATACCCCGCGAGGCATTTCCGGATGTCTAACTACCTTGTGGGGCCTACCAAGCATCTCCTCCCACTCGTACTGACTGACTCGTTGAAATACTGAATTTCCAGATGCGATAACTCCTCGCTTATCGGTCCTGGAAAAGAATAGTTCATCAAAATCGAAGTTACTCTCTCTTTCCTTCGACATGCATCCTCCTTTTCTAAAAAATGATGAATATTTTCTGTTTAGAATAAAAAAAAACAACAAAACATGATATATGTCATAAACTGTTGATTTTATTGATTTCTTAACATTATTGCTATCTTAACTAGTTAAATGTAATTTACAACTAAATAATTAGTGTATAAATTTCACCACTTATTTTCTTTGTTACCTGTTCAGGGTAGATAGACATATGAAAAACCATCTACTTATCTTTATTCTGTCATTGAATATGAGCTTTCAGGCGTGTGGGTTAAACCTCGCTGGAGAAAGTGCGTACTTTGATAGGGAGGATATAGCAAAGGCCGAGGCGAAACTAAGTTCTCAAGAGCAGGCCTTACTAGATGAAGTGGCCCTGCCATCACTAACTTGTGAGTATGATATTTTGGAGGAGATAAATCAATTTGCAGAAAGTAAGTTGAAAGAAGCTCTCGTTTACCTTCGAAATACTTCTCGAATTGATGATACCCAATACCGCTTACTTTTAAGAACCCTTAGATCATTTGAAATCTCTAAGAAGGAAAAACTTCTTTCACCTTTTAATCCTATTGTTAAAGACTTTAAGGCGCAGTCTTTTGATAATTTTCAAAGGGCACTGCAGAGAGGCCTTTGCTTTAATGCTATTGCTAAGAATTTATTTAAAGAATTAGGAGAAAAGAAACCAACAAAGTTCTTAAAGAAGGCCTATCATAAAAAAATAATTGATAAGCGTACATATTGGATGCTCAAAAGACTCGTTCAAGAGGACTATCATCTTGAACCACAGATACTAGCAGAATATCTAAAAGAGCAAAGCTTTCTGACAAAACAATTTCCAGAGCGCTTAAATATTCAAAAAACAAATTACATCTCAGGGCGACGTGAGAAGAGTAAGGTCTCACGCAGAGAAGCTTTGCTTGCTAAGTACAACCAATTTCAAATTATCTATCTAAGTGGAATGACTCAGAGGCTACTTAACCGTCTTAATGCGGATGAAGTAATTATCAACGTGATGATTGATGATGAAAGTGTAGAGGAGATTATTTTAGATCCAATGGAGCAGTACCGCTTCGCCGCCAAAATGGTAAGAAAAGAGTTAGGTGATCTTCAGATGATGAACTTATTTGAAGGTACTAATGTTGCCTTTGAAGATATCCTGGCCGCAGCATTTGAAACTGGCCTTGTCTCAGGTGCAGACTTGAGCACACTAGTATTAGTTGATGATGTTTGGAACCCAGAGCTTACAAAAGCTGAAAAAAGAAAAAGATTTATTAGACGATATGGAACAATCTTTGTTGCAGCTATTCCAACAACGTTTTACTTTGTGAAAGTTTTATCGTTAGTTGGTATTGAAATGTTAACAGAGACAAAGCAGGAGCCACAGCGTGATCATTCAATTTTCTAAGCTCCTTCTACTTTTACTTTTCACATCGTCAATAATGGCAGGTTTTAAGGCCCAAGTTATCACTCGTGATGGTGATATGGATTTGATTAAGAAAGAAGTAGAGCTTGATCTAACAAAAGCATCATTACTGGAAAACCGCAGCTTTAAAATTGTATATGGCAAATCAAATGAAGCGATTAACCTAGAGGCTCTAGAAGATGAAGTAGAAAAGCTTAGAGCAGCAAGTGTTTTCTACCACCTGACAAAGGCAAAGAATTATTTCTTAAACGTTGTTAAGTCTTCATACGTAAAAGAACTTCCGCAACTTGTGGTACGTTTAAATATAACAAATCAATTTAATTCAATTGGGCACTTTGCACATGACAACTTATCCCCTGAATATAATAACGCTCTTTCGATTCCTCCCGGTGAGGGGAGAGAGAGGTTTGGGATTAAGCCTTGGAATTATGAAATTTGGTTTCGTCCGGCCAAGGAGATAAATCTTCCAAAAGAAGGTTTGAAAAATGACTTTGAACAAACGGCCGCAATTTTTAGTGAGTTTCGAAATCAGTCACGTTTAGCAAGCTTTCAAAAATTTGTTAGCGACCTCTTCTTACTTACAGGGGATGCCCTAAAAGACAGCGGACTTAATATTCTTGGTTCAACGGCCATTATTGAAGCATCATTTTTTGCCATGAAAAAGCTTTACGGTTTACTTCAAGGAAAGAAATTCTTTTTAGATACAAGTTTTATACCCGAAGTTGTCTACCATGAGTTTGCCCATGTTGCTCTAAGCGACCACCTAGGGCTTAGTCACTCTTCTCCGGTTAATGAAGGGATGGCCGACTTCTTTGCTGCCTCAATCGCAGATAGTGCAACGATTGCTGATAATGTAAAAGATTATGCAAAGAGAGTTCGTGAAAAGGACGCCTTTCGTGATGAAGTTTATAATGCTGGCTTTGAAACTAATGCTTATGCCAACATTGATTTTGTTTTAGGGGTTTTATGGCAAGTTCGCGAACTTGATAAGGACTCAAGTCATGGGCTGATTTATGATGTTCGCAAGAATATTACAAGTAGTTCAAATATTAGAGGAGATTTATTGAAGTCGATTCTAAAGGAGTGTCGAAGAAGTTGTAAGTCACCCTTGAGAGATCGCATAAATCTTCTAAATGCCTATCATGAGATTGGTTTATAAAAGAAGTTATCTTTTATTAAATTGACAAAATATATTTAGATAGGGTAGTTACCCATATCTGTTACTAATAGGGAGATGTTCATGTTAAGAAAATTAGCTGCTATGGCACTTGTATGCTTTTCGTTCTCAGCTCTTGCAAATATTGAAGCTAAAATCGCGCCAATTTTTGAAGAAGTTGAATTTAAATTATCTGTAGAGTGGGATCAAAAAGATCAAAACTTCTACAATGAAACTGTTAAATCATTTGAAAAACAACTAGGTGATCTAGCTCAAGAAGGTATCACGCCATCTGAAGTTTTAAATTACCTACAAGCAAATATCAAAGATAAGAAAGTTGCATCAGAACTTTCTAATCTTGTTGGATCAATTGACGTAGAGAATATGACTCTTGAAGAATCAAAGTCACTAATTCAAGATTATGTTGATGGTATGAAGAACACTGGTGCTAACTACTCTGGTTACTATAGCTATGACTACGGTTTATACTTTGTTGTATTCGGTGGTGTTGCATTCTATTACTACTGGTATGCATTTCAGTATACTTACTACTATGATTGCTACCGTGATTACTGGGGTAATTACTACTGCTACTAAAATTAAATTAATAAAGGCCTCCTAACGGAGGCTCTTTCATTTTTAAACTCTTCCAAACAAATAATCTCTAAGTAAAGTTGTCCAGTATGTTGCCGATAATGCCCTAATCATTTTAAGGGTTCTAGTATGGTTTTAAATATAAGATCAAAGGTTGTTGGCTACGAAACTTCTACACCAAGTGGAAGTGATCGCGTTTTTAATTTTATCAAGTTTGAGAATGGAATAGTAATAGAGAATGCTATTACATCAGTGTCGATAGCTGAAATATTTGATAAGAGTGAAGAAGTTGAATTCGCTTACTTTAAGGTGGGGAAGTACTTTTATATTGCAATGGCAAAAATTGGAAAAGAAGTGCTGACTGCAACGACGACTAGAGCAATTATTTTTAGTATGATCGTAAACTTCATTCCTATTTTTCTATGCTTTGGAACACTTCTCTTTTTTGGTACTTTTTCGGCAATTGCTTATTTCCTAAATGACTTTGCAATGGCCATGTCTTATGGGGCGGTAATAGGAACACTTCCAGGCGCATATTATCTGACAAAGTTTATAAAATTCTTTCTAGAGCTTAAGCAGTGTAAATCACTTATAAAGTAGGGCATTATAAATTGCTTATTGGCCATTTCAAACATACAATATTTACATGCAAAATAAATTTAACGTAACGTACGTATTCTTCGGTTGTATCTTTCTTTTAGTCTGTTACCTTGTTTGGATGATGGCCAAGCAAATGATTGCTCCAATAATTTTTGGCTTTGTCTTAGCAGGTGTTTTTAATCCACTAAATAATCGCTTAATTAAGAAGTATAAACTCTCTGATAATTTTGCGGCCACAGTTACAAGCTGTATTATTATTCTATTAGTACTTATCCCCCTCATCTTTCTATCAATTGCTCTTAGCAAGGAAGCCTTAAGCTTATATCAAACAATAATGAAGGCAATGTCTCATCATGAGGTAAATGATTTCTTATTCGGAGATGGGCCAGTTGCTGTTCTTATCAAAAGTGTTTCCGATATCACAGGTGTCGATATTGATATGGAGCAAGTTAAGACAACAGTATTTGGTACCCTTAAAGGAATCTCTGGAACAGTTATTTCAAGTATTAATTCTATCGTTGGAAATATCATTACTTTTATTTTTGATCTTGCGATTATGATGATTGTTGTCTTTGGTGTTTTTGTCGAAGGAAAAAAACTGAAAACATATATTTTTGATTTATCGCCACTTCCATCTGATCAAGAACAAAAGATTCTCGATAAATTTAACCAAATGAATTATGTAACTCTAGTATGTAATGGTGTTGGTGGAGTTATTCAGGGAGTCTTAGGTGGAATTGCTCTTTGGATTGCTGGTTTTGAATCTGTCATTCTATGGACTGTGCTTATGATCTTTCTAGCATTCGTACCTTTAGTCGGGATTTCGATTGTTACGATTCCAGCAAGTCTTTATCTTATTTTAACAGGAAAAGCTTTTGCTGGCGTTACTTTATTTATTTTTACAGCACTAGTTGGCCTTATTGTTGAAAATTGGTTCAAGCCAAAATTTATTGGAAACCGTATTCAAATTAATTCTACTTTTGTCTTACTTGCAATTATTGGAGGGATGGGAGTATTTGGAATGGGTGGAATCTTCTATGGCCCAATTATAGGAATTCTCTTTTTAACAATTGTTGAAATCTATCATGATCAATATAACGTCGTATCATAGGCGAAAGGAAGTGAAGAGCAGTGGAAATCTTTAAGCTCATTTATTCTGTACTAGGTGGTCTAGGAATTTTCTTCTACGGAATGAAGAATATGTCAGAAGCCTTGCAGTCTGTTGCCGGTGATGTTGTTAAAAATACAATTAACAAAATTACAACTAATCGCTTCTCTGCCATCATCGTTGGGACTCTTGTCACTATCTTTGTTCAAAGCTCATCTGTCACATCTGTTATGACAGTAGGTTTTGTTAACGCTGGCCTAATGAACTTAAGTCAAGCAATCGGTGTCATTTTAGGTGCAAATATTGGAACAACTGTTACCGGGTGGATTATCTCAATTAAGGTAGGGAAGTATGGCCTACTCTTTATCGGCCTAGGTATTTTTCCTCTTTTATTTGCTAAAACTAATCGCTATCGTCAAATTGGTCGTATTCTATTTTCTGTCGGGATGATCTTCTTTGGTCTAAGTATTATGTCTAATGCTTTTAAACCTCTAAGAACGATGCCTGAATTCTTAAGTATGATTTCATACTTTTCCGAACAAAATTATGGTGCATACTTTGCGTGTATTATCGTTGGTTGTATTTTGACGGTGGTTATTCAATCTTCTTCGGCCATGCTGGGGATTACGATAGCACTTGCTAGCTCTGGGGTTATCCAATTTCATACGGCCGCTGCACTTGTGTTAGGTGAGAATATTGGAACGACTATTACGGCACTTCTTGCTAGTGTTGGAGCAAATATAACGGCCAAAAGGGCCGCTCGTGCTCACGCTATTTTTAACCTGCTAGGCGTTCTTATTATCTTCGTATTCTTCCCATTCTATGTTGAGTTTATTGATTATCTTGTTCCTGGGGCAGCGAACGCAGTGAATGCAGAGGGGGACTTTGTGAATGTTGCAGTTCATATTGCAACTGGACATACAATCTTCAATGTTGCGGCAACAATTATTTTTATTCCATTTCTTACTCAGCTTGCAAATTTTGTCACTAAGATCACTCCTGCGACGGGAGAAAAAGAGCAGCATCATCTTGTGATGCTTGGGGATCCAAGTCAAATGGTGACGGCCGCAGCACTTGCTCAGGCGCAGGCCGAAGTTAATAAAATGAAAGATATCGTTTCTAGACTTTACGCTCTTGCCGAAGAGATTTACATAAAACAAAACTTTAAGGATCAAGAACGAATTTCTCTTAAGGCCAAGGACTACGAGAGGATCACTGACAATATTCAAAAAGAAGTTACCATCTTTATTGTCAAGCTCATGGTTAACCCGCTAAGTGAAGATGAATCTCGTCGTGCCCAATCGATGATTAAAGAAGTTGATGAGTTAGAGAGTATTGCTGATTATATTGAAAGACTTATTGCATATAGTGCTCGCGGTGATATCTCTAAACTCATGCGTGATGAAGCAAAGAAAGATTTTGATGCTCTATTTGTTAATGTTAAGGCATTTTATGATTCAGTATCAAATCAAATCTCACTTGATCGAGTGGACTATAGCGTTGCGGAACGTAAGTCTAAGGAATTAAGAGATCAGGCCGAGCAAATAAGAAAGAAGCACTTAGATCGTGTCTCAAGTGGTGAGTATGATGCTTTGGGTGCTCTTACATATTCTGATATGATTGTTGCTCTTAGAAAAATTAGAAGTCACACTGAGAATGCGGCCCAGGCCCATGTTTAAATAGGAGAAATTATGGCAACGTATACTACTATTACTAAGGGAGACTCAGGAAGTATTGAATTAAGCTTGTCCGCGGATAATAAGCAATCAATCACGGTGACTCCACCTCCTGAGTTTAACGGAGTCGACACTGAATGGAGCCCTGAGGACCTTTTTAGTGCAAGTATATCAAGTTGCTATATCTTAACATTCAAATCATTTGCTTCTTTTAAAAAACTTGAATTTAGAAATATTGAAGTTAAGGCCGATGCTCATCTTGAGAAAGTCGCTAAAGGCTACGAGTTTACGAAATGTGATATTTACGTCAATCTTGAGATTTGTTGTGAGTCTGATGTTGATCCATATCTCGATCTTCTCTATAAGGCCAAGGATAATTGTTTGGTAACAAAGTCCATGAAGTGTGAATTTACACTGCATCCTAAAGTTAAGAATTTAGCAAAGAACTAGTCTTGTTATATTTCTACTTTTCTGTTTTAAAAGTTGCCCAAAAGTATCCTCTAATATCGCCACTCTTGTAGCCAGTGGCCTTATCACTTGGGTAGAGTTGAGATATTTTAGATTGTACTTCTGGTTTTAGGTTATCCCCATGGCAGTTCAGACAAAGAGGCATTGTTTTAATAGGCATGATAATACCATTCTTATCAGAATCAATTCTTACGACAGAATATTTCTTCTTATTATTTCCCGATTCATAACTCATGATTGCGTCATTCATCCAGCCTTTAACAGTATTATTTGGGTTTCGATTCTTTAGACTCACGCGACCAACTTCAATACCATCTTCATGATACTTCTTAGTTATCGGTAGGGCCTTTGTGTTACAAACTGACACAGCATTAGCGGGAGATACCTTCATTGCTGTCTGCAATTCTTTTTTTAGTGCCATTGCTGTCTTCTGTATTGCTTGGACGGCCTCTTTTTCAGAGGCAATGATTGGTGAAGTAATTAATAATACTAATAATATCTTTTTCATACGCTAAGAGTATCATATAATTTATTTAGCAAGTTTGATCTAGATCAAATTTTGAGTTAAATTTCTACTCTCTATCTTAGGTTTTATCTTGCGTTATACTAAAACCGGTATTTATCTTTAGTTCAGCTGAGTCGACAAAGAATAGATCATTAATAATTAATGCGCTAGAAAGCTCTGTGTTAAGTCTTTTAATCGCGATTCTTATTCGATGATAAAAACTATCATTGTATTCATTGCCCCAAATTAATAGTGTTAAGTCTTCAAGTGATATTACTTTTTTCTCAGTCATGGCCTTAACTAAAGCTAATGCTACTTTCTTTCTATTGAGATCAATTGATTTACTTTTATATGATACGACTGAGCCTTCTAGCTTTATTTCAACGAGTACATCTGTCGAAATTAATGCTTGCCATAGTGCTTTTGTCTTTGTTGAAAAGCTTTGTATTAAGAAATTAAATTGGTCACGATAGAGAATATCTTTTTTCATGTTCTTAGAAATCATAATTGAATAAAGTGTTAGGCTAGAGTGGATTGGCATTGATTTGATCTTAGCTTCTTTTCCTTGTGAAAGAAGGCCAAGGTTTTTTTCAAACGAACTTTCTCCTACTTTACTAAACTCATTAATAATATTGTCTTGAATACCTTTATTATTTTTTAATAGGTATTCAATAATTTCAGATAAGAATAAGGCTCTATCTTGCTTGTCTAGTTTACTTTTTATATTCTCGTAGCGCTCAAATGCAATTTCGAATCCAAAAAGTTCAAGCTCCGTTACTAAGAGTGAGTGATTTAGTTCTATGTTGAAATTTGTGTGATAGCGTTCTTCATTGATCGTAAATAAATCTTTGTAGAGAGTATTGAGGTCCTTACTCAACTTCCATTTTGATTTTAATCGCACGATCTGTGCAAGTACCATAGGATAATCTTCTTTAACTTTGTCGAGATTACTTAAAAGGTTCTTGTATATAAGAAGAGATTCGTTAATTTCTCCTAACTCTTCTTTGAATTTACCTAGGCAAATAGCACTTTTAATATATGTAGAATTTGAAAGTATATTTCTATATTCATCTAGCCTGATCTCTAGTTCTTTAGTTGCTTCTTGCCATCTTATAAAGTCCTCCATCATATAGAGTGCGCAACACTTATCGGCTAGTAGACCAATGTGTTGGCCATATTCTTCCTCTATTTGATGAATTGATTTTACACAGTTTCGATATTCACCTTTAAAGAGGTGAAGCTTAGCTTTGAGATGATTAACTTTTCTTTCTTGATCTTTCAACTCTGGATTAAAATTTGATATCGCAATATGTGCAATATCAAATTGTCCATTATTGATATTTCTTTCTATATCCTTGAGTATTTCAGAATTATTCAGCATCTAGATTCTCCATTACCCTTTTAAAGTTCTCTTCAACCATTTTTTGAACTTCTTTAATTGTTTGTTCCGGAGTTACTTTCTTTGACGAATCATTTACCTTATACTTACCAAGGCCCTTTGACTGAATTATATCAAGTAACTTTCTGTTATCTTCCGTGTCGTCAGAGCCACTCCATCCGCCTTTGATTCTTGGGCGAGGACCACGGGAATAGAATGAACCAACATTACTCATTTGAGGATCAGCTAAAAATTCACATAGTGAGTATTTCTTTTTTGTCTCTCGATTTACAATAGTTAGTTCTTTTTCAAATATAAGATCCAGTTTTTCTTCTAATTTATCCTTAGTTAAATAATATTCAGGTACTAGCTGTTTAGTCATTTCTTCTGTTTCAATAATGTATTGAATTGGAAGAAATAAGTACTGATAATCTAGAAGAAGCTCTCCTTGTTTGCTGATGTATTCTTGACAGCTGTTTCCAAGGTCATTGATAAACTCGTAAGGAAGTGTTTCTCTTCTCATCTTAAACATCGAATTTAAGATGATATTTTCAAATGCAAGTGCTCTTGTAATTGAAAAATTAAAGCGAATTAGTGGATAAGGAATAATACCAAGTACTTTATCTAAGTCGTCTTTTGCTCCAATTGAAAACATTTTACCGTTTTTTATTTTATAATCTTTATCCCTTATTAGATTATATTGTCCTCTACCTAAGACAGACTTATGGTCATATGTAATATAAAGTTCATGGATTATTCTTTTATAGATTTCAATTACTGGCTCAACTCCTTCAATGATTAAAAAAGTATCGTTAGTCATACTCGACCAGCTCTTTAGAGGCTTTCTCTTATTTTCTCCAATAACAAAGTAGAATTCTCGCTTAAAAGGTTTTACTTGAATTGATAATTCATCAAAAAAATTTTTTCCATAAACTTTTATGATCATTGAATGGCATTTCTTTGCCAAATACTCTGACATCTTTATACTTACTGCTGTTGCTGATCTAATTGCTTGCGCATTATCCTTAAACATTAGACAAAAATCTTTTCCTGCCTCGTTAAGAAAAATATTGGCAACTGCTTTGTCTAGAAAGCTTTGTAGATAAGAGTTATCTTTTACCGCATAGATCTTAGCATCGTCTGCGAAGACTTCTCTATTCATGATTTTTTTCCCATCATCTAATACAAACTCTTTAGTTATTGCAATATTCTTATAGAGTTCATAGTCAATGGCCGTAAGGTCTTCAAATTGAGCTGCGTTAGCTATCATTGCTATATTAAAAATAACGAAATAGAGAATCGTTTTGAATATTATTAAGTATTTTATCTTCATAGCGTAAATAAATTGCAAGTGATATGCCATCCTAAGTTCTTGAAATTATTTACATTGTAGATTAAGGGATTGCATTTTATTGAGACAATGTAAACTTTTTAGTCAGTTTCTGTAATCAATGAAATGTTCAGTTTTGTTCATCGTGAACATTTCATAAATTCGCTATAACCATTTCAACAAACCGAACAAACACAATTAATAATAACGAAATGGAAAAGAACATGAAAACAACATTACTGATCACTTTATCTTTAATAGCTCAGTTATCTACTTTTGCACTTGCAGGTAATGAGCAAATAATAAGACTTCTTGAAAAAGATGTGGAGAAGTCTCTACGAAATCAAACGGTTGTAAATAAGGTTAAACAGATTACGGGTTGTGATTTTGAGTACAAAGAAAGTGAAAGAGTCGTTTCTGGTACAAAGACAGCGAAAGTTAGTGCAAGGGGTGCATCTTTATATAAGTCACTAAGTAAGGCTTATGACAAAGCATCTAAGAAAGGATTCTATAGTACTATTGATTGTCACTACGATACGAAGAAATCTTTCTTTTTTAATTTAATTACTTGGAAGACAACGGGTGAGTGTAGCAAAAACACTTATAAAACTGTTAAGTACTCTAAACAAGAGGCAAGGAAGAATTTATGTGAAAAAGTTTTTAATTGTGAAGCTAAGGCTTTAAATAAAATAGATGTTCAAGATACTTTAGAAATTACAGATGTAATTTATAAGGGAATTGGTTGTTAGTTTATAGTTAGGAGATGAAATGAAAAAAGTATTTTTGCTATTTATTTTTATGAATGTTGCTTATGGTGCAAAAGTCGAGTTAAAGGCGAGTGGAAGTGGACAAAGCTACTGTGATACGACGAATCCTAGATGTATCTTTGATTTTTCGACAAGTGCGAATGCTAAAAGCAATGCTAAGGCAGATGCAAAGATGGAAGCTGAGTATATGTGTGCATCTAAAGGCGGAAAGTTATTGAGTAGTACTAATACTGGTTCTCGTTGTTCAAAAGTGCGAGGATGGACGGACTCTTACGTATGTAGTGCCACTCATAAGGTTTTGTGTGAAACGAATCCAAACGGTAATATTAGAGTTGATCGCTTATCTGTAAAGCAATGTGTTGCAAGTCTTTCAATGATTTCATCAATTCATAATACTAAGGATCCTACATATACAAAGCAAATGGATAATGCTTGTACTTACGCTACTTTAGTTGAGAATACCGATGAACTAGAAAATTGTTTAACAATATCTTTAAAACAGGATACATCAGCGTCCACGTACTTTGCACTGAAGTATTGTGACTTAACTAATCGTGAAGGAAGATTAAACGATTGGAGTAATACTTTACCATTTTTTGATGGTTATAACTTTAGATACATTTATGAAAATAAATTTTAATAATATCGTGCATCCTTAAGAATATTAGGGTGCACTGCGTTTTTTAAAAAAATCTTATCTTGTTATAATGATTTCAATATTTCTCTTAATTATAGGAATCCTTATGACAGATCAATATACACCACCAAAAGTATGGACATTTAAAGAAGGTAATGGGGGAGAGTTTGCAAGCATCAATCGCCCAACTGCAGGAGCACGCTTTGAAAAGAAGCTTCCACAAGGAGAGCATCCATTTCAATTATACTCGTTAGGAACGCCTAATGGAGTTAAGGTTACGATTATGCTTGAAGAATTATTAGAGCTTGGAATTAAAGAAGCTGAATATGATGCTTATTTAATTAATATCGGAGAGGCGGATCAATTTGGTTCTGACTTTGTTGCCATTAACCCAAACTCTAAGATACCTGCTTTACTTGATAAGAATAATGGGAAGCCAATTCGAGTTTTTGAATCAGCTTCAATCCTTGTTCACTTGGCAGAGAAATTTGGTCATTTCTTACCAAAAGATGCTGCTAAGAGAGCAGAAGTTTTTAATTGGCTCTTTTGGCAGATGGGAAGCGCTCCATATTTAGGCGGAGGCTTTGGTCATTTCTATGCCTATGCACCGGAGAAGTTTGAGTATCCAATAGATCGCTTTGCTATGGAAGTAAAGAGGCAGCTTGATGTACTTGATAAGCAATTAGCAAATCATAAGTATATCGCAGGTGATGAATACTCAATTGCCGATATGGCCATATTCCCTTGGTATGGGGCACTTGTGAAGGGCAAGATCTATGATGCAACAGAGTTCTTGTCTGTCCATGAGTATAAGAATGTTATTCGTTGGGCAGATGAATTAATTAAGAGACCAGCGGTTTTAAGAGGAAGGCTAGTCAATCGTACTTGGGGAGATGAAGATCAACAAATCCTTGAGCGCCATAGTCAGAGTGACTTTGACGCTAAGGATATTACATATCGTTAAAATTTATAACCAAACCCTAGGCCTAGTCGATTTACTGTTAAGTCGGTTGGGCCATCCATAAAGTGCATTTTAAAGATGACGTGAGCAAAGATTTTCTTTGTGATATCACCCATGACATAGGCCATGGCCTTACCACCAGTAAACTCTTGTTTATCACTTGTATTTGCATAACCAATCTCACGACTTGAAAGCACTGAGTGAGAGTAGCTAAATTTTGCTAAGAAGTTTCTTCGATATAACTTGAAATTCTTTTGAACTCCTACTGTTAAGAAAAAGATTTGGTTCTTATCAAATCTGACTTCATCAGCATCTGTTAGGCCGTCAAAATTGAAAGTATTAAAACGTTCAAAGTCAAGACCTCCATACGCCTCGAGTCCGTAGTCAGCAAATTTATAAGCACCATATAAGTTAAATCCAATCTCTGGATCTACGGAAACATTATCAAGATACTTATTTGCAGAAGCAGTATTTAGCTGAGAGTAATAAAGGCTAGCTTGCGCGCCATACTTTGCATTAATTTGATAATTACTTGTTAGACCTAGAGAAAGAGAAGAGTTTTGCTTAAATTCAACTGAGCCCGGGGCACTTTTTTGGTTAAATTCCCCAAGGGAAGTCATATAGAAAACTGAAAAGCTTAAAGGCTTCGAGTTCTTTTGTGCTTGAGGGACTTGCTCCTTTGCTTTTACAACACCAAATAGGGCCTTAACTTGCTCATCTGTTAAATTTAGAAAGGTCATAAATTTATTAATATCGATAAGCTCAATATCAACATAGAGTCTGAAGTTTTTTTCTTTTAACTTATTCCAATCTTTAATTTGACCATTTTCACGTTTTGTCTTCTTGGCCATCGCATCTTCTTCAGTATAGCTATAAGAATCAATTAGAATCTGCTCATAGATAGTCTCAAGATTTTCACTATTTACAGACCGATAGGAAAGCCTAAGGTATTGATGCTTAGAGTTTCTCTTTGATTCCTCAAAGTTTATTGAATCCGCATAAAGATAATTTAATGACAAAAGGAAAAGGCAAGTTAGTTTTAATAATTTTTGTTTCATTTCTACTCTCTTTTATTTACTTTGGTTAAATTATTTTAATTTAAAACCTTCCTTCTTAAAATAGAGCGATTTCTGCAGTCAATAAAAAGATAACCGATGTAAAGCCTCGATTTTTCTAAATTTTTTTTACCAATAGTAAATTTTTATTTAAATAAGTGAAAAGTATTTACCGATAGAAATTATGTTGATTTTATAAGGTGAGGAAAATGAGAAATATATTATTATTGTCGGTTATTCTTTTAATGACTAGTTGTTTGAAAGAATCTGAAGTTACATTTAATTTTGGATTTGAAGTAGCGGGCCTAGAAGTTATCTTAAGTGATAGTAGTTCAGGTTCAACAACACATTCAGTGACTAATAATATAGATATCGCTAAAAGTGGTGGTGATGACCTTACTCAATATTGTATTAGTGAAACGCAAACAGTTGTACCTATTGATACAAGTGCTGGTTCATGTGGGGGTGGCAATTGGGTAACTGGCTTTCCTTCTTCATTTGCACTCTCTGGTGGTGATGGGCTAAAGACTGTTTATATTTTTGGGGCCGATAGCTCTAATGCTATTTCTTCTGAGACAGTCACAAAAACAATTACTCTGGATACAACAGATCCTACTGCCGTTTCGGCCCTTACTCTTGGGACTGTTCCGGCAAGCTTATCAACAACTCCTACTATTACATGGACGACAGACTCAACTGACAACCTTGTTCTTGTTGGCTATCAGGTAAGAGTCGTTAAGGATTCTGATTCCTCTGTTGAGCAGGATTGGATTTCTTTTACAAAGGGAGATTCTGTAAGTGGTCTGACTTTAGATGGTGCTGAAGATTATCGAATCGAAATTCGCGCCATTGATGAAGCGGGGAACACAAGTGTTGTGGTATCGGATACGTATACAACTTTAAATGTAGCAGGAGGTTTAACTCTTGGTGCAACAGAATTTTCTCTACTTTATCAGCCTGGTGGAGCAGGCCCAGGTGAGACTCAATCGATCACTCTAACTAATTCTGGAGGTATATCAACTGGATTACTTCAGGCGCCTCTTATTTATGGGAGTTCATCTAATTTTCAAATGACAAATGATACATGTACAGGAACTAGCTTAAACCCTGGCGAAACTTGTACAATCGATATGACAATCAATGCAGCAGCTGATGGATATTACTTTGCAAATATTTATATCACAGATGGGACGATCGTTTCTTCTGAGCATCGAGTGCAAGGGATGGCCACGGGATACAGTCCTGGGAACTTATATTATTTTGGTTCATGGGATGTTGGTGCACCAATTGATGTTTATGATCCACAAAAATTTCAATCTCTCTATCCAAATGATCTCAATAAAGTTGTAGGAAATCTTACATGGTCAAAAATCGTTGCTGGAGATCAGCACTCTTGTGGAATTACAACTGAATCAAAACTCTATTGTTGGGGTGAAGGTTGGTACGGTGAAATTGGTTATGGAGTCGATGAGCCTAAGTATATTCCTCATATTGTTGATGGTGAGAAAACGTGGAAGGATGTCTCTACTGGTTATCGTCTAACATGCGCAATTGATGGCAGTGATGATCTCTATTGTTGGGGAGATAATAGTTATTATCGATTTGGTGATGGAACAGCAACTGATTCATTTATTCCAAAGCTTGTTCCGGGAGGAATGAAGTGGAAGACGATTTCTGCTCGTAATTATCACGTTTGCGCTATTAACTCTCTTGATGATCTTTATTGTTGGGGAAGAAATAATTATGGTCAAATCGGAATGGGAGATAACACAACAGTTATTACGGCACCTGAGCATATAAGTTCAGGTACGAAGTGGAGAAATGTTGCTGTCGGTGAATATTCGACATGTGCTGTAACTCTCGCGGGAGTTGGGTATTGTTGGGGAATGGGTTCTAACCATGTTTTAGGGGATGGACTAAGTGCTGACACATATTCACCTAGTCCTGTTAGCGGTGGCCTAACATTTGATAAAATTGAAGTTCATTGGTTTCATGCCTGTGGACTAACAAATACAAGTGATATTTATTGCTGGGGAACAGACTTTAGTGGGGAAGGAAATTTAGGGGATGGCCTGGGGACAACTTCTAATGTTCCTGTACAAGTTACTGGTTCTCAAACTTGGATTGATATTTCGGTGAGGGGAAGACACTCATGTGGTATCGATAATTTAAATCAAATGTACTGTTGGGGTGAGGGTGAAGAAGGTGAGATTGGAGATGGGGATGTTGTTAATCGCCTAACACCAACTCTTGTTATTGGTGGCCATAATTGGGCTTCCGCTTCAGGTTCTGATTATTTAAGTTGTGGTGTTACAACGGGTGGTGATGGCTACTGCTGGGGACAGTATTGGAACTGGGGACAGGCCGGAACAGGTATGGGGAATGCTGGTCTTTTTATGCCTAAGAAAGTTCCATTGGCAAAAACATGGAAGTCGATGGCCGCAGGGTATATGCTCCATTGCGGTATTGACGACTCTGATG
The DNA here is from genome assembly GCF_050955245.1 of Halobacteriovorax sp. GFR8. Classification (NCBI taxonomy): domain Bacteria; kingdom Pseudomonadati; phylum Bdellovibrionota; class Bacteriovoracia; order Bacteriovoracales; family Halobacteriovoraceae; genus Halobacteriovorax; species Halobacteriovorax sp. GFR8. The sequence continues at coordinate 2,290,875 of NZ_JBPBLR010000002.1, read as the reverse complement.
ATGCTTATTGTATGGGACGAGATCAATATGGTGAACTAGGAAATGGTGCAGCTGATACGGCCACATATTCACACCCATCGACAATAGTTACAGGTGGCCATAAGTGGGCTTCTCTTAGTGCTAATTATGATTCTGTTTGTGGAGTCACAACCACAAATGTTGGTTACTGTTGGGGAAGAAATAATTACGGACAAATTGGAAGTGGTGATACGACAGCGTCTTTTCATGATCCCAATTTAATTGTTGGTGGTCATAGTTGGAGTAAAATTTCTGTTGGTTACTATCACGTTTGTGGAATACGCACAGATGGCGCTGCATACTGCTGGGGAACGAACCGCTATGGTGGAATAGGAAACGGCGTGGCCACAGGGAACACGACAACTCTAACGACAACACCAACTGCTGTAAACGGTGGCCTTACTTTTACAGATATTGGAACTGGTGACCACTTTGCTTGTGGGTTAGCAACAGATAATAAGGTTTACTGCTGGGGTTATGATAACCGAGGACAGCTAGGGAATGATACATCTTACGTTAGCTCTTCTACTCCAGTTGAAGTTGTCGGAGGTGGCGTATGGACAACGCTATCTGTTGGTGAATCTCACGCTTGTGCTCTTCAGGCCAGTGGAGATGGTTACTGTTGGGGAAGCGGTAATAATGGAGCTCTTGGGCAAGGTGATTACACAAATCGACCTGAACCAGCAATTATAGCAGGCCGTTCTTGGAGTAAGCTTGTCTCTGGAATGTGGCACACTTGCGGAATTGAAAATGTAACAGGTCATATGTACTGCTTTGGTTATGGTGAAGGTGGTGAGATTGGAAACTTTCCTGATACTTTTTGGGGCTCGATTGAAACACCATTACTCTATGACCGAGGGATTAAATTCTCAGAGATTTTCTTAGGAGGGTCAGCGACATTTGGTATCGCTGCTCCTTAATGTATGGGCGCCGTAAAGGCAGCTTTTGTTATTTCTTCCACTACTTGAATTTTATTTAAGTAAGTTAAATATGTTTGCCGATAAAGTGGTTGTATTTAGCTTAAAAGGTGGGGGAAATGAAAAGCGTTCTATTGTTGGCGATTACTTTTTTATTGGCCAGTTGCTTAAAAGAGTCTGAAGTTACATTTAATTTTGGATTTGAGACTACGGCCTTAGACGTCACATTAAGTGACAGCAGTTCTGGTTCAACGACCCATTCAGATACCAATAGCATTGATATCGCTAAAAGTGGTGGTGATGACCTCACTCAATACTGTATCAGTGAAACACAAACAATTGCCCCTGCTGACACGAGCGCTGGCTCATGTGGAGGAGGAAATTGGGTTACAGGCTTTCCTTCTTCATTTGTCCTTTCTGGTGGAGATGGATTAAAGACCGTATATGTCTTTGGAGCCGATAGTTCTAGTATAATCTCATCTGAGATTGTAACAAAAACCATTACTCTCGATACAACAGATCCTACTGCTATCTCTGCCCTTACTCTTGGAACTGTTCCCGCAAGCTTCTCTGTGACACCAACTATTACATGGACAACTGACTCAACTGACAATCTCGTACTCGTTGGTTATCAGGTAAGGGTGGTTAAAGATTCTGATTCTTCAGTTGAGAAAGATTGGGCCTCTTTTACAAAAGGAAGCTCTGTGAGTGGATTATTTTTAGAGAGGAATGAAGATTATCGAATTGAAGTTCGTGCCATTGATGAAGCTGGAAATACAAGTGTCGTGGTATCGGATACGTATACAACTTTAAATGTGGTAGGTGCTCTTACATTAGGTACAACAGAATTCTCTCTCTTGTATCAACCGGGAGGAGCTGGTCCTGGTGAGACTGAATCCATTACTTTAACAAACTCTGGTGGTCTGATTACCGGTCCATTACAAACGCCTCTTATCTATGGAAGTTCTGCAAACTTTCAAATCACAAATGATACTTGTACTGGAACGTCTTTAAATCCTGGTGAAACCTGTAGCGTCGATATGACGATTAATGCATCTGCAGACGGATATTACTTTGCACATATTTATATCACAGATGGATCAATTGTTTCTTCTGAACATCGAGTGCAGGGGATGGCTACGGGATATGCTCCTGGTAACTTGTACTACTTCGGTACTTGGGAGTCTGGTTCTCCAATTGATGTTTACGATCCAGAAAAGTTTTTGTCAGTTTATCCAAATGATCTTAATAAAGTTGTTGGAAATCTAACTTGGTCAAAAATTGTAGGTGGCACACAACATTCATGTGGAATCACAACTCAATCTAAGCTCTATTGTTGGGGTGCTGGTTGGTTTGGTGAAATTGGCCACGGTGTAGCTGAGCCAAGATATCTACCGTATATTGTTGATGGCGAAAAAACTTGGAAGGATGTTTCAACAGGGTATCGTTTAACATGTGGGATTGATGGAAGTGATGATCTTTTCTGTTGGGGAGATAATACTTATTATCGCTTTGGAGATGGAACAGCGACTGACTCACTTGTGCCAAAGCTTGTTCCAGGAGGAATGAAGTGGAAGATGGTTTCCACTCGAAACTTTCATGTTTGTGCTATTAATTCACTTGATGATCTATATTGTTGGGGAAGAAATGATAATGGCCAAATTGGAATGGGTGATAACACCACAACAATTACTTCTCCAACTTTAATTAATTCGGGAACAAAGTGGAAATGGGTAGTGGCAGGTGACTCATCAACTTGTGCCGTAACAACAGCGGGAGCAGGTTATTGCTGGGGCCTTGGAACAAATAATGTTTTAGGAAATGGAGCGGCTGCTAATGTCTATACCCCAACTCCTATTAGTGGTGGACATGTTTTTGAAAAAATCGATATGTTTTTGTTTAATGCATGTGGGCTTACGACTTCAAATGAAATTTTTTGCTGGGGTAGTGACTCTAGTGGAGAAGGATTGCTAGGAGATGGCCTTGGGACAACGTCAAGTGTTCCTGTAAGAGTCACAGGGTCTCAGACTTGGGTCGATATGGCCGCAAGAGGAAGACAGCCCTGCGGAATTGATAGTACTCAACAAATGTATTGTTGGGGAAGAGGTAGTGGTGGAGTGACTGGGGATGGTGACATTGTTAGCAGACTTACACCAACTCTTATTCTTGGTGGCCATAGCTGGGCTTCTGTTTCCGGGTCAGATTTTATGAGTTGTGGTATTACGATAACAGGCGATGCTTATTGCTGGGGACGTCGTTTTAACAATGGAGAGTTTGGAACAGGGATGGGGTATCGAGGACTTTATATGCCTAAGAAAGTCCCCCTCGCAAAAACATGGAAATCAATGGCCGCAGGATATAGGGTCTATTGTGGAATCGATGATACAAATGACGCTTATTGCATGGGAGAAGATCTAGAGGGGCGCTTAGGAAATGGTGCCGCTGATACGGCCACATATTCTCATCCATCGACAATAGTTACAGGTGGTCACAAGTGGGCATCACTTAGTGCAAATGAATATACTGTTTGTGGGGTGACAACGACTAATGATGGCTACTGTTGGGGAGGAAATTACTACGGACAAGCTGGAAGTGGTGATACAACAACCTTTCATGATCCTAATTTAATTATTGGAGGTCATAGCTGGAGTAAAATTTCAGTCGGATATTATCATACTTGTGGAATTCGCACTGATGGTGCAGCTTACTGCTGGGGAGCAAATCGCTTTGGTGGCTTAGGAAATGGCGTGGCCACAGGGAATACAACAATCCATACAACAACACCTACTGCTGTTAGTGGAGGTCTTACCTTTACTGATATTGAAGTAGGGGACAATTTTACTTGTGGACTAGCAACAGATAGTAAAATTTATTGTTGGGGTTATGATGGTGAAGGCCAGCTCGGAAATAATGTAGCCTTTTCTCACTCTTCTGTTCCTGTCGAGGTTGTTGGAGGAGGTGTTTGGACGAGCATATCTGTAGGTAATGAACATGCTTGTGGGGTACAAGTTGGTGGCGACGGCTACTGTTGGGGAAGAGGTAATAGTGGCTCCCTTGGACAAGGTAATTATTCAAATTATGCTGAACCTGCAATTGTGACGGGGTACTCTTGGAGTAAGCTTGTTACTGGCTTCTGGCACACTTGCGGAATTGAAAATGTAACAGGAGATTTGTACTGCTTTGGTTATGGTGAAGGTGGTGAGATTGGAAATTATCCAGATACTTTCACGGACGAGAGCCTAACACCTTTATTATATGATCGAGGAATTAAGTTTTCAGAGATCTTCTTAGGAGGGCTAACGACATTTGGTATCGCCGCCCCTTAAAAGTTAAAGTGATTAATTAGAATTGATAATTAAATTCGATTCGATGGTCACCGTCAGCAATGTCTACTAGGTTACTCCAATTCGCAAAATAGCGAAGGTTAAAGCGTGGAGTAAATTGGTAGCTTGCTGCAAATTCGTGAAGAAGGATATTATCTTTTCCTCCATATCCAGATGACTCATAAAGATCTGAGCCAGCAAGTACCGCTGCCCAGATAGGGTTGTAGTTAAGCCAGATCTTATCCGTAATCGTAAATTTACCGTAGAAACCAACGACACTATTGAATCCAATAACAGAGAAGCCACTATCAACACTAGCATCATCTTCAATGGCATTTTTTCCAAACTCGACGCCGACACCAGCGAGAGGGTAGAGATTAACTATCCAAAACTTTGGAAGTGCTTGAAGGATTGAATAGGAAGCATTCCCTGTTCTTTCTGCGAGCAACGACTCTTTGAGGCTATAATTGATATCTAATTGAGATCCCCTTCCGCTTTTTAAATTTGCGCTGAAGTTTCTAAAACGAAAACTATCCATGCGGTTTGACTTTTTTGAGGGACGATCCCAACCGAGGTCGTCACCAAGGAAGCCCTTGAACTCGATAACATTCATGGCCGCAACGTCTTTGACTCCCGTATCGTAAGAAATACCAATCTTTGCGTTTAGCCCTTTGTTAGTTGCTCCAAGTCCGGCCTGCGTGTAGACGGCCAGAGGGTCCGACATATCTTGAACTTCTTTTGCTAAAGAAGGTGAGCATAGAAGAAGCGAAGAAATAAATATTGATAAATGAGCTTTCATAATTCTCCCTGTTTGTTCTCAATTTATAATTATTACTTATAGGCCATAAATTCATACCAAATTATTCTTTAAGAAATTTTAATATTCTTAAGTTTTTATCCCAGAGCGCAAAAGGTAATTTTTTGAAGAACTTAATTTTATAATTTTTTTGGAGTCATTATCGAAGCATTTAGCGATAAATTACTAGATATGATTGAGCGAAAGTCTCTGTGCGTCGAAAAATTTCGACTCAGTAGAGAGGCCAGTTTAAAGATTTGCGTAGGTCTTAAGATTGAAGATTTTACAGTACAATCAGCTCCGGAAGTAAGCCCCCCCAAATGGCATCTCGCCCATACGACTTGGTTCTTTGAAGAGTTCATTCTGACCAAGTACTTAGCAGGGTATGAGAAATTTAATGATGATTATAGCTTGTTATTTAATTCATACTACAAGTCGGTAGGGACTCATTGGAAACAAGAAAAGAGAGGCCTCTTATCTAGGCCCACTGTTCAAGAAGTTCTGAGCTATCGCAATCACGTGGATACTGCAATGTTGACTTTGTTAGAGACAACAATGGAGCCTGAAAGAATAGAGTTTCTTTTAGAAGTCGGACTCAATCACGAACAGCAGCATCAGGAGTTACTCCTAATGGATATTAAACATATCCTAAGTTCCTCACCGCTGTCTCCAGTCTACTCTGAAAAGAGATTGGAAGCATTTTCGGCCGGTTCATTAAAGTGGAGACACTTTAAAGAAGGAGTTTATGAACTAGGAAATAGTGAGAGTAACTTTGCTTACGATAATGAGAGGCCATGTCACAAAAGATATATAAACTCATTTGCCATTCGTGAAAGCTATATTTCAAATGGTGAGTATTTAGAGTTTATTAATTCCGGAGGATACCAGAGCTTTCAGTATTGGTTAAGTGATGGTTGGGATTGGATCAATGAAGAAAAAATTTATTCTCCACTTTATTGGAGGCTAATCGAAGGAGAGTGGTTCGAATTCACTCTTCACGGTTTAGTGCCTCTTGATATGTATGCACCCGTTACTCATATAAGCTTATATGAGGCCCAGGCATTTGCAAAATGGTCAGGTCAGCGCTTGCCAACAGAGTTTGAATTAGAGCTTGCCCTTGGGGATAAGAAGTTACCGCTTTGGTGTTGGACTTCATCACATTACTCACCATACCCATCTTATGAATCATATATGGGCGCCTTAGGGGAATATAATAGTAAATTTATGTGTAATCAGTTTGTTCTGCGTGGAGGCTGCTTTGCAACCCCTAATGAACATTACCGAAATACATACCGAAACTTTTACCGTGCTCATCAGAGATGGATGTTTTCGGGGATCAGAGTTGCAAAGGATTTATAATGGAAGTGTCAGTACTTAGAGAAGTTAGTGAAGAACAAAACTCAGAATTCTTAGAAGAGTTTGCAATTGATGTTTTAACGGGCCTATCAAAGCCTGAGAAACGATTATCGACAAAGTTCTTCTATGATGATCGTGGAAGTGATTTGTTTCAAAAGATCACACAACATCACGATTACTATTTAACTCGTACAGAGTTTAATATCTTAAAAGAGTCGAGTTCAAAAATAGCCAATTTAATAAGCGAAGATGAAATCGATATCATTGAGCTAGGCGCTGGTGATGGCCATAAGAGTGAGTTGGTTATTGATGGTTTCTTAGGGCAAGGAAAGAGAGTTAACTACTTTCCAATTGATATCTCTGCTCAGGCCTTAAAGCAGATGGAAGAGAATATCACGCACAAGTCTGACCTGACGATACATGGAATTGTTGCGGATTACTTGCAGGGACTTAAGTTTTTAAAAGAAAGATCTAAGAGGAGAAAGCTCGTTCTCTTTCTTGGATCAAATATTGGAAACTTTGACCGTACCCAAAGTGAGAATTTCCTTAGGCAGCTATGGAAGTATTTAAATAGTGATGATTATCTTCTGATTGGCTTTGATCTTAAGAAAGATGTGGAAAAGCTAAGTGCTGCTTACAATGATTCAAGCGGCTACACTCGTGACTTTAACCTTAACTTACTCGATAGAATAAACCGAGAACTTGGTGGCAATTTTGATAAAGAGAAGTTTCAGCATATTGGTGTCTTTAACCCAAAGTTGGGAGCGATGGAGAGTTACTTACTTCCTAAGGAGAAGCAGGAAGTCTATATTAAAGAGCTAGAGCATAGCTTTGAGTTTGAAGCCTATGAGCCACTCCACCTCGAATATTCATTCAAGTACACAAAAGAGGATATAGAACGAACGTGTCAGCACACGGGCTTCAAATTAAAGGATCACTTTACTGATAAAGATCAGTTATTTATCGATTCTCTTTGGCAGGTTGTAAAGAATTAGGCTTTCTTTACAACTGAACACTTAAGATACATCGAGCCATGGCCGTCGACCTTACAGGCGATATCGTGACCATTAACTGGTTCTTCTAGTAGGCGGATATTCTTAACTTTTGTTCCTGACTTGATCGTACCTTTTCCGGCCTTCAGATCTTTGACAACTGTTACAGAGTCTCCGTTTTGTAACTGAGCACCGTTTACATCGACAAATTGTGGAGTGCTGTCATCTTCTTCTGAGCTTCCATCTAGGCTCCACTCGTTGAAACATTCTGGGCAAATCCATAATTGGCCATCGTTATAGGCGTAAGGTGAACTACATTTTGGGCATGTTTGATTTTCTTCTGTCATTCGATAAGAGTAAACCTTTGAAGGCCTATTGTAAATATAACAACTCTTTCACAAGAAAAAAGATATTAAAATATAATTAAATATTTATGAATTATATTGACTTTTATAGTCATTGTTCAGGAATTCTGGATTATATTATAGGTGTGCAAAATTAGTTTTTTATTTTTACGGAGTACAAATGAATATTTTGATTTTATCTTCTAATAAAAATCTTTACTCGACAAAGAGATTAGTAGAAGAGGCCAAGCTTAGAGGTCACCATGTGGAAGTCGTACGCCCTGACAAATGTTATATGGATGTTGTAACTGGCTCCCCAATGGTTTACTACCGCAAAAGAAAGTTAGACAAGGTTGATATTGTCATTCCAAGAATTGGAGCAAGTGTTAGTGCCTACGGGATGGCCATTGTTCGTCAATTTGAAATGATGGGGGTTTACTGCTTGAACTCATCCAATGCTATTGGACGCTCAAGAGATAAATTGCGCTCTCTTCAAATCTTGTCGCAAAAGCATCTACCTCTTCCTAAGACGGGGATGGCAAATAATACTCAACAAACAGAGAGTCTAATTAAACTAGTTGGTGGCGCACCGATGGTTGTAAAGCTTATCGAAGGGTCTCAAGGTAAAGGAGTTATTCTTGCCGAGACAAAAAAGGCCGCGGAAAGCTTAATTGATGCCTTCAGAATTCTTAAGGCCAACTTTCTTGTTCAAGAGTTCATTAAAGATGCAAATGGAGCCGATATTCGCTGCTTTGTCGTCGGTGGTAAGGTCATTGGCACAATGATGAGGCAAGCGAAAGAAGGTGAGTTCCGCTCTAATATTCACAGAGGTGGTATTGGGACTCCTGTGAAGATTACGCCAGAAGAAAGAAAGGTTGCTATTGCTGCGGCAAAAGCGATGAAACTAAATATGGCCGGAGTTGATATTATTCGCTCAGGTAGTGGCCCAAAGATCTTAGAGGTTAACTCTTCTCCAGGATTAGAGGGAATTGAAGGCTGTACAAATAAGAATATAGCCGTTCAGATTATCGACTACGTTGAAAAGAATTACACAAAAGTTGTAAAGGATAACTAATTGACGGATCAATTATTTAAATTAAAAGTTGAAGAAGTTGAGATTGGCAGACCGATTGTTGAGTTTGTCAATTTCCCTTCTTTCTATGGGCTACAAAAAGTAAAAGCTCCCGTTTATATCTATCGTGCTACGAAGGAGATTTCTCCCTGTGTTGTGGTAACAGCATGTATGCACGGAGATGAGATCAATGGATTAAGAGCGGCCCAACTTTTAATGAAAGGAAAGCTTAAGCTTCTTAAAGGAACCTTGATTATTATCCCTGCCGTTAATATCTATGGCTTTCTTAATAAGCAGCGCTACTTACCTGATCGCAAGGATTTAAACCGCTGCTTCCCTGGAAAACCCAAAGGAAGTTTTGGGTCCCGCTTTGCAAATTTTATTTTCAAACAAATTACAAAATATGGTGATGTCTTTGTCGACCTACACTCAGGTGGCCCAGGACGATTCAATATTCCACAAATTCGCTGTGATCTCGATACGGAGGGAATGCTTGATCTTGTTAACAATATAAGCATCCCACTTGTTGTTAATAGCACTCTAAGAGATGGCTCTTTAAGAGAGGCCATCAATGACCTTGGCCGTCCTTGCATCGTCTTTGAGGGTGGGGAAGGTCTTCGCATTGACGAGACGATTGCTAAGTATGGAGTCAATCTCGTAAAAAGTATTCTAAGCCACTACGGCATGATTAAGAGTAAAAAGAGCTTTAAAGAAGAGAAATTCATCATTCGTAAAACGAAGTGGATGAGGGCCGCAAAAGGTGGACTTCTAATCAATAAGGCCCATCATGGAAAGATTGTAAAAGAAGGTGAAGTTGTTGGTGAGTTAAGGCAGCTTACAGGTGAACTTATTAGTCGAGTTACAATGGAGCATGATGGAGTGATTCTAGGAATCAGTAAGTCTTCAGTTGTTATGGCCGGAGACGCTCTTTATAATATTGGCTTCCTCTGTGAAGATACTCACGATGATATTGATGATCTTCAAGAAGACGAAGGTGAGCTCTCTGATTACTTCGACTTTGAAGTTTAAAAACATAAATTGTTCACTTTTTATCCTCTATAAAAATTTTAAAATGAGTAAGTGAAATGCTCTGGTATTAATTTCTTGCTTATTTCTATAGTTATGTCGTATAAGTTATTGATATTGCTCGGTCAATCTAAATAACTAACGTTACGTTAAAACTGAGTAGTTTAAAATATATGGAGTCATATAATTTCTTTATTACAAATTATTTTCTCGATGAGGATGTAGGAGATTTATATGACCATGGCAAAATTAAACCAAGAGCTTGACTGTCGAAATGTATTTGAGGGGAGCGGAGCAATCTACGATATGTTGGATAAGCTACCATTTAACGTTATGTATTGTGGGACTGATCTAGTTATTAAGTATGTTAACCCAAAGAGTTTTGAAAGTTTAAGAGCTATTGAGTCACTGCTACCTATTCCTGTCACTGAGATCATCGGTTCGAAAATTGATGTCTTTCATGAGAACCCAATTCATCAGCAAAAGATTTTAGCAAATCCAAAGAATCTACCTATTAAGACAGAGATTAAGATTGGAGATGAAACACTCGAGTTAAATGTTGTTGCCGTTATGGAAGGTAATGACTACGTTGGGGCCATGGTTACTTGGGATATTATTACAGATAAGCTAGTCGCAGATAATCGAAATGCTCAATACTCTTCGATGCTTGATAATATGCCAATAAATGTAATGCTATCTGATCGTGATTTTAATATTACTTATATAAATCCAAAGTCGAGACAAACTCTAACGTCAATTGAAAATCTATTGCCAATAAAGGTTTCTGAAATTGTTGGAAGTAGTATTGATATCTTTCACAAGAATCCTGCACATCAAAGAAGAATGCTATCTGAGCCATCTAATCTTCCTCATCAGACCAATATTCAGGTAGGTGATGAGATTTTGAATTTATTAGTTAGTCCGGTAATGGATCAGAATAATACTTATCAAGGGGCCATGGTTACTTGGGATGTTATTACTGAGCAAGAAAGAATAAAAACGGCGATTAATGAACTTGCCAATGAAATGAGAGATAGCACTGAAGATATCTCAACAAAGTCTTCTCATGTTGCAGAAGGCGCCGTTTCTCTTGGAGCTACAACTGAAGAGATGAATGCTTCTGTCGAAGAGTTAACAGCATCGATTAACTCTATTGCACAAAATGCCAAGTCGGCAAATGAAATCGCTGAGCAAACTTCTTCGGAAGCGCAAGAAGGGGCAAAGTCGATTAATGAAGCCGTTGAAGCAATGGATGTTATTACAAAATCATCAGAAGAAATTAGTGAGATCGTTGAAGTAATTCGTGAAATTGCTGGTCAAACAAATCTTCTGGCATTCAATGCCGCCATTGAAGCCGCAAGAGCTGGAGAGCATGGTGCAGGTTTCTCTGTTGTTGCAGATGAGGTTAGAAAACTAGCAGAACGTTCTTCACAAGCAACGAAGGAAATTTCAAAACTAATTAATGATTCGGTTAAAAAGATTTCTGAAGGAAGTCAAATTTCAAAAATGGCCGGTGAAGCCTTCTCTAAAATTGTTGAAGGTGTGAATAATACAAATCATTCAATTGCAGAAATCTCAAGTGCTACTCAAGAGCAATTACTTGCAGCTAAAGAGGTAAGTGAGGCAGTTCAGCAGGTAGCTTCTGAAACAGAAAATTCTGCTGCAGCTTCTGAGTCGATTGCAATGGCCACTCGTAGTCTTGCTGAAGGTGCTAAGAAACTTAGTGACCTGATTGAAGATTAAGGCCAGGTGTTGGAAATGATTTACCTTATGGAGCTTAATAGTAATCAACTTGAGAAGATCATTAGTCTTGTTCATGTTCATACAGGCATTACTATTGCTCCATCTAAAAAAAGCATGTTACAGGGCCGAATTCGTCAGCGATTAAAAGCATTGGAGTTAGAAAGCTATGATGATTATATTAATTATTTACAAACTGATAGCAATGAGAAGCAAGAGTTTATCAATATTATAACAACTAATGAAACAACTTTCTTTCGAACACAGAAGGTTTGGAATTACTTTCAAGATGAGTTTTTACCTAATTGGAAAAGTAGCTCACCTATAAAAATTTGGTCAGCGGCATCTTCAACCGGTGAAGAAGCCTACTCAATTGCAATGTCTTGTGAAGAACACAAAAAAAATAATGGCATATTGAGGTATGAAATCATAGGAACTGATATTTCCACAAAGGTTTTAACTTATGCTCAAGAGGCCAAGTATAGTGGACGCAATATTAATAACTTTAAAGAGCGTTTTACAAAGCTATACCAAACATACTTCAAAGCTGTTGGAGAGGAAGCTGAAATTCTTCCTGAATTAAGAAAGAATGTCAGTTTTTCGGCCCATAATCTCTTTTCATTGCCAAAGAGTAATATCTCAAATTTTGATATTGTCTTTCTACGAAATGTTCTCATTTACTTTAAACAAGATGATCAAATGAGAGTGATTAGTAATATTTCTCGAGCAATGAAATCTGGTGCCATATTAATCCTTGGAGAGTCTGAGAGCTTAAATGGCCTGTCCAATGACTTTGAATATGTGAGTCCTCAAATCTATAAGAAGAAGTAGGGTATGAATAGTAGAGACCGCGAGTATATTCATGTACGAATTGGTGAAATTAAGTTTGGCAAGAAAGGTGCTGTTCTTCAGGCAACGCTTGGCTCATGCTTAGGTATTGCTATTATCGACAGAGTAAAAAAACGATGTGGCCTTGCTCATTGCTTTCTTCCACAAGGGGAAGGGATTTCTCCTGAAGCTCAGCCTGGTAAATATGTTGTGGATGCCATCCCATACCTTTTAACAAAGCTTAATCTAGAGTCTCGCTCACAAGATGATTTTGAAATTTATCTGGCCGGTGGCGGTAATATGATGGCGCAGTTGAAACAGCGAAATGTTGATCATATTGGAAAACTGAATAAAGCGAAGGCCTTAGAGATTTTACAAGAAAAGAAATTAACAATACGTAAAATTTTAGATGGTGAAGAATTAGCAACTAAAATTATTATTGATTGTGACACTTTAGAGATAAAGATGATTCGCATTAATGATAAATCGGAACAGAAAAAATGAATGAATTAAAAGAAGTTGAACTTTTAAAATCTAATTCTAATATTTACGCTTCATTTTCATTGAGTGGAAATGAATTTGTACTTGATATTAATTCGGTTCAAGAGGTAGTGAATTACCCTAACTCTCTCTTTTCAATGCCTCTTGCTCCGAATTACCTTGATGGAATCTTTAACTTGAGGGGAATGATTGTTCCCATTTTATGTTTATCAAAACTTCTAAAGCTTAGTGAGGATGAAGAAATTAGTAAATCTTCGTCTAAGGTTGCAATTGTTAATGTTGATGGCATTAGTATTGGTGTCTCATTTGACTCAACTGGAGAGATCTTAAGAGTTGAGGATTCTGAAGTTAGTCTTTTTGATATAAGTGATAGTGAAGATAGTGCTCAGGTTGTAAAAGGGGCGATTAAAAGGGATGAAGGAAGAAAAATATATCAAATTCTTGAGCCCTCTCTCATTATAAAAATAAGAAATCTTGCAAGACTTGGAAGTTATGACTCTTTTAGGCAAGGGGTTGATAGTCGTTTAAAAATTCAAAGTCAGCAAAAGAAGTGTATCTCTTTTCAAGTTAGTGGTACTCCGTTGGCAATGGAGATTACTTCAATCAATGAAATTATAAATATGCAAAATATAGAGCACTCGGCATTTGCTTCAAAACTTTGTTTAGGGCTTGTTAATCTAAGAGGAATAACGATTCCTGTATTAAGCTTCTCTCGTATCCTTGGACTTCAATCCGAAAATAATCAGCTTAAGGACCAAAAAATACTTATTATTAAAATTGATAATGAGTTCTTCGGGCTAGTTGTGGACTCCCTAAATGCAATCACATTCTACGATGATGATGGCGTTATGCCAGTTCCTGTTTTCTCTTCAAAGAGGTCTAGTATGTTCCTGGGTGGAATTGAAACGAGTGATAACGGAATGACATTTTTAATTGATCATAAAGAGATTTTAAATAATGGCGAAATAAAAGAGATCACAAGAAGTCATGCTGAAATCTATCAGGCATCACATGAAGAAGAGGCCAAGAATAAAGTCGAAATGAGGCTAGAATCATTTGTGACATTTGACTTTGGATATCACTTCGGATTGGCCGTAGGTGAGGTACGTGAAATTATTGAGCGACCTAACGATATCCTTAAAACTCCTGGAGCACCTTCTCATGTCATTGGCGTCTATAACTTACGTGACCAATTGATCACAATCATTGATGCTCGTCGTATGTATGGCATAGAAGAGGAGCAGGAAAAGAGGACAAGTACTACTAAGAAAGTCATTATTCTTGAAGCCGATGAAAGGGGAGAGAATTATGCTCTCTTAGTTGATGATATCGATAGTATCGTTAAAATCGATATGCTAAACAAGATGAAGATGCCTAGTATTCTTTCAAAGATATCTGGCCAGCTAGATCAGGATGTTTCTGAAATTATTCGAGATACCAATGGCGATGGGGTTGTAATTTTGAATCACGCTGCAATCATCAGACGAATTGAAACCTCAATTTAATCATGTCTATCAATCAGGTGAGAGTTTTTGATATATGAGCTAATTAATATATCGAGCTCTCTATCTAGTTCAAGGCTTCCAAATTTCTCAGGGCAGAATTCTAAGTAGTAGCGGATCACACCACGTAGTGAGCTAACGATAATATCGATAGGAAGTTCGGATTTTATCTCAGAGCTTTGATAAAAGTGGTTTTCGATGAGCTTTTGAGTTTCAAGACTGACTTGAATAAACTTTTGATTAACTTTAGGATGTCTTTTGTAGAAGAGAATGAGTCTTCTAAGTTCAATATTTCTTCGATAATTATCTAAGACAACTTTCAAGAATTTGTGAAACTCTTCTTCAATACTCTCTCTTTTAGACTCATCATTAAAGAAGTTACCGTAGGTAATAAGATCTTCATCAAGCTGATTATTGATTAACTCAATAAGAATTTCATCTTTATTCTTAAAATGATTATAGACACTGCCAATACTCACGCCGGCCATACGTGCTATTTTGTTGGTTGTTAATTTACTTGCAGGGTTTTTTTGTAGAAATATGTCCGTGGCCTTAAGAATACACTTGTGGGTTACGGCAGTTCTCCCGCGTTCATGTTGTTTTATTTCAATACTCATCGCAAACTATTCTACTATAGATCGAATAGGATTTGAAACAAAAAAGGTTTAGGCAGATTTTCTTTAGATAAACTATGAACGTTTCAAGTACCACCATAGAAGTCTATTCAGTGGTGCAAAAACTCCATGAAGAAAATTTAGACGCCTTTCGACCCATGAAATAACCAAGCATCCATCTTCACTCGTTGTTGATGGTTCATGTGTGTCTGATTCCTCAAAAGTTGAAAAGTCTCCAGTATCAAGCCTATGGCCATCACTACTGTAATATCCATCAAGAACATAGCTATACTCTCTTCCGTGGTGGCCATGCTTTGGGATAGTTTCACCTGGACCAAGGTAGATAAAGAAGAGTCCTCCGGCCTTACCAGATGTCACTTGGGCAACAGCACTATTTTCACCAAATTCTTTCCAGTTAATTTCTTTTTCTGTAACAAATGAAAGAGTATCAGGTAGGGTAAAGGTTTTATCATGAAACTTTAGAGTTGCCTGTTTGTGGGGATTATCTCTTTCCACCTTTGGTTGCGCGTCTTGAACTTTTTCAAAAATTGAATTGAAAATATCATCACTCTCACCCTGAGAAAGTTGTGTCGTATAACTAGAGTGGAAGAAATCACTTGCTTGTCTCTCCATCTCTGACTCTGTATGTATACGACAGGCTTCACAATTATTAAGGTGAGTTTTCACAAGAAGCCCAAGCCCAGCTTCAAGCTCTCCAGATTCATATTTTTTTATTAATTCACTGTCTGGATGATAAAGCTTCTTCACTTTTCCTCCAATATAATCTTTAGGTTTTTAATGGCCAGGCGAATGCGTGACTTCACTGTGCCTAGCGGGATCTTTTCTTGTTCTGCAAATTCTTTTTGAGTTAGTCCTTCTTGGTAGATACCGTTAAGGACTTCCTGCTGTTCGATTGATAGCTTATTTATCATTTCTTTCGTATAGGCTAAGTGAAAAATTTCTTCACTATTATAATCTTCATCTTCTTGTTGAAGATATTCGTCATCAAAAATATCATTTGCACTGATGATACTTAATGGATCTCTGCCTTGTTTTCTTAATAGATCGTATTTTTGATTTCTCACAATTGCATAAACCCAAGTGTTAATATTTCCTTTATCGTTATTATATTGGTGAGCATTTCTCCAGATTTTAAGCATCACTTCTTGTGCCATATCTGCAGACTGTTCTTTATTTAGGCCACCTTTTAGGCCATATCCAATTACTTTTGGATAATAGAAGTCAAATAGCTTCTTGAAAGCATCTCGCGACTTATCCTTCGCTATTTGCATAAGCAAATATTCAATGTCTGACAGACTTAGTTGCACCTTAGCAGCTCTCCCTATAATAGGAATTATTTTAGCATAATTTATGCTTGTGTTATTTAGTAAGTCATTTGCTGCACTAAATGCCTTCATATTACTTAATACGCTACTCGCATCAATTTGGATCACTTCGTAAAAATAAAAAAACTAAGTATCTAATATTAGGCGAAAAATAGAGTTTTTTTTTTGAGGGTGATCTTTTATCGAAGTATGCACGTATCCATAAGCATAAGACAAATAAAGGACTGACCGTGTTTGATTTAATCGTGCTCATACTATTCTTAGTTATTCTCTATTTTACAATAGGCTGGTTCATTTCTTTGAATATTAAAATATTCTCATACTTGGACTTCTACTGGAGCTCAAGTTTTCTCATTGTTATAGGAACTTTGCTATTGTCTCAGCCTAAGCTAATTGAGACATCTCAGTTTATAATACTCTGCCTTCTTTATTCATTCTGGTCTGTACGACTAAGTACGCACTTATTTCAAAGAATAAGAAAGACTGGAGAGGATAGTCGTTACATAAATTTAAAGAAGAAATGGAAGGTTATGTACGGTGTTTACCTTTATGGACTCTTTGTTGGCGAGGGCATACTAACAGTTGTCTTATCACTACCTCTCTTTCTTCTCCTCGATGCAGGAAGCTTAACTGTTTTTAACTTTCTAGGCATGACTATATTCATCATAGCACTCTTAGGGGAGATGACTGCTGATAGACAACTTAAAAGCTTTGTCTCTAATAAGGATAATAAAGGTAAAGTTTGTGATCTTGGATTATGGAAGTTCTCACGTCATCCGAATTACTTTTTTGAAACGATAATTTGGTTATCATACGGAGTATATGGGCTAGACTTGGCAAGGCCTGTTACTTTGATTGGTTTTATCCCATATATCATCATGCTCTATCTTATTACTTCTGTTACAGGAGTCCCGCCGGCCGAGGAGTCATCATTGAAGTCTAAAGGTGAAGTTTACCGAGAGTATCAAAACAGAACTAGTCGGTTTCTTATATGGTTTCCAAAAAGAGTCATAAAACTTGTCTTAATAATATGTTTAATTGGAGGAGTAAGTGTGAAAGAGCTAAAAGCTGCAGGCTTAGATACTCAAAATCAACAAGCACAACGAATTGAAAAGGTTTTTAACGAACTTCGAGCAGATAATATTGAAATTTTAAATGACTTTTATGATAAGAAAGCTCTCTTTATTGATCCAATCGGCGAGCATAAAGGACTCGATGCAGTAAAGGACTACTATCAGGGAATCTATCAAGGAGTAGAAGATATTCGTTTTGAATTTTCTGAAATTATTTCAAATGGCAATCATCATGTTGCCGTTTGGAAGATGATTCTTGTTACGCCTAATCTGAACTCAGGGAAGCCTGTTATCTTACATGGAAACTCTGTCATTAAATTTAATGAATCTGGCCTAGTAAGCTACCATCGTGACTATTTTGATATGGGGGAGTTTATTTACCAGCATATTCCAATACTAGGTTCTTTAATTAAGTATATCAAAAATAGGCTAAAGGGGCAGTAATGAGAATTGCAATCATTGGCTCTGGTATTTCTGGACTGACATGTGCCTATAAGCTTTCGAAAAAGCATGATATTACGCTTTTTGAGGCCAATGACTATCTTGGTGGTCATACTCATACTCATGAAATCGAATATGAAGATCAAGAGTTTAAAATTGATACAGGCTTCATTGTTTTCAACAGAAAGACTTATCCGCATTTCTTAAGTCTTATCAACGAACTGGGTGTTGAGTATAAGCCTACTGCAATGAGTTTCAGTGTTCACTGTGATAAGACAGGTCTTGAATACAATGGCACTACGTTAAATACTTTATTTGCTCAAAGAAGAAATCTCTTTAGACCTTGGTTTTACTCCATGATTAATGGGATTATCGACTTTAATAAAAAGGCTAAAGACTTTCTAACAAATGACTCCGGGGATATTTCTCTTTCTCAATTCTTTGAAACAAGGGGAGTTAAGAAGAGTGTTATCGACTATTATATTGTACCGATGATGGCGGCCGTCTGGTCGACCGACCCTGTTGATGTTTGGCGATTCCCTGCCAAGTTCGTTTTACGATTCTTTGAGAATCATGGCTTCTTAGAAGTTGATGATCGACCACAGTGGTATGTCATTGAAGGTGGTTCAAATTCATATATCAAGAAAATGGTGCCACATTTTAAGAATTCTATAAGACTTAATACTCCTGTTAAATATATTACTCGTGAAAGTGAACAAGTTATCATTGAAACGAAAGAGGGCCGTGAAAGCTTTGATCAAGTTATCATTGCAACACATTCAGATACGGCCTTGAAGCTATTAGAGAGTCCTACAAGTAAAGAAGTCGAGTTACTCTCTGCCATTCCCTATGTTGCAAATCCTACTTATCTTCACACAGATGATAGCTTCTTACCTAAAAGAGAACTTGCTGTCGCAGCATGGAACTATCAGCTTCCAGCACAGAAGTCCATTGGCTCAACTGTCACTTATAATATGAATATTCTTCAAGGGATAAATTTTCATAAAAATTTTAATGTCACACTGAATCCATATCGACCTATTAAGGAAGAGACTATTCTTAAACAAATGAACTATATGCACCCCCTATTCACTTTAGATGGGATGAGAGCTCAAGCTAGGTGGCATGAAATTAGTGGTCACAACCGTACTCATTACTGTGGAGCTTATTGGAGAAATGGTTTTCACGAAGATGGTGTCTTTAGTGCCTTGAGAGTCGTAGAGGAATTGGAGAAGTTATGAAATCGTGCCTTTATGAAGGAGTCGTCATACATTCTCGCTCTCGTCCTAAATTACACTTCTTTAAGTATAAGCTCTTTCTCGTTTATCTCGATTTAGATGAGGTGGATGAGTTTTTCTCCCTTTCACGCTTTTGGTCTTATATGAAACGAAATATTGCTTACTTTAAAAGAAGTGATTATCACGGTGATAAGACTAAGGATCTTAAGGAAGAAGTTTTAAAGACTGTGGAAAAACATCTTGGTCGCAGAAGTGAAGGGCCAGTTCGAATGCTGACTAGTCTTCGATACTTTGGTCACTGCTTCAATCCTGTTACTTTCTACTACTGCTTTAATAAGGAGGGGGAGATTGACGCTATTATGGCCGAAATTGAAAATACACCTTGGGGCGAAAGATTTTGCTATGTCGTCGATGCAATAAAAGCTCCTTGCGACAAAGAGATCGAGACACAGTTTGAAAAAGAATTTCATGTGTCACCGTTTTTTCCAATGTCCTTGGCATATGATTGGAAATTTTCTAAGCCTCATGATGTGTTGAAAATAAACATGGATACATTTGAGAAAGGCGAGAAGGTCTTTTTTGCAAATATGAACCTTAAGAAGGTAGAGGCAACAGAAGGGTCGCTTAATAATATATTAATTAAATTCCCTTTGATGACTCTAAAAGTTGTCTTCGGTATTTACTTTCAAGCATTCCTCCTATGGGTGAAAGGTGTACCTTTCTATGATCACCCAAATCCCAATAGTCGTAGGAACTTACTTTCACAAACGAATATAAAGGAGTAATAATGAAACCAGATATCAAAACTATTGAAAAGTCTCAATTATTGAATAAAGATGATGCACCAGGCGTTCTCCTTCGAACACTTCGTGATGCAATCCTAAAGAAGTTGGCCTTGTTAGAAAATGTTCGACTAACGATTTATGTTGGCAGTAAGAAGCATATTCTAGGTCGTGGTCCTCAACGAATTAGTGCCGAAATGATCATTCATGATCAAAGCTTCTTTACTGATATTTTTATCAAGGGCTCCATTGGTGCAGCAGAGTCTTACATTTTAAAGAAATGGGACACACCTAACTTAAGTAATGTGATGAGAGCTTTTGCTATTAATAAGACGCTCTTAAGTGAAATGGACTCTGGCTTTGTCAATCTTTTGAAGCCGGCGAGGTTCTTAGAATATTGGCAAAGTCGAAATACACTTACTGGCTCTAAGAAGAATATTGAGGCCCATTACGACTTACCTGATGAATTATTTAAGCACTTCTTAGATGACTCGATGATGTATTCAAGTGCAATATTTGCAAATGAAAACTCTACTTTAGAAGAGGCACAACAATACAAGCTTAAACTTATTGGTGAACGATTAAATATTAGGGCAGGTGATCATATTCTTGAAATAGGAACTGGTTGGGGAGCTCTTGCTATACACCTGGCTCAAGCTTATGACTGTCATGTTACAACAACCACGATTTCAGAAAATCAATATGAAGAAGCTCAAAGAAGAATTAATGCCGCGGGACTTGAAGATAAGATTACTCTTTTGAAAAAAGACTATCGTCTGCTAGAGGGAAGTTTTGATCGTGTTGTTTCAATCGAGATGATTGAGGCGGTAGGTGAGAAGTTTTTAAATACGTATATAAAGAAAATTTCAGATGTTCTAAAAGAAGATGGACTTGCTCTTCTACAAATAATTACGATTAACGATCAAGAATATGATCGAGCAGTAAAAGAGTTAGACTTTATTAAGAAGTTTATCTTTCCTGGAAGTTTTATTCCTTCGATTCATGCTGTTTTAGGTGCGGCCAAGAAGGTGTCGGATATGCGCCTATATTCTCAAGTTGATTTTGCACAGGATTATGTGCGCACTCTTGAAGAGTGGCAGAATCGATTCAATCACGAAACACATAAGATCCCAAAACTTGGTGAAGATGAACAATTCAAACGACTTTGGAATTTTTACTTTTCGTATTGTATAGGGGGCTTCAGTGAAAGGGCCATTGGTGTTTCTCATTTAGTCTTTGGTAAACCGTTATACAGATCATAGGAGGATATGATGTCTATTTTAATGAGTGCTGCTGAAAGAGGCTTTATTCCTGATCCATTAATTAGAATGGGAATAAGAAAATTAATCAAACAACGTAAGGATGAAATTAATGAAAACCTTGAGTTCCATAAAAGTGGAATTATCAAAGAGTTTAATAAGTCTCTTATTGCAGAAGATGTCGATAAAGCAAATGAGCAACACTATGAACTTCCACCGGAGTTCTTTAAGTTAGTTTTAGGAGCGAATCTAAAATATTCAAGTGCTCTCTTTGATGATGGGGTAAAAACTCTTGATGAGGCCGAAAGTGCAATGCTTGAAAAGTACTGCGAAAGGGCCAAAATTGAAGATGGTATGGATATTCTTGAATTAGGTTGTGGCTGGGGTTCACTAAGTCTCTATCTTGCGAAGAAATTTCCTAATTCAAAAATTATCGCAATTTCGAACTCGAATGGACAAAGAGAGTTTATTGAAGATCGTATAAAAGAGCGCTCTTTGAATAATCTAGAGATTAAAACATGTGATATTAATGAATTCAGTATCGACCGTAAGTTTGACCGAATAGTTTCTATCGAAATGTTTGAACATATGCGTAATTATAATTCATTGTTTTCTAAAGTCTCTTCATGGTTAAAAGATGATGGGAAGCTATTTATCCATATTTTTTGCCATAAAGATGCCTCATATTTCTTTGAAACTCAGGGGGAAGATAATTGGATGGGCCGTTACTTTTTCACTGGAGGAGTGATGCCTAGCTTTGACCTATTTGAAAAGGTGCAGGATAGCTTCAAACTAGTTGAAAAATGGAAAGTTAACGGTGCTAATTATCAAGAAACTTCAGAGCAGTGGTTTCAAAATATGGAGAAGAAGCGTCCTGAAGTAATGAAAGTTATGGCAGCTACCTATGGTGAAGACCAGGCCAATATTTGGTTTCATCGTTGGAAGATCTTTTTTGCATCTTGTGCCGAGTTATTTGGTCATGACAAAGGTGAAGAGTGGTTTGTTGGACACTTCTTATTTGAAAAGAAGTAGTCAAACACGGAGATTAAAATGATTTTTGCAATATGCTTTTTATTTGTTCATTGGTACTTGTCATTATTTTGTCAGTCTTTTTATTTACATCGTTATGTCTCTCATGGCCTATGTAAACTGACACCTGCTTGGAACAAGTTCTTTTTAGTTCTTACAATTATTGCTCAAGGGCCTAGCTTCTTACGTCCTCAGCACTATAAGGCATTGCATTTAAATCATCACAAACACTCAGATGAGATTGGAGACCCTCATTCTCCAGTTGTTAGTAAAAATATTATCTCTATGATGTTTCAAACTTATAGGGAGTACATGAGCGTAGAGACACAAGAAGAGCAATATCCTAGTGTTGTTGCTTTCGCCGATTCCGTATTCGTCAGATTGCTCTTTGTTGTGCTCTATGCGCTCATGTATTTAATGTTTACTGATTCGTACTGGTATCTTCTATTAGTTCCTATTCACAGCTTTTTAGGGCCAATTCATGGGGCGATTGTTAACTGGTGTGGTCATAAATATGGTTATCGAAACCATAACTTGGATGATAATTCTAAAAATACTCTCTTAATTGATTTTTTAATGATGGGGGAACTATATCAGAATAATCATCATGCTAATGAGAGCAGCTTAAATTTTGCTGATAAAAAATTTGAACTCGACTTTACTTTTATTGCTCTTAAGTTTTTGAAGAGGGCGAAGGTGGTGAGCTATGATTAAGCTAATGAGAAATATTATACTCTTAGGACTTCTTTCTTTATACGCGAATGCTTCAAGTGACCAATTGCGCCTGATTGGAAAGGGGACTTTGTCATACTTTATCTGGGATGTTTATGAAGTCTCCTACTTTAAAAACTCTAGTGATAAAGTAGAATTACTTAAGATTAGATATCTTCGTGACATCGAAAAGAAACTTTCCCAAAAAGGTTGGCAGGAAGCTTTAAAACACTACGATAATATTGAAAGTCAATTGAAGGCATTTGTAGAGAGTAGTGTTGATGTAAAAGAAGGGGATATCATTTCTATCTATAAACTTAATGGAGATAAAGTTGTCATAAAGAAGAATGATAAGGTCATTCTTGAACGTAGGGACGATAAAAAGTTATATTCTTTGGCCCATGCTCCGTGGATTGGTGAATATCCTGTTGATTCTGATTTAAAAAGAGACTTATTAAAATAGTTTAGATCCATGCCATTGTTCCAGCACTATAATGGCCATCACTTTCAACTGCATTTTCGCCTAGTTCTTTATTTACCTTTTCAATTGACTCTTTAAGGGCCTTTTGAATTAGTGCTTGCTCCCCTGACGTGAATTGTAGTTCTTCTTTAACTCCTATAATAAGGTCGATTTTACCATGCTTTATTTGTGTAGGCATTTTTGTAGCAATTGTTAAATTTTTAAGTTTTGAACTTTTAATTTTTCCAGCTCCAACACCTGTTAAGATCTTTCTAAGATGTTTTTCGACGAGCTCTCCATGGACGGCTAAATTTGTTCGATCACTTTGTTTTACGCCTGCAGGTATAATACTTAATCTGTACTGAGAAGGATTCTCTTGAGATGCAAATTTACTAACAAGTGCAATCTGGTCTTGTGCTGTCAATTCCTTAGAAGGAATCATGACACAGTCATCACCACTACAAGCATTACTATATTCAATTTGCCTCTCATCTAAGACATCTTTCACAATTTGATTAAATCTTGTTTTAATTTGGTCAAAAGTTGATGTTACTTTTATTTCTCCGGCCCTTGTGGCCTTGACGATTTCGGAAGGTGAGTGTTTATCTGAATTTAGTATATCAAATGCAACCTGACGGATATTTCTTGCTCCCATTCCTGTGATATCTCCTGACATTCCTCCAAAATTTGCAGCATTTAAATTTGCATTAACACGCTCTTTAATCCAGAGCCCTGGTGTTAGAGAATCGAGATTTTTAATATAACTCATTAATTCTTGGCCATCTTGAATTGATAATTTACTTCCAAAACGACGATTTAATTCATTGGCAAGGGATTCTCCCTGAGCAGAAGGTGGACCTGTGATTTTTCTCGCTACTTCAAAGACTTCGAGAGTAGGAACAAAAGATTTTTGATCTCTTATTTTCTCAATAAGCCCAACTTTTGCAAGAGGGTGGTTCTGATTCAACCTATCTGTATATTTAACGATACTTTTAACTTCATCTTCGATAGTAAATTTTACTTTTTGAAAACTTGCAACCTGACCAGAGCGATCTACTGAACGACTCCTTTTGGCGGCCTGTCCTGCTTCATCTGCAGTGTCTCCAATTCCTGCTTGGAACCATCCTCGAATATTTTCTGTTGCTGGAATTCCGTCCATTGTCTTAATCATGTTGGCAAACTCGCTATTAGCTTCTTGGTAAACAGAATTTAGCTCTTTTGTTAATTGGGCCTTGATTTCACTTGATAAGTCTTTTGGAACAAAGGCAAAACGTGTTGACTTAAAGTCTGAATATACTTCAATATCAATATTTGGATACTTCTTTAATAATTTATTGATTCTAGTTGCAATGATAGTCTTGTGGGCATTGGTAAGTGCTGTCACAAGGCTTTTGTCTCCAATTGTATCGTTTAATCTCTTTAGAGCAGAGTTCTCAATATCTAAATAAAGAGATGCATTAGATGCCCTTGCATTTTGAATCCAGCGACTATTTAATTCTTGCCCAGTGAGGACAAAGTCTTCATATTTTGAAATAAAGTCTGCCTTAGTTCCAATTTTTTCGCTCGGATTTATAAATATTGATTGACGATACTGATCTCTTTTTCTGATCCCTTTTAGGTCGTAGTCAAAAGTTGTTCCGGAAGGGGAGTAGCGCATTGTTTTGGAAGCGATCTTCACACCACTTCCGATAAATTCTCCAGTTACAGAAAGTGGAGCAAGTAGGAGTGTGAAATCTCTTTCAAATTTTCGATCCTCATATAACTGAGCTGTTGTAAGACCAGAGTTGAACGCTAGTGATGCTTGTTCATATCGGTTTTGTGCAATACTTATTCCTATTGTTTCTGCAGCAACACCGACTCCAATCATACAGCCGATACCAGCAGTGAATGCGCATACACCACCACCAATAAGTGCTGCTCCTGCTAGGGCCAAGTCGGTTTTTAACTCGTTTAACTCTTCTTGATCTTTAAGATCTTGAGAGACATCACACAGAACCTTTGATGCTCCTCTGCTTGTAATAAACGAGTTTAAGATATTATCATTACGAATTAGTGAAGCTTCATCTGCCTTTTCCAAATGTGTAAGTCTATCAATTGAAAGACCAGTTTGTTTGGCCAAGTTAGAAATGACACTTGTGACTTCTCTAAGGATTTCTTTATCGCTTTCAGTTCCTCTTAGATCAATATGGGCCAAAATTGGATTACTCGCTAGCTTGTTGTTATATTCTTTCTTTAACTGCCTACGGTAGTTATCCATATTGCTAGCAACTGCTTTATCTAGTGTGCGTTGGTGAAAAGATTCACAAGAATAACGCCCTTTTGAAGGAAGAAAGCCAAAAGAAGTAGGTGATAATTTTTCGATACATTTATTTTTACCAAAGTTCTCCTCAAACCACACTTGTTTAAAGTGATACTTTATTGCCTTTGCTTCTTCTTCAATCTTTGCTTTTTCATCTTTAGTTAATTGCTTCAGTGCTTTATCCTGAAACTTATGCTTTATTGATGTACTATAGAGAATTGGTTTCATTCTCTGAAAGTTAGGAGGAGGGACCATCATAGACATTGTGGCCCTTAGCTTAGGTGATTCAGTTTTTACTGTTTTAAGAATAGTTTCTTTGATCTTTTTGCACTCTGGATTATTTGAAATGAGGCATTTTTTTAATTTATCAAAGTAAGCTTTATTTTTTCTAAGCTCACTAATTGTGAATTCTCTTAGTTCATTAAGTAGATTATCTTCGTAAATATTTCTTTCAATGGCGGTTGCAGTTTTAGACAATTCTTTGAAATCATCAAAATAATTGATTCGTCCATTTTCACAACCAATAAAGTATTCATCGCTCTGATTATTTTTAGACACATTTTGACATGCAGCTATCTCATAACTTCGGTGGGATTCGATGACAGAGCTACTTTGCGCAAAAGTATTTAATGCAATAACAATACCTGAGAATAGCAAAAGAAGCCTTGTTGTCACGTCTTTATTATCGGTCATTTATTGCTTTTTTCTTAGTATAATCTGAAGATGAACGGGGTGAAAAAATATGACTTTTAACATGTTTTTTGATTAGATATTATAACGTTTAGAAATTAGTCATTTATGGAGAAAAAATATGTCACATTTTAATCATGCGGCCAATACTTGGGACTCTGAAGATAAGATATCCCTAATGCAAACACTTGCTGAAAAAACCAGAGAACGTCTTAACCTTTCTAGTAAAGTTGACCTTCTTGATTTTGGATGTGGTACTGGTCTTTTTGGTCTCGAGTTTATTGATGATGCTAAAAGTATTACTGGTGTGGACACTTCCACAGGTATGCTTGAAGTGTTCGATAAGAAAACAGCTGACTACGATCATATTAAATCAATTAATACTGATTTAGAAAATCAAGAACTGAATGAAAAATTTGATTTGATTATAAGTTCGATGACTTTTCATCATCTTGATTCTCCTGAGCAAATGACGATAAAACTTGCTGGAATGTTAAATGAAGGTGGAAAGATGGCCATCGTCGACCTTGAGTCAGAAGATGGAAGTTTTCACCCTGATCCAAAAGGGATGGGTGTGAAGCACTTTGGTTTCTCTAATGAGGAAATTGCTTCATGGGCAGACAAGGCGAATCTTAATGTGAAGATTGAAACAATTAACTCACGTACAAAGAATGGCCGTGAGTACAATCAGTTTTTAGCAGTATTTTATAAGTAGGTAATATGAAAATAGGTGTAATTGGTGGAAGTGGTGTTTACGATCTTGATCTTATGGAGAGAATCGAGTCATTAAAGATAGAGACTCCTTATGGAGATCCAAGTAGTGACGTTGATCACTTAAAGATCAATGAAAGCGAATTTTACTTCATTACTCGTCACGGCAAGGGCCATCATATCAGTCCTTCAGATATCAATTACCGCGCCAATATTTATGCTCTCAAGTCTCTTGGAGTGACTCATATTATTTCAATCTCTGCAGTGGGTTCTTTAAAAGAAGAAGTTGCGCCTGGTGACTTCTTTCTTCCTGATCAATTTATTGATTGGACAAAGGGACTACGAAAGAGATCTTTCTTTGAAAATGGAATCGTAGGACACGTTTCTGTCGCCGAACCAGTTGAAAAAGCTCTTATTGAGCGAATCAAAGTATTAGCTGATAAAGTCGAAACAAAGTTTCATTTTGGTGGAAGCTATATTTGTATTGAAGGCCCTCAATATTCTTCCCGTGCTGAATCAGAACTTTATCGTAGTTTTGGTGCAAGCGTAATCGGAATGACTAATGTTCCTGAAAGCTATCTTGCAAAAGAAGCTGGAATTGCTTACGCAACAGTGGCACTTGTGACAGATTACGATTGCTGGAAAGATGAAGCATGCTCTCTGGAAGAGATCACAAATGTAATCAACAAGAATGTTTCAAATGTAAAAGAGCTCTTAACTCATCTGATACCAAGCTTAGTTAACGACGAAGTTAAGTTTGAGCGAGTTAATGCTAACGCAATTGTGACACAGGAATCCTATTGGCCGAAAGAGTCAATTGATACAATTAAGACGCTAATTTCCTGATATTTGGCGTTTTATGTGACAAAAGGTGACGATTGTCATGTAATGACTGTCTCGTAAACGATATAAATTTATCAAGAAGAGGAAGGCGTTTATGTTGTATTATTTTAAGGATCTCCCTGAAGAGAAGAAGGAAGTTGGTGGTAAGGCCTATATGCTGGCCATGATGGCCCAAATGGGAATAGTTGTCCCTGATGGAATCATTCTCGATGCACTACCGACGAAAGATGAGTTAGCAGAAATTTTCAAATTTGCTCGTGCTGGCGAATACTCACTTGCAGTTAGAAGTTCGGCAACAGGTGAAGATTCAAAAGAGAATAGCTTTGCAGGTCAAAATTCGACTTTCTTATATGTAAGCAATGATACAGATTTAGAACACGCTATTGAAAATTGCTTTAATTCAATACACAAAGAATCTTCCAAGGCCTATCGTAAACACTTCCTTGGTTCAGATAAAGAAGTTCCAATGAATGTCGTTGTTCAGCGTATGATTGACCCTTCTTATTCAGGTGTTTACTTTTCAAAGGACCCAAGAGGGAAGTTTGAAACATGGATGCTAGAGTATATTGATGGTGTAGGTGAAGACCTAGTCTCTGGAAAGCGAACTCCGATTATTCTAAGTGAAGAAAATTTTGAAAGTGAACATATCACTGAGAAACAAGTTAAAGAGATTGTTGCCTTTGCTAATCTTGTTGAAGATAAGTATCAAGACGATTTTGATATCGAATGGGCGATTGATAAGGCCGGGAAAGTTTACCTTTTACAAGCGAGGCCTATTACTGCCAAGGCATCCATAACAAATCTTAAAAAATTGGCCCATGATGAACTTGAAAGACTTTCAAGTCTCTTTTCTGATGATACTGTTTGGGATGGACAAACATTTGCTGAATGGACAGTATCTCCAACGACTTTAACAACTCAGATTTGGTCTGAGTCATTTAAAAGAGATCAAGCCTTTGATAAGGCCCTTAGAAAATTAGGCTATGTTGGATTTGATGGAAATGAATCCATCATGGATGAAGTTTTTGGAAGAAATTATATTAATCTAAGTAAGCTTGGGCAGATGTACTTTGGGCCAATTCCATATTCAATTGAGCCTATTCCAAGACCACATCTGAAGTTTCACTTTTCAAAGATAACTCCTAAGGTGCTCTTTCGTACTCCGCAAACAATGTGGCGTATGCTTAAAGTAGGACTTTCAATCAATACTCATCGCCAAGAGGTAATCGATGAAGCTTCAAAGGAGCTACTTGAGATTACAACGATTTCAAAGCGACCAAATGATCCTACAATCTATAAAGACTGGAGTGAGGAGGAGATTAATAATCGTCTTTCAAAAGAGATGACAATCTTTAGCAATCGTACTTTAGAGTGGCCATATATTTTGATTTCACTTACTGAGACAACAATCCAAACTTTAATCTCTCTTCTTAAAAGTATTTATACTGAGCAAGAAGCGGATCAGATGATTAAGAAATGGTCTGGTGCAGGAATTAATTCTGAAACTTATAATATGGGCCTATATTTTAAAAAGGCCTGCGCAAAACCAAATACGAGATCTCTCTTTCTTGCTCGCTATGGTCATAGAGGGCCAGGGGAGCTTGATTTAAGTGCAAAGAGATGGTCAGAGATTGGAGATGATGCCTTCTATGATTATCCTGTTGAAAA
Organism: Halobacteriovorax sp. GFR8; assembly: GCF_050955245.1. Taxonomy (NCBI): domain Bacteria; kingdom Pseudomonadati; phylum Bdellovibrionota; class Bacteriovoracia; order Bacteriovoracales; family Halobacteriovoraceae; genus Halobacteriovorax; species Halobacteriovorax sp. GFR8. The sequence continues at coordinate 2,261,296 of NZ_JBPBLR010000002.1, read as the reverse complement.
ATATGTACAGGACAAAAACTCTCATGCCTTTATTGATGTTGAGGCAGAGATTATGGCCATGAAGTCATTTAAGAAGACTTTAATTTTGGAAGAGTGGAAAATACTCAAGCAATTATTAGAGCTTAGAGAAAAGTGGAAAATGGCCATTTTAAGACCTTATGCTCATATTCGCTTTCTTGCCCTTGAAAAGGCCAGAAGGCTTCAGCTTGAAGATGAAAATGATATTTTCTATCTAAGTAAAGAAGAGATCTTAAGTTTTGAATCTTCAATGCTTGAATTAATTAAAGATAGAAAAGAGCGCGCTCAGATGTTTAAGAACTTCAATTTCTCAACTGTTACTTCTCTACAGGAGATTAAAGCAGTCATTGATGGAGAGGAAGAGTCTAGTACAAACGACCTTGTAGGTGAAGGGCTTTCATCTGGAGTCGTCAGAGGGAAAATTGTTGTTGTAAATAACCCAGCAAGTTGGAAGGAAATTGATTGGCCTCAAAATGCAATTGTCGTAGCACAGTCAACAGATCCAGGTTGGACACCTGTCTTTACTAAGGCAAGTGGAATTATTGTTGAGCGTGGTGGTGTTTTATCTCACTGTGCAATTGTGGCCAGAGAGATGGGAATCCCGGCAGTAAGTGGAATTAAACAATGTCATTTAAAATTCAAAGGTGGAGAAGATGTTTTCGTTGATGGAAATACTGGATCAATTAAACTCATGCAATAACTTATGTAGCGACTTTAGCTACTCAATTGTACCGACGGTTTTATTACCACTTGCTTTCTTAAGTACTGGTATCACTGTTGTTGCGACTTTTATTGCAGGTCTTTTTGGAATAAAACTTAAGGCCGAAGGTCCTAAGAAATTATTAGAAGTCTTATTAAAGCCAAAGATTTTAATTTCTGCCATGATTTTTAATGTGCTTATCTATGGTGGCATGGAAGCGTATCAGTATTTAAAGCATGGGCCAGTTCCACTTTTCGTGCAAGACTTTATGAATAGGGACATTAAATATACTCGAGGGCCAATTGATGTTGATCCCGAAAACTTCTTCTGGCAACAGATTGTACCTGAAGGTGTTTTTGCATCTGGAACTGTAGTCGAAGATGAACTCTTTGTGGGAACTAAAGAAGGAAATCTCTTTGTTCTAGATTTGAATACAGGAGCGATAAAAAATAAGATTTACTTTGGAAAATTTCTTTCACCAACACCTGTCTACTTTAAGGGATATCTTTACTTTGGTGAAGGTCTTCATGCTTCACACCATATGCGTGTTTATAAATTTGATCCAAAGGCAAAAAAAGTTGTGGGGTCTTTTGAGACAAAGGGTCACACAGAGATTCTTCCTGTTATTAAAACAATTGCGGGAAAGGATCTCTTATTCCAAGCAGCTGGGGGAGATGGTCTTTATGCAATTGACCCTGCTTCAATGAAGCAAGTATGGCACTTTGATGGGGGCCATATGGATGCCTTTGTCCATATAGATGGAGAGAATCTCTACATTGCTAGTGGTGTACCTAAGGAAGATGCCGGAAAAGAAATTCCCTATGCGTACAAGTTAAATGCTTTAACAGGAAAGCTTATATGGAGAGAAGGGCTCCCACTTTCGAGTTGGTATGGGCCAGTTATGGCCAGAGATAAAATTTGCTTCATTCAAGGAGAGCTTGAAGGAAGACCTGATCTTGGTGGCATTGAATGCTTAAATAGTATTGGGCAAAGAGTTTCAAATGTTCAAGTTGATTCACCTGTTATTGGTAAGCCTCTCGTCTTTGATGACTTATTAGTTTTTAATGATTTTGATGGCCGCGTCTATGCGTGGAACTCTGTGACTTCAAAACTTGAATGGAAGTATGAAAGTGATAAAAAGAAGATTGGCTACAATTATTCTTCAATTAAATATAATGGAGAGAAACTTATCTTTGTAAACCGTCTAGGAAAGATCTCTTATCTTAGTTTAAATGATGGGAGTTTACTGAAGGCAAAGCGTTTTTCAGAAGGTGAAAAACCGGAGAATATCTTCGCCGACGCTCTTATCTTAGATAACGGGCATATTGTCTTTGGGATGAAAGGAAGTATTAAATACTTTAAGAATTAATAAAGGGCCTTCTTAGGCCCTTTTCTTGTTTGAGTGCAGACTTTGAAATCGACTTCATCAAAAAATAAACTTATTGAAAGTGAGAATGTTGAGATAAGCAGTACTATTATTATTTTCATCTGAAGAGACAATAGTAATCATTTAATAAATCAAATAGTTATTTTATAATTGCCTGTAATAAGCCTACGCATTATAAAGGTCTTATGATTAATTATTTTGAAGTTATTATTATTGGTTTAGTTCTATGTGCGGATTCTTTTTCGGCCGCCGTTGCCATGGGGGCCAGACCTCATAAATTTAGCGACACATTAAAGTTTGCATTTTCTTCTGGTGGAGCCGAAGCACTTGTTGCCTTTTTAGGTGCAATTGCTGGCGCAAAGGTCATTGCACAATTTGATTATATTGACCATTGGATTTCATTTGGTCTCTTAACTGCTGTTGCCATTCACATGGCCTATGAGGGCTATGAAGAACTCAGTGGTAAAAATGATGGTGAAGAAGAGAAGCCAAAACAATTTCACAGTTTATTAAAAGTAATCCTCGTTTCATTTGCCACAAGCCTTGATGCATTTGCTGTAGGGGTGACAATTGGTGCATCGGGTAAAGTGCTGACTCCATACATTACTTCGATTGGCGTTTGGGCATTTTGTTCGACAATAGTGGGAATGAGCATTGCTAAACGTGCTTCTGATAAGTTAGGACCAGTTTTCAGCATCATTGCTGCGATTATTTTACAAAGCCTTGCAGTGAAATTCCTACTCGAAGGCCTATAATTGGCAAATTCAAATCATTCACATATTATTTAGCGAAAGAAAAAAAGTAGGTGAATTTATGGATATCAAAAAGATTTTTGAAAATAACAAAGAATGGGTTCAATCTAAGTTAGACCAAGATGAGAAGTACTTCGATAAACTAGGGGCAGGACAAAACCCTAATTTTCTTTATATCGGATGCTCTGACTCTCGAGTTACGGCCGAAGAAGTAATGGGCGCTGGACCAGGTGAGATCTTCGTTCACAGAAATATCGCCAATATGGTTATCAGTATCGACCTCAATGTCATGAGTGTTCTAAACTACGCAGTTGACCACTTAAAGGTTGATCATATCATCGTTTGTGGACACTACGGTTGTGGTGGTGTTAAGGCCGCAATGGAAAGCCAAGACCTTGGAATTCTAAATCCATGGCTTAGAAATATTCGCGATGTCTATCGTACTCACAAAACAGAACTTAATGCCATTGAAGATGAAGACAAGCGCTACGAGCGTCTTGTTGAACTTAATGTCCAAGAGCAATGTATTAATGCCATTAAAACGGCAGCAGTTCAAAAGGCCAACCGTGAAAGAGGCCTTAAGGTTTACGGCTGGGTCTTTGATGTACATTCTGGAGAACTTAAAGATCTCAAGATTGACTTTGAAAAAACTCTAGAAAATATCATGGAAATCTATCATCTTGACTAAATAAATTAAGTCTTAAGCAATTATAGTTATATACACGCCTATGGTGCCTTGCGGTATCATAGGTGACATCTATCAAGCATTAGATAATAAATATTAGATAAAAATCACCTCTGATGGAAGAATCTTATAAGTAGAATATCACTTATTAAAACTTCTAAAGGAGATGAATAGTGCAAACTTTAATCAACACAAAAGTACAAGACTTCAGTGTACAAGCTTACCACAATGAAGATTTCAAAACAGTTACTGCTAATGATCTAGAAGGTAAATGGTCAATCCTTTTCTTCTACCCAGCAGACTTTACATTCGTGTGCCCAACTGAGCTTGGTGACATGGCCGATAAGTATGAAGAATTCCAAAAAATGGGTGTCGAAGTTTACTCTGTATCAACAGATACTCACTTCACACACAAAGCATGGCATGACACTTCAGAGACAATCAAGAAAATCAAGTACCCAATGCTTGCAGACCCAACAGGTCAACTAACTAGAGCATTTGGTGTTCATATTGAAGAAGAAGGCCTTGCTTATCGAGGGACTTTCCTAATCAACCCAGCTGGTGAAATCAAGCTTGCTGAAGTTCAAGATAACGGAATTGGACGTAACGCTGACGAATTAATGAGAAAGGTTCAAGCTGCTCAATTTATTGCTGAGCACCCAGATGAAGTATGTCCAGCTAAGTGGAAGCCAGGTGCTGAAACACTTAAGCCAGGTTTAGACCTTGTAGGAAAAATCTAAGATTTATCCTCAACGATATTTTGGGCCCAGGCTTTATTGCTTGGGCCTGTCCTAGAATTTTATTGGAGTAATTATGTTAGATAGTGGAATCATTGAACAGTTAAAGTCAGTCTATGCTCAACTAGAGAGTGAGATTGGGCTTGTCTACAATGAATCAAGTCATGCTAAACAACAAGAGCTTGTTGAGATGCTTGAGAGCATCGCGACCACTTCTCCAAAGATTGTGGCAAAGTCTAGCGGACAAAATTACGATTACCCCCATTTTGAAATTCATGTGAACGGCAATGCGAATGGAATCAAATTTTCTGGTATACCAGGTGGACATGAATTCACTTCGCTAATCCTTGCCATCTTAAATAGTGATCTTAAAGGAAAACTTCCTGATGAGATGATTATTAATCGAATTAAAGCTTTAAAAGGTGAGATAAGCCTTAAAACATATATCTCTCTTTCATGTGAGAATTGTCCAGATATCGTCCAAGCACTTAATCTCATGGCCATCTTCAAAGAGGATTTCTCTCACGAGATGGTTGATGGAGAATTTGAGCAGGATGAAATTACTAGACTTAAGATTCAAGGCGTACCAAGTGTGATTGATGGAGATGACTTAGTTCACTCTGGAAAGTCTTCACTTGTTGATTTACTAGAAAAGCTAGAAGCACGCTTTGGAAGAGAAGAAGCTCAAATCTCTAGTGAAGCAAAAGATTTAGGCTTATACGATGTTATTGTTATCGGTGCAGGCCCTGCAGGTGTCTCTTCAGCAATTTACTCAGCTCGTAAGGGACTTAAGACTGCTGTGATCACTGATCGTATTGGTGGTCAGATGCAAGATACAAAAGGCATCGAAAATTTTATATCGATTCCTTATACGGAAGGCCCGCACTTGTCTGCGGCACTTAATAAGCATATGGATGAATATGATATTAAGACTCTTGAAAATCGTCGTGTTGATAATATTGAAAATGGTGATGTAAAAACACTATTCTTAAATAGTGGGGAAACTGTCCAAACAAAAGCTCTTATTATTGCAACAGGTGCAAAATGGAGAGAGCTAGGTGTTGACGGCGAAAAAGAATATATTGGCCGTGGGGTAGCTTATTGCCCACACTGTGATGGCCCTTATTACAAAGGCAAGGATATTAGTGTTGTTGGTGGTGGAAACTCTGGAGTTGAAGCGGCCATTGACCTTGCTGGTATTGTAAAATCTGTGACTCTTTTTGAATTTGCACCAGAGCTTAAAGCAGACTCTGTTCTTGTTAAAAAGCTTGCGTCTCTGCCAAATGTAACAATCGTTAAAAATGCACGTACGGATAAGGTTATTGGTGATGGTGAAAAAGTTATCGGACTTGAATATGAGGACCGTGCAACTGGTGAAATGAAGAAAGTCGACCTTGATGGAGTCTTTGTTCAGATCGGGCTTGTGCCAAATAGTGGATTCCTTGGAGATCTCGTTGAAAAGAATAAGTTTGGGGAGATCGTTGTCACTGATAAGTGTCGCACAAATCAGAAAGGTATTTATGCGGCCGGAGATGTAACAATCGTTCCATACAAACAAATTATTATAGCAATGGGAGAGGGGGCCAAAGCTGGTCTCGCTGCCTTTGAAGATTTAATGCTTGTGTAAACGCAACAACTCTCTCTGCGTTACATAAATAATCTAGAGAAATCTAGGGGGCCCCTCATCTTCTACTCATGCGTGAGGGGCTTTTTTCTTAATTTGGAGTTAAAAAAAATTGGCAATTCTTTTATGAGGCCCTGTTGCTCTTATCCCGATATTAGCCTTATGGAGAATAAAGCACTCAAAAAGAATTCGTATCCACTAGAAACTGAATTTCGCTATAAAGAAGACGAAAGTTTTGGCTCTTTTGTCTCAAAGGGAAGTCTTAGAATTCTACAACTTAGAAAGATCTTTTCTAAGATTGTTGAAAAGAAGAAAGAAGATCCCATACCAAATGAAACGAGTATACCTCGTGCTTTCTATCATGAGTTTGATATTCATTGTATGCAGATACAAAATCGTAACCTTTTCCAATTCAGACCGATGGGGAAGGAGTGTGCAAAAACGGTTTTCTATATTCACGGTGGGGCATTTATCTACAATATGAATGTTGGGCAATTCCACTTACTCACTCAGTTAATGCGAAATGTTGATGTAGAAACAATTGTTCCTGATTATCCATTGGTACCCCATGGAAGTGTCTTAGATGCGCTCTCAATGATAAGGGAGTCTTTTGAGAAAACCGCCCAAAGAGTTGGAGCAGAAAATATTATTGTTATGGGAGATGCAGCCGGTGGTTGTCTTGCTCTTGCTCTTTGTGAGCAAATGAGAAACGAGAAAGCTCCACTTCCATCTTCAATTATACTCTTATCTCCTTGGCTTGATATCACCATGAGTAACCCTGAAATTGAAAAATTTGATGAGCATGAAATGGTCTTAGATCGAAAGGGAATTAGAGAATTGGGAGAACTTTTTGCAGAAGATTTGCCTGATGATGATTATCGTATAAGCCCGTTAAGAGGGGAGCTTGATGATCTTCCAGAGATCAATATCTTTACAGGAACTCACGATATTTTACATCCAGATGCGAAGGAATTAAAGAATCGTTTGAAAGAAGGAGGCAGACCTTATCGCTATTTTGAATACCCCAAGATGATGCATGGATTTATTGAGATGCCTCATCTTAGGGAGTCTAGATTTGCTATTAATCAGATTATTTTTCTATTAAAGAATAACTAAAGAGTTTTTCTTATGAACCGCAACCGATACAGTCGATAAAACTCTCAGGTGGTTTAACACCATCAAGTTTCATTTTAATATTGTGAATTCTTCCACGAATATCCATATCTTCCATCATATTTCCAGTAAGTTGACCTTCTAGAAGTGTGATTTCTGCAAGTAACTCTTCTTTTTGTTGCGGCGTTAATTGACTCATTTATTCTCCCTATATTGTGTGTTGTGTGACCTAAATTATCTATTAGATTGCAAAAATATGCAAATTATCAAAACTCATCTTCTAATAGTTAGAGTCTATTAAACAATTTAATTATAGGGAGCGAGAGCCGCTATTTTGCTTGGCCTTCATTAAATGATGATCAAAAATGCTTGCAATATTTCTCATAAATGGCCTGCCTTCTTCTGTGACAATGATCTTATCGCTACTTGCAATAAGGCCATCTTTCTCAAGCTCACAAATTTTATGACTGATAAGAGAAGCATTCTTTAAACCCTGCCATGCTTTATTTGAAACGCTACTTGTCGCAAAGAAGTTTTGTAAGATTTCTTCCACGGCTATATCTTCTTGAGAGTGAATATGACCAGCGCTAATGGCAAGCTTTTTCTTGCTGATTGATTCGTAATACGACTTCACGTCCTTTTCGTTTTGAACAAAGCTCTTTGCTGATGATGAGATTGAAGAGCAACCTAGACCGATTATAATCGGGGAGCTCTTATGAGTGTGCCCCATGAAATTTCTTCTAAGTTTTCCTTCTTGCTTTGCTTGGTAGAGTTGTGAATTGGACTTGGCAAAATGATCGAGTCCAATCTCTTTATATGAATGCTTTTCAAGTAAATTCTTTCCGTGTTCATATAGTGCTCTTTTAGCGGCCCCTTCAGGAAGAGCTTCTTGAGGAATCAGTTTCTGATTTTTTATCTTTGAAGGAAGGTGAGCATAGCTGTAAAAAGCAATTTGTAGTGGTTTAAGTGAGATGACCTTCTCAATTGTTTCTTCAACTGATTTTAATGTTTGAAAAGGTAGGCCATAGATTAAGTCAAAGTTTATATCATCTATACCTATTTCGCGACAGTAGTCCACAAGCTCCTTTACCTTATGGAAAGGTTGCACGCGCCCAATCGCTTCTTGTACTGTTGGATCAAAATCTTGAATTCCCATTGAGAGACGACTAAAGCCTAATTTCTTATAAAGGTCTAATTGTGACTTTGAACAAGTACGAGGATCTATTTCAATGGAGCCCTTGAAGTCTTTAGAATCAATTGATTCTCTAAGCTTATCTAATAATGTTGAAAAAGCCTCTTCATTTAGAAAGTTAGGAGTTCCACCTCCAAGGTGAATTGATGAGATCTTGATATCTCCCATTTGTTCGCGGTAGAGATCCCACTCTCTTAGTAAGAAATCTACATACTCAACACCACGATTCTTATTTTTTGAAATAATTCTGTGACAACCGCAGTAGTAACAAAGCTTTTCACAAAACGGAACGTGGATATAAAGTTCTACACCTTGGGACTTACTAAGGCCTTCCTTAAGGTGCTCAAACCACATCTCCTGTGATGGTGCCCCTGTCCAGTAGGGAACTGCTGGAAAGCTCGTGTAGCGAGGTACAGGTACATTATATTTTTGAACAAGGCCGTCTTTAATCATCTTTTTATCTCCTAAGGGCAATCTTAGAAGAATTGGGTCAAAAAAAAGATGATGTAGCTTAGGTTTTTGCTTGAATTGCAAGTTGAATCTGTTTTGTCTTGTTCAAGCTTTAAAGATTATGGCCTTGTTTTAGTTATTAAACAAAAATAAGGATTTCTTTAAAGCAGCTGGACTCTAAAAACCCTTAAGATAGCAAGATAACGAGAACATTGGAGTATATATGAGTATCTACAGTACCAACACCCACGGCGAAAGAAATGATGGAAGAATGAAAATTTCTTCTAAAGGAAAACAAAATTTGGAAGCGACGGCCCCGCCTGAGTTTAAAGGACCTGAAGGAGAGTGGTCTCCAGAAGATTTATTCTCAGCTAGTATTTCTAGTTGCTACCTACTTAGCTTCAAGGCATTGGCCCAAGCAAGAAAAATGGACTGGGACACACTTGATGTTAAAGCAGATGCTAAGTTAGAAAGAAAGGATGGAAAGCTCACTTTTACAAATGTCGAAATCCAGCCAAATCTTGTTGTTAGTGGTAAGGAGAATGTTGAGGATTATCTAAAGTTATTAGAAGAAACTCAGCACAAATGCCTGGTTACAAATTCAATGAATTGTAAATTCACGCTAAATCCTAAAATCAAAGTAGCCTAATTACACCTCATCTATAAGTGGGGGAATACCCCACTTGTAGAATGTCTATTTTATCGACGGCCTTGTAAAAAACACTTTAAAACCCATCAATCAACTTGAATATGGTTAAATGCAAAAAATTAACAAGGCCAATAAATGAAGAAGTTATTCGATATATTCGCACTCTCTTGTTTGATGAGTTCGAGTGCTCTTGCCTCCAATTTAGCAATGGACTTATCGACAGAAGTAAAAATCTTAAATGCTGAATATGGGAATGTGAAAGACTACCCAATTGTAATCTTTGATAAGAGTGAAGTGGTTCCTTTACTCAAAGGCCATAGTGAAGAGGAGCAAGTGAAGCTTCTAAGCGAGTATATGCTTCAAAAATTTAATATCGTCTTAGAAAGAAATGAGGCGATAAATCTCATTCCATATTTTGGTATTTTAAATGGTTCAGCGTCGGCCCTCCCTTTTATGAAAGGTGGCTGGAGTCGTGAATTTAAGTTTTGTGCAGTTCTTCCTAATGGGGTCATGAATGATCTTTCAAGTGAGGTAAGAAGAGTTCTCGGTCATAGTGATGAAGTTGATGTATATAAGAACTTTGACTTTTCACAATTCGAAAAAATATTTTCACTTGAGGAATTACACTACTATTCTCTCTACCATGAATTGTCGCATTGCCTAGACGATATTTATCTTCCTGAGAATTATCATGCGCCACCTAGTGGTCATGGAGTTCATCAATCCGAATCATTTGCTGAAGTGAATGCCTTATTCCTTATGGCACAAAAGAAAGGATTAAAGCGCATAGGAATCAATAGGGCGCTTCTAAGAAAGACTTATAGTAAATATATGGGTCCTTATCTCGCAAGTGATAAAGTGAGTCCATATGCCGGTGAAGTCGTAAAACAAGGGGGAGGGGTCTATTTTCTTTCACCTGTTCTTATCGCTGCTCAAAGAGAGATTGAAAATTACAACAAGGATGTTTTAAAATACGATCTTAATGAAACCTTGAAGCTTTCGGCAACTATTGTTGAACATCATTCGATAAATTCACGAAGTTTCCAAGGTTTTGTAAAATACTTCAAAGATGGAAAAGAAGAAACCCTCAAATACTATAAGGCACTTGCGGATAGGGACCCAGATCTATTCTTGGCCTCTTATTATGACTTGGTCTATCTGACTTCGATTCTTGAAAACTGAGGTAATTAAAGGATGTCATCAATTGACCTTTTGTGGCTTTTTATGGCCTCGTAAAGGTCGTACATCTTGCTATTTGTTCCATAATCGACCTCTTTAAAGTCCTGAATATCTTTAATTAAGTGAGTGATCTTAGAGATGCGATCGAGACTCTTTTCACAACGATTTAATGTATCGTTATCATAATTTCTTTTTAGTCTACTTAAACATAATTTTGAAACCGTAAGGGGATTATTAATCTCATGAGATAAGGTGATAATCATTTTAGAGATGGCATCTCTTTTTTGAAATTGTTTTAGCTCCTTAGACTTTTCGCGGTCAACGACATGTTTGTAATAGACCACTAAAGAAAAAAGAAAGATAGGTATCCCTTGATTAACAATAACTTGGAGCTCTTTATCGAGAATTCCAGAAAAGCTATTTCCCATATACGAGTTATAAATTATAGCAATAGCGTTTAGTAGTATTCCTCCAAAACCGACTCGAAACGAAACGGTATATGAGATCAGGGCAAAGATCACGAGCATCCAGGGGACTAGTGACCCTGCATGTGATTGAAGCTCAAATGCTCTTAAGTTGATAATAACGTAGCTCATGCTAAGCATTAGTATCTTAAATAGAAGTGGATTATCGTATCTCTTATAAAAGTAGAGAGTGTATGTTGCAATTGGGATAAAGATGAGAAAGGGGATGTTGTATCGGCTTGTAATACCAACATTAAGGGAAAATACCCCAATTATTATGAGGAAAATAAATATTATAGAAATTAAGGAGAAAACGATTAAGCGCGCTTCATAGCGCTTATCAATAGCTTGAAGTTCATTCTCATTATTAACAGAATTTGGATAAAAGTATTTGAATAAATCGACGCTTATGATTCACCTCTAGTTGACTCAGTCGCTTTCGCTTAATTTTAGGTTTTATCTTTTACTCAGTCAACAGAATCCATTTTACTAAGATATCGTTGCTTGATCTCTTCAATTAGAGCAGTGTTGCTGTGCATAGGAGAGGTTTTAAAAGCGGCCTTCTTAATCCTCTTATTCATTTGAGATTCAATTGAGTTGAGGACGATTTCTATTAATTCTTTCTTAAGTTTTTCTTCATTCTCTTTTTTGAAAATTTTAGGCAGAATTTCTTCTCCAAGATATTGGCGAACTAATGCCAACTCACCATGCTCTTCATAGAGTCCACGATTATCATATTTTGTATTTTGATCCTCAAATGACCTTAGTTTAATTAGCTCATAGGCGTCATCTGTCATCTGGTCATAGTAAAGAGCATTGAAGATGGCATTGCGATTATTTGTTACAAGAACGGCCATGAGGTCTGCAAAGAGTTCGTTATATGATGACGAAAGATGATATTTTTCAAGCTCATCATGAGTCTTTATGCGCTCTTCAATGGACTCGATTTGCTTTGTATAGTATTTAACAACATTTCTCGGATTTCCTTCAGCATAAGCTTTTTGGCGATTAACTTTAAAGCGCGATAGCCTTTCTGCTAAGGCCTTAAGCTTCGGATAGAATTGTGTTCCAATTCTCTTTCCAAATATAGCATGAGAATACTCATGATAGAGGATCGCATCAGTTCCAACTGTATATGAGTTAAAGACTTGTCCCCATTGGTTTGAAAATGTTAGGTGAAGAGGAATTCGTACTGTTTCTCCAATATCAAATGACGCACCATTGTCTCTGGCAAGTATTTCCAAGTTTATCATTGGTGCATCTGGTTTAAGATTTGCAACTTTACTTAGGGCTTTTTCGGCCCAATCTACATCACTGCAATCAATAGACTCTGTCTTCTTTACTTTAAACGCCGAGGCGACGTATTTATATTCTGTACTACACTTTAATTCTTCTTGAATCTGATGAAAATCGAGTAATCTCGACTTGATGTCGCTTGCTGATGTGTTTAAGGCAAATAAACTAATAATGAGAGGTGCGATTTTGTTCATATTTATAATTAGCACGTTCATATATGCCACTTTGTTAAATTGAAAGTTTTCCGCAGGCCGACCAAATATCGAACATAATAATCATTTGTTTTAGCTGTTTAACTTGTTGTTTTTACGAAATATGATGGCCGTAAATTTTTACAATACAACTTTTTTTCTCGAATCTCTTAGATAAATGTAGTAAAGACTAATTATTTACGTGTTAATAATTTAAAGGATTAACTATTGGAAACCCTAATTAATTCCTTTGGCGAATTTAAGTCTCGTTGTGAGGAGAGAAGTTATCTTCAAACGTCTTGGCCAAAGGATCGTACATATACACTTTTGTCGTATTTAGTATGCTGTATTCTTCTTTTGTTTGCAGGGATACTTGCCGACTATCAACGTGTCTATACTTTTGGTTCACCAAATATTCTCACATTCTTTAGGGCCCTACTTGTTGTTTATGGGTTTGGTTTCTTTTTTGCTTTTAGAAAGAGTGATTATAGTGACAAAATTGAAACTCACTTATTTTTTATTAAACTTGTTTCCGTGGTCATTGTTGCACTTATGACATTTATGATTATGGGGACAAGTACGACACTGCTTGCTGGTATAATGATTATGACCACGTCATTCTATGTCATGCTACCAGGAAGACTAAATGGAATCATTTTAAACTGTGTACTACTTTTTGCATTATTTATAATAATTCCAATTCTAAATGAATCAGTTGATCTTAAGAAACACTTCTACAAGGTCTTTATTCTTCTATCGTTAAATATTGTTCTTTTTGCCTTCAGGTCAATGTTTAATAGGGCCTGGCGATTATTTTATATTTCAAACCGCCGTCTTGAAGAGCTAAATAAAACAAAAGACGATGTTATTTCAACGATTGCTCATGATTTAAAAAGTCCATTACAAGTTATTCTATCGTCAGCTTCTCTTGTTTCAAAAAGAAACGAACAGCTTTCAGTTGAGAGAATCAAGCTTTACCAAGACCGTATTATTAAATCGGCAAAGAAAACAGATGCGCTTTTAAAGGATCTCCTTGCCTGGGCGCTAACTAGTAATGAAAGCTTAGGCTATAGTCCAAAAGAACTAAATATTAAAGATACGATAACAAGTGCTGTTGAGTTTGCTTATGAGTTAGCTCAAACGAAAGACCTCGAAATAGAAGTTGATCTAGAGGACTACATCTTTAATCACGATAGCAATATGATTGAAACTTGTGTTCGTAATATTATTTCAAATGCAATTAAATTCTCCCCTGAAGGAAAGAAGATTGTGGTCAAGGGAGCTATCGAAGACGGCTATGCAATCCAAATTTGTGATGAAGGAGAAGGGGTTCCTAATATTGTTATTGACGGAATCCAGAGTGGACAGACATTTCATGTAAAGCAGGGGACAAAGGGAGAGAAAGGAACAGGCATAGGTCTGAAACTAGTTCATACTTTTCTCAAAAAGCATGGTGCTACTCTATTTATTGAAAATATGCCAACTACTGGCTCTCGCGTGACTTTGAAATTTCCAATGATATAATAAATACTTTATTAATCGACTGAATTTTAAAGGTTTCGCCATGAGCTTTTGGCAAAGAATTTCACCAGAAAAGGCCATTAAATTACTTAAGTTTTGGCCTCCTTACCTCGGTGCAGGAATTAAGGTCTTATCAATTAATGATGAACGCACAAAGATCCTTGTTCAAATGAAGCAAACATTTCTTAATACTAATTATGTTGGAGTTCACTTTGGGGGAAGCTTATACTCAATGTGTGATCCATTCTATATGTTACTTCTGAGTTTTCATCTTGGAAAAGATCATATCATTTGGGATAAGTCTGCGGAGATCGACTTTTTAAGTCCTGGGAAAGGTGTAGTTAAGGCCGAGTTTGAAATTACCATGGAAGAAGTCGAACGAATAAAAAAACAGGCCAGTGAAGAAAGAAGAGTTCTTCCTGTTTTTGAAACTTCTATTTATGACGAAAACGCTAAGGAAGTCGCAAGAGTAAAAAAAATTCTCTACGTTCGTCGCAAGAAGAAAGATTAACTATAGTTGTCCATTATGAAAGTAGCAATTGCTGGTGCCAATGGTTTTATTGGTCGTAACCTCATTCAAAAGATCAAAGGCCAACATCAAGTTAGGGCCCTGGGGCGTAGTGAGTCTTATTCAGATGAGAACGTTGAGTTTTTAAAAACAGATCTCTTCTCTTATCACAGCACTAAGGAAGCCTTAAAAGATATTGATATTGCAATTTATCTTGTCCATTCAATGCTACCATCATCACGATTATTTCAAGGAAACTTTCGTGATACGGATCTTCTTTTGGCCGATAACTTTGCAAAGGCATGTCAATATAATGGAGTTAAGCATATTATTTATCTGGGAGGACTTGTTCCGACTGGTGAAAGTAGTGAACACCTTAAAAGTCGACTTGAAGTAGAAGAAGTATTTAAGACATCGGGGATTGCTTATACAATATTGCGAGCGGGCATGATTGTTGGAGATGGTGGTTCATCTTTTGAGATTTTAAAGAATCTTGTTATGAACTTACCTGCAATGATTTTACCTAAGTGGACAAAGAGCCGCACTCAAGTGGTCTATATCGGCGACTTATTGCGAGTTATCTCACATCTGATTGGTAACGAAAACTTCTTTCATCGTATTTTGAATATTGTTAATGGAGAGGATGTTACCTACGAGGAGTTGATTAGAAAGACTTCTCGTCGCTTTAGAAAGTTTTGTCCAATGATTCCTGTTCCAATTAATTATTTAAAATTATCAAAATGGTGGGTGACTATTTTTGGTGAGTCACAAATCGAGTTAGTTTCTCCTTTAGTCGATAGCTTAAAATGCCACCTTCCAAAAGTAGATATTGAAGAGGATATTAAAGACCTAATCAAAATTCGATCATATGATGAAATGTTAAATTTGATTAATTTAAGAAAAACTAAAAGAACTTCTCGTAAAGCAAGGCGAAAAGAAGAAAAAACTGTACGCTCTATTCAACGCCTTGATAATCCCAACCATCTCGAAATGAAAGAACTTGCGAGTACTTATATGAAGTGGCTCCCACGTTTTATCAGATTTATTATCCATGTTCATGAAGAAGAAGGGACTATTACTTTCAATGTTTTTGGATTTAAAACAGCACTATTAATTCTTAGGTATATCGAAAATAAATCGAATTTAAGAAGAGCGAAGTTTCATATTGTTGGAGGAATTTTAAGTGCATCTAATGACACTGGATGGTTGGAGTTTAGAAGTGTTGCTAATGGAAAGTTTACTCTAGTATCAATCAATAATTTTCGTCCATCACTTCCTTGGTACATCTACTGCTATACTCAGGCACCAATACATCTCTTCGTGATGAGATCTTTTAGTTCTTATTTAAAGCATTTAAAAATATCTTAAGTTTATCCGACTCATTCACAATGATAAGATGGCATTATCTTAATAACCAGAGATAAGTGATGGCGTTTATCTATTGGCGTCGTTATGTACTCTCTACAACACACACGTAAGTTAAAGGAGTTTCTCATGATTAGACGTTCAATTGTTCCTCGAAAAAGTTCTGTATTCAATTCAGACTTTTTTGGTTCAGCAAATTTTGATAATGAGTTTAGGGATATTATTACCGGCCTAGAAGATATTTGGCAGGGCAGAGGAAGTGGAAGTAGTAATGCCTTTGGTGAAATTAAGGAAACTGATAATGCCTATTTACTAAGTATTGATATGCCTGGTGTTAAGAAGGAAGATCTAAATATTCAAGTCGATGATGGCCTTGTTACTATTGAAGCCGAACGTAAAACGCTCTTTGAAGATGGTGGCGGAGAGACTCGACGTATTTCTCGTAGTCTGACTGTGCCTCATTTTATCAATCGCAATGAAGTTCAGGCCCAAATTCAAGATGGTATTCTTTACTTAGCTCTACCTAAGAGTGCAGAGAAGAAGTCTCATAAGATTGAAGTTTCAGATGCTACTGAAAACTTTGTTAAATTATTTGCGGATGAAAAGGATAAATCATCACATTAACATTTTTGGAACACTAGGCTTTAAGGCCTAGTGTTTCTGAATCTAATAAGTAGATAAAAATAGGTAGCTTGGAAGTGATATGAACTTCTCCTGAAGCTTTATTTGAAAGGGTCAAGCAGCTAAGAGTCTTTACTTTTTTTTCATTATTTAGTGGGTAATCACATGCGCCGCTAATTTTTAGTTCTTGTTTCTCAAGACTTAAAAGTGAAAATGTACCTTTGTGAGTAAATGAGAAATCTCCACTAGAACATGCCAGAAGCTTTCTTTCAAAATTGCATATTGTTTGTGATTTTCTCTCTTTTAAAAAATGATGAATTGAGCCGAGGGTAACCATTTGATGGTCGAGTCTTCCACCTAAGAAGCCAAATAATTTAATCTCGGTGATATTGTCTGGTATCAGTGTTAAAGCAAAGGTGAGATCAGAGAAGTCTTTATTTTCATCTAAGGTGATATCAAGACTATCATTTGTTTGATTAGAATCATCATCACCAACAGAGAGGTAAGGGTGGTCATCACTTGGTCTATGGTTGAGCCCACCATCAACATAAATAATTGGAGAGTCAATTATATAAGGAAGACTTAAGGCCATGGGCCCAATAATTGTGATCTTATTTGTTTTTGTTAGTTCTTGTCTAAAACTTTCTAGCTTCATTAAAAATTATCTCTTTGTTTCTAATACTAGGTATTATAACTCATCGATGACTAAAATATCCTCTAAAAAGAATGCCGAAAGTTCGCTGCGCCCACTAAGGTTTGATTTGCTGTAAATATTAGAACAGTGTTGTTTTATTGTTTTCTCAGCAGTCGATCTGATTTCAGCAATTTCTTTAATGGCCAGTCCCTTTAGAAGAAGTAGGGCGATATCTTTTTCTGACTTTGTCAGTGACCATTCATTTAGCTGATCATTTATTTTCTCTGAAAGCCCTCGAGATAATTCACGAGTTTTTTGTTTATAGTTTTCTAAATCAAATTTTAGTTTAGTAACATCTGAATTAATTCTTAAGTTTTCCTTTTTTATAAATAGCCACTTGAACCATAGAACTGCGGTTCCGATAAGTCCTATGAGCATAATAATACCTTCCTCGATAACGTGCTCGTAAGTCGAGCCATCGCTGAGGTCTTCGTAGATATCAAAAATAAGAAAGATGGAGATAAGAAGGAAGAGTATTCCAGTAATTAGGCGTTCACGTTTATTAAGCATAGTTCTAGGACCTTAGTCTTATAAGAGTTGTATCTATCTGATAATACACATTTTATTTGGAATTAGGACTTTCGTCCAGTTACAAAATTAAGGTTTTTGAACGATTCTTTCTCTAGGAAAGGAGGAACAAATGACACGTATTGTTCACATGGAAACTTATAAACCCGATTACACTTACAAGACTGAAGAGATCGTTGAAGCAGCACAGCGCCTATGGCTAAAAGATGTTGATGAGACCACAAGACGTAAGGCCCTGAAAATATTTAAGGGCTCCAAAATAGATCAACGAAGTGCAGTTGTTGACCTCGAGACTGTCTTCTCCAACATTAGCTTTGAAGAGAAGAATAATATCTATAAGGCCAAAATGGTTGAGTACGGTAAGAGGTTATTGAAACGAACTTTTGAAAGATCAAATATTGATCCAAGCGAAGTGGACTATATTATCACAACAAGTTGTACTGGATTCATGATTCCATCAGTTGATGCATACCTCGTCAATGAATTTGGTTTAAGAAAGGATGTTGTTCGTCTGCCTGTTACAGAAATGGGGTGTGCGGGAGGAACCTCGGCCTTGATTTATGCCGATGAATTCTTAAAGGCCAACCCCGATAAAACCGCCCTTGTGCTGACAATGGAAATTCCAAGCATCACATTTCAATTGAACGATCTCGATGCGGCCAACCTTGTATCAACTGCGATCTTTTCTGATGGCTTTGCTTGTGCTGTTTTAAAAGGTGGTGAAGGAAAAGGTGCCCATATTATTGATACCGATATGTATAATTTCTCTCATGGCGAGTACCTAATGGGTTTTGAGCTAGTTAATTCTGGTTTAAAGATTGTTCTTGATAAAGATGTGCCAAGTTCAATTGAGGGTAATTTTGAAAATATCTTTCTTCCATTCTTAGAACGTAATGGCCTGAAGATTGAAGATATCGATAATTATATGTTTCACCCTGGTGGAAAGAAAATCATTCAAATGGTTGAAGACTATATTGGTGATTACAACAAAGATATTTCAGAGTCTAAATGGGTTCTTGAAAACTGTGGAAATATGTCTTCTGCGACAATTCTCCATATCTTTGACAAGGTAACGAGAGAAAGGGTTATTGAAAGCGGACAGCGTGGCTATATGCTAGCATTTGGCCCAGGCTTTATGGCCCAAAGTATTCTTCTAGAGTGGAGGTCATAATAAAAGCGATTCTTAGATCTCTATTTATTATTTCCTTTGTCGGCGTTTTTGCTGGAATGCTTTTTTATACCAAGGATATCAAACAAAAAAATCCAGAATCGATTTTTTTAACTGATGAGGGTATGGATCAATTTAGAGCATTTCAGCAAGACTACCCGGAAGTTGACTCTCTTGTTGTTTACACAAATGAAGCTCCTAGTGAGGAGGCGTATTTAAGACTTGAGAAGTTTGGCAATGAGATGGCGCAGCTATGTGATGATGAATGCTACTTTGTTTATCCTCATGATCTTGTAAAAGAGCGTGCGATTCTTACTCGTGAACTTATTAAGGGAGTCGATGCCCAAGCTGATCTAATCTCGTCTAATCGATTAGGCTTTCTAATATTTAATAATGGTAAAAAAAGTCAGCTAAAAGATGTAATTCGTAAAATTGAAGAAAATCAAAATTTTTTCTGTGCTGGCCACGAGTACACAAATTATCATCTTGACCAGTCATCTGCTCTCGTTCAAGAAAAGCTATTTCCAATTCTATTTGTCTTCTCATTTATTCTACTGTTGGCCTTTATAAGAAATTTTCTAGCAACATTATTGCTCTTCGTTCCATGTCTTTTTAGTGCCATTTTTTCTTTGGCAGTCATTAAGTTCTTTTTTGGAACGATGAATATGGTGACTTCAATTGTTCCACTTATGACCTTTGTTATCGTGCTCTCTCTTGGACAGCATATCTACTTCACAGCAAGAAGGGAGGGGAGTTTATCACTTGCCTTTAAAAAAAAGATAAAGCCAATTTCTCTTATGCTCGTGACTACTTTCATTGGTTTCTTGTCATTATATGTGAGCGAAATCTATGTTGTTCGAGTATTTGGATTACTGAGTAGTCTTATGATTCTTCTATCTTCATTAGTCTCAATGCTCTGGTTATTAAGTGTTGAGAAAGTCCTAAAGCTTGAAGAAACAGCTCATGTGAAATTGTCAAAGTATCCAGGACATAGTTTATCCGGAGCAAGCCTATTTCTTATTTGTAGTATCTCTCTATTTATTGGGATATGGGGGGCAATGAATATCGATATCATTACAGATGCGACGAAGTACTTTCCTAAAGATACGGCCATCGCAAGAAGCTTTAATGAAATCTCTCCAATCGCTGGTGGGGTGCCATTACTAGAAATAGGAATGGGGGATTTAAGCTACGAAGATTTGAAAAAGATAAGTAATATTGAAGATGAGTTAGGGACTCTAGCTGGTGTGAGTGTAATGTCTCGTAACCTTGTGGTGAGAAAGATTAACCAAGCATATAGTGGGCATACTTCACTTCCTGAAAATCAATTTGCCTATGCGACTCTTTACTCAAAGGCCGCAGAAGGAATTCGAGAAGCTTATCCAATCGATTCATTCTATAAGATTACTCTTTTAGGGACTCCTTTGAATGTCGATCAATATGAAGATCTCTTGGTAAAAGTAAGAAATATCCTAGGAGAGAAGACCTACATACTTGATGGCCTTTATTATAATTTAATGATTTCACAAAAAGCGATGGTACATACTCTTTCAAAAAGTTTTCTTTTGAGCTTATTTATTATGGCCATTATTGCTGTTATTTCATTAAAGCAGTTAAAACTGTTTATGATCTTCATTCTTGTAAACACTATGCCACTGGGGTTATCTCTCGGCTTTCTTAATTTAACAGGGATGTCCCTAAATATCGCGACTGTGATGACATACAGTGTGGGGCTTGGAATAGTTGTTGATAGCACCTTTCACTTATTGCATTTCTTTGATGAAAGAAGAGGTGGCTTTTTGTCGTATGTTGAAACGATCGTGAAACCAATACTGACAAGTTCGCTGACACTAATTATCGCATTTTTATTGTTTGGAATTTATGACTTTCTACCTATTAGGGAGTTTGGTGTAAACTTATCCTTCATTTTATTTTGTGGGATGATTTTTGATCTCTTTGTTCTACCAACTCTTTACTTAGGTCGCTCCTCTTTAAAAGAGGTTATGGAGGATTGGGAATGAATATCTATGATGTACTAATTGTTGGTGGTGGTCCCGCGGGGGCACTCTTTGGTCATCTGATGGCCAAAAATGACTCTAAGGTTTTAATCTTAGAAAGAAATAGGGAAATTGGCCGTAAGGTATGCGGTGAGTACCTTTGTCCACAGGGTGTAAAGATATTGGATGAGCTTGAGTTAAATTCGGTTTATCAAGACTTTCTTCCTTTAGAAGGGATGATCATTCATACTGCCAAGAAAAACAGGGTAAATACAACTTTTCCAAAAAGCCATGGTAAGAAAAATTTTGGAGTAAGTGTTAATCGCCAAGTTCTAGATGAACGGTTAATTAATCTTGCGAGTGAAAGTGGTGCTCAAGTTATTTTTGGAAAGACTGTCGTCAGAATGGAGTACTTAGGCACTTATTGGAGAATTGAAACTTCTGATCATGATGTCTTTTACTCTAGGCTCTTAGTCGGTGCAGACGGAAGAAACTCTTTTATTGCTCGAGAACTAAAACTACAATTACCAAACTCAAAAAAACGCATTGCTTTACATGCTTGGCTTGAAACAAGTAAAACACCTTCTCGAAAAGGGCAGATGTTTATTTTTGATAAAGGGAGTTATATAGGTGTCGATCCAATCTCATCAAAAGAATTAAACCTTTCACTTGTTTGTGGCGCCCAAGAGATCAAAAAATATGGTAATGCAAAAAGTACATTTGAACATTACCTTGGTCAAATTAAAAATGAACTTGGTGTTGAGCTAACAGAGGATGCAAAAATCCATACCAGCTATCCGATTGAACATAATGTTAGAGATGTCGTTGGGAATAATGTGGCCTTAATTGGTGATGCTGCTGGTTTCGTTGATCCTATTACTGGTGAAGGGATTTTTAATGCACTACTTACTGCAAAAATGCTTTTTGAAAGTATTAATATCACTAAAACATGCTTTGATTATAATCAGTCTCTATTAATTTACAAAGAGAAGAAGTCGAAAAATTTTCGAGAGAAAACTTTTCTTAATATTGGGTTTCAATGGCTCATTCGCCGTTCATGGTTAATTGAAGTCATTGCGAAATTTTTAAATCATAGTCAAAAAAGAAGAGATAACTTTATCGGAATTATTGGAAATATTCACACTCCAGTTAAGGGTCTCTTTAAAGTCATTTTTTCTTGAGGTATATATGAAATTTATAAAACTACTCACAATGCTATTACTCTTACAAACAAGTCTCCATGCAGAATCAAAATTAACCCTTAAATATGATAGTTATGACAAAGCACTTGAAGCAAAGAATCGTATCTTCTTCAATATGTCTTCTACAAAGGCCGGAATCATAACTACAGACTTTAAAGGTGTAGTTAGAGATGCAAAGATAACTTATTCGAAAGATGGAAAAGGTAATTACAAAGATATTTCAATAGTAGTTGATACAAAGCAATTAGATACAGATAATGATGCACGCAATGAGAAGATGTATGAGCAATCTCTCGAAACAGAAAAGTACCCAAGGCTTATTGTTCGTGTGCCTGGCCCCGTAAGACTCGGTGAGTTAAACAAGGGAAGCATTGAGATAAGAAATAAGAAGCACTCAATTGACCTATTTATCGAAAAAGTAGTGACTACTGAGGGGGAGGCGTCTTTAGCGGGGAAGTCTGTTTTGTCCCTTAAGAAGCTTGAGATCCCTGACCCATCAATTTGGATAGCAACTGTTCACGATGAAGTTGAGGTAAAGTTTTACGTGGTGCCTTAAAGTAATTTCGGGCTTTTATGAAGATTTTTTGCTAAATTGATAAAATTTCTCAATACTTTTTAGCGATAAAATGATAATTTCAAATAGTGAAATGGGCTAGGGCATTATTCATCACATTCATCCTAATTATCTTGGCGCTTCCAAGCATTGCATTAGATAAATATGAAGTTCTTATTCTTCATTCTTACTCGCGCGACAGTATTTGGACGGATATTATTGATCAGTCTATTAAGAAGCATCTTTATAGTGATAAGAATCACTTAGACGTTTATACAGAATATATGGATTCTAAGCGTTTCTTTGGTAAGGACTATGGTGAAAGATTATACAATTTATTTTCAATTAAATACTCTGATAGAAATATAAAATTAATTATCACTTCTGATGATAACGCTTTTGCCTTTGCAATGAAGTATCGAGATAAATTATTTCAGAATAGTCAGATAATTTTTACAGGAATTAACGGTTATAATAACGAGTTTAAGCAGAAGTATCGAAATGAGAATAACTTTACGGGACTAGTTGAAAGCTTCAAGATTAAAGAAATGCTTGAGCTTTCTCAAGATCTACATTCCAGGGCCAAAAAGTTTTATATCATCAATACCATTCATACACCAACTGGTCAGTATCTTAAAAAAGAATTCCAAAAGTCTATTGCTGAATTAAGATTAGAAGATAGGGTTGAGTACCTAGAAGATATAAGCGCAAGTGATCTTTATAAAAAAGTTGAAACTCTAGAGAAGGGCTCCTTTGCTCTTTATGGTGGCTTCTCTCGTGACCGTGATGGAAACTTTCTCGATTTTGAGAAGAACCTTGGTGAATTAGCAAAACACTCGAATGTCCCTATTTACGGCTTCTTAAAATACTACCTTCCATATGGATTGACTGGTGGCTACTTCACAAGTGGTGAGCTATACGGAAAGGAAGCGGCCCTTATTGCAAATAAGGTCATTGCGGGTGAGGATATCAATTCAATCCCAATTGTTGAAAATGTGGAGGCTCCGATAATTTTTGATTACGCAAGAATTGTTAAGTACGGCCTAGATTTTCACAAACTACCTGTTAGTTCACAGATTATTAATCGCAATAATAAGCTACTTCGTTTTTATGAAGAATATACCTTTGAGTTTTGGTTTATCCTTTTCTCATTTGCGTGCCTGTTTATTAGTCTCGTAGTTCTTGCCTATCATTTTGAACAACAAAAGAAGCACAAGAAGGCCGTACTCCGAATTAACGAACAGCTTGAGGATCGAGTCGAAAAGAGAACAAGACAGTTAATTGAACAACAGTCGAAATTGATCAACTCGGCCAAGCTCGCTTCAATTGGTGAGATGGCCAGTGGAATTGCTCATGAAATTAATAATCCTCTGACAATTATTGATTTAAGTGCCTATCGAATAATTCAAATGGCCGATAATGAAGTTGTTCTAAAGTCTGCACAGAAAATAAAGCTTACGGTAGATCGCATTTCTAAAATTATTAAAGGGCTTAAGCAACTGGCCAAGGAAGATGCTAGTCTTTCAAGCGAGCTTGTTAATATTAAGGCCGCTATTGAAGACGTTATCTCAATTTGCAAGGCAAAGTTTAAAGAGAACGAAATTCACTTCAAAATTGATGTTGATGAGAACTTAAAAATTCACGGTGCCCCTGTTCAGATTTCTCAGGTAGTTTTAAATCTCCTAAATAACTCCTTTGATGAATTGGTGCAAGGAGATACTGAGCGCTGGATTAAGCTTGAAGGAAAGAAAGAGAAGGATATCGTTGAAATTTCTGTTACGGATTCTGGCAAGGGTATCTCTGAAGAGATCTTTGAAAAAATCATGGAGCCGTTCTTTACAACTAAGGTTGATCAAAGAGGTACTGGCCTTGGGCTAAGTATCTGTAAGAATATTATAGAGCACCACAAGGGCCGTATCTTTGTTGATAAGTCATGCCCGAATACTCGCTTTGTCATTCAGCTACCTACCGCATAAATAAATAATTACATTCTGCAGGATAAGTGATATTTATTTATAATGAGTAATATTAAGTCCATAAGTCAGGCCATTGCATTCTTATTCTTCTTTTTAAGCTCCCTTGTTCAAGCATCAGATGCTTTTGAAATTCTTATGCTGCATTCTTATGAAAAGGGGAATGTTTGGACCGAGGAACTTGATAGCTCCTTTCGTTTTCACTTACATCGTCGTAGTAATTATTCAATGAAGTTCTATACAGAGTATATGGATTCTAAAAGATTCTTTGGACGTGAATATGATGAGATTTTAGCAAAGCTTTATGCGACAAAATTTAGCACTCATAAAATTGATTTAATTGTAACCACTGATGATTATGCCTTTGATTTTGCCATCAAGTATCGAAGAGAGATTTTCAATGATGCTCCCATCATCTTTAGTGGTGTAAATGGCTATGATAAGTTTAAACGTGATCTCTATCGGACAGAGAAGAACTTCACGGGAGTTGTGGAAACTTTCGATGTTATTCCCACTGTTAAGGGGGCCCTTGATATCAATCCTACGGCCAAAAAGATTTATGTAATAAATACGCAATTTACTCCAACTGGCCGCTACCTCAAAAAACAGTTTGAAACTTCATTTGAAAAAATGAAGCTTAAGCAAAAAGTAATCTATATTGAAAATTATAATATGGAAGAGATCTATGAAATGGCCAAACATTTTGAGGATGACTCAATTATCCTCTTTGGAGTTTATGCAAGAGATCGAGACGGAAAGTATTTTGAGTTAGATGAAAATATTAAGAATCTTAGTAAAGTTTCAACACAGCCAATCTATGGTTTTAATAAAGTCTTTTTAAATAAGGGGATCGTCGGCGGAAATGTTTCTGATGGTACAATTTATGGAAGAGAGATTGCTCGAATGGCAGACGAGTTCCTTTCTGGAAAAAAGAAAATATCAGAGATCCCGCTAATTGTTGAATCGATTAATGACCTCGTTTTCGACCTGGATCAGCTAAAGAGATATGAGATTAATATTAATAAATTACCGGATAACTCTAAGATCATTAGTTACTCGTCTAGCTTTTTCCAGTTCTATCATGACTATAAAATGGAACTCTTAGTCGTTTTGGCCTGTTTTGTTTGCTTATGTATTTTCTTCTTTATTTTACTATACTTCTTTGAGAAGCAGCGTAGTTATAAAGACTCTCTCATTAAAGTGAATGAGAAGCTTGAAAGAAATGTCCATGATCGAACTGTACAGCTAGTGCAACAGCAGTCCCAAATTATCAACGCGGCTCGTTTGGCATCAATTGGTGAGATGGCCAGTGGTATTGCTCACGAAATTAATAATCCGTTAACAATTATTGATTTGAGTGCCAATCGAATTACTCAGCGTACTAGCTCTGAAAATATCATTAAGAGTGCTGGGCGAATCTCAAGTACAACTTTTAGAATTTCGAAAATTATTAAAGGATTAAAGCATCTTGCTAAGGATGGAGATAAGTCAAAATTTGCAAATTTCCACTTGATTGAAGCCGTAGAGGATGTCACATACCTGTGTTATGAAAAATTTAAAGAGAATGATATCGAATTCAATATTAATGTCGATGAATCAATTGTGATTCATGGCTCAATTGTTCAAGTCGCTCAAGTTCTTCTTAATTTAATCAATAACTCATTTGATGAGCTTATCAATGTTAAAGGCGAAAGAAAGATTAACCTAAAGGCGATTCCAATCAGAAAGCACGATCAAGAGTACGTGGAGATTTCTATTACTGATACAGGTAGAGGGATTCCAGAAGATATTCGAGGCAAGATTATGGAGCCCTTCTTTACAACAAAGAAGAAGAATAGGGGAACAGGACTTGGTCTAAGTATCTCTAAGAATAATATTGAAAAACATGGTGGCGAGTTTTATCTCGATGAAAGCTCATCTTTAACTCGCTTCGTTTTTACTATTCCACTTAAAGCTAAATAGTGGCACCACGGTGCCACTATATATTACTGAGCTCGTCGATCAAAAATTAACCTTACGTGATTTCCGTCGCAGACTTCATTTTCTTCATTTAGGATATCAACTGCAATATAACGAATACCTCTTTTTGAGGCTTCATATGATGAAGATTGAAGCTTACTCTTTAATAACTCTTCATTTTCGATACAAGCTTCAGGTGATCCATTAGTTTGTGATTTTGTATAATCAAGATCAAGTGTTCTCGTCTCTCTTGCACGATTAAAGAAAAGACCAAATTGACAAAGTTGACCAGATTCTGTGTTCCAAGATGTCTCAATTGAGAAGACATTTAAGTCACTATCTGCTGTTAAGAGATCGAACTTAATTCCTTTTTCTGAGAATATTTTTGGCGTTGTTGTGTATTCAACTTTGTAGCGTCTGATGAATTCACCACAGTCGTATCCTGTTCCCTTAACGAAGTATGTTGTTCCAGTTGGTAGTGGCCAAATTTGAGCGCTAACTGAAGATGCTAAAAGTATAGTTAGAAGAAATAGTCTTTTCATTATAGACTCCTAAGAAATTTAATTAGATCTTGGCGATCTTTCTTTGTTAATTTAATAAATTTGTCCTTAGACTTTTGTGCCTCTCCTCCGTGCCATAGAATGGCTTCTTGAAGGTTACGTGCACGGCCATCGTGAAGAAAGCGAGTGTGGCCATTGACTGTCTTAACTAGGCCTAGGCCCCAAAGGGGAGGTGTTCGCCATTCTCTTGTTGTGGCCTTCCCCTCAAATTCATAAGAGCGTGTATCATCGGCCAGCGCATCTCCCATGTCATGTAGGAGCATATCTGTATATGGATAGATTTTTTGATTATTTAATACCTGATACTTTGAGTTTGATCCTGTCGTAAATTCTGGCCTATGACAAGCTTGGCAGTTTATTTGGTGAAATACCTTTTTACCATTCTTAATTCTCGAATCATTAAAGTTTCTTCTAGCAGGAACAGAGATTAGCTGCGTGTATAGTGTTACCTTATCTAAAAGCTCTTTTGAGATATCTTCTTCTGTTTGTTTCTCTAAGCAATCAATTTGTATCAGGCTGCATTCTTCTGTTGGAAAAAGGGGACTTGTTATTCCTAAATCGCCATTGAATGCGGCAGCATTTTGCTCTAAGAGATTTGGACGAGAAGCTTTCCAGCCAAAGCGCCCAAGCATTTGTCTTTGTTCAATTATTGAAAAGACATAATTTGCACGGCCTGAAATGCCGTCATTATTTAAATCTTGAGGATCTTCTCCTGCAAGAATTTCTTCTTCATTAATATTTTCAAGAAGTCCAAGCCCAATCATTTGTGGACCGACTCGTGGTGAGACAATGGTATTGTCTCCTAAACTTCCATGAGTAAGCTTTCTAAAAATGTAATTTGGTTTTTTTAGCTCATAAGCTTCACCATCGGCAAAACTTCCTGTGATGGTTTCAAACTTTACGAAGACTTCACCTTCGCCTTTAACACCTTCTATACTATGAGGTTGAAATTGGTCGCCATAGGCGGGATGGGCCTGTAGATTCCCATCTTCTCCAATTGTTTTTAAACGAAAGAGAAGTGAGATATTAGTTTTACCATCATTTTCTGGAAGCCCACGTCCTCGTCCATCTAGAAGGTGGCATGATGTACAAGAAGTTGCATTAAAAATTGGTCCCAGCCCATCTCTTAAAGGAGTCGAAGAAGGGGATGTTATCCAAGCTCCTTTAAAGAAGCTATTTCCAACTTGGAATTGTCGCCTAAGCATTCCACGTGTACCACTCATCGGGTGTGAGAAAGCATTCACGGAAAAGTCCAGTGTAGTCCCGGCACCTGCCGGGAACTTTTCACTGGAATATGTATTAAAATTTAATACGAATAAAAATGTGAGAACAATAGCTCTTACCATTGTACTGGCGTCTCAAGTTCTTCAGAAATTTCAACAAGCTCAATTGCAAGTTGTTCCATCTCTTCGATTGAAGCTAGAATTTCTGGTCTTGCATTTTCATCTAGAATTGCTTGATCAAATGGTACAGGAAGACCTGCTAACATTTTATTAATCTTTGCAACTCTGTTGTGAATCGTTGTTGTAAGAATAGTGTTGTCTGTTAGACCTAGGATTCCTGTTGCTTTAAGTACATTGGCAACACCCCAGAAGTTCCACTGAATATCCATATGAGTCATATCAGAAAAACAAGAGTGCTCATCTTCTTGACCTTGAGTTTCCCAAGCGACAAACATTCTTTCACCTGAAAGTTCATCTCCTGACATATAGATCATTCCTGAAAGAATATTATTAAGGGCCTCTTTTTGATCTTTTGCTTCAAATGTAGCTCTGTAGTTATCTTTGTTTGGTGCCCAAGCATCAACTAGTTCAGTTAGGTGATCAATTAAAAGACTTGTTGCTGTTGATAAATATTCTGCACGTCTTTGAGCGTTCTTTCCAAGACCAATGACATAGTCTGTGTGAGGTCTATCTCCAGCGCCATCAACTGAAAGGTCCTGTCCCCAAAGTAGGAATTCAATCGCGTGATAACCAGTAGAGATATTCTTTTCACCATTGAGTTCATTAAGTGAAGTGAGAATTTCTTTTGAAATCACTGGATAGTCAGTTACGTTGTTTACGATACCTGCGTTTGGTGCACCTTCAACATAGTCGATATAAGCTTCATCTAGTGGCCATGCATTTAAAAGTCCCTCTGGACCTTCATCACTATCGATAGGGCCATTATAGAATCTGAAAACTTCAGACTGTCCATAAGGAGCTCTGGCTTGCCTCCAAGACTCTCTTGCCATTTCAAGTGTCATAACACCCGGGTTAGAGATGAAGAATTCAACGTCGTCTTGAAGAACAATCGCCTTATCAAGAGATTCTGTATAAGTCTTGTAAACTAGGTTTGTGTAACCTTTAATTACTGATTGTGCTGTCGTTGTAGCTGATGCATTTAAGCCTAGGCCTAATGAAATCAGTAAGATAGATCTTTTTAACATATTCTTATCCTTTGTAAAAACTATGATTGTTTGTTGAAACTATGGTTTGATACATCAAACTAAAGTTAATATCAACGATTAAATTCAGTTTTTTATTAAATTAGACTTTGTTTATGTAGAGTGATTTAATTTTTTTATGTATTTTTTTCGAATTATTTTTGCTGTATTCCTTATTACTCGCTTTGTGGGAACAGTCGTGGCCCTACCTATCGGCCATGAAGCCGGCTTTTTAGGTAATACTACTTCAAGGCCTGGAGATATTGGCGCTGCTATCAATTTTCCATCTGCAACTGCCTTTATGAATAATGAAGAGACTCGAATCTATTTTGGGCTAATCTATACTCGTCAGGATATTGAAATTGAAGGAGCTGGCTCAAAATTTGAAGGCCAATTTATTCCTTACTTTACTGGGTTTGCAACAAAGTTATTTGGTATTACATTCACAAATTTTATTACCTACTCAGGTACTAATAATGGTCAGCTAAAATTTGAACAGAAATTTGTTGATGGAATTGCATCGATTCAGGCAGAAGAGACAGTTATGGGAATATCTGCGGCCAAGAAATTTGATAAGAATTTCGCTCTTGGAGTTAGTCTCAGTCTTGATATTCAATCAACTAAATCCTTTACGTCTGCAAGTGGAACTTTTGGTGGTAATGACTATGTGGCCAGTATACAAGATGTTGGAAAGTATATAATAGGGAATGCGAGAATCAGTGCTTCTTTTGAGAATAGGGGGAGTTTTCTATCTGCTAGTATTTTCTTTCCTGGAGTTAAGTTGTCTTCAAAAGCAACAACAGATTCTTTAATTTTAGTTGATGGTTCTGGTATTAATAAATCTACGACAACAACACGTCCTGATATTGAATCAAACTTTGGCTTGAACTTTGGTTATAGCTATCTCAACTCCTCTTGGAGGCCATCTTTTGATATCTTTTATGACCTTTCTTCAAAAGGACTTAACCTTGAAGAAGGTTCCAATAGAACCTTTTCATTTGCGGACTCTTACTATTTAAAATTTGGACTTGAGTCTCCAGAGTATCAGCTTCAGTCTCTTTTTAAGGGAACAAGTATTTCTTATTTATTTGGACTTGAGGTAAGTGAGTCAGTTGAGGATGAGATTACAACAGATGAAACTAATCGAACTGGGCAAGTGACATTTGGTATAAAGCTTGCGAGTAAAAATACTAGCCCTATCTTTGGCCTTTATTATCAGGATCAGAAGACAGATACCAAGGCGAGTATCTTTGGTCTCATGTACTCTTCAAATTATAATATTTTTGACTAATTTATGTAGACTTGGGTCTATATTGTGGTGTAATAAGTCTCGTTCTATTTTGGCTATGTCAGGAGATTTATTATGAGTACAATGGCCCAATTCTTTAGTCGCAATTATCGACATTTTAATGCCGCTTCACTAGTTGATGCATCAAAGGCTTACGTTGACCATTTAAATAGTGGAAAGAAGATGATGATCACTCTAGCTGGTGCCATGAGTACGGCCGAGCTTGGGGTTTCTCTTGCTGAAATGATTCGTCAGGATAAGGTTCAAATTCTTTCTTGTACAGGTGCAAACCTTGAAGAAGATATTATGAATCTTATCGCATACAACCACTATAAGCGAATTCCAAATTATAGAGACCTAAGTCCCGAGGAAGAAGAGGAGCTTTTAGAGCAAGGTTTTAACCGTGTGACTGATACTTGTATTCCAGAAGAGACTGCCTTTAGAAAACTTCAAAAGTATCTCTTTGAGGAGTGGTCAAATGCTGCTAAAGCAGGAGAAAGGCTTTTTCCTCATGAGTTTTTATATCGAATTCTACGTCGTGAAGATTTCGCTAAAGAATTTGAAACTGATGTGGCAAACTCTTGGGTTATGGCCGCTTGTGAAAAGAATCTTCCTATAATCGTTCCTGGTTGGGAAGATTCAACAACGGCAAATATCTTTGCTTCTTACTGCCTGACAGGAGATCTGGAGCCATCACTTGTTAAGAATGGAATTGAATACATGATGTTTCTTGCAAAGTGGTACCCAGAAAATTGTGGAGATGGTGGTATCGGGTTCTTCCAAATTGGTGGCGGAATCGCGGGAGACTTTCCAATTTGTGTTGTTCCAATGCTTAACCAAGATATGGAAGACGATGTTCCTCTTTGGTCATACTTCTGCCAAATCTCTGATTCGACAACAAGCTACGGTTCTTATTCAGGAGCTGTTCCAAATGAAAAGATCACTTGGGGAAAACTATCTTCTAAGACCCCAAGGTTTATTATTGAATCAGATGCGACAATTGTCGCACCACTTGTTTTCCATTACGTATTGGAAAACTAAGCTCATTGCTCTAAGATAGAGGGGCATGAGAATACAATTTTTATACAAATTTGGGGCATTCTTTTTAGGATGCCTTTTTTGTTTCTTCTTACATTCACAACTCGGCTGGTCTCCAGTCATTGCCTCTTCAACAGTTGGCCTAATCGCTGGTCTCATTCCAATGAGGATGACTCTGCAAGCGGCCGTCTATAGTGGAAGCTTTGCGGGCATGTGTTCTAGTGAGTTGGTATCAAATTACTGGGAGATCTTAGGAATCTCTCTTATTGGTGCGATTCTTTATTTTTATACATTAAGAATCTTTCAAGGCTTTGGTGGAAAGCTTGGAACGATTGCTTTTGTTAGTGTTGCCCTATTCTTCTTTATCAAGGGGAGTATCATATGATAACTGCAATTGGAGTTTCTCTTATTGGTGCACTTTCAACTTTTCATCTATCTCATTTTAAAAAGATAGGGGCCATTAGAGCTTCTGCACTTTTAACTTTAGTTGCTTACGCTATCTTATACTTTATAGTGCCCAATTATGAAATGATGGCCGTCATTTTCTTTGGCTCAACCTTTGTTGGAATGAGTTGTCCTACAAAGATGCATAATTATACCATTATCATTGGTGCTGTTTTCTTTGCTCTCTTCTTTCAATATCTCGTTCCATATCTTAAAGGATATGGTGGAGCACTTGGAACTAGTGCATTCTTGAGTGTTTTAGTCACTCAATTGGTTTTATATCTTGGACGTAAACTTGCCAGATCAAGTTAAGATTGCCATCATTTTTATATGAGAAATCTTTTACTTCTAATTACGCTACTTATTACTAATATTACTTTTGCAATTGAAACTGTCCAAGTCACCGGCAGTATCGAAATCAATACACCAATTGAAGAAGTTTTTGAATTTGTGGCCGATCCAATGAACGATCATCATTGGCGTAGTGAAGTAAATGATATGGCAACGAATTCTCGTACTTTTGAAGTTGGGAGTACTTTTAGAGAAGATGCGTGGATTGGAATTCGTAAACACTTTATTACAACGACAGAACTTATCGAATTAAATGCTCCTCATCAGGCCTTATTTGAAACAGTAAGATCAAACCCATATTTCTTAAGAAGCAATCGCATGTTTAAAGAAAGTGATAATGGAACTATCTTTACGTATGTGGTGGACTTTGATCGTCGTATGATTAAAGAGACCTTTGGCTTTAATGCAAAGCCAGAGGTCGTGGTAAAATTATATGGTGTTCTTATGAAAAAATACCTGAAGAAATTAAAGAAGAAACTAGAGTAGAGTTTCTCTAATAATCATAAAGACTCCCATCACAATTAAGAAGTAACCAAAAATCTTTTTAAGCTTTTCTTGCGGCAGCTTATGAGTCAGCGCCGAACCAAATTGTGACCCAACAATTGCTAGAGCTGTAAAGATAGCAATAAACTGATAATCAAGCTCTAGGTTAGGTGAGTTGATAATATTTCCCACAAATCCAATTAGAGAGTTAATCGCAATAATCAGTAGGGAAGTTCCAATGGCCTTCTTCATTGGGACATGAAAGAAGTTTACCAGTGCTGGAACAATGAGGAATCCGCCACCAACTCCAATGAGCCCAGTTACAATCCCGACGACACTTGCGGCTCCAAAAATCGTTAGATTTGATGAAGATTTAACTTTGATATTCTTGCCGTTCTTTAGCATTGAAACTGATGCCAGGAGCATAATTCCTGCAAAGATATAGAGTTGAACCTGTCCACTTATGAAAGATGCCAGATAAGTTCCAAGATAAGTTGAAAGCATTGTCATGGCACCAAATTGAAATGCTAATTTCACCATAACATTCCCATTCTTGTGGTGTCTTAGAGTTCCCATAAAGCCTGTTAGACCGACAATTGCTAAACTCATGGTAATGGCAATCTTTGGATCGATTTTGACAATATAAACTAAGATTGGAACCACGAGGATTGACCCGCCTCCACCTAAAAGTCCAAGAGTTGTTCCCGCGATAAGTGCTAATAAATATGCCATGTATATTTCCTCCTGAAATCAGTATAGGGGATTAATTTTTCTTAAACATTGATGGGGGTCAATGTCTTTTCCCATAAATTTATTTACTCTATGATAGGAGGAAATTATGGATAATTTAAATATAAAAACATTCTTTGATGAGCAAACTTACACACTAACTTATGTTGTCTATGATGACGTGACAAAGGATGCTGTGATTATCGACCCAGTTCTTGATTATGATCAGGCATCATCAACAATCACAACAGAGTCAGTTGAAAAAGTTGCAATCTTTGTAAAAGAAGCGGGACTTAAACCTCATTATATTTTAGAAACTCATGCTCACGCAGATCATTTAACTGGTGCGCTAAAGCTTAAAGACTTTTTCCCTGGTGTGAAAGTTGCAATTAATGAGAATATTAAAATTGTTCAAGAAGTTTTTGGTGCAAAGTTTAATATCTTAAAAGAGATTAAGCTTGAAGACTTCGATGCCTTCTTAAATGAAGATGAACCACTAGTGGCAGGAACTATTGAAGTAAAAACGATCTTCACTCCTGGGCATACTCCAGCATGTTCTTCATTTATCATTGGTAATAATGTCTTCACTGGAGACGCTCTCTTTATGCCTGATTATGGTACCGGAAGATGTGATTTTCCTGGTGGGGATGCAAACGCACTTTATGACTCAATTACAAAGAAGCTTTATACATTACCAGATGAGACAAATGTTTACACTGGTCACGATTATCAGCCAGGTGGGAGAGAATTGAAGTATAAGAGCACAATAGGTGAGAATAAGAAGAGTAATGTACATCTTAGAGAAGATACGAGTCGTGAAGAGTATGTACAATTTCGTACAAGTCGCGATAAAACACTTGCTGCACCAAAGCTACTTCTTCCAAGCATTCAGGTAAACATTCGAGGGGGGCATATGCCTGAGCCTCAAGATAATGGAGTTCGTTACCTTCAAATGCCATTAACATTTAAAGATTAAAAAACTAATAAGAGAGTGCTACAGGTGCTCTCTTTTTTTCTCTTCTGCTAAGATCTCATCCTTGGCCTGACTTTGTAGATCCTCAACTTCGTCAAATTCGTCCATAATTTCTATGCCAAAGAAGGTCTCAACAATATCCTCAAGTGTAATCACACCTAGAATTGTTCCGTAATCATCACTTACCATGGCGATATGTTCTTTTTCTCGAATAAAGCGCTTAAAGAGGTTTCGAAGAGGGGTTTGGCGATTGATAATAGCAATAGGCCTTATAATTTGTAATTCATAAAGCTTCTTGTCTCTATTGTTTTCGATAATTGACTTTGCAATATCTTCTTTATGGATATATCCGCTGATGTCGTTAACAGTCTCACCAAAACAAGGGATACGTGTCACAGGGGCCTTTAGATCGTATACAGAGGCGATAGTATCTTCAATATTTACCATAAAGACCTTGCGGGCAGGAGTCATGACTTCTTCAATGACTTTTCGAGATGCCAAAAGTGATTCTTTTAAGAATTCTCCCTCATCTTTTGCTAGTGCCTTTGTTTGAACACCTAATTCAATCATTGATTCAACTTCTTCTCGACTCATCTTATGTTCCGCTTCTGTCTTCAATAACCTCATCAGTGTCATTGATATAAAGAGAATTGGCTTTAAAATAAAGATCAACGGTGGAAGAATCTTTAATAAGAAAGGAGTTAGGCTCTTCCAGTAGTGGTGACCAAGAGACTTTGGAATAATTTCTGATAGGTATAGGATGGCCAGGGTTAAGATAATTGATACAGCTGAGAGGTAGTACTCTAAGTTGGCACCACTAATTCCCATTTCTTTAAATAATTGAATCGACTCCGAACCAACTCCAGCGGCACCCAGAGTGTGGGCAAATGTGTTAAGAGTGAGGATTGCGGAGATGGATTCATCTTTATTTGAGGCGTACTTCTTCAATGCCATGGCATAACTACGATTCTGGCGTTGGGATGCCAAAATGAAGCTGGGGGTAATAGAAAGCAGGACAGCTTCCATAATGGAGCATAGAAAGGAGACGCCTATCGAGATGACTATATAGACTATTAGCATTTTTATACTTTAATTTGGCTTTAATTTTGTGTCAAATTAAGTAACGCCCAAATATAATACATAATATATATTAGATGTTAGTACCTTATCGTTATTGTCGGCCATGGGCACTTGTTCATAATGATAGCTAAGGGGCCAAGTTTAAGTTAAAATAATGGGGATTAATACAAAATTGAGGTTTATATGAAAGTAACTGAATTTATGACTAAAGATGTAACAACTTGTCGCGATACTCAAACTGTTGCAGATGCTGCAAAAGCAATGCTTGAATTAGGTGTGAGTGTTATGCCAATTCTAGATAGTAGTGATAAGCTTGTTGGAATTGTAACTCAATCTGACTTTATCGGAAGAGAAGTTGAGATTCCACATGCACTAGCTTCTATCAAGAGACTATTTGGAATGGATTATAATCTTGGTGATGTAGAAGATATTTACAAGAAAGCAAAGAATAAGCCACTATCAGAGATTATGACAAAGAATGTAACAACTGTTACTTCTGATTATTCGCTAACTGCAGTTGTTGAGCTTATGATGAAAAAACAACTTAAGAGAATTCCTGTATGTGACGGGGATAAGCTAGTTGGTATCATTACAAGAAAAGATATCTTAAAAGCTTTTGAAAGTGTAAAATAAAAAAGGCCTCGTTAGAGGCCTTATTTTTTTCTTTTTATTGCATTTCTGCAGTCATTTCACAATTTACTGATTCTACATTGTACCAGTTAGCTTCTTGAGTTGCGTGGTCGTAACCATCGTATAGCCAAGATTCAACTGTAATTTCATAGTGATCAAACATGTTTTGGTCGTATCTTTGCTTTCCTGTGAAAGTTGATACGAACTTGTAGTCTACGATACCTTGGTCAACTACAACTTTTACTTTCTTTGTTGAAACAAGAGTAAGGTCTTTCATAACGTTACAGTTGTTAATGATAGCATCAACGATTTTGTCGTTGTGACGTACTTCAAAAGTTGAGTTGATGATTGAAGCTGATGCCGAAAGAGTCATAAGTGCTACTAGAATAAATTTCATTTTTTTCTCCGTTGTTAGTAAGTGTATTATTAATTAAAGATTACAATTTCCTTTCACATCAGATAGTAATTGAATCGATAGCTTCTCTTCGTAACGGCGCCAGTTACTATAGTCAGCATCTTCAATTTCAATCTTGATGTCATTTAGGTTATTTCCAATATTATCTAAGTGGGTAAGTTCAATTTTGTAGTAGTAATCAGTAATCCCTTGATCAACTCGATCTTCAGAAATTGCAATATTTCTGATATCAAATCTTTCTTGAGAAAGTCCTAGAGAACACTTCGTTAACTCTTTTGAAAGATAATTTCTAATCTCTTTTTGAATTTTAAACTGACCTGTTAAGATTACTCTTCCGCGCTCAACACCGTTTCCAGCATAAGTCGTAAGGCAAATTAGTAGCAGAGCAATTAGCTTTTTCATTTATTATTATCTCCAAATTTTATTAATGAATGAGTTCTATAATTCCGATAATTCATTGAAAAGTATTCTATTAGGCGACAATCGCCTGTCAGGAGATTTATGAATCACTTTGGTCAAGATTTGGTTAAGATTAGAAAGGCAAACGGTTATAAGAGTGCGAAATCATTCTATGAAGTATTGGCAAAGAAAGGTTTGGATTGCAATTATCAATATTTCGTTAAGATTGAAAAAGGGGATGCTTTTCCTTCTTCTGCCATTGTTAATCAAATTGCTAAATGTCTTAAGACTAAGGATGCCAATATTCTTATTTTGAGCTTTTGTCGCAACCAATTCTCTTCTTTTGATTACTTATTTAAAGAGGATAATCAGAGTGATGAAAAAATCATCGAAGTCGCTTCAAAGGCCAATCAAGGACAGCGCTACCTATCTGTCATGCAGATCAATACGCTTGCCCAAACGAAGTCTCATTACTTTCTTTTTCTTATTTTGACCCTTTCAAGAAGTGCTTTGAAGATTAGTGAACTTAAAACTTACGCCATTAAAAAAAGTGTCGTTAACGATCTTATCAAGGCCGAGATTGCCTTTGAACAAGATGGCCTAATCTATGCAAGATCAACTGAGTTTCGCTTTCCAAAAGAGGAGAGTGAGGCCATTAAGAAGGCCTATGGTAAGTTTGATGATTGGGATATGGAATTTGGCAGAAACTTCAAGTTTCAAAATCTCGTGAATAAGATGATGATTCGAAGGATCTCGCCTAGGTATCTTTCTCTTATTAAAAACCAAATCGATTCAATTTCAGATATCGTGCGCTTATCAGACGAGTCTGATAATCGCTACAATAACGAAGTTCTACATCTTCATATTTCTCTTAATCGAGGACAATTACCTGGTTAGGAAAGTTTTAAAGAAGTCATCCTTGGCCTTTAGAAATAAAGGGTAGCGGTTGTCATCTTTTATCTTTGTTTTGATATTAGTGATAAGACAATCGTTGCTCTTACATGTTTTACGAGCGCTCGAGATTAACTTCTCTATGTAGCTTTTAACCGGCGTATGAGAACAGCTTGATCCATTTAGGTACTCTTGCCCTAAGAAAATATAGTCACGAATAAAGGCGTACTTCTTTGGAGAAACTTTCTTTAAATGAGTCGGGTTTAAACGGTAAGCAGAAATACTTTCTGCTGCATCTTCGCTTGGATTTGTTTGTCCATAAAGTGAGACCATTTCATCGCGGTTATAGCGCCATCCCATAGGGTGATCGATCCATCCAGACATATCCCACCAAAAAGATGAGTAGTTTAAGTTATAGAAGTAGGCGAGGTTATGTCCAAGTTCATGAAAGAGACTATAGGCCTTTCCATCTTCATCAAGTTCGCGATCCCAAGGAGCGTAAAGCTCAATTGAAGCATTCGCAAAGATCATTCCACGATGGCCGTAACCGATATCTTTCTTTATATGGCGAACAAGTCTTTTACTAACCCAAAGCTTTGGAAGGTGAGCTGGAAGAAGATTTACACCTTTAATAATGGCATCCATTTGTTCAAGATCAAGTAATGCCGCATCCTTATTTGCATATGGAGAAGTATTAAGGCCATACTTAAAAAGTAAGAAGATTGATTTTTCAATGAGTTCATCACTTTCAAATAACTCTTTAAGCTTACAAGATTTAGTCTGACATTTATTGGCCGCTGCTATTTTACTTTTAAATTCCGCTTTATCTTTTAAACCATTGTAGACATAAGTCTTAACAAGTAGTGAATAGGCTTCATCAATTTTTGTATTGAGATAGGGCCTTGCATATTGTGTGATTTGCCAATTACTTGGAACCTTGGTGCTACATTTCGCACTATTTACTGTCTCAAAACTAGCGGCATATTCACTTAGTGCATATGCTTGAATTGATAATGAGATAAATAATAAATACTTAATGAAGGATTTTTGCATGAGTCTTTATGACAAAAATCCCTGTCGATCTCAATGGAAATAGGTGAAATCGCAATAATTATACGGTCTAACGTCTCGTAAAGATGAAGCCTAGGGCGATAAACGGTAGAATCATACAATAGTAAGAGTTTGTGACAACTTCCCAAGGAGAGATCTTAAATGTCACTCCTAGAAGTAACGCTTGGGCACCATAAGGAAGTAGGCCTTGAACCACACAACTAAAAATATCAATGAGAGAAGCACTTCTCTTAGGTGAAATATTTCCCTGTATCGCAAGCTTCTTTGCAATAGGGCCTACGATAATAATAGAAACTGTATTATTTGCTACGCACATATTCGTAAGAGCAGATAAGAGTCCTATACCTATTTGATCAGCAGCGTTCTTATTCAAGTGCGCCAACTTTGAAATAAGTTTTTGAATCTTATGAGAGATATAATCTAGTCCACCTTCTGATCTAATGAACTCACTTAGCCCACCTATCAAAAGAGAAAGTAAGAAGATCTCCTGCATATTACTGAAGCCTCGATAAGTCAGTCCTATAATTGTTGAAATATCAAAACCATTAAATAGAGCGACTACTCCTGCGAGGATAATTCCACCTGATAAGACTACAAAGACATTCACTCCTAGGATAGCAAGTAAGAGAATGAAGAAGTATGGGAGTCCTAAATATAAATTTGTCGGCTTTTCAAATACTACATTTGGAGCAGAAATAAGAAAGAAGTAAACAATAATAGCGATAAGCGCCGCAAGTGATGCAATTTTAAAATTCTCTTGAAATTTATCTCGCATATTACAACCCTGAGTCCTTGTGGCAGCAATGGTCGTATCAGAAATGACAGATAAGTTATCACCAAACATCGCACCAGACATAACTGCTCCCGCTAGGATTCCTAGGTTGATATCTGTTTTGGTTGCCATTGAAAGAGCAATCGGTCCAATGGCCCCAATCGTTCCCATTGATGTACCCATCGCAGTTGAAACAAGGGCCGAGATAACAAAGACCCCTGGGAGAATGAGGGAGTTTGGAATGATCGATAGTCCGAGATTAACAATGGCATCAACTCCACCTGTCTCTGTTGCAATCGTTGAAAATGCTCCAGCAAGAAGATAGATGAGACACATGGTAATAATATCAGGGTGTCCTATTCCTTTTACAAATTTAGAAACATTATTATTGAGAGTATCTTTTGTCATAAAGAAGGCAAGAAAGATTGCAGGTAAAATTGCAATTGGTGCAGGCACTTGATAGAAAGCATGCTTAATGCCTTTCATCTGGAAATAAATTCCAGAGCCTAAGTAGATAATGACAAATAAAACTAGCGGTAAAAGTGAAATCTTTTGCTTAATATGAGACATGAAATCACCTTACCATATGGCAGCAAATTGAGTCTAGAGAAATGACTTAATGATATCTTTTCGTGTGACGATACCAACAAGTTTATTATCTTTTATCACAGGTACTCGCTTGATATGCTTTTCAATCATAAATTGGATATAGCCCTCAAGATCAGTCTCTTCTGTTAGGGACTTCACATTTCTAGTCATGACTTCACCAACCCTTACTTCTTTAATAATCTCGTATGTCTTCTCAAGTTGAGTGAAATTTAAGTTATGTCCAAACGCCTGCTTAAGCTTTACCATTGCATGGGGAA
Organism: Halobacteriovorax sp. GFR8; assembly: GCF_050955245.1. NCBI lineage: Bacteria > Pseudomonadati > Bdellovibrionota > Bacteriovoracia > Bacteriovoracales > Halobacteriovoraceae > Halobacteriovorax > Halobacteriovorax sp. GFR8. The sequence continues at coordinate 2,220,355 of NZ_JBPBLR010000002.1, read as the reverse complement.
CCTCAACTTCTTTACCAACAAAATCAGACTCAGTAATGATACCGACGACATCACCATCTTTATTTAGGACAGGTAATGCACTAATTCGTTTATCACACATTAACTTCGCAGCGTCTTTTACAGTCTTATCTTCTGTGATCGTAATAGGCTGCTTTGTCATTATTTTTGTAATTTCCATATTTACCTCGTTGTTGTAACAGAAGCTATAACGGTGGGATTCATGATTGGTGTGAGTAATAAATTTGTTAAGTTAAATCTAAAAAATTTAACTTTAAAATTCTTGGCCAATCTGTCGATAAGAATGCATTGGTTTTTATACGTTATTTTGTGTTGGTCCCGGTACGGGTCCAATTAAGGGGAGTTTGTTATCAATAAGGAATCGAAATCGACGGAAGTCGTCGAATCAACAATTAACAAAAATGTTTTCTTTACCTCAGCTTTCTTCATTCTCTTAATCACTGCCATTGGCTCTTTTTGGCCAGGACATTTAAGTCAGTTTTTTAAGGGGATACAAGCTTGGTTAATTGCTAAGGCCAGTTGGGTCTATGTTTTAGCAATGGGAATCATTTTATTCACGTCACTATGGCTAATGGTAAGTCGCCTCGGTGATATTAAACTTGGCCCAGACCACTCAGAACCTAGTTATACAAATCTATCTTGGTTTGCCATGCTCTTTTCAGCAGGAATGGGGATTGGTCTACTTTTCTTTGGGGTTGCTGAGCCAATCATGCACTTCAATTCTCCACCAGTGGGGGATCCTCAGACTATCGAGAGTGCTCGTGAGGCAATGAAAATTACCTTCTTTCACTGGGGACTACACGCTTGGGGAGCTTATGCTCTTTTGGCCGTTTGTCTGGCTTACTTTTGTTATCGAAAAGGTTTACCGCTACTTCCAAGATCTGCGTTCTTTCCTATTTTAGGTGATAAGGTACATGGTCCACTTGGTGATATCGTCGATACATTTGCGGTTATCGGTACAATGTTTGGTGTTGCGACATCTCTTGGTTTTGGTGTTGCTCAAGTCAATGCTGGGCTTCATTACTTAATTGGTATTCCACAATCAGAAACAATTCAAGTAGGACTTATTGCTATTATTACGGCAATGGCCACTGTTTCTGTTGTTCTTGGCCTTGATGGCGGAATTAAGAAATTATCAAATATCAATCTTGCCGTTGCGGTTTTACTTCTAGTTGCAGTAATGGTCTTAGGTGATACTGTCCATCTATTTCAACAGTATGTTCAAAACACTGGATCGTACCTTTCAGACATTATTTACAAAACTTTCAATCTTTACGCTTATGAGAAAAAAGAAGAGTGGATTGGTGGTTGGACACTTCTATACTGGGGTTGGTGGATTTCATGGTCACCGTTTGTAGGGATGTTTATTGCACGTATTTCAAGAGGGCGTACCATTCGTGAATTTATGATTGGAGTACTATTTGTTCCTGCTGGTTTCACATTCCTTTGGATGACTGTATTTGGTAACTCTGCCATTTCAATTGCACTAAAAGATACAAGTGGAAAATTCGTAGAAGCAGTTACGGGTAATGTTCCTGTTGCTCTATTTCGCTTTTTTGAGTTCTTTCCATTTTCGAGTGCACTTTCAATCCTAGGTGTAATCCTAGTTGTTACTTTCTTTGTGAGTTCATCTGACTCAGGATCACTTGTTATTGATACTCTTGCTTCTGGTGGGAAACAAGAACCACCTGTTTGGCAGAGAGTTTTCTGGGCCGTAACAGAAGGTGTTGTGGCAGCTGTTCTTCTACACTCTGGGGGACTAGAGGCCCTGCAAACAATGACGATTGCCTCGGCATTTCCGATGATCTTCTTATTGTTAATTGCGGTTTATTGTTTAATAAAGTCTTTACGTAGTGATTATCTCTTACGTAATCAGGTTCTTAATCATACAAGCTCTGTTCAGTACGAAAAGGCGAGTATGACTTGGAAGGAGCATTTAAACGCTCTATTAAGTCACCCTAAACACAAAGTTGCTGAAGAGTTTTTAACTGATGTTGTTGAACCTGGGCTTAAAGAATTACAACAAGAATTTATCAAGAATGGACTAGAAGCGGTTATTCGCTATGGTAAAGATGATGCAATCTCTCTTGTTATTGAGAAAGAAGGAGTTGAGGATTTTAAGTATGAAGTTTACTTAAGGTCATTTGAAGTTCCTGACTTCTTACCTGGTAATCAAGAGAAGTATTATCGTGCAGAAGTCTTCCTACTAAGTGGTGGGCAAGAGTACGATATCTATGGTTACTCAAAAGAACAAATTGTTGCTGATGCTGTGACTCAATATGAAAAGCATTATCAGTATCTGCATTTAACGAACTCGGAGCTTGTTTAGCTCTGACACGAATACTTGGCAAATAATTTTGGTTATTTACTAATATAGGCGCCTTTTCCTACTCAATTATTGATATTTTTAAAGATATATTAAAATTAACCGATAAGAAGAGTAGGGGAAGGTGTTACTTTGAGTTCAGAATTTCGCTCACTTTTAAGAAATATATTTGGTGCTGGAGCATTGGCTGCAGTTGTTTCTTATTTTAGCTTCCTCGCACCTGAATCCTCAACTTCTCCTGAAGATAAAATGCTTTCAGAGTCTCTTGAATCACAAGAGAGAATAGAAGACCAAGGAGTTGATGAATTTGGTCGATCAAAGCGCCGACCTTCTTCTTTTGAAGAAGAGATCAGTCGACAATTTCCAACAAGAAAAAGAAAGAATGAAGAATCACGTGTGAATGTAGGTGGTAAGGTTGTTAGAGATCCAGCCTATGAAGCTCAGCAATTAGACGGTTCTAGCTACGAAGGTAGTTTAGGTGGAGGTAGTGGCCGTGGAAGTATTTCTGCAGGTGGCTCATATGCTGGCCCTTCAAGTAGTGGCGGAGATGCTGGTAGCTCTAGTAGCGATAGTTCTGGGACAAATAATTTTTCTTCTGATAGTGGTGGCCCTAGTGATGGGACGAGTACTTCTAATTCCGTTGCTTCTATGTCAAATGATGATCTTGGTGTTAAGAGTGGCTCATCAACGACAACAACTGAAGACTCTGATGACTCTAATACATCATCGTCCTCTTCAAGTGGAAGTGGAAGCTCAAGTGATCCAGTGATTACTCCTGTGACATGCTCTGTGGATCGTGCTGAAGGGGTGTATTCAGCAACAATTAATGTAACAATCACTTGTAGTGAGAACTCTAAAATTTCATATTGTTTACAATCTGGTGGGGGATTTTGTGACCCTGTCTCATCTCCAACAATATACTCTGGCCCAATTGCTGTCGGTACTGTGGATGGAGAGTTTGGGCTGTCATTTTTTGCTGAATCGTTGAGTACAACGAGCTCAACAGAAGTGGCCGAGTTTACTTATCATATTGACTCAACTCCGCCAGACTTAATGGTGACCTTTCCAAAGGTCTACGCACAAACAACGTTTAATTCTGTATCGAATTACACTCAGTCCGCTGACTTTGGGAAATCTAATCACTTCTATCATCAAATTAATTTTAAAGGCACAAATCCTGGAGCAGGAGGCCTTAATTGGACATGTGATCAGATTTATCATGATTATAATATTTCTGGCTTCTCATCAATTGCGACGGATGTTGATATCTCTGGCCTTGATGCGGCAACTCAACAGATTGATCAATTAATCGGAATTACTGACTTCGTAACAGGGGATAACTATATTGCAACAGTAATCGAAGATCGTAATCTCGGGATCGTATCGTGTCAGGTACAAAATGTCGTTGTAAGAGATTTTGCTATTGCGGCTTTTACTGGGACGGGAGCGACTTCTGTTATCTCTGGAGTTCGCACAACTTATGGAGGCTTTGTTGGCTATGGCCATTTTCAGGCAACTCCAAATACTTCTAATTCAGGTCAGCTAAGCAATGAGCAAGGGATTACCTCAAATAAACAAGGCCTCTATACTTTAACACATCAATAAGTTACTCAAATTATTGGCGGCTTTCTTAAGGCTGTGAAGATTCTTCCTCCCTAAGTTGTTAAATTTCTTTCATTTAATCAATTACACTAAAATGTCGATATGCCACTGTATTAACAGAGGAACTTTAGTTGTACGTTAGTCGAAAATTAACATTTATTTTAGCTCTATGCTTAAGTCTATTCTTAAGCTCTGGAATATTTGCGTCGACAACTAAGCTTGGTTACTCTGGCCGCCTTGTTTTAACAAACGGTACACCGGTTACTGGAACCCCCGATTTAAAATTTGATCTCTTTTATTCTGGCTCTACTGGAGTTAATAGGGGAACTCAGACAATCAATGCTGTTCCTCTTTCAAATGGAATTTACACCGTTGAGTTAGACTTTACAGGTATTGCAAGTGTGATCAATGCTATTCCAACAAATGAAACCCTTGTTATTCAGGTTACAGATATAACAGATGCGATGAATCCAGTTGTCTATGACTCTCAAAATATCTTAGCGACTCCGATTGCGGTTTATGCCAATCATGCAGCACTTGCTGAGACGATTGCAAATGATGCTGTCACTCCGGATAGTGTTGACTTCACTGGTTCATGCACGAGTGGACAAGTTGTTTCTGTAAATGCTTCAAATGAATTTGAGTGTGTCAATCAAACACCAGCAGTTAGCGTTGATTCAACTCTTGTTAATAATGCGGGAGTGATAGGACTTCCAACTGTTGTGACAGGTGACACTTATTATTCTGTAACAGTTGACGATTATGGACGTGTGACAGGCGGTTCAACAACTCCTCCTTCAACGACAGCAAATGATATTCAAGACAACTTAATCGTTGATGCTGATATCAACACAAGCGCTGCAATTTCTTGGTCAAAGATTAACAAGACTGGGGCAACTCCAAGTGATGTTGGCCTAACTGTTAATAGCGCTGGCCCTCTTGGAACGACATCTGCTGTTGCAACTGAGAATGTTGTAAAGAGTTACGTTGATACAACGGCAACGACAATTGCGGATGCAAAAGTCATTAACGATATGAGTGGTGTGCAGACTACAATTGCTCCGTCAGTTGATTCTGTGAAGAATTATGTAACAGCACAAACAAGTGCAATCACGTCGTCACAGTGGACGGACTCTGGACTCGATATCTACTTTAATACAGGGAATGTCGGGATTGGAACAACTACACCTAGTGCAAAATTAAATATAGTCGATGGGGATGTTTTAATTGATAAGAGCTCTGACAACCAACGAATTCGTATCGTTCAAAATGCTGCAGCCTCTTATTTTCAATTTGGTGATACAGCTAACAATGGTGGTCAGCTTCGATTCTCAACACCATTTACAGGTGGGACGACATTTATGACCCTCGATTCAAATTTAGGTCGAGTTGGAATTGGAACAACTACACCGACAGAAAAACTTGATGTAACAGGAAAGGTAAAAGCGACAGAGCTTTGTATCGGAGCTGATTGTCGAGCGGCATGGCCAACTGGAAATGCTGGAACTGTGACTTCAGTAACTGGTGGAGCAGGTCTAACTGGTGGAACAATTACTTCTTCGGGAACTCTTGCTGTCGATGTGGGTACAACAAATGGCAAGATTGCTCAAGTCGGAGCAGGGGACAAGCTTGCTGATTCAATTATAAATTATAACCCGGCCCTTGATGTTGCACTAACTGGATATACAACGGGAGCCGCTTCAAGTGTTGCTGCTACCGATACTATTTTGCAAGCCTTTGGAAAAATCCAGGGACAACTTGATGCTCATGCAACTTCCATTGCTGCTGCAGTAACTTCTGTAACTGGAGGGACTGGCCTTACAGGTGGAACGATTACTTCTTCGGGAACTCTTGCGGTTGACGTAGGAACGACGAATGGCAAGATTGCGCAAGTTGGAGCAGGTGATAAGTTAGCTGATTCAATTATCAATTATAATCCTGCTATTGATGTTGCTCTTACTGGATTTTCAGTAGGTGCTGACTCAAGTGTTGCTGCTACTGATACGGTTCTTGAGGCCTTTGGAAAAGTTCAAGCACAACTTAATTCTCAAGCAACTTCGATTGCAGCTAATTCAACACAATGGACGACATCGGCAAGTGATATCTATTATTCAACTGGTATGGTAGGGATTGGAACAACTTCTCCTCGTACGAAATTACACTTATCAGATGCTATGACAAATAACGCAAATGTCGATGAATCTGGGTTTTACTCTCAAACACTACATGCAATTGATACTAATGGATCTTATTCTTCACGTGGTGCTTATGTTGTTAATGCCACTCAAATCGATTCTGGAGTGACTTCTACTGGGATGCAGGTTGGACAATTAACACAGGCCCTTAGGAATTCTGGGGCAAATGGGGATAATGGAACACTGGCCGTACAAACTGCTTCTAACGTCGCTTACGGGCATTATAGTTATGATGGTACAGCAAGTCCGATCACGACAGATGCGTATGGGATCAAGGTCACAAATTATAATCGATCTGGTTCAGTGACAAATGCCTATGACCTACATATTGGAAACGATAGTGGAGCAGGTGGTACTGTTACGAATCGATTTGGACTTTACCAAGTCGGAGCATCTTATAAGAATTACTTCCAAGGAAATGTTGGGATCGGGACTAATTCCCCAACGACAGAATTAGAGGTTAGTGGAATTGTTTCTGCTAATAATATTGGCCTAAGTCTTCCGGCATCTAACTCTCTTGATAGCAATGCTCTACCAGCAGGTCTATACCGTTCAAATACCTCAACGACAGGTTCTCCTACTCCTGGAGAAAGTGGTGCGACACTTAGTATGCAAAGTGGTGTTGCAAGTGGTGCTGTTGCTCAGCTTCACATTAAAGCAAATAATACAGAAGACCCACGTGCCTTCATTCGCCACAGTGATAACACTGGAGACTTTAAAGATTGGCAAGAAATTGTAACAGCTGATGCCACAGGTAATGTTGGAATTGGTACAACGGCCACTCAGAAACTAACAGTTGATGGAAATATCAATGTGACGGCAACTAATGATATTTGTATTGATGGTGCTGGTTGTTTGGCCGCTGCCATCTCTGGTGCAGGTGAAGTCAATACTGCTTCAAGTGCTGGTGGAACTTCCCTATATAAAACAAAAACTGGAACTGACTTAGTCTTTAAAGGTTTAACTAGTTCAAGTGATATTACTCTTACAGCAAATACTAATGATGTAGGCCTTGCTATCAATACTGCAAATGGAGCAAGTGAGCTTCTAAGGCTTGACGGTAGTGGACGAGTTCCAGCTTCTAATGTTATGGGCACTCCTCTTACGGGTTATGCTGTTGGAACTAATTCTGTTCTTGCGCCAACCGATTCAATTGTTGATGCTTACGGAAAACTTCAAGCTCAAATTAATGCTCAATTTACTTCAATTACAGGTCTAGACACTGATGATGTGGCCGAAGCCGGTAACTTATACTTCACGGATACTCGTGCTCAAACAGCAGCTGTTGTTAATTCAACGGCAGGTAGTGAAACAACGCAGGCGCCATCTGTGAGTGCTGTTAAAAATTATGTTGATGCGAGAGCGACTCAATGGTCGAGCTCAGGAAGTGATATTTACTATAATACTGGAAAGGTTGGGATTGGAACTGCATCACCGATTGATAAATTTGAAGTAAATGGAAGTATGACTTTAAAAGGTGGATACCTCACTCTACAAAGGCCAGTCACCGCAGGTAGTTGGGCACGTGGTATGCACTTCACACCTGATGGAAGTGTTGATGCCACTAATGATGGCCTTGCTGGAATTGGTTTATTAGGAAGTGCAACAACTCAACAAAGGTTTTATATGACATTTGGATCTTCTCCTTGGAGTAGTACAACTGGTCTAATTGTTGAAAGCACAGGGCGAGTTGGAATTGGGACGAATGCTCCTCTTGGGCAAATTCATACATTCGGAACAGAGCCTGTTTTCTTTGACCGCGTTTCTGGAAACCCTTCTCATCTTCTTCTACGAGGGGCCAAGGGGAGTATTGGTGCGGAAACTGCTCCTTTAGAAAATCATGAAGTTGGACGAATTTCTTTTACTGGATTTGATGGTTCTGACTGGGCCACAACTGCATTGGCCGGAATCTCTGGGCGAGCATCAGAAGACTGGAGTCCAACAACAAGAGGGACGGATCTTGATTTTAAAACAGTAACAAATGGGTCTCTTTCAGAACAAACAAGAATGATCATTGCAAATGATGGTAAAGTTGGAATTGGCTCAGATGACCCCATTTCAAAACTTACGGTAAGAGGAGCTGATCATGTCACCAATGGCCCAACTCTAACCCTTGCTGGAGATGTGAGTAATCAATTTGAAGCAGGGCGAATTCGTTTTGCTGAGCCTAATAATACATTCCAGGGTGGCTACATTCATTATGATGGAACAGGTCCTGATTATCTTCACATTGGAGTTCATGAGACTGCCGACCTTTTAACATCAAGTGATGTTAATGCTATCAGTATTAGTCGCCAAACTGCAAATGTGGGGGTAGGGACAAGTACTCCTTCGTCGCGCTTACATGTTTATGAAAATGGTAAGCACTACCATGTTAATCGCAAGATTGATGGATACTCGCAAACAGAAAATTCAACAGGGATAAATTATATTCTTCTTCACCGTGCCTATGATGGAGCTCTTTTAGATGAGCACTATATAAATGGTGAGATTAATATAAGACGTGGTGGAACGGCCGCTTGGAATCGAAAAGTTTCTGCACAAGTTAATACGGCCTGTGCGTATGACAGCTGTCGAGGAAATATTATCAATTACGGTGAATACACATACCTTGCTTATGTTACTTATAGCGGCGTGAAGTATCTTGCTCTTGCGATTCCAGATGGTTCATCAATGTATAATGCGACTTTTACTGGTTACGCATACAACGCAACGGGTGTCGAGCAGTTAAGACTAGTTTATGATACAGATGTGACAAGTGTTACTTCATTCTCACAAAACGCTATTCATACTAATGCTATAAATGTTGCCGCTGGAAATATATCAACAGCATCTGGTTACGCTCTTGGATATAATCTTTCTTCAACTACTGATAGGTATGCACTCTATCCATATCTTTTAGGTCAAAAATCGAAAACGGGCTTAGGTCCATCTCTTCCTTATGATAATGCCATGAGTATCGAGTCTGATGCATTGATAACTTTTGTTGAAACAGATGCTGACAAGGTTTCTGGATTTATGGATTTAAATAGCAATACATTTGTGTGGGATGGAAATATTGGGATTGGGATGACCAATCCTTCAAATGCTCTACACGTAACAGGGAATATTGGAGCAACAGGTTGGGTTGGTGCTGGTTGTGAAGGTTCGTGTTCTACTGATGCTTATGCCATTAACTATGCTGACGGACGCATTAGAACATTCTCTGGTACAGGATCGGCTTGTGAAAAGGCCGGAGGTTCTGCAACTTTCACATGTTCTTCAGATAGAAGACTTAAGCACGATATTGAAGATTTTAAAGATGGTATCGACGTGATCATGAAGCTTCGTCCACGTACTTATGTTTGGAATGCGGATGAGAGTGAAAAAATACATTACGGATTTATTGCACAAGAAGTTCAAGAAGCAATTCCACATGCAGTAACAGTTGATACACAAAGAGAAGATGGAGAATACCTTACTCTTAATCAAGGAGAGTTCACTCCTTATATTATCAATGCTCTTCAAGATCTTAATCATATGATTGAAGATAATAAGAAGATGTTTAATTTCATGAGTAGTGGAATTGAATCAAAAGTAGATGGAAATAGTCGAGAAATCGCAAGTCTTAAAGAAGAGAATGCTGAGATTAAGGCCGAAAATAAGATGCTTAAAGACTATCTTTGTTCAAAAGACCCTGAAGCTCCTTTCTGTGGGCAGTAATTATTATTTGATTGGCCCAAAATCAAGGCGAATTTAGGCTACTTAGAATCACCACCGGCAGATAAGTCCTCTAAATGACATTTAATTATTGATCTTAACGAAACCATTCTATACTGACGATAAGCCACTGTATTAACAGAGGATCTTGGTTGTACGTTAGTCGAAAATTAACATTTATTTTAGCAATTTGTTTAGGGGTATTCTTAAACCTAAGTGCTATTGCATCGACGACTAAGCTTGGTTACTCAGGCCGCCTTGTTTTAACAAATGGCACACCGGTTACTGGAACTCCCGATTTAAAATTTGATCTTTTTTATTCAGGCTCTACTGGAGTGAATAGAGGAACTCAGACAATCAACGCTGTTCCTCTTTCAAATGGTATCTATACTGTCGAGTTAGACTTTGCAGGTATTGCAAGTGTGATCGATGCTATCCCAACAAATGAAACTTTAGTGATTCAGGTAACAGACATAACGGATGCGATGAATCCAGTTGTCTATGACTCTCAAAATATCTTGGCAACTCCAATTGCGGTTTACGCCAATCATGCAGCACTTGCTGAGACGATTGCAAATGATGCTGTCACTCCGGATAGTGTTGACTTCACTGGAGCTTGTTCAACTGGACAGGTTGTTTCTGTAAATGCTTCAAATGAATTTGAATGTGTTGATCAAACAGCATCAGTTGCTGTTGATGCAACTCTTGTGAATAATGCGGGAGTCATTGGTCTTCCAACTGTTGTCACAGGGGACACTTACTACTCGGTAACAGTTGATGATTATGGACGAGTGACTGGTGGTTCAACAACTCCACCTTCAACGACTGCAAGTGATATTCAAGATAATTTAATTGTTGATGCTGATATCAACACGAATGCAGCAATTTCTTGGTCAAAGATTAACAAGACTGGGGCAATTCCAAGTGATGTTGGCCTAACTGTTAATAGTGCTGGCCCTCTTGCAACGACAACTGCTGTTGCAACAGAGAATGTCGTTAAAACGTACGTCGATACTTATGCCAATGCAGCGGCAGATGCCAAAGTAATTGATGATATGAGTGGGGTGCAAACGACAATTGCTCCTTCTGTAAATGCTGTTAAAACTTATGTGACTGCGCAAACGGGTGGGATTACATCTTCTCAGTGGACAGACTCGGGGCTTGATATTTATTTTAATACTGGTTTTGTTGGTGTTGGAACGAATACTCCAATGGGCCCATTACACGTTGTGGGGAGTGCCAATGACTTAAATATCATGCGCTTTGGTGCAACTGATGCAGATATTTCAAGTCTTACAAATCTTTCTAATATGTCAGGTCTTCTTATTGCAAACGAAGGCGTCAATAATGCTTATCATTCATTTAGAATTGTAAGCGATGTGGATGCAACTCAAATTGAAAGTTTAGCAGTAACGAATGCTGGGCGAGTAGGTATTGGCGTTTTAGAACCAACACAAAAATTAGATGTCGATGGCAATATAAAAGCAACAGGACTTTGTCTTGGAGCCGATTGCCGTACAGTTTGGCCAACAGGAAATGCTGGGACAGTGACTTCTGTCACTGGTGGTGCAGGACTTACAGGTGGAACGATTACTTCCTCTGGAACTCTTGCTGTTGATGTGGGAACAACAAATGGCAAGATCGCTCAAGTTGGAGCAGGGGATAAGTTAGCTGATTCAATTATTAATTATAATCCTGCACTTGATGTTGCACTTACTGGATATGCAACTGGTGCTGCTTCAAGTGTTGTGGCAACAGATACGGTTCTAGAGGCCTTTGGTAAAGTTCAGGGACAGTTAGATGCTCACGCGTCTTTGATTGCTGGTAACTCTACATTGGTTATTAATTCGACAGCAGGAAATGAAACTGGGCAAGCTGCTTCAGTGGATGCCATGAAAAATTATGTTACAACTGAAATTGCTGGTGTTAATCAATCCCAGTGGACAAATTCTGCAAGTGATATTTACTTTAATAGTGGCAATGTTGGAATTGGGACAACTTCACCAACAAGCCCGCTCACTGTTAATGGTGTAATTACCGCTGGTGGTCTTAACTCTTCAGGGGCCATTACTTATAATTCTTCAGGCAATTATGTTCCCTTTTCTGCTTCTAATTCAACGGGCTATGCCCACGCAAGAATTAATGGACTTGAGGTCGGAGGTATTACCAGTAGCACAAATGAAGGGTATATCAAGCTTGGGGATAACTCCCGCCGGATAAAACTTGATACGAGTGGTATTATTTTGAGCAACGGTATCACAGCTAGTGATGAAGTCATGCGAATAAGTAGTAACGGTAATGTGGGTATTGGAACAACAAACCCATCTGAGAAGCTTGAAGTTGTTGGAAGAGTAAAAGGTACGGAGCTTTGTATCGGTGGTGATTGTCGAACTTCATGGCCTACGGGAAGTGGTGGTACTGTTACTTCTGTTGCCGGTGGAACAGGTCTGACTGGTGGAACAATTACTTCAACTGGAACTCTTGCCGTTGACGTTGGGACAACTAATGGCAAGATTGCTCAAGTAGGAGTAGGTGATAAGCTTGCCGATTCAATTATTAATTATAACCCTGCAGTTGATGTGGCCCTTACTGGTTTCTCTACAGGAGCTGCTTCAAGTGTTGCAGCAACAGATACAATCTTAGAGGCATTTGGAAAACTTCAAGGGCAATTAAATGCTCATTCGACTTCGATTGCTGCAAACTCAAATCTTGTTATCAATTCAATGGCCGGAACTGAAACGGGACAAGCACCATCTGTTAGTTCAATTAAAACTTATGTTGATGATCGTGCGACTCAGTGGGCGACTAGTGGAAGTGATATTTCATACTCTGGTGGTAATGTTGGGATTGGTACTGCAACTCCTACGAGAAAACTTCATGTCGTAGCTGATGATGCAGTCGACGGAAATGATTTTATCGCTTTATTTCAAGAGCCTGGGGTAACTCCTGAAGCCTCGGCCACTGTTGGTATTGCAGCAGATCGAATGGTTATGGTTCAAGGAAGTGGTGGAGCATTCTATGGTGGTCGAGATGTGGCAAATGATATCGAATTTGCTATGGGGACAAGTATCGCTGGAGAAGCCTTCTCTGGTTCCATGACTAATCATCAGTATGGACTAAGAACAAATAATATTACGAGAATGACGATTGATGAAACAGGAAATGTTGGAATAGGAACAACAACTCCTGCGGCAAGGCTATCAGTAGATGGTGATGCTGAATTCTCTGGGTTCTATACTAATGAGCAGGTCACTTATGCTAATTACGATTATACTAATCTTTCTTATTTACTACTTGCTAAGACATCAAGTGATGACAAGGTTTATGGACGCATCTACGGACATCGTGGAAGTTCTGCGGCCATCCCGCGACCTTACTATGTTGATGTTGTGATTGATACATCTTCTGTCTATACCGATGTAGGTGAGATCACTAATGCTTATCGTGTTGATTCAAAGATTGCTCTTGCCGAGATAACTTACAAAGGTGAGACGTGGTGGGCGCTACGCTATGATGCCGACAGTACTTTTCATGCTAATAATATAGGATTCCAAGGTTTTCGATCTCAATCAGACGGCGAATCTTTCACTTTTATCGATGCAGATAACACTGATTTAACAGCTATTTTAAATGTGAAAGAATATTCTCGAATTCGCGGAGACCTTTATAATACAAAAACTGGTAATGTTGGCCTTGGGACAACAGCACCTAGTGAAAAACTTGAAGTTAGTGGAAATGTGAAAGCAACTGCTTTCATTGGGGATGGTTCAAGCTTAACAGGTGTGAACTCTTCATCATCTTCTAATATTGCCGATAATACAATCTCGGCTGATACTGACGTTAATGGAACAGGTGCTATTAATTTTGAAACTGGTGGCACAACAAAAATGACAGTTGATAATGCTGGAAATGTTGGTATTGGAACTGATACACCTACAACAAAGCTTCATGTTAATGGTAGAAGTATACTTGGCATAGCTAATACGGGAGGGGCGGCTGAACCAATGGTTCAGGTTGGGGCACCTCGTACAAATTCGGGGACACAAAATTTATTATATTTAGGTGGATTTGAAGCAGATTCTTTTTATAAATTTGACTCTAGCTCAACACCAACTCATAGGCTTGATCTTCGCTATGGAAAGAAAGACGATAGTGTTGACGATTTAATCATGAGTTTTGGAAAAGATGGAAATATTGGAATTGGAACAACAGCACCAACTACGCCACTAGATGTCGTAGGAACGATTAAGGGAACAAGTGTTCAATCAATTGATCCAATGTTTCTTGTAGCAGCTAGTGAGTGGAGTAATACAACTTACGATTTTTCTGATGGTGCAACAGCTACAGGAATTAATATTACTTTTGATTTTGACAGTACTGGCTCTGACCCATTCCAATTTGGTTTAGATAGTAATAATTATTATCGTGTTTCACATGAGAGTGATAATGAGCAGACAATAAGAAAGACAATTGCTGGTGTCTCAACTGTTCTTGGAAACGTTGGGCATGCTTATGTTTCTGGACAGAAAGGTTTAAAAGGTCATGTTAATATCACGAATAATATCATTACATGGAAGATAACAAAGCCCAATGGTGCTTATACGCAATCAAGCGGTGCCGTGGATACAGGAAGCTTACCGCTTTCAAATTTTAAAATTAGAGCTAATGCAAATCTTAGAAATGTAAAAATCTACTCAGGGCAAAAAGTTGATCTCGCAGGTGGGAAGGCCCTAGTTGTTGACCATGCTAGTGGAAAGATTGGAATGGGGACAACAGCTCCTTCTGCTCGTCTTTCAATTCAGCAAAGTGGAGTCGCCGATAATTATGAAGGTATTAGACTAACCGCTGATAAGAATAGTGATGGGACAAATGATGAGTACCTTGATGTTTATATCAACTCTGCAGGAAAGAAAATCATTCAAACTCAGTCTTCGGGGGCAGCAGTTCACGACCTTCTTCTAAATCCAGCTATTGGTAATGTTGGGATTGGAAAAACAATTCCACGTACAACTTTAGATGTTGGGACCAATGGTAATGTTGCTATTTTTGGTGATGGCAGTTTAAATGATAAGTACATCTCTGTTAGGGATAATAATCAAGGTCTGTACATGGGACTTGATGTTAGTCTTAACGGTGGTAATGGTGCAGGACTTATTCAGTCTGGTCAGAGTAAGGGTCTTGGTTTAAAGGCGAATACTGCAACTTTTGGTGATGCTGATCCAGACTTCTATATTAGTGAAGCTGCCAATGTTGGTGTTGGAACAGTAGTACCTAGCTCAAAACTTGAAGTAAGACGAACTTCTGATAACGGAAGTCCAATGGTTCTTTTTGAAGATGCTACGGCGGCCAATAATACATCTGATGTTAAGATTTTTGCATATCGTCCAGGTCTTGTTCTTGAAGATGCATCTCTAAATGCAGATGATTTTAGACTTGGACTTGATGAAGATAAGGTTTATTTTACTTTTGATACTGATGAAGACGACGCTAAGGACTCGAGCTCTCAATTTGATGATGCTTATGCAATGACCCTTACTTCTTCTAAGCAGCTTGGTGTTAATACAACCAATCCTGCAGCAACTCTTCATGTCCATGGCCCTGCAAGTACTGCTGAATATCCTACTGATATTGCACAAGGAAATATTGTTTCTAAATTTTCAAATAGTAATAACGCAGTTGAGATTGGTACAAGCGGAGTCCTTAATGGCCGAAAAGCATGGATTTTAGCAAGACATACAACAACTGATACGTATGGACATTATTTTTCAACTCTACACCTTCAGCCTGATGTGGGAACTGATACATATTATCGTGGGGTCGCTATTGGTCTTTCTGCTGGGACGCAACTTGCGGAAAATGGTGAGCGCTTAGTTGTTAACGGAACGGCAGCAAAACCAGGTGGTGGTTCTTGGGCGACATACTCTGATGCGCGCTTAAAAGATATTACAGGCGAATTTAATTATGGCCTCGATGCCATTATGGCCATTGATACAATTAAGTATCGCTATAAAGACGATAACGCTCTTGGTATTCTAAATGAGAGAGAGCACTCTGGTTTTATCGCCCAGGATATTCAAAAAGTTATTCCTGAAGCGGTTAGAAAGACGACTGATGATTATTTAACTGTTGATAATGATCCAATCTTCTTAGCGCTTATTAATGCGACTAAAGAGCAGCAAAGAGAAATTGAAGAGAATAAGCGCATGCTAAATCTCATGCAAGAAGGGATTTCTCGTCGGGTGGCCTCTCTGGAAGAGCAGGTTGAAACACTAAAAGAAGAGAATGAAATTCTTAAGGCCTACTTATGTCAGAAAGACCCTGATATGCCACTGTGCCCGAAAAACTAGTCAAAAATTATTGTTAATACGTTAACCTTACTGTTCAAATTTCAATAGGTTGGGATCTTATCTTATTGATTTTCAAAAGAAGGTTACAATATAGATTATTGATCATCTTGCTAACTTTATAAGTAGTACGTTGGCCAGGAGGAAGCATGATCTTATTAAAATTTGCAATTCTCTACTTTGCACTAATATATTCATCAATTAGTTTTGCCCAGGATTCACAACTTGATAGCTTACTTCGCTGTAGTGAAGTTGCACAAGTTCGCTGTCTTGAGGTTCAAGAGTATGGGCAAGACTTTGTGGGACCTATTCAAGAGGAGACTGTTATCCAGGCCAAAGTAAGCGAGGTCGTTTCACCTAGTATAAGGGAGCTCATTTGCTGCGAGGATGATGAGAAGCTTAGAAAGTCCATCGTTGGTCATATCTTTGATCAAATGAAGCCTGATGATATGATTGTGGCCCTAATAGCCCACAAGAGTGTGGATGAAGTTCGTGGCCCTTCTAGTGTGGATATGGTCTATAACGACGATCGCTTTGTTGGCCCCAAACTACCAAGTAAGAAGTAGATATCTAACTATCAATTAATTCAGATACTTAAGGCCCTCGAGAAAGGGTCTTTGTCATTTCTATGTCAATTAACAAATCTTAAATTGCTTTATTTTAACTGTGGTTTTATTATTCTGTATACCCTATGGGGGTATATGGTTTAATGAGAAGAGAGGTTAATGTGAAAAAAGTTAAATTTGTTGTGAGTGGGATTAAGTGTGGAGGATGTGTCGGTAAGGTCGAAAACCAACTTAAGGATCTTTCAGGAGTGACAAATATAAATGTTGATATCGAAAACCAAGAAGTTCTTGTAACAGGTGAGCAAGATTTTTCAAATATGCAAATCAAATCAATGCTTGGAGAAATAGGATTTCCTGTTTCAAGCATGAAGAAGCTTGAGGCTTAGGAGACTGAGTGGAAGCACAAAATAGTGTAAACTTAAAAATTTCAGGTATGAGCTGTGCTAGTTGTGCAGCTTCTATTGAAAGTGAAGTTTCAAAAATTGATGGTGTTAAACTCTCGAGTGTAAATTACGCAATCGAAAGCGGACACTTTGAATATGAAAATAAAGATGTCTTAACAGATATCGAGAAAAAAATTGTAGAACTAGGCTATACCATTCAGACTGATGAAGAGGCCCAAGAAGAAACGGCATCAGCGGCCAAATCGATCGAAAAAGACAACTTTCATAAATTTGTTATTGGAATAACTCTGGCCGTAGTGGTTTTCTTATTTGAAATGGGTCCCTTTAAAGGTTGGCCAACAAAGAAGGCCAATTGGTATATCCAACTCGCACTAACGACTCCTATTTGGGCATGGATTGGTCTGAAGTTTCAAAGATCACTTCTTCAATTCTTAAGGAGTGGCCGCTCAAATATGAATACTCTTATTGGACTAGGGACGTCAGCAGCTTTTCTTTATAGTGTTTTTATTACTCTTTTTACAGAGCTAAGCCGTGAATTAGGACTGACGACTAGAGTATACTTTGAGGCGGTGGGATTCATTACTTCATTTGTTTTCCTAGGTCAGTACTTTGAAGAAAGGGCCAAGAAGAAAACAAAAGAGGCCCTTAATGATCTTTTTAAGTTATCGGCAAAGAAGGCTACAATTCAAAGAGGTGGCTCTTTTATGGAAGTCGCCATTAGTGAAGTCGTCGTTGGCGATACGATAAGAGTTCGCCCAGGTGAGAAATTTGCAGTTGACGGTAAAATTATTAAAGGTAGTAGTGCTATCGATGAATCAATGATCTCTGGTGAACCGCTACCTGTTAAGAAAGGTGAAGGGGAACAAGTCTTTGCTGGAACAATCAATGGGGATCACGTTATTGATTATAAAGCAACTAAAGTTGGTAGTGACACTTTCCTTTCTCAAATCATTAAATTCGTTGAAGAAGCACAGTCTTCTAAACCAAATATCCAAAAATATGCAGATAAAATAAGTGGAGTTTTTACTCCTGTTGTTATTGTCATTTCTATCATCACTTTTCTTGCGTGGTTCTTTTATGGAGCGGAGCCTAAGTGGGGGAATGCAATTTCAAGCTTTATTGCAGTATTAGTTATTGCTTGCCCATGTGCTCTCGGTCTTGCTACTCCGACGGCCGTCGTGGTCTCTACAGGTAGAGCTTCTTTAAAAGGTCTCCTTATCGGAGGTGGCGAAGTTATTGAGAAGGCCGTTGAAATCGATACGGTTATTTTTGATAAGACTGGAACAATTACTTTCGGTCGACCAAGTGTCATCGACGCTCTTTATAAAAAGAGTGAAGACTCAAGGCAAACTCTTGCACATCTTGCTTCAATTGAGCAATTCTCTGAGCACCCTCTTGCTAAGGCGGTTCTAAATTTTGCGAAAGAACAGGGGGTTCAGTTAAATGAGCCTGATAGTTTTGAAGTTATTAAGGGAAAGGGTATTATCGCTGAGATCGATGGTATTGAATATCATATTGGTAATGAATCAATTTTAGATGATTCAAGAATTAAAAGAGCTAGCGATTTAGAGTCAAAGAAAATTGGAAGCTTTATCTTTGTTGCTAGAAATAAAGAACACGTGGCAACTCTGATTGTAGGTGATGAAATTAAGCCAAGTGCAAAAGAGGCGATTGAACATTTTAAATCTCTTGGTATTGAAACTTGGATGATTACTGGTGATAACGATCTTGTTGCCAAGAGTGTAAGTGAAGAGATTGGAATTGATCACTATATCGCAAAGGCACTTCCTATTGCTAAGGCCAAGCAAGTTGAGAAATTACAAGCTCAAGGCCGTAAGGTTGCCATGATTGGTGATGGAATTAACGATGCCCCTGCTCTTGCAAAAGCAGACTTATCGATGGCCATGGGGACTGGAACAGACGTTGCAATTAGCGCTTCAGATGTGACAATTGTTAAAGGTGATATTGCTAAGGCAGTGGAATTCATTGAACTTGCAAAAGGGACAATGAAGATCATCAAGCAAAACCTCTTTTTATCAATGATTTATAACACTCTACTAATTCCTATTGCGGCCGGTGTCCTTGTTATTTTTGGCGGACCAACAATGCCACCTGTTCTGGCAAGTGTGGCCATGGGATTGAGTAGTATTTCAGTTGTTTCAAACAGTTTAAGAATAAGGAAGTTAATATGAGTAAACACCCAGATCACAAAGCAACACTAACAAGAGTCAATCGAATTGAAGGACAAGTACGTGGTATCAAAAATATGATCGAAGATGGAAAGTACTGTGTGGATATTCTCACACAGATCAAATCGATTAGAAGTGCCCTTAAAGGTCTTGAACATGTAATTCTAGAGTCTCACTTAAATAGCTGTGTCATGAAAGCAATTAAGTCAGGTTCAGAAAAAGATTCTGAAGAGAAGATTAGTGAGATCATGGAACTTTTAAAGAAATCTGCAAAGTCATAGGGATTATTATGCTTAAAATCGCTTTCGTTACTTTTCTTTCGACATACTCATTGGCCTTTAGTTTTAAGCAGGCCGTAGGGGAATTAAGTAGACACAATAGTGTTGAAGCAATCAAGGGAAGTGCAAAATCTCTGGTTGAATCTTCAAAACAAAAAAACTCTTGGGGGGACCCAATGTTTAAGGTCGCTGCAAAGAATTTTCCTGTTGAAACCCTCGATTATAACCAGACGCCTATGACTGGGGTTGAGCTTGGTATTTCTCAAAAAATTGCTCTTTCTAATAAGTACGCAAAAGCAGCTGAAAGTATGTATGCTCAGGCCAGAGCAATGAATTTTTCTGCTCTTGATTATGAGCAGGCCCTTGTTAAGGCCTTATGGGGGAATATCATCGAAAATCGCAAGATTGAGCATGAACTAGAGATCTTACGAGAAAATCTTGCGTGGATTAATAATATTTTAAAAGTTAGTAAGAAACTTTACTCTAATGGAAGAATTACCCAACAGGCCTTATTAGATATTCAAATTAGAAAGTCAGAAATTGAAAGTGATTTAAGTAATAAAACTTTTGAACTTAAGCAGAATAAAGCACAACTCGTCTACTTACTTGGAGATCGTGCCGTAAGTTTTGATTACAAAACGACTCCTTGGTTTTTATTAGATAAGACTAAGGAAGCAGAGATAAAAGACAATCGTCTAAAGGCCCTCGAAGAGGGGAAGGTTGCAGGAGAGTTTGCAGTTGAACAAGCAAACCTTGCTTTTATTCCAGATATAACTGTTTCTTTGGGGTATACGTTTCGTTCTGATGAGATTGATAAGAATGGCGACTACATTGGAGCTCAAATTTCTTTCCCAATACCGATCTCTGATGACAAAAGAGGTAGTAAGGGAGCCGCTGTTGCCACTCATTATGCGGCAACAAAGAAGCTTGAGGACTACAAATTAAAAAAGAGACGCGATCTGAATATTATTCAGGATGATATTGATAAACTAAAAGCTGAGCTAAATATCATTACGAAAAAATCAGTTAATTTCGCTAAAAATTCGAGATCAATTACGTCTAAGTCTTATGGGCGCGGAAATAGTTCTTATGTAGAGCTTTTACAAAGTGAATTAAGGTTACAAACAATCTTATTAAAGAAAGTTATGCTTGAAGCGCAATTAGCGACTTCAAAAGTAGATTATAAATATACTCTTGGAGAGTCCCTCTATGAATAAGTTACTTAAATTAATTGCATTTTCAACATTACTTGGATTTGTTGCATGCTCACAGAAAGAAGATGTGAGTACGCAAAGTGAATCCAAGGTCAAAACATATTATACATGTTCGATGCACCCTCAAATTAAAGAGGATGGTCCAGGTAAGTGTCCTATCTGCCATATGAACCTGACAAAAGTTGAAGTCGAGGATGATCATGATCACTCGACAATGGCCCAGGCCGAACCAGAAAAAGAACTTTGGCGTTGTACTGATTTTCCAGATGTAACAAGTGAAAAAGAAGACGTTTGTCCAATGGATGGAACTCCAATGGTAAAAGTTAACATACGAAAAGAAAGTGCGGCCAAAGTTGTTGCCAGTGTGAAGCTTAGAAAGTCTCAGCTAAAACACTTTTCACCATCATACTTTCCTGTGACGACAATGAAGATGACAAAGAAGATTAGACTTCTTGGTCAGGTACTTCAATCAGAAGAGAAGGAGAGTAATATCCCTGCTCGAATTGATGGCCGTGTGGAAAAAGTTTATGTGAAATCAACTGGAAGTTTTGTAAAAACTGGTGACCCTGTAGTTGATATTTACAGTCCAAAACTAATCACAGCTGGGGAAGAATATATTCTTGCTCGCAAAACATATCTAAAAAATAGAGGTCGTGAGTTCAGAGACCTTTATAAACAAAGTCAGGAAAGGCTAGAGTTATGGGGGATTAAGAAAGAACAGTATGAAGCTTGGGCCAAGAAAGGTTCTGTGCCAAATAAGATTACTATCTATTCTCCTGCGACAGGGATTGTTCAAAAAAGAAGCGCTACTGTTGGAACATACTTTAAAGAAGGTCAAAACTTCTTTGAATTATCAAACTTAAGCGATGTCTGGGTTGAGCTTGATGTTTATGAACAAGATTCAGCTCTCGTTGAATTAGGTCAAAAGGTTGAGTTAGAGTTTATTGCTCTACCTGGAAAAACAACGACTGGCGAGATTGATTTTGTAAGTCCTGTCCTAGACCAACAGTCTCGTACATTAAAAGTTCGTGCAACAATTACGAATGAAGAAGGAAAGCTTAAACCAGGAATGGTTGCGAATGCTCAAATCACTTTTGAATTAGAGGGACTGCCTCTTGTTATCCCACGTTCTGCAGTTATTGATACAGGAAAGAGGAAGGTTGCTTGGGTGAAGAAAAGTGACAAAGAATTCAAATCAGTAATTATTAAAACAGGACATGAGTCTGAAGGCTATGTTGAAGTTAAGCAAGGTCTAAAAGAAGGGGATCAAGTTGTCATCGAAGGTAACTTCCTTCTTGATGCTCAAGCACAACTCTTTGGCGGATATGAGGATATGAATGATTAAGAATATTATTGAATTATCCATTCGAAATCGTGTTACGGTAGTTCTTCTTTTTATTTTAGTAGCACTACTATCGGTATTCAGCTTATCGACTGCACGTATTGATGCAATCCCAGATATTGGTGAAAATCAGCAAATTGTCTTTACGAATTGGGCCGGACGCTCTCCTAAAGATATTGAAGAGCAAATTACTTATCCTCTAAGTGTACTGCTTCAGGGGATTCCTGGTGTAAAGAATATTCGCGGAACATCAGCATTTGGTTTTTCTACGATCTATGTAATTTTTAATGATGATGTCGACTTCTATTGGTCGAGATCTCGTGTCTTAGAGAAACTTACTAGTGCTAAAAATGAACTGCCAGACGGTGTTAACCCTGCAATGGGACCTGATGCCACAGGTCTAGGGCAAGTTTATATGTACACGCTTGAAAACTCTGCTGATAATGATAAACCTCTTTCTCTAGAAGAGCTAAGAACATTACAAGACTTCTATGTGCGCTACCTCCTACAAAGTGTAGAAGGAGTTAGTGAGGTTGCAAGTATTGGTGGGTTTGTTAAAGAGTATCAAATTGATGTTGATCCTAATAAATTGATTGCTTACGATGTTCATCTGACTGCAATTATAAATGCAATTCAAGACAGCAATATTGATGTTGGAGCAGAGGTCATTGAAGATGGTGATCGCGAGTTTATTGTTCGTGGAAAAGGCTTCTTTAAGTCTCTTGCTGATATCGAAAATGTTGTTGTTGCTGTTAAGAATAAAACTCCGATTCGCATTAAAGATATGGCAAGTGTTGGAACTGGCCCTGCATTTCGCCGTGGGGCCCTCGATAAAGATGGGACGGAGGCCGTTGGTGGTATCGTTACAATGCGTTTTGGTGAAAATCCAAAAGAAGTTATCGATAATGTAAAAGAGAAAATAAACATTGTTAGGGCCGGTCTTCCAAAGGGAGTCGAGTTTAACTCTTTCTATGATCGTACAGAAGTCATTGAGAGAACAATTGGAACCGTTTACTCGGCCCTTGCGCAAGAGATCTTTATCACTGTTATTGTGATCCTTCTTTTCTTATTACACTTTAAGTCTTCGATACTAGTTTCACTCACTCTTCCGTTTGGAGTTGGAATTAGCTTTATTCTTATGAAGTTTATTGGGATTGACTCAAATGTAATGAGTTTATCAGGACTTGTTATTGCCATTGGTTCAATGGTTGATATGGGTATTATCATGACTGAGAATATCTATTCGAGTCTTGCTAATGAAGATCGAGATCTCTCAAAGTCAGAACGTGTGGATATCGTTATTAAGGCCGCACGTGAAGTCGGACCTGCTATTCTTACCGCTGTCGCGACAACTATTGTCACTTTCTTACCAGTCTTTGGTCTTGAGGGGAGTGAAGGGAAACTCTTTGGTCCACTTGCTTGGGCAAAGACACTGGCCATGTTTGGATCAGTTGTCGTTGCGATCATTCTTGTTCCGGCCTTAAGTGTTTACTTTTTAAAAGGAAAGCTTAAACCAATTGAAAAGAACCCTGTAAGTTTAAAAATTGTAAATACTTATCAGCCAGTTCTTAGATGGATGCTTGATCACCGTAAGATTTTTGCAATTTTCCCAACTGTTATTTTTATTCTTGGGGGTATTGCGTACTCTCAACTTGGTAAAGAGTTTATGCCTTCTTTAAATGAAGGGGAAATTCTCTATATGCCTGTAACAACTGCCGATGTAGGGATGACGAAAGCACGTGAGCTCTTAGCATATACTGATAAGGAGCTTGTAAAGCATCCTCTTGTTGCAAGTGCCATTGGAAAACTTGGGCGAGCAGAAACTGCATTAGATCCTGCACCAGTTGCCATGTTTGAAACAGTCGTAAAGCTTGTTCCTCAAGATCAATGGCCAAGCGGAACATCTATCTATGACATTATGGCAGAGCTTGATGAGCAGCTTCAAATTCCAGGGCTAGTTAATGCGTGGCTTTTCCCGATTGAAAATCGAATTGCCATGATTTCAACAGGGATTAAAACGCAAATTGGTGTAAAAATTTTCGGGGATAATCTAGAAAAATTAGAAAAAATTGGACAAGAGATTGGTCATGTTCTTGAAGGTATTAAAGGAGCAAGTGGTGTTTATGCTCAGCAAATCACTGGTAAGCCTTATATTGAATTTGATATTGATCGTGTAGCAGCAAGCCGTTACGGTATAAACACTGGAACAATTAATAAAATACTTCAAACTGCCGTAGGTGGGATGACGATTGGTCAATTCTATGACGGAAGACAGCGTTTTCCAATTCGCGTTCGCTACAAGAAAGAGTTAAGAGATCGTGTTGATGAATTAAAGAAGGTTCTTGTTCCAAGTCCTCTTGGACAGCATATACCGCTAGAACAACTTGCTAAGATCGAAGTTGTGACAGGACCAGCAATGATACAGTCTGAGGACGGAATGTTGCGCTCTCTTGTTCTTTTAAATGTTCAAGATCGTGACTTAATCGGTTTTGTTGAGGAAGCTAAAAAGGCCGTCGAAGAAAAGGTTGAACTACCGAAAGGTTACTCACTAGTTTGGGCAGGACAATATGAAAATCAGGTTCGCTCAAATAATCGCTTAATGCTTCTTGTCCCACTGGCTTTAGTTATTAATCTAATCATTATTTACTTTGGTATTAAAAACCTAAGAAATGCAGCAATTGTCTTTAGTGCAGTTCCAATTGCTTTTGCTGGAGGTCTAATCCTTTTATGGATTGGTGGCTTTAATACTTCTGTTGCTGTGTGGGTTGGTTTCATTGCCTTATTTGGTATCGCTGTCGATGATGGAGTCGTCATGATGACCTATCTGCAAGATGAGTTTAAGTCCATCAAACCTAATAATTGGCAGGAGCTTAAGGAAGTCATTGTTAATGCTGGATCAAGACGTATTAGACCTCTTGTTATGACAACCACAACGACTGTTGTCGCCCTTGTTCCAATTATGTGGTCAACAAGTACAGGAAGCGAAGTCATGAAACCTATGGCCATTCCTACGCTTGGTGGGATGCTCGTTGAGTTAATCACACTCTTTGTCGTACCTATTACATATTCATATTTTGAACAAAAAAATCTTAAAGGAGAAACACATGAATAAATTTATTATTGTAAGTTTTATTGCTTTTAATTTATTTGCTGCCGGTCGTATAGAGATGGCCAAGGATACAAAGAAACAAGTCGTTAAGGTTCTTGAACTTAATGAGGATCTTCACTCAAGCTTTTTTAAATATGATGGAGCAAAAGTAGAGGAAGCTGCAAAGAAGCTATCTCGTGCAATTGACAAAATTAGCGATGAGAAAATTAAAAAGCTATTAACTTTCTCTAAGGTAAAGCTTTCTGAAATTCAGGCATCAAAATCAACTGCTGACAACAATCAAAATTATCACCTTGTTTCAATGGCCCTTATTCATATCATTAATACATATGATGTAGGGGAAAAGTACAATGCTTACTCATGTCCGATGGTTAAAAAGAAATGGGTACAAAACTCTTCGAAGCAGGATAAAGTTCATAATCCATATGCTTCAAATATGCCTCATTGTGGACAAAAAGATACAACGTTTTAATTACTTTAAATAGTCTGTGATGGCCGCTCCAAAGATACTTGGAAATGCAATAATAACTGTGCGTTTAAAAGCAAGAATTGGGTCGGTCATGACAGGGAATTTATCAATAAGAAATAAGATAAAGACAACGCTAGAAGTTGTAATCAAGTAAATTGCAATAATCCTCTTAACAAACTCTGCGACATTTCCCTTTAACTTGAATCGATAGAAGTTGAAATAAACAAAGCACATCACAATTACAATTGAAGATACTAGTAAGTAGTAGATATTGTTAAATTTAAGAGAAACACTTAAATTCCATACTTCTTCAGTAAAACAAAGTGGTGAAGCGACAAGAAAGGCCCCTACAAATATTTGTGAAACATCACGTAGTCGAAGCTCAACCATAAGAGGGTTGATAACATGACCAATTGGCTTTCCAGTATCATCTAAGAAGGTAACAACCTCTTTTAGGTAGCCATTAATACGCTTGATCTCTGTATGTGTATTCTTTAAGCCTTTAAATATTTCCATATTAAAATTATAGAGAGTATTTAGAATTTAGGCAAAAAAAAAGGCCCGGATAACCGGGCCTAAGTTTTTAACTATTATAGTAAGTTAATTGTAGCTGAAATTGCTAGGTTTGTTTTGTCACCATCAATGTCATCCATTAGGAATTGAACGTTAGGGTAAACATAAACATCTCTAGTTACAGAGATACCAACACCAACTGATTGGTACTCATAAGAACGAGTTAACTTCGTTGCATCATCTTCACGGTAGTTCTTGAAGTTAAAGTAACCAAAAACTGTTCTAAATGAGTATGTGTCATTGAATACATACTCAAGTTGAGGGTATAGACCAACAGAGTAGTTCGTTTGTGCTGACTTAGGTGTTCCGTTCTCTGCAAGACCTTCGTATAGGTATTGGTTGAAACCAATACTTACACCAAGAGTAAATCCAGTGTCTTTGATACTTGCCATCATGTTGTGTGAAAGACCAACAACACCAGAAATATTTTGCACATCCCAGTAGTCATCAGTTCCGTGAGTATAATCTACAGCTGAGATTGTTTGGAAGATACCAAGCTTATATACTCTTGAGTAACCAATGTATGGGTTAGATACGTCAGCTACTGAGTGTCCCCATGGATCATAAAGAGCAAAACCAGCACCTAGAGAGATACTGTCGTTTTTAGAGAAACGGTAACGTGCAGAAAAGCTACCATCGATAGATGTAGCAGTTTGTTCTTCAGGGTTTCCGTAAATATTTGGTCTTTCTGCATCAAATGGGTCTGTAATTGAACCACCACTATAGCCAACAGATAGGCTAAAGCTGAAAGGTGACTTTGAGCCAGATTCAGCTCTTAGTCTTGCGTTTGTAATTTCACTGTCGATGTCTCCATCTTTTTTACTTTTTGCTTCTTCTTGAGCATGAGTTTGAACCGTCATAGCAGCTGCTAGAATTAGCATAAGTAACTTTGAACTTTTAACAATTGTTCTCATAATCACTCCATGTGTATGTTTTTTTATAGACTAGTATTGTCTAAAGACTGATGTGAAAGATCAATTGATTTCTTAATAAAATCTTAATAAACAACAAGAAAGATTTTTGCATGGAGCGCCAATATAGCTTAAATCAACAAATAATCCTCAAATAACAATTAAGAGGCTTAATTAAACTTATCTCATCTTCACTTTAAAGTAGAGATAACTTCTCCGTAGAATTATCTATTAGGAGAAGTTATGTCTAAAATTTTTGATTGGGCCCAGAATGGTGATGTTGGCGAGTTAAGTATTTTCTTATTAACAAATGAAGAATGTAATTTGGAGGTTACTAATGAAAAGGGATATACCCCTCTTCTTGAAGCTACCCAGAATGGTCATTTTGATTTTTGTCATACCTTATTGAGTGCCGGTGCCTGCCCTAAGGCAACAGATGGCCTTGGTAATAACGCTCTTA
Source organism: Halobacteriovorax sp. GFR8 (assembly GCF_050955245.1). NCBI lineage: Bacteria > Pseudomonadati > Bdellovibrionota > Bacteriovoracia > Bacteriovoracales > Halobacteriovoraceae > Halobacteriovorax > Halobacteriovorax sp. GFR8. The sequence continues at coordinate 2,192,656 of NZ_JBPBLR010000002.1, read as the reverse complement.
TGCTTGCTTCACTAAAAGGTAATTTAAGAATCGTTAAGTTACTCATTCAATATGGTGCAAAGCTCGGTGAATTAAATGATTCAGGGATGAGTGCTCACGACTGGGCCATGGCATTTAATCGTAAACAAGTTGTTTCTTTTATTGGTGAAAGACATAATTTTCAAAACAATCGAATTAAAAGCTATCTAGGCCTCGTGAAAAATGGAATGAAGTCAATTTCATGGCCTAATAGGAAATCTCTATGATGTCATAAAGACTCGATATTTTATTTCAATCCTATTTCTTGCGATGATGAATTAACAGATAATCAATCATCAAAGGAGATGGATATGAAAGTACACACATTATTTACGACACTAATTATTGGTGCGAGTATGATGAGTTTTTCAGCGTCAGCAGAGTCCCTTTGTGAACATAAGAATAATTCACAAGAGGTGAGCTCACATCAAAACCTAGAGAATGAAATGGTTCATTCTACTAGTTCCCTCAAGTCAAAGTATAAGAAATCTGGCGAAACTCGCATCCTTAGTAAAATCGAAGGGCGCGATCCAATCCGCTAAATCTTATATAAGGCCCTATTTATGTCTCCAAATAGGGCCTATTTTCACCAAATTTCATGTACTTATTACAATATATGTCTCTATTAGCAATCAGTTGTTTAAATGTATTGATAATAGTTTGACATGTCAAACTGGTTCAGATATTTATTCTTCATAAACATAAAGGAGAATAAACATGATGAAAAAATCACTTATAACTTTATTATCACTTCTATCAGTTTCAGCAATTGCAAATTCTGACCTAGTTCTTGAAGGGGAGAGATGGGTTGCAAAGCATAAAGGTTATGTATGTGCAGCATTTACTGACTACACGAATGCACCTGCTACTCACAACAACATGAATGTTAAATTTGAAAAGCTTTCTACTGATTACACACTTGATAATATTCTAATTAAGGCAACTTTTGAAAATGTTGATGGTGTTGAGTGTTCTTACTCTTCAATCCTATTTGCAGATAACGCAGCTTCAACAATCGAGCTTGTTGATTCAAGAGCTTTTTCAAAAGTAGATGCTTCAGCTGACTGTTCTGAAGGTAAAGCAGTTCTTGATGCTCAACTTGCAGACAATGACTATCTTTACTGGGGGCACCCTCACCACGCAACGATCATGGTTCCAGCAACTGGTGCTGCTGATGTTTGTGGTGCCGAGGCAACACATATTGGTATCGATTTTATGGTTTATAAGAAACTATAAAAAATCCTTGATATTAAGCAGGGGAGTATTAGCTTCCCTGCTTTTTTTATTTTATATGAGTTCAATAATTAGAAAATTCTTAAAAATACATCGCATTCTAGGTTTGGTCCTAGCGGTCAATTTCCTTGTCCTTGGTCTAACTGGAGTCATTCTCGTTTGGCGCCATGAGCTCTCTCCTGTTCAGACAGTTGAGCAAATGAGTGTTTTTATTTCAGAAGAATCATCACTTTCAAAAATTGAAAATTACTTATCGGAAAACGAAAATTATAAAGATAAAAAAGTACTTTCAATTTTTAAAGGCGATGACGGAGACATTCAAGCACGTGTTACAGAACCAGGCATAGAAAAGTTCAAAGGAGCAACAAGGTTAAAATTCGACCTTGCTGGAAATGTAATCTCTTCAAATCAAGTGAAGCCGACTATCTTAATAGACTTTATCTTAAAGCTTCATAGAGAAATACTTCTAGGAGGAAAAGGAAAAATTCTTATTGGTCTTATGGGACTATTTTTTCTTATTGCTCTGCTAAGTGGTGCTCTTATTGCCAATAAATTCTACCGTAATGTAAAGACGATGAATTCTCGTATCCTGCTTGGACGGCTTCATAAAATCATTGGAGTCAAGACACTTGCATGGCTTTTGATCGTCACTTTCACAGGATCGATTCTCGCATTCAATAGCACTTTGATTGGTCTCTTTTTAAGGGAGAACGTTAGGACACATCAAGCAAATGCTATCGTCATAGAAAATGCAAAATATGTATCAGTAACGACAGTTCTTAAAGAACTTGAAAAAAAGCTTCCACATTTAGAATATGACTTTATTTCTTTTCCTGATAATGAATTCTCTGTTCCCAACCAATTTGTTGTTCTAATGGAGAATGAGGAGCATCATCATGAGATCGCATATGTTGATGGCATAACAGGTAAGTTGAATCGTACTGTGTCTCTGCCATGGTACTTAGAACTTCTAATTCTTTCTGAGCCGCTACATTTTGGTGACTACGGCGGAGTTGTCTTAAAAATTATTTGGAGTATTTTTGGAATTATTTCTTCATTTATTCCTATCAGTGGGATCTATATCTTCTTATTTAGAAGGAAATATCTCACAACTAAAGCAGGCCAATATGATGGAAATCTCTTAAGTGATACAAATATTTCAGTATCTGAGGTCTTACTTCCATCGATGTTTATCTTTGTGATCTTCTTTATCACATCTGATTTTAAATGGATTTTAAGTGCTCTCTTTCTTATTTATTTAATCTTTTCTTGGCGTGATCTCCTTATTTATCTAATCACTTTTAGCAAAAAGGTGAAGAGTTCACAGGGGAGAGTACCTTGAGTTCTAAATTAAAAATTAATAACCTTACTAAGGCTATCTCATGCCTTTGTTTTGTTTTTGGTGCGGCCCAAACAATTCTTCTTGGTCTAATACCGAAAATTGCCATGGTAACAAATCTGGATATCACTTCAGTTCTTATTATTTATGGGTTTTCAATCTTCTTCTTTCTTTTTATGACAAAGGAGTGGGCCGCACTTTTTTCAAATATTCGGCCTAAGAATATTTACCGAATCGGACAATATGGGCTTCTTCTATCAACACTTGCTCTTCTTGCAACATTTACTAGTGGTAATGTTAAGTTGTCATTAGTGTGCTTTATTTTGTCTCGAATTATCTATGCAATGACTGCTAGCTCTATTATTCCATTTTCTCAGGTTGTTAAAATAGCTCGATTTGAAGATGCTCAAAAAGGTGTCTTAGAAACTACTGTTTTCTTAAATACAGGAAGACTTGTTGGGTTAATTCTAGGAGGCCTATTGGCATTCAATCTAAATATGGGACTTGTGATTTTAATTGGATTAATCGTTCTATCAATTCTTCTTGGTTTTGAAAGAGGTCGAAGTGATATCGAGTTTATTTCAGCTAAAGAAGATCAGGGTTCAAAATTTGTTGTTCTACCACTACTGATGATTCCATTGGCCTTTACTTTTATGACTTCCTTCTTTCATATGAGTATGACAAATATTGTTAGTGATCTCTTTATAGGGCAAATTAAGCAATCTGCTACTATCTATTGGACTCTAACAGTTGCATCTCTTGTAATTATTCTCACTCAATTATTCCTAAAAAAAATGAATCTCATCACTTCTAAATTTGTCACACTATTAGCAATCTTTGCTCTTATCTCTAGCTTCTACTCTTTTTATCGAATAGACGATTTAAGAACATTATATGGATTTATCATTCTGTTCTCATTTGGAGCTGCAATTATTCCAATTCTTTATATGGGACAAATTTATAAGCTTAGCTCTGGTGTTTCTAAACAGATTGTTGCCAGTGAGATCAGCTTCTATCAAACACTCGGCAATGCTCTAGGGGCGCTTACGTCTGGATTAATAATCAAATTGCAACTTACAAATTATATACTTCTTTTCTTTGTTGCTCTGGTGATGGCAGCAGTTTTTATAAGCTTAAAATATAACACTTTCTATACTGAAGAGAATTTTGGTGGAGTAACCAATGGTTAGTGAAAGTATCAGGAAACTTGCAAATAAGTATAGTATTCGATCTCTGATTAACTCGATGGTAAGAGATTATTCGCAAGATAATCTTATTAAGATTGCTCGTGATAGGGATTTAGTGAAAATAGGAAATCTCTCATTTGAGCTCGATTCATTTTCTCCTCTAGGTGGCCATCGCTATACGGGAGAAATTTATTTAAATGGCTCTTCCATTGAATTTGATCAAATGCTTCCTGAGTTAATTAGCAGCTTTCCTGATGTTGACCCAACGTTTATCGAAAATATTATTAATTCGAGAGATAATATTGAACTTATCCTAAAGCACAATCCGGAAGTTAAAATTGATAACTACCTCGCTAGTGAACAAAAAATGCTCTTAGGGCATCCATTTCATCCTTATCCAAAATGCAAGAAGGGGATGAATGAAGGGGATATTAAATTATACTCACCTGAGTTTTCTAAAGGCTTTAAACTGACTTGGATTAAGTGTGAGAAGGATTCTATTCATACAAATGGAGATTATATTGATGTTGCAAAGGCAATGAATCAATTAGCAAAATTTGATTTATTAAGCGTTGATGAATCTTTCATTTATATCCCAATGCATCCATGGCAGTGGCGTCGTTTAAGAGAGAAAGAACTTGGTGGTGATATTCTTGACGTGATGGATGGGCAAAATGATTGGTTTGCTCTTTCATCTCTTAGGTCATTATACACTCCAGGAGCACCTTACTTAGTAAAGTTCTCTATGGATGTAAAACTAACGAACTCGATTCGACACCTTCAGCCTGAAGAGGCCGTTCGTGGAATGCAGATGGAGACAGTATTTAAAAGTGAAGCTATCGCTGAATTTAGTGATAAGTTACAAATTCTCCATGAGCCATTCTATGTTGCACTTAAAGCAAAAGATGGAAGTGCCATTGTTGAGTCAACTATTCAGCTGCGTGAAAATTTTGATACATGTGAAACCTTCTTACTAGGTACTCTTGCTGAAGAGAATCCTTATACTGCTAAATCTCACTTGTTGGCCCTTGTGGAGGCCAATGCTAAAAAGGCCTGCGGTAATATCTTTCTTGCTAGAAAGTACTGGTTTGATGCATTTTTAGAAAATGTCATTGGTGAGTTTATTAGTCTCTCTGAAGAACATGGAATCCTTCTTGGGGCCCATATGCAAAATATCATCCTAAAGATGGAAGATGGACTACCGGTGGGTGTTATTTATCGCGATTGCCAGGGAACAGGATTTACCACAAAGAGTGTTGAACAATTTGGCAGTAAGTATGACTTTATTGGTAATACTAAAGGGAATATTTTAAATCCTGATGATGTTAATAAGGTTTATACTTATTATTTAATCATTAACTCAGTATTTAATACGATTATTTCTTTGGCCAATGGTAATGAAAAAGCTGAGTTATTTCATCTAACTCAGTTTAGAAATTTCATTTATAAAAGACACAAAGACTCATCATTTTTGAACTATCTCGTTAATAGTGAATTCCTTTATCAAAAAGGCAACTTTAGATGTTGTGTAACTAATCAAAATGAAAACACAATTGATAATCCGTGGGATATTTATAATAAAATAACAAATCCAATTAGCTCTACTTTAAGAAAACCTCGTGCCTATGAAGGTGAGTTGTACCGTGAAATGTCAAAGCATGGCCATGAAATTGTTTTACGTGCCTTTGATATGAACGAAGATTTAATGAAATTTCACGAGTGGCACAATAAGAAATATATTTATGAATTCTGGGAAATGAATAAGTCTTTATTGGAGCTTCGAGAATATGTGCAAGGACTCAAGGAGTCCCCTTATCAGCTACCAATTATTGTTGAAATCGATGGCGTGAAGGCCGGGTACTTTGAAGTCTACTGGGGATTTGACGATAGAATTGCACCTTATTGTGACGCTGATTTATATGATCGTGGAATTCATATTCTAATTGGAGAGGAAAAGTTTCTTGGTACTCGTGCTGTTTTTGACTCTATCTTTCATTTAACAAAGTTTCTTTTTGAAGATGATAGTAGAACGCAAAAAGTGTGGGGGGAGCCTCGTGTGGATAATAAAAAAGTATTAACTCTTGCAAGACTTCTTCCTGGCTGGGAACACAAAGGAGTCTTTAGCTTTCCTCATAAAACGTCTAATCTTTTAGAGGCCGACCGTACAAGATTTTACCGCGAGGTGGAGTTATGATGAATATGAAAAAGTTTTATGAACTTCATAAGAATCTTGTCATTAAAGCAATTGAAGAACTTCAATTTGAAGAGCTTTTTGAAGTTGAATACTGCCATGATCGCTTCTACTTTAGAATTACTGATGAGACCTACTATGGCTTTCAAGGCCGCATTAGTGTTTGGGGAAATCTTCAAATAAAAAAAGAAACATTTAAGAAGTATAGTGCTAAAAAAATTGTGGATGAGTATACTCTTGCAGACTTCTTTTTTGAGGTAAGAAATCTATGCAAGATGAGTGATGAAACACTCGCTCAGTTTATTGAAGAGGGGAATCAGACAATTTATGGAGATATTATTCAATCTAATTCATTAGAGAATATCACTATTGAAGATATAGCTAAATTCAACTTTAAAAAAATTGATCAAATTTTGTCAGGACATCCGAAAATTATCATGAACAAAGGACGTCTTGGCTGGGGAAGTGATGAACTTTCATTATATGCTCCAGAGTCTAGAAATAGTTATCAGCTCCATTGGTGTGCGATCAAGAAAGATTGCCTTGAATGGGGAATGAACCTCAATCAACATAAGGTTGACGATCTCTATTACGATTCTCTTAGTGATGATGAAGTAGATTTTGCAAAAAAGAAAGTTCAAGAGAATTCGGGAGATTTTGATGACTATATCCTTATTCCGATTCATCCATGGCAGTGGAGTAAATATATTAGTGTTCAGTTTAATCACTTGATTTTTCAAGGAAGTATTATTTCTCTTGGGATGCTAGGGAATGAATACACACCGCAGGTATCCATTAGGACCTTATCTTCTAGCTCTGATGCAAGTAAGTATGATTTAAAAGTTGCCATCTCTATATTGAATACTTCAAGTGTAAGAGGGATCCCGCAAAAATATATAAAGAAAGGCTACCTCTTATCTGAAAAAATTGAAAAGATTATTAATTCGGATCGTTTCCTTAAGAACAAGGTCGATGTCTTAAAAGAAGTAGCAGCTGTAAGCTGTCCTTTACCAGAGTTTAATCGTATCAAAGGTTGCTCATATCGCTATAAAGAATTATTAGGCTGCGTTTGGCGAGAAAGCGTAGAGAATAAAATCTCTAGCAATGAAATTGCTATACCAACAGCAGCACTTCTCTTTACTAAAGATCAAAATGCACTGGTTGCTGAGTATATTAAGTCATCAGGTTTAAGTGTTTCGGAGTGGATCAAAGAATACTTCACTGTTGTTGTGATTCCTCTCTACCATCTACAAGTTGAGCACGGACTAGGTTTAGTGGCCCATGGACAAAATACCATTCTTGTTCTGAAAGAGGCAAGGCCACAAAGATTAATTATAAAGGACTTTCATGGTGATTTTAGAATGGCAACTAACTCAAAGCACTTAGGTGATGACTTTGGCGTTGAGCTTGATCAGTTACCGGCAGAGTATTTAATTCATGATCTTATCACTGGTCATTTTATTACAGTGTTACGTTATTTTTCTAGAATAGTGGAAGAGACTCTCGATTTTAAAGAAGGAGACTTTTATCACTTACTAGGAGAGGTTGTCTCAAATTATCAAGGTGATCGTAAGGTTGCTAAAAAGGTTAACTTATTAAGAAATGAATTTGAAAAAGTATTGGTTAATACTGTTCGCTTTGTTGCTGGTTATAGTGAAACAGGTGAGCGTCTTAAGCCAATGTTAGGAAGTAATATTAAAAATCCTCTTGTGAAAAATAGTTAGGGTTGAGTTGAGGTAGTAGTATGCAGAATATATATGACATTGTTGGAATTGGCCTAGGGCCATTTAATCTAAGCTTAGCGGCGCTTCTAAATCCTCTAGGTAAAGTGTGTAGTAAGTTCTTAGATAATAAGCCTGAGTTTAGTTGGCACCCTGAGTTGATGTTTGGAGATGCTATGATGCAAACATCTTTCTTAAAAGATCTTGTGACACCTGTTGATCCTAAGAGTAAATTTAGTTTTCTAAATTACCTCGTTGAAAACGGACAGTTTTATCACTTCTTAAATACTGATAGAAAGTCGATCAATCGTTACGAATTTCAAGATTATTGTAAATGGGTATCAAAACAACTTCGTCATGATATTGATTTTGATTCTAGAGTCATTGATATCAAACATGATGGTGAGAAATTTGAAGTTATTAAAGAGGGAGGCAGCTACTACACGAAAAATATTTGTGTAGCATCTGGTCCTTCTAAGAATATTCCAGAGTGTGCGAGGCCGTTCCTTTCAAATACATTATTTCATGCAAAGTCTAAGCAAATGAAGTCACTTGATTTAAAAGGTAAGAAAGTCGTTGTTGTTGGCGGTGGACAAACAGGAGTCGAGACATTTAGAAATGCACTCAATGGAATGTGGGGAAGAGTAGAAAAGGTTACTTTGTTAAGTGGAAGAAATAATCTACAACCTCTTGATGAAGCTCCCTTTACTAATGAAATTTTCACACCTGAGTTTGTTTTAAATTTTCACTCACTTAAGCAAGAGCAGAAAGATGCATATACTCAGAGTCAACTTCTAGCTAGTGATGGAAACACTCCCAAGTACCTACAGGAAATGTATAACGAGTTATATCTTGATCGTTTCTATTTAAAGAAGCTTCCTGACTACGCCATTTCTCCAATGCGTTGGCTTAATGAAATTGAAAAGCAAGGTGAGTCCTATAAGCTTAAGGTTGATAATCTTCTCAATCAAAATAGAGAGATCTTTGAAGCCGATATTGTAATTTTAGCAACAGGCTTTAAGAGTATTCTACCAAGCTTTTTAGATGGGCTATCAGATAAAATCGCTAAGGATGCTCAAGGGCGAATTATAGTAGGGCAGGACTACAGTATTCAAACAACGATTGAGAATGGAAAAATCTATTCAATGAATTTTAGTCGTCATGGCCATGGTGTTGCAGACCCACAGACTAGCTTGATGTCTTGGCGCTCTGCCATGATTGCGAATGACCTTGTCGGTGAAAAACAATATACCACAACAAATAATAGCGAAAGCTTTCTTAGCTTTTTTTAATTAATGGAGAAAAAAATGAAATTATTGATAGTCATGTTAATATCAACTTTATCCTTTGCAGCTCCTGCAGCTAAGTCTGAAGGTGAAGTTGAAACAAAGAGCTTCAATACGAAGGAAGAAGTACTAGATAATCCAACATTGAAGACATTATCAGGATCGCTAAAGAGATGGTCTTTTTACTCTTCGTTCAAATATAATGCTGGGGCTCTTGATAATCTCAATGATGCTGAAAGACCTAATATTAGAAATGCTGGTAATACAACATCGCTAACGAATTTCACTGGTAATTTTGGTGTAAAGTATCGTCTTTCCAAAACAGATAACTTGTCTCTTCAGGTTGGTATTGAGAAGAAGGCCCCTTTTCATGGAAGTGTTGACTCTGAAAATCCAATGGTTCAGTATGAGCTAGATACTTATGGCGATAGCTTAAATATTGATAACCCAGTTCTAAGCTACTTTAAAACTTATTATCTTTTTGGAATCCAAAATGTAACATTCCTACAGTACCAATATGCAACGTGGGACTACTACAAAGACTTAGGTATTAACTCTGTTTTTAATATTAGTCACTCTTTGGCCTATAAAGTGTGGAAGGCCGCTTATATTGCCCTTTCAGGTAATGCGACACAGTACTTTTATGATAAGAGTACAATATCATTTAATGGGATGGAGATTGCAGGTAAAGACAGACAAGTAAACCGTTCTTTCTCATTAAGCCTTGCTGGTGAGCTTTACCTTTCGCGCTCCCTTTCTTTAAGACTAATTACAGATCTTTACTCGGCCGATCACTTTAGAAGTGAACGTATTAATGAGAAGGTTCTTCAGCAAACGATAGCGATGACTTACTTCTTTACTCGTGATATTTCGATTTCACCAAATATGCGCTTTATTGCGGAAGATATTAGAGCTGACAGAACAAATGTTGGCCTAACGATGAATGTAAATTTATAAAAAAAAGGGGGATTTAAACCCCCCTTTCTTATTCTTATTTTTCAGATATTTCAAAATCGTCATGACCAGGAATTTCTTCAGGAAGTGCTTCCTTAAGGTCAACACCTAGGTGGAGTATTCTTTGTCCTGCTTCACAGTTAGGTCTCACGTTTTTACCAATAACAACACCTGATCGATCAGCACAGATGACTTCTTTTACTTGGCCAAAGACATCATAAACCTTTGCAATAACTTCACCCTTCTTTACACGATGGGTAAGTTTTGGGAGTACATCAACAATTCCACCTTTTGTTGAGTAGATCCAATAAGAGTGGTCACAGATTGTGGCATCGGTAATCATATCTTGAACATCTCCTTCGATCATTGAGTAGTAGCGAAGTGTGTTCTTGATACCATCCAGTGTTTCGTCGATAAGGGCGTGTTGAAAAGCATTTGGATTTCCAATTTCAACAGTAATAGCATGGATTCCTTGCTCATTTGCCCAAGCTCTCAAAGTTCCTTCTTCATCATATTTTTGAACAATAATTTGTGGATTTTGTAAGAAGGCGAGAGTTCTCGTTTCTTCATTCTCTAGATCAGCTCTTAGGTAGAGGCTGTTTACACGGCCATGACTTGCCGTATGTAGATCAAGAAGGTAATTAAACTTAGAAACGATCTTCTGTGTAAAGTAATGTGCATAGAGATTACTTGGATTTCCGGTAAGTTTTCCAGGCATGATTCTGTTTAAATCAATATTATCAATAAATCGACGTTGATTTGTTAGGTAGCCTGGAACGTTACTAATTGGAACCATAACGATTGTTCCTTTTAGTTTTTTTGGATCGACCTCTTCAATCAGTTTAAAAATTGTTGAGATACCATTTAGCTCATTCCCGTGTACAGCAGCTGTAATACCAAGTACAGGGCCATCCTCAACACCCTTCATAATGATGATAGGTACACGCCAAGGCACACCGAGAGCATTATCTGAGAGGTGTATTTGTAAACGGTGAATCTCACCTTGCGTAAATGAGTTTAAATCGATTTCTTCAGTAGTCTTAATGACTTGTATTGCACCCATAATACTTCCTATGCTATGAGATCATGATCTCGTTAAAGAGTGACTTATCGTTATCTAAACTTCTAAAGAGTTTAGTTCTGAAAGTCCCTTTCTTACTAATTAGTTGTTCTGCCATCTTATCAATTGCAACAACTGTAAGAATCGTTTGGATATAGGCTTCGATTAAATCATCTGTACCAATACCTAGAGAATTGAAATCTTTTTGATCCATAAGCATCAGTCTTGACGTATCTGAGTCCCATTGATTTTCACCTGTTTTTACTGATAGGTTTGTTCCTAGAACTTCCCAGCTGTCCTCTGGATAGCTTGCCTCAAGTGGCTTTCTTGCACGACGAGCATAGACTGCACATGGCATAAAACCTTTTGGTGATGAGTAGACCATAAGTCTTAAGTCTGCAATATAAATATTTCCCTTCTTATTCGGTACTGTACCGATGTGAAAGAACTTACCGTGCTCACTTGTCGAGCTCCATTCGTAGTGACCAATCAAACTTTGGACAATGAATTGATCATATGGGTAATCCATTTGCATAAAGGCATCAAGCTCATCTTGATTTGTAATTGTAAAAACACCTTGTCCTGCATTTGAATAAGGGATCTTAATAACGGCCTTACCACCAAACTTTTGTACCCAAAGTGGAATCTCCAACTTATTAACGTCTTTAATCGTCTCAGGCATATTAATCTTTAGGCCTGATTCAGCAATCTCTGAGTTATATAGCTCGTAAGCTTTGTTTGCTAATAGTTTATTACGTCCACCTGATAGACATACAAGCGTTGAGTTAAAGATAAATGTCTTTGACGTTGTTGGAATGCGATTCCAAGGCTTCTGTGTAACATAGCGGAACGCCGCTCTAATTGGAATTCTTTCTCCTGTCTCAAGAGTGATATGTAGAACACCATTTTCAAAATCTGCCATTTGTTCTTCACCATTGAAGTGTGGAACGAGGTAAACATCTTCACCCGTTAGATCTGCTATTGTTGAAGCATACCCAGATGTCTCCATGTAGTTCTTATCATAGATAACAGCAAGTGCACCTTGTGGAAGCCTCTTCTTTCTTTTTTTAAGTGCTGGTAGAAAAGAATTTTCAATAAGAAATTTATATCCTCTATGCTCATCAGCATCTGTTCTTGGTGGCATTGATTTTTGGCCAGATGGACATGAGTTTGTTTCAAGAACAACCATACGTCTATTTCCAGCTTGTGTTGTAACATAGAACAAGTCAGAGCCTCCCCAGAAAAAGTGCTTACACTCATACGAGAGAATATCTCTCAAAGTGTCTGTACAGATTTGCGGGTTAAGGTGACTATATCTCTTAATAATCCTTTCGTGGTCCAAGTTAAAAAAATGGCTTACTAAAGGGTGTAGTTGCGCGTTTAGTGCCTTAGGATAAAAGTGATTTTCTTGTTCAAAATTATCAGGCTTAATAACTTCAATTCTTCTTTTCAAGTTCTCTCCAAATTGTATTTTTAAAGCATAAGTTAATGGAAATATTATAATCTCAAACCCTTCTCATGTAGCGAATATTTTGTGATTTTTATTAAAATTTTAAGGCCTGCAAATATTTTTTAGCTATATGTTGACTTGTGCACTCGGTTTTGCGTTTGTTCGGTATTGCCTAATTTGCCCTTGAGTCGCTTTTGGTTTTTTGGAATTTGTGACATGTTGTTTTTTAACAAGATAAGGGGATAGAATGAGACTTCGTAAAGAACTGCAGGGTGTAAAACGCCTTGTTGTAAAGGTTGGAAGTAATGTTATTACAAAAGGAAATGGAAAGCTAGATACTAGGAAAGTACGAAAAATTGTAGAGGATATCTGTGAACTAATCGATGAGGGGATCGAGGTTGTCCTTGTCAGCTCTGGTGCCGTCAGTGTTGGAAAGTCATTTCTTAAAGAGCACCTACCAAGAAGAGGTCAAATAGACCTTCAGCATTCAGCTAGTGCAGTTGGACAGCCAAAACTTCTAAATACATACTCTCGACTATTTGAAGAGAATCAGAAAATCTGTTCACAAATTCTTTTAACACATGACGATTTTAGAAATCGTAAACGAAATCTGCATGCCAAACAAAGTATCAATGTTCTCTTGAAGAACAATATCACACCGATCTTAAATGAGAATGACACAATCTCTTTTACTGAGATTGCACTGGGCGACAATGATCACTTGGCCGCACAAACAGCACAAATGATTAATGCCGATGCACTTTTAATGATTACATCAACTAATGGCCTCTATGATAAGGATCCGGCGTATGAAGATGCTAAGAGAATTGCGACGGTTCCCTTTGGAAGTGATGTCTTGGAAGATGTGAATTATCAGGGGAAGACAGCAGTTGGTAAAGGTGGAATGGAGTCTAAGGTTCACGCTATCACAAAAATCACACCTATTGGTATTAAGGCCGTTATTAGCTCGATGGATAATGAGCGACTTATTTTGGATCCTCTCACAAAGGAGCTCGGTACTTATTTTGCTCCTAAGAATGCTTATGATCCAGAAGAGAGAAAAGCATGGCTACTTTCAATGAAGAAGCCAAATTGCTATATCGAAGTTGATAGAGGTGCATTTGATGCCCTTAATGAGAGTAAGTCTCTTCTTCCAAAAGGTATCGTTGATGTTTACGGCCAGTTCTATAAAGGGGACTGCGTCGATATCATTTGCGATGGTGAAGTTTTTGCTTCTGGTGTTTGTGAATATGGGCATTGTGAAGTTGAACAAATTATGGGGCGCCATAGTGATGAAATTGAAGACCTAATTGGCTTTAGAACATCAATTGAAGTCGTCCATACAATTAACTTAATTTTAGAAAAGGATATAATCGATGAAAAAATTAGCTAGTACTGTAAGAAAAGCCTCAAAAGAACTTTTAAAGTTAAATAAAGAAACTAAGGATCTAATTTTTGATGATTTAGTAAAGGCCTTAGATGAAAATCGTGAGCTTATCTTAGAAAAAAACCAACTCGACTTAGATGCAGCATTTAAAAACGATCTTTCGAAGGCAATGGTTGACCGCTTAAAACTTACCAATGAAAGAATAGATGACATCATCTCAGGAGTTAAGACGATAAAGGAACAACCTGAAGTCGTTGGTTCTTTCTATAATGAATTTACAAATGATCTAGGTTTAAAGATTAAGCGTCAAAGAGTCCCGCTTGGAGTTATTTTAATGATTTTTGAAAGTCGCCCGAATGTTGTTGTAGACTGTGCGGCCCTTGCTCTTAAATCTTCTAACGCCATTATTTTAAAAGGTGGAAAAGAAGCAAAGCACTCAAATGAGGTTCTTGGTCAAATCATCCAGGATGCGATCTCTAAATATGTGAATAAGAATGTTGTAGAGGTTCTAGCATCAGATAACCGTGAAGTTTTAAATGACCTATTAGGCCTTAAGGATGATATCGATGTTGTTATCCCTCGAGGTGGACACGGTTTAATTAACCATGTTTTTGAAAATGCAAAGATGCCTGTGATTGCTCACTACCAGGGTCTTTGTCATATGTATATTGATAGTGAAGCGGATATTGAAAAGGCCGTATCACTTGTTGAAAATGCAAAAACTCAAAGAACTGGTGTATGTAACGCCATTGAAACGCTACTTATTCATAAGGATATCTTACCAAAGGTAAATGAAAAAATTTCTAAAAGGCTTCTTGCAAAAGGTTGTGAGCTAAGAGTTGATGAAGAGTTTGCAAATCAAACAAAAGGTACTTTTGTTAAGGCGACACAAGAGGATTGGTCAACTGAATACCTTGATAATATTCTTTCAATTAAAACAGTCTCTTCCCTTGATGAGGCCATTGATCATATTGATGAATACGGTAGTAATCACTCTGAGTGTATCGTTTCTAATAATGAAGAAAATTGCCAGAAATTCCTACAAAGTGTTGATGCAAGTTGTGTCATGGTAAATGCCTCTACTCGTTTTAACGATGGTGGACAGCTGGGGCTTGGGGCAGAGCTTGGAATTTCGACAACAAAACTACATGCCTATGGTCCAATGGGAGTTGAACAAATGACGACCTCTCGCTACGTCGTTGTTGGTGATGGGCAGATTAGATCTTAATTTAAAGAAAATAGGAGAGTTACCATGAAGAAAATTGCAGTTATTGGTTGTGGAAATATGGCCGGTGCAGTTGTTCGTTCAATGTATAAGGGCCAAAAAATAAAAAACAAATATCTCACATATACCCCTAGTCGCACACGAGCAATTGAACTTGCTAAAGAGGTAGAAGGTGAGGCCATTGTTGAACTAAAAGAAGCGTCCGATGCAGACTATTTCTTAATTGGTTGTAAGCCACAACAATTTGAAGAGCTTTCTAAAATGCTTAAGGATATCGACCTCTCAAATAAAGTTGTTATTTCAATCATGGCCGGAATCGACCAAGAAAGAATTAGTAATTTATTAGGCACCTCAAAAGTAATTAGGCTAATGCCTAGCTTACCAATGGAGTACGGAGAAGGAATCTGTCTCTTAAGTTCAACTGAGCAAGTAGAAGAAAATGAGGTTGAGTTTTTAAAAGAACACCTTAGTGAAAGTTCGATGATCTTGAAAATGAAGACAGAAGAACTCTTTGACCAAGTGACTGTCGTCTCAGCATCAGGGCCTGCATTTATCTATTTTTTTATGAATGCATTAGAAGACTCTTTGAAAGAGTGGGGCCTTGGTGCAATAGAGTCACGTGCAATCACGAGTCAGTTATTTAGAGGTAGTGCTAAGAGCGCATTAATTAATTGTGAGACAGAACTCGATGACTTAATTGCCAAGGTTACATCTAAGAAGGGAGTTACAATTGAGGCCATTGAGAGCTTTCGTCAAAGTGGCATTGATGCCTTTGTAAAAATGGGAGTGGATAAAGCAGTTCAACGCTCAAGTGAATTACGAAGAAGTTAGGGATAACCTAATTAGAGAATTAATCAATTCTTAATGAATCTATAGAATGTTAAGGTAGTTAAATGAACAATAAGAAATCTGAAAAGTTAGTACAGTTAGTAAGTTATAGCGTCGTTGATAAGAAGCAGTCCCGCACATCTAAAGTACAAGAAAAGACTTCTATTTGTGAAGAGGGGCACGGTAAGGCGTTAAGAGAGTCATCTTTTCTTCGTCGAAGCCTAATTGAAGATGAAGAGAATTGCCTCTCAGTACTCTAAATAATAAGTTTTTAAATTAGTATTTTATTAATTAGCAAGAGCTATCTTGTTCGCTACCGCTTTGTGTTTTTTTAGTGGATGGATAGCTATGCCAAAAAAAGGATTGTTAAATGATTGTTTACAGTTTCCTCTTTTTTTTGCTCCTCTTCGTATTGATTGGAGTTTCTTCAAGTTTTAAAAGTAAGAAAAATAATTCGGATTACCTGCTTGCAGGTCATAGTACTCCACCGTGGTTAGCAGCTCTATCTGCAGTTGCAACCAATAATAGTGGGTATATGTTCATCGGACTCATTGGTTATACCTATACGAGTGGCCTTCAATCATCATGGGTTATGATTGGTTGGATTATTGGTGATATTGTCATGAGTTTCTTTGTTCACAAGAAGCTAAGACAAGTAACTGAAAAGGAAAATCTTCTAAGTTTTGGGGGAGTTCTTTCGAGATGGCAAAGAGGGACTAGCTTTAAAAAGCTAAGACTTCTTGTTGGTATTATCACAATTCTATTCTTAGGTGTTTATGCTGCTGCCCAATTTAAGGCCGGCTCTAAGGCATTACACGTTCTATTTGGATGGGACTATAGTACTGGAGCAATTATTGGTGCTGTTATTGTATTTGCTTACTGCCTATCTGGCGGTATTAGAGCATCAATTTGGACAGATGCTGCCCAGTCATTTGTTATGATTATTGCAATGGGGATCTTATTCTTTGTTGGGATCAATGAAGTTGGTGGTTATGATGCTTATGTAAGCAAACTAACTGCTGTATCACCTGGTTTCTTAAGCTTTACACCAACTGGACTTAATGTTCCTGGTGGAACAGGGATTTCGTTATTTATTCTAGGTTGGGTATTTGCTGGATTTGGCGTTGTTGGTCAACCACATATTATGATTCGTTTTATGACAATCGATGATACTAAGAATATGAATAAGACGAGAATTTACTATTATGCCTGGTTTATTGCGTTCACAATTATGACTATTGGAGTAGGTCTTACGGCAAGACTTCTACTTCCAAATTCTGCAAACTTTGACGCCGAGTTAGCACTACCGCTAATGAGTCAGAAACTTCTTCCAGAGATTCTAATTGGTGTCGTTCTCGCGGGGATCTTTGCCGCAACAATGTCAACGGCCGACTCTCAAGTACTAAGTTGTTCAGCAGCTTTTACAAGAGATATCTTGCCGAAGAAATCAGATAATATTTATCTAACAAAGCTTGCGACTGCTGGGACAACTATTATTGCTTTAGTTGTGGCCCTTTATGGTAGCAAGAATGTGTTTGAGCTCGTCTTATTGTCGTGGTCAATACTCGCAGCTTGCTTTGGTCCATTAATTTTTATCTATGCAATTGGTAAGAAGGTATCTGAAATTACGGCCATCTCAATGGTCCTCATTGGTGGAATTGTTACTGTTGTTTGGATGAACCTTGGTTACGGCGCAACTATTTATGAGGTTGCTCCAGGTATCATGGCCGGTTTAATTACATACTTTGTTCTATCTCATACGCCTTTAAATGATATCGTTCCTGGTAATAAGGTAGTTGATAATAGAATGAAGAATTCAAAGTTTATAAATGAAGCCAATAGCTAACTCCTTGGTAAACTATTTATACCCAATTACCATTACCCTCCTATTTTTAGGGGGGTACTTTCTTGCTCTCTTAAATATTCGAAGAGTTCAAAAAAGAAAGCTAAAAAATATCCGTAAAAGAGATATTAGTGATGCTGTTGAAACAGATTCACCAGTTGATGATCAAGAAAAAGAGTTAAAATCACATGGTGTTGAGGGGATAGAAGGTCGTTTCTCATTTATGATGAGAGCACTTCCTGTTCTCTTCTTTATCCTTTGGTCTCTCTTTGTTTCTATTCCTTATCTCGGAAAGATTCCAACTGTCTATGTTTCAATTATTGCTGCGATTGTTTCGGTAATTGCTGGTTTCTCCCTAAGGCCATTCTTAGAGAACCTTTTTGCGGGTGTGATTATTTCCTTTTTTAGATCAATTAAGATCGGGGATACCGTCACTATTGATGGGCACTACGGACTTATTGAAGAGATTGGGCTGACCTATTCAGTTGTTAAGAAATGGAATTGGGTAAGACTCGTTATCCCAAATTCTAAGTTACTTCAAAAAGAAATACAAAACTTCACAATGAATGATCACTTTGTATGGACTCATATAGAATTCTTTGTTTCGCCAGACTCTGATCTTAAGTTGGTTCGTGAGATTGCAAATCGAGTCGCAAAAAAATCCGAATACTTTTGTGATGTTGAAGAGCCAACAATGTGGGTAATGAAACTAGATAAGGACGCCATTGAGTGCTGGTTGGCCGCATGGGCAGAAAACCCTAGTGATGCATGGGAGCTAAGAAACGATATGCGCACACAACTCTATTTTGAGTTACAAAGTGCACAGATTGAATTTCATAAGCTCAATATTAAAACTTAAAAACGATAAGAGGTTGATATGATGAATTTAGTTAATAAGATTTTTGAACACTTTATAAAAATGATCCTTTTCATTTTAAATCAGTTTTTTCCACTTTCTTCCGAGTCTTAGGTACTTATGAGTTTTAAGAGCTGTTCGGTTTTTGCTAATTGGTGATGGACTTGTTAAGGTAAGGAGCAAAGTTAAATGAATCGAGGAATAAGCTTGGAAAAACTAAAAGATATCAATTGGAATCATCTCTACTGTTTTTATGAAGTGGCCAAAGTTCAATCACTTAAAAAAGGTGCTGAAATCATCGGTACTTCTTCACCAACTCTTAGTGAACAGCTTAAGCGTCTAGAAAACAAATTCAATATGAAACTCTTTAACCGTAGTTCAAAAGGTCTTTCTTTAACACCTGAAGGCCTACAATTATTTGAGAGAACTAAGGGAATATTTGAGGAGGGAAGTAAGCTCCTAGAACACTTTTCTGAAGATGTTGTTGGTGGCTATCCTGTATCAATTGGAATTGAAGAGACGATCTCTTATGATCTAGCAACTGAGTTTGCTTCTCAATACTGGGATCTTTATACAAAGTATGGAACAGTAAATACCATTCGACAGGGCGATCACGACGTACTTGTGGATAATATTCTTCACGGTAATATTGATTGGGGAATTTCTCTTAGAAAGCCTAAGAGAAAGAGTTTAAATGTCGCTGAAATTGGTTCTTTTGAAATTGTCTTTTGTTGCTCAACTGAGCTCTATGATAAATTTAGAGATGAAAAAGACTTACTGGTAAATATTCCTTTTGCCGAAAGTAATTGGGATAAGAATCTCAACCGTATTATTTATCAACATCTTAGAAAAAATGGAGTGATCCCTAAAGAGAAGGTGTATAGCGATCACATCGACTTTGTTCATAAACTTTGTCTAAGAGGTCGTTGTGTGATGTTCTTACCAAAGAATCCTTTGGAGGAATATTTAGGATTGAAGACTTTCCATTTAGGTGAACCAATTCGTATGTCTCTTTATGCAATTTGGAAAAAGTCAGATGAAGGATTGATTTCTATCCGTAAGCTGCAAGAACTCTTTCAGTCAAAGCTATCAAATGTGCCGGATCGCTACGAAGATGTGGATCTCCAGATCGAAGTTTCTGATGTTTCCGATGACTTACTAAACTAGATTCGGAAAAAACTAATTTGGTTTTGAGTGTATGTAAATTCCTACAAATTCCCGTAGAATTTTTGTATGAAAAAAATTAACTCTTTGAATTCAATTAAGTACTTATCAATTATAACATTTTCAATAACTCTTCTCTCTTGTGCTTCACCAGAGAAGGAGAGTGTTGGTCAGGCACCAGCAGGTAGCAATACCATTTCATATCAAGATGAAGATAGCATTAAGCATGAATTGGAGCTCTACCAAAATGAGCGAGTCCAAAAATGGATTAATTACTTTGCTGTCAAAGACCGTGTTCGTTTTGAGCAATTCATTAAAAAAGGAATGTATTACAAAGAGGTAATTCAAACAGTTCTTGAAGAAGAAGAACTTCCTTATCAACTCTATTATCTTCCGTTAATTGAAAGTGGTTATAATAAGACAGCTCTTTCTCATGCCGGTGCTGTTGGCCCATGGCAATTTATTAAAGCAACTGGAAAACGTTATGGCCTTGCTGTTAACCGTGTTGTTGATGAAAGACGAGATCCTGTCCATAGTACCGAAGCTGCAACGAAATACTTAAAGGATTTATATACGGTTTTTAACTCTTGGGAACTCGCTATTGCTGCTTATAATTGTGGTGAGTTAAGAGTCTTGCGCGCCATTATGAAGGGAAGGACTCGTGACTTTTGGGAGCTTGCTGATCGAAAGTTACTTCCAAGAGAGACAAGAAATTATGTTCCTAAATTCTTGGCAGCTGCCTATGTCGGAGAGAACTTAGCAAAATTTGGTTTTAATGAAGAGATTATTGCAGAATCTCCAACTTATCCTGACTTAAAATTAGTGGAAGTTCCTGGTGGTGTTCATATTAAAGACGTTGCAAGACATTTTAATATTGAGAGGGATGAGATTGAAAAAATTAACCCTGCACTAAAATATAAGCGTACTCCCAATTGGATTAAACATTATGCAATTTGGCTTCCTCGCAAAGACTATCAAAATATTGAAGAGATTCAAAATAAACTTGCTAGTAGTCGTCAGTGGGGGAAACTCAAATCATTTCCAACTCATTACCGTGTGAGAAGGGGAGATTCATTAACGAAAATCTCGCGACGTTATAAAATCTCTCTTAACAGGCTTAAGAGAATTAACAATTTGAGAAGTAGTCGTATATATCCTGGTCAAAGGCTGGCCCTGCGAGCAAATGAGTATAAGGGAGTTGTTGGTAAGAAGTTCTACTTTGTGAAAAAGAATGATTATCTAGGACGAGTCGCTAGACGTTATGGCCTAAGTGTTTCTTACTTACGAAGGCTAAATGGGATTCATGGCAATAATATATACGTTGGTCAAAAGCTTGATGTAACTAAGGGTGTGAGGGTTTTTCACTATCGTGTTAAGAAGGGAGACAACTTAACACGCATTGCCAAACTCTACAATACAACCACTTATCAAATAAAAAAGAGAAACTCATTAAGATCTAGTAGTCTCTATATTGGGCAGATGTTAAGTATTTAAATAGATTATTATATAAAAAACAAGACATTCTAATTTTAGTCCTGCTAAAATTACATAAATGCAGAGTTTATTAAGCTTTCTATTTAGTACATTATTTTTTGTAAGTTCCCTTACAACGACTCTTCATTATCATGACGAGCAAGAAAGTACTAAGTTGCATCAAGCTTGCCAGGTCTGTATTAAAGTATCTCAGTTCAATTATGATGTAACTGGATCTGACCTTTCTGATGCCATCGAAGCGAGCTTTCTCTTTCTTGTGGCCGAAAGTTATCAGACACTGGTTGGTCACACTTATCAATCTCTTCTCATTCAAACAGCTCCTCGCGGGCCTCCAGCTCATTGTTAATCTAATTACATTCACTTTTTATTTTTTTAATTTAATTAATTAATTTTCAATGAGGTTTATTTTGAAAAACTTATTTTATATTTCTGCTTTATTACTAAGCTCTAATACTTTTGCACAATCACTATCTGATAACTCTAGAGGAAATGGCTTTAATCCGGCCATTGGACTAAACGCCCTGACAATCTATAAGAACTCTTCTCGTGATAATGATCATGATGGATTCTCGCTACAAGAAGCAGAGCTTCAGTTTAGTGCCGATGTGGACGCATATTTTAGAGCAGAAGCTACATTTGCAGTACACAAGGAACACCATGAAGAGGGTGGAGAGGAAGAACACGGCTATGCATTTGAGCCAGAAGAAGTATTTGCTGAAACAATTTCTATTCCTGATGTTACGGTAAAACTAGGGAAGTTCTATGCACAGTTTGGTAAGTACAATATGGTGCATACACATGCTCAACCATTTATTTATCGCAGTCTCGTTCAAGAATATATGTTTGGAGAAGAGGGATTAAATGAAGTTGGTGTAGGTGTTTCATACTTAGCACCACTACCTTGGTACTCTGACTTAACAGTTCAATTTCTTCAGCCAACAAATGAAGAACTATTTGTTGAAGATGCACACTCAATTACTACAGTTGCTAACCTAAAGAACCTTTGGGACTTATCTGAGTCACTTACTTTAGAGTGGGGACTTTCAGGTCTTTACTATAAAGAGCAAGATGAAAAGTCGACTGTTTTAGGAACAGATTTAACTCTAAAATGGCGTCCTGTGAAAAAAGGTAAGTATTCATCATTTGTTTGGTCAACTGAGTTTATCCACAAAGATGTTCAGGGAACAAATGAAGTGAAAAATGGTGGTTACTCGACATTCTTGCGTTATCAATTTGCACCACGTTGGTTTGCTCAAGCTCAGTATGAATTCCTTGGTGTAGCAAAAGATGAGTCTATTACTGATCAAAACGCATATACTGCACTTTTAGCATTTGTACCAACTGAGTTCTCTGCTGTTAGAATGCAATATGATGAAATTCATGATGGTGAGGATCGCCCAGAGAAAAGGCTGAGCCTTCAGCTGAGCTTTAGTATCGGTGCCCATCCGGCACACCAGTACTAGGTCGCTAAAATGAAGACATTTATTATAGGGTTGTTTCTTGTTCTAAGTATGAGCTCTTATGCTCAGTTGAATATAGTAACAACGACGACAAATTTGGCCGATATCGCAAAGAAAATTGGTGGAGAGAGTGTGAATGTGCACTCTCTTGCTAAAGGAACTCAAGATCCACACTTTCTTGAGGCCAAACCTAGCTACACTTTTAAAATTGCACGTGCTGATTTATTAATAAGTATTGGCGCAGGCCTTGAAGTTGGCTGGCTACCTCTTGTTGTTAGAGGTGGCCGTAATCCAAAGCTTAGAATTGGACAAGCTGGAAGATTAGAAGCCTATACTCTGGTTTCTCTTACTGATGAAGTTAAAGGTAAGCTTACTCGTGCGCATGGTGATGTTCACCCCGAAGGGAATCCACACTTCATGCTATCACCAAGTAAGGCCCTGCAAGTTGCTCAGGGGGTGCGCGATCGACTAATTCAACTTGATAGTGAGAATAAGAAAAATTATGAGTCCAATTACAAAGCGTATGAAAAACGTACGCAAGAAACAATTAGAGCTTTAAGAGCGAAAATAAAGAAAGGTGCTAAGATCATAACTTATCACCGTACGCTTACTTATTTTTTAGATGAGTTTGGTATTCATGTTCAAAATGTTCTTGAGCCTAAGCCGGGAATACCTCCAACGGCATCTCATATAATCGCTGTTATTAAAGAGATGAAG
Organism: Halobacteriovorax sp. GFR8; assembly: GCF_050955245.1. Taxonomy (NCBI): domain Bacteria; kingdom Pseudomonadati; phylum Bdellovibrionota; class Bacteriovoracia; order Bacteriovoracales; family Halobacteriovoraceae; genus Halobacteriovorax; species Halobacteriovorax sp. GFR8. The sequence goes on along the minus strand of NZ_JBPBLR010000002.1, from coordinate 2,169,243 downwards.
AAGGAAGGGATTCGTCACATTTTAGTTGAAAACTATTTTGATGATAGTGTGGCAAAAAGAATTCGTACGACGATCAAAGATGTAAAGATTAGAAATGTCCCTGTTGCAGTCGATGGAAGTCCTGAGGCACGTGATTTGTTCTCTCTTTATAATATTCTCGCAAAAGCACTGGAGGATTAGTGGAAGTAATTTCTTTTTTAGCTGCACCGTTTGTCATGTGCTTAATTTTAGTGGGAATTCACTGTTACTTAGGACTTCATGTTCTAAGAAGAGGGGTGATTTTTGTTGATCTCTCTCTCGCGCAAGTTGCAAGTCTTGGTTCAACGGTCGCTTTACTCCTGCACCTTGATCACCATAATGGGCTCAACTACTTTGTCTCATTAGGCTTTACTTTTGTGGCCGCAGCTTACTTTGCTTGGGCCAAGAAGTTTGAAAAGTACATTTCACAGGAAGTCTTAATTGCCTTAGTTTATGCTTTCGCTTCTTCTGCTGTCATACTTGTCGTAAACATGATGGCCCATGGTGCAGAACATATAAAAGAAATTCTTATTGGAAAAATACTATGGGTAACCTGGGCCGATGTTATTAAAACCGGTGCTATTTATAGTATTGTTGCTACAATTCACTATATATTCAGAAAACAGATTCTAAGATCTACGCTTGATAAAGATAATAGCTCTGCTTTTTGGGACTTTGTTTTCTTTTCTCTATTTGGTGTTGTCATTACATCATCTGTTGGTATTGCTGGAATATTACTTGTGTTTTCATTCTTAGTCGTACCGGCCCTTATTAGTACTTTACTCTCTCATTGTATTAGATCTCAACTCTTAATTGGTTGGGGGATTGGGTTAGTTTTAAGCTTATTAGGAATGGCATTAAGTTATTTCTACGATCTACCAGCTGGTGCAATTATTGTGGTAGTCTTTACAATTGTTCCAATAGTATTACTACCACTCTTAGTGAAAATAAAAATGAGTCGCGCTTAATTAGTGCGACTTATTTAGATTTTCTCACGTCAAGCCAATTCTTATTAAATCGAAAGTGATCTTGTCATATCAATGGGGCAAGATGCTTAAAAATATTTCAATTTGAAAATCTTAACTTATTTTAAATTCTCAAATCTCGTTGTATTGGCGATAACTTTTCTATTGTTAATTTAGTTCCCGGCAACTGATTGTCGGTTTTGGAAAAATAGGGAAGAATATGAATACAGAGCAAACAGGTAAAGTTAAATTTTTTAATGAAACAAAGGGTTTTGGGTTTATTAAACCAGATAGTGGAGAAGGTGATTTATTTGTCCATATCTCAGCTATCGAAAGTGGCAATAAGTTAAATAATAACGATAAAGTAACTTATTTGCTTGGGGAAGGTAAGCGTGGACCTTGTGCAACTCAAGTTAAAAAAGTTTAATTTTTTGAGAGGGACATTTAGTGTCCCTCTACTACCTTACATGACCAATCAAACGAATGAATTCCATAGTCTGGAATCCTAACGAATGCCCAGATATTTCCATTAATTCCACCAACGACATGATCAAGTCTGATTCTAAAACTTCCTGTGGTGAACGATTCAACCTTTGCATCATATTTTGGAATATAGTTGACTTTCTTGCGGTAAGAGAATTCTCTATCTTGGTTTATGTCTTCAACAAATACCTCAATTTCATGAAAGAGTGGGCCACGTCCAAATTGAGACTGATGAATAATAGCATCTGTCACAATAGAGCTCTTATCGTAGTTTACACAGTGATATAGTGGTTGTGATTTAGCTCCGAATTTTGCAAATGATGCAGTTGAAATAAGCATTAAAATAATTAGCTTAGCACTTCTCATTACTACTCCTTTAGTCATTTATTTATTTTACTTCATAGCTAAATTTAAGGGAAATTAACTTAGCGAACTTTTTACTTATGCCGAATCGGGCTGTTAGAAGGAGTCTTCATGGAATTTTTAGAAATAATACTGTTAATAATTGCCGGTTTCATTGTGTGGAAAAAACCACAAAATCAGAAACAAGCAGAAAAATTTCTCTATAGTGCTACTTTTCTTATGTTACTTATTTGGTTTGTTGCAACTAAGTCTATGATACTTCCACCAGGAAACTATTGAGATGTCTATGACAGATAAGTCTGAGCGTTTTTACAATGTCGTAGCCTTAGCATCGATGGCCTTGATAATCTTACCTGTTGGAATTGCCTGTGTCATATTAGGCTTTGGTCTTGGTGATAATCCTTGTATTCTATGCTGGCAGGAGAGGGCCGCTCTTATGTTTGTCACATTAACGACTCTCTTTATCATGCGTTATGGGCCCAGACCAAAATATCTAGGCCTTTTAATTTTTTATTCGACTATCGGTATTTTTATGGCCCTAAGGCATACGGGAGGGCATTTCTTACGGGATATAGGTCAAGGATTTTCACTTGAAATTTTTGGACTACATACATACACTTGGGGAGTTGTTATCTTTTGGTCAATTCTTTTAATCCTCTCCTTCATTCTTTTCTTCTTTGGAAATAATCTTGTCGATAATGAAGATGGTGAAGTTCGCTACCTCAGTAAGTTTCAATCATTGGCCTTCGTCTCTTTTTTTGTCATTTTATTTTTAAATTCTATTCAAGCATTTACTCAAGTAGGGCCTCCGCCATTCATAGGACATAGTGATCCTGTGAGGTTTTCATGGACTCCAAAGAATTGGGATTGGTCAACTAAGAATTGGAATGGTCTTCTTAAGCCTTTTAGTCTTAGAGGGAATTATTCTATTGAGAGGCCCTATTTTAAACATGATGTAAGAAGAAAAATTGCCATGTTTCAAAGTGGTGATGATTTAGTAAAAGTTAAGGATGTCACTCTTCCAAGTAATATTAGGGGAGAGATTAGAGATATCGACTATCATGTTGAGTCTAAGCTTTTTGCTATTGTAACGGATAAGTTTTATCTTTATCTATTAGATGAGAATTTGGAAAATATTCTTTACTATGTCCGTATTGATCCACTCTATAGTATTGATATTAAGTCTCTTGTGGGTGTTAGCTTTATCAGTCCAAGACGTATTATGGTGATAGGTTTTAATAAATCATTCGTTATTATTCGAATTAATGACAGAGCAAAGATTGTGGATCAGTATGCGGGGTTCTTAGAAGGAACTAATGGTGTTGAAGAAAAAGGTCGTGGTCGTTTATCTAGTGTTCGATCAAAATATGCTTATATCAGATGTCTTGCCTATGATAAGAAAACTCAAGAGTTAGTGATCCTCTCAATTCCAAATGAAAAAAACAATAGAGTTATTGCCACAAGGTTTTCAATAACTGATTTTCTTTTAAATAGTGAGAAAGAGATCTTTATTGATGATAATGACTTAGGCCCTGTTGTTTCTAGTCTCAAGATTATCGATTCTGTTTTATTTGGATTGGAGCCAAATAGTAATGAAATACTTATTCTTGATAATGAATCCGCAGCATTTGTTGGTGCTATAAAATTACCGAAAGGAAATTTTAAGGCCATGGCCGTTTATGAAAATGAACAGTTCGTTCTGGTGGAAGGAAGAATCGCAACTTTCTTTTCAAAATAGTCCTTATTCAAGAGCAGCAAGAATATCATCATTCTTCGTTCGATCTTTATACTCTTTATGGATATCCTGATAGGTGATTTTTGCATTTTTTATAACAAAGACTGCTGGATGAGCGACCATATGATGAGTTTGACCTGAGTCTCCCTCAATATCAATTTTGTAAGATTGCTTATACTTTTTGACAAGCTTATCATCGAGTTTGTTGACGATATTAAAGGCCAAAAGTAGCTCGGCCTTTGGGTCTGAGACAATATCAAAAGTATACTCGTATTTTTTTTGCATTCTCTTCGCAATGATCTTTTGATCAACGCTAATGGCAACTAGCTTAGAGTTTTTATCGAGTTTTGGCATAATCTCTTTTTGAATACTTTGCAGTTGTTTCATACAATATGGACACCAAGAACCACGGTAGAATACGAGAACTGTTTTCTTATCCATATCATCGAGAATGATTTCTTTGCCTTCGATATTTTTAATTTCTAGGTTAGGGGACTTCGTACCTATACCAAGGCCTAACTCTTGGGCGAAAGTAAGAATTGAAAAAAAACTAATTAATAAAACTTTCATTATTGACCCCTTTTGCTTCTTTGGCATGGACTATATGTGTTAATTCTTATAATGTTAGGCTTGTGAAGCAGTCATTTTTTCAACTTACATTCCATGAGTTACAGCAGTTGTTGGAACAAAACGGTCTCAATGTCTCGGCCGCGAATCTTCTTTATAATTGGTATTATAAAAGAAAAAATGAATACAGCAATTCCATTACTGATATTGCCAAGGGGACTCTTTCTTTTATCGATGATAAATTTAGTTTTAATTTACCAAAGGCAGTAAAAGTTCAGCAGGCCGAAGATAAAACGGTAAAATTTCTATTTGAATTGTCTGATGGTTCTAAAGTTGAAAGTGTTCTAATTCCTTTTAATAAGAAATATTCTATCTGTCTTTCTTCACAAGTTGGCTGTGCCATGAAGTGCTCTTTTTGCTTTACTGGAACACAGGGACTAAAGAGAAATCTTTCGGCAGCAGAGATTATTGGGCAATTCTTAGCGGCCTGGCATTGGTTAAGAGAGAATCGTCCGGGTGAAGAGAGAATTCTTAATATTGTTTTTATGGGACAGGGCGAGCCTCTTCATAATTTTGATGAAGTGAAGAAGGCATGTGATATTTTTACATCTCAATATGGAACTTCTATTGGCCATCAAAAAATTACCATATCGACAAGTGGCTATATTCCGGGGTTGAAAAGATGGAAGGATGAAATTCCTGGAGTTAATCTCGCCTTATCTCTGCATTCTCCATTTGATGAAATCCGAAATGAACTAATACCAATTAATAGAAAGTATCCGCTAGAAGAAGTTCTGGACTATATCGATGGAATACCTCTTCGCCATAAACAATTTGTGACGTATGAGTATCTCATTATTAAAGAGTTAAATGATCGCCAAGAAGATGCAGTGGCCTTGGGGCAACTTCTTAAGGATCGACGAGCTTTAATTAACCTCATTCCATTCAATGAATTTCCTGGTACTCAGTACAAAAGGCCAGAGTTAGAAAGTGTCAATCAGTTCAAGCTAATTCTAGAAGAGTATAAGATTCCAACAATGGTGCGTACCACTAAGGGTGACGATGTTCTTGCCGCCTGTGGGCAACTCAATACCAAATGATCTGTAATTAGTACATCTCGATCAGGTAAATGATCTTTTAATCGATCCATATGTTCGTTATTCTATTCCTGTATTAATCAAACAAAGGTTTAATAATGGGACGTTTAGTCGATGGAAAATGGATCAATTCTTCAGTTATTACAAGTAACAAAAGTGGAGCTTATGACCGTGTACCGCGATCATTTAGAGAGACAATAAGTAGTGGCCACCCTACGTTTCAACCAGAAAGTGGGCGCTACCATCTTTATGTCAGCTACGCCTGTCCATGGGCACACCGTACGCTTATCTATCGTAAATTAAAGTCACTTGCACCTCATATTGGAGTCAGCGTTGTCTCTCCTGATATGTTAGAGATGGGGTGGAGTTTTGATAAGTCGTTTGAGGGTGCAACTGGCGATGAGTTATATGGTTTAAGTTATCTACAAGAACTCTATTTAAAGGCCGATCCTAAAGTGAGTACAACTGTAACAGTACCTGTTCTATGGGATAAGAAAACCCAAACGATTGTTAATAATGAGTCTTCTGAAATTATTCGAATATTCAACTCTGAGTTTAATGAGCTAACTGGCAATGATGAGGACTATTATCCTGAGGAATTGGCTACAAAAATTGACGAGCTAAATGATTTTATTTATCCCGATATTAATAATGGCGTTTACCGTAGTGGTTTTGCGAAAACTCAAGAAGCTTATGAAGAAGCAGTAACAAAATTGTTCACATCTCTTGATCATCTCGAAGAGACTCTTGAAGGTCAAAGGTTTTTATTAGGAGATAGATTAACAGAAGCTGACTTAAGACTAATACCTACTTTACTAAGATTTGATTGTGTTTATGTGACACATTTCAAATGCAACATTAGACGAATCAAAGATTATAAAAACCTTTCTCGCTACGTCAGAGACCTCTATTCAATTGATGCAATTAAAGAGACGACAAATATTGATCATATTAAAAGACACTACTATTACAGTCACGATGATTTAAATCCCTATCGTATTGTTGCGTTAGGGCCAAGTGAAATTTTTTAAGGATAATTAAATGAAACAAAAAGCAATTAAATATATTTTAAATCCACCGCAAAAGCATTGGGTAGGAAATGGCTTTCATGTCCATACGATGTTTCATCCTGGTTATGATATCTATTATTATACGTCTCCATTTCTCATGATGGACTTTGCAGCTCCGAAGAAATTTTCTTCAACGCAAACAAAGAGAGGAGTGGGAGAGCATCCACATCGTGGTTTTGAGACCGTTACTTTTGCCTTTGAAGGTGAGATTGAACATCGAGACTCTGCTGGAGGAGGCGGGATCATTGGAAGTGGTGATGTGCAGTGGATGACGGCCGCAAGTGGAGTTGTGCATGAGGAGTTTCATTCTCCAAAATTTGCAAAAGAAGGTGGTATCTTTGAAATGGTACAAATGTGGGTAAACCTTCCTAAGAAAGATAAGATGACTGCTCCTCGATATCAAGGCGTTAAGAATGAAAAATTTCCAGTTATTAATCCAAATAAAGGTGTTGAGTTAAAATTAGTTTCAGGAAAATATTCTGGTGAAACAGGCCCTTGTCAGACTTTTACTCCAATAAATCTTATTCAAACAAAAATGGATAAGGATTCTAACTTCTTACTTTCATTGGATGATAAAACAAACTTACTTGTTCTAGTTCGAAAAGGAAGTGTTGCAATAAATGGTAATCAAGTTAACGAACACCAATTAGTGATCTTTGAAAGGGATGGCCAAGAGGTTGAGTTATCAAGTAATGTAGGCGCAGAGCTGTTGATCTTAAATGGTGAGCCTATTGATGAGCCAGTCTTTTCACATGGGCCTTTTGTGATGAATACAAGAGAAGAGATCGTACAAGCTTTTGAAGATTATCAATCAGGAAAAATGGGACATTTAAGCTAGTGGATTTATCAGTAGAAGAAGTTGAAAAAAAAATAGGGCGTCGTGAATTTATAACTCTTATGGCCGCTCTTATGTCATTTGCTGCATTATCAATTGATGCAATGTTGCCGGCGCTTAACCTTATTGGTCAAAGCTTAGGTGTACAAAATCCTAATGATAACCAAATGATAATCTCTTTCATTTTCTTGGGAATGGGTGTTGGACAACTTTTCTTTGGCCCAATCTCCGATGCTATTGGAAGAAAGCCTGCCATGTATATTGGTATTGCGATTTTCTTTATCGGTGGACTTATCTCTTTAAACGCACAAACTTTTACAATGATGTTAGTCGGCCGTTTTACACAAGGCCTTGGAGCTGCATCCGCAAAGATTATTTCAACTGCAATGGTTAGAGATCGTTTTAGTGGGAAGCTCATGGCCAAGACGATGTCTTTGATTATGATCATCTTCGTTCTCGTTCCAGCTCTTGCTCCAACTATTGGACAAGTCATTCTAAGTTTTGGGGGATGGCGTGATATCTTTCTAATTATGCTAGTTATTGCTGTCGTTTGTCTTACTTGGTTTACCCTAAGACAAGAAGAGACACTACATGAAGAATATCGTAGGCCGCTGTCATATAAGAAGATTAAGGATGCTGCTGTTGAGACTCTTAGTCACCCCGTAACGATTAGCTACACACTTGCCTCGGGATTAGTATTTGGAGCATTCATTGGATATTTAAATACTTCTCAACAAGTTTTACAAATTAAGTACGGGCTAGGAGAGGACTTTCCACTGGCTTTTGGTGTACTAGCTTCATTTATTGGCCTTTCTTCATTTCTAAACTCTAGGCTTGTTGAAGAATTTGGTATGAAGAAGTTATGTCGCTTGGCCTTAACAACGATTTCTTTAATCGCAATTACATTCAATATTATTTTATTCTTCACTGGGGGACTTCCTCCATTCTTTCTATTTTATGGCTTCCTATTGCTAAGTCTTTTTAGCTTTGGTCTTCTCTTTGGAAACTTCATCGCCCTCGCGCTAGAGCCAATGGGCCATATTGCTGGAACTGCAAACTCTGTTGTTAGCTCTGTTCAAATTATCATTTCTGCGACAATTGGAGGTCTAATTGGGCAAATGTATAGTGGTGATGTAACGCCAATTGCAATAGGCTTCTTAGTTTGTAGTACTCTATCTCTATTTATCGTCCTTAAAGTAAAATAAATAGACGAATTAGGTGATTTTTGTTTTCATTAATAGATGTTTAAAGCATTTATTACTCTTCTATTTCTTTCTCTAAGTGCTCAGGCCTTTGTTGCTCCTTCTGAGCATATAAGAAAATCTAAATGGGATATTTCTCCCATTCAAGTTCAATTTATGTCGGCCTTCTTTGCTTTAGAGCTGATTACTTATTCTATAATTTCACCTTCCTTTGTTAAAACAGATTTTGAGGGAGGAGACTATGATTATAATGAAGACGATCTCTCCGTACCGACGTGGTTATATGAGTTGGGAAATCATGGCCCAGAGTTATTGACTGCTGGAATGTATGGTTACTATCTATTTGGTCGTGATGAATATGCGCTAGAGAAAGCATTTGTTTTTACTGAGTCACTGCTTATTTCCCAAGGGATAACTTTTGGTATTAAGTATACTGCCAATAAAGAAAGACCAGATAGCTCAAATTACCTTTCATTTCCAAGTGGTCATACAACTCATGCCTTCGCAGTAGGGATGTGGATGAGTAAGGATATCTTTAATAGTAAAAGATTTCATCGCAACTACTTGCTTGCCTCACTCCCTCTCGTTTACGCAACTTATATTGGATGGAGTCGAATCGATGCAAAGAAGCACAGCTTTCGCGATGTTTCTATGGGGGCATTCATTGGTGGTCTAACTAGCTATCTCATGTATGACTTTCACTTTGATGAAAATGGCCACTATCGCTTTAATGAAAAGAGTAAGATCGTTATTGCACCATCTCTTGATATTATCAATGAGCGCTACGCTCTAAGCTTTGGAATGATGTTATGAAGTATTTATTAGTTTATTTAATAGCATTCTCTGCTTTTGCCGTTAACCGCTTGGACTATTTGTACCGTTTTCCAAGTAAGAGCGAGAGTGTTTTAACATATTCTCTATACTGGTCACTTGATGAAATGGAGTTTGATAATAGAAGTGCAGGGCTTGAAGAGTTCTTTGAGGTTGATCGCTCGGTTCTCGTTGCGGGCCTTGAGTACCGCTATGCTTTCTCTGATAAATTCTTAGCGGCCTTTAGTACTCATGCCGAAATTGCAGACTTTGAAACTCATCTTGAAAACGAACTAGATGAAGAGACTCCAGAGGAGAGTCCTTTTGGAATTTATGATCCTGCAATTGAATTAAGATATCGCTTTATCGATAAAGATGAAGTGTTCTTTGATGTCAGTACGAAAGTTGTTTGGGGGACGACAAACTCCGCAAAGACTCCACTTAGTAGGACTGTTAGCCCATTTGATGGCCAGGACTATTATCAAATTAATGCGATAGCTGGTATTGATTTTAATACATTCTACTTAATGAGCTATGTTGGTGCTCTTTTTTACAATGGTGGAATTAATCAATTTGAATTTGGAAATGAAAACTTAAAGGCCGAGGATAGTCATCAAGTTGTTATTGGATTTCAAGGACAAATTGATCTTTCTCAATACTTCAAAGCAAGCTTAGGGATGTCCTTCTTATCTGCGGATACTTTTACTCTAACTGGGCAGTCGCAAAGAGTTAATGTTGAGAAATCAACTCAACAAAACTTTTTTCTTAAGTTTGATTATCTGAAATATGAAGATAGAATTGGAATACTAACTTTTAAAGTTAATCAAAGAATTGATCGTTATGATTTACAAGTTGATAATAGTGATCTCTATGTGGCGGACAATTCTTATTTAGATTTTATTTTTCAAGTGGAGAAGTGGTTTTAAATGAAATTCTTGCTTTGCTTTCTATTCTCTTTTCTATTTCTTTTGGGTTGTTCTGAATTTGTGATTCGAAGAAAACCGAATACTTGTCTCACGAGTAAAGAATATCCTGAAGTCTATAAAGTCATGAGACAGTGGGGATGGGATGTTTGGCTAAAAGATACCGGTATTGAAAATGCACCTACGTTTCGTTATACAAACGATTCTAAATGGAAGGAAGTTGAGTGTCCAAAAGATTAACTATTATCTCTCTTTTATTATCATTATTCTTTCTTACCAGCTGTAGTTACCGCGAAGTTATACTCAAGAAAGCACCGGATTTCCTAAGTGAAAAGATTGATGATTATCTCTCCCTTGATGACGAACAAGAAAAAGAGCTGCGTATCAAGGTAACAAATGCTTTTTTTGAGCATCATAAGGAAGTCCTTGAGTTAAAGAAGCTTGTTGAGAATTACCATGTTGAGAAAGATTCTCTTAAAGAGGTCATTGTTAAGGGATACCCTCCTTATGCCCAAATTATGAAGAAGGTTAATAAAATATCGATTGAAGTCTTATCAAACCTTAACTTTGAACAAAGGCAGAAGCTTGTAAAGAAGCGCATCGATGATCGTAAGGAATATGAAGAAAGCTATGAACAAAGAGGCGTCAAGCGTCTTGAGAATGTCTTTGGTAAGCTCTCTGTTGAACAAGTGAAGCTAGTTAATGACTTTGCAAAGGAGTATAAAAGTTCTCGAGTGGAAGGCAGTAGTTGGCATCATGACTTTATCAAGGCCTTGAATTTAAAAGATCAAAAAGCTTATCAAAAATTTTTAAAAAAGAATTTTCAAGATATTGTTTCCTTAAATGAAGTCTTAATGCAAAATAAGTCCTTCTTTAAATTCTTCAATAAATTCTCAAAGACATTGAATAAGGAGCAAATTGCTCAATTCAATAAAAAGAGAAGGGACTTGTTAAATTGGATCGATCTTTATCTTAAAATTTATCAAGCACCTATAATTCGTAGCGCACCCTAGCTACTAGCGAGTTATTACCAAAATTCAATTCTCCTCCAACTTCAGCATCAAATACATCTGATGTTTCCTCCATATCAACTTTTAACTTAAAGGCCTCGAAGCCAAGGCCAACTGAAAATCTCTTATAGAATTGATAGTCGATAAATAGGTTTGTTGCGATAATGCTTCCGGTATAATCTCCGATTTGAATATAGAAGAGATTAAACTCATTAGACAGTGTCCATTTTGGTGTAATCTTAACTTCTGATTTTAGCTGAAAAGTTGGCAAGGGTGCAATGAAGTCACTTTGAGTTTGGGTTTTTCCTGTTTCTCCAATGGCAAACTCTAAAGGCATTATATAGAAACCAACTCCTGTTGATATATTAATTCGTTCATCTAAGAAGAATGAGTAGGAGTAGGCGAGTCGGATTATATCAAAGTTTAAAAGCGTATCGACTGATGTCCCGGCACTAATGATAACTTCGTTATTATCCTTGTCCACGTATTTTATATCTTGATCCAGAACTCTTCGTGCACTACGGTGCTGTCTATACCAGCCAGTTGTGAGGGAGTGCTTTTTGTTCTTACTAAAGCGCCATTCATATTGTAAACGAAGAGATGCTTGAGTGTCATCCAGGCCTAATGTGTCCTCTGTACTTAAAATAAGTGCACCTAAAGACTTCTTTCCAACTTGGATCGTTGTGTCGAGATAAGTGTAGCCAAGGCCTAGGGAAAAACGATGGGTACTCCATTCTCCATAAGAAAATAGTGGGATGAATAAGAGTATGATGACTAAGGTTTTATACATGAAAACTCCTAAACTCCATCTTCTCAAGATAGTAGTTTAGGAGAAAGTTAATTTTAATCTATTCTGTATAGGATTTCGCTAATTTGTTTTTGATCTTCTTCTTTCGTAGGAGCATTGTTTAAAATTGTCTTTGCTTCTTCAATTTGCTCCGCAGAAGCATTAGGGTTCTCTAGTGTTTTTCGAGCATTATCTTCTCTTTCAAGTCTAAGGAGGCGCTCTTCTTTGAAGTCGATAATCTTCTTACCTTCAGATAGGACTTCATCATATGAGATTCCACCTGTTGGTCTCTGGGAAGGAGTTTGAGGTAAGAAAATATAATCTGTTCTCTTAAGCTTTAGTCTTTTACTTTGATAAACCATTGCCTTAGCAAAGGACTCAAATGCTTTTCTCGGTACGTAGTGTTCAGTATCTCTTTTTAAGATATAACGTAGTTGAGAGAGAGTCGAAGCATTAACTCCGTCCTTCGGTGCTTTGGAGCTCATTGGAAGGTAAGTTTGGTAGTCAAAGATATTGCTAATGGCAAACTCATGAGCACCTTTGATTCCTATTGTTCTCATCGTATCATTTGATGTCGTTGTACAATTATAGAAAGGTGTAATCTCAAGGCCTTCTTCAGTGCGTACACGGTGTAACTGTTCTTCAAAAATATCCCTAACCTTAAGCATATCTTCTTTAGATCGGGCATAACCAATTAGCGTGTAAGTCGGCCTATAATTAACTTGTCCTTGAATTAGGTGGCCATAGTAGCTTACAAGGTCAGTATTACTCGCTAGAACTTCTTTTTCACCTTTAAAGTAAAAATTAAAAGTTTCTCCTTTAATGGAAAGATCATTTTGAACTTGTCCCATACCAATGGCAAAGTGTCCTGCTGCGGCCCCTGGCTCATCTCCTTGGCGTCCGCTTAGAGTTACGATAAAGACATGGTCTCCTGGAGTTGCCTCATAATTATCACGGTGTCTAATTGTTCCTCTAAAAGGCATTTTAGACTGTGAGTTCTTATTCTTTGGCATCTCTTTTAAGATGTACTTAAGTGGGTTCTTATTAAATTTCTCATTTGCTGGATATGAGTTTTCACCAGCTGTAAAAAGATCTGCTGGAATAATTGCATTGATGATAAAGGTCTCATCTTTCATATGTCCTTGAGTATGAACTTTCTTATTTTCAAAGTAGTGACGAGAAATATAGTCGAATTCACTTCCATAGATTTTTTTCGAGCGGCCAAACTCCACAAGTTGGTCATCAATATAGTAGCGGCCATCCTTTGCTCTTGTGAGTGTTCCTATTCGATCCTCAAGGTCGGCCACAACTCTTGGCATCTTATCGATTGCTAGTTTGTCTCCAGAAATTTCTCCATCGAATTCAAAGACGTAGGCCGGAGAGTTTTTTAGAACCTTATCCATATACTTATGATAGCGTTGATCAAATTTAAGAGATAGGTCTTGCTCTTGTCCATCTACTTTAACTATAGCTCTTGCTTGTCCGTCTTTATCATAGAGCTTACCGCGAAAGCTTTCGGCCTTAACGTTTGCGCTTAGAATTAGAGTGGCAAGAAGTCCCAAGCAGTAGACATTTTTCATTTCTCTCTCCTAATTTAGTTTTTGATATCTATATTAAAGAGCAATGATGGTGCCAATTAAATGATGTGATTTAAGGGCCTTGGAAGAGGGAAGTGTCCAGAAGTTAAACAATAGGCCCCTTGATAGGGCCTATTATTTAAACACTTATTAAAGTTGGTTGTTGATGTAGTTACGGATCTCTGACATCGACATCATATCATCCGCATCCATACAGAACTCACCACGTGCATCAGCTACACGGATTTCATCTGCAACTTGCTCAACAGAAACCTTGTTTCCTGAAGATCTTCTATCATTTAGGTCTTCAGTAAACTCTGCAAGAGTTGATCCTGTTACTTTTGGAGATAGCTGAGCATCTTGAATTAGCTCAATCTGTCCTCTGAAGTTTCTCTTGCTATCGTCAATTACACCAGTCGCTGCTAGTGTACTAGATGAGCCGTGATAAACAGCGTGAGTTGACGACGAAAGGCCATCTTCAATGATATCAAGAGCGATTAGATCAATAATGATATTATCAGAGTCTTCAAGTAGAGCAGTACCGGCAGCAATAGTTGTTGAAGCTAGCTCAACACCACCATAGATGACAGCTACACCTGTTGTACTAAGTGCTGCTCCTGTTGCAAGAGCACTGTCTGAAGGTGCATTATTTCTTTCTTTGTAAAGCTCAAGACATGATGCTTGTGTTGAAGCTGCTAGTGAGCAAAGTAGCCCTAGGGCAATTAATGATTTTTTCATTGTTTTCTCCTTCTATAGTTGTTCTTCGATATATTTTTGAATTTCATCTACTGTCATAAGATTTTCGCTATCAAGACAGAAATCCATTCTTTCATTTGCTAATTGAATTTCACTGGCAACTTCATTTACAGAAACCCTCTTATCCACTGGACGATTATCATTGATCTTTCCTGTCATCTCGATAATGTCACCACTGATCAGTTTAGGTGCTAGTTCTGATGCTTGGATAAGTTTCAGTTGTTTTCTATAGTCACGATCTTTGATGATTCCCATTGCTGCAGATGTACTAGATGCTCCGTAGTAAAGAGAGTCAACTGTCGATGAGACACCTCCTTTAATTGATTTAGAAATCGTCAGCTCACTTAGGGCACTATCTGGATGAAGGATTCCAACGGCACTCGTTGTTGATAGGCCTAGGGCAAATTCTCCACCAGCTACAGTAACTCCTGCGATTGTTGAAGAGATACCGGCCATCGCTCCAACATCTTGGTAGTCTGGCGCACGATGATTTTCTTTATAAACTTCTAGGCATGATGCTTTAGCACTAATACCCATTAGGATTGATATAAGACATGTTAAAAGCATAATCTTTTTCATGGTTTCTCCTATTTCTTACCATCTCGAATCGAGTAGGTAGAATCTCTTTTGATGATCTAATATTTTCTTATTAACTAATAAACCTTTGTAAGGGCGAGTGATGACCTTTTTTCTTCTCTTTGTGCTGTGGTCATGCCTCCACTTTGTAATGGCCTTAAGTGACTTTTCCTTATTGATTTCTTTAATCTTAGAAAAGGCACCTTTTCCATAAAACTCTTCAAGTCCTTTAATCACATCTTGTTCACATTTAGAGTTATTGCATATTTCATAAAGTGCATTTGGAGCCTTTGTAATTCCATGAAGCTCATCAAAGGAGACGGCCTTTGTTTCTTGAATCTGAGAGGCATAGTATTTAAAAGCATCAAGATCTAGAGTTGCAATTTCATTAAGCTTTCTAAACTCATTTAAGCTAAGAGCTTTTTGAAGCTTCTTAACTTGGTCTGTGTTGATATCGTATTGCAGATAACTTTCATCTTTTAATTCAAGAATACTTGCTGCTTTATCCTTAAGCTCTCTTAGCGAGTGGATCTTAATAATAGGGTATGGGTTAATTAATGCTCTTTGAAGGTAGTCTGGAAGAGCAAGTGGGATACGCCCCTTGAACCCCATCTTTTTGTGATATGGGTAGCCAACTTGCTTTAAGAAGTTAACAAGTGCACCAGCACAATTATTAGAGAAGAATGTGTAATCTCCTAATTCGCTACTTTCTGGTAACTCATATTTAACAGGAAATACTTCTTCAACTGTCGTCTTAAAATTTGATGTTAAGTTATTTGGAACTGGAGTAAGAGCAAAGACTGATCCTGTTCCTGAACGCAGAGGAAGGATTCCGTAGTTACCTTCTCCATACTTCTTTGTTGAAAATTGATTAAGTTCTTCAAGAGTTTCTTGTAGAACTGACTTTTGTGTTTCGACACGATGGTTAGTAACTTGTTCCCACTGATTTCTTAGTTCGTTAATAATATTTTTTCTAATTTCTTCATTTGAAATAATGATATAGCGATCAAGGTCTCGTCTTTGTTTATTATTGTATTCATCCATAAACATGCGAAGACTCTTAACTTGAGGAAATACAGGATAGCCGCCAAAGATTCCTTTAAAGTAATTGAGCTTTAGGGTGTCGACATTGGCAACAAAGCTTAGAACGACGTCGTCAGCTTCTGTACCTACATTGTCCACAAAACGTAGCATGGTGTGACCAAAGCCACTTTCAATATTTGACCAAGAACTTGAAGCGATCACAAGCTCTAGGCCTATGATATTTCCATTCTCATAGCGCTCAAAAAGTCTTTTGAAAAAACGAGAGTTCTCATTAAGAAGATCTTGGTAATTTGCTCCCCAATTGATTTGATTGGCCCTTTTTTCAAGTGCTTTTTGCTTTCTACGCTCTTCCATACGTTCACGCTGCCTTTTTTCAAAGTACGATTCATCATGTCTGGCCTGAGTTGTCAGTGAGCTAAGAAGTGCCGTAAGCACTACTGAAAGTAGAGTCATCTTCTTCATATTTTCTCCGTTTAATCTGTTTCAATATAAATTGATTACAGCTATCTCACAGAGAAATTGAAAAAAAGAAGAGTGTGTAAAAATAGTGAACAGTTTCTATATAATTGAATTTACTGTATCGAGATCAAGTCCTTGCTCTTTAAATTGCTCTTTAAGATAGAGCTTCTTTGCCTGGACGCTACCTTTTTCGATAAGGCCAAAGGTCTCTCCCTTGAGCTCAACAAAGGCAAAATCACTTGAGTTTGCTTCTGAAATTGTTACCTTCTTAGGTTTAGTTCCACCAAAGGCCGCTCCCATTAAAGAGGAGGCAACAGAGGGAGACTCTTGTTGATTGGCATCTAAAATTGCTTGTGCTTTAGCAATTTTGTCCGTAGCAATTTCTTGGCTTTGAATGCCATGTTTCTTTAAAGTAAAACCGTAAGGGCAGTGAAGACAGGCCGTCTTACAACAAGAACCACGGTTTTTAAGGAATTGAGAGGTTTTCACCTCTCGTCCTTGTTCATTTGTATAGGTTAGTTTTGCTTTATCCATTATAAATTTTCGAAGCGCTCATCAAATTGAATATTGTGGTAAACCTTTAGAACGTCTTCATCACTTTCAAGTCCATCCACCATCTTCATTATAGTTAAATACGTCTCATCATCAACTTCTTTGAAGGTTTGTGGAATTTGTTCAAGTGTTGCTTCTTCTGGTGTAATTCCCATCTCTTCTAATTTCTTAGAGATCGAGCCAAAGACTTCCATTGGCCCAGTGATTGAAAAGTAGCCATCTTCGACTTCAATATCTTCCGCACCAGCATCAATCATCTCTAATGTGAACTCGTCTTCATCAAGCTCTGCAACTGGAACTTCAAATAGGGCCTTTCTTGAAAAGACATACTGAAGAGTTCCTGTTGTTCCAACTGAACCACCGGCCTTTTTAAAATGAACTCTTACATTGGCAATGGTACGAGTCGGATTATTTGTTGAGGCCTCAACGAATACTGCAACACCATTTGGCCCATAGCCTTCATAGTTGATTTCTTCGTAACCGTCGTCTTCTCCACCAAGGCCTTTCTTAATGGCACGATCGATATTATCTTTAGGAACATTATTTGCCTTACACTTATCAAGAGCAATTTTAAGGATAAAGTTTGAGCCTGGGTCGTCGCCACCTGATTTAACTGCTTTTGTTACTTCAAATAATAGCTTTGTGTAAATCTGACTTTTTGCCTTATCAAGAGCGCCTTTCTTCTTGACGATATTGGCCCATTTTCTTCCCATAGAATCCTCGTTTAAAAATAAAGTATTGTTAATAGTAGCCAGAGAGTGACTATTTGTCGAGAAAACTACTTCTTAGCGAGGTATTGCTCTGCGCGCCAAATCCCGATAAAACTCAGACCTGAGCTCATTGAGTTGACATGAGGTCCTTCAAGCAGAATTGTTGTGGGAGTTGATTTAACATCAAGTGCTTGTACCGCGTATGGTGAAGAGATAAAGCGAAACTCATAAGGTGATTGCCCAATAAATCTTCTGATTGTTGATTCATTCTCAAATGAATTGATGGCATAAATCTGATCAGCTGAAAGCTTTCCTTCCAGGACTGATTGATGAAGACGTTTCATCTCGACTTTACATGGCCCACACCAAGTGGCCCAGAAGATAGCGAGGCTTCTATTTTGTAGATCCTTACTTGGGAACTCGAGCTTCTTATTTGTGCGAAGATCCACATACTCTTTAGGAGCAAGAGTACTTCCTTCTTTTTTAAAGTTATTGAGTACAGCAGGGGCCTGCTTGTAAATAATGAACCCAACAAGAAGGATGGAGATGAAATTTGTGGCAATATTCCACTTCTTTTTCATGGCAGTAATTGTACCACGTATTGGAAGAGGCCATATTAATAAAATCCTAATATTTTTAACAGCTGTAAGCGCCCAAAACTACAGTATTCATCGACTAAGAAATAGACGCTAGTTGAGTAATGTAGTAGTTTATAGACATGAATAATGAAGAACTTGAAAAGAAATTAATCGCATTAGAAGAAAAATTTTGTCACCAAGATCATTTACTTGGCCAACTAAATGAAGTTGTCACTAAACAAGAATTCATCATTGATGAGCTTGTCGTCCATATTAGAAATCTTCTGGCCAATCAGGGAGAGGTTTCTGGTGAACAAATGACTCTTGAGAATCTCAAAGATTTCAAACCACCACATTATTAGGTAATTATGATTAAACTAGAAGTAGCATATAAGGGCCTGCGTGAATTTAAAGATCTTACGGGTCGCCCACAACAAACTCCAGGGGCACACTTTAGTCGTGTCACTCCTGAGAAGTCTCCCGCTCCTAAAGAGCTATGCTGGTCAGAGGACCTTGCTAAGGCCATGGGGATTAATGAGACTGACAAAGAGAGTTGGCTAAAGCTGCTAAGTGGTAATCAAGAAGAGTACCATACTGCTCCTGTGGCAACTCGCTACGGAGGACATCAATTTGGCCACTGGGCAGGACAATTAGGTGATGGCAGGGCCATGACTTTAGGTCTTCATAATGGACTTGAGGTTCAGCTAAAAGGCGCGGGCCTTACACCATATTCAAGAGGTGCTGATGGTAAGGCAGTTCTACGCTCGTCTCTAAGAGAGTATATTTGTTCGGAGGCCATGTTTAACTTAGGTGTTCCAACGACAAGAGCGCTATGCCTTGTTGAAACAGGTGAACAGGTCCTACGTGATATGTTCTATGATGGAAATGCTGCCTATGAAAAGGGGGCCATCTGTACTCGTGTCGCACCAAGCTTCTTGCGCTTTGGTCACTATCAGATCCATGCTGCCAATCATGAATTAGAAGAACTAACTGAGCTTGTGAACTTCACCATTGATAATTATTTTCCAGGGATGAGCATCAAGGAGATGTTTAAGGAAGTTACTCGTCGAACAGCTTTTTTAATGAGCGAGTGGATGCGTGTAGGCTTTGTTCACGGCGTGATGAATACTGATAATCTTTCGATGCTTGGACTAACAATTGATTACGGTCCTTACGGTTGGCTAGATCGCTTTGATCCGAATTGGACACCAAATACAACGGACTTCAGGGAAAGACGCTACCGCTTTATTAATCAAGTAAGCATTGCTTATTGGAATCTTGCACAACTTAAAGAAGCTCTGCAGACCGTATGCCTTGAAGGTTTAGATGAAGTTCTTGACCAATTTCCAGAATACTTTCACGGCTTTTATCAGGAGAGTGTGGCAAAGAAGCTAGGGCTTAAGACTTGTACTCGTGAATTTATCGATGAGCTATTTGATTTAAAATATGAGCTGCAAGCTGATATGACTCTCTTTTATCGAACACTTATGTCTGTGATGGAAGGCAAGGAAGTCTCGTGGCAAGATGCTTTCTATAAAGATTTAAGTGACTCTGATCTTTCTCGTATCAGTACTTGGGTCGCTAAGTGGCAACGAGAGCAGAAGCTTCAAAGAATCGATCCTATGATTGCTTTTGGAGTCATGAACGAAGCAAATCCTGTTTTTATTCCACGTAATTATATTGTGCAGATAGTTTTAGATGATTTAGAAAAAGGGGATGAGGCATCTCTAAGAAATCTTGAAAAGGCCATTGCAAATCCATACGAGTTAAATGAATTCACAAGACCTTTTCTTGTTAAGGCACCTGATTGGTCGACATCAAGGCCTGGTTGCTCGACTCTGAGTTGTTCTAGTTAATGACAAAATTGAGCAGGAGCACGCTTCCAAGTTGGTTCACATTGAGTTAGCCATTTACCGCTGTCGTAGTGAGCATAGCCAAACCACCACATAACGTGGTCACCGTTTCCTAGTGGAACTTCATCTGGATATACTTCTGGACTTTGGCCATTTACTGAATAACACCAACCATGTGCATTCATTTGAGTGTCACTTAAGACTTCCATGGCATCAATTCCAGTTGGTGTATCAAAGATAGAGTTGATTCCTCTTTGAGACCCTTTGTAAGCAATACCAAAATTATTGAGAAGATCGATCGTCGCACTTCCAACTGTAGAACCATTCTTAAGTTGCATCTCAGTTTTAAAGAGTGCACCTCTTTTACAAGGGCCAACGAATTCAAAAGTTGCGGCAAAGCTAAAAGTTGAAATAAGTGCTAAAAGTGCAAATTTGTACATAATCTCTCCTAAGTATAAGGCTTTCTAGCACCCGAGGTTTTCATTGCCATGGCACTGTGCGCAAGCATATGATTTTTTACATGAGTGATTATGTATGGGGCAGCGAAGAGACCCAGTATTTCTTCCAATTAAATCCAGAGGCCATTTTAGATGCTATTGATGCAGTCGGTTTTAAGACGACGGGGCGCTGCCTACCGTTAAATAGTATCGAAAACCGAGTCTATGAGATTGAGGTGGACCGCCCTGACTCTGAGATCAATTCCCCAAGTGACCACTTTATTGTGGCCAAGTTCTATCGTCCTGGACGTTGGACGAAGGATCAGATCATTGATGAGCATAATTTCATAAAGGATCTTGATGATGCGGAGATTCCTGTAATCGCCCCACTTGAAATTGAGGGCACAACTCTATTTGAGATGCCAGATCACAAGATTTTCTATTGCCTCTATGAAAAGAGAGGGGGCAGAAACCCTGAAGAAATGAATATCGAACAGCTTGAAATTATGGGGCGTTCTCTGGCCCGTATTCATAGTGTCGGTGCTTTAAAAAGTGCAGATCACAGAATTAAGCTGACTCCTGAGACTTATGGAGTCGCGAATTTAAAATTTCTTGCTTCCACAAATTATATACCTGTCGATATTCGCGAGCACTTCTTAACAATTTGCGAGCAAATCATCAGTGAGTCCAAACCGCTCTTTGAAAATGTAAATTATCAAAGAGTCCACGGTGACTTTCATAAGGGAAATATCATCTTAAGAGGTGATGACTCATTCTTTGTTGATTTCGACGATATGGTAATGGGCCCTGTCGTTCAAGACGTTTGGCCAATTTGCCCAGGAGATGATCAGCAGTCTGTTATCGATCGCAATATCTTTTTAGAAGCGTATGATAGTATTCGCTCATTCCCATACGAGCAACTTAAGCTGATCCCTTCACTACGTGCTCTAAGGCTAATTCACTTTAGTGCGTGGATCGCAAAACGTTGGGATGATCCTTCATTCAAATATACTTTTGGCTATTTTGAATCGCCAAATTACTGGTATGGGCAAATGAATGACTTAAGGGCCTTACTATCTAAGATAATAGAAGTTAAGAATCCATACGTTTACTAGACGAATCTTAAAAGTTGCGAGAAAATTTACCTCTATTTAAAGAATTTAAGTGAGGTAATGAATATGGATATTCGTCTAAAAACTTTCGAAGAATACGAAGCTGCCTATGAGCAGGCCAAGAATAACCCATCTGAATATTGGGGATCAATTGCTGAGAATTTTCAATTTTCAAAAAAATGGGATGAAGTAACTCTAGGTAATTTTAAAGACGGTGATATCCGTTGGTTTCATGGAGCGAAATTAAATATCACTGAAAACTGTCTTGATCGCCACCTTGCAACTCGTGGTGATAAGAAGGCGATGGTCTTTGTGGCAAACGATCCCAATGAAGCTAACCAAGAATTTACTTATAAAGAACTTCACGCTCAAGTTTGTAAAACAGCAAATATGCTGGAAGGACTTGGTGTTAAAAAAGGTGACCGCGTTTGTATCTATATGTCGATGGTTCCTGAGCTTATGTTTACTGTTCTTGCCTGTGCAAGAATTGGCGCAATCCACTCTGTCGTCTTTGGTGGTTTTTCTGCCCAAGCTCTGGCCGGAAGAATTGAAGATGCTCAGTGTAATCTCGTTGTTACAAATGACGGAGGACTTCGCGGAACAAAAGTGACTGAGCTTAAGTCAATTGTTGATGAGGCGCTTGAAGATAAGGCCTGCAAAAGCGTAAAGAGCGTTTTAGTTCACAAACGTGCAGGAAATGAAGTGGAGATGAAAGAAGGTCGCGATGTTTGGTGGCATGAGCTTTTTGATAAGGCATCAGACAAACACGAGGCCCCACAACATGACGCCGAAGATCCTCTATTTATTCTTTACACGTCTGGATCAACAGGAACACCTAAGGGTGTTCTTCATACGCAAGCTGGTTACATGATCTGGGCCGCTTATACATTTGCGAATGTTTTCCAAGTCGATGAACAAGATATGTACTGGTGTACGGCCGATATTGGTTGGATCACTGGTCACACTTATATTACTTATGGGCCACTTCTAAATGGTGCCACGACAATGATGTTTGAAGGTGTTCCAACGTATCCAGATGCTGGACGTTTTTGGGATATCGTTGAAAAGAATAAGGTGACACATTTCTATACTGCACCAACTGCAGTCCGTGCTCTTATGGCAGCAGGAGATGATATTCCAGCTAAGTACGACCTTTCAAGTCTAAAGGTTCTAGGTTCAGTAGGTGAGCCAATCAATGCAGAAGCCTGGCACTGGTATAATGAATTTATTGGTAAGAAGAAATGTCCAATTGTTGATACTTGGTGGCAGACTGAAACTGGTGGGATTTTAATCTCTCCACTTGCAGGACTTACGAAAACAAAACCTTGTAAGGCAACACTTCCGCTTCCTGGAATTGTTCCTGTTCTAGTTGATGATAATGGCCATGAGATTGGTGAAACAATGGCCGAAGGAAAACTTTGTATTAAGTATCCATGGCCTGGAATGCTACGTACGGTTTATAAGAATCATGAGCGTTTTATGAATGCTTATCTAAGAACATATAAAGGTTATTACTTCTCTGGTGATGGCGCAAAACGTGACGTTGAAGGCTACTTTAGAATCACTGGACGTGTGGATGATGTTATCAATGTTTCTGGACACCGTTTTGGAACGGCAGAAATTGAAAACGCCATTGGAAAGAATCATGCTATCGCTGAAAGTGCGGTTGTTGGTTATCCTCACGACGTTAAAGGTGAAGGTATTTATGCTTACGTTGTGACTGACCTTACTGACGAAGCCGAGGTAACGAAGCTAATTAATGCGACAGTTGTGAAAGAGATCGGTGCGGTTGCTCGCCCTGATAAAATTCAAATTGTTCCTGGACTTCCAAAGACACGTTCTGGAAAAATCATGCGTCGAATTCTTAGAAAGATTGCGGCCCATGACTTCAATAATTTTGGCGACACTTCAACTCTTCTTGACCCATCAGTGGTTGAAGAAATTAAGAATGGTGTGAAGTAGTTCTTAATTTAAGTTAAGATTCAAGTAGCTATATTATCGATGCCTCTCTCTCATGTTAGAACAGTATGATGAGAGAGGTAATATCTAAAAGAGATGACATTCAGCTAATGAAGGAGATCTTAAAAAATCACCATACCTTAAATAAGGGTAGGGTTTGGTTTGATCTACTTCTTAATGCTCTCATTGGGTGGAGTGCTTTCTTCTACACTTGCTTCGACTTTAATATCTTCACTTTTCTTATTGCAATTTTCTTTATCTATCGTGGGACAATCTTAGTTCACGAGGTGAGTCATATTGCAAAGAAGATTAAAGGGTATCGAACGGCCTTTAATATCCTCTTTGGTTGGCCTAACGCTTATCCTGTCTATCTAGGAGACGCCCATCTTTTTCACCATGGGAAGAAGACTTATGGAACTAAAAGAGATCCAGAGTATAAGTATATTTCAGAGTTTAGCTTTCTAACTTTATCGAGACCTCTGATGGCATCAGTTGCACTACCAATTGTTCAGGTCATCCGCTTTGGGGTGCTTCCTCTTGTTTATCCACTCTTAAGTAGGGAACAAAAGGTCTGGATTTACCAAAATATGTCCACCTTAGCGTTTTCCATGGATTATAAGAGACCGATTCGAAACGAAGAAAAAGAGGTTGCCCGTATGGTTAGAAATGACCTAATGTGCGTTCTCTATAAAGTCATTGTTGGGGCCCTCATCTTTAATGAAATTCTTCCTATGCGCACGATCTGGATTTGGTTTGCAATTGTGGTGATCTCTTCAACGCTAAATATGTACCGCGCACTCTTTAATCATCTTTATACTAATGAGAAGCTAGAGCCTATGAGTTGGGAAGAACACCTCTTAGACACTGTGACAATAGAGTCGGGACTTAGTTCATTTTTCATCTTTGTTAATGGACTAAATTATCATGCCATTCACCATCTCTTTCCAGAGCTTCCCTATACAAATTTGGCCGCCGCCCACAGGGAGTTGATGAAGAAACTTCCACCAGATCATATTTATAAGTGTAATACGTATTCTAGTATTTTCCATGTTTTAGTGACGTCAATTTCCATACATAGATTTAACAAAGAAATGATTAGGCCATAGCTCAAGCTGAGTGTATAATGAGTGGATGAAACGATTTCTCGTAGTTTTAATTATGCTTTCTACATTCTTTAGTTGTTCAAAACCAACTCCAGAGCAAACAGTTGAGGCCGTCGTTCGCGAAACTTTCTTGGTCAATTTTGAAGAAACTTTCAATTACTATGACCCAGGCTTTGGGAGTCAGCAGCAAATCGCTGATTATCGTGGCTTCGTCAAAGATGTTGTTGCCTGGGAAAAGAATATCAAAAAGACTAAGAAGGAAGTTCTCACGGCCATTCAGGGCCTACTTTCATTTAAGGTTGTGGATGTCAAAAAAGAGGGAAGTCGCGCAACTGTTAGGACTATTATTATCGTGCCAGAGTTCGATAATAAATTTGATATGCAAATTGCCTTGTTGAAGTTAACAAGACCTCCTCTTATTTCAAATCGTCCCGAAACAAATGCTACGATCATGAAGAATATTAACGAAGGCAAATATACCCTAAAGCCTGTTGAAGTCGTATTTAGTTTAATGAAAAAAGATAAGTGGCGCATAACAGGTGTCACAAATATAAGAGGACTATGGCGCTTTGAAAATTAAGCAAATAATCCTATTCATCTGGTTCTTCCTACTGGGAAGTATCGCAAGTGCCGCTTCAACACAGATTGATTTTGAAGATAGTGCCAAGATCTTTTTGGACTTTAATCAAGAGGCCAGCTCCTCAATTGAAGGCCACACTAGAACTCCAGAACTTAAGTCTTTGGAAGACTTTCCCGATGAATACTTACATCTAATTAATCTCGATAATGACCTAAGAACTCCTTCTTATGGTCAACTTTCAAATACACTACCAATACTTGCCACAAGTCTATTCTTTGGCATTCACTCTGGACTCAGCCCACCATTGTCTTAGATCAATTATCACAATTTAAAAATTATTTGATTTAAAAACAATGGAGGATGTATGGAAAACGCATCAGTAGATACTTCTTTGGAAGTAAAGAAATTTGATTATGAAGGTAAAGTTAGACAACATGACAACAAAGGTGATGAGCAGGGAAGTGTTTGGGGCTTCTATTTCTGTGTGGCCCTTTTTCTAGCAATCTTTTTTGCTGTCATCATCGTTCAAATGTATTCTCTATAATTTCAGATACTTAAGGGGGCGCCGCCCCCTTGTTTAAAATCTAATCACCATAATATTTCTTACCACCCTTATATGATCTAGTGTCGTTATCTGATAGATTTTAAAAAAATTAGATGAGGTTCACTATGAAAATTACACTAGTCGCATTGCTTGCACTTATTTCTTTAAATTCATTTGCTGCTAAATTAGCGGGGAATTATGAAAGCTCAAGCGGGTGCATTGTTTCTATTGAATGTGATGAGGGATATTGTCACGCAACTGTTGAAAAAGGTGATAAGTCATTTGTTCTTGAAGGTGATTTAGAAACAGATAAGTCAGATGAGTTTAGATTATATCGTCAGTATACTGGTGTTGAGAAACGCTGGTTTCATGATGATGAATATACTGGATTTAATGATCTTGTTTTAGAGAAGCAAAGAAACGGAAAGTTTATGGTTGATTCTCTATCTTCAAAATACAATCTCTTTCCACATTTTCCAAAGAAAGAGAGAAATATTATCGTTTGTAAAAACCTAGTTAAAGTAGAATAAAAAAGGGCCAGAATCTGGCCCTTTTCTTTTTTAAAATATTACATCAGCTTCAACTGGATCAGTAATGACAACATCGTCGTCATTGCTATCACCAACTGTTGTATCAGTTGTATCAGTTGGCTCAACTACTTCATATACAGGAGTTCTTTTGATGTACTCCGGTCTAAAACCTTGATCAACAGCAATCTGAACTAGCTCTTCATACTTTGTTTCATCAATTTCTCTTTCTCGAGTCAGAATAAAGAGAGTATTTCTATTAGCGTCAGCAACGATTGCCTCAGTATATTCTTCATCAAGGTGGATGATTTGATAATCGCCAGCACCTACACCAAAGTACCCAAGTAGAGGTACAAAGCTAACTGCAAGTTTTGCGTTTGAAATTTCATCAACTACTTTTGCATATGCTTTATCAACTTTTTCTTTTCCATTAACTAGCTGACAAGAGTTCTTTACTCTAATGCGGTGGTGCTTAAGAGTGTACTCTGCCTTTGTTCCCTGACATCTTAGGTTAAAGAAAGCATCGTATGCACCTTGTTGGTACCAAGTTCCTAGGTAGCGTGAAAGATCAACATACTCAACTGTTTGGAAGTTATTCGCAGGAAGTTCTTCTGAAGGCATAAGAACTTCATTGATTTCGTGAACGATGATATTTCTATCGTGCTTCTTAATTGTTCCAAGACGTAATGTGCTTGAGTTTAGAATAAACTCTTCACTATCTTGATCCACTAGAATAACTCTACCGTGAAATGTCTTAACTTCTTTCTTTTGTCTAAGATCTTTCTTATCAAAGCGTCCGTATCCAATATGATAAAGAAGTAGCTTTCTGAGCTCTAGTGGGTTTGCTAGAAGATACTCAACCGTCTCAGGAGGTAGTTTTGCAAATGCTTCATCATTTGGTGCAAAGATCGTGATCGGGTGATCAATTGTTACAATATCGTCAAGGCCTGCAATTCGCGCAGCGCTTAAAAAATTTCTAAAGCGTCTTGTGTGCTTCATTGCACCGACTGTTTCTGTTGTTGATAATTTTGTTTCTTCTGCGCTTTTTCTATCTGCTAAGGCAGAGTTAAAGAAAAGTGGTAGCGCGGCAAAAAAGAATAATACTTTTTTCATGAATCCTCCCATAAGTTATGGAGGAGAATGTAGCTTTTTATTAACAATTTAGAAGTTTAAGTTTGGTTAAGAAAGGTTATGGAGAGTTAAAGAAAAGGGCCAATATCTTGGCCCTTCTATAAACTTATACGTTTGCTTTGATAAGTTGAACTTTAAAGATAAGAGTTGAGTGTGGAGGAATCTTAGCTCCTGCACCGTGCTCACCATAAGCAAGCTCAGATGGGATTGTTAGTTCCCAAGAATCACCTTCTTTCATTAGTTGAAGAGCTTCTGTCCAACCTTTGATTACACCACCAACTGGGAATTGAATTGTTTGTCCTCTTTGGAATGAAGAATCAAATACAGTTCCATCAATTAGTTTACCTTCATAGTGAACTTCTACAGTAGACTCAGCAGTTGGAGTTGCACCAGTTCCTGCTTCTAGAACTTTATATTGAAGACCTGAAGTTGTTGTTGTAACACCTTCAGCTGCTTTATTTGTTTCAAGGTATGCACGACCTTCTTCAGCTAGCTTATTAGCTGCTTCAGCAAGTTGTCTTGCCATATGCTCTTGGAACTCAGTCATTGTTTTTTGAGTTTCTTCAGCTGAAAGAGTGCTTGCTTCACCTTTCATTGCAGATGCTACTGCATTTGCGAAAATTTCAGCGTTGATTTCCATTCCTTGTGCAACAAAATCAGAACCAATTTGGCGACCGATAATGTAGCTTACTTTTTCCATATGAGTTTCCATTAAATACCCTTTGTTTGGTTAAATACTACTAATAATAGTGGGAACCTTAGCATTTAATGGGGGACATGTCGAAAATTTACAGGTCTTTAGCGCAACGTTCCGTTTTTTTCACCACCCGGATACCAACATTCTGGACGCTTAAGGTCTAAAATTCCGTTGATCATTGTGTCAAAACGGCATTGGGCCTCAGGATAGAATGATGGATCAGTGTTAAGCTCTGTGGCCACATTTGAAGAATATGTCTCAAAACTTACTTCATCACCATGACTTTTAAAAAAGGCCTGATCGGCTTCCATGGCAGTTAGAAGTCTAAGACAAGTAAAGTACTCGTGCTTGTCCTGTTTAGAACATAGTTCTTTATAGATAGGCTTCTCTTTTACTTCACGAAGTTGCGCAAGATACTTAAAGACAATTGCTAAGCAATCTTTCGTCGCAAAGTAATCAGATTGTCCTTCCATTGAAGAGTGATAACCCATATTCATTGGGTCATCTTTCTTAGGATCACCACCAATACCGTGGCCGATCTCATGACATGCCGTTAGGGCCAGTCCGTCAGGAGTCATTCCCTCAAGTCGGCCAAAGCCACCCATTAAGTAGATACGGTGTTCAATTTGATCTTCTTGGTTTGTGGCCTGGACATATGAGGCATGGATCATATCAATATCCCACCAATACGAATCAGGTAAACCTGCAATTGGTAAGTTAATTTGCAAAACTTCATTTTGTGATGGGGCAAGTTCACTATAAGCTTGATAGAGAGCGTCTTTGACTTGCTCGTACTCGTCCTTGCTAACGGCCGCAAAGACTGATTTTGTTAATGTAAATAAACAAACTAGAAGGATTAATTTTTTCATGAATAGGTTCTACCCAGATTTCGAATTTTGAACAAGATAGCGGGTAAAATTTCATTAAATAGGAGACTTTATGTACCACGAAGTACTTGATTTTTGGTTTGATGAGCTTACCGACGAGCAAAAGTGGATGAAGGATAGCCGCATTGATCGCGAGATCGAAAAACGCTTTGGAAGACTTCACACCAAGGCCGCAAAGGGAGAGTTATTTGAGTGGAGAGAAGAACATCTTGGTCGCTTGGCCGAAATTATCATTCTCGATCAATTCTCACGCAATATTTATCGTGGCGATGCACGCTCCTTTGCTAGTGATGATATGGCCTTGGTCTTGGCCCAAGAGGCAATTCTTCAAAAAACAGATGAAGGCTTTACGACTAGAAAGAAGCACTTTCTCTATATGCCCTATATGCATAGTGAATCCATAACGATTCAAAAAGAAGGATTAAAACTTTTTGAAAAGCTAGAAAATGATATGGCCCTCCAGTATATGCATCAGCATATGGGAATAATCGAACGCTTTGGCCGCTACCCGCATCGCAATGAAGTACTCGGCCGAGAATCAACTCCTGAAGAGATTGATTTTTTGAAAATGCCAAATTCTAGTTTCTGAGTTATGATTGAAGAATGAAAGATGCAAAACTAGTGTGGTCTGACGAGGCCGGTGATTTAAGAAAACAAAATAGTAAAAATAATTCTAAAGAAGAAGTTAATGAATCTGAACTTGTTTTAAAAATTAGAAGACTAACTTCAGGAAAGGGAAGAGCAATTGTTGAAATTAGCGATCTTCCTGCAAATAAAAAATGGTGTCAGAAACTTGCTAAGGATTTAAAAAAGTCTCTTGGTGTTGGAGGTGCCTTTAAAAACGACTATATCGAAGTTCACGGCGAAAAGCTTGATCAAGTTAAGGCACACTTCGATAAAAAAAATTTAAAGTGGAAACAAACTGGAGGCTAGACTCCAATATCTGAGCATGTTAGTATTTTACTCATGATGCGAATTCTACTTTCACTATTCACAGTCTTTATGATTTTTGTGAGCTTCACTCATGAGGCCCATGAAATTAAATTATCTGTGGATAATATAGAAAGTACTAAAGTCGAGAAATCTAAACTCGATCATCCTGATCATTGTGATGATCATGACAGTGGAGCTGATCATTGCCATATTCATTGCACTGGCCTTCACTTCTTGGCCAATCTCGAACATACTGTTCAATTAAAATTACCACTTCTTAAAAGTAATAATACACAAACACCAAGATTGGATTTCTTCAAATCCCCATACCTCGATCCGGCAAAGAAGCCACCTTCTTTATCGTAAATTTTCACATTTAAATTTTAACTTTTTTATTTAAAAGGATTTACACGATGAGTACTAGTCGAAGTAGTATCGTGATAGCGGCCATGTGCATAGGTCTAAATACCTATGGACAAAGTTGTCGTATCACTGATGCCAATGAATTTTTGAAGAAAATTAAATCAAATCATCAAGTTAATCATTTGGCAAAGGCCAATGAAGAGATACTTGAAGGTGAAATCAATTCGGCCAATCAGGTTTATAACCCGGAGGTTGAAACAGAGATTGTCTCTGCAGGGAGTAATGAAATCTCTTCCATGATTAAGTTAACTCAAACTTTTGAGTTAGGGGGGAAGAGAGGTTCTCGTAAGGCTTGGGCGCAGAGATTAAAAGAGCTTGGAAGTCTCGAATCTAAAGGTCAGAAAGAAAGAGTTGTTTTGGAGAATATCCTTAATATGTATCGCCTAAGACAGGTTCAAGAGCTTATTCCTGTCTATCAGGAGTCATATGATTCTTTAAAGAAAGTCTTTGATAAGAAAGGCAAGATTAGAAAGTCATTATCACCAAGTCAGGAAGTTGAGTATGAGACACTTTCGTTTGCGATGGATGATTACTACATCAGGTTATCAGAGCTAATTGCTGAAAAAGCAAATCTGCAAGTTCATTTAAAATTAAATGCAGGAAAGAATTGTGTTGTCACAAAAAGTGCTCTGCCAAAATTATTTAAGTTCAAAAAGATCAACTTAAAATCATTAGAGCTAAAAGATAGTACTGACTACAAGAAGGGCCTAGCGCAACTAGCTGTTGCCAAAGCTGAGTATGATGTTGCTAAGTCAAACGCTTATAGTGACCTCAGTATCGGGCCAATGTATGAATACTCAAAAGTTGATGATGAGAAAGAGCATGCCTTTGGTCTAAGCCTTACTTTTGACTTGCCTGTGTTTAATACAAATGACGGCGCAAAGGCCAAGGGGATGGCCGCAGTTAAGAAAGGCGAGTATCAAATTCGATACGACGAACTTGATCTTCAAATCGATCTTAGAAATTGGATACAAAAATACCAACGATATCAATCTGTTTACAAGAAAATGGTTTCACAGGCCGTCTTAGAAAAGAAGCATAAGAGAATTGAAAAACTCTTTGATCGCGGTGTGATTTCAACGTCGCTTATTATTGAGGCCCACAGGCAAATGGTGGATTTTTCTATCAGGCGAAATGACTACGAAATGGGTGCAGTCGAAGCTTTATGGAATATCTATTTACTAAGAGGAACGATTCTAGAGGAACAAATATGAAAAAAATATTCTTACTAATATTACTGATAGGTTTAGTTGGTTGTGAGGCTCATCACGATGAACACGAAGAACATGGACACGATGAACATAAGCATGAAGAACATGATGAACATGATGAACACGACGATCATGAAGAACACGACGACCATGATGAACACGACGACCATGATGATCACCACGGCCATGGCGCAGAGAAAACAGGCGAAGGTATGGCCATTACAAAAGTCGATAAAGAACATGGTTTTCAATTATCTAAGGAAGCACAAAAGAGACTTGCGATTAAGACAACTCTTTATAAGAAGAGTCTAAAAGGTATTCCTGACAGTGCTTATGTTGTAGTTGGGAAGGAGCGTGCTCTTTATCGTAAGAGAGGAGGCTTCTTTAAGCTAATTGATGAACATGAGTTAACAGGTGCTTTTGCTAAAGGCGATGAGATCGTTGTCAGCGGTATTGGACTTCTTCGCGTCTCAGATATCTTCTCAACAGATGAATCTGAATACGGACACGCACATTAAAGGCGAGGGGAAGAATTATGATGAATAAGATAATTGAATTTAGTGTTCATAACCGTCTCTTTGTTTTTATTGCAACAGCAATATTAATTATCGGAGGAATTTATTCTTTTGATAAGCTATCTATTGATGCGGTTCCTGATATAACAAATACACAAGTTCAGGTTAATACTCCTGTCGAAGGTCTTACTCCTGAAGAAATTGAAAGAATGGTAACGTTTCCAATTGAATCGGCCTTAACGGGAATGCCTGGTGTCGAGCAAACTCGCTCCGTTTCTAAATATGGAATCTCGCAGGTTACTGTCATCTTTAATGATGATGTCGATATCTACCGTGCAAGGCAGTTAACTTCTGAGAAACTTATTAATATTGAATTACCTGAAGGAATAAAGCCTGAAATGGGCCCTATTAGTACAGGCCTTGGAGAAATCTTCCACTACTCTCTAAGCTTTAAGGGAGAAGTAAAGACAGAAGAGGAGGAGATGCTAAAGCTTATGGAGCTTCGCTCAATCCAAGATTGGCTAATTAAGCCCAGGCTTTTAACAGTAAAGGGTGTAACAGAAGTTAATACAATCGGTGGTTATGAGAAGCAATACTTCATTCAGCCAGATATTGATAAAATGGCCAAGTTTGGAATTCACTTCGATGATATTGAAAATGCCATTGAGAGTACAAATCAAAATGTTGGAGGTGGTTATATTCCTCAAACAGGTGAGCAACTTCTTGTTCGCGGGGTTGGGCTTTTAAAAAATATCTCTGACATTGAAAATATTGTCATTAAGCGTTTGGGCTCACTTGATATCATTCGTGTAAAAGATGTGGCCGTTGTTAAGTTTGATAAAGAGATTCGCACAGGAGCAGCAACTCATAATGGAAGAGAAGTCGTCATTGGAACGGCCTTTATGCTTCTTGGGGAAAACTCTCGTGCCGTATCAATTAGACTTGAAGAGCGAATTAATGAAATCAAAAAAGATCTTCCTTCTTGGGTGAACTTAGAGATTGTCTATAATCGCTCTAATATGGTTAATGCTACTTTAAGTACAGTCGAGCATAACTTAATTGTTGGTGCCGGACTTGTGATGGCCTTTCTCATGCTTCTTGTGGGAAATGTTAGGGCCGCAATTATTGTTGCTGCAACCATTCCAATTTCACTCTTAATCACTTTCATCTTAATGCGCTGGCAGAATGTTTCAGGAAATTTAATGAGTCTCGGTGCTCTTGATTTTGGGATCATTGTCGATGGAGCAGTTATTGTCATTGAAAATTGTGTTCATCGTTTACAAAAGCGAACAAAGGAAATTGGCCGTGCCTTAACACGTGCTGAGATTAAAGATCTTGTTGTGGAAAGTGCTATTGAAATCCGTTCAGCTGCCGGCTTTGGTGAGATTATTGTTATTACAGTTTTCATTCCTTTATTTGCTCTAACAGGTGTAGAAGGGAAGATGTTCGGCCCAATGGCCACAACTTTCATTATGGCCCTGGCGTCAGCTCTTGTTCTTTCATTTACATTAGTTCCAGCTCTTGCCGCAACATTCTTAAGCTCTAATACTCAAGATCGTGAGCCTAGAATTATGCTTCTTGCAAAACAGGCCTTCGCTCCAATCTTAGAGTTGGCCCTTAAGTTTAAAAAGGCAGTTCTTGGCCTTGGAATATCGGCCATTGCTCTGGGGGGAATTCTCTTTATGGGGATGGGCTCGGAATTTATTCCACAATTAGATGAAGGAGACTTCGCTGTTCAGTTTATTCGTCCTGCAAATGTCAGTATTGAAAACTCAATTCATCTTCAACGCTTAAGTGAGGATGTCATTAAAGAGTTTCCACAAGTTAAAACTGTTTTTGCAAGAACTGGAGCTGCAGAGATTAGTACAGATCCAATGGGTGTTAATATCTCGGATTCTTATGTCATGCTAAAGCCTAGAGATGAATGGCCTAAGAATGAACATATAAAAACTAAGACCGAGCTTATGGAGGAAGTAAAAAAGGCGCTTGCCTTAAATGTTCCAGCTCAAGTGGCCATGTTCTCACAACCTGTTGAGCTTCGTTTTAACGAGTTACTTGAAGGAACAAGGGCATCTGTTTCAGCTAAGGTTTACGGTGAAGACTTAAAGGTCATTGAAGAAATCGCCAAAAAAGTTTCTGCGGCCATCGCAAAAGCTCCTGGAGCAGGAGAAGTTGAAGTTGAATCAAAAGGACTCTCTCCGATGATTCAGTATACTCCTAAACTTGAAGAGCTTGCTAAACTTGGTGTTAGTAGTAAGCCTGTTCTTGACGTTATTTCAACGGCCATTGGTGGGGCCAAGGTTGGCGATATTTATGATGGAGTAAAGAAGTATCCAATCATGACTCGTTTATCTGCAAACGCTCGGTCTGATGTGGAGACAATTTCAAACCTTCCAGTTGGGATCTCTGAAGGCTACACTGTTAAGATAAGTGATGTTGCCGATATTGAGCTTTCGCAAACTTACTCATCTGTTAGTCGTGAAAACTCTGTGCGAAGACTTGCTATTTTAATCAACCCACAAACTCGTGATATTGAAAACTTTGTTAAAGTAGCAAAAGAGATTGTTGAAAAAGAAGTCAGTCTTCCAGAAGGTTATTATATTGAATGGGGTGGAAGCTTTAAGAATCTTATTTCAGCAAAAGAAAGGCTCAGTATTCTTGTTCCATTGGCACTTCTTCTGATTTTAGTCATGCTCTATGCGGCCTTTAAGAATTATGCACAAGTCTTGCTAATTTTTCTGTGTGCACCGATGGCGCTGATTGGTGGTGTCCTTTCTTTAAAGATTTTAGGACTTCCATTTAGTATTTCTGCTGGTGTTGGCTTTATTGCTCTTTGTGGGATTAGTATTCTAAACGGTGTTGTTCTTGTGACTTACTTTAATCGACTCTTAGCTGATGGAAAATCGCCTGATGACGTTGTGAGGGAAGGGACAATGGTTAGGCTTCGTCCAGTTCTTATGACGGCCTTAACGGATATTTTCGGCTTCCTGCCGATGATTTTTTCAACTGGCCTAGGGGCCGAGGTACAAAGACCACTTGCAACAGTTGTTGTTGGTGGAATTATTTCAGCAACACTTCTAACACTTGTTGTTCTCCCTTCATTGTATCGATTATTTATTGAGCAAATGAAGACTGAATAAGCTCTAAGGTCTTGAAACTTAAGAGAAATCTTAAGTTTTAAGACCACTTCTCCCTGTTTAAAATAGGCGTCTAAATCTAAGACATCCATTGGCAAATTTTCAAATAACTCGATAGATTTCCTAGATATGATAATTTACTGCCAGACTTTTAAGAAGGTACAAGGGAGCCTGAATTGAATACATTTATTATTGCCACAGCAATCACTCTATTAAGCACTCAAGCATTTGCGTCATTATCAGTTAATGATGGCCTATCAAGTTGTCGCTTTTCAAATAGTGAAGCCGCAATTAACTATGCTCGTGCCCTTGAGGGTTCTACTAAGGCCGCAGCCTTACTTAAAAGAGGAGATCTTGCACAAGTTGAATCATGTTCAACGGCAATGACTGAAGCTCTGGCAAGGGGTGTAAGCTATAATGAATTAGCAAAGACTGTTAACACAAATTTTAATCACCTTGAAAATGGGATGGAGATCACTGTTGAGCTACGTGGCAAGGACTTCTATGAAGTTAAGGGAGATAACCTTACTGGAACTAAGTCCACAATTGAAGGTGACTTTGATATGGTTATTAGCGTTGAGGGCTCTCGTAATGAAATCACACAAGGGGTTCCTGCAAAAGAGATTCTTAATAAAATGAAGTTAAACGTTGTCTCTAAGAAAGCGGTTCAAATTATTTTTGAAGATTACGATGTGGATACAGTTGTTCCAGCTATTGTAAAAAAATCTCTTTTTGGAAAGATTAAGCAAATATCGATCAAGGCAGAAGACTTAGAAAGAGCAATTGCTCCAGTTCTTTCCGCCCAAGGTCTAGATTTAGCAGAGGACTTCAAGTTGAATACGGAAAAAGGCTCATTCACAATGGATTACTCGGTTTCGGCAATGGATTGTGGTGTTAATCAGCTCGATGAATTCGAGTGCCGATCATCTTTTATCTTTCAATTATCAGCACAATTTTAATTGGCATAACTAGAGCGAGGCCATGTCGATGGCCTTGCTATCTTACTGATATCTTTAGATCTCTGACATAAATATTTAATAATTGATATAATTACTCCGTTAAGCGTATGGGAGATAATTATGAGGAAATCAGTTATTCATATCTTAGCGCTTGTTGGCCTCTTGGCGACAGCGACCCAAGCTCATGCAAAAATGATTGTGGAGAAAGAGGAGTACTCTGGCGAGGCCATTGTCGAAGACTTTGCACTGAAGAATTACTATCGTCGATTTGTGAATATAACAGAAAGTTATAATCAAAGACGCAAAGACCCTGAGGTCTATGCCCAGTCCTTTAAAAATATCAAAGAGCAACATAAGTACTTTCGCTGGCTAAAGAAGACTGGCATCGGTGAGCTCCCTCCAGCAACGATTAAAAATGGTGTTGCTACCATTAGAGTTGGTAACTACAAATTACAATATTCCATTGAAACTCTGGTTAAGAATCAATTTCTTTTGAATGAGCGTCCTGTTGACTTCAAGAAGCTTGATTTTAATAAGGCCTTTGATGAATTAACAGAAAAGGTAAAGGCAACACGAAGGTTCACGCTTCTTGATCTTGTGATTCCAACTGCTCATGCGGATGCCATGAGTGGTCTTGAAAATACTCTTTTAGCAACAATGCTCTATGTGAATTCAGATTTCGCTGAAAGAGAGTGGTGTATTTCTTGTGACGATGAAAATGCTGAGGTGACTAAGAAGAATCTAGAGAAACTTCTAACAAGGGTCGACCAAATGCTTAACTCTTGTGAAAATGAAACCGCCAAGATTGAAGATATTTATTCAAACCTTTCTTTCTTTGCAGGGGACAACGACCAGGGTGGCTTCCGCTCTGAGTCTGCAACAACGTTAAAGAATCACTTTCCTGCTATTGAAGGTGAGCTTAAGGACGTTTCATGTGAGAAGCTGGTTTACAATGTGTATAAGGATGAAATTAATCCTGCGGACAGAAACCTCTTTGTTGAATACTACCGCTTAACACCAGAAAGACAGGCCCGCAATCAAAAGGCCGTGGCCAATTATAAGAGAATTGTAAAATCAAAATGTGATCGTATTGCAGCACTGAATGTTTGTATGATCAGTAATTATTATGGAGCAGAGGATATTTATAATGATTCTCGCTCACCTGGACAAAAGGAATACGATCGCCGTCGTAAGCCGTCACGAGAGTATCAGATTCGCGGTATTACTCAATAGGCAGCTTAGGAATTATGTGATAGAAAGACGACTATGGACCAATTACAAGAAACATTTGAAGAAATATTAGAAAAAGTAGAATTTAAGAAAATGGATCAATTTGAAGAGCTTCTTCATAAATGCATCCACGTCTCTAATGACTCATCGAAAAGTACATATGCCGTCTATGAAAATATGGTATTCAAATTAGATGCATTCTTTAAAGGCTTCGTTAATTTTCAAAATGAATTCGGTAAAGATAAGAAGTATATCGCAGCAGTTCATGCTCTAAGTGCCATCTGCTATGGCCTAGGAATTGATCTTGAAGACGAAGAGCTTTTCATTATTTACCATCTAAAAGACCAAGGTAAATTCAGAAAAAGAGAAAAAGACCTTCACTCAGAACTTAAAAACCTTTGGGCCGGTTATCCTTACCAAGAATTTGCCATGGCCGATGTGGACTTCTCTCACTCATTAAAAAACTTAATGCGTGCAAAATTCATCGACTACCGTCGCGGAAACCTTCACATCAATCAGTCTTTGATTATACGTTTTAAAGATCGCTATTAAGCACCCGCAAAATTGACTGGCCAAAGCCAGTCTATTGTTTGCGGTGCTAGGCCCCTAGCTCTTTAGCTAGAGATTTACGTCGAGAGCGAGGGTTCAAGCCCGAGCGGTTCGTCTCAAGGCCACCCGCAAAATTGACTGGCCAAAGCCAGTCTATTGTTTGCGGTGCTAGGCCCCTTACACTTCAGCTAGAGATTTACGTCGAGAGCGAGGGTTCAAGCCCGAGCGGTTCGTCTCAAGGCCATCCGCAAAATTGGCCGCCCAAAGGCGGGCTATTGTTTGCGGTGCTAGGCCCCTTACTCTTCAGCTAGAGATTTACGTCGAGAGCGAGGGTCCAAGCCCGAGCGGTTCGTCTCAAGGCCACCCGCAAAATTGGCCGCCCAAAGGCGGGCTATTGTTTGCGGTGCTAGGCCCCTTACTCTTCAGCTAGAGATTTACGTCGAGAGCGAGGGTTCAAGCCCGAGCGGTTCGTCTCAAGGCCAATGGGAAAGTCTCCGCAATATAAAAACGATATTTTCACGAAGTGAAAATGAGTAACAAATTTTAGCCAAAGAAAGTCTGTCATCGTTTTCTCATATAGCCAATTTTCATAATTAAAATCTTTAGCATTTCTTGAGGTGGACACTCATTGTTCCCATCTTATTTAAACCTATTCCTAAGCTGTTAAACTAGTAATATTTAGTCCTTGCTACCCGATAAGTAGTTATCAATTCATTTTTAGGGGTAATCAAATTGAAATTTAAAGAAGTTGTTAGAGCTATGTTTGAAGATTTGATCCAGGTGCTTTTTCTTTATGCAAGGTCAACGAAAAAGCACCTGGATACAAAGTTCTTAATAAAACTATAATTAACAAAAAAATGAAAATTTACTCTCAGCAGGGAGGTTTGAATGAATAAATTAATAATAGTCAGTTTAGTTACTTGTTTATGTTCTTGCGTCTACGGACGTGATCTTTTATATGGAACTTTTGAGCAGCGTTTTTCCGGTGACCTTAAAGAAAAGGTTGATAAAAATATATCCGAATTTAAGACAAAAGCCGATAAGATAGAGAAGAAATATGAGATATATATTTCTAGCTGCGTGAGTAGTCTTAAAAAAAATCAAAACCTTGAAGAGTATACAGACTGCGAAAGGAGGCAGCGTTATTTATTTAAGAAAAAGTTTGGAGAGAGTCCTGGCTACATCATTTCTAAAATTGATTTGAATATTGAGAATATCTATGTCGCTAATATATTTAAGAGCGCTAAAGGAAAAGAGTCTATTGGGAAACTAGGAATTAAGTTTGAGAAAGAACCTGGTGCAAGGGATGGAGTTCAAGTTAAGATATATGTAAAGCTAAAGAACGAACATTACTCTGATTTTGTGTTTACGTATGGAGTAGTGGAGAAGTTTGAAAATGGACGCGTAAAACTTTTGTCGAATCAAGATATGTGGATAAATGTTGATGAAATGAAAGAAGTGTTTAAGTTCAAAGACGATGTATTTAAACTAACAAGAGAAGAGTTGAGAAAGAAATACTCATTTGCTGGAAAAAGTTTAGGTTGTGAAGGTAAGAAACTTGCATGCGTTGATAGTTGCGGAGTTAGTAAGGTGAAGGATGATCATGTAATCATGTATCTTGAGAGTGATGATGACTTATTAGATGAGGACAAGGTAATGATTAATGAGTTGTTAAATTCAAATGGTGAGTTTGCTTGTTATGTAAATTTACTTCTTTAAGTAAAATGGCGGAAACTCCGTTTACCGCTTTTAAACTTTGTGATTTTCTTTATGCAAGGTCAACGAAAAAGCACCTGGATACAAAGTTCAAAATTGAAACTAAAAACTGTTTTAAATAAAACGAGGGTTATATGAAAATTTTAATAAAAACTATATTATGTATTTTTTGGATTTCGTTAGTCTTTGGAACTAACTCTGGCACTGGTAAGAATAAAGGCCTCGAGCCAGAATTCTTCGATAGTTATAAAAAAGATACTAGATCGTTTTTTTGGAACATTAATATGAATGTTCCTGTTTTAATATCTTACGCCTTCATTCCTGATAGTTTCCCCGAAATTAAAAAGGAGCTCTTTACCGATGCTCATAGACGTGAAAGTAGTTTAAATTTATCAGGATACTTTTATCGATACAAGACAGGAGATTGTATCAGAGTAGAGCAAGAGGGAATTGCTTTAAAGTCTTATAATGTTGTTGCTTGCCCAGCGAAAGTTATGAAAGAATTATTCTATGTTAAAGGATATGATTCACTCAAAGAACTTGTAAATGAGTTTAGAAAGTGTGCACTAAGTGAAAAAAATAAGGAGTGTATTCATTACTTTATAAATCCTGATTTTAAATATGAAACACAAATATCTAGTGTGATTCATCCTAGACTATATTTGAAAGAATATATCCTGACTAAGAAGCGATTGAAAAATATCGTGGATAGACTTGGGCAGTTGAATTTGAAAACAAAAGATGATGTTGAATATTTAAGGTTTACTATCGACGGTGAGTATAACAGTATGGGATTTAGAAAATCTGATATTTTTAATGGGAAGTGGGGAATAAGTGGAATTTATATTCGACCAGAAGAGATCGCTGATTAACTAAACGCTTAAAGATAATTATACTTATTCGGATTCAATTCAATGAATTTATCAAGTTACATTGAAGGATGTTCATTCTATCTTTTTGACAGGAGCCTTAATCGGAACTGGTAGTAAAACTTTTTATTATTAAAAACTTTTCGTTATTTGATTCTATAGACCCTATGTAAATGTTATGGTCGGCTGCCTCATAGTCGACCTCTAAAGTGTAATAAACGCTAAAGCCTGTGTCGAATTTTTTGAAGTTGTCTAGTTTGTTTAAAATAAGTTTGAAATCTTTTTTCTCAAGCTCATTTCTTAATAATTTTTCCTTCTTCAAGAAGAAGCCTGGTACATTTGGTGAAATTTCAACATTTGGAGAAATTAAGCCGCGCAGACAAACAAGGTCTTCTTTTTGTAGACAGTTTTTTAAGTCATTTTTAAAAGAGGCCCAATCGTGATGTTTTCGCATTTTTTTGTCTAATTCGAGTTTTTCTAAGACATGCTTTGGGCAGCCTATTTTTTTTAGTGGTTGTTTGTCTGTATCTAGTAAGTTGATTGATGCACATTCTTTAGATTGTTTATGATAAAGCGTCCCTGGTCCATATCTTAGGAGGTTTTTTCCATCATCATTGTCAGGGAAAAAAAGTAGTATGCCTCCACTACCTGTGACTTTATGTAGAGTATTGTATCTTGCAATACCATAATCTTCTGCAAATGTTATACTTGCTAGTAGCAAAATTAGGCCTTGAAGTAATACTTTTTTCATAGAATCTCCTTTATATGTAATTTTACCACATAAATTAAATTTAGAGGATTCTATAGATGAATATAATCGTTATCTTCGCGTAAGAATTAGTTTAAGCATCCCCATTTAACGCCTCAAGGAAAATCTTCCCAAAGCGCTTAAGCTTCTTAGGACCAACCCCGTAGATGCTTTCGAGGTCGTCGAGAGTTTGTGGACGTTGGGCGGCCATCTCCATAAGAGTCTTGTCTGGAAAAATCTTAAAGGCCTGTGTGCGTTTCTGTTTGGCAAGCTTTGATCGTAGAACTTTTAAATTCTCATACGTTGTTTTATCTGTTCCGTCATTAGGCTTATATGTGGCGACAGCTTTCTTGCGAGTTGTGGCCTTTTTGCGAACTGCTTTCTTCTTTGTTGCTTTTGTTTTAGTCGCAGACGACTTTGATGCTGGTGCACCTTTTTTAAAGTCGGCACGAATCATGACTTCTTTGCGATCTTCAATAACATCGATGGCCGATTGAGTAAGTTTAATCTCTGAGCTTCCATCCATAATCATTTTAAGATGACCTTGAGCAATTAGTTGGCGACAAAGAGAATAGAGAAACCCTTCGTCTTCTTTACTTGCATAACCAAAGCTTGTGATATGGTGGTGGCCATTTTTTTGAATGACGCCAGAAATATTTCCTTTGAGAACATCCACGATATAGTGGACGTTGTAGCGCTGGTCAGTTTCATAAACACAAGTGAGAACGGCCTTGGCAATTTCAGTTGCATTAATAAGCTTCTGCTTAGTCTGTTCACTTAAGCAGATATCACAATTACCACATGGGCCCTGATAGGGGTCATTAAAGTAATTAAGAAGAACTTCGCGGCGACAAGTTGTGGCCTCGCAAAAACCAAGAATGGCATCAAGCTTTTCTTCATTCACGCGGCGACGAGCTGCTGCGCCAACGCCTTTATTAGCAATTCTTTTTAAAAGAACAAGATCTCTTAGCCCATAGAACATCAGAACTTGAGAAGGAAGTCCATCTCGTCCTGCTCTTCCCGTTTCTTGATAGTAGGACTCAAGACACTTTGGCATATCCATATGGGCAACAAAGCGTACGTCGGCCTTATCAATACCCATTCCAAATGCAATGGTTGCCACAACGATGACATTCTTTTGAGTGATAAATTTCTCTTGAACTTTTTCGCGGTAACTGGCACTCATTCCCGCATGGTAGGCATAGGCCTTAAAACCAGCTTTAACTAATTTGTCTGCACATTCTTCAACACCCTTGCGTGAAAGGCAGTAGACGATTCCTGATTGGCCATCAAGATTGTCTTGAACAAATTGCGTGAGACGATAGAAGTCTTTTTCTTTCGTTGTCTTCTTTTGAACTTCATAAGTAATATTTGGTCGATCAAAAGAGCTGATAAAGAGATTTGAGCCATGGAGGTTTAGGCAGCGAATGATCTCACCACGTGTTGCTTCACCGGCCGTTGCAGTTAGAGCAATGCGAGGGATGTCTGGAAATTTCTTTGTGATCATGCCTAGCTGCATATACTCAGGTCTAAAGTCATGTCCCCATTGAGAAACACAGTGGGCCTCATCAATGGCAAAGAGAGAAATCTCAATGCGATCTAAGATTCGCTGAAAGTATTCGTTCATCATACGCTCTGGCGAGACGTAGAGAATCTTAATATTTCCATTGAGAAGATTTCCCACAATATCATCTTGTTCACTATGAGAAATTGATGAGTTTAAGTAAGCCGCTTCAACGCCTTTTTCAATAAGGGCATCAACTTGGTCTTTCATAAGAGCAATGAGGGGAGAGATAACAATGGCCGTCCCAAAGCGGGCAAGTGCTGGAATTTGATAACACAGAGACTTCCCACCACCTGTTGGCATGAGGACCAGTGCGTTATTTCCTGCAATGACACTTTCCACAATCTTTTCTTGATTGCCGCGAAAGGCACTATAACCAAATATATTTTGAAGTATCTCGATTCCTTGACTCACTTATCTAGTTTAACTGATGAAAGAGGGCCAGCAAAGCATTAATAAAGGCTTTGTTAAATCTTTGTAAAAAAGCGAAATGAGCTTCGCTATTTTTGCTGTGATGCCCTAAAATAATATGATTGGAGTTGTTATGAATAAATTTTTACTAGTTCTGTTAATTAGTCTCTCAACATTTGCTGCGCCGAAAGTTCTCTTTCTAGGAGACTCTCTTACTGCCGGTTATGGAATTGATCCAGAGAAGGCCTACCCAAATCTTGTGAAAGATATTTTAAAAAAAGATGGAATCGAAATTGAAGTGATGAATGCAAGTATCAGTGGCTCCACTTCTGCTTCTGCTGTTTCTCGCCTTAAGTGGTCTTTAAGAGGAAAGCCTGATGTCATGTTGCTTGCCTTGGGCGCAAATGATGGGCTACGAGGAATTAAGCTTCATTCAACAAAAGAGAATTTAAAAAATGCTATCAAGCTTGCAAAGAGTAAGGGTGTAAAGGTTATTCTCGCAGGAATGCAGATCCCACCAAATTATGGCCCTGAGTATACGAAAGAATTTCAAAGAATGTTTCCTGATTTAAAGAAAGAAGAGGGAGTTACACTACTTCCATTCTTACTTAAGGATGTAGCAGGACAGCGTCAGTATAATATTGACGATGGCATCCACCCAAATGAGGAAGGACACAAGATTATTGCAAAGACGGTCGCACCGTTTATAAGGAAAGCTTTATAATGACTGAATTAGTATTATCGCTCAAAGAAGTAAGAAAGGATTTTTCTCAAGGAGAAGAAATCCTCAATGTATTAAAAGGTGTTGAGCTTGGAGTTAGCGAAGGGGAGACCATCGCAATCCTTGGGAAATCAGGAAGTGGAAAATCAACGCTTCTTTCACTCTTATGTGGAATTGATGATGCCACTAGTGGTGATATTTCATATCGCAATAATTCACTTAAAGATCTAAATAGTGAAGAGA
The DNA here is from genome assembly GCF_050955245.1 of Halobacteriovorax sp. GFR8. Lineage (NCBI taxonomy): Bacteria > Pseudomonadati > Bdellovibrionota > Bacteriovoracia > Bacteriovoracales > Halobacteriovoraceae > Halobacteriovorax > Halobacteriovorax sp. GFR8. The sequence continues at coordinate 2,125,067 of NZ_JBPBLR010000002.1, read as the reverse complement.
TCACTGATCTTCGAGCAAAGCATATTGGTGTGGTCTTTCAACAATTTCATTTATTAGAACACTTAAATGCATATGAAAACGTCCTGCTTCCTCTTGAGGTTAATGGTGTTTCTGATAAAAGTCGTGTGGATTACTTTCTTGAAAAAGTAGGGATGAGTCACCGAAAGACGCATTTTCCAAATCAGTTAAGTGGTGGAGAGAAGCAGCGAATTGCCATTGCTCGCGCTCTCGTAACTCACCCTGGTGTTCTTTTGGCAGATGAGCCAAGTGGAAGCCTTGATGAGAATACAGGTGATGAAGTCATGAATCTCATTTTTGATATTGTTCGTGATGAAAAGATGAGCCTTGTTCTTGTCACTCACGATAAGGATTTAGCAAAGAGGTGTGAGAAGATCTATCACTTAGAAAATGGAGTGCTAAGTCTTGAAGCTTAAAATGGTTATGCGAGAGCTTAGAAGCTCTCCAATGTTCTTTATCATCTTTATTCTAAATCTCTCGATAGGAATGGTTGGCCTTTCAACTATTGAAGTTTTTAAGTCTTCTTTTGATAGTGCGCTTACAGCAAAATCAAAAACACTTCTCGGTTCTGATATTTCCGTGAGTTCACGTATTGCCATTACAAAAGATAGCTTAGAGATTGCAAAATCTAATCTCGACTATAGTGAGATGACTCGCAACCGCTCACTTTATTCGATGCTCTTTAACGGCGAAAAAAGTCGACTCGTTAATATCAGAGGTCTTGGAACTGGCTTTCCATTCTACGGCGATATCATCTCTAAAAGAGGTAAGAGCTTTAGGGAAATTAAAGATAATGAAGTCTTTATTTATCCTGAACTTGTTGGTCAACTTGGACTTGATGTAGGCAAGGAGATAAAGATTGGATCTAAAATATTTAAAGTCGCGGGAATTGTCGAAGAAGATGGTTCGGCCGGTTTTTCCATGGGGCAACTTGCTCCAAGACTCTATCTGAAAAATGAAGTCCTCGATTCTACTGATCTTATCAAACCTGGTAGTACAATTTGGCGAAGCCTACACTTTAAGATGGCAAAAGAGTTAAGCGACAAAGAACTTATTAAAGCAGAAAAGGATTTAAAAGCTAAAATCATTGACTCTTCAATTCGCATCCGCTCTCCTCAGTCTAACTCTGAAAGAGTGGGGCGTTCAATGGATTATCTCGCAGACTTTCTTGGGCTGGTTTCGCTGTGTGGACTATTTCTAGCAGGTCTTGGCCTCATCTACCTCTTTAGAGGATTCCTTTTAAAGAGAAGAAAGGATCTAGCGATTCTTGGCTTTATTGGCATGAAGAAGAAGGATATCTTTAAGATCTATACATTAAAGCTTTTCTTTCTAGGCCTATTTGGTTCACTTTTAGGAATTGCGATTGGGACGGCATTTAGTCCTGTTATTCAGAGCATGGTTAGTCGAAATTTAGGAATTAATTTTGAGCTAGATTTTAATCTTTCTACTTTCTTTGTCACAATGGCCGTTGGTGTTGCCTCAACTATTGTCTTGGCCCCAGCTCTTATTATTCCTTATTTAAGAGTTGATCAAAAGGCACTCTTTGATCATGATACGAGCCTTTCAAAGAACTTCTATGATTATTTGCTATTTATTCCAATTGTAATTTTCTATTGGGTAATGGCCATCTACTTATCTGAAAGCTTAATTGTTGGCAGTGCATTCATTGCAGTCTTCCTTCTAATTGTGGGGGTCTTCTTTCCTGTGGGAAGTTTTGTTCTTTCTTGGCTTGGAAAACTTAATCCAAAACTTAGCTTATCATCTAATATGGCCTTTAAGTACGTGACTCGTCATAAGATTTCAACTTTGTTTATCTTCTTATGTCTGTTCATTTCAACGAGTCTCATGACCCTTATTCCTTCAGTAAAGAATATCATTGGTGCAGAGCTTTCGATGCCGGCCGAGGAGCGCCCTGTTTATTTCCTCTTCGATATTCAACCTGAACAAGTTGAGGATCTAAAAACTTTTGTCTCAGATAAAAAATTAGAACTTCTCAATATCAGTCCAATGGTTCGTGGGCGACTCGTAAAGATTAATGGTGAAGGTTATAACCCTGATAAACTTAGTGATCTCACTCGTGAGGAACAAAGAGAACAACGTAGTCGCAATCGCAGTGCTAACTTAAGTTACCGCGATCATCTTGTAAGAGGTGAGGAGATTGTCGAAGGACGAATGCCTAAGCACTTTGATTTTGAAACTGATGATGTTGCGGAAGTTTCATTAGAACAGCGCTATGCGAGTCGACTGGGAATTAACCTTGGTGATGAATTAGAATACAATATTCTAGGGATGCCAATTATTGCTAAAGTTGTAGGCTTACGCTCAATTCGTTGGACGAGCTTCTTGCCAAATTTCTTTATCTCATTTGGGCCTGGGGTACTCGAAGATGCACCAAAGACTTTCATTGCTGCCATTGGAAAAGGTGATGGAGTTGTTAATGATCAGCTTCAATCTGACTTTGCGGCCAGGTTTCAAAATGTGTCATTAATTGATATTCAAAGCTCTCTTAAAAGAGTTGCCACTATAATGGAGAGTATCACAAAGATTCTCGTTACCATGAGTTTCATTGTCTTTCTTGTGGGACTTCTTGTGATCTACTCACTCATTGCCCACCAATTAGAATCTCGTCGAGAAGATATCTCTCTTATTAATATTATTGGGATTCGTTTTAGTGAGATTAGAAAGTCCATTATGAAAGAGATGGCCTTAATGTCTGTGAGTGCTGTTGTGGTAGGGATTACCTTAGGACAGCTTGTGACTTATGCTGTTGCAAAACTTCAATTCGATTTAAATTATATTTTCAGCTCTGTTGAAATTTTCGGCTTTGCTATTCTAATCATCGTTCTCTCAATCTTAATTTCATTTTCTTCATTTAATCGATTCATTCGAAAATAAGAAAGGGCCACTTTTGTGGCCCTTATATAAGTATTGAATCTACCAGTTATATCTTTCGGCACAGAAATAACGGTAATCGTATTCATAATCATTCAGCTCATCACGCAGATCTGCACATAGGTCATAGCCTGTCGAACATGAGTATGTGTAGAAAGTTCTCTCAACTGAATCGCTCCAACTATCAACAAGCTCGTAGTTACACGTATCATACGCGCTATAACGATGACGGTAGCCGTTGTAGATAAAGTATGGATAATCATAATCCCAGTAGTAACCATCAACATAAGAGACACGAACTCTTAGCCAGCGGTTATTGTAAACATAGATTGGTCTTACTGTTCTGTGGTAATCACGGGCCGTTGTCCAACGACGGTTGTGTCTTACATAGTCACGGTTTGGTGTGTGACGGTAGCGGCGGTAAGCACGTGTCGGATCAGGTCTTGTTGTTCGACGATCGTCATATCTTCTGTCGTCGTAGCGTCTGTCATCGTAACGTCTGTCATCATATCTTCGGTCACTGCGACGATCATCATATCTTCTATCGCGTTGTCTATTTCGGCGCGAGTCTCTGTTATATCTGCTATCTCGAGCATCACGCGAGCGACGATTTCTTAACTCGTCATCATTATTATTTCTTCTGCCTCTTTCCGGTGCGGCGAAAGTCGTTGCTGTAAGGGCCGTAAGGACTAGTAGTAGAACCAATTTTTTCATAAAATCTCCCTCTGAGTTTTAACTGAATTTGGCAATTTCTAGCGCGTGGGATGACTTTTTTGAAATTAAAATTTTGTTTAGCTAAGGAAATTTACTTTCTTACATTTTTAATTACGGGATTTTATATGCTTAGAAGATTTTCTTACAGGAAATAACCTTGTAATAAGGTAAAAGTGGCAAAAAGGCCTCATAAGAGGCCTTTAGTATTTGAAATTGATTATGCTTTTGATGCTAAGTAGTCATCATAGCTAACGTACTTATCTTCAATTACCTTTCCAGTTGTGTGGTCAAGGTCGATAATACGGTTTGCTACCGTTTGAATGAACTCGTGGTCATGAGAAGTAAAGATTAGGTTACCTTTAAATCTTGTGAAGCCTTCGTTCACTGACGTGATACTTTCTAGGTCAAGGTGATCTGTAGGTCCGTCAACAAGAAGAACGTTGGCTCCAGAAAGCATAAGCTTTGACATCATACAACGAACTTTTTCTCCCCCTGAAAGAACATTAGTCTTCTTAAGGGCCTCTTCTCCAGAGAAAAGCATCTTACCAAGGAAGCCACGAATAAATGTCTCATCCTTATCTTCTGAGTATTGTCTTAGCCAGTTCACAAGATCGTTCTTACCATCCATGAAGTAGCTTGAGTTATCTTTAGGGAAGTAGGACTTAGTGATTGTTACACCCCATTCAACAGAACCTGAATCTGGCTCCATTTCTCCCATAAGGATTTTCATAAGAGTTGACTTAGCAACATCGTTCTCACCAAGAAGAACAATCTTATCGTCTTTGTTAATCATGAAAGTAACATTATCTAAAAGTTTTACTCCATCAATTGTCTTTGTGATTCCATCAACACGTAGAATTTCTTTTCCTGCTTCACGCTTAGGATCGAATTGTACAAATGGATATTTTCTTGTCGACTTTGGAAGGTCATTAAGCTCAAGTTTTTCAAGTTGCTTTTGTCTTGAAGTCGCTTGAGATGACTTCGAAGCGTTGGCAGAGAATCTTTGGATGAAGGCCTTAAGTTCTTTGGCCTTGTCTTCTGCTTTCTTATTTTGATCAGCACGAAGTTTTTGAGCAAGCTCTGAAGACTTTCTCCAGAAGTCGTAGTTACCAGCATACGTTGTAATCTTACCAAAATCGATATCTGCAATATGTGTACATACCTTATTTAGGAAGTGACGATCGTGGGATACAACAATAACTGTCTTCTCATAGTTAAGAAGGAAGTTCTCAAGCCACTGAATGGCCTTGATATCAAGGTTGTTTGTCGGCTCATCCAGAAGAAGGATATCTGGAGATCCAAAAAGTGCTTGAGCAAGTAGAACCTTAACTTTTTCAGGTCCTGTAAGCTCTTTCATATATTTGTAGTGGTATTCAGTTCCAATCCCAAGGCCTGAAAGAAGAATCCCTGCTTCAGACTCAGCTTCATAACCATTCATTTCAGCAAATTCACTTTCAAGTTCTGCTGCTTTCATTCCATCTTCATCACTGAAGTCTTCTTTCATATAGATGGCATCTTTTTCTTTCATGATTGAGTAAAGCTTTTCGTTACCCATTAGAACAGCTTGAAGAACTTGTTCTTCTTCGTAAGCAAAGTGATCCTGCTTAAGAATAGAAAGTCTTTCACCTGGAGTAATATTGATTGTTCCTGTATTAGGTTCAACTTCTCCAGAAAGAACCTTGATAAACGTTGACTTACCAGCACCGTTGGCACCAATTAAACCGTAGCAATTACCTGGCGTAAATTTGATATTAACGTCTTCAAATAGCTTCTTGCCACCAAAGCTTAAACTAACATTGGAAGTGGAAATCATAAATTATCCTTCTTATTTAAATTTTCAATGAATTAACGGCTTCACCTTAAACTATTTAATGCGATTAGTCCATGGATTTACTGGACTGTTAAATGAATATTATTTTTGCTTAGAGCTGTCTAACTTTACTAGAAGTGGGCTTGGGCGAACAGTATGATACTGATATTACAAGGAGCTAGAGATGAAATTCTGGGCCACGCTCGTGGCGATAATCTTCTTTTTATTTAAGACTGTCCAAGTCGATGCACATCAGTCGCATTTTCAGACTACCTATAAAATTAAGATCTCTGATGATGGGCATCCTGCTGCACTCTTGGAATTACCACGTCGTTATTACTCAAAGCAAAAGTGGCCACTAGTGGTAAATATTCATGCTTATACCAGCTCAATCTTCCTTCAATATCTTCTAACTCGACTTTCATTTCATAAGGACAGGTTAGGTTTTATGATTCTTACACCTGAAGGGCGCAAAAATCCCGAAGGGGAGCGTTTCTGGAATGGCGGGAATTTCTGTTGTGATTTTTATCAGACAGGAGTTGACGACACTCTTTATATAAAAAATCTCATCGACTATATCGCAAATGATCCTCGTTTTGATCGCGTTGATATGAGTCGTATCTATTTCTTTGGTCACTCTAACGGTGGTTTTCTTTCGTTTAAGATGGCCTGTACTTATCCTGAATACGTTACAGCAATAGGGGTGTTGGGAGCAACACTAGATCTTCGTGATGAAAATGGTGAAGTGATCGTTGAACAGGACCCTTGTCCTGAAGTAAGGGCCATTCCTATTTTTCATATTCATGGAACAAAGGATAAAACGATTCCTTTTGCTGGAAAGGATTATTATCCAGAACATCCTTTTGGCCATGTCGGGGCCCAAGAAGCTGTGGAGAAGTGGATTTATCACAATCGCTGCAACTCCCAGTCTGATGACAATAGAACTAATGCTACTTGGTTTGTCAGAGGAAAGGAAACGACAATAAAGACTTATAGTGATTGTGAAGACGATGCCATTATAAAGTTTGCCGTTGTAAAAAAAGGTCAGCATGCAGAACTTTTGAGGTATTACTTTTATCGTAAGATGCTTAAGTTTTTTCTGAATTACAGCAACTCTCAAGTGGAATGAAATGATTCATTATTAAGCTGCAATTTAAGCATTCTTGTCTTCATTTGGACTCTTAAACATCTATAATAAAAGTAAATATGCAGCAAGGTGGTTTCTATGAGCAAAGAATATCAAATCATTTATATCAGCGAAAAAACTGGTGACTTTAAGCCAGAGAAAGACTTGGATAAGATTGTCTCTTCTTCGTTTAGAAATAATAACGCTAGAGATGTGACAGGTGTTCTAATGTACAATAGTGGTTTCTTCTTTCAGGTTATTGAAGGTAAGAAAGATGATGTTATCTACACATATAATAAAATTATTTTGGATCCTCGCCATCAGAATGTGAATTTACTCACGGATCGTGAGATTGAAAATCGCAGCTTCGAAAATTGGCCACTGGCCTTGGTTAAACTCAATGATATGGACTTAGATGTCATTGATCATGTGATAGCATGGAATGATTTAATCAATGATTCTCGTCGAAAAGAACCTATATCTCAGGAGAAGGTTGACCGCTTGATCGAAGCTTTACGCTACAAGATTGATATGGATACGATATCATCAAAAGCAGCTTAGGCTTTTCTCTAACTTGTTGGCGTGATAATATTTTATCATGTCAAATCAAGTTATCGTTGCCATTGTTGGAGGAGGCCCCGCCGGCCTCTTCTGTGCTTATGAATTATTAAATTCTGGAATAGAGGGAATTGAGGTTCACCTATATGAACAAACCGGTGGTGTTGGTAAGAAGTTCTTAGTTGCAGGAAATAGTGGTCTCAATCTAACTCATAGTGAAGAGCTAGATAAGTTTGCAAAAAAATATTTTAAAGATGAAGAGCGTTTTATTTCTTTATTAAAAGACTTTAGTGCAAGTGATCTCGTTTCATGGGCAAATTCCCTTGGTACGGAAACATTTGTCGGAACAAGTGGGAGAGTATTTCCAAAGAAAATGAAGGCCGCAGATATCTTACATCAATGGATGAATACACTAAAGTCACATGAAAACTTTCATCTGCATCTAAAGCACTCCCTTACAAATATTACGCCAGATGGTGATCTGATTTTTAAGCATGATCATAGCGATAAGGCCCAGAAAGCTGACTATTACATACTTGCAATGGGTGGTGGTAGTTGGACTAAGACCGGAAGTGATGGATTATGGATGGATTATATTGAGGCCCTCGGGGTAACAACCGCTCCTTTAAAGGCCATGAATTGTGGATTTGAAATTGATTGGTCAAAACACTTTCAAGAAAAAGTTGATCGTGGATTTGTTAAGAATATTGTTGTCTTTAATGAAACTCAAAGTGCAAGAGGAGAGATTATGCTCACTCCTTATGGTGTTGAAGGTGGTGCTGTTTATGCAATCTCAAATGGACTTCGTGATGAATTAGAAAAGACTCAAAGCGCTTATCTTCATATCGACTTTAAACCTGATCTAAGAATAGAAGAGGTCATAGAAAAGCTTTCAAAAAGAAGTAAGGATTCTCTAACTAATCGACTAAGAAAGCAATTAGGCTTAGATAAGATTGCTACTTCCTTACTTTATGAGGTTCTCGATCGCACAAGGGCCCAAGAAAATATTGAGTACTTGGCCATGACGATAAAGGATTGTCCGATTGAAGTAAGAAGAACGAGACCAATCGAAGAGGCCATTTCCACTTCTGGCGGTGTCTGCTTTGAAAATTTAAATGATGATTTGTCTGCTATTAAAAATAACCAGTATTACTTTGTTGGAGAGATGCTAGACTTTGAAGCACCAACAGGTGGCTATCTCTTACAAGGCTGTTTTTCGACGGCATATAGGGCCGTAAAATCAATAAAGAAGAAAGAAGGTATCGATGTTTAAACTACACGAAGTTTTAAAAAAAGACTTAATTGAAATAGATGATATGAAGCTTTCAAAAGTTATGCTCTTACCGGATACGGAAAATCCGTGGGCCGTTATTATTCCAAAACGTGAGGGGATTCGTGAAATTCATGAGCTCTCGTGGGAAGATCAAGTGACTTTACTAGAGGAGATTAATGAGGTTAGTCGCTTTCTTACAGGTAAGTATGCTCCTCAAAAATTAAATATTGGGGCCCTTGGGAATATGGTTCCCCAGCTTCATGTGCATATAATCTGTCGTTATGAAAATGATCGTTCTTGGCCTGGTGCTATATGGGGAACAAAGGCAAATAAAGAAACCTATAAAATCAGTGACTTAGAGAATACGTTTAGAGCACATTTTGAAGCATCGCGTTTATCTAAGTGACAAGGATCAGCAAAATAAATTTTTTTTCCTTTTTTCTTAGGAATTATGGGAACACTGAGGTAAAATCTCTTTAACGAAAAAAAATTTTTTACGAGGTTAATTAAATGAGTACAGGTAAAGTTAAATTCTACAATTCAGCTAAAGGTTTTGGATTTATCACAAAAGATGACGGTGGAGATCTTTTCTTCCACATTTCTTCAGTTCAAGGTGGAGAGCCAAATGACGGTGATAGCGTAGAATACGAATTAGGTGAAGGTCCTAAAGGTCCATGTGCCGTAAATGTAAAAGTAGTTCAAGGTTAATTTTAAATTATATATTTGAGTACTTAAAAAAGAAGGCCCACATTTTGTGGGCCTTTCTTTTTGTTATTGATTTAACTTGATTCCACTGTCTGAAATAGTAATCTTCTTGTCTTTATAAAGCATTCCAATCGTTCTTTTAAAGGTCTTCTTACTCATATTAAGGAAGTTCTTAATATCTTCCGGAGAACTCTTATCATTTAAAAATGAGGAACCACCATTTCTTTCTAAGAAGTCGATAATAATATCTTTTGAATCCACAAGATTCTTTACACCTTGTTCTTGGAGGGCGACATCAACAAGTCCATCCTCACGAAGCTTTTTTACAAATGCTTTATAGTATTTTCCACAAGAGACACGTTGAAAGATTTCATTCTTATAAATCATACCAATGAATTTCTTGTTTACGATAACTCTAAAACCTAATTCACTTTCTTTAGCGAGATATACGTCAACTTCATCGCCTACTGTAATATCGAAATCAGAAGACTCAATATACTTTCCAAGTTTTGTTGTTCCAAAGATACGGCCTGTTCCATCTTCTTTACAGATACGAACAATATGGGATTCAAATTTTCTAACTTTGATTTTCTGTTCATTACCTGGAACGAGAAGGTCTTTGGATGTTCCCCAGTCAAAGAAGGCCCCAAAGTCTTGGATTTCTATGGCATCGAGTAGGGCATATTCACCAACAACTGCAACTGGAAGTTCAGTCGTTGCTACTAATTCCCCTTGTGTATCAGGATAAACAAAGGCCTTAACTTTTGAACCAACTTCAATCTTTAAGGGTGCGAAATTCTCTGGAAGAAATACTTCCTGAATATTTTCTTCATCGATTAAACTATAGCCGTTATGAAGTTTTTTTAGGACTTTTAGAGTATTGTTTTTTCCTATATGGAGCATCTGTTTTTGCCTTTTTCTTAAATGGTGTTTTTGCTGCTGGTTTCGCCTGAGCTTTATATGCTTGAGCTTTGGCCTCTCTCTCTTCGCGTGTTCCTCGGTTCTTGATGATTAGACCGTTTAGAAACTTTCTTAGAACTTGATCTCCACACTCTTTGTAATTTGGGTGATCATCTTTGCGAAATAATGCTGATAGCTCAGTCTTTGTCATTTCAAAATCAACAAGTTTTAAGATCTCGATAATTTCAAAGTCTTTTAGAGAAAGGGCAATACGAAGTTTTTTTAAGATATCGTTATTCGTCATTATTTCTTTCCTAAGTGTTCGAATAATTCATTGAGACCGCGACGGCGACGAGCTTTCTTCTTTTCAATAATGATCTCTTGAGCTTCTTCTTTTTCCACTTTAGCTTTCGTTTCTTTCTTGCGTTTCTTCTGCTCTTCGAAATTATCTTTGGCAATAGAGACTTTTACAGTTCTACCATCAAGCATCGAACCATCAAGTCCATCGACTGCTTTTTGTGCCATTTGTTCATTTTGCATTTTGATAAAAGCGATACCCTTGCTCTTTTGAGTTCCAGGGATTGTTAGAAGGTTTACATCTTGAACGCGTCCATAGCGTGAGAAGATACCTTTAAGTTGCTCAGAAGTGATCTTGTAATTGAGATTACCTATGTAAACAGTTTTCATTTCTTACCTTGATTTTAACAATATTAATGCTGCAACTTAGCACTAAATGCTTAAGAAATGGGAAAAAATGCCAGAATCAGGTAATTTATTTGCGCTATTTTAGAAAGAATCCCAGATAAATTGGGCGACCTCTCCTAAGTGGTGCTCTTTTTTATGTCCTAAGCAAAATGTGACAGGAACTTTTGATTCGAGGTGCTTTAAATGGATGAGCTGGCCTTTCTTCAGTTCTTTTTCAATTAACGAGCAGGGAAGTCTTCCCCAACCAAATCCATTGAGAATAATCTCTTTCTTAGACGGCGTATCTGTCACCCTCCACTTGAGTGATTCTTCAATAACGCCAATACTTGTGGCGTCATCTGGAATAGTACTTCGTTGAATGATCTGTGGAAACTGTGCCAAGCTTTTAAAGTTTTGCTGTTTTTTTGGAAGGTCTAGAAATGGATGACCCTTGGCCACCACAAGATACATATCAACTTTACCAACAACTTTATAATCAAAGTTCTTTATACTAGAGAGATCTTCGAAAATTGCTAGATCGACCCTGTCGTTTAGAAGCATTTTTTCACCACTAAGTACTTCTCTTTCAAGAATAATTTCTGTGGAAGGGTAGCGGGCCATGGCATTTTTGATAATTGGATATAATCTATCTAGGCCATAAATTCCTGAGACTGAAATTGATAATCTCGTCTCAACATTTGATGAGATTTGTTGAGTTTTGTGAATGAGTTCATCATACTGTTTTGTGAGTTTTAGTGCCTCGCTTAAAAACTCTTGTCCCTTGGCAGTGATCGTTGGCCTATATGATGAACGGTCAACTAGCTCAAATCCCACTTGTTCCTCGAGATTGTTAATTGAGTAAATTACCGCTGACTTTGCCTTTGAAAGCTCTGAGGCAGCCTTTGTAAAACTTCCTGCTTTTTCTAAGGCCTGAAGACATTTTATTTGTTCAATTGTTATCCACATCATGGTCGAATTATAGCACAAGATGTCGCTAATAATGATCTTTATTTTCCTCTGTATTTTGTTAAGATATTTTAAAAATAATTTCATAATTCAAACGGAGGAATATTATGAGTAAATTTATGGTTTTCGCCCTTGCGGTATTTACTGTATTTGCAACTAACGCAGAAAAAATTGATACTTCAAAATCAACAGTTTTCTGGCAAGGTACTAAGGTAACAGGTCGTCACTTCGGTACAGTTAAGATTAAGTCTGGTGATGTTAAGCTTGAGAAAGGTCAACTTGTATCAGGTAAGGTTGTTGTTGATATGAACTCTTTTACTGCAACAGACCTTCAAGGTGAGTGGTTAGATAAATTAAATGCACACCTAAAAAATGAAGACTTCTTTCATGTAACTAAGTACCCAACAGCTACTCTTGATATTAAAAAAGTTGAAGGATTCACTGTAACAGCTGACCTTACAATTTTAGGAAAGACTAAAGAAGTTAAGTTTCTGGCCGCTCAAAAAGGTAAGAACTTCGTTGGTTCACTAGAGTTTAATCGTACAGATTTTGGTCTTAAGTATGGATCTGCTTCATTCTTTAAGAGCCTTGGTGATAAAGCGATTGATGATAAAGTTAGTTTAGCATTTGATGTTGTTGTAAAATAAAAATAAACTTTCTTAGACTCCAATAAAAAAGGCCGCTTCATGCGGCCTTTTGTTTTTATGTTAATTTCTTATCTAAGTATCTTTGGGTAACAACTGCTCCAATTATATCACCTTCAACGTTTACGGCCGTTCTAAAGGTGTCCAGAGGCCTTTCAATTACCAGAAGAATACCAATTGCTTCTAGTGGAATCCCCGCGGCCAAAAGCACCATCTGCATCCCTGACATTGAACCTGACGGCATTCCTGGGGCACCTACTGAAGAGAGCATGGCCATAAAGAAGATGGAAAACATTGCAACTCCTGAAAGCTCGACTCCATAAAGGTTTGCTAAGAAGATCGCTGCAATCCCTTCAAACAGGGCCGTCCCATCCATATTCATTGTGGCACCTAGTGGAAAAACAAACCCACTAACACCTTTTGAAACGCCTAATTCCTCTTCACAAGTTTGCATTGTTACAGGGAGAGTTGCAGAACTCGACGCTGTTGAGAGAGCAAGAAGTAAAGGCCTTGCAGTCTTCTTAAATAGCTTTATTGGGTTTAATCCACCAAAGAACCAAGCAATCGATGGCAGAACTAGAAGTCCATGAACCATTGTTGCACCGAAAACTAAGAGGGCAAATGAGAGAAGTTCTGAAAAGATATCTCCTGATACTTTGACTTTAAAATCAAAGACGATGGCAAAAATACCTATTGGACTCAAATTAATGATCCAGTGAAGGACCCGATTAATGACGATATTGAGATCCTTAACGATTTGATAAAGGGGACTCGAGGTATGATGAACAATAAGTAAAGATAAGCCTAGAAGTAGTGCTGCAGTTACAATCCCAAGGATATTATTATTTGCTAGGGCATGGAATGGATTGACAAGTGCTGTAGTAAAAACATTCTTAATAACAAGTGGAATTGAGTTTGAGCCTTCAGCAATAAACTTTGCAGGTTTTTGCTGCTGAATTGAATCTTTTGTTTTAATTGTCACACCTGAATCTTTCCAAGGGTGGATAAAGAAGACTGCTGTTAGTCCAATAATGATTGCAATGATTGTCGTTGAGATATAGTAAGTAATTGTCACCATTCCCATGGACTTAAGTTTTGTGATCTCACCAATACTAATGATCCCTCCAATTAGGGAGAAGAAGATCATTGGTGCAATCATCATCTTAAGAGAGCTGATGAAGACATCTTTAATCATGACGATTATTTGATAAATATCTGGTGGGTTTTTTGACGTTGCCCAAAGTGGATCACCAAAGATTGATCCTAAAATATATCCAAGTACACCTGCGACGAGTACCCAGAAGCTTAAGTTTTTGACTACTTTACTCATTTATTATCCTTTCTGAAAGTACATGAATGTTTATTTTAATCCTTAATTAGAATTAAAAAAAGGTTTATAATACTTCTTATGAAAGAAAGATGCGCATGGTTAAAGTTATCCAATAAACAATATGTCGATTATCACGATAAAGAGTGGGGAAGACCTGTTCACGACGATAGAACTCTCTTTGAATTCCTCATTTTAGAAGGTGCACAGGCCGGCCTAAGCTGGGAAACTGTTCTTAACAAAAGAGATCATTATCGTAAGGTTTTCTATAACTTTGACGTAAAGAAAGTTTCTAAGATCACTCCTGCCAAGATTGAAAAGATCTTGTTAGATCCAGGAATTATTAGAAATCGCCTAAAAGTTGAGTCAACGGTATCGAATGCTAAATATTTTCTCGAAGTTCAAAAAGAATTTGGAAGCTTTGATAAGTATATTTGGTCATTCACCAATGGAAAGACAATTTATAATACCTTTGCAAGTCTAAAAGATTATCCTTCTAAGACTGAGTTAAGTGATAAAATTTCAAAAGATTTGAAAAAGAGGGGATTCCGCTTTGTGGGAAGTACGATTATCTATGCTTTCTTGCAGGCCTGTGGAATTGTTCAGGATCATGGCCAAAATTGTTACCTACATGGAAAGAAACTTAGAAAACTTAAAGTTTAATAGATAGTTCCTCTAATATAACCTTGTCCCATAAGGTCGTTTAGGCCAATGATATTGACCATCGTGCGTTGTAGCTTTGGTCCAAGCTTTGATCTTCTAAGACTTTCAACGAGTAGAGTTGCCTTATCTTTTGTTAATTCATTAGAGCGTAGTCTATCGAGTATACGATAGATCTTTTTTGCCAATTTTAGATTCTCTAACTGCTTAAGTTTTTTCTTTTCTCTTTGAGAAAGGCGATTTGTTTGTCCATTATGGGAGTCTTCGTAAACATAGTTACTTCTTTCAAATTGTCGTCTCTTTCCTTCATCAATCCAAATTAGTGAGTTTGTATAATCAAAGGCAAGAGCTATGGACTCCCATAGGTCAAAGTCCTCTGTATGAATAAGCTTTGAAATCGCCTTTGTCGAAAATATCAATGAAGAGTAAATTTGAACCTTGCCGTATTTCTTCTTTCTATCAAAATCGATTCTCATGCCATTGTCGAGGTATCTTTCATAGAGAAGATCGGCCTCTTTATTTAGCTCTTTTCCTGTTGCGATTTCATCAACGTAAGAATAACTAAGCTCCATACTGAAGCTTGAAGTAGCATCAACGTTGGTTGGGATTATTGCTTTAACTTCAAAGCTGCGTTTTTCAGCTCCGGAAAATCCTTTGTGATCAGTAATCTTCTTGTGCTCAACGATGTCGTAATTGTAGGCATCTCCATTATTAAATGTAGTCGTGTACTTTCCATCTTCTTTTATGTAGCGTGCACCAGATTTCCAAAGCAATAGATTCAGTCCCCAATTGAACTCACTATTTCTGACATCGCCTTCTTTTTGAATATAAAGATCAACGCTCTTATTTCTAGCTTCTTCAAGATCTTGAAGCTTTGAGAAATCCTGACTAAGAAAACTTAGGTAGGCATCAAGTCCTTCTTGGGTACTCAGATCTACTTTATAGACAATTTCGTTAATTTTACGCTCTCTCTTCTTGTAGTTAAATACGATAGGAGAGTAGCCATTAGATCCATTAATTCCAATTGAAATTGGAAGATCGATAACCTCATCTAAGAAAATACTTAGCCCTGAGCCTAGGCCTTTTGATCTTTCACTTAAGTTCTTAATTGTAATCAATGCAATATCATGGGCAGCTTTTTCAATTGTAATGTCAAGAGACTTCATGACCTTAAATTTTGCCTTAGGCCCAAAGCGATCTAAGATGGGGATAACGACGTCAAGAAAATCCAACCAGATTAAATTCATACGTGTTGCAAATCCGCTCATAAGAACTGTATTGATCTGCTCACCATCACTTAATTGATTAAGCTTCTCTCTTGTCAGTGGCAGCTCGTTAACCTTCATATGATTCAGGTTTATGGCCTGTTCATAAGAACTAACTGTTGTTACCTTTGAAAACTTTCTCTCTTCAATAGGTGAGCCTTGGACAACAGGTAGGATTGTTTTAAAAAGAAAATTAACTCCTATATAGGCCATCTGTTCTAAAACTGGCGCATTTAATGTAATTGAATCCACCACAAGAAATTGTCCGTTAATAGTGGGGTAGATACTTCTTTGAACCTTAGGTCCAGTCCATCCTTTTTGATATATTGTACCAAAGTATTGAAGCTTAAGTTGAGTATCAATCCATTCTTGATTATCTTGAAGCTCTTCGAGGTTGTGCCATCTCTTATTTACGAGACTCTCGATATCTCTTAAAACGGCGTGATTTTCCTCGACAACAAAATCAAATGCCCAGGTACTAGTATTAGTACCTAGAGCAATGATTATTGTGAATATTAGAGTGAAAATAGCTTTCAATTAACTTCCTTAAGCTTTGTTATTCTTTAGGTTCTGGTGAAAATACTAATTTATAGTAGTCAATTGGCCAGGCCCTAAGATCCTTTTGTCCTTCTACTTTGTATGTTACCGCACCACCGTTTAGGTCACCAGTTACAGGCGTAAATGTTACTGGGCCGTCTTGTTTTTTATCAAATAATTTATACATTAATTTACCGGAAACCCATCCAATTAGTGCTCCTAGAGTCACATCTGAGAACCAGTGAGCATTCTTATAAACTCGTGCAAAACTTGTTAGTGCTGCTAGTGAATAAGCTGCAATTGGAACAATCTTAGTGTCTTTAAACTCTGTCGCAAAAACCGTCATAACTGACCAGGCTCCTGCTGAGTGTCCCGAAGAAAATGACGTATTATTTCGACCAAAATTTACACCATCAAAGTGGTAAGGCCCTTTTCCTTCACGAGGTCTAGCACGAGAACTTAGTGACTTAAGAAGTTGCGTAGCCAGTTGCCCAATGAGAACGGCACCAACACTTCTAACTGCTGCACGCTTGAATTGGTCATTTTTAAAGACGAGGCCTATGGCCATAGATGCTCCCACTAGTGGAACAAGACCAGCTGCTTCACCGTAATTATTTGTAAAGTCAGTAATCGTTGTTAGTGTGTCATTCTTATTGTCTTGAACAAAATCCATCATTGGCTTATCAAATGCCATCATCACACCGACAACTCCTAGAGTTCTTAGCATCAGCGATTTCTCTGAGTCAGAAAACTCAATCGGCATAAAGATTGAACGGTCGCGGCCTTTCTTATTCTTAATTAACTCTTTTAAATCAGCGTCACTAAGAAGAGACTTTTTGATCTCACTTACTTCTTGGATTTCCTGATTTAACTGGTCTTCGTCAGCTTTTGTTATTTTAACTTGTGACTTCTTAAGTTCTTTATTAACTCTCTTGATTTCACGACTTTTTACATTCTCACTTTCGCTTATTAAAAGATAAGCGATTTGTGCCATCCTTTCTTTCGCATCTGTTAGCTTCGATTGATGGTCACTATATAATTCAAATAACTCTAAAAGGGCCTGTGCCTTTACTCGGCCATCTTCATTAGAGGCGACTTCCTCCATTAAGAGGGCCGCTTGATATTCATAGATATCCTTGTCTTTGGACTTTTTATTAAGCCAAATTTCATATTTAAAGTCTGATAGAGTTTTCTCTAATCGCTTCGTTTTTGAGTTATTTAGCTTATTTGAGATGTCATTGGCCATTATTGAGCTAGGGTAATTCTTTAAGAAGTCTTCCTGAATCATAATTGCTTCATTGACGATATCGTTAGCACTTCCATCGGCCTTGACGAAATTTCCAATGGGCATATTTTTTATATCAGTAGGTAAGTTCTGATTGTAGAGATCTGCAAGTTGGTAGTGAATCGTCTCTGATTGAGGGTGATTCTTAACAAGCTTCTTTAGTGACAGTGAGAAATTCGCATAGTCATTTAAGAAGTTTCCTTTATAGAGCTCGTTGAGTAATTTAATATCAACACCTTGATCAAGGGCAAGCTTCTGATCCTTTACAAGGGCCAATTGATAGCTTCTTGCTGCCTTACAATGCTTTGAAGAGCCTGACAGGTCATGTGCATCATTTAGTGCTTCTTGAAAATCGACTTCTTCAAGCTTGATGTCCTTTTGAAGTCTTTCACAGACTTCTAGACTCTTTGCTTGGACTCCTAAGGAGCCTAGCAAGGCCAAGGCCGTAATAAGTTGAGATAATTGATTTATAGTCATATTTAATCTCCTTATAGGTTATAAGCAGGGTCGTATTCCCCGATAATAAAATAGAATGGTTTTGTTATGTCGCCGTCTTTACTAATTAGTGGAATTGTTAGACCTGCCTCAAATGTTTCAGAAACAAAACCAGCATCCATTTTTGCCCTTAGGCCAAGACCTCCGACAAGTCTAAAGTCATCAAGAGCAAATGAGCTATCACCAGGACTAAAAGCATCTAGAAAAAGAACACCACTAAAGACGTCTTTATAAATAGGCATGCTATAGGTTAGATTGGCCGAGACCATTGAGTTTGATCCAAGCTGGCCATCCTTACTGATTGAGCCGTATTCAAAACCTCTAATTGTTCCATTTCCACCTCCCTGGAGACGTTCATAAAATGGTGTCTGCTCAGAAGCGTAGCCCAGTGTAATTCTTCCCGATAGACGGTGTGCAGCTCCGTCTTGGTTACGATAAAGATCTCGTGCGAGCTGTGCGTTCACAATACTTTTAAAGAAGAGGTCTTGTTGGTTAAAAGAGGGGAGTAAATGAATTGAAATCGCTCCATTCGTTCTTAGTCCTTCTTCACTTGATTCTTCAAATTGATAGGCAAATGATCCGATAAGACCACTAACAATATCCTTTGTATCTGAAAGATCAATTTCAGAAGCATATTGTTGTGAAAGACTATTAACAGAGATGTACTCAAGCCTTGTCCCTAAACCAAGCTTGATATTCTTAGTTAGCTGCTTCTCAAAAAGAATTCGAATAGCAGTTTTATTTTCGTTATAGTGAAAGCTTCTTTCAGTATCATGATTGGCCGAGATATTTAGACTAATATTTGTTCCGAAAAGGTGTTGGTCATTGTAAACCAGTCCAATACGATTGATCTCTTTTGAAATCATTGTTGTTAAGGCCAGAGAACTCCCTGTTCCAAAAAGGTTGCCATCGCTTAGTGAAACACCAAAACCTGCACCTCCATAAACAGAGCCTAATGAGAATTGAATTGTTTGTGTACTATTCTCCTGAACCTGAATAATGATTTTTCCAGCGTTCTTAGTCATTGGAGTGTAATCAATTTTTACATCTTTGAAATACCCACTCTTATAAAGAGCTAAAATTGATTCATTAATCTTCTTAGTATCAACAACTTGTCCATTATAGATAGAGATCATTTCATAAATTACTTCTGGAGATGTCTTTGTGTTTCCGACAATTTCCATTTTGATTATTTTTTGAGAACTACCTTCTTCAATATTTAAATTAGCACTTCTTTTGGCATGATCGTAGTTCATTGTGATATGAGCAAATACATATCCTTTTTGGCCATAGAGCTCTCTAAGGTTTTGAATTGCTTCTCTCTGTTTTTTTATTGAGAAAGCAGATGGTAGATTGATAGCTAAGGTTTTTAATATCTCGTCGTTTGAAAAGACAGTATTTCCTTTAATCGTTAAATGATCGAGTTTAAGCTGATTATTTTCTTTTATCGTAAAGTGTAGGTCCGCTTTATTCTTATTAATTTTAAATGATGGAGTTACCTCGATGTTGATAAAGCCTTGCTCCATATAGTGTCTCTTAATCGTCTCTGCATCTTCATAAAATACTTTTTCTATAAAAAGATTCTTGGAAAAGAGGTGACTTTCTTTTGAAGAGATAAGCTCTTTTAATTGTCGCGACGTTATGGAATGATTTCCTACAAAATCGATATTATCAATTTTGATCTCTTTTGATTTTAGATGGATATCAAAGATGATGCTTATTTCATCTTCTCGATTAAGCTTTAAGCTCTTCTTTACTTCTACTAATGCATGACCTTTTAGTTTGTAAAACTCTTCTATCGTGTTTAAGTCTTCAAGCATCTGCTTTGATTTAAAGTAAGCGCCTCGGCGAAGCTTTAACTTTTCTCGTAGGTTGTTATCAATTTCATCTTCTAAGTTTTCATTGTCAAAAAGCTTAATAATAATTCTTTTAATAAGTCTCTTTTTTTGCATTTCAAACTTTATTGAGACATGTGTTTCATCAAGTGGGAGTATCTCTAGCTCAACATTCTCATAAAGTTCTTCATGTTCTTTTTTTAGATTCTCGAGATCATTTGTGATTTTTTCGACATCAAGCTTTTCACCAATTTTTGTTTCAAGCTCATTAATTCCATAAATTAATTTACTTCCTACGTCTTCACCTAGGTCATTGTAAATAGCAAGCTCTTGAATATAGAGCTCAAACTGGCCTGTAGAATCTTGGCCAAAGGCCAAAGATGTACACACTAGGTAGGTGCCTAGAAGCATCATTAGGAATTTCTTCAAAATACTGAATTTGATCATATGAAGAAACTAACATTATTTAGTCTTTGATTTCGTTATGTTGAAAAATCGTTAAGGGGCGTTGAAAAAGTAGACAATTTATTTTATTGGAAAAGACACCTGATATCATGATACTTAGTCGTGATATCAGGTATTTAAGTGATTAGTTATTATTTAAGAACGCCTCTTCTTCTGGGAGGTCTTCTGTCACTAGAAACTTCGACAAAAATGAGAAGATTGCAGGTGTTAAGAATAATGTGATGACTGTTGAGATTGCAAGGCCCCAACCCATCGTTAACATCATCTCAGATAGCATTGAATCGTACCCCGCAAAGCCGTAGGCCGTTGGCAGAACTCCAATAACAGTTGTTAGAGTCGTCAGGATAATGGCCCTTAGTCTGGTTGATGAGATTTGACCAATTTGCTTATACAGCTCCTTCTTATCAGTAGTATATTTTGTATCTTTGATGAGTTTATCAATGAGGACAATTGAGTCGTTAACGACAACTCCAACCATTCCTAGAGCACCAATAACTGCGAAGAAACCAAAGATCTCCATATTATGGGCCATAAGAATATAGATAACTCCAGAAACTCCAATTGGAATAATTGTCATAATAATTAGAGGTGCAGACATGGACTTAAACTGAATTGTTAAAATCATGTAGATAAGTGCGATAACGAGGAATCCAGCCATCATGAAATCGCCTGTTGATTCTCTTGTCTCTTCAATTTCACCAACAAAGTTAATAATTGATGAAGGATACTTCTTTAAGATATCAGGAAAAACCTCGTTCTCATAATGGTCTGCTACTTCTAGAGGAGTAATGCCAGAGCTCTCTTCAATATCAGAGTAGACCATCGTTGTTCGCTTGTAATCAACGCGCTCAATATTAGATGGTTTAATTACTTCTTCAATTGTAATAAAGCGCGAAATTGGAACGTATCCACCAGTACCATTATCAATTCTAAGTTGTTTTAATCTTTCAATATCAACCTTGTAGTTCTTGGCCACTGTAAGCCTAACTTCAACTTCTTCATCAGTACTCTTAAGAGTATAGAGAACTGTTCCTTGTACGAAAGTACGAAGGGAAGTGGTTACATCACTTGGTGTAAGCCCAAATCTTAAAATCTCATTTTGATTGATTTTAAAATTATATTCTTTTGTATTAATTGGCCTTTCAATCTCAACATTTTTTAGAGTCTTATTATTCTTTTGGTGTTGCGCAAGAAGGTCTGCGATCTCGGCCCTAATCTTGTCATCATTTTCTTGAATTTGAATTTCAATCGTTGATCCTGAGCCACTTCCCCAGCGAGATTTAAAGAAACGCACCTGCTCAATATTTGGCAGATCTTTCATTTTGTCTTTAAGAATATCGATAATCTGATTGGCCGATAGTTTCCTTTCATCTGCCGGTAGGATTTCAATATTGATATTGGCACGATTGTAATTAACTGCACCACCGCGTCTTGATTGTCCCACATTTGAACGAAAGCCAACGATACTTAGCTCCTTCGTTTGTGAAAGAAGTATATCTTCGATTGGTTTTAGGTACTCATTCATTTCATCTTTTGACGTACCTTTCTTCGTGTAAACACTTAAGCTTAGCTCTTTACTTTCTTCTCTTGGGAACATGACAAACTTCAGCTTGGTTTTGAAGAGGTAGCCAGAAAGCGCAGTTGAAGCAATAAAGGCCACGATAATTAGAGCACGGTAGTTTAGGGCCTTTTCTAGAACGCTAGCATAAATACCTTCATATTTTCTAAACCAACTTACTTCATGCTTCTTCTTAGGCTTACGTTGGAAAACGTGCGCCGGAAGAACTGTAAAAGACTCGAGTAAAGAGGCCACAAGCATCATTGTAATAATAAATGGTAAGACATAGACAAACTTTCCAAACCAACCGCCAAAGAAGAGAAGTGGAAGGAAGGCCACACAAGTCGTTGCAATAGCACTTGTGATTGGCATCAAGAGGCTTGCAGCATTTGATGTTACCTTATCCATTAACTCTTTCAGGGTTCCTTTGTGATCCTCTGTGATTCGGCCAATATTTTCTGCGACAATAATGGCATCGTCGACGACAATCCCCATCACAATAATAATTGCTGCAAGAGTCATATTATTAATTGTGTAATCAAAAATAAGCATACAAATCAGGGTAAAACAAAGAGTAAAAGGAATCCCCATACTTACCCAGATTCCCGATTTAAAGTCGAGGAATAGGAAGAGAACAAGCACGATAAGTGCAAATCCTAACAGTCCATTACTTGCGACAATAGCGAGTCTATTCTTAACATCATAGGATTCATCATCTAGAGTTACGATTTTAAGATCATCAAGTTGACCTTTTTTATATTTTTCAATAAAGGCAACAGTGGCCTTATTTGCTTCAAGAATATCAACGTTATGACTCTTCTTTAAGTTCAGCATGATTCCTTCGTGGCCATTGATTTTATAGATGCTATTTGTTTTCTCGAAAGACTTTCTGAAAGTCGCAATCTGATCAAGCGTGACACCTTCTCCTTCATAATTTCCCGTTACAAGGAGGTCCTTAAAGTCGCTCTCATCAATCAGTTCATTGATTGATGTAACCTTTGATTGTTGAGTGTCTTCAAGAACACCAATCGGTGCTCTAATATGACTTTCTCTTAAGCTTGAGACAACTTTATGAATGGAGATTTTATTCTCTTTAATTTTTGTCGGACTTAGAAGAATATGATTTTCTGGATCAAGATAACCACTGCGGTCAACACCAGAGACAGCAGGTAAAGTCTTAACTTGGGTTTCAAAATTTCTAACCAATTGTTGTAGGCGTTCGCGATCCTCTACTGATAAGTCTCTCTTTCCTTCAAGATAGAAACCGATATCAATATATGCTTTTTCAGATGACTTGAATTGGTGAAAAGTTGGTAGTTCGGCTTCGTTGGCCAGATCTGCACGAAGGGCCGCATCCTGAATATCTAAGTACACTTCTCTTGGGTTAGGGTAATTCTCAAGCATAACAACTGTAATTGAGCTTGAACCTGTTGATGAAACAGAGCGAACCTCTTCAATCCCAGCAACATCTTTTAATTCTTCTTCAATTGGCTTAGTGATAAAGAATTCAACATCTTCGGCACTGGCGCCTGGAAAGACTGTCACGATTCTAACATAAGGGGATTCGAAGTCAGGCATTTCTTCTTTTGGAATTTTAGTCCAAGCAAAAATTGCGATCACAAAGACACTGAAGAATAGAACGTTAGAAATTAAAAGATTATCGATAAAGTATTGTATAAATTTTTTCATATTTTAATTTTAAGTAGCCTAAATCACGAGGTCAAACTCTTTCAGTCGGCCACTGACCTTTGTGTTAAAATTAGGATGTAACAATTTCGTTATCTACGACGAATACTTATACGAAGGAAGTAAAAGAAAGTTTCACGGAGGTAAAATGAAGTTTGTTCTCTTAACTATGTTGGTCGCGTTAAGTCCTCGTATCTTTGCGGCCAAGGCCACAGCAACATTCGGTGGTGGCTGTTTTTGGTGTATGGAAGCGCCATTTGAGAAGCTTAAAGGAGTAAGCTCCGTTGTTTCTGGCTATATGGGGGGAGCAAAAGAGAGTCCAAGTTATCAGGAGGTTTCAAGTGGAGGCAGTGGCCATGTTGAAGTCGTTCAGGTTACCTACGAAGATTCCCTTGTTAGCTATGAAGAGTTACTTGAGATATATTGGCAAAATATTGACCCGACTGATAGTGGAGGGCAATTCGCGGATCGTGGCAGTCAGTATCGTACTGTGATTTTTTACGATAGTGAAAAGCAAAAACAAATTGCCCTAAATTCAAAAAATAATCTTGAGGCCTGTAAGAAGTATGACAAACCAATTGTTACGGCCATTGAAAAGGCCCACAAATTCTTTCCAGCAGAAGATTATCATCAGGACTATTATAAGAAGAATCCGATACGCTATAATGCTTATAAAGAATTATCAGGAAGAGGTGGCTATATTCGTGATGTCGCTTCAAAACCTCTAAAATGCGAAAAGAAAAAACTTGAAAATAAAAAGGATAAAGTTATGTATAAGAAACCAGATCTAAAAGAACTAAAAGAGAAGTTATCTCCACTCGAATTTGAAGTAACTCAAAACGATGCAACGGAAAGGCCCTTTGCTAATAAGTATTGGGATAATAAAGAAGAGGGTATTTATGTTGATGTCGTGACTGGTGAGCCTCTTTTCAGCTCTCTTGATAAATATGATTCAGGATCTGGCTGGCCAGCTTTCACGAAACCAATTGATCAAAAAGTTGTTAGTACTAAGCAAGACAATAAGTTACTTATGACAAGAACAGAGGTGCGCTCTTCAAGCGGAGACTCACACCTAGGTCATGTATTTGATGATGGCCCTGGTCCCGAAGGTAAACGATATTGCATTAATTCAGCTGCCATGCGCTTTATCCCCAAGGCCGACCTTGAAAAAGAAGGCTATGGGCAGTACTTGTCCCTGTTTAAGTGATTGAAATTACATTATGATTTAAGCTCTTTTCTTTAAAGATTAGGCCCAAGTCACCGATAAGACGACGAGGGCCTATGAGAAGATTATTTACCTATTTAATTGTATTCAATTTTACGTTTAATTCATTTGCATCATGTGGTGGCGTTCTTAAGTCATTTTTAGGAATGAGAAAGAGTTCTTTCTATGACACACCAGAATATGCACTAAAACAGAAGATCAATAAGCTTGAGATTTTAAATAATCGTTTAAGAAACTCAAGTGAGCATCAAGAGCCAGCAACAACACTTGCGATTTGGAAGAAGATTGAGAGGCTTGATAATAATATTTTTACGAAACACTATTCAGTGAATGTAAGAGACTGGGAAGTCTTCTTTCGTGACTTTGAAATGAACTTTATTTCATTTCAAAGACTCTCAGATATTAATAAGAAATTCGAATCAACTGAGATCACAAAAACGAAACTAAAGAGCTACGTTAGTTCAAAAGGCTATGGGAGTGAATTTCAAGAATTTATTCTATCGAAATTTGAAAATTCACCAAATCCAGAAATTTTTAAAATTCAACTAGATAAAGAAGTACAAAGCAACCTCCTACATATTGGTAATCACTACTATGAATATCGACTTGTGAGAGAGCACTTAAGAGATTTAAATGGAAGTGACCTTTGTCATAGTGAATGTGAGGAGCAGCTTAAGATTCTACTAGCAAATCTTGGTGTTGAGAGTGAGAAAGAACAGCGAAGCTTACCTATATTCTTTAAAGGGGTAAAAAGACCTGATCTTGAGGAACTAACTAAAGTTGTTCACGAGAATCCTGTGGCCCTGATAACAAAGCTTAAGAAGGAGAGAAATGCTGAGGTTGTAAATTGGCTAATCTCACTTATGCTTCAGCCTGAAATCATTGATTCGATTATGGGTCTTGTTTATAAATCGAAGCGAATTGGAAAGTATCGCGCCGTTCGTGTCTTTCAGGCTTTTTACAATGCACAGGCAAGAAATATTCATTTCCCTAAAATTAATAGTATCGTAAAGAGTTTTAAAAATGATGTTGAAAAGAGCTATTCTCACTTAAAGAATGTAAATACATCTGTTCCTAAAGATGAAATTCTTGTTACCTTTGCTCGTATGGTTGATGCCCTTGCGGTAAAGAAATGGAAAATCTTAAAAGAACATGCCAAAACTGTAGACCCAAAATTTTATGAGCGCATGATGGCCGCTGAAGAGAAGGCCGTTGCTCGTGGTGATATTAGTATCACTCATAAAAGAAGCCTTATTGGCCAACTTATCCAATTTGTTCCTGCTTCAACGCCAATCTATCTTTATCAAAGATCTAAGTTAGAGGAGAGAGCAACAGTTACTGAAGTGGATGAAAATGGTGAAGAAATTGAACCAAAGTCTCAAGAGTCTAACCCTGAGGTTTCAATTGAGCACGGTGATGAAATGGACCTTGCTCTTGAGGAAGTAGCAGAGGTTATGGCCGAGACTCAAGAGGCCCAAAGAAATCCTTCATCAGTTGAGGGAAGTTGGATTGAAAAGTTCTTTGGCCGTATCCAATCATTCTTTAGAGCAGAAGGCTAGACGTGAAAATAGCATTGATCTTTCTAATCCCATTCCTTACTTTTGCTGTGGAAAAAGATTTTCAGGTAATGAAGATTTATAAGAAAGGTGAGTTTAAAGAAGTGAAGATTTATAAGGGAAAGAATCATTCACTGATGAATAAAGAGTGTCTAAGCTCTAAGTTATGCCTGAATGCTAAAGTGGTCCCAAAGAAAGGAATTGGGCTTACTGGACATCCCGGATCAAAGGCCTGCAAGGAATTTAAAAATAGTCAGTATAAAATCTTAAAAGATAAGGATAATAATCAGTATGGCTTTTGCCTCTTTTCTGATGGAAGCCTAAAGAGTGCATGGAGTTTAATCCATGATTAAATCGTTAGTTATTCTTATGCTTTCTCTTCCTGCTTTTTCGTTGGTGATCACTGAAGATATGCGTTGGAAAGAGTATGAACATGGCGCTTATCAATACCTTCCTCCAATGGGAAGTGAAAAAGTTGTTAATAAAGTAGAAGTAAAAACGAACCCGATTGTTCGCGATCAAGATGGATTTGGGACATGTTATTTATTTGCCATGACTTCTTTAATGGATCAGTCATGCTTAAAAAGTGGTAACTGTACAAAAGACGATCAAATCTCTGTTTTAGATGTTCTAGGAAAAACTCAACTAAAGTCAGGAAACCAAAGTGAATTTCTTGGACTCAACGGTGGAAACCTTTCTCAAGTTATTGATGCCTTAACAAAAGGTGAGAAGGTAAGTCTTAAATTTGCAAAAGAAGAGTGCGCCCCTTATCAACAAATTGAAAATTTCAACAATCCTGACAATGATTTTCGAATTGTCGACTATCCCCAATTGCTTGCAATTAATGAGATCTACCATCAGGTGAAGGATAACTCTTTAAAAGATGGTGTTTGTAATAAGTGTTCAGAAGACTTTTTTAAAGACTTCTTTCCTTTTAGCTCTGAGATGCTAGACAACCTTTCACGAGCAGCAACTAGGATCACTTCAATAAATGCATTTGAAGAATTTTTAAATGAAGTACTTATTCCTAAGAAGTGCCAGGAAGACAAAAGTCAGGTTAAGCTGCCACCCATTGGCTTTAAGCAAGAGCGAATCACTGATGTCGATACGTTTAGAAAAAAAATGACTGAACTTTTTGAAAAGGATAAGTCTGCTGCTATTTCAAGTTGTACTTGGACTCGCTATTGTGATGACCCTTCTGTTAGGTATATGGAAATGTGTCCAAAAGAGCAGAGGCAACGCTATTGTGGTGGTCATGCGTACTTATTAAGTGGTTTTAGAAAGATCTGTGATGATCAAAATAAATGTCGCAATCAATACCGAGTCCACAATAGTTGGGGAAAGAACTTTGATGTCTTTAACGATAGTGGATGGGTAAACGAGGATTCACTTTTTAAGGCCTATAAAGACTTAGGAAATCAACTCGTTACATATACTGAAGATTAGTTAGTAGCATCCAATCGTACCTTACATGTTGAACTCTTTGTTTGGACATCATTAATTTTAAGATTTGGATATTTTCTTAACTTTCTTAAAGCTCTTCTTTCCATATTATAGAATGAACTCTCTCGTACTAGCTCATCACAGCCCTGTGTCCATCTCTTTGTTACTTTAAAGAACTTATTGGCCTCTTGAACAATGCGTGTATCGATAATATAGTCTTCCGTTTTTGTTACACCACAATCATAGCATTCATCCATCATCGTTTTGTAATTTAGCTTAGCAACGATATCTGGAAACATATAAGAGAGCGTGTCTTTTGCATGTTCTCTAATGTTATCAATATTGTCGCTAAGGGAGCTACCATCACAAGTGTATGATAGGTACTCTTTAAATGTATCCTTCATTGAGGAAATTGTAGACTCTGTAAGTTCAAGACATTCTTCATACTCTCGGCAATCTTCTGTCATGTATTCATCAAAGTATGCTACTTCCTCATCAATATGCTGACAGACGACATCTTGTCTTTTATCAAATGAAAGTAGCTCATAGAGGCCACTCATTTTAGTCGTGTCATAGTGAGTGAGGTCTTGGATGAGATCTCCAAGGTTTATTTTCTTTTGTCTATCTAATTCGCTAAGAAGTTCTTTCTCTGTACTAGAAATACCAAACTCTGATTTATTCTTAGCGGCCACCAGTTGCCCTAATTCATTAATAAGGGGATAGTTATCTTTAATCTTGTCTGGGTTATTCTTTATATATTCGATAGCGGCCGTAAGCTTTTGATCGTCACTAACATTCTTTATACTGATATTCATCTCTGTAGTGTGACGTTTATTCATGAGCCAAAAGTTATCATATGATGAATCTTTGTAGAGTTTATCAAAATTTTCAATATTTTCATTTTCTAGATACTTTGTAAGGGCCTCTCTTAATAGAAAGTCTTTATAGCGAGAGCCTTCAACGATTTGAAGAATACGTGTTGGCGTCTCTTGAGCGAGCTTATCCATACATTCATTTTGGCATTCTCCCAGCTCGTATTGTGAACCATCAGGTGCATAGTAGACCTTTGCCTGCGTAGAAAGTGTACAAAGTGTAAATAAAAAGAACAGATGCTTTTTCATAAGTGCCTATAATTGTTTAGTTTAAAATATAACTACCTATATATAAGCAATTGGAAGGCCAAAATAGGCCTCAATTGGTGAGGCCCTGTATTTTTATCTTAGGATGTGATTTTGAATAATCGTTTTGATTTTTTGAGTTGATTCTTTTGAGTCGTAGGCAGGTCTTGTGCTCATTTGCTCATCCAACTCAAATAGTCTTGCCCATAGAGGCGCACCTGTCTTCTTAAAGTCAATCTTCACTGAGTCTTCAGAGTAAAGCTCCTTATCCCATACACTAACAACATCACGCCAGAAGTACTTATGAGTCATCCACCAATCAATCGCTGGTTGACAGCGGCTATCGTCAACTCTTTGGTAAGTATTGTAGCTCTTTTCCATGGCCAGCTTAAGCTGCATTCCATTCTCAAGCATATCTAATTTGATATTGTCTTGATCATGAACGTGCCCGTATGGAGTCTGCTCGTGGCGGTTTGTTCTTCTTAGAACATTGTAGTCACTTCGCTTAGAGAACTCTCTTCTTGGAAGAGGAGCGTTTGCTGTACATTCCCAGTACGAAGTTTTGTCCGTGTGAATCCATGGTGCTGAACATTCATATCTTGGAGAGTCATCAACTTGATAAACTCTTTGAACCCAATTGCCTTGTGGGTTCTTTACGGCCTTATTATCCCAATTACTAAAACCCCTGTAGTCTAGTGCATTTGTCGCTTCCCAGTCCCACTGTTGTCTCCAGTGCTTAACAATAGCGTGTGGTGTAACTAGAATATGTTGAAGGTTAACCATATTTTCGTTTTCTGAATCAACAAAAATCCACTCTAGTGCACCAGAAGCGTAGCGATCATAGAAATCGTAATCATTGCTATAAGCAAATGTCTCAGCAGATTGAAATTTAATGGCATAGCATCCAGTCATCTTTTTGATCTCTTGGATATCTTTATTCTTGTCAATTGTTAGTCCTGCAAATACTGGAAGTGCAAGCGTAAGAAGTACTAGAAATTTCATTTTTTCTCCCCGAAAATGATTGCGTGTGGTTTGGTGGTTGATTATTGAAACTAGTGTATGAGTTGTCAAACTAAATTGAGGTAAATAATTTGGATTACTTTTCCGTGATGCGCAGCCAATGGACGAAGTTATTGGTTTTATTATAGAATAGGGCGTTTTATAAATTTCTTTAAACACATAACACGGGATGTAAAATGTCAGACAACTCAAAGATCATTTACACTATTACTGATGAAGCGCCAGCACTTGCGACACAGTCACTTCTTCCAATCGTTAAAGCTTTCACAAAGCATGCAGGGATCGATGTTACAACTCGTGATATCTCTCTTGCAGGAAGAATCCTTGCTCACTTTCCTGAATTTCTTTCAGATGAGCAAAAACAATCAGACGACCTAGCTTTCTTAGGTGAGCTAGCAAAAAAAACTGAAGCTAATATCATTAAGCTTCCAAATATCTCAGCTTCAATTCCTCAGCTTTCAGCTGCAATTAAAGAACTTCAAGACCACGGTTTTAAAGTTCCTAATTATCCAGATGCACCATCAACTGATGAAGAAAAAGACATCGCTGCTCGTTACGCGAAAGTTCTTGGTTCAGCTGTAAACCCTGTTCTTCGTGAAGGGAATTCTGATCGCCGTGTTGCAGGGCCAGTAAAGGAATATGCAAAAGCAAACCCTCATAGAATGGGAGCATGGAATAGTGACTCTAAGTCACACGTTGCTCACATGGATGCAAATGATTTCTATGGTTCTGAAAAATCAGCGATCATGGCAAATTCAACTGATGTAAAAATCACTCTTAAGCAAAATGATGGATCAGAAGTTGTTCTAAAAGAAAAAGTTTCACTTCTTAAAGATGAAATCATTGATGCTAGTGTTATGAGTGCAAATGCTCTTAGAGAGTTTTTTGCTAAGAATATTGCCGATGCAAAAGAAAAAGATATCCTTTTCTCTGTTCACTTAAAAGCAACAATGATGAAAGTAAGTGATCCAATCATGTTTGGTCACTGTGTAGAAGTTTACTTCAAAGATGTATTCGAAAAATATGCAGCTGAGTTCAAAGAACTTGGTGTTAACTCTGCTAACGGACTTGGTTCTGTTTATGCAAAACTTGCAGGCCTTCCAGCTGAGAAGAAAGCAGAGATCGAAGGCGCACTAGATGCAGCAATCGAAAATGGGCCACGCCTAGCAATGGTTGATTCAGATAAAGGAATCACAAACCTACACGTTCCATCTGACGTTATTATTGATGCTTCAATGCCTGCGGCAATTAGAACTTCGGGACAGATGTGGAATAAAGACGGAAACCAAGAAGATACAAAATTCTGTATTCCTGATAGAAGCTACGCTCAAATGTACCAAGAAGTAATATCATTCTGTAAAGAAAACGGAGCATTTGATCCAAAGACAATGGGAACAGTTCCAAACGTTGGTCTTATGGCAAAGAAAGCTGAAGAATATGGATCACACGATAAGACATTTAAAATCCCAGCAGCAGGTGTTGTTGAGGTTACGGATTCAGAAGGTAACACTGTATTTACTCACACAGTTGAAGAAGGTGATATCTGGAGAATGTGTCAAACAAAAGACGTTGCAGTACGTGACTGGGTTAAGCTTGGTGTAACTCGTGCCCGTCTTACAAATACTCCAGCAGTATTCTGGCTAGATGAAAATCGTGGTCACGATGCGAACTTAATTACAAAAGTAAATGAGTACTTAAAAGATCATGATACAGCTGGACTTGAGATTAAAATTCTTGATCCTGTAAAGGCAATCCGTTACTCAATGGAGAGAATCATCAAAGGTGAGGATACTATTTCAGTAACTGGTAACGTTCTACGTGACTACCTAACAGATTTATTCCCAATTTTAGAACTTGGAACTTCGGCAAAGATGCTTTCAATTGTTCCTCTTCTTGCTGGTGGTGGGTTATTTGAAACAGGTGCAGGTGGATCAGCTCCAAAGCACGTTCAGCAATTTACTGCTGAAAATCACCTAAGATGGGATTCTCTTGGAGAGTTCTTAGCACTTGGTGTTTCGCTTGAAGACCTTGCAATTAAAACAGGAAATGCAAAAGCGAAGGTTCTTGCAAAAACTTTAGATGAAGCAAATACTGCATTTTTAAAGAATGATAAGTCACCATCAAGAAAAGTAGGTGAGCTGGATAACAGAGGTTCTCACTACTTCCTAGCTCAGTACTGGGCAAAAGCTCTTGCTGATCAAAATGATGATGCTGAGTTAAAAGAAATCTTCACTCCAGTAGCTTCAAATCTAGTTGAAAATGAAGCGAAGATTGTTGAAGAACTTAATAGTGCACAAGGTGGCGCTGTTGATATGGGTGGATACTATCATCCAAATCTTGAATTAGTTGCAAAGGCAATGAGACCTTCAGCTACTTTCAACACAGTTATTGATTCTCTTTAATTAATACAATAGCAAAAAAAGGCCCTCTAAAAAGAGGGCCTTCTTTCATACGGCACGCATCTCATCTTTCGATTCAATATTTCTCAGCCAATTCCGTGCCTCGTTAATCGCGCCGTACTCAAAGACTGCAACATCAACACTATCTAAATGATCACTGACAACTGAAGCTGAGTTTCGAATTAGTTGATTACTTGTACAAATGCCGACTTTCTCAATGTGTTTGCGGTTGTCCTTAAGAAATTCAAAATGCCTAAGCAGTGATCTTAGATCATCCCATCCTGGAAACTGTTCTGAGTTTAGAATAATTCCAGAAATGATTTTAGTTTCTTTATAAACTTGATTGAGAAGATTTTGAATTTTTTCAAAATCATTAACTCGTAGGGGATGAAAGGAAGTTAGTGTGAGGATATTGTCATTCTTATCAAAATGAAATTCGATATCTGATTCAACTTCGCGCATAAGCCAGTCTTTGGCATCATCTAATTCATCAATAGTATAAGACTTAAAATCAATTGGAATGATTGGAGCAAATAACTTCACTGCTCCTGTGATTAGTGCACTATCAGTCACAACGGCACATCTTTTCATGACGTTAAAATATTTTAGGCCCATTGCCGTATCTTCAAAGACTGCACCAGGCGTGTAGCCTTCATAGGTTTCATTTAAGTAAAATAGGATACCAACTTTTTCTTCTTTTTTTATGGCCTCATCTAGAATTGGTTCAAGAACATTAATGTAATCTTCTTTAGTAATACGGCCTGAACCCTCAATACCGACGATTCCCTTTTGTAACCCTTTCATCACTTTCAACATATATTCTCCTTTCCGGTGAAGTGTTAACTAAGATAGTGACTACTTCATCGGAGAGGAGTGTGATATTTAAACTTAAGATTTTATTTATTTTAAAAGAATTTGATCGGCCAGCTCTTTAGTTAAGTAACCATCAGGAGTAATTCCTTGAGATAGTTGGAATCTTTGAATTGCTGCAGTTGTTTGCTTTCCTGGAATCCCATCTACTGGCCCAGCTTCAAAACCTAGCTCATTTAGTTTTGCTTGAATCTTCTTGGCCATCTCAAATGACATAAAAGACTTTTCATTCAAGTTAAACTTATCAAAGTAATCTCCACGCTTGGCAATTAAGTCAGAAAGAACACCTATTCCAAGAGCATATTTTTCAGAGTTATTCCATTTAAAGATCGTAAAGAAATTCGGATAAACAATAAATGCAGGTCCATTAGCTCCTTGTGGCAGATAGATTGCTGTTTTTCCACTTGTGTATGGAAGCTGAGTTCCACCTTTTAAAGTGATTCCACGATCAATCCAGTACTGTAGGTCTTCTTTATATTTTAGGCCGCTATGGAAGTAATCGAAGTCACTTGGAAGTTCAATTTCATGTCCCCAGCTTTCATCTCCATTCCAACCAACTGATGATAAGAAGTTGGCCGACGAGCCTAGGAAGTCACGACGATTTTCCCACATATTAATATGACCATCTTTATCGTAGTCGATAGCATAGGCCAGCATTGTTGAAGGCATAAACTGAGTTGAGCCCATTGCTCCTGCCCATGAGCCTTGCATACGTTCACCTGGGTATGAGTAAATTCCTCTTTGTAGCATCGTTAGTGCATTGATTAATTCTCTTTTAAAGAATGCAGATCGGCGCCCATCGTATGAAAGTGTCGCAAGAGAGCGAATAATATCAAGCTTTCCAGTAATCGATGAAAAATTTGTTTCAAGGGCCCAAAATGATAGAAGGAAGCGGTCTTGAAATTTATAGTCATCCCAAATATCAAGGAAGATATTCTCTAGCTCGGCCTGATACCTTTGACCCTTTTCAATTCTTGCCTCACTGATCACAATGTCTAGGTATCTTCCGACACTCATAACAAACTCAGGTTGCCTGCGGTCATACTTAATAACATCATCATTAAATGTGACACCTTCAAAGGCATCATCAAGTAGGGCATATGAGAAGCCATGTTCTTGATTAAGCTCAATTTTTAGCTCATTTAGCCAGTCATTGAATTCTGTTGTTGGAGTTGTTGATGAGGCAAAAATATTGATTGCCATAAGCGTTATTGTGATTAGTTTCTTCATTGGATGAAGGTACACGCTAGGGTTCTGTATTTGAAGACGCGAGGTGTCTATTGTCAGAACTTTTTATGATTTAGTGACTTAAGTACTTGAAATCTAATTATGGTTAAGTGTCTAAACTTTGTGACTCATGGAAACATTTTCAATTTCGCAAAGAATGAAATTATTAAGTGATAACTTTTCTTTAATTCATTTTATTCAAACGATAATTAAACACTGACCCCTTTTAGGAGACTAGAGATGAAAAAACTTATGTTGGCCACTGCACTTATTTGCTCATTTTCTTCATTTGCAAACGAGCTTGATCTCAATCTCGAGGCGCAAGCTATTCAAGATGTTGAAGAGAGATATGACGAGTCAGGACTATATTACAACGTA
This sequence comes from Halobacteriovorax sp. GFR8, assembly GCF_050955245.1. Taxonomy (NCBI): domain Bacteria; kingdom Pseudomonadati; phylum Bdellovibrionota; class Bacteriovoracia; order Bacteriovoracales; family Halobacteriovoraceae; genus Halobacteriovorax; species Halobacteriovorax sp. GFR8. The sequence goes on along the minus strand of NZ_JBPBLR010000002.1, from coordinate 2,090,428 downwards.
AGGTTAAGTATTCCTATAATTCCTAGTGATATAACAGGTGCCGTAGGTTACCAAAGTGAAGATGAGCTCTTTGAAGTTGAAGCTTATGCTGGGGTTCGCGCCATTCGCTATTTAAATGCACAGGACAAGTCTTTGCATATTCCATATGGTGCTAGGGTTCGTGTTGCGCTTGATAATTCACGCAGCCTCTACTTAGAGTACCAAAGAGAAGAAGTTGAAGACTTTGGTAATGATGATGGCCTTCTTGAAAAAGAAAATATGTTCTCACTTATTAAGTATAATTCAGATAAGACAATGTACTTTGGTTGTGGTGTCGCTAAGAGTGTTCACCATGCTTGGAGTAACGAGAACCATAGTCCAGAAGACTCGACTTATGTTGAGTGTAATTTTGGTCGTAAGTTTTAATTAATTCTTAGTGATTCAAAACTGCCCTTTGGGGCACTTTTTCTTTATTTTGGGAGTGCTATATAACCGTAAGCCGCGCCTTCGCTTTGCTCGGCTAGCTTCCTTGAATCACATTCATCTGTGCTTCAAAACTGCCCTTTGGGGCACTTTTTCTTTATTTTGGGAGTGCTATATAACCGTAAGCCGCGCCTTCGCTTTGCTCGGCTTGCTTCCTTGAATCACATTCATCTGTGCTTCAAAACTGCCCTTTGGGGCACTTTTGCTTTATTTTGGTAGTGCTACATAACCGTAAGCCGCGCCTTCGCTTTGCTCGGCTAGCTTCCTTGAATCACATTCATCTGTGCTTCAAAACTGCCCTTTGGGGCACTTTTGCCGCACGATGTGGCGCAGCCGGGAGGACTCGAACCCCCGACATTCAGATCCGAAGTCTGACGTTCTATCCAACTGAACTACGGCTGCATTCAATATATTGTATTCGTAATCTCTGGGCCAGTAAAGCCTAAGCTTTGTTATAGGCCATCTCTGTTAGAAATTGCATCGGAACGACGGCCAGTGTTTCCTCGTGGCAAGCTTCCAATACGATTGGGCAGGCTTTCCCGGCCTTATATGCCGTAAGCCATCTTCCTGCGCAAAGGCACCAACGATCTCCTGGCTTTAGTCCTGCAAATTGAAATTGTGGCATGGGAGTCGAAAGGTCGTTTCCATCCTCTCTAGAGAACTCAAGAAACTCTTCAGTAACGATACAACAAACTGTATGCATGCCTCTGTCATTGATATCTGTACGGCAAAAACCATCACGCCAAAAGCCTGTCATTGGTGTACACCCACACATCTGTAGGGGAGTTCCTAGTACATTTAAATGGCCGTTGCTTTCACTTGTCACAAGCTTTCCTTCGTTCTTCAATAATCACTGTATTCAGTATCAATGTCATTATATGAGAGGGTGTTAACTTCATCAAGACTTTCTAAGACATGATCATCATTTGAAAAGTTACTTTCAATATAGGCCAAATAATCCTTAACGTTACTTGTTGTACTCGAAGATTGATTTACATTAAGGAAAAGAATGAGAGCAAGACAGAAAGTGGCACTAGCAAGCGCAATACTTAGCCATTGCTTTTTCTTCTTCTGTTTCAGCTTGAGATGATCTTCAAACTTTGTTTTGAAAGCTGCCTTCATTTCTTTAGGCGGATTGATAGTCGCTTTTGATTTTAGTTTTGTTTTAATATTAATCTCATTAATTGAATCTTTCATAAAGACTCCATTGCGTTTTCAAGTGTTTCTTTTAATCTCAATTTAGCGCGGTTAATTAAGTTCTTTATTGCTTGCCTCGACTTTCCTAGTATTTCTGCAATCTCATCACCTGTGCAATCATCCATCCAGAGAGTAATTGCCTGCCTCTGTGTCGAAGGCAGTTTTGAGATGGCCTCAATGATGACTTCTGAATTGGCATCCTCAATTAGCTTTTCCAGTGCAGATAATTGCTCATCTTCAATATTAACGATCACGCTTTCATCCGGAATACTTTGTTCTTTCATCTTTTTGAGGTAGTCATAACTTTTGTTTCGCGCAATTGTCCAAAGCCAAGTTGATACCTGATATTCCTTCCGATACATTTTTCTTTTGTCATATAAAGTTAAAAAAGCATCGTGAACAATCTCTTGTGCCTTTTGTTCGTCTAAGAGAATGTAATAAACGAATTGATATAATTTTGAACTTAGTCTTTGGTAAAGGGCCTCGAACGCCTGGTGATCATCATTTTTTGCAACAATTTCCATCAGGTCTGATGAGCCTAGTTTTGATTGCGAATTTGACCAGATAAAGTTCTTCATTATACGCATACCTATTATACGAATATTGCGATCAAAGGTTTCGCCTGCTTAATAAAGTGCTATAATATTCACTAGTTACTGGCCTGTGAAACCTTTTTTTATAAGAACAGTATAACAGTTAACTGAATAAAAAGGAGAAAATGATGAAAACTCTTTCGATTATGATATTTACTTTTTTATTAGCTTTTTCTTCACTTGCCGACCGTGGTGGAAGAGGTGAGAGGAAATATAAAAAAGATCGCGGTGCTCGTTATGAGAAGATGACAGAAATGGATGGAGACTTTTCTAAACTTTCTAAAGGAGATCTTAAGAAGTTAGAAAGTGATTTTGCAAAATTTCAGGACAATCAACACAAGAAGAAGGTTGCATTTGAAAAGAAAGTCTTTTCTCAAAGAGAGAAGTTTTTAAAAGACCATGAAACTCAAATGCTTAAGCATTTAGATGAAATTTATGCTCTTAAGAAGAAGTTACAATTTGGTAAGAAAGAAGAGAATAAACAAATTAGAAAACAGATCAGAGAAAAGAGTAAAGAATTTAGAAATAATATGAAAAAACTTCGTCATCAAGATCAGCGTGAGGTAATAAAAGGCATGAAGAAAGACTTCTATGAAGAGATGAAGGCCGAAAGGAAGAAGTTTAAAGAAAAAATTAAGTCTTATAGTAGTAAGTAATCTAAATATAAAAAGGGCCTTTCGAGGCCCTTTTTTAATTCTTGTAAATTTCTTGAACTAATTGATTAATAAATCTCATACGATATTCTTCATAATTTGTATTGAGATCGTCTGAAGAAATATTCACAAGGGTATTGTAGATATCTCCAGGTAGGCCGCATGGAAAAGTCATCATTAAGGCCTTATTCATTTTTTCTGAAGGGTACACATTAAGTGCCATCCCGTGCATTGAGACGAATTTTTTAAGCTGGACACCCATTGATGCAACTTTCTTTTCTCCATGCCATAAGCCTAATAATGGCCGGTCAAAGTCAAGATCTCGAATTGTGTTATCACTTAAGCTGATTGCATTAACCGTGCTTTTAAAAAGATTGTTAATTAGCTCTATCGTTCTCAGCTTTTGTTGAGCAATATTTACGATTGGATAAACAATGACCTGTCCGGGGTGGTGGAAAGTAAGACCGCCACCGCGCTTGATTTCCACTACTGGGACATCGATCTTGCCCACAAGGGCCTGGTCAAAGTCTACTAATCCATGTTCTTCAATTTGATTTCTTTGCAGGCCTCTTCCCATTGTGAAAACTTCTGGGTGAGAAGTGATGATGTAAACCATCTGCTCCGGATTATCATAAATAAACTCGTTGGTCTTTTCTTGAAACGCTAGAGCTTCAAGATAGTCCCAATTGTCTTTTTGAAAGATATGAGTTTGGTTCTTGGACTCAAGAGTGTAGTTCTTGATATCAAGTTCATTAATTAAATCGTTAAACGTCATGACCTTTTGCCCTTAGGTGATCAAGATAATCTGCTGCCTTATAACTACTTCTTACCATTGGCCCCGAAGCAACGAATTCAAAGCCCATTTCATAGGCAATTTCTTTGTAGCGATCAAATTCTTGAGGCCTGTAGTAACGATCAACTTTTAGGTGTCTCATTGTCGGACGCATATATTGACCAAAAGTTACGATGTCACAACCAACTTCTCTTAGGTCTTTAAGTGTTTCTAGAATTTCTTCATGAGTTTCACCAAGTCCTAGCATGAGCGAAGTCTTAGTTGAAATATGAGGGTAATTTTCTTTGTAGAATTTTAAACAATTTAAAGTCTTTTCATAACCTGCACGACGATCACGAACATCATGAGTTAGTCTTCTTACTGTTTCAACATTTTGAGCAATAACAAAAGGATTACTCTTTGCTAACGTGTGCATATGTTCTTGGACAGCATTGAAGTCCGGAATTAGAACTTCAACAAGTGTATCAGGGTAGTCCTTATTAATTCTTTTTACAACATTGGCGAAGTGTCCTGCTCCAAAGTCAGGAAGATCATCACGATCAACACTTGTTACAACAAGATACTTAAGAGACATTGTTTCAACCATCTTTGCCGCATTTTCGATTTCATTGAAATCCACAATACCTTGTGGGTTTCCTGTATCAACATGACAAAACTTACAAGCACGTGTACAGGTACCACCTAGGATCATCATCGTTGCCGTCTTTGCAGACCAACACTCCGACATATTTGGGCAACTTGCTTCTTCACAAACTGTAAATAGTTGCTTTTCTCTTAATTCTTTTCTGACTTCTTTGAAGTTATCACCAGTTGGAATTTTATTTCTCAACCACTCTGGCTTTCTTTCTAGGTTGCGTGCCTCTTGTTTCTTTCCAACATTAAGACGAGCTTTCTTTTCTTGAATTTTTTTACGAGATTCTTCGTAATCCATTTGATTTACTTGGTTATCAGTCATTTATATAATCCTCAAAATATGTCCTTGCTTATAGCAATTTTAAGCTCGTAAGTTAAGACATATGCTGAGGATCTATGAATTTTCTATACCTTAGCAGTGTCTGTCTCAACTTTTGAGCTCTTTAAACTCAGTAACGCAGCAGGTAAGATCACTAAATCCGCAACTAGTGCAAGAGTTAGGATCACTGAGCAGTAAACCCCAAACTTCTGGTTTGGAACAAAATCACCTAAGTAAAAGAGTCCAAAGGCAATTGTTAACATTGTTGTTGTTAACGCTAGGGCCTTTCCTGTTTGGTGCATTGTTGATGCAAGAGCATCATGACCGTTCATTCCTTGGAGTACCTTGAGTTTGTAATTTGAGATAAAGTGAATGGTGTCATCGACCGCAATACCTAAACACACGGCAAAGACGATAACGTTACCAATATTTAACTCATCTCCCGCAAAGTACATAATTCCGGCCGCTACCGATAGAGGAAAGACGTTTGGAATAAGGGAGAGTAGTGCAAGCTTAAGATCCTTGAAAACAAATAGGATAATAAGAAAGATAATAGGCAGTGAAATACTCATCGAAGTTAGAAGAGTATTTACAACGAGGTCATTAACTCGATTGTAGATTGGCGATTGTCCCGCCTCATATATCTTAATCCCGATTTCATCGGCCTTCTTTAAAATTTTATCTGTTTTAGCAATGGCCGCTGTTGAGTCATTAATGTCCCACATGACAAGTACTCGAAAACGACGATTATCAAGGGATAACTGATTTTTGAGATCAAGCCCTTGTGGTAATCCAAGAGTGTAGAGGAAGAGTTGATCTGCTACTGCTCGACGAGTTTCAGGGATAGCATAGAATTCTTCATTATCACTATGAAGAGTTTTATTCATCTGTTTTACAATATCTAAAATTGAGCTAACGCGAATAATCTTTTCGTCCTTAAGCATCCACTGAACAAGCTCTTCTGACTTCTTTAAGAAGGCCGGGTCTTTCACACCTTCTGGTTTCTCTGAGTCAAAAACAAGCTCAATCATTCTAGAGCCACCAAACTCTTTTCTAACCATATTGAAGGCCTGCTTAACAGGAGTGTGCTCGTCAAAATATTCAATAGGGTCAGCATTGATATAGTTTTGCATTCCAAAGTAAATTGAAGCAATTGTGATAATAGGTGTCAGGATATTGATAATAACCTTATGCTTTTCTGCAAACATAAAGATGCCATCAAACGCATGGAATTTATCGTCACGATCTCCCACTTTAAAGTGTACTTTTGTTAGAAGTGCGCCTAGGAAGAAATAAGTGTAGAACCATGCGATACAAGTTCCAATCCCTGAAAGAATCCCTAGATTATAAATTGGCTTAATATCAGTGGATGTAAGAGAGAAGAATCCAATTGCTGTTGTCAGTGTTGTCAGTAGCGTTGGAATAAAGTTCTTCTTTAGAGCTGCAATAGCTGCATCGTGCTCATTCATGCGATCAAAAATATAGAAGTGTCTATAGGTGATTAAGATGTGAATTGAGTCAGCAAGACCAATCGCAATCAAGATGGCCGGGAGGGCCGCAATAATACTCGATAGCTCAATTCCTAAATGCCCTTCAATCCCAAATGTCGTAATAATGGCAAGGCCAACGAGAGAGAATGGAAGAACGATTCCTAATAGATTTCTAAAAAATAGGAAAAGGATGAGAGAAAGAACCCCAACAACGATTGGAAAGACAACCATCATGTCTCGATCAGATGCTCTTTGAAGTGACTCATTAATAAAAGAGATTCCACCGAGGTAGAACTTTATCCCTTCGGCCTTATTATATTTTTCAAGCAGTGCCTCTGTATCGACTACGACTTGATCATAGGGAGGTGTTCCTTCGAAAGTATCAAGGAATGCTCTGATATAAGTAAAGCGGCCAGATTTCGAAATTGTTGAATTAACAAGTTGTCGATCATGAGTGGCAAGCTGTTCTTTAAGTTTTAAATTCTCTGGAGTTAACTCAACTTCTTCATCTAAGAAAGGCGTAATAAAAATATCATCATCTTCTGATTCAATTGAGTTGTGATTCGTTAAACTTTCAACTCGTACAATATGCTTAATCTGCCACAAGTCTTGAGTGATATCTTGAATTGTTTTAATGGTATTTTCATCAAAGAGGCCATCTTCTTTATAGACCATGATGTCGATGGTGTCTGAACTCCCAAAGATTCCTTCATGCTCTTTTAGATCTAGCAGGCGCTGGTCGTGATCCATTAGCCAACCCTTAACGGAGTAGTTAGCATGAATTTTTGGTAGACCTGAGCTTAGGGCAATTAAGAAGATAAATGAAATTAGAAGACAAGTTTTAGTATGGTCGACGATATATTTCGCGACTCTTTCTGCAAGTGAGTGAACACGTTTCATATAATTCATTTCCTTTGAAGTTTTCACTAACACTATATTAAGTTTTGTAAAGAAAAGCTAAGAATTTAGGGGGGAGATGATAAGAAATACTCGATTGATGTAGACGCTCTAGCAAAATAGTGTCGATACTCTCAATGTGTTCGAGAGTGAACATTGTCAGCTAGAGCGTTTGTCTAAAGCTAGGCCTTATTGGATTCCAACGAAATCCATTCCTAACTTAGAAATGGCATTCTCTCTTAAGAATGGCATTTTTGTATTGATATTAAATTTAGCACCTTTAAGGTTACAATTGATAAAGATCGTCCCTGTTAAGTCAACATTAGAGAAGTCACATCCAGTAAGGTTGCAACTTTTGAAAGTTACACCCCTTAAGTTTGCCCATCGCATACTTGTCGCTGCAAGGTCACATTCATCAAATGTGCTATCTTCTAAATTTGTACACTCTAAGTTCACGTCTTTCAGATTAATTCTTTTAAAACGATTCTTTGCAAGGTTTGACCAAGTGAAGTCAACACCCTCGTAGTTTGAGTTATTATGCTTTGCATATTTGATATTACATTTTCTTAGATCACTCTCGTTTAAATCAGAGTGGCGAATATTGATTTTATCTAGCATTGAGTTATCGAAAGAACTCTTCTCAATCTTAGAGGCACTGATTAATCGTAAGTTATCAACATTCCTAAGGTTGATACGATTCTCATTTTGTTTTTTGATTGCTGTAAACATCGTGTTTTGCGTCGTCATTTCCATCCTCTTTGTAAAACTAGTAAGATAGTAGCGATTTTATTTAGCTATATTAAGTCAATTGTTTGTAAATTCGGAATTTCCGAACTATTGTAGTCGTATGAATTGGAATCATCTCTATTGTTTTTATGAAGCTGCAAAGCATAAATCTGTAAAGAAGGCCGCTGAAAAAATGGGCCTTGCTTCATCAACTGTAAGTGAGCAGATTAAAAAGCTTGAGCAAAATTACGGTGTGCAACTTTTCGAAAGAAAGGTTAGGGAGATCGTTTTAACAAAAAAAGGTGAGGAGGTTTATTCTCATGCTAAGGGGGTTTTCTCAAATGGGATGCGCCTTGTTGATCATTTAACACCTCATGACGATGGTGGTTACGATGTGACTTTTTCGATTGAGTCACATCTTGAGTCGCCAAATATTGCAGCGGTATTAGCGGACTATTATTCTACCTATAGTGATTTTGGCCATACCATCACAAAGCGCTCAAAGAATTTCTCTCAGACAATGTACTATCTTGAAAATGATACTGTTGATGTGGCCATCAGCGATAAGAAGCTTTCTAATGAATTATACGAAAACTACCTCGTTGCCCAAAATCAGCTTCGTTTCTATGTAAACACTGCTGTTGCAGCGAAATATCGCGACTTACCATTCGAAAAATTAGTTAAAAAGCTACCCATTGGTTTTCTTTCATCTGATGAAAAAATGATTGTTAATGCGAAGCAAGTTCTTAAAGAGCAGAAGGTTTACTTAAAGGAAGCTTTCTTTAGTGAGCACCTTTATTATTTGTCGACGTTGGCACAAAGAGGGGAGATCGTTCTTGCTGCAATTGGTAATGAGTCGATCTTTCAGGAGTTGTACTGCCTTGGCCCTCAGCATGATATTGGTGTTCCAACATATGCAATTCTTAAAAAGAAAAATGAGAATTTACTCTTTGCTAGAAAATTAAAAGATTTATTAATGGTTGATACAGACGTTAATCAGTTAAATCTTCATTAATTTCCATTTGCCGACCTGTTTAAAACTAGTTAGCATTTGTCGATGAAAAATTATTCCCTTATTAAGTCCATTGCATTGACTATACTTATCTCTATGTCTCTTCATGTATCTTTTGAGACTAGGGCCGAAGATATTGGCTTTCTAAAAGATGGAAAGATTAAAGATATTATTGTTAGAGAGATTGCCAACCTTAACCTGTCCACAACTGTAAAGTTGTTAGATTGGGATAAAATAAAAGGTGTAGGTGTCGGTCTTAAGTACGGCTATGAAATGACTCCTTCCTATTTGAAGGGGAAGTTTGCTCGTGTCGATGAGTGGAGTTTTAATCGTCACGTAAACCCTGGCTCATATATAGATGCCGTGACACCGATTAATCTAACGTTTTCTAAAAATGATCGAGTAACTTTTATTCGTCACTTTGATGATCAAAAGAAAGCAATTCTCGCGATCCCTTATTCAATTAACAAGCTTCCTTATAACGCAGAAAGTACTCTTAAGAGGTTGGCCATTGGGGACTTTGTCAGTATCCCGGCACAAATGACTTTAAATTTTGGATTGAGTGCTGCTTACGGTTATGGGGATATTGTTGATGCCAGTGCTTTTGCCAATGTTATTACAAGTGGTAATTACAATATTAATATCTACCGCATGGACGAAAGTAAGGTTCGCTTAAAAATTGTGACAAGAACTTCTACGGAGGCCAAAACTGGTGCCAAAGTAAAGAGTGATTTCTTTGTTGCCCTTGTTGAGAAGGTAAATACACCCGACTTTGTTTCTAAGAACTTCCAACTAAAGTTATTAGAATATAACCTAGGCCGTGGAATAGGCGAGCAGTATGTTCTAGATTATATCTTTGACCTAAGCCTTCCGCACGCAAGAGAGGCCTTTGATCGAATCATTAAGCCGAAGTATAAATTGAATACGGACAAAATGATTGGTCAGTATACAGGTCGAAAGTATATTGAAGAAAAACTTATTTCTGACTTTAGCCTAGCAAATGAAATTGCAACATTTGGTACGGGGGTAAAGTTACTATTCCAAGGTTTTAATGAATATAAATTCAAACGTCGAGGATTCAAGCTCGGAATCTTTATTAGTGATGTTGATTACGATTGGACTTATTATAAAAACCATATCTCGATCTTAAATGGCCCTGATGTTGGAGAGTATTTCTTTCCAAATAAAGTTTATAAGTACAGTGAAGAGTTCAATATCCTTATTCACAAAAGAAGAGATAAGATTGAAGAATCGTACTTTTCTTTTATACCAAAGGATAGGGTAACTGAAACTTCTGTTGATTTTGGAACAAATTATCTTAGAAAGGATCGATACTTTACACGCGGTGAGTGGAAATCGACAAAGAAGAAGATTAAGGCATTGGTTCCTCAGTTCATTTTCTCAAAGATCGATTTTAAAGAGCTTGATACGGTCAAGACTAATATCACGACAGAGGTTAAGTACCGTCTTGTCTTAAGGAAAGATATCTTTGAATATATTAAGAATGTTCCATTAGAACGTATTATTGATGAGGTTAATAAGATTAAAAAAGATCGCGGTTATCGCGTCGTCACACGAAATGGAAAAGGTAAGTATTTCATAAGTAAGATCTTTTTCTGGCAAAGGGCCCATACTCGTCATGTTGCCAAGCGAATTCAAAGAATCCTTAACTCGGAAGTGGATAATATCTATATAAAACTTGAAAAGGTGATCGATAACATCGACAAGAATAACTTTCGTAAGTACTTTTATCGTGTTGTGCAAAGTCTTGTTCCAATTGATGACCTGCCAAACTTAATGTTTTTTAAGTTGGATATTTTAGGAAACCGTACTCAACCAGTTCATTTTAATTATGGTGAGCATGAGTTCCCTAAGGTTTATTATGAGATCCTCGATATTAACCGCGATTTTCACGACTCAAAAAGAGACTTTCAAATTATTACGGAGTAGGGTGTGAGTGATTACAAAGAATTTTTAGGTGACTACAAAGAATCTCCTGTTGAGATTTTTGAAACATGGTTTAAAGAGGCCGTGGCCAAAGAAGAAAATGGCCCTGCATTTACTCTTTCAACAGTTGATGAATCAGGGCAACCAAATGCTAGAACGCTTCTCTTAAAAGAAGTCGTTGGTAATAGGCCACTATTTTTCACAAATTATAATTCGGTAAAGGCACAGGAGATTATTGCAAACCCAAATGTGGCCATGACTTTCTACTGGCATCGACTTGGTAGGCAAGTCAGAATCAGGGGTTCAATTTCAAAGTGTGATACTGAAGTATCAAAGAACTATTTTCAATCTCGTGCTCATGAGAGCCAGGTAGCAAGTTCAATTTCTAATCAGTCTTCACCAGTTGAAGATCGCAAGAGGTTAGTACAAGAATATAATGAAGGGCTTGAACGCTATAAAGAAGAAGTCCCATATCCTGAAAACTGGGGTGGTTACTTAGTCGATATTAAAGAAATTACTTTCTTTATTTACGGAGAGTTCCGTTTAAACGATCGCTTTCAATTTGTTAAAAAAGGTAATGAGTGGCACTCACTAAGACTTTATCCATAATTATATTTACTATTTTAATCTATACCTCTAGCGGAAATGCTTCTGAGCTATATGCTGGAGGTGGGGCATCACTAAGTGGTGTTATATCTGAAACAGATTATTACAATGGTGCAACGGCAATCTTTCCTTCTGCAAATGTCGGAGTGAAGTTTGGTGCACTGGCACTGGAAGGCTTTTTTAGAACAGGAACACTTTCTAATGATCATCAAGGATTTAAGGTCGATCTTGATACAAATCAATTCGGCTTTATGTTTCGTATTTCACCAGAAGAGTGGCTTGATATGAATCTTGGTGGACATTGGACGATGGTTGAGGGGAGATCTTCTATTTATAACGGACAAATGCTCACGGGGCTTGTAAATCGAACGTATAGCTCTGTCATTCTTGGAATGGGTTTTAATATTCCATTCTCAGACCAATTAAGAGTTCGCACAGATATGAATTACTACGGAGGAAAAGAGATCTTTTCTCTTTTTCAATTTGATATTTCTATCGTTTATAGCTTTCTTACTTTTTAGAATCCTTACTTGCTGGAAGTCTTCCACTTTCTCTTGTGATGTACTTTGCAAGCTCAGGTGTAACGAGGCCATTTCTATCAAGTGCTTTTGCTAGTTTGTCGTTACCTGTTTTTAAAGTGTAGATATGTTGCTTGGCCTGCTGGTTTGCAGAGACAAGGCTTTGCATATTATTGAGTGCCGCTTGGTACTCATCTTTAATACCTTTAATTGTTTCTTTCTGATACGCAACTTGTTGTCTTAAGTTAGCGATCTCAACTGCCTGACTAATTTGAGCATTTAGATTCTTTTCATATTGAATTGCATCTTGGTCCTTATATTCACGTCCAGCTTTAATTGTGAAAGCGATTAGAACAAGTAGGTTAGCGGCAATAATTCTTTTCATAAATATCTCCATTATTCTATGTACCTATCGACATAATAAAAAAAATCATTAATATTTTTCGAAAACATCCGAAATAATAAGTACTTATACTTTGGGGAAAGAGAATGTTTTTGATTGATGTAAATTTATTTGAAGATGAGTTTTACCTTTTACCTGTTGAGCAGAGGAAAGGGGACCAATATAAAATTCAGTGCCACTCAATTGAATCGGCAAAATTACTACAAGAAACGTTAGGACAGATTAAGCATCTGCATCCAACTAAAGATAAGTCTCGTTTCAAGCTTTTAAGAAGAGAAAAGCAATTTGGTTTTGAAGTAAAAGTTTTAGGTTATATCGAAGAAGAAGAAAAAAAGGCCTCATAAGAGGCCTTTCGTTTGATTAAAGATTTGAGTTAACGAAATCCCAGTTAACTAGCTTCCAGAAAGCTTCGATATATGAAGGACGAGCGTTTCTGTAATCAACGTAGTAAGCGTGTTCCCATACGTCAATTGTCATTAGAGCAGTGTGACCATCAGTCATTGGAGTTTGTGCATCGTCAGTGTTAACGATCTCTAGCTCTCCACCTTTAGTCTTAACTAGCCAAGTCCAACCTGAAGCAAAGTTAGTTGCAGCTGCATTAGAGAATTCTTCTTTGAACTTATCAAATGATCCCCATTTTGCGTTGATAGCGTCAGCTACTGCACCAGTTGCCTCACCACCTGCGTTTGGAGCAAGACAGTTCCAGTAAAAAGTGTGGTTCCATACTTGAGCAGCGTTGTTGAATAGGCCACCAGTTGACTTCATGATGATTTCTTCAAGAGTCATATTTTCGAATTCAGTACCTGGAATCGCAGCGTTTAGCTTTGTTACGTATGCATTGTGGTGCTTTCCGTAGTGGTACTCAATTGTTTCAGCTGAGATATGAGGTGCTAGAGCATCCTTTGCCCATGGTAGTTCTGGAAGTTTATGTTCCATTCTTTTCTCCTTAATTCTAGATTCTTATAATGTTTTTTGAACAGCTCTATTCTAATGCGTTTGTTCTTTAAGTGCAAAACGCATTAAGTTATAGAAATTATTTTTGCCCTTTTGAAATTCTCCTCAAATTTTACTCAAGAATTTTGCCCAGATGTCGATTTTAAGCTAATGCATTTTCGACGTCATCTACCTACATTTGCTCTATCAATATTAACAATTTACCTTGTGGCATTTAGTGCAAATGCGAGCAGTTGGGGGCAACGCGGTGGAGTAATTCACTCGGCTACTGATAAGTATGGTGGAAATTGGCGCAAGCTGAGTTCGACTCAAGAGGGTAGCATTGAGCAATTAATTGAAATCGTCTCAACCTCAAAGCTTGGGATTCAGTTAATTGATAAGGCACGCTTAAGGGCCGCCAAGGATCGCAAGCGACTTGAAGAGGTTATTGATAGTGGTGATGCTTCAGTGACAGATACGACCCTTGTGAGAAAGTTCAATCCAAGCTCACCTGAAAGCGTACGCTTTGAGACAAGGTCCAAGGTTTATATTGATAAGTCTCATTCAACTAAGAATGCCGTTCTAGATCTTATTCACGAGTTAACTCATTATATCTATAAGAAGCCATTTAATCCTTACTTAAGTGATTTCTCTGTTTCTACCTTTTTAAGTGATACGATCCAGGGCAAGGGTGGGGAAGTTGATGCCTTTTTAGTTGAGTGTCGTGTCGGACGCGAGATTTATGGGCTTAAAGCGATCTCTCCACAGTGCCTAAATATTTTAGATGGAGAGGAGTTCTCAAGGGAGCTTGCTGTAAAGGAATTTTATAAACTAGGGGCACATTATGACCAGTTTAAGCATGCGGTAAACAAATTAGGTATCTCTCATGAGATAGTTGAGCATAGTTCGAGCGAAGACTCTAGCCTCATCTCATCGGCTTGGTCTAAGCCGTATCCAGTAGCTGTAATAGAGGAGTTTGAAACGATCATGACCAAGGTCTGTCAAAATGATCTTAAGCGTATGACCTATCTAAAGGAGAGTCAAAGCCGCTCCATAGCGAGTGCCAATAAAAAGGTGGGTCAGGAAGAATCTAAATTTAATGCTAGATGTCGTTCATATTTAGACTAAATTTTATTGACTACTAAACTCAATAATGTCTCTATGCACCAACGCTTCCTTACAAAAAACTCTCTTTTTTCCTCGGCTTTAATTGACTACAAAGCTAAGCATTGGTAATTTATAACCTAAGAATTTCATAATTTTATACATCTATAAAAAGGATTGCTGGCAATGCAAGATAGTGTTGTTTTATTAAAACTTGATGACTTCCTTAACTGGGGAAGAAAGAACTCTCTTTGGCCAATGACATTTGGTCTAGCTTGTTGTGCTATTGAAATGATGGCAACTGGTGGTGCTAAGTATGACTTAGAACGATTCGGTTGTGGTGCTTTCATGGCGACACCAAGACGTGCTGACTTAATGATTGTTGCAGGTACTGTAACTCTTAAAATGGCACCAAGAATTAAGACTCTTTATGAACAAATGGCCGAGCCGAAATATGTTATTTCGATGGGTTCATGTGCTAACAAAGGTGGGCCATACTGGCAACACGGTTACCACGTTCTAAAAGGTGTTGATGAGATCATTCCTGTTGACGTTTACGTACCAGGTTGTCCTCCAAGACCAGAGGCTCTAATCGAAGGTTTAATGACACTTCAAAAGAAAGTTGCTAACGAGAGACTTCTTAAAGATAAGTGGGTGAAGCATGCTTAATGAATTAGTAACTTTTATTAATGATAAAGTTAGCGGTGCAAATGCCTCTTTAATTGAAAACGAAGCAGGTGATAAGCCGATCTTAGTTGATGCTTCAAAAATTAAAGACGTTTGTTATGCGCTTAGAGATAGTTCTGAATATCAATTCAACGTACTTCAAGTTGTATCAGGTGTTGATTACGAAAATGAAATCGAAGTTAACTATATGCTGGCTTCATTCATTACAAACTCTGATGATGTAATAATTAAAGTAAAGCTTCCAAAAGCAAACAAAGATGATGTTCCTAAAATTGATTCTGTATGTGATGTTTGGAAGTCGGCTAACTTCTTAGAGAGAGAAGTTTACGATATGAATGGTGTTGAATTTGTTGGACACCCAGATCATAGAAGAATTCTTTGTCCAGAAGATTGGGAAGGTTTCCCGCTTCGTAAAGACTATGAAGTTCAAAAAGTTTGGCAAGGTTTCGAAGTTAATCCTGAACATAAAATGAATATCGCAGATCACGAATTCTTCGCTAAGGCGAGAATTGATGCTGCTGAACCAAAGAAGATCTCTGGTTCATGGGATGGAAAGATTTCTACTGATTTAGAGGCCGCTCTAAATAAGAAGATGGAAGAAGCTAAATAATTAATTTTAAGGATATTTTTAATGGAAGATAATACATTAAAACAAGAACAAGAAGCCTTACATACTGATCTACTGACAGTAAATATGGGGCCTCAGCACCCTGCCACTCACGGTGTTTTGCGTGTTGAGATTAAAACAGATTCTGAAATCGTTGTTGAAGCGACACCATACCTTGGTTACCTACACCGTTGTATGGAAAAGCACAGCGAGAACTTAGATTATCGTGGAATCATTCCTTTCACTGACCGTATGGACTACCTTGGTGCCATGGGAATGGAGTGGGGATATGTTCACGGTGTTGAAAAGATGCTTGGAACTGAAGTTCCTGAAAGAGCGGAGTACATCAGAGTTATTGTAGCTGAGCTACAAAGAATTGCATCACACTTAATGTACTTTGGTACATATGCAATTGACCTTGGTGCTTTTACTCCTTTCTTATATGCATTCCAAGATAGAGAAGAAATCCTAAGAATCTTTGAAGAACTTTCTGGGGCACGTCTTCTTTATAATTATATTTGGATTGGTGGTGTGTGGAATGATATCAATGATGATCAACTTCGTCGTATTGATACTTTCTGTACTAAAATGGAAGAGAATATGAAGAAGTACCACGATCTTGTTGGTATGAACGCAATCTTCCGTAACAGAACTGCTAATGTTGGTATTGTTACTCCTGAAATGGCATTTGAGTACGGTGCTACAGGTGCTGTTCTTCGTGGTTCAGGTGTTGAGTGGGATCTTCGTAAGAAGAAACCATACGGACTTTACGAAAAATTTGATTTCGATATCGTTACAGGTAAAGGTGAAATGGGAACTGTTGGTGACTGTTGGGATCGTTACTATGTACGTGTTTTCGAGATTTTTGAATCAATTAAAATCCTTCGTCAAGCTCTTGATGGAATTGAGGCTGGACCTGTTATGGGGAAAGTTCCAAAAATCATTAAGCTGCCAAAAGGTGAGATTTATACAAAAACTGAGTGTCCTCGTGGAGAGCTTGGTTACCACATCGTTTCAGATGGTGGAAAAACTCCTTATAGAGTTAAAGTTAAGTCTTCATGTTTTACACACACTTCAATGCTACCTGAACTTGGAAAAGGTCAGATGATCGCAGACTTCGTTGCTACGATCGGAAGTATTGATATTGTACTAGGAGAGGTTGACCGATGAGCACTCAAGCAACTTACCAAGCAGGTGAGCAACTAACATTAGGAAAATGGTTTAAGAATATCTGGACTGGAGTTAGAACAGTAACTAAAGGTCTAGGGATTACTTTTAAGTATGTATACGGTGTAAAGCCTGTAACAATTGAATATCCAGAAGTAAGAGAAGAGCTTCCAAAGAACTCTCGTTCACGTCTATTTAATGACGTTGAAAACTGTATTTCTTGTTACCAGTGTGCAACTGCTTGTCCAGTTGACTGTATCTACATTACAGCTGTTAGAAGAGAAAAAGATGCTCCAGCACTTAAGACAAGTGGTGGGACACCAATTAAGTTAGATCTTCTTCAATACACAATCGATACAGCTCTTTGCTGTTACTGTGGTCTTTGTACTACTGTTTGTCCAACTGAGTGTCTTACTCACACGACAGATTACGAATTCTCTCAATATACTCTTGATGAGATGAAGTACGACTATCTAGCACCAGATATCAAAAAATGGCGTGAAAGAATTGTAAAATAAGCATCCGCAGCATCCTGCGTAAGCAAGATATGATGTGGTGCTAGCTCACTAATACTTTAGCTAGAAAACTATATTCAACAAGCCTGCATTTATGCAGGCTTTGTTGTCTCTGGAGCTATGGGAAGGGCCAGCTAGCGGAGCCTTTTTTATTTACACTGTCTTAGTCTTAGACACTCTATCTCCTTAAAATTACATATAAATCTTGGCACACAAAGTGCATCTCTATAGGTATAGAGGGGAAAATATGAAAACACTTATCAAATCAATTTTAGTTCTATTTGTTGCACTTAACTCATTTGCTTACCAGCAAATCTTTGCAACTTCTGGTGATTTAAAAATTAGAACTAAGTACCATGGTGATCAAGATATTAGATCAATTAGAATTTTTGGTGATACAGTAAGTGCTTACTCTAAAGATACTAATGGTAGAGATTATAATGATGTTCTTTTCAAAATTACGAAAGAATATGCACAGTACAAGGAATTCCTATTTGATATTCTAGAGAAGGGTGATTTTGTTATCCTTCCTAATAAAACAGGTAAGATTGAAGATTTAGAGATTATCTATAATGGTAAAAAGTATAGCTTTATTGAAGCAGCTCTCTTCTTAAATAGAAAAGATCTTTGTGGCCTAGGGATGGAGTGTCCAACAAGTAATGCTGCTATAAATGATGGAAGAAGAACAACTGCGCCAGGTACGCAAGGACCACTAAGAAGAGCAGACGCTAGAAAAGTTGATTACATGACAAGAGTGAATATCTTCTAATAAGAGTGTATGTTAAGATAGCTCAGCAGCTAGTTTATTAATATGGGCAAGCATTCTTTCACGAGTCTTGTCCATGAGATCCCCAATATCATCCATCGTCATTCCTTCTGTTGAAATCGGCTCAAGAGCTTCAATGATAACTTTTCCAGGCCTAAGTTTTCTTAGATCAAATGACTTTTCATATTCAGAAAATACGACAGGATAAATTGGGAGCTGTCCTTGGATGGCAACCACAAATGGGCCCTTCTTAAATGGTAGAAGTCCGCGCCCTTTAGAACGAGTTCCTTCTGGCATAATCCATACATTGCAATTATCTTCTTTAATTGTTCGTGCAACTTCGGCCATGGCCTTCCAGGCTTTTGTTCGGTTTGTTCTATTAATTAAAATATTTCCCGCGAGGTAATACATTTGGCCAAAGATAGGAATCCAAACGAGAGATTGCTTTCCTAGTGAAACTGTTCTTTTCGGTAGCGCTGGGCCAACAAAGAAAATATCGAGGTTAGATTGGTGGTTAGAAATGATTACTGAATTTCTAACGTCTTTATGGTCTTTCTTTACTCTTGCATCAATTTTAATATGTAAGAATAGACGAGTAAGCCACGAATAGTAATTGGCGATAAGGTAAGTGTTTCCTCGATTCGCAGGGCGAAACATACAGATTGGAATCCAGATTAGAGTACCAATAACTAAAAATAGTCCTGCAGTGAATAGACGAAAATACATTAAAAGCATTTCTACTTTATAGCATAGGAATTATCTGTGTCAGACTATAAAATGAAAGTGTGTTAACGCTATTTATAATTAACTGTTAAAACAGTGTAATTAATAAAACAGAGCCAATTGCCATAAGAATCCCAAGTCCTTTGGGTACAGTTAATGAGATATTCTCAACAAATATATCCCATAAGACGCTTGTCACCATTTGGGCCGCAATTAGACCTACAGTTGTTTTAACGGCGCCAAGTTCATAGATTCCTAGAGGGAGCCCTACAACAAATAAGAATCCAAAAAAGCCCGGGATGACATACCACCACCTAAATTGGAATTCTTTTAAGCGAACAAACTCAGGAAAGAGTTCAGGGTTATGTTTAACGAAAAAGAAGAATCCAGTACAAACAACGAGAGTAACAAAGTTTCCAAGAAGGGCCATCCAAGTAAGGCCAATATCATTTGTCATTAATCGGTTCAGTGCACCTTGAAGGATACCAATACAACCAATAAATAGGGGAACAATTATTGCTAGGTTATTTGTCATCTACTCTTTTCCTTTATTTCTTTAGAAGTGTTAATCCCTTAAGGTAGTCGCCTTCAATAAAGCCCTTGAGAGATGGACAATCACCAGTAAGCTTTAGTGATCCTGTGATACTAATCTTACGGTTGCCAATATATTCTTTGATTTTATTTTCAAATTTCTTACGTGTAATTGAATGTGTATTTAAAAAGATATGTGCTTTTCCACCCTTATTTAAAATCATATCAAATAGAGGAATCATATCTTTGTATGCATCAATAGCTTTGGAAACTTTCTTTCCATCACTTGATGCACTAGGAGGGTCACAAATAATTAGATCAAACTTCTTACCTTCGGCCTTGAACTTTTCGAGGGCCTTGATTGTCGGCATACAAAGTGATTCATGGCCTTCACTCATTTCGTTAAGTACTAGGTTTTCCTGTAGCCAATCAAGGTACTTTTGCGATAGATCAACACTTGTTACATCTGTTGCACCTTGTTTGAGGGCAAATAAAGAGTAAGCACCTGTATAGCTATAAAGGTTTAAAACACTTTTTCCATCAAAGTCATCTTTTACACGATCTCTAATGGCCGCCATGTCAGTGTAGATTCCAATATCATAGAATTGGTTAAGCTTGATCTGATACTTAACACCAAACTCTTCTATTATGAAATTATCTTCTTTTAGTTGTTTATTAGTCGCACAGTAGAATTCTTTCTTGCGCTTAAGGTTTCTTTTCTGAACCCAAATCGTATCTTTAGGGTAGAAATCTTTTACAATCTTTAGAACATCACTTTCAAAGTGATTCCAAAAGTTTGCATAGAATTGAATTAAGATTCTATCCTTTAAACGTATAATGAATAGTCCTGGTAGATAATCCGACTCACCAAAGGCTAGGTAGTAGTTTTCTCGATTGTCGATATTTCCACGTGCCTCAAAGCTTGCTTGCATACGCTCACGTAATTCAAAGTAAAACTCCTTTGGACCAAGGTGAGAAGAGCCTTCGCCAATTCTCCAAATTCTAGCGAGTACACTATCGTGAGTTGGATCATTAAGCATTACAACAAATTTCGCATCATCGTTCTTAACTTCATCAAGCTTTGCTGTAATAAAAGGAGATCCCTTTGGAAACTTTAAAGAGTACTTATCTTTTGTAATCCAAGGATGACCTTTGAAAATATATTTAACACTAGCAGGGTGTAGTTCTACCCTAGGTGTGCGAATGCGTGGACGACCTGCGGTTTTCTTGTTCATTGTTACTTTTCTTTTTCTATCTTAATACGATACTGAAGGTTGTTCTCTAGCAAGAGAAGAAGTTTATTTGTAATCTCAAAAGGATTTGAGAGTTCAAGAACGCCAAATTCTTGTAAACGAAATTTCGTTTCAAGATCCATATCACGGTATGGATCAAAATTTTGGCAAAAGAGTTGTAGCTCTTCTAGTAGCTCATCATTGAGATAGAAATCAGGATGATCAATATCTTCTGATTGCTGTTCAATAGCATGCTTTTCATTTCGAATGTGAAATAACTCTTCTTTATTTTCCATGGAATATTGTTATTTCAGATACATAGCGTTACGTCAAGATAGGAGGTCTATTTTGGCAATTTTATCTTTTCTATCGATTTCACTTATCGCTCTTTTCATACCTGCAGAAAGACTAATCGAAAGGTTTAACTTATTGAAATATCGAATGCGTTCTGAGTACCAAAGAGGTAAGGACTTATTAATTGAAGTATCCCAGCTCAATCTGATGGGAGATCTATCGCAACTATCAAATTATAAATTCTATGATTCTCTAGTTTGTGAAATTGCTCAGATTGCAAAAGAATTTGGCGCTGCGACAAGTCGGACCCTTGCAAAAATGCGCCATGCTCTTTCAAATGATCTACAAATAGAGAAAAAGGTCTCAGGAACAATCAATGAGACCCTCTTTCAGTTTCTTATGGCCATGGGCCTTACATTTGCTCTCAATATCTTTGCAACTAATATTCTTGGGCTAAAGGCTGATTACTTCTTCCTGGCCTTGGCCTTCCTATATAATATGATTGGTGTTGTTAGCTTTATTTTGTTGATCAAAAAATTAAAGCATAAATTTCTCTCACCAATTAGTAAGATCTTAAACTCCTACCTTATCTTTAAACTGATGTACGACGTTGGGACTCCCATCAATCAACTCATCCATCGTTCATCAATCAATTCGATTGTTGAGATGAAGCAAAGCTTGGCAAAGGAGCTGTTTCGAAGACTCTCGGCCCTTATTGAGATGAAAAAGCACCAGGGAGTAGACATTTGTGAAGACCTAGAGTCAATTGAAATTAATTTATGGGATGATTATCGAAGTGAAAATGAAGTATTTTTACAACGATTAAAGATATTCAAATTTGCATGGCTTGTCGTCTTCTTCTTTGTGCCTTATGTCGCAAACTTTTTCCGCCTAATAAGTCATTTAAATCTTTAAGCTTATGAGCAGTTATAATTGATATTCTATCGTTTTGTAGGTACTTTATTTGGGTAATAAAAAAACAAATGGAGTCAGCTGATGGCCTATCAAAATGATAAGCAAATTATTTATTCAATGAATCGTGTTGGGAAAGTTTATAAGCAAAAGCACGTTCTAAAAAATATCTCCCTTTCTTATTTCTATGGAGCTAAGATCGGTGTTCTAGGTCTTAACGGTGCTGGTAAGTCAACACTTCTTAAGATTATGGCAGGGCTTGATCAAGACCACTTAGGTGAAACTCACTTAGCAAAGAACTACTCAGTTGGTTACCTTGAGCAGGAGCCAAAACTTGATCCAGAGTTAACTGTTAGAGAAGTAGTACAACAGGGTTGCCAAGAGACAGTTGATCTTCTTGCAAAATTTGATGAGATCTCTGCAAAATTTGCAGAACCTATGTCAGATGACGAAATGAATGACTTATTAGATAAGCAAGCGAAGCTACAAGATAAACTTGATGCAGCCGATGCTTGGACACTTGATAACCAGCTTGACCTTGCAATGGAAGCTCTAAACTGCCCTCCGTCAGAAGCGAAGTGTGGAAATCTTTCAGGTGGGGAAAAGAGAAGGGTAGCACTATGTCGCTTACTTCTTCAAAAACCAGATATTCTATTATTAGATGAGCCGACAAACCACCTTGACGCAGAAACTGTATGGTGGTTAGAAAGACACCTTCAACAGTATAAAGGAACTGTAATTGCTGTAACACACGACCGTTACTTCCTAGATAATGTTGCAGGATGGATTCTAGAGCTTGACCGTGGACAAGGGATTCCTTTTGAAGGGAATTACACTGGTTGGCTAGAAACAAAAGCAAAGCGTCTTGCTCAAGAAGAAAAGACTGAGTCAAAGAGACAAAAGGCCATGAAGGAAGAGCTTGAGTGGATTCGCTCTAATCCTAAGGCACGTCAGGCGAAGTCAAAGGCTCGTATCAAAAATTATGAGGAAAGAGCAAAAATTTCAAGTGAGAAGAGAAATGAAACAAATGATCTTTTCATCCCTGCCGGACCTCGACTTGGTAATAAGGTAATTGAAGCGCACGGCGTTTCAAAAGCATTTGATGATAAATTACTCTATGAAAACCTAGAGTTCTCTCTACCTCCTGGTGGGATCGTTGGTATCATCGGTCCAAACGGTGCAGGTAAGACAACTTTATTTAAAATGATCACAGGTCAAGAACAACCGACTTCAGGAACTTTTGATGTGGGTGATACTGTTAAGCTGGCATACGTTGATCAAGGACGTGACCTGGATCCAGAGAAGACAATCTACGATGTTGTTGCTGATGGAACTGAATTCATCAATGTTGGTGGTCAAGAAGTAAACTCTCGTGCCTATATCGCTAAGTTCAACTTCTCAGGTGAAGACCAGAAGAAGAAAGTATCTGAGCTTTCAGGTGGTGAGAGAAACCGTGTTCACCTTGCAAAGGTTTTAAAAGAAGGTGGAAACGTTCTACTTCTGGATGAGCCAACAAACGACCTTGATGTAAATACGCTTCAGGCCCTAGAGAAGGCCCTCGTTGATTATGCTGGTTGTGCCGTTATTATTTCCCACGACCGTTTCTTCCTAGACCGTCTAGCTACTCATATCCTTGCCTTTGAAGGTGATGGTAAAGTTGTGTGGTTTGAAGGTAACTTTGATGAGTATGAAGAAGATAAGAGAAAGCGTCTTGGTGATGCAGCTCTTAACCCTAAACGTTATACATACAAGAAGTTAACAAGAGACTAGAAACTTGAGAAGTGTATATAAATTTGGTGGCAGCTCTATTAAAAGTGCTGCTGCCATTAAGCAGATTGCAGACTTAATCCTAGCATGTCCAAATGATGCGCTTGTTGTACTCTCTGCGACCTATAATTCAACTAATGAACTTGAATCAATTTATTTCAATGAAGACTCCACTTCGTTAGTTGAAGCCTTTTTTGAAAAGCATAAGGTGATCGTTGATGAGCTAGAGCTTTCCGTTGATCTCTCTAGCTTTAAAAAAGAATTAATAGGTTATCTTGCACTTCCTAAATCGAGTGCCACTCTTGACTCTATCTACAGTATTGGAGAACGAATCTCTACTTCGATACTTGCAAGCTATCTTGAGCAACAGGGAAGAGAGATCTTTCATGCTGATGCTCGTGATTATATTGTCACAAATCGAAATTTTAATGAGGCCAAGGTTCTCTTTAAGAATACGAAAGCAAATTGCAAAGAGTTAAATAACTATTCACTTATCATTACTCAAGGCTTTATTGCTCGAACAACTGATGGCCAGACTTCGACTCTTGGCCGTGAAGGATCTGACTATTCTGCTGCAATCTTTGCTTGGGCACTTGATGATGTACAAGAACTTGTGATTTGGAAGGATGTAAAAGGAGTCTATGGCCACGACCCTAAGGTTCTGACTAATGCTCCACTAATTCACAATCTCAGTTATCGCCAAACAAAGCTTCTAACTAATAAAGGAGCGAAGATTCTTTTTCACAGAACGATGAATCCTCTGATTGAAGCCAATCTTCCTCTTATCGTTAAAAGTGTATTTTATCCAAACGAAGCCGGAAGCTGTATAAGTGATGCCAAGGAAAATCATTTCTGTGCAATTTCAACGGAAAAAGATGAAGCCTCTCGAAACTTTATCACTGTTTTTGGACTTGCTCTTGAAGAGGCCAGGCTACTCAATAAGTCTTTTCAGTTAGACGAGAATAATGACGATTACTTTACGCTTGAAGTTGATGGCAAAGATCTTCGTGAGTGGATAGACCTTTTTGGTGACCAGCTATTTTCTTAGTTCTTGAATAAAGTGTCGAATAGATTGGACGATCTGCTTCACTACCGTGAACTTCGATAATTTCTTTGACTTCTTTGTTTTCAATAAAAACGACATGGTCAACACTTTGACAAATAAGCCTAAGGATTTGATCGAAGTCGATTCCATTCTTACTTTCTGAAAAAATTGAGAACAATGTAGTTAATCTTAGGAGCGTATCCTTTGCACTATTGGCGTGAATGGTACTCATCATCCCTTTGTGTCCAGTATTCATGGCCAGTAAGAATGGAATAACTTCACTCGATCTAATTTCACCTAGAATGATTCTCTTGGGAGACATCCTAAGGGCATAGCTACAATAGTCCTTTAGGCTTTTTCCTTCACTTGGATGTGAAAGTAAGTGAGTTGAGCTTGAGATATCACCATCTATTTCTGCGACATCTTCAATGATAACGTGATGTTCACCTTCTTGGCATATTGATTTGCAGGCCCTCAGAAAGCTCGTTTTCCCACTTGCCGTGGAGCCGGCAATAACTATATTTTTGTAATTGGAAATAAGTTCAGTCATGAGACTCTGTGCATCTTTATCTTTTGTGAAATTTGAAACTTTAAATTTCTCTTGTGAGTGGACTCGTAGAAATGCCTTTGCTTGTGACTTAGGTGAAAGGCACGGGTGGGTAAGGCTGACACGAAGATCAATCGCATTGCCACTTATCACTCGCGTATCTTTAAATGAAGCAAATGGTGTACTGAAGCTCCAGTCGATACTAAGCTTTTGTGTTAGAAAGACAAGGCTTAGAACAAAGTCCTCATTACTTAGAAATTCAACTTTAAGGTTTAGGTTGTCTTGCTTGTGAACTTCGATATCACTAGGAGAGTGAATAATGAACTCGTTTGCATCATAAAGTTTTAAAAGGTCGTCAATATAGCTTTGATGATAAACCTTATTAAACCAATCCTTTATATCTTCTAGGTTTGTGATGTCTTTTTCTTGCAGATTATTTCTTTCTAAAGTTTCTAAAATAATTTCTTCAAAATTTAAGTGAATAGTCTTCTTCGACTTTTCTGTTAAAAGCATTTTAAATTCATTGAAAAAGTACTGGTTAATTTGTGACATATATATTTCCTATTTTAATTTAGCGATAGCAATAATTCTTTTATACGTTTTAAATTTTGCAGACGAAGAAAATAGCTTTCCAAGTATGGGGATCTGACCAAGAATAGGAAGTCTTCTGCCGGCGTTGTCATCAGTCGTTAAATCGATTTCAAACATTTGAATCGGGACTCCTTTTTTAATGAGAAAACTCGACTCTTGTGCACTCCCGTTTATATAGGTATCACCATTTGTCTGTCCCATCGGTCTAGTTAGCTTTGTGCTATATTTTACTTTGTATCTGTTATTTATTTTTTCAAGAAGCATCTCAATTTTTAGTCCAGCAAATCGCCATTGAGTATTATTACCATTGTTATTCGTTGTCGTGGTAAAAGGGATATCTGAACCCATTTGAACTGTTGATTTGTTATTTGTGCGTAAGAGGATTTTTTGAGTCGCTAGCGTCGACACATTATAATCAGTATTTCTAAAGACAATGCTCTGACTTTTAGCTAGTGCTGATGCACCCTCATCGAGTAAATCGGAAAGTCCGACGTCGACTTGATCAAGACCAAAATTAATCTCTTTTCCATCCATTCTTTCAATTTGTATAATTCTCATTTCAAGCTTATGGTTAACGAGATTATTAAACCTTTGAGAGAGAAAGAACTTAACCATGAGCTTACTTTGTAGTGGCGCTAAGAACTTCTTATCTTTTAAGATCTCTTCGTTAGTAAAGCAGTGGATATCAATCTTGGATTTTTCACAACGAATATCATCGTAATAGTTTTGAAAAAAGCTGTGGTGAATTTCGCCAATGATTTTCTTAGCGACTTTATCTTTAAGTTCACCCTTAAAGATAATACTCTTATTCTTATTGAGAAGCGGTCTAAGAACTAGGTACTGATCAAGTGTCGTTATATCCTGAGAGATGATTAGTTTATCGCCTTTAATTTCTCCATTTATGCCAAAGTGACGTAGGTTGTTTAAGACCTCAAGTACTTTAAATTGGCCTGACTTTGAAAGGACGTAAACTTCATGTATCTTCTTCTTGCCTGAACTAGTCCAAAGTGTAACAATCGATTGGCCCTGCATTTTTCCTTTAAGAAAGAGTTTATTCTGAGCTTGAATTGCTTTGCTCGATAAAACTTCTTTATTGGAAATACTGAAGTTTGATATCCCTGATAATGAAATTTCAGTGACTTGGCCTATGGCCAGAGTAATTTGATTTGAGCTAGTTGCGTAAATATTGAAATTTACGATACATATTAAGCTAATGACTTTGACAAAAGGCAGGAAACTTAGTAAAAAGCTATACTCGAAAACTGTTTTTAATTTAGATTTAAATATATTGAGGAGATTTATCATGGTATCAAGAACTCGTATTACAAGAAACAAGCGTAATGCTAAAAAAACAAAAATGGGTGCTAAAAGAAAAGCGCATAACAGAAACAAGGGAACTACTCCTAAGTTTAAAATTCATCTAGATTAATATTTAATTATTTTTCAGATATAGAAAGAGGGCCAAGACGTTGGCCCTTTTTTATTGCCCAAATGTGTTTTGAAGCACTCGCTTATCTTGTCTAACAACTAAAGGCTCAGCTTCTTCACCTCTAAAGCATATGTGAAGTAGGGCGCTTTTATAGATATCTTCACATGGGTTCTTTTTCTTTATAAATCGAAAATCCTCTTTCTTAATTCCGTTCTTTGCCATTAATTCGCTAAGTACTTCAAACATGTGGTTTTTGTCAGAGTCGTATGTATAAACAATGACTTCACGTGCATGAATGCTTGTACATAATAGGATTGTAATAAGGCTAAATTTCAATTTCATAAGCTCCTCCTTTGGACTTAGGTAGATCTGTAACTGGATAGGAATCTAGCTCTAAAGCCTTGTAAGGAGCAATTCTATTCAAATCTGAAATAGAAATTTTTACGAGATAAATAGGGACTTCTTCATCGTTTAGTTTTTTCACAATCTTGGCCTTATTTGTGATGTGTGTAGGGCCTGCATATAAAGACACATACTCTTCACTTCCTACTAGGTTGGTCATTTCATTTAATTTAAGCTTAAGGAGCCTCTCGTTTTTTTCCACTGTAATATGCTCCTCTGGAAGTCTTTGTGGCGAAGGAATTGAAAGGATATAGGTGAAGATATTGGTAAGAATCAAAGCAACCCAGAACCTAAGATAGAGGGCCTTCTTCATCTTTTCTTCCTTCTCTTTATTAAAGAGTAGTGGTGATGAAGGGGTGTCACTATTTGATTGAGTTCCAGGTTTTGATGAAGTTTTGGATTTCTCGTTGTTTAGAATTTTCAATTTTAATCTCCAGGTTAATCATAAGAATTAATGTGCTTACAAAAATTGAAGTCCATAGAAGTCCTTCAATTGTTGAATACCCTTGGGTGCCATGTGTTTTGAGGTGAGAGTGAAATCGTCTAAGATTCTTCCCTCTTCGAGTTTGAATTTTAAGGTAATAACGAATGAGTGATTTTCTGATAGGTTACTCCCTGTGTAGTGAAAGGGCATAAAGGCCTTCCATTTCTTTTCAAAGACAGCTGAAGTATCGAGCCTTCTTTTGATTTTCCATATTTTTTTTCCTAATGGGTCCGTTTTAAGAAGACCTAGAATATTAGTTGCATCACACTCAGTTATAGTTAAGAGCTTGTAGCGTAGAAAGTAGCGAAGCGCACTTTGAAGATACTTAAGGCCTTTTGCCCCATACTTCATAAATGGTTTTAGCCACGCTGCTAGGGGTAAAAATTGAGCGTAAAAGAGGCTTTTAAGACCGACGTTGATATAAGAAATTCTTTTATAGAAGGACTTGTACTCAACAATTGCCTTCTTAGAGCAGATATATGATTTATTGTAATATTTAATTATTTGGAGTTCTTCATAAGAGCGTGCCATATTTGAAAAGATAATGGCGATGAAGGCCATAAAAAATAAGACCGCTACTAGAGAAGTACTACCTCTTTCATCTAAGACCATTTGAAAATCCTAAGTGATGTTTCTCTTTTCGATACTTCAGGTATTTTCCATTTTTATTTTTTACAAACTTAATCCGTGTTTTTGAATCAAGCCACCTCTCAAGTGAGAGGAGGCTTTTACAAGAGAATGTTTTCGATGATTTTTTATTATTATGTGATTTTATTAATGAGTGCACATAAGCTTGAAAGACAATACTATTCTTACAGCGATACTTTTCGCTAACAGCTGAGCTTACGAGGAAGACGAAGACAATTAGGGTAATAGATAGAGCGTAAGAAAGTATTTTCATAATTGTGTATTAATTTACTTTTATACTCTTAGTGATTTTTTCGGATGCGTCCTCTAGTCTTTTTTGGACTCTTGTTCCAAGGGTTTTTACGGCAGTGATGCAAATGATTCCAACTAGGCTTGTGATGATCATATATTCCATAACACCTTGTCCTTTATTATTTTTTAAAATCTTTTTCATATTCTTTCTCCCGGTTTGGTAAAGTTCATAAGACTGCACGGGTTATAAAATATAAAGATAGGAGAGTCTTTATCCTGAGTCTCAATGTCGGGATATATTTCAAAACTGAAATAAAGGATTATTTTTCCTAGTATTTTCAGCAAGTTGCTAATAATTGTGGAGAGATTAAAATATCCTTATGAACGATAAAAGTAACTTCTACGTATTTGAGAAAAAAGAAATCTTATTGGTTGTCATCTTTGTCATCCTTGTTGCCATTACATCATTCTTCTTTGGCCTAAAGATTGGATCTAATTATGCTTTTGAAAAAGCTGGGCTTAGTAATAAAGAGGAAAAAGCGATTGTTGAGCCAATGGATGAGAAGCAAAAGATTGAACTAACATCTCCAGAAGAGGAGAAGGTTAAAGAAATAGTTCAAGACAAAGAGATAAAGAAGGTTTCTAAAGAAGAGCTTAATAAGAGAATTGAAGAATCATTAAAGCAGAAGATGGTTAATGAGTTCTCAAATGAGAATAAAGACTTCAATGATGTCGGTGTTCAAGATTCTCCTGTAGACGAGGCCGTTGCGGAAAGAGTTGCAGAACCTGTTCAGCAACAAGTCGTCGAGAACAATATCGCTGAGGAATCGACTTCAAAAACTGATGAGTACACTGGTAAATACACAATCGTAGTCGGTTCATTTGAGTCAATTGATGATGCTAAGGAATTTGCTGAGGGTTTTAGAGTTTTAGGCTTTAGCCCAATCGTAAATGAGAAGGATGTACCAGGAAAAGGTAATCGCTTCCGTGTAAGCCTTGGGGCATTTGAGAGAAGTATTGAAGCGAAGCAATATGTTAAGAAGCATCCGTCTCTTTTTGCAGGGCGTGATTATTTCTTCACAAAATTCGACTAATTCACCATTTAGAACATTTACATTTTTTATGATACGATGCCCTTATACTATTTAAGGGCATTTTTTTATGAATATTTACACACTTATTATGGCCGGTGGGAAGGGAACACGCCTATGGCCAGAGTCAACAGAATCAAAACCAAAGCAGTATCTTTCCCTTGTTGGAAATGAAACTCTACTAGGTCAAACTCTTGATCGTTTTGAAGAAAGTGTAGACTTAAAGAATCGTTTTATCATCACAACTCGTGATCAATCAGAGTTGGCGATTTCTTGCTCAAAAGATCAAATTCTTGAAGAACATATTATTTATGAACCTGCTGGGCGAAATACGGCACCTTGTATTCTTCTATCTCTTGCTGCTATTGAAGCTGCGGGAGCTAACTCGGATGATATTATTGCTGTTATGCCTTCGGATCATGTCATCTTAAATAAGTCAGGCTTTAAGACCAGCTTTGAGAAGGCCGTGAAGCTTTCAAGCGATACCCAAACGATTACAACGATTGGGATTCCTCCTCACTTTCCACACACTGGTTATGGCTACATCAAAACAAGTGAAGCAGTAGGTGATGGATTCAAAGTTGATGAATTTGTTGAAAAGCCAAATTTTGAGAAGGCCAAGGAATACTTATCAACAGGTAAGTATGTTTGGAATGCTGGGATGTTTATGGCGCCACTTGGTGTTTTTAAAGAAGAATTTGCGGCCCATTCTCCAGAAATGTTTTCTTTCTATGAAGAATTGAAGGCAAGTCTTGACGACGAGGCCAAGCTTGAAGAAGTATATAATAAGATTCCAAAAGACTCGATTGACTATGCGATTATGGAGAAATCAAACCGTATCAGCTTAGTTAAGGCCGAATTTGATTGGAATGACCTTGGTTCATGGGAAGCTCTTGAACAAGTAGTTGACCGTGTGGAAGGAAACACTATAATTGATAGTAATGGAACTTTTTTAAAGGATGCGACTGGGAATATTATTTATGCTCCTGATAAGCATGTTTCTTTAATTAATGTTCAAGATCTTGTTGTCGTTTCAAATGATAAGGCCGTAATGATTGTGCCTAAGGATGATTCTCAACGAGTAAAAGAAATTGTTCAACACCTAAAAGATAACAAACGCAAAGAATTATTATAGGAGAAGTCATGGAAGTTGTTAAAAAATCTGGTGAATACACTATCGTTAAAAAGAGATCTGGTCGTTTTGCAGTTAAAGATGCAAACGGTAAGTTCGTAAACAAAGAAGAAAAAGTAAAAATTCTAACTGATGCAGGACTTATAACTGCTCCAGTTGCAAAAGTAGAAGCACCAGCTGTTGAAGAAGAAACAGAAACAGAAACAGAAGCTGCTGCTGAATAACTAATTTAAAAATAATAATAGAAATGGCCCCCTTAGAGGGGCCCTTTTCTTACAACTTTAAAATAGGGAGTACTTTATGCTAGTTCTTATCGTTAATATTAAGGCTAAGTCTGAAAAAACTGAATTGATTAAAACTGAGTTATTAAAACTAGTAGAAGAAACTTATAAAGAAGTTGGTTGTACCAAGTTCGACCCACATCAGGAAGAAGAAGATCCGTCGAGCTTTTGGTTATATGAAATATGGGAAACAGAGGCACATTGGAAGGCCCATATGGAAACAGAGCATGTTAAACATTTCTTGGCATTCTTTGATGAAAATGTTGAGAAGTTTGATGTTAGAAGAGCAGAAAAATTAATATAAAAATAGCTCCCAATTAAGGGAGCTTTTTTATTTCTTTATTGTTTAAGAAAGATAATTTGGTCTTTGATCGTACTCAATTGGATCTTCAATCCCGGCCTTCTGGAAGCCTCTAAGCCTTAGGGCGCATGAATCACAAACTCCGCAGGCCTTATCTCCACGAGCATAACATGAATAAGAATATTTAAGTGGAGCACCTAGGTCTACCGCTTTTTGAACAATCTCATTCTTTGCCATGTCAATAACTGGAGTGATGATCTCGATGTCACCATCTTTTGTTCCTTGTTTGATTAGCTCGTTATAAGCAGCATAGTAACTTGGACGACAGTCAGGGTATCCTGAAGAGTCTTCATTTACAGCACCGATATAGATATTCTTTGCCCCAACTACCTCTGACCATGATACGGCCATGGCGATGATGTGAGTGTTTCTAAAAGGCACGTAGCTATCAGGGATTTCTTCTGATTCACCTTTGTATTGTTTTACATCAATTCCATCGTCTGTCAGTGAGCTTCCACCGATCTGTTTAAGAAAAGATACATCAATTACTTTACGAAGTGATTTATCAACTCCGTAGTGATCAGCGATTTTTTGGAAACAATCTAATTCACGTTCTTCAGTTTTTTGTCCGTAGTTTAGGTGAAGAAACGCAAGGTTTTCATGTTTCTCATTTGCAATTGCAGCACAAACCAACGAATCCATACCACCACTAACTAGAACAACTGCAAGTTTATCACTTTTCAAATTTTTACTCCTTAACCTTATAGTCCTTCAGCAGTTTCATTAATAAATGCTAGGAACTCATCAGTTACTTTTGAAGCCTTCGCTTTCTTTTCAGAAAGTTCGCCTTCTTTTTCTTGAATCATAATGTAGAACTTAATCTTTGGCTCAGTTCCTGATGGACGAAGATACAGGCGGTTCCCATTTTTGAAGTGGTAACCAATAACATTACTTACTGGGTAATCCAGTTTTGACTCTTCGTTTGATTCAAGGTCTTTTACAATACCTGTTTGATAATCTTCTATAACGCGAATCTCTTGTCCGCACAAGCTTGTCGGAGCTAAGTCTCTAAAATGACTCATTATTCGTGTAATTTTTTCGGCCCCTTCTTTACCCTGGTAAACAAGATTTAGGAGAGATTCCTGGCTAAACCCAAATTCTTCGTAAATCTTATCGAGAGCTTGAATAAGGTTCATTCCTTGCTTTTTAAAATAGAGTGTTACTTCAGACATGAACGTGATTGAAGCTACACCGTCTTTGTCGCGAACAAAGTCATGTGGAAGGTAACCGAAAGACTCTTCTGTTCCAAAAAGGAAGTTTGCCGAAGGATCTTCTTTTTCAATTTTATTCATTAGCCCACAAATCCACTTAAAACCAGTTAGAGTTGAGTAAGACTTAACTCCGTACTTATCAGCGATAAGTTCTTGAAGAGGAGTTGTTACAACAGTTTTCACAAAGTATGGATTAGTTGGCATTTTGCCATTTTCTTTAAGGTTGTGAAGCATGTAATACAGCATCAGAATTCCGATTTGGTTTCCGTTAATGTATTGAGTTTCACCTTCGTGTTCAAAGGCAACACCAAGTCTATCTGTATCGGGGTCTGAACCAAATGCGATATCCGCTCCAGTTTCTTTCATTAGGTCTACGGCCATTTTCATTGCAGACGCATTCTCTGGGTTTGGAGAACTTACAGTAGGGAAGCGTGAGTCTGGCTGTGCTTGCTCTTTTACGACTTCTACATTTGTAAATCCAAGTTGAGCAAGTGCTGTTGTACATGGAATAAGCCCTGTACCGTGAATAGGTGTATATACGATCTTAAGGTCTTTCCCGTCTTGCTTACACATTTCAGGATTAACTGTTTTAGATAGAATATCGTTATAGAAGCTTTGTTCTACGTCTTCACCAACCCAGTTAATGAAACCTTCGGCTTCTGCTTGAGAAAATTCCATGAATTTTACAGCATCGTATGAAGTAATATCGTAGTAACGATTGATAATATTCTTGTCATTTGGTGGCGTAACTTGTGCGCCATCATTCCAGTAAACTTTATATCCATTGTACTCAGGAGGGTTGTGAGAAGCTGTCACCATTACTCCGGCCTGGGCCTTGTGGTATCTTACCGAGTAAGAAAGCATTGGTACTGGGTTTAGTCTCTTGTAGATATAAGACTTAATTCCATTGGCGGCCATGACACTACAGACTTCCTTAGCAAATTCAAAAGAGAATTTACGAGAATCATAACTTACGGCGATCGATGGGTTCGTGATTCCAGTTTTCGCACTATGGTCAAGTACTTCACCAGCAAGGGCCTGAGTTGCTCTACGTACTGTATACTTGTTAATACGATTATTTCCAGCGCCAAGGATAGAGCGAAGTCCACCTGTTCCAAATTCGATATCTTTATAAAATCTTTCTTCGATCTCTTTCATGTCATCTGCGTCAATTAATCTTTGGATTTCTGCGCGTGACTCTTCATCAAAATATGGGTTATTGGCCCAAGCATTAGCTTTTTCAAGGCTCGTTGTCATTTTAAAAATCTCCTGTGAAATTTATGATTGAGTATCTTGTGCTATATTCTCAAATCTAGTAGACTTAGGCAAAATATAATCAATGAAATATTGTGTTGTGTGTTAATAAAATCAAGGAGTTAACATGGCAAATAAAGAAATGAAGCACAAAGATAATGTTGCTGGAAAGTGGTATTGTACAGATCCAGATGATGATAACGGAGAAGGATGCATTGCATGTAACGTTTGTTACACTGGTGCTCCGGAATTTTTCGCAGAAGATGAAGACGGAAATGCATACGTAGTTAAGCAGCCATCTACACCTGAAGAAGAAGAGTTATGCCAAGAGCAAATGGATGCTTGTCCAGTTGCTTCTATTGGAAATGACGGTTAATTCATTTAATTAGAATTTCATATCAAAAGAAATGAAGGCAGAGGTACGGTCAACATTGACGCCTCTGTCTTGCGTCGAATGCTGTACTTCCATTGTGATATTAGCATCATCAAATACTTCAAATGACCTTTGTGCTCTGAAGTCAACTTCCCCCTGAGCGTTAATCACTGTACCAGTTTTAATAATGGTTGTTCCTTGGAACCTGAAATCGTTAGCAATAGTCGCTGTCTGATTTGTGTCGTAGCTCATATCTGTTTCAATATCAAAATTTTGAAACTTAGGAGTCGCGACAGTAACACCTGCTAGGAAGTAGCCATCTGCTCTTGCTAAGGCCCTTGCAGTTGACTTGCCTTGATGTTTTAAGTCTAGGTTGATTTGTTGGTTATCTGAAGAGATATCAGCATTGCTATCAATTGTAATATCGTCGCTATAGCGATTAGATAATTTGAGGTTTAGGTTTTGTTTATTTGGTTTGATGTCGAGGCGTCCATTTAAGGCCGTATCTTCAGTTAACTGGCTATTAAGATCGACATTGATTCTTTGCTTTTTATCATTAATTTCAACTTTACTTGTAAGTTTTGTGTTCTCTCCAAGGCTACTTTCTGTTTCCATTTCTAATAATGTTAGAGAAGTAGGGATGTAGTAGCTTTGCTCAAGTAGGAGTGCTTTATTGATTTTTACTTTCCCAATAAAAGTGTCATACTCCTGATCTTTCATTAGCGCCATTTCAGAGTCATTACTTGTCTCAAGGGTTACACCCTCAGGAATATTTTTTTCAACATCTGTTGGCTTTATTGGGTCAACGTAAGTGTCGTGTGGATAGTAGATCTGAAAATATGGTTCTTGGTCTTTTATAAAAACAACTTTAATAAAGATATCTTCGCCGATTTCATCAGTAGAGCGAAACCAAGTAATTCTGGTTTTTGTTTGTGTTCTAGGGGCGAGGCTTAGAGAGGAGAACTCACTAAGTGCGATATCAGAAGTAAAAACTAATTCGAAGTCATCAAAATCTCTTGTATTGTAGCGTTCTTTGCCGCTATCAAAATCACTTTCTAGACAAGTAACTTCCCCTAATTTATCAACCGTTTCAATATAGGTAGCAATGGCCTTGAGTTTTAAGGCCTTTTGCTTGACCTTAATACTAGGTTTTGGGTTGTCTTCGTTGGCCTTAGAGATGATATCTGAAATATTTGAAGCTAGCTCGGCCATATCTCGACATTGAATACAAACTTCAGCGCTACCACTATTGTGCCTTGGAATATCGTCAGAAACTGCATTTTCACGTCTAATCGGAATATATTTAGGTGACTTTGATTTTGTAATTCTCACAATATCTTTGACTAGGTCTTTGGCCTTTATCTGTTTTCCATTAACATCAACTTCTTCTTTAAAGAAGCTTGGCTCAATGGCCAGAGCATTGACTACAACTGAAAATGCAAGAATGGAGAGAGAGATTCTTTTTAATAGCACGAATTCTTATCGGAGCTGGTTTAGAAAAAGTTTACGAAAATAGTAAATTATTTTAGGTGTTAGGAAATTTCAGTACTTGCGCACCTTTGCCGACAAGAATAAAATAAAGAGGATCACAATTTACAAAGGAAGTTTCATGAATCCAACAAATCTACAGCTCGTAGGGACGATTCTATTCGCATGTGCGATTTTGCACACATTTCTAGTTTCAAAAATTCAACACTTAGCTCACAAGTATCCGGAAGGATCGATGATGGAAAACCTTCTTCACTTCTTGGGTGAAGTCGAAGCGGTATTCGGTATGTGGGCCGCTGCCTTTATCGTTTACTATAGCGCCACTCAAGGCTTTGCAGTTTACGATAATGCACACCAGGTTATTGGTGGGGCACTAAAGTACCTTGAACAAGATGTAAACTACACAGAAGCAGCATTCGTTTTCGTTATTATGTGTATGGCAGGGACGAGGCCAATCATTATGCTTGCTGAAAAAATCATTGGTATGATTGCAAAGCTTATTCCAATGCCTGGTAAGATGGCGTTCTATGTTTCAGCTCTTATTATTGGGCCAATCTTAGGATCTTTCATTACTGAGCCAGCTGCTATGACAGTTACTGCTCTTATCCTTTTAGATTACTTCTTCTCAGATGAGAAAATGAGTCTTAAATTTAAGTATGCAACGATTGGTCTACTTTTCGTAAACGTATCAATTGGTGGAACACTTTCTCACTTTGCTGCACCTCCTGTTCTTATGGTTGCTTCAAAATGGCACTGGGGATTTGTTCATATGATTACAAACTTTGGTTATAAGGCAACAATTTCAATTATTATTGGAACCCTAATTATTGCATTCATGTTTAAAAATGAACTTCAAGGAAAGCTTGAAATTAAACAAAAGCATGAGAATTGGATGGCACCAACTTGGTGGATGACTCTAATTCACATTATCTTTATGGGGCTAGTTGTTTTCTCTGCTCACCATATGGTTTTCTTCCTAGCTCTATTCCTATTCTTCCTAGGTTTTACAACTGTTACAAAAGAGTACCAAGACGAAATCAAACTAAAAGAATCACTTCTTGTTGGTTTCTTCCTTGCTGGTCTAGTAACTCTAGGTGGACAACAAGGTTGGTGGCTACAACCAATTCTATCTAAGCTAGGTGACTTTGTTCTTTTCGTAGGTGCAACTTCACTAACTGCTATTACTGATAACGCAGCTCTTACTTATCTGGGAACTCTAGTTGATCTAACTGATTCAGCTAAGTACAACCTAGTTGCTGGTGCTGTTGCCGGTGGTGGTTTAACTGTTATTGCAAACGCTCCAAACCCAGCTGGTTTCGGTATCCTAAAAGGGACTTTTGGAAAAGACGGGATTAACCCAGGAAAGCTTCTTCTTGGAGCACTTTTCCCAACAATCCTTGCAATGGTTATGTTTCAAATTCTTCCAAATTTAGCGAAGTAAAAATACAAAGGGCCTCTAATGAGGCCCTTTTTTATTTTGTAATTTTTTAATTATTCTTAAAGGTCAACTACCCAGTTAAATGGGTCTTCAATCGTTTTTTCTTGAATGCCTAGGAGAGTTTCACGTAGCTCTTTTGAAACCGGTCCAAACTCTTCTTGAATATTATAGAACTCACCAGACTCTTCATGTAATGAGCAGATCGGTGTGATAATTGCAGCTGTTCCACATGAGAAGCACTCTGTACACTTCTTCGACTTAATATCTTCAATTAGTTCATCAATACTAATCTTTCTTTCAACAACTTTGTATCCTTTATGACGAGCAATATCGATAAGTGATCGACGAGTGATTCCATCAAGGATTGTCTCTGTCAGTTCTGGAGTATGTATTTCTCCATCAATAACTGCAAAAAAGTTCATCCCACTTAATTCCTCAATCGACTTGCGGTCACTTGCCGATAGCCAAAGAGTTTGGTGCAGACCAAGTTTAAGAGTTCTTACACCAGCATTTAAAGCACCGGCATAATTCCCACCAGTCTTTGCTGTACCCATCCCGCCAGCACATGCACGGATCATATTTCTTTCAATAAGAAGCTTGTAGCTTCCACCTGAAAAGTATGATTCAACAGGAGAGGCAATAACCATGAAAAGAAATTCTTCACTTGGTTTAATTCCCAGATTATTTTCTGTGGCAATCATAAATGGCCTAATATACAAAGATTCTCCACCGCGCTTAGGAATGTAGTTTTCACCCATTTTAGTGATTGTATTTACAGCAGTAGTAAAGATTTCCTTTGGAACTTCTGGCATCGCCATACGTCTCGCTGAATGATTAAAGCGTTTAAAATTTTCAAGGGGCCTAAAAAGATTAGGTCCATTTCCTTTAAAATTATAGGCCTTCATTCCTTCAAAGATCTCTTGTCCGTAGTGAAGAACTTTACATGTTGGGTCTAACTCCAGTTTGCCATAAGGCTTAACTTCAAGCTCGCCCCATTCTCCACGTTTGTATTCACATGTTGCCATGATAGGAAGTAGTACTTTTCCAAATCCAACATGGTCAGGCATTGAGAAGTTTTCGATTGCTTTTTTTGCACTATCTAAAATTATCATTAAAAATCCTTATTCTTATTTACAGTGGTAACCAAGTCCAAAAACCTTCCAAACATTTCCTTCGTTTACAGATTCTTTAATCCAGATTGTGTCTCCACCTTCATCTGCGACTAGGTTGATGGCATGGTTAACGGCCAGGTCTTTAATTCCGTTTTCATTCTCACCAACAACATTTGTAAAAGGCTTACAGTTCTTATGACGTGGCTTTTGATATGTTACTTTTACTTTTTCTCCAGCAGGAGTCAGTTTTGTTTTAGAAACAGCACAACTAGATAGAATTAATATCATAATAATATTTTTCATTATTCCTCCATGATTTTTAGTTATACTAGCAAAATTGCAACGATGTTGCTTAGGTTTGTGCGTCAATTTTATCTTTTGACGAGTTTGGTGAATTAGAATATTATTCTTCTACTTTAAGACACTTGTAGGACTATAGCTCAGTTGGTTAGAGCGCTACCTTGACATGGTAGAGGTCTGCAGTTCGAATCTGCATAGTCCTACCATCTTTGTTTTTCCTTATACATTGCTTATTGATTTAGTCTGCTGATACCGATATCAACTCAGCGCCAAAACATGCCTTTGGGCATCTTTTGATCGCAGGTTGTAAAGTTCGAATCTGCATAGTCCTACCATCTTTTCGTCTTTTATCTCCAGGACATTTACTGATTTACCTCGCGCAAAGGCTTTCTTTTTTGATTAGGCCCTGCTTTCGATTTCTCAACGGTATCTTGATTATTTGTTGCTGCGTTAACGAATGTCATGGTGAAGGTTGAGCCGATGCCATCAATATTGTTAAATGCTTTGATATTTCCCCCATAGAATTTCATATATTTTTTAACGACCGGAAGGCCAAAGCCTGAACCTTCTTCTCCGTGAGTTCCTTCGCGGTGGGTCTCGTTAGTAAATGAGAAGAGACTATTTATCATTGTTTCAGGGATACCGATTCCCTGGTCTGTTATATCAACACGGATAACAGAGTTTCGTTGAGAAACTCTTACTAAGACTTCTGAGCCTTCAGGTGAAAATTTTGAGGCATTAGTCAGAAGGTTACTAAAGACGCTGTGACAGAGTGATGATGGTTCTGCCATGGCCTGGATATCTTGTTCTTCAAATTCAACACGGATATGTTGACTCTTTTTTTCAAGCCTTTTTCTAATGAGCTGTATCGAATTTTCAATGGATTCTTTTAATGGGACCGGTTCTAATTTGATATTTGATTTACCGGATTCAATTGATTGGATTTTTCGAATATGTTGAATAAGCTCGGCCATATTTTCAATGACTCCACTTACGCGACCAAGATTTTGTAAAATTCCATCCTTGTCTTTCATGGCCAATAAGGACGAGTCGCTGAGCAATGAAAGAAGGGTCGTGGAATTGGATAAGTCGTGAAATAAAACGGAGAGTAAATGTTGTTTTTCTTCGAGCCTTCGCGAGAGGTCGCGGCCTTCAACTTCGAGCTGTTTAATCTTAATGGCCTGATGAGTGATGACCATAATTGAACAGAGAATTATAATCGTTAGTAAACTTACGAGATAGATCACTTTCTTTCCTTAAATATAGTTCTTCTTGAAACCTAGTATTATATGAAACCAATTAATTTTGTAGGATTTTAGCCAGCTTTATTCTTATAACCAAGTTCGAGAAGGTAAATTTAACTTAAATTAAGAATGTATTTTCACATTTCAACTATCCCAGCAAGAAACAGAAAGGTGACTGATGGGTGTAATTCAAGTAGACTTGCTGGAATGAAAGACTATCTTAATAAAAAGTTAACATCACTAGTGGTGACGCAGTTTGTCCATTACTGGTATTTCTATATTGGGGCCTTTATTTGCCTCTATCTAACTCACAATATCCAAAGTGAACTACCTTTTATAGCAAAGGATTTGGCCGAAAAAATTTCCAAAGGGATCTCTATTCCTGTTGGGCATTTGTTCTTATTGGCTTTGGGGATTATTGTATTTAGAACTTCATCAAGGCTACTATTCTTTTATCCTGCTAGGGTTCTACAAAAGATTCTACGTTTTGATTTAATGAAGAAATTAGAGAAGGTAAGTCCTTCTCGTTATAAAGACTATCCAAAGGGACAAATATTTCAGATTATTGGTGGTGACCTTGAGCATGTAAGAGCACTTATTGGTTTTGCTCTTTTACAGATTGCAAATATTATTATCGCTCTCTCAATTCTAGTTCCAAAACTCCTAAGCTTTAATAAAGAGCTTTTCATTGCACTTCTTCCAATGTTTGTAGCATTTATTATTTTCAGTGCAATCGTTTCAACAAATCGAAAGTTTTACCGCAAAACTCA
Organism: Halobacteriovorax sp. GFR8; assembly: GCF_050955245.1. NCBI lineage: Bacteria > Pseudomonadati > Bdellovibrionota > Bacteriovoracia > Bacteriovoracales > Halobacteriovoraceae > Halobacteriovorax > Halobacteriovorax sp. GFR8. Next base: position 2,049,509 of record NZ_JBPBLR010000002.1, on the reverse strand, counting down.
AGACCTTCAAGGTGAGGTTCAAAATATCATTATTGAAACTTATGCTGGAAAGAAGACGATTAAAAACTTTCACGCGGAGAAGGCCTTTATTGATCTCTTTGCAAAGAAGTCGTTGGAAGAACTTGATAACTTTTATGAAGCAGGTAAGCGTGTTGGAATTTCAATTCCCCTTATGCCTACAGGTGTTGGCCTGTCTTTAATCTGGGGTGCCTATATTATCTTTACTGAGCAATTAGGAGCATCTTCTCTCATTTTATTCTCGGGTTTTGTTTACTTATTTTTAGAGCCTATTATGTTTCTTGCTTGGATTGGAGTTGTCTTTACTCGTTCGGCAGGAGCATGGGCACGGGTAAGGGAGTTAGTTGCTGTCTTAGACAAAGAAAGTGAACTTGAGACAATGCTTAAAAGAGAATTCTCTTTTAAAGAGAAGAGTGAATCATTTGAACTACAACTTCCATTTTGGGATAACGATATAAATCTAAAGATTTGGAAAGATGAAAAGAATGCAATCGTTGGAAAAACTGGTTGTGGTAAATCTGAGCTACTCGTAAAAATTTCAGAAGTCCTAAAGATACAAGGCCGTAGTACAAGCTATGTTGCTCAAGACCCATATCTTTATAATGGAACGATTTTAGAAAATATAGCGCTAGGAAGAGACTTTAATGAAGAGCAACTTTCTAAGGCGTATGAGCTATTAAAAATATTTGGCCTTGATTACTTAGCATCCGATCGCAAGAGCTTGTTTAACCTTGTTGTTGGAGAAAATGGGAAGAGACTATCAGGTGGTCAGATTAAACGTGTCTCTTTAATAAAGTCACTGCTTTTCGAGAGTGAGTTTATTATATGGGATGATCCTTTTTCTTCGGTTGATGTTGTTCTAGAAAGAGAGATCTTAAGTCAGTTAAACGCAATGAAGATTTTTGAAGGCCGAACTCTTATTATGTCCACTCACCGATACACAACAGCAGTACAGTGTGATCATTTAAGTTTGATCTGTGAAAGTGAAGGACTAAGAGAAGAGTCAAAAGTTGTCGACTTTACACAAAAACAAGAAGGAGGAATTTATGAGCACTTTAGAAAACAACTCATCTAAATTCCTATTATATAAAGGTAGTGGGAAGTATTTAATAAGCATGGTGGTATGTCTTATTATTTCAAGTGCACTCGGTGCTGCGCTTCCACAGTTAATTACAAAACTTACTGCAAATTATGAAGTTGAAGAAGTTTATCGTCAGACTCTTGGGATCATGACATTTATCTTTTTGGCGACAGCTTTAAATCGTGCTGTTTATAACTTAATTATCAACCGCTATGTTGTGGGCCTAGTCCAATTTGTTAGAACCCATTGTTATGGAAAGTGGCTTTCAAGTGTTGAGCTTCAAACTTCAAAAGAGAATCGTAATGATCGCTATCCTCAAGGAGAGGTTTTAGCTCGTATTATGAGTGACACAGAAAGTTTAAGAGAGCTTGTGACTTCAGGAACTTTTGGAATCATTATTGATATCTTCTTTGTTGTTGCTTCACTTATTAGTTTTGTGAGCCTTAATGCCGTTGCGGGAGTTTATCTTGCAGCAATTCAATTTGGGGCCTGCTTTGTTTTAATTTGGTGCTCTAAGTATATGCGTGCTGTTTTCTTAAGTGTAAGAAATTCCCGTGCTAAACTCTACCGCGTTGTTGCAGATTTGATTGGTGGTGTGAGAGAGAATTACTATAATCCGGCAGATCAATATACATCGAAGAAGTCTTTATTTGTTTTTGATGAATTTCTTAAGAAGATCCTTTCTTCAAATGTTTGGGATGCTTCTTACTATTCATTTGCTGAGTCCCTCTTTCCAGTATTCTTGGCCTGTGCCATCTTTATCATACCTAATAGTGGAATTACTCAAGTTGCTTTAATCTTTGCCCTAATTGATTTAATTCAGCGTTCAATTAATCCTATTAAGGATGTTTCATCAAAAGTTGCCAATATCCAAAGGGCCGCAACAGGTGTTGGACGTATTAATGAATTTCTTGTTGATTTAGGTAAAGAGAAGTCTTCTGATGTTAATGCAAAGAGACGTCAGTATGATGTCGAAAAAATGCATATCGAAATTCAAAAGTTTACTTACCCTGCAAAAGGGGAGAACTCGACACCATTTACGTTAGAAGATATTTCTTTTGATTGTCGTCAAGGTGATCTTATCGGCATCGTTGGTCTTTCTGGAAGTGGTAAGTCGACTCTTTTAAATATTATGGCAGCAAATATTATTCCTGATGAAGGTAAGGTATTTGTTGAAAATCACAGCGGAGTTAAGAAAGAATATAATTTTGATTATATTGATGACTTTAATGAGTACCGTGAATTAATTGGAATTGTATCGCAAGACTCGCATATCTTCTCTGAGACTGTTGAGTTTAATATCACAATGGGACAAGCAGGTTTTGGAAATTTTGATGCTTTCTGGAATGAAGTTTGTGAGCAGATCTCTTATCTTTCTAGATGGGGGATTAAACCAGATACAGTGCTTGATCAAAATGAGATCTCACTTGGCCAAAAGCAGCTTATATCGGCGATTCGATCGTGTTACCTAAAGAAGCCAATTGTTCTTTTTGATGAAATTTCTTCTTCATTAGATAGCGATCTTGAAGAAGCTCTTCGTAAAATGATTCTCTTTGTTCAAAAGCAGGCCGTTACAATTATCGTTGCCCATCGAGTTGAAACGATACTCGATGCTCAGCAGATTCTTGTTATGGAAGGTGGAAAAATTATTGCTAAAGGGATTCATGAAGAACTTAAAAATACTTCGCCGCAATATGATCTATTTGTTAAGCAATTATCGAATTGACAAAAAAATGACGTGAACACTAATGCATTATTTCTCTTTTTTACATATAATTAATTTAAATTGATGTAAGGAGATCATTATGTTTAAAAAATCCAAGCTAGCTCTTGGCCTAGTTGCTATTTCTGCAATTGGAATGATTGCGTGTACGAGCGAAGTAAATTCAAAACCAAATTTCTTATTTAAAAAGGCACCAAATGCCACTGCAGTGATTAAATTCAATGGAAAAGAAGTTAGTCATGATGAACTTTTTAAAGGTTCTGAAGCAGAATTGTATGAAGCTCAGCTGAAAGTTTATGAAATGAAACTTGGAAAGGTTAAGGCCTATCTTCTAGAAAATTTTAAAAATGAAGATCCAGCAAGAAGTTCAATGTCGATGGAGCAATTCATTGATGTTGTTGTTGCAAAAGACGTAAAGGTTTCTGACAAAGAAATTAATGAATTTGCGAAGGAAAGAAATATTCCTGATGTAAACCCTCAGCTAAAGGCCAGAATTGTTGATTTCTTAAAAAATACAAAAAAGCGTGATGCGATTGAAGCATACCTATCTAAGAAAACTAAGAATAGCCCAGTTGAAATTTACTTAGAAAGACCAAAAAGACCTCGTTTTGAAATTCCTGTGACAGGTAAAGAGCCAATGTTTGGTGGAAAAGACGCGGCCGTTGTTATTACTGAATACTCTGACTTTCAGTGTCCTTACTGTGCGAAGGGTGTTGAAATCATGAATGAAATCAAGAAAACTTATGGAAATAAAGTTAAAATCGTTTTCAAGAACTTCCCATTAAACTTTCACAAGGATGCTGCAAAAGCTGCAGAAGCTGCACTTTGTGCAAATGAGCAGGCGAGTGAGAAATTCTGGAAGCTTCACGATTCAATGTTTGCTGACCAATCTGGACTTTCTGTTGATGGACTTAAGGCAAAAGCGAAAGCTGTTGGCCTGGATCAGAAGAAATTTGATGAATGTCTTGATTCTGGACGTATGAAAGCAGAAGTTGATGCTACTGTTAAAGAAGGTGTTGATGTAGGTGTTAAATCAACTCCAACATTCTATGTGAACGGTATGCTAATTAATGGTGCACAACCATTTGAAGTATTCAAAGAGCTTATCGATTCTGAATTAGGAAAATAATTCAAAAAAATACATTACTAAATTAGTCTGAAAGACTGAAAATACTAAGGCCGGGGCATTTATTCCCGGCCTTTTTATATTGGGCATAATTGATAGAATAGAAGGGGTATATATATCTTATTGCATCTAAATCGGAAGAAAATTATGGACGTTAGAGATTATTCAAAGAGACTTTCACAACACCGCGAAAACTTTCAGCACACTATTGATGAGCAACGAAAGAATCATAATCGTGAGGTCGGTGAATTAAAAGATACTCAAGAATATCGTTTAAATAAACAGCGCCAAGCCTATGATAACTCTCTTAACAAGATTGAAGATAGGCAAGACCAATTTAGAGAAACAGCTAGTGCAGATACTAAGAGAAGAATTGAAGAACAACAAAAAAATTATCTAAGTAAGTTAGATGGAAATAAGCGTGAGTTTGAACGTGATCGTAAAGATATCAAGGATCAGTTTGATACACGTTTTAAGAATATACGTGAAGCTTATGAGACAAAAGGGATGGCCGATCGCTCTAATATGGATCACCGCCTTTCTTCACAACAAAGAAGATTTGACTCGACAATGGGCAAGATGAACGATCACTTCAATGAAACAATTGATAAGGTCTATCGTGATTCACGTGATAAGGCCCATTCGCATGAATTAGAAACAAAGCAAGATCGCCGTGAGCTTATCTCAAGTTATGAAAATGAAATGAGGGATCAGTTAAAAGAAAGCGGTGAAAAACGTGCTCGCTTATATGAGAAATTTACTGATGATGTTGATGGCCTAAGAAAGAATCATAAGGGTAGAGAGGAATCTCTTAAGGATTATCAAGAGCAACGCATTTCAGATATGACTGCTCAAAAAGATAAGCAACTTTCTGAAAACCAAAAGAGCTTTAAGAATTCAATTGAAGAAATCAATGATAGAAATTCAAGAAAGAGACAAGTTGAACAAAGAGACTTCTCTCAAAATGCTAAGGATCTTGAGAATCGTCATGCGAAAGAGCTTTATCGTGCAAGACGTGAGATGAATCAGAAGTTATCTGGTGGAAGTCGTGAAGATGTCTTTAATGATAAATTAGAGCAGACGGAAAGAGGATATGAGACACGAATTAAAAATATTCGTGATCAAATTGATACTGATCGTTTTAATGCAGATATTCAAGAAAGACGTCGATCGCAGTCAACTAAAGAAGCACTTCGCTCGCAAAAACAAAAATCATCTGAGTATATTGCAGGTCTTGAAAAAGATATGGCCAAGTTTAAGAGTGATACACTAAGTGATATCAATGTTGAGCTTAATAGAGACGTTGAAGAGCTACAAGGAAGCTTTAAACGCCAGATAAGAGACAAAGAGCTTGAGGCGTATAATGATAAAGAACAGTCTAAAAAAGTTTTAGAAAGACAAAGAGCTCAATTTGGGGAAACTGTTCAGAAAATGAGCGATCGTAACACGGAAGCTGTCTCTCAAATGCAGGCAGATTTCGCGGATGAGTCAAAGAAATTTATTCAAGATACACATATGAAGCATTCTCAAGAAATGCAAGAAGTAAAAGAGCATTTTATTGAGAGCAAAGATAAGCTTGCTAAGTCACTTACGCAAAAAATTGAACAATTAGAAGAGACAAACGAAAAGTTAATTTCTTCTTATGAATCAAAGTTAAATCGACTAAAAAAAGCAAATGCTAAAGAGATTGAAAGAATCCGCATGACTCACGGTCTAGAGTCTAATCAACTTAAAGAAGTCACGAGAAATGCAATTGCATTGAAAGATCGTGAAAATCACAGTAACCTATCTAACTTACGAGGCGAGTTTGATAAGAGACTTTCTCAAGTTAAACAAAGAGCAGACATTCAAGTTAAAAGAATGGTAGAGTATTATGAAGATATGCTTGCTCGAGAAAGAGATGAGTCTCAAAGAAAGTATGTTTCAAAAGTTACTGAACTTGAGAATCAATACAATACTCTTTATGAGAACTCAAAACTTGAGAGATCAAATCTAATTAATCAGTATGAAAATCGCATGGAAGAAATCCGTGCTGCAAATGCTGAGGCTTTAGAGGAGAGATCAAGTGAGATCAGAAGTGGTATGTTCTCTGATCAACAAGAATCTCGAAAAGCATAAGTATAAAGACATAGCATATAAGAATTCAGGGAGAGATAATGGGAATGGGCAAAGTCCGTCGCGCTAAAATTGTTGCGACTTTAGGGCCATCTTCTAATACAGTTGAAATGATTGAGAAACTCATCATGGCCGGTGTTAATGTAACACGTGTTAATATGAGTCACGGAACTCATGAGTCACACGCCCAACTCATCTCTAATATTCGCCAAGCTTCAAAAAATATCGGTAGAGAAGTTGCCATTCTTATTGACCTTCAAGGTCCAAAGATTCGTACAGATAAATTACCAAATGGACTACAGCTTAAGAATGGAGATACTTGGGTAATTGGGCCATCTTCAAAGCAAGCAGATTATCCAGAATATAAAGATTGTTATATTCCGACTATTTATGAAAAATTAGTTGATGACTGTCATGATGGTGCAAGAATCCTATTTGACGATGGAAAGTTAATTGCAAAGGCAATAACAAGAGATCGTGATGTCTATAAAATTGAAGTTTTAGTTGGGGGAGAGCTTAAGTCTAATAAGGGAATTAACCTTCCTGACTGTGAAGTTTCTGCACCAGCATTTACTGATAAAGATGAAGCAGACTTAATGTTTGCGCTTAAGCATAATATTGATTATATCGCTCTATCTTTTGTTCGTAAGAAAGAAGATATTATGTCGGTAAAGGCCCTTCTTCATAAATTGAAAGTTAGGGTTCCAATTATTTCTAAAATAGAAAAGCCACAGGCCCTTGATAATATCGAAGAAATTTTAGATGTTACAGACGTTATTATGGTTGCACGTGGAGATATGGGAGTAGAGGTAGGTAACCACCTTGTTCCTTCAATTCAAAAAGATCTCATTCAAAAGTGTAACGATCGTATGATTCCGGTTATTACGGCCACTCAGATGCTAGAGAGTATGACAGATGCTCCAACACCAACGAGAGCAGAGGCAAGTGATGTTGCCAATGCTATTTGGGACGGAACTGATGCAGTAATGCTTTCAGGAGAGTCCGCTTCTGGGATGTATCCTGTTGAAGCAGTTCAAATGATGAGTGATATTATTTATGAAGCTGAGAAGACTCCAAAAGAGCGTCCACTTCTAAGAAATATTGACCTTTCTTCTGTAAACTCATCTGTCATGGTTGCGGCATCAATGATTGCTGAAAAAGTTGAGGCAAAAAGAATTCTTGCGGTAACAGAGGGTGGAAACTCTTGTCGTAAGGTTTCAATGTTTAGACCTCAAACTCCAGTTGCTGGAGTAACTCATAATCTTCGAACAGCAAGACGTATTTGTCTTTACTGGGGAGTATACCCTTATCTTGTTGACGAGGAAGTGCAGGATACTGGCTCTTACGTTAAGTATATTGTTTCTCATGCTAAAGAGAAGATGGGCCTATATAATGGAGATAAAGTTGTTGTTACTTTAGGGGATGGGAAGATCTTCTCTAAAGGTTACTCTAACTCTGTTAAGGTTGAGATAATTAAAGAAGCTCGCCACCACGAAGAAGCTGGTGAAGAGACTTTCGAAGTAGGGGAAGATAAAAAAAAAAGAATCCTACTAGACCATAATATTTGTTCGACTTGTCAGAATTGTGTTTCTATTTGCCCTCATGAAATTTGGGTTGCAGATAAGAAGACAAAACTTACTAAACTTAATAAAGATCAAATTAAGCACTGCACGCTAGACTATGAATGTATTCGAGTTTGTCCAACAGGTGCGATTGAGATTATCGATAAGTCATGATCAAAAAAGACGACATTCAAAATATTTTAAGTACCCAAGGGCTTGAAGTATGGGGTGTCGTCGCTGAATCAAAACCAAAGTCACTAGAGCGCTTCAAGACTTGGATTAAAGATGGCCTTCATGGTGCCTTAGGCTACCTTGCTGATGATCGTGCTATTAAAAGAGAAGATCTAAAAAATTACTACCCCGATATTAAATCCACACTCGTTATCGCATTCGATTACTCTCATATTGCTCGAAGTGCAAAGAAGTTCTATGAAAGCGGAGAAAGCAATGGCCTGAAAATAGCTAACTATGTTGTGGGCTTTAAAGGACGCGACTATCACTATGAAGTGAGGGACAAACTTCAAGCAATTGGAGAAGAGCTACAAAAGCTTGACCCTGAGTTGGACTTTAAGTTCTCTCTTGATACTCAACCAATTCTTGAGCGTGATTTTGCTTACCAGTCAGGACTTGGTTGGTATGGAAAAAACTCTATGCTGATTAATCGTCATATTGGGAGTTACTTTATTATTGGCTCACTCCTTTTAAATAAGGAAGTCGAAGCGCCCAGTGAGAAGCTTGAAACAGATCACTGTGGCCAGTGTACTCGTTGTGGTGACGCTTGCCCAACTGGTGCTATTGATATTGAAAAGAGAACGATTATTGCAGATAAGTGTATTTCAACTTTTACCATCGAACACTTTAAGGAAGTCTTTCCTCCAAGTGGGATTGAAAATGCAAACGGTGAAATCTTTGGCTGCGATATCTGCCAAGATGTTTGTCCTTGGAATAAGAGACTTGAGCGAAAACTTGAGGCCGACTCAAGTGCCTTCAAAGAAAGTGGAAAGCAATTCATCGACTTCTTTTTAATGAGGCCACTTGAAGATATTTTTTGTGATCTTGAAGAAATGAGTAATCGTGAGTATCGAAGAGTTTTCAAAGGCACCCCACTTGAGCGCACGGGGCGCGTGGGGATGCTTAAAAATCTTAGGCTTTATTTAAAGTAATCCAATTTTCTTTGCATACTTTTTAATAAAACTTCCTGCCATATCTGGAAGGTGGTGGCCAAGTTTCTTTGGCTTATCCATCGTTACAGTATTGCCAAGGTCTTCTAAGATCTTAGCAAAGTTTTCCATTCCTTCTTTTCCGACAACCACGTCATCTTCACCAGAGATGAGATGAATCTTATGGTTTGATAGAGTTAGGTGATACTTCTGATCCTTGATCCAAGGAAACATTATTTCTGGTGCAAGGTGTTTTGAGACAAGTTCTGCGCGGGCCTTAACTGTGGCCTGGTAAAATGGCGTATCAAATACGTGTGTCACGCCCTCTGGTGGAACACCGAAGCCAACACCACAGTGATATACATCTAGGCCTTCAAAATAGTTATTTTGAACTGCTAGTATTGAAGTAAGGGCACCTAGAGAGTGTCCTCCCACTAAAATTCTTTGTTGTTGGTTAGGGTAGGCTTCTCTTAATTTATTTAGGGCATGACTAAAAAGCATTGGAGCATCACTTTTAAAGTCCTCAAAAGAAGCTACATCATGAAACGAGCCCGTAAAATGACCTGGTTGGTCAAATATAAGAGTAGGCACTCCATCGTCGCAAAGTTTTTGCGCCCAAGAGAAGATACTGATCTTATGTGACGTGTAACCATGAGTAAAAATGGCATATCCGGTGTCTTTGAGCTTTGAGCTAGGTGGTCTAAAAAGAAGGGCATTAACCGTTGTTTGACCTTGATTTAAAATAATTTTATCGATACTTAAAAACTTTTCATTCATAGCAGATATCATAATTAAAGATATCTCAAATTAAAATTAAAAAACTTTTTAATTTTCTATTGACGAAAGAGACATAAACCATTAATTTAATGGAACCAAATCATTTATGCCCTGATAGCTCAGTTGGTAGAGCAAAGGACTGAAAATCCTTGTGTCCGTGGTTCGAATCCGCGTCGGGGCACCATAAAAAAGCTACTTCTTTGAAGTAGCTTTTTTTTTTGCCTTCAATCACCAAAACATTGCACATTACAAAACAACAAGGACTTTTCTGGACTTTGCTCGTGTAGAGCAACCTGACCGAAAAAACGTGCCCAAAGTGCACGTTTTTACTTCTTAAGTACCAAGTAAAAAGATATTTATCGCGAGTGCGAGTTCGGGCAGGCCGTAGCCCAGGAAGGGCGGAGGTGTCCAACGAGCAGGAAGCGGTGAACATTTATATAATGATTTTTGAATCGCTATTTAATCCGCGTCGGGGCACCATAAAAAAGCTACTTCTTTGAAGTAGCTTTTTTTTTGCCTTCAATCATCAAAACATTGCATACTACAAAACAACAAGGACTTTTCTGGCCTTTGTTCGTGCGCGCGCTCATCACGAGCAAGCGTTATGACGACGCCGCTTTACCGTTGTGCAATCGCGACGTCACAACGTCAGCGATGCATGGGCGGAGACCATCTATTTCAATAGTTATATTGCTTAAAAAAATGGGGAGGCCGTAGCCCAGTACAGATTATTTAAAAGTGGGTTCGAACCACCGACCAAAATTATAAAAAGTTGTCACAACAATCCCCACGATTGAATCATTTTACAAATTACACTTTATGGAATCTAAGATGACAAGAGTCTGTATGGAGTTTACTTGCGGGAGAGACCCTAGTACTTCTGTGTGAAGAGCTTTATATTCAGGTATTCCTCCGGTCTCGACTTTAATAAGATATTCTGTTGCTCCAGTTATATTGTGAATTTCAGTTATTTCAGATGCATTTAAAATAGCTTTCTCAAAAGAATCTTGAGCTTTTTTAGTATGTTTGTTAAGGCCAATTAAAATATATGCTTTAAAACTCATACCTAACTTGGAACGATCTATTACTGCTTTATAACCAGATATAACATCCAATCGTTCCAACTCTTGAACTCTACGAAGTGTTGCCGAAGGAGAGAGTCCGATTCTCTTTGCGAGTTCAACATTACTAATTCGACCTTCAAATTCTAGTATTTGCAATAATCTTTCGTCAAATTCATCTATTTTATACATATGTTGCAAAGTATACGTCACTTTGAACAATAAAAGCAAGATAAAGTTTTCCCAGTGATGCTAAAATGAATACATGGATTGGAGGTTTGTATGCTTATTGGATTATTAATTTTTGCCGCGATAGGATTAATTACACCGGGACCAAATAATGTTCTGCTACTCAACTCAGGATTAAAGTTTGGTTACAGAAAGTCAGTTTTTCATATTCTGGGGATAGGCTTTGGGCTTTTCTCTTTATTTTTAACTGTTGGTAATGGAGTTTCAAAATTTTTCTCTCAATACCCTTTTATTGAATCTATTTTGCAAATACTCTGTTCCTTATACCTTGTATATCTATCTTATAAGATAATCAATACTTCAACTGATTTGAGTGATGAAAGCAATGATACTGAACCCATGTCTTTTTTAAATGCGTTCTTATTTCAATGGATGAATCCTAAGGCATGGACATTAGCATTGACAGTAATTAGTATTTACAATGGAATTCAATTTGAAAATCCGATCTTTATCATCTCGGTATGTTTTCTTGTAGTTAGTTTAATTACGAGTTCACTATGGGTTGTATTTGGCCTTCAAATTAAAAAGATACTTAAAAACGCAAAACAAGAAAGAATACTGAATATTTTTATGGGCTGTTCTCTACTTAGCACATTATTCATAATGTTTTAGGTATAAAATAAACTTATTCAACTTAGAAAGACCATAGAAAATCCGCCAAATGTACTTAAACACGCAGATTTTCACTTACTAATGTGAATACGGTTGGTTAGGTTCGTGATCCAAGCAATGCAGTTCGATAATCGCCCACGTCGGGGCACCATAAAAAAGCTACTTCTTTGAAGTAGCTTTTTTTTTGCCTTTTTTCCACCTTCAAGTGTGAAGAGCCAGCCCTATTTCTTACAGGCATGCTTAAACTGATCCCATAAAGTTGTTTTAAACGCATCCTGCTTCCAATCAGGGCTTATTTTATCGAGTAAGATGGAAAGGAAAAATCCTGTATCGTAGTAATAATTACTATTCTGATCTAACGGAGTAATCATATATTCAAAAGTCTTCCTACCGTATTTGGCGTAATAGTTTAAAAGTTCCACATTCATAAGCCTGTTAAGCTTAGGGTTTTTCATTGCTTGTAGGTCAATATGTTTTTCAAAATATCGAGCTGTACCTTCTAACGCTTCATAAAATAGCTCAGAAGCTTTTGTATCATTATCGATCTTGAAATTTTTAAATCTACTTTCTCGATATTTTATAAGATCTCTACAGGTATTTATCTTGTTATTAGCTTTTTGTAAGTCTAACTTTAATACAGCATTTCTGATTAACTGAACTTCTTGGTTTATCGAGTCAATGTAGCTTTTATTTTTTTTCAAACTTATAAGTGCATCAGTATTCATCTTATATGGAGATGAGATTAACTGCTGTCCAAGTTTATTATTTTGAAATAAATGAAATACTTCATGTATGTAGATAGTTATCCAGTCATAATCATTCCAGTTAAGGCCTTTTTTCAGACATAGTTTCATGTGAATCGATCATAAAAATTGAATTATCGAGCCCTTTATGTATCTTACTTAAATAAGCAGTATGATAAGGCTTTTTCTTAATTTCTATTCCAAGAGGATGCCTAATAGTATCATTAAAATAATAATACCCATTATTAGGATAAGTATCAGAGTTGAGAAGATATTGAGTGTTATGGTGGTTGATTAGAACGAGTGGTTTATAGTCTTTTAACTCTGGAACTTAGCAGCACCCTATTCTATAAGATCCTCAGCAATCTCAATATTATTATTTATATCAACAGGTAGTTTTCGATTCGAGCTCGCGCAGGAAGTCAGTAGTAAGAATATGAGTATTTTCTTCATTTATATATTATAGTAGTAAAGTCAGATGTTTAAATGATTATTTCAAGTAAGACAGTTTGATAATTATCGATGTCGGGGCACCACAGAAAAGCTACTTCTTTAATATGCGCTCCAGTTGCTTTTCCTTTACGCAAGGTCAACGAAAAAGCACATGGAGCAATTACTCCTCTCGTCGCCAAAGATCTTCTTTCGATAAACATTTAAGGCGTTATTTAGAATTAGAGCACCTCTTTTAGAATTGTTCGAAAAAGCCCAGCTTAATCCACTGGGCTTTTATATCAAAACTTATTTCACAAATGAAGTAATTCGACTCTACTTTTATCTTTATATTTCATAAGTATCAAAATTTTCTTATCAAACTCTGTTAAGTTAAACGGAGGAAAAATGGATATTCAATTAGATCAAATTCAAAATATGATTTATGTGATCAGAGGACAGAAAGTGATGCTGGATAGTGACTTAGCTAAACTTTATGGAGTGGAGACAAAGGTTCTTAATCAATCAGTAAAAAGAAACATTAAAAGGTTTCCTGATGATTTTATGTTTCAATTAACAAGTGGCGAGCATGAAGCTTTGAGGTCACAAATTGTGACCTCAAAAGAAGGAAAAGGTGGACGACGCTATCAACCCCTTGTTTTTACTGAGAGTGGTATTGCAATGCTATCTAGTGTACTCAAGTCAGATATTGCAATTGATATTAATATTGCAATAATGAGGGTTTTCATTAAGCTTAGAAGTTTCTATGTTTTTGAGAGTAAGTTGGATCAGAAAGTAGGTAGGTTAGAAGAGGATGTAACGAAAGTATTTAAAGTTGTCTTTGAAAGGTTGGACAACTTGGAAGAGAAAATACCCACTTATGACAGTAATAGAAGGAAGATTGGATTAAAGCCTAAAAAGTGACTCTTCCCGTGTGAGCAGATGAAATTCCTTGTTGTTATACATTATTTTAAGTATTTCAGTTCGATACTTGTATATGTTGGGGCACCATAAAAAAGCTACTTCTTTGAAGTAGCTTTTTTTTTATCTAAATGAATTGAGTATCTTAAAACAGTCTCTAATTATTATATTAAATTTCTTCTTGTGCTGTAGAGTCTCAAGCCGACGGCCAGACTAATCATTGAGGGGATGATAAAGCCAATGAAATGTAGTTTGGGAAAAACATAGGCGCCGACGATGCTACCTATTATAAATGAGAATATTAAATTCATTCTAATGGCATTTATTTTTCCTTCACGGCGATCTTTTGAAATAAAGTATTTTGCGAGTCCAATACCAAGGTCTGTTGTTAAACCTGTTAGGTGAGTTGTGCGGATAATTGACTTCGAATAATGAGTGAAAATTGCATTTTGCGTACCACAAGCAAAAGAGAGAATGCATAGGAGTACAAAGCCTTCGACTTCTTCAAATGGGGCCCCAAATTCTCCAAAGTGATTATTGTCTCCAAGGAGTGCGATGGAGAGAAATATCATTGAGAGAAAGACGAGCACTTGAATATAAACAGGGGACTTCTTTGTTTCTTGTCCCTGGCGATTATTTCTAACTTGAGTTAACACGGAGCTTAGGAATGAACCGGCCAAAAAGAAAATAGGGACAAAGAGAAAGTATAGTGAGCTTAAGTAGTTTTGATCAACGAAGTCTTTAGAGAGTCTTGCGGAGAACCCTGTTACATGAGAAACGAAGATATGTATTGATAGTAAGCCTCCCATATTTACAAAGCCACCTTGAAAGGCCAGGAGACTCCAGGTAAAACGGTTTTTTCGATGAAGGATGGTATCAGACATATTGGGGTTGCCTTTAGTAACTTCTTTTATTTTAATTTTATCAAGGATTTAAGATATCAGCCAGTACATCATGGATAAAATAACTTAGTTTCGAGGCACCATAAAAAAGCGACTTCTTTGAAGTAGCATTTTTGCCTTAATTTCAAATTAGAAAACCTCGTCTTCTTTTACCATTCAACTTTTATAAATTCTTAAGTTTCGCTAGAGAAGGAAAACAGAGGTAATCTCTTGTTTTTACTTGCGATGCTTCTAAGTGTTTTAAAGAGTAAGTAAGCAGTTCAGGTTAATATTGCAATCATGAGGATTTTTACGAAGTTAAGAAGCTTTCTACTTATGGAGCAGGAAAATAGTAAAAAGATCGACTTAATTGAGAAAGGAACTAATCATCTGTTTAAAGTCTCTATCGAAGAATTCAAAGCTATGAGGTTCTAAATTGGCATCTCAAAAGTCGCCCTAGGCCTTTCTCTTATCTAAAGTCATTAATTAGACAGTTGTTGGTTTTATAACCGAATTGATCGATCGTAACTGGCCAACCTGTCGATTTCACAATACCGTGTGAGTTATTCTTGTTGGCATCTCATTTGCAACATCATTCTAAATATTTAATAAGAAATACAATAGCAAATACTAGAGCTGTCTACATTGATGAGATGAGATGAGAGGAGAATTTAATGAAAAAACTATTATTAGGTTTAACTATTGCGAGCACTTTCAACTCAACTTATGCAAGTGATGTTATTCGAGTTATTTTGGATAAGGATCAAGTTGTAGACGTAAAGATTAAAAAAAATACTCTTAATATAAATTACTCAACAATTAACCTTTCAATGTATAACGGAGTTGAGGTCGAAGGTGTAAACTTTCGTGACCTAAACAATGAAGTTCAGACTAGGTTCTTATTAAAGGAAATTGATGAAGACGAAGCTCTTGGGATGGTTCCTTATTCAGTTTTTGGCTTTCATACTTTAGATCGCAATATTTTATGGGCGAAAGCTGAATGGGATGCAGAAAAGTTCAATAGCGAAAAAAGACCAGGAGAAGATGAAGTTACGGCGGAGGATTTAGTTAAGACTGTTATTAACGATGCTCAAAACTTGATCGAAAAAGTTGAAAAAAGAAAAACTCAAAATCAATTAAGGCTTATTAAGACTGCATATAAATGTATCAATTCTGGTAAAGAGGAGTCGACAGGCTTATTCACATGTTCCGATGAAAATGTTGTTAATGATATTATTTCTGAAATTAAAGAGCAAAATTTTATTACATATCCAAACTTAGGCAAAGCTAAACACCCTCTTCTTACACAAGAGGAATTAGCTAAGTTCAAAGAGAACTCTTTGTCTCGTTATGTTATTGAAGGGGATCGAAAGCTAGTGTACGGCCGCCCATATCATGATGTTTCAGGAGATTTTACAGGCCGTATTCAAGACAAGAACCTTATATTTAAATCTTATAAAGAGTCTTATTCAATGACTATGAGAGATGTTTTCTCAGAGTTAATTGGTGTTAGAAAAATTTCTTGTGAAAAGGGAGAAAACTTTTTCGGTAAAAATAATTCATGTACTGTTGAGATTTTATAATTTACGTTCTGGGTGCTTTTCTTCATAAAAGGTTATCGAAAAAGCACCCGGATCGGTAGTTTTGAAAGTTACGCTAGTGTTATTTGAATCTTCTTCATTCGGCCTTCACCGATCGAGACTGTTTTAACTTCTTTATGCTTATCAAGGTGTTGATGAACAAGCCTGCGATCAGAAGCGTTTAAAGCTTTAAGCGTAACAGGCTCGCGAGAGTCTAGAACTTTGGCCGTTTCACGCTCAACCATCTTTATAAGACTGTCTTCTTGATTCTTAATACCCTTACACTTGAAATTTAGTCTAACTTCTCGAGGAACTTCAACACTGTTGTAAAGGTGTAGCCTTGTAAGATGTTCAAGAGCTTGGAGTAGTTCATTATTATCTCTTGTTAACATTTTCTCGTCTGCTCCAGAAAAGAAGATTTTAATATCCTTTCCATTAAATGAGAACTTGGCGAATAGCTTCAACTTTGCCTTTTTAATAAGCTTAATTAGAAATGGCATCACGATCTTCTTATACGTTGGTCTAAGGCTATAAGTGAACTTAGTTAGTCTCTTTCCAAATAGGAAGAATTTCTTGCGCCCCTGTGTCGTTTCATCCAGGCTAAGTTGAGATTCATACTTTATCTTAAAGAATGCAAGAGCAGCTTTCTTCGCACTTTCTTGAGAGTCTGCTTGAATCGTAAACGTTGGTGCAATTGGCTTCTTCTCTATTTTCTTAACAGGTCTTGTTGTCGCTTGTTCATTTACAGGCGCTTTCTTTGTTCTTTCCTGAGATCTCTTTTGAGTTTTCTTACGCTGAGGTTTCTTGCGCTGATCTTTTTGCTCTTGTGTTAGAGGCTTACCAGTTTCTCTATCCACAACTTTGAAAGTTTTGCGGTCAATGAATGGCTTCTTTGCTAGCTGTTTAGAAATATCTTCTGGGCCCACTTCTAACTTTGGGATTTTGTCACCAATAAAGTCTTGAATAGGGTCTAGGTATTCACAGTCATCAAATGAACAAAAACTTATTGCTTCACCTTCAGAGCCTGCACGGCCTGTTCGACCAATTCGGTGAACATAGTTAGCAGCATCTTGTGGAAGATCATAGTTGATAACAAGATTAACATCTTTAATGTCAAGTCCTCGTGCCGCAACATCTGTACAGACAAGGATTGTTGTTTCTTTAGATCTAAAATCTTTAATTAATTTGGTTCTCTTACTCTGAGAGAGGCCACCTGAGATTGCTTTTGCTTTGAAATTCATTGCGATTAGCCATTCAGCAACTAAATGTGTTTGAAATTTTGTATTACAGAATACAAGAGCGTATGCATCTTCATGATTTCGGATGGTACTTACAAGAAGGCCCATTTTTTCATTAGCATTAATCATCGCTAACTTATGATCGATATGATCAACAACCATGTTATCTTCATTCAACTTGAGTTCGATTGGAGTTGAGTTGAACTTATAGGCCGTGTTTAAAACTTCCATATTAGTCGTAGCTGAAACCATGATTAATTGTCTATCATCTGGCATTTGTCCAAGAGTGTATTCGATATCTCTTTTAAAGCCCATGTCAAACAATCGGTCAGCTTCATCAAATACGATTCCGTAAGTGCGATCAATAAGGACGGCCTTTTGCTTCAATAGATCTACTAAGCGGCCAGGAGTTGCAACAATGATATGTGCACCTTTACTTATTTGTTCTTTTTGCTTTTCGAGGCTTTCACCACCGATAACGCAGACCGTATTAATACCAGACTCACTACCAAGCTGTTTGAATACTTTCTCAGTTTGTTGTGCTAGTTCTCTTGTAGGAGATAGGACAACGTAGTGAACATCATCAACTTCAACAAGGTCGTCATGGATGATATGTTCGATGATTGGGATTGCAAATGACGCAGTCTTTCCAGATCCTGTTTCAGCAAGAGCAAGTATGTCTTTACCTTCTAAGATTGGATCAATTGTTAGTTCTTGAATGGCGCTTGCTGTTGTGAAACCACATTTTTCAATGGAATCAAGAAGGCCAGGGCTTAAATTAAAGTCTTTAAATGGGATATTATTAGTCATAGTAATCAATATACGCTAAACGTCACACTAATCTAAGTGTTTTCTTTATTTTCATTATATAACGCAAGTGGTAAATTAAATTTAAGGATATTGGTAATGAAATTTTATGAAGCGCATGAATACCAAGATAAAGTAAATAAGATCTTTAAAGAATTAGAGTCTGAGTTATCAGCTCTCTTAGAGCATGTTCGAATTATTCATATCGGAGCCTCATCAATTCCTGGAGCTGTTTCCAAAGGTGATCTCGATGTCTTTGTTGGGGTAAATAAGAAATACTTTGAACCAAGTTTGGTAAAAATCAAGAAGCTAGGTTACGTTGAGAAAGAGGGGACTCTAAGAACACCTCAGCTTTGTATGCTTGTTACTGATAAATATAATCATGATGTAGCGATACAATTAGTTGAAAATGGAAGTGAGTTTGAAGACTTTTTAAAGTTTAAAAATTTGCTATCTGAGAATCCTGCTTTGATTGAGCAATATAATGAATTAAAGAGAACTTCTACTCATCTTAATGAAGATGAGTATAGGAGTAGAAAATCCAAATGGGTTAAAAACCTATTGAAGAATAATGATGAGCCAGAAATAGTTTAAGAAATTGGTTTCTCTATTTGATGATCAGTTGGTTGTGGAGTTACCACCATAATCTTTACACCTTCAGGGACTTCAAATCGGTGCCAGGTATTTTCGGGAACAACTGCAAACTCTAACTTATTGAGTTTAATTCTTTTTTCGTGTCCATCTATAAGTAGAATTAAGTTTGCCATTCCATCAACGACCATAACAATTTCATCGCCGTGAGGGTGTCTCTCCCATTCCGAGTTACCGGCATATTGGCCGGCATAGATACCACCATTCCTGTATTCAGACAGTGTACAAAAAGTTTCGTTCATTTCTTCAGGTGGAGTATCTGGTTTTCTATTTGGAAAAAAAATAGTGGAATTTATTTTATCTAAAATTGAAACTTTTTCTGCTTTTGGCACACTGACCTCTATAAAATTCTTTTGGGGTTCTTATTTTAGTTTGATAGTATATTTAATAGGGACGGTTGTCTTTATTAATTTTTTTATGCCTTATTAGGAGTATTCAATATGGAATCAAAAGATACTTACAATTCACTTATAAACTTCTTAATAGGGAAATGGGATAATGTGAGTTTTGAAGTGTCAGATGGAAAGCCGATTAAGACGGAGTCTTATCCGGAGACAATGATTGGTAAAAGTAAGCATGTTATTACTATCACTGCACATGGATATAAAGAAGGTAAAGATCTAACTAGGGATATGAATCTAGAGATTAGTGATGGCCAAATAAAAATGGCCCAAGGAGATTTTTCTGCAGAAGGTAGCGTTGAAGGCAATGTTTATTATTTAAAAGGTAATCACGAAGATGTTGA
Source organism: Halobacteriovorax sp. GFR8 (assembly GCF_050955245.1). Classification (NCBI taxonomy): domain Bacteria; kingdom Pseudomonadati; phylum Bdellovibrionota; class Bacteriovoracia; order Bacteriovoracales; family Halobacteriovoraceae; genus Halobacteriovorax; species Halobacteriovorax sp. GFR8. The sequence continues at coordinate 2,030,030 of NZ_JBPBLR010000002.1, read as the reverse complement.
ATTTAGGTTTAGGCTTTATACGATGGGTGATAAATATGTATTCCATAGAGAAACTTGGAAAGATGGAATGGCCCAGCAAGTAGATATGTCCTATCTTATTAGGAAGACTAAAGAAAGAGAAAATTATGGAATTAAGAAAACCTAAGTTATCAGAAGTTGAGCAGCTATTTCAAATCGAGTTGGAAAACTACGGGGCAGACGAATCAACAGAGATAGAAACTTTTCACGCATTAGTAGAGTTTCCTGAGGACTATCCTGGCTATCAACTCATGGCCTTAGTAGATCAAAATATCTTAGGTTTTTACTGCACTATTGAAGAAGATGAATATGTTGAGCTCGTAGATATTGCAGTTAAGAAAGATCATCAAAGTAGAGGACTTGGCTCAAAACTACTGGAACAATGTATCAGTGCGCAAGGTTCAATGACAATGGGGCTGACTGTTAGAGAGGATAATCGTAGTGCGATCGCTCTTTATAAAAAGTTTGGATTTGAACAAGTCGAAGTTGTTGAGGGCTATTACGATGATTGTCATGGACTTAGACTTGAAAGAACGGTTTTATAAGTAGGAAGATTATGAGTAAGAAAGTAAAAGTTTTTATTGCTGAGCAGTATGATCCATATTTTAATCTCGCCACAGAGAATTGGATCTTTAACGATATGGATACTGATTCACACGTCCTCTTTCTTTGGCAAAATGATGAAACTGTCGTTATTGGTAAGCACCAAAATCCATGGACAGAATGTATCACAAGCAAGATGGATGAAGATGGGGTGAAGCTTGCCAGGCGACAAAGTGGTGGCGGGGCCGTTTTCCATGACTTGGGAAATACAAACTTTACTTTCATGTCTTCAAAAGAATCATATGACAAAGATGCAAATAATAAGATCATTACTAATGCCTTAAAAGAGTTTGGAATTGAAGCATATCCTAATGGGAGAAATGATATTGAGGTAAGTACTCAGGAAGGCTCAAGAAAGATCTCTGGCTCGGCCTTCAAAGTGAAAAGAGACCGAAGCTTTCATCACGGAACGCTCCTTATTAATGCAGATCTAAGCAAGCTTGCAAATTACTTAAATCCTAATAAGAAGAAATTAGAGTCAAAGGGGATTAAATCTGCACGCGCTCGTGTGATTAATTTAGTCGAGCTTAATACAGAGATCAATCACGATAGTCTTTCAAAAGCAATCATCGAAGAGTTTTGTCGTTTTTATAAAGCGGACGCCGAAGTTGAAATTCTAAATTACGACTTCTTGAAGTCTGTTCCCAAATTAAATGAATACTACGAAGAATTAAAAGATTGGAATTGGCTCTATGGTAAGACTCCAAAGTTTAATCATCAATTTGATGAAAGATTTAACTGGGGAAGTGTTGAAGTCCATTTAAATTCTAATAAAGGGCGAATTGAAGAGGCCACTATCTTCAGCGACTGCCTACATCCGCCTTTAATTGAGTCGTTTGCTAAAAATTTAAAAGGCATTCCCTATGATGCTAATGCGGTAGAAGAAGCTCTTGTTTCTGTTAAAGAAGATCTACAATCTCATGAAGGTGAGGTGAATGATTTTACTCAGTGGCTTATATCGAATATTCGTTAGGTTTATATTATGCATAGTCCTGAAATTAATAAAATAATTGAAAAGTATAAATTAGAAGCTCACCCGGAAGGTGGGTATTTTAAAGAATCATACCGTAGCCACGACAGCTTTAAGTCACTGCCAGAACCATTTAATGGTGATCGCAATTACTCAACAGCAATTTATTTCTTAATGCCTCAAGGCAAGAAGTCTTCTCTCCATAAGATCGCATCAGATGAAGTTTGGCACTTCTACTTAGGTGGACCAATGACTATTTATCAAATCTCTCCGGACGGTGCCTTGGAAATTATTACTTTGGGACAAGATATCTTAAAGGGAGAGAAACTTCAGCATGTCGTGCCGGCCGGTTACTGGTTTGGAGGACATACAAATAGTGGCTCTGATTATAGTTTTGTTGGCTGTACAGTTGCACCAGGTTTTGATTTTAATGATTTCGTATTGGCCGATAGAACTGAGCTTTCCAAGCTTTTTCCTCAACATATTGAAGTAATTGAAAAGCTTACTTAAAATCTTTATTAGTAGTGAGTATTGATGTGTCTCCATTAAATGAAGTGGAACATTGGGTAGACTTTTTAGTTATTTAAGATTTCAGACAGGACTTGGTTACAGCTTCTTGCAGGTATAAGAAATTCTGAAGCCTTTTCGAGGATGTCTTTTGTTTGATAGCTAATTAGTCCATAGTCAGATTTTAGTTTTTCTATTGTCGTTAATGCTTCTTCGCTATGTTTTGTATTGGATAGTATTCTTTGCATATTATCAGCAATGATAAAAGAAATATCATCTTCAAGTTCTTCGTCTAATCCTATTTCATTCATTTTTTTATAGATGAACATAAATGATTCGAGATCATAGATATTTGCCATTACTTTTTCAGTGAATTGTGAAAAGTAGAAAGGTGAAAACTTTCCAAGATTATTTAATAGGATTACTAATTCTTTCTTTTTTATTTTCCCTGTAGGAAATTTTGATAGGTGGTTTGTAATAAAGTCTTTTTGTAATAGGGTATAAAATGACATCATATGTCTGCCCTTAAGACTACTGTAGACTTTTAAAACTTCTTCATGACTTGATAATTCACTAAGTTTACTTTTGATTTTTTCAATTTCAATATTATCTAGACCTATCTGTTTCGTTCTCTCTGCTGATATCGCTTCGTTTAATCGAATCATTAGCTCTCTTTCATAGTCACTAATCGCTCGTTTACTATTTGTGAAAAAATGATCTGTGAAAAGGACCGGTGAAGAAGGTTGTCTTGCAAGAGTATGCCCTGAAGACCAGTCAAGTAGAAACCATTTACGTTTACTCATTGAGTAGACTAATTGTTCGTTATGGAAATCACCTATTGATTGATAGATAGCACTTTCTTTTGCAAATTCGATTAGTGCATTTTCTACTAGAACTTTTTGGTCGCTTGTTATCGTTTCAATATGATTAAAGTATTCTTTTAAGTCAAAATCATTTTTTATTAAGTCCACAAGAAGATATGAGCTTTTCTCATATTCGTGAATCTTAGGTATTGAAAGGTCTGTTTCATTTAACTCGCTATAACCTTCATAGGAGTAGTTAATGAACTTCTTTCCATCATAGAGTGTATATTGCTTTTCTTCATTTCCATGTGGTAGGCGTAAGGCGAGATTTCTTTGTAATCCTTCATCGTATACATTAAGAATGAGTGTTGTATTTCCACTACCTAAAATCTCTTTGAAGGTTACGACTTTATTCTTTAAGTGAATATTTTCACCGGCCTTAAGATCTCCTGAAAAAATATTCTCTCTATAACTATCATTAAAACTATCATCTGAATTAAAGAGATAGAGGTCTGCTGACCAAGCAGAAAAATTTAGGATGAATATGAGAAAAGTATATTTGAGCATCAACTTAAATGATGCAGTTTATATGCCAGTATATGCCAGTAAAGTTACTTGATTTCAGCGTCTTAGAGCTGGGATGGTGTCTAATTAATTGACATCTGTAGCATAGAAGTTAATTAAATGAAGTAAAGAGCTGTCGTTATCAAAAAAGGGCCAATTTACTTGGCCCTTATATATTCTTAGTAATTTAAAATGAGTGTTTCAACAGGGTCAACACATGACTCAAGAATCGTCATATAAAGGTATTCTTGTTTGTCATTGTCGTATTCAGTAAGTTCTTCGTTATTAAGTCCGTACATTGTACATGAGATATTCACAGAGGCTCTTTGCTTACTTTCAAGTTGGTAGTTTTCAAATTTAAGTGATGAGCTTAGACGAGGAAAGTTTTTAGTTTTTCCTTCTATTGCTTTTAGGAGGTCTGCGTCAAATGTCTCTGCATCATTTTCCCAAGTGTAGGCCTTAAATGAAATTGTACATTGGTCACCACTACAGTTCATACCTTTTGTGTACCAATTGATGTCACCACCACAATATGTATCCATACAAATATCATCCATGTATTCGTTAATTTTATCTGCTTCCTGCTTTGTTAGAAAGTCAGATTGTGCTGATACAGCTGTTGATAGTGATATTAAAAATAATATCGTGAAAAGACTCTTCATCGATTACTCCTTGCGTAATTTGTTTTAGAGTTTAATAACGAAGTATTGATGAAATGATAAGCTAGTAGATAATATTTACTTAGATTGATTTAGAGCTATTTATTTGTAAAGTATTGAAATTTTATGATATATTCTCCGTCCTTATGAATCATTACGAGTATAAAGAATATTCACAAATCTCTGATGAGGTCTTTGAAATCGTTTCTCAAACGAATTCTCAGATCTTTAGTACGCCGTATAGTGTCGACAGAATGTACTCAAAAACAAAGGACTGTACTAAGTTTCTTGCGCAGTTTTACTTTGATGGTAGCCAGCCTATCGCTTTTAAAGTTGGCTATGATTGTGGTGATTACTTCTATAGCTGGGTAGGTGGTGTTGTGCCATTTTACAGAGGTCAAAAATTAGCGACAAAGCTTATGGAAAGACAGCATGAGTGGGCCAAAGGTGAGGGGTTCTCAAAAGTACGTACTCATACAGATGCTCGCTATCCAGAAATGATTGAGCTAAATGAAAAGTTCGGTTTTAAATTAGTTGATACTCGTATGAAAGAAAATCAAATTGAACAACTAATTCTTGAAAAAAACCTTTTTGAATAACCTGAGCTAATTCCTTTTTTTTGATATTATTACCTTTCTTGATATAATATTTTTATCGAATTACGAAAGGAGAAACTATGCACATCGATTTTAGTGCAACGGCACCAGCACAGGAAAATATTGATTTTAGCAAATTTCTTGAAGTCGATATGAGAATCGGTGAAGTCGTTGAAGTTCAAGACTTTCCTGAGGCGAGAAAACCAAGCTATAAATTGAAGATCAATTTTGGTGAAGGTATCGGTGTAAAAAAATCTAGTGCGCAAATCACTGTTCATTATAAGAAAGAAGATCTAATCGGTAAGAAGGTCTTGGCCGTGGTTAATTTTCCTCCAAGGCAAATAGGAAAGTTTATGTCGGAAGTTCTCGTGATGGGATTTTCTGATTCAAATAACGATATTGTTTTGTTTAATCTTGATAGAGATGTACCTAATGGAGCACGCCTTCATTAATTTAAAAGGGGACTAACTGTGAGTGAAATTCATAAGGGTTCTTGTCTATGTGGTAATGTTAAATTTGAAATAGATGGAAGTTTTGATAACTTCTTTCTTTGTCATTGTAAGTATTGTCAAAAAGATACAGGTAGTGCTCATGCTGCCAACCTCTTTGCTAGTAATGTTTCATTTAAATGGATTAGTGGAGAGAGTGAAGTTCAATCTTATCGTCTTCCTGAAACTCGTCATACAAAGTGTTTTTGTAAGACTTGTGGTTCTGCCGTTGCTGGGGTTTATAATGAAGGTCAGATGGTCGTAGTCCCTGCTGGTTCTTTAGATTCTCCTGTTGATATAAAGCCTAATGCACACCTCTTTGTTAAGAGTCGTGCAAATTGGGATCATAAGCTTGAAAATATTACTAAATTTGAAGGTCTACCAAGTTAATAAAATAACTATTTCTAATTTTGCCAGAGTGCTTTTTGAACTCCTATAATAGAGTTCTAATAACAAAGGGATAGTGTATGCGTAGTACGTTGGTACTGTTGGCAATTTTCTTTACGAGTTTTTCGTACGCTTCAAATAACTCTAACAAGAGTATGGATGGACTTCTTTGCGCTGTTGAATCAGCAACTTATTATAAAAGAGTTCTAGAGTCTCAGAATTTAGAAGTTGATAAGTATAGGCATTGTACTGTCTCTTGCATCGTTGGTATCGAGTGTGGAATCAGCTCTTCTGCAATCATAGGTGTCGCAAAAGAAATTTATGATTTATTTGGTGGGGGCCATGCGGAGTGGCGCGACCTTTTGGCCAACATAAACGGACTGCGCTTAAGTCAACAAGTTGATATTCAAAATTTTGAAGATTGCTCTGTTTCCTGTAAGAGTATTTATTAAAAAGGATAAGTAAGGTGAGTAAAGAGATCGTTTCTTTAAAGTGTGAATGTGGCGCAGTTGAAGGCGAGTTAACAATTAATAAAAGTCTGAGTAATCATGTTGTTTGCTGCTGTGATGACTGCCAGACTTATGCACAGTATCTTGGGCGTCGAGACTTACTCGATCAGTATGAAGGCACAGAGCTTTTTCAAACAGCACCAAGCTACGTAAAGATAACGAAAGGTCATGAGCATGTATCATGCCTAAGGTTAACTCCTAAGGGGCTCTATCGTTGGTATGCTGGGTGTTGCAATTTTCCAATGGTAAATACTCTTGATGCTAAAGTTGCATTTCATGGAGTTGTTTGTGCTTTTGTTAGTGATGGAGATAAGACCAAACTAGGTGAGATCCAATCTTATAATATGATGAAATACTCGTCAGTTGAGCGCAAAAGCTGGCCCAAAAAAGGATTTCAGAAGTTTTCTAAAATGGCAGGCTTCATTCTTTTAAAACTCATTTCTATTGGGTCTATCTTAAGATTAACAAGGCCTAACTCATTCTTTGATATGGACTCTGGTTTACCTAAGGTTGGGCCACAAATTCTTTCAAAAGATGAAAGAGCTTATACCAGAAGTAAGATTTCACACCTTGGTAAATAATGAAGTTCAGACAAGTCATAATTTTAATTTTAATTCTGTGTAGTTTTCAAAGATCCTTTGCAAATGAATGTGGAAGTTTTTTATCCGATCTTACTGCTCCTATATGTACTGACGCTAAGTATATCTTCTGGACGGGCACTGGAATTACCTTGGGCCTTCGCCTCTTAAAAGAATATAAGGGAGTTGATGAGATTCAAAAACGTGCGGCCCAGAAAAACCATCTAAAAGAACTTGGAAAGTTTGGTGGTGATATTGGTTATGGTGTTTTAAATGGAGCTTATATTATTGGCCAATACTTCTGGGGAGGGAAACTAGGAAAAGAGCGTGCCTCGCATATGTTACAAGCAACGGCCTATACTGTTGGTACCACTGTTGCTTTAAAAACTGCAGTTGATGAATCGAGACCTGGTTACCCCGATGAAAAGGACTCATTTCCTTCTGGCCATGCCTCTGCTTCTTTTGCCTTTGCATCAGTTGTGACGGCCCAACATGGTTGGGGCTGGGGTTCTGCTGCTCATTTGGCCGCAATTTTTATTTCATTTAGTCGATTAAATGATAGTTGGCATTATCTACATGATGTTACTGCTGGAATGACGATTGGGCTAAGTTACGGTTGGGGGATATACTTTAACCATGTTGAATATAATAAGCCTTACTGGCTAAGTATTCTTCCAACAGCTAAGTTAGATGGCCTAACCCTTAGCTTTTCCCAAAGTTTTTGAAAAAAAAAGGGCACCTGATTAGTGCCCTTTAACTCTTTTATATTTAAAATATTTTAGAAATCTGTAATTCTTGAAACTAGATCAGGGGCATCGATAAATGGGTTTCTATTCCCCTGGATGTCTTCAATTCTGTCATTTCTTAGACGTTCTTCCTCATCAACTGGATCTAATTCATGCCATTGACGTAGAGTTTCTTCCATTTGTGAATTGATTTTACGATCATAGCGAACGGCAAAGTAGAACATCGCTCTTGCAACATTTCCTTTGTGGTAAGTTGGAGGCTCGTATGTATTTCCATCAAACTTAGAAGCTGGGCAGTAGTCTAGTCTTGAGTTTTTAGCGTCTACTTTTCCAAAATTATAATTCCCACGAGTGCTATTTGCTCTATTTTGAGAAGGGTATAGGTGGTGAAGGTCACCAACTTGGTATTTTGATAGGCCACCACGATCAAATTTTGATTGTGGCCAAGTGTGTTCGCAGTTTACAACTTCATGGTTAGGAATTCTTCCTTTACCAATCTTTCCAATGCGAGGAGTTGAGTTTGTGTAAACCTCGTCACAGTATACATCGCGAATATAAGCTCCATTACCGTTGTCTCTTTCAAGGTGAAGAGTTCCGAATAGGTGCTTTCTTGCAGTTTTATAAGAGTTTCTTGTGTGTCCCTTAGTTGTTAGTCTTTCAAGGTCATAGCGAACGCCTACAGAAGTATTTGAGCTTGCTAGGATTGCCTTAGCTTTCTCGAGGTTGGCCGATGAGTATGCGCAAAGGCAAAGTGCGGATACAATTAGAAGTTTAAACATTCAATTCTCCAAGTGTTCATTTTTGTGTGTGTAAAAATGTTATAGTTTATGAGTATTAAATTGTCTAATAATTAAAATTAGTCGTGGCTAATGCATGGAACTGCTCACGTAATATTGATGAGTTTGCTTTGCATCATGAAAAACTCTTATTCCAGTGATCGAATCTATTCATTTTTTTTATTAAATTGAGTTAACTAAAGTCTCCTTATCCAAAATGATTTGGATTTGCTTAAGGAGAGTATTATGAAAAAGTTAATTTTAGGTCTTGCTGTTGTATTGAGTTTTTCTAAAGCGGTATATGCTGAAGCAGTCATAATTCCACAAAATGATGTGACTTTATACGTTGGTTCTTTTTCGAATATGGAAGCTGAATTAAAAGAAAAGATCTTTGAAGCGGCGATTAAAAAGTGTGGAGATTTAGAAAATGCACGTATTGGCAGAACTGATATTCAATTAACTATTGGCAATGTTTACAAAATTTCACTTCAAGGAAAAGAGGACCTTATTGAAGGCTCTTACCCTCGAGTTAGTGCGGTTACAGATATTACTTGTTACAAGTAAAGATTAGTTAATTATTGTGCTAGTTAGCACGTAAGAATCTTAAGTTAAGTTTGCAGCAAACAACGACGATTTGTTTGCTGTGAAACTTGGCCTGTCAAAAATCTCATTAACAATTTTAATCTTAGGAATATCATTCCTCTCTCTTCTCTATTATCAAAGAGAGCAATTTCTAAGAGACAAGTATGAAGAAGAATTTAAAAGTAGTGCTCAAGAGATAATTTCGTCAATTCAGGCAAATCGAGTGGTACGTGGTGAGGCCTTACTCGCAATCTCACACTTCTTTGCTTCATCTTTAAATGTCAATCAGTGGGAGTTTAATAATTTTACAAAAACGACTTTAAAGAAGCTTAATATCTCGGCCATTTGTTATAGTGGTGAAAATGGAACACTTTATGAAACACTACAGTCTAGAGGAAAGACCTGTGGTAAGTTTGGTAAAAATAATAAGGTCATCTTTGATACTGCAACATCAGATATTATCTTACAAGAATTTGTAAGCTCTGTTGATGGAACAAAGGGGAGGGCCTATATGATCTTTTCGTTCTCCTCTTTATTACCTGAAAGTGTAAAAAGTGAAGCTAATTCAAATTATCGAGTTAATCTTGATGTTGGTTATGGAGGTGGTGATAAGAGTTATAATTTCTATCGACATGAGGAACCATTTGCTACTGATGGAAATACAAATTACTACCTGACTGTATCTGGGCCAAGAACTCTATCAACTCTTACGATCTCTTTTGATTATATTGTTAACCTCGCACTTTTCTTATTCATCATAGTCTTAACGGTTTATATCATCGAAACAGGTAGAAGAAGAGAATACCTCATTTCTAAAAAAGTAAAAAGACAAGAAGAGGCGATAAAAAAGCAGTATGAAGAATTGGGAAGGCAAAAGAAGCTTGTTAGTCAAAATGAAAGATTGGCCTCAATTGGAATATTAGCGGCCGGTATTGGTCATGAAATAAATAATCCTCTAACAATAATTCTCGGCCATTTAAAGTCTCTTAAGAAAAGAATGGGGGAGAAAAATACTGAGGAGCTTCTAGAGAAGATTGAAAAGTCCGAAACTGCAGCACAACGAATAGAAAAGATTGTATCAGGACTTAGAAAGTTTTCAAGACAGGCCCAAGATGAAGAGCCTACGGACTTCAGTGTGGTCAGTGTTTTTGAAGATACTGTGTCAATGCTCAAAGATTTCTATGATAAGGACAATATTCATTTAAGTCTCTATATGAATGTAAGTGAAAAGGCACTGATCAAAGGTGAAAGAGGAAAATTTCAGCAGGTTCTAATCAATCTTATTTCTAATGCTAGAGATGCGGTAGAAGGTAAGGATAATGGAAAAGTAAATGTTATTGTTAAAGAAAACAATGAACGAATAACATTTAAGATTGAAGACAATGGGCACGGCATTAGCGAAGAAGATCGAGGTCGAGTTTTTGATTTATTCTATACGACTAAGGATATAGGTAAGGGGACGGGGATGGGACTCTCTATTGCCCATGGTTTTATAAAGGATGAATTTAACGGAAGGATGACGTTGAAGAGTGTTGTTGGGATAGGGACTGTATTTAAAGTCTCCCTGCCAATACATTATGGACAAGAGGTATCATCTTCACAGGAGAATAATGTGGTTAGCTTGAGTGATTTTAAGATGAAATTTCGTGCAATAGTTGTTGATGATGAAGAAGGTATTAGAGATCTTCTCGAAGAGATATTGCAAGATATTGGTGTCACGGTTTCCTTAGCAGAAAATGGCAAGGTTGCATATGATATGTACGTTGCAAGTCCTGAAAGTTATGACCTCATTATTACTGATATGAAGATGCCAGTTATGAATGGCCCTAAGTTAATAAAGAGTATTAGAAGTAATAAATTAATTGATCAGCCACGAATTCTTATTACTACAGGTTGTGTAAATTTAAATCTCGAAGGCGAAGATAGGGAAGCCTCAACTATGGTTGATGGATTTTTATATAAGCCTTTTACAGAAGAAGATATCGTACAAGAAATTTCTAAGGCCATGCGAGGAGTCGCTGAAAAGAAAGTTGCATAAAATTAAGGTCTCATTAGCAAAGTGTTATGTTTTTGTTAAGTATGTTAAGTTTTGAATAAGTAATTGCCGGGCCCTTTCGCCCCATATAGAAGTGGATTACAATAGAATAGTAAAACGAATGAATCGTTTACACAGTTTAAGAAAATTAGGAGTGTAGGATGAAGCGTTTATTTATTCTTGCTATTTTCTTAACTTCGCCACTTTCTTTTGCAGCTAATGAGAGAAGAATTAATAGTTCTGAAAATTACAATGCGCCAAAGAGTAAAGTGAATGAATTAAGCAATTATGCAAATGGAAAAAAAAGTCATCAGAGAAAGAATTACAAGAGAAGTTTTGATGACATCCAGGATTACCGAGAGGTACTTCAGTCAGAAACAAGAGAACGTTAAAAAAAAGGCTACTTAGAGTAGCCTTCTTTATTACATTAGTGAAAGTTCGAAACTTACTACATCACATCTTTCATCAATCACTGTATCCAGTTTGAATGCACCTGAATAAGTATTGAAATAGGCAGAGTAAAGATCTAGGCCTTCTGCATTTACCCCTACAAACGAAATATTTGTTTGATATTCGTTATAAACTTCATCATAAGATACTGCTAACTCTTGAGCTAGAATATCCATTGATTGAAGCTCTACTTCAAGACGACATGATGCATATGTGCTTGATAGTGCAATAACAGAAACTAATGCTAGTTTAATTAGTGATTTCATAAGGACTCCTCAAAGTGATTTTAAGGAGCTTATATGAATTTTGTTTTAATCGGTCAATTAGCATTGATCGTATATGAAAAAATTAATGCAATCTTGATAAACTTAGGGAGCTTGCATAATACTCTTAACTTGCGATTGGATATTTTTAAATTGTTTTGAATTGAAATCAATATTTTGAGCTGCACTATCAACACTTAGGTCTACATTACCATTTGCTACTTGTTGAGAAGCTAGCTTTCTGCCCAGCTCACTTAATTGACTCCATTCTTGATCTGGCATGGCCGCAAGCTTTGATTTGGCCTGCTCTGCTTCGTGCTTACCAATGATTCCTCTTGCAACCATTTGGTCAATCATTGAAACGGTCGTATTTCGATCAATTTGCTCAGCGAAGACAAAGGTGGATAGTTTAAGTGATAAAGTAACGATAAATAGCCTTAAATAGTTCATATTGGGCCCTCTTTAAAATTATGCAGAAATTATAAATGAGAATTAGATTTGACTAAAAACTAACGAAATTTTAGTACTTTATATGTGTGAGTCTTGCTAAAGTAGACTAATAATTGACAACTAATCTTGGAGGTTAAAATGAAGTTTCTCCACACAATGGTTCGTGTAAGTAACCTAGATGAAAGTATGGACTTCTATTGTAATAAACTTGGACTCAAAGAAGTTCATCGTATTGAAAGCGAAGCTGGGAAATTCTCTCTTGTGTACTTAAGTGCACCAGAAGATGAAGAGAAAGCATTAAAAGAACAAGCTCCACTTATTGAGCTAACTTATAACTGGCCTGATGAAAATGGCAATACTGAAAAGCTACCTGTAAGTAGTCGTAACTGGGGACATCTAGCATTTCGTGTTGATGATATTTATGAGACGTGCCAAAAGCTCATGGATCAAGGTGTGACTATTAATCGTCCGCCAAGAGATGGTTATATGGCCTTTTTAAAATCACCTGATGATATCTCTATTGAGTTACTTCAAAAAGGTGAGCCTCTTTCTCCAGCTGCTCCTTGGAAGGATATGGAAAATACAGGTACTTGGTAAAATTCATAATAATAGACGCTGCTATATTTCTAACCTAGAATAGAAATATGGCAGCAGAAATTACTAATGATAGTCGTAATCTAAAGTATTATTTTTCTTTTATCGTTTTAGGTGTCCTTACGGGGATAGCTTCTTCTTTCTTTTTACATCTATTAAAACTAGTAACAACCCTTAGATTCAAATATAGTTATCTTATTTATTTTCTACCAATTGCGATGGTTGCAGTTAACCTCTGCTATAAGAAATGGTCTCCGATTAGTGAGAAGGGAAATAATCTTATTATTGATGAAGTCCATCATCCTAAAAGAGATATTCCACTTATCATGATTCCTCTAATTTTATTCTCGACTTTAATTTCACACCTATTTGGTGCAAGTGTCGGGCGAGAGGGAAGTGCTGTTCAAATGGGGGGAGCAATTGGAAATTATTTAGCAAAATTTTTCAACCACTCAAAAAGAAAGAGGGCCGTTCTCTTAATGGCAGGATGTGGTGCCGGTTTCGGTTCTGCTATAGGAGCTCCTTTTGCTGGAGCTATCTTTGGCATTGAAGCAATTTACTTAAACGCTAGGATAAAAATATCGACTTTTCTTGAATGCCTAATCGCTTCTTATATAGGTTTTTACACGACCCATTTACTCTATGCTCCTCATTCGACATATATTCAAATAACTCAACTAGAGTTTTCATGGAAGCTCGTTCTTTATGCCCTTATTGCAGGGGCCGGCTTTGGCCTAGTTGCAAGACTATTTGTTTTAGTTGTCGAGAAGTCAAAAGATAAAATGAAGTCATTTGGTAGGCCCCTAATGATAACACTATTGGGTAGTGTTGTTTTGCTGGCCATCTACTATGTACTGAATGACTTTTACAAACAACGCTATACAGGGCTAGGTATTGAAGTCATCCAACAGGCTTTAACTGAGATCGTTTCGATTAAAGACTTTATTCTAAAATTTATTCTCACTGCAATATCTCTTGTTTCTGGAATCAAAGGGGGAGAGTTCACTCCACTTGTTTATATTGGAACAACAATGGGGTCTTGGTTGTCCTCGATTGTTTCAATCAACCCTAACTTTCTTGCGGCCCTTGGTTTTTGTGTTGTCTTTGGTAGTGCTTCTAATACACCCCTTGCATGTATTGCCATGGGGGCAGAAATCTTTGGATTTGAGTTACTGCCTTATCTTTCTATTGCGATGATTATCGGACAAATCGTTTCGGGTAAAGAGACAATTTATTCAGCACAGATTGTTAAGAAATTTAAATAGTTGACCAAAAAACTTTTCTAACTAAATCTGGCAAGTTAATTTTTTTTCTTCACAGAGTGTTTTTTTAATTTCTATAATAACTTGTTTATATTTATTTATGTACTTTCAGGGAGGAAAGAGATGAGAAAATCAACGCTAATGATTGCTCTTTTTGCTGCAATCTTTTCAATTCAATCTTATTCATGTGATATTCACGGAAAAACAGGAATCATGCCAGAAAATGATCTATACCGTGGTGTTGATGCACTAACAGGTAATGGAATGACTGAAGAGTTATTCAATATCATTATTGATCGTGCAAACGAAGTTTATGCACCAGTTGTTGAAACTGAGGGTGCTACTCTTAAGTTTCACCGTAAATGGGAAGATGGAACAGTAAATGCTTACGCTAACCAAGGTGGAGGAGTTTGGAATGTTCACATGTTTGGTGGTCTTGCTCGTCACGAGCTAGTAACACCAGATGGATTTGCACTTGTTGTATGTCACGAACTAGGTCACCACCTAGCAGGTGCTCCAAAGATCAAAAGATTTTGGATTCCATCATGGGCATCAAACGAAGGTCAATCTGATTACTGGGCATCACTTAAGTGTTTCAGAAGAATCTTCCAAGATGATGACAACGCACGTATCGTTTCAAAAATGGATATCGATCCAGAAGTTGAGTCAAAGTGTAACGCTGTATGGTCTGATTCAAATGAAAATGCTCTATGTAAGAGAATGGCACAAGCTGCAAAAGGTCTAGCGACTCTTCTTAACTCAGGTCGTTCAGTATCTTTTACAACTCCAGATATGTCTGTTGTTAGAAAAACTGATGATAAGCACCCAGCTGGTCAGTGTCGTCTAGATACTTACTTCCAAGGTGCACTATGTGACAAAGACCTAAATGATGACGTATCTAAAACAGATGCTCTTGCAGGTACTTGTAACAGAGTAGATAGCTACGAAACAGGTATTAGACCACTATGTTGGTATAAGCCAAAAAATATGTAATTAAATTAAATTATCGATAAAAGAAAGGCAGGTTTTAAACCTGCCTTTTTTATTTCTATTGATTGATGACGTCTTGAATTGCTTCGATCTTTCCATCGATTTGATAATGGTTATCGAGCCCTAAAAGTCTTAGAACGAGAGGGAAGATGTGAATATTCTCTTTTGAATCAGCTATATAATTCTTCTTAAAGTCAGGTCCCTGAGCATAGAAAATTCCATGCATATCCATATCGCTGAACTGGTCCCAACCATGAGTTGCCTTTGGATAACTAAAGTCTGAGGCGGCAATCCACCAGCCTGACTTGGCGATACACGCAATTGATCCAACACGAATATTATGTCTAAAGTTAAGGTTTTTTGGAGTATTATCTTTGTTATAACATTTAAAGTTTTGGGCCTTAGCATTTAGTGCCACAATATCTTTTTCAACATCTCGACCCTTGGCCTTTAGATAGAATTGAGTAATTGGGCCAGCGCCATAAATTCGGTAATCCTCTTTTAATTGCATGAGATCATCATCTTTTAAGATAATTTCTTTCTTCTTCTCATCGACATTCTTCATTCCATGATCAGAGACAATGATAATATTTAAATTTGGCGCAAGCTTAGTTGCTTGAGTGATAAACTTCTCTAATGTCGCGTCTACTTTTGCAATGGCCTCTTTAACTTCCTTTGACTCTGTCCCATGATGATGGCCTGCTGAGTCTACATCAGGAAAGTAGAGAGTCATAAAGTATGGCCTTTCTTTTGGAGGCAGCTTTAGCCAGTCTAAAACTTGGTCGACACGATCCTTGTGTGGCATTGAGTGAATATAGTCATACCAATATGAAGGTCTGATACCTAATATATCAGCTTCTGATCCTGGCCAGAATAATGTTGCAGTCTTTAGTCCTTGCTCTTCTGCTGCCACCCAAATAGTAGGAGAGAGGTAGAAGTTCTTATTTCTAACGGCCTTACGATCCTTTAGTGAGTAGCTCTTTTCAAGGTCAGGTGCATAGAAGTGATTTGCCACAATTCCATGATTCATTGGATAGCGGCCCGTCGCAATTGATAGGTGATTTGGAAATGTTTTTGTAGGGTATGAAGGAATAAGGCTCTTTAACTGAGTTCCTTCATTTGAAAATTGTGATAAGAATTTTGGTTGATACTTCTTTGTGTAATCGTAGCGATAGCCATCTAAGGAGATCAGAAGAACTGGATTGATATTTTGTAGTTCTTCAACAGAAACACTGTTCTGACTTGATTGCTCAATATGATAGCTATTCTTGTATGTCGAACTGTTCTTTGTACAGGCCGTGTACGAGAATAGCGTTATTAATGCTAATGGAACGAGTATCTTTTTCATTGGTTAATCCCTTGTAAATCAATATTTACTTAAATTGTAAGGGATTAACCGTGTTCTTGTATATTAGGAATTAATAACAGTTATAATCATCAAAATCGATATCTGAAAATCTAAATTTTAATGTTCTAATATGCTCAAGAGGAATGTCGTATTCTTGACGAAAAAGACCATCTAAATCTTTCGTAAAAATAATTCCTTCTTCAACTCTGTATTCAACTGCTTCAATTGTCATAACGTTTATCTCCTTCTTCATGGAGAAATTTTAAGACAATTAACTAAAGGTGAACAAGTAAAGATTTTCTTAAGAAAAGCTCTAAAGCCCCGTTTCTTAAGGTTATCTTAAGGTTTGTTAACGGTTAAAAAGTGGGTGAGTTCCTACACCCGTATATTCACTAGTGATGTAGATACAGGCCACAATAAATGATGTTACGATTACAGTTGATAGTAGGAGTGTAACATTTTCTGACATTCCTTTCTCTTCTAAATAATTTACGAGTTTGGCCTGTCCCCAGATACCAAAAACGATCGTGATAAGAAAGAGAATACCTGTCGAGACAAGTGTTAGGACAATATTTGAAATTTCTGTATAGTCACTATCAGGTGCAACATTGGCCGTTGTGTTCTTAGTGATTTTACCATTTGGTAGAATGAGTGGCCCTCCGGATGTTTTAGCATCCAGAGAGACGTTTCTTTTTACTGAGTCTGTTGGTAGATAAAAGCGAGAGAAGGCCGGCTTATCATTTGATTGATAGGCTTCAATCGTAAACTTAATGATTACTTCTTCACCAACAACCAGGCCACCATCAAAGTTCTTACTCCAGTTGATGCCGAAGTCAAAGCGATTGATTTTAAAGCTACCTTCAAAATAGATCCCATCTTTATTTGTCCAAGGATCTGTACGCTTACCTAAGTATTTAAAGCTAACAGGCACAGTCTTTGTTTTATCTTTAACTGTAAGAGCGATTTTCGCATCAGCTTTATTATCTTTTAAAGTAATAGCTTCAGTACTTTTAAATTTAATAATTGGGAAATTATCTGCATTAAAGAATTCGTTCTTCTTTAAATGTTGGTCTCTCTTTTTATCAAAAGTGTTGATACTTTTAACGATAATCTCACCTTGCAGGTCAGTGATCTTATTTTCATCTTTCTTAAAGTAGATCGTGTAGTCATCAAACTGGCCTTCAACGTCAGTTAATGCCATATACTTGATGCTAAATTTAAGCTTAGAATGCTCTTTATTTACAATATAAGATGAGCCAAAAGTATTAAGGGAAATTATTAGTGCAAAAAAAAGGTGCCCAATAAGGCACCCTTTATAATTATTTAACAAATTTTTCATTATAGTCTTCTACTCCGAGGTTAATAACTTTCATTGCAGTTTCTGCATTATATGTTTCTGTGATTTCAACTTTAGCTTCACCTTCTTTTACAGGGATCTCCTTGTAAGTTAAGAAGTAGTGCTTAAGTTCTGCTAGTATCGGCGCTGGAACTTGGTCGATATCTGTGATGTGACCAAACATTGCATCATCTTTTAGAACAGCAATAATTTTGTCATCAATTTCACCACCATCAAGCATTCTGAATCCACCAACAGGAATACAGTTTACTAGGATATCTCCTTGCACAATATTCTTCTCAGCAAGTACACAAATATCGATTGGATCAAGATCACCAACGATTCCTGTACGTCCTGTCTCTTCTTGAGCAAAGTTTGCAGACTTTTCATCTGAGTATGTTCGTGGGATTAGTCCATATAGTTGTGGAATAATATTTGAGAACTTCTGTGGGCGATCGACCATTAGGTAACCGCTTTCTTTATGAACTTCATATTTCACACGGTCATTTGGAGTAATTTCGATATAAGCATTAAGAACTTTCTTATCTTCATCGTCCCAAGTCTTGATACCATGCCATGGATTTGGCCTAAACATTTTTCCATATTTCTCTAAGAAATCATTAAGTTCTGAGTTAGTCATTATTAATCCTTTTTGTGAATATTTTGGCAATAACTTAGCACAAAGAGGCTCGTCTAGGAAGTTTTATCAGGACCAATAAAATAGTGGCGAGAATCTATTTTGAGAAGAAGCGAATGATCTCTGCAAATGCACTCTTAGGTCCACTGGCACGTTTATTTAGGTTGTTTTTGTTGAGTTCGCTAATGGCGTGAGCGCTATGGGTTGTTGCGTTAAGGATGCCAATTTTTGCCTCGATATCATCGAGGATTTTCTTTAAAAAGACTTCTTCTTTTGGATCAAGTTCATCTGATCGAAAGAGAACGTTGGCCAAGTGGTGAAGTTGGCTTAGATGAGCAGGGTAATTTACTTTATGAATAAACTCATCAGGGCGATGTCTTTGTACAAGGTCTTCATTTAATAACGCTCTATCGTGTTCTTCAAGCTTTGCATTGATGATGAAGTCTTGGATAAGAGTTCTTTCCTGCTCTGAAACAATATTGTCGAGGTGTGTCAGAGAAACAAGTGTTCTCCACATATTTAGGAAACTTTCGTATTTCTTTTCATCGCTTAAGCTATTCATTGAATTATCTTAGCACAGTAGCAAAATCAGGTGTTTAAGTATGATACTCTTTGCCTAGTGAACGAGAGACTATAAAGAAGGTATAATTTTAGGGACGGGCGGTAGTGTAAATTTATGAAAGTCGAAGATTACTCAAAGAAAATTACTCAAATGAATCAAGAGCAGCGTAAGCAGCTCAATCACATTCGTGAAGGCTACCAGTCCAATTTACAAAATATTCAAGATAAGAATGCTCATAAGATTGATAATATCAAGCATGAGCACGCTAAAAAACAGCAGGCCCTAATTGAAGATAATCAAGAAAAGCTTGATGAGGCCGCAAAAAAGGCCAAGCTTGCAATGGCCAAGTCAAAAGAATTCTTTCGTGAAAAGAATGAGCAGATTAGAGACGACTTCCACAAAACTTCAACAGATCAAAAATCAAAATTCGATGAGAAGCTTGCCAACCTAAAACAGGCCTATGCAGATACGATCGAGCAAAGAGATACGACTTATCAAAGTAATCTCGAATCACAAAATAAAAGATCACAAGAACGCATTGATCTTAATCAAGACCGCTTTCAGGACACTATCAAACAGCTAAGTGAGCACACGACAGAATCAAGTCAGAAATTAAATGCCGACTTCGCCGCCCGCGAAAAAGCACAAGTGAGAAGAAATCGTGATCAGTTAAATGAACTTAAGTCGCAATTTTCTCTTGAGAATCGTGATCTAAAAAATGCTGCGGATAAGAATCTTAGAAAGGTTGTTGATGAAGGCAAGAGGCGTGAGGACTTTCTAGTCGCTTCAAAAAAGAATGCTTTGGAAGAGGCAAATCAGTCTTATCTTCGCCAGATTAATGAGAAGCAGGCAGGTGTTGATCAAATTTCTCGTGATCTTCACATGAAGACTCAAAAGTCACTACAAGATCAAAGACTGAATCACGAAAAGGAAGTGTCAGACCTTCTAAGAGATCAAATCAGTTCTAGAGAAGACATTAAAGGTGATCACGACCTTGATATTGCGCGCTTTAAAAGCTCTCAGTCGATGAATCAAATGGAGCAACGAGGTGTAGAAGATAAATTTCAACAAAAGATCGATCGCCTAAAGCAGCTTAACTCAGAAATCATTAAAGACTTTGAAAATAAACTTGTTGAAAAAGATAATACAGTTACGAAAAGAGTTAAGGATCAGTCTCACGAACAACAGGCCCGCATGGCCGAGTTTAAGAATGAAACAAGAGCAAAAGCTGATGCTATTCAAGCTCGTTCTCAAAGACAGCACGAAATAAAAAAGTCCCAATATAATAGAAATATCACTCATGAAAAGAAGGTTGCTGAAGATAATGTTGTTCAAAAAGAAAATCAATTTCGTGAGCTAATGGATAACCAAAGGGACCACTTTAGAGATAATTTGATTCGTACAGAAGAAAAAAATCTTGAAACAGTTAAGTCTCTTCAAGACTCTTTTAGAGAAGAAAAAGAAGAGATAAATGCTCGCAACCACGAGATGTATGCAGAGACTCTTAAGTCGCATCGTCAAGAAATGGATAAGAAGATTTCTGATATTCAAGCTTCTTATGAAGGAAAGTTTCAATTACAAGAAGAGCAGTTAAAAAAGTCTATCGCTGATGCAGAAGAAAAGCTCTATATGTTAAGGACTTCTTCTAAAAGGAAACAGCAATCTGAAAGTGAGTTCTTTCAAGAACAGTCTCGTATGCAAAGAACTGAAATGAAAGAAAACCTCGACCATATTAAGGATCAGTATGAGAAGAGGTTTCAGGCGCTTCGTGATGACTTCAATACACGTTTAAAAATGGTTAAAAGAGAAAATGAAGTTAAATCATCTCGCATGACTCATAATCATAATCTTGAAAAGCAGAAGATGACAGCTGATCACAATACAGATATGAGAAGAAAACTTAATCTTGCTCAAAAGAAACTAGAGAGACAAATGAGCGACTCTCAAAGACTTAGAGATCAACTTGTTTCAAGCTATGAAGAGAAGATTAAGAATTTAAAAAAACAATATGAATTGAAACAAATTGAAGAGTATAAGCAAAGTTAATGAAAATAGTTGTCCAACGAGTCTCAAGTTCCAATGTAAAAGTTAATAATGAAGTAGTTGCTCAGATTGAGAGAGGACTTCATTTACTTGTTTGTATTGAACATGAAGACAGTCAGCAAACACTCAAGAAAGCAGCAGATAAGATTTTGGCCTTAAGAATATTTGCAGATGAGCAAGGACGTATGAATCGATCTGTTGTTGATATTCAGGGAAGCATCCTTGCTGTTTCACAATTTACACTTTCGTGGAATGGTAAAAAGGGGAATCGCCCAAGCTTTGATGGAAGTGCAAAGCCAGAAGTTGCAAACAAGATGTTTACTCAATTCGTTGAGATACTACAAAGCACTGTCCCTGTAGAGAAGGGAGTATTTGGAGAAAGCATGGCCGTCGAAATACATAACGACGGGCCAGTAACTTTTCATATTGAATTCTAATTAAGCTGTAACTTTAGACTTAGATCCTTCTTTTTCTCTTTTTTCCATTCTAACTGCTGTTTTCCAAATTCCAGCAAAGATAAAGGCAAAGATCACAAAGAAAGTCATAACGTGAAGAACTTCAATCGTTAGAGAAGATGCAATGTATGCTGTATCTCTAACTGGCTCTAGCATTTCACCTTTAGGAACAATAGACGTCTCGTAAACTTTAGTGTTTTCCATGGGGTCTCCGTTTAAGTAGTCGATATTGCGTCAATATTAAACAATTTTAGAAAATTGTCCAGTTTTAACTTACTACAAATATGAAATAGAAAACATGTTCTTTATCAGTTTTTTGTTTAGTCTCGAAATAAGTATAAATTTCACATCACTTATGCAAGTATGGACAATCTAAATTTTGTGTTTTAAATACAATTTATTTTATTTTTCGTCATATGGAGGGGATATGAGATTTTTCACAATTGCCTTATTACTAGGGCTATTAGTTGGTTGTAAAACTGAATTTAAAGGAACACTTTCTGTTGATTCAGCAGTGGAGCTTAAGTCAAAAGACGATAGTATTTCACTTGTTAAAGGTGACTACAATGCAAAGCTAAAGTTTATTGGAAAGCGAAAGCTTAAGATTAATGTTGCTGGTGAAAAGCTAACTGTTAAGTTTGATGAGAAGTTTAAGCTTCCAAGAAACGGAGAGTTTACACTTGATAAGGCCGATACAACTCTAAATTATGACCTTCATGGAACGATCACAACAGATATCGAACGTGGGCCAATTCGCCACCGTGATGAGTTCTGTGAAATCACAATTCCAGAAGTTATTTGTAGCAGAAGAAGAGGTCAGTGTACGACAGTTTATCGTCGCTACCCAGGACGTCGTTTTGTAGAGTACCGTGATGATATCATCTCTAAGGTTTTCAAAATTGATGTTGCAGATGCAGGTCAAACTTACTCGACTTTTGATGCAACTTCTAGAGACTATGACCGCGTTTACCTTTATCAAGGTCGCTGTGGTTTCTAATTAATCCAAATTGAAATGAATAAAAAGGCCCTCTCTTAGAGGGCCTTTTTTATGCAATACCTTTGTTAATATCATCAATTTGTTCATTGAGTGTCCAGAAGTCATAAAGGACACCAAAGAGGAAGAAGCCACCTGTTAGAAGGTAGAGTAGCCCCATCACAATCTTTCCTTGATAGAATTTGTGAAAGCCAAAGACTCCTAGGAAAGTTAGAAGAATCCAAGCAATATTATAATCAAGAACACCTTCATAGTAGCGATTATCACATTCTTCATCCATTGCAGGTATAAGAAAAAGATCAACTAGCCAGCCAATCCCTAGCAGGCCTAGTGTGAGCATCCAGATCGTACCTGATATTGGTTTCCCATAATAGAAGCGGTGTGCACCCATAAAGCCAAAGAGCCATAATAAGTAGCCCATGACCTTGCTATGAGAGTTATTTGGGAGAATACCTTGTTGCTGATTCATTACTTATACTCCTTTAGACCCCATGGAGGTGCTTGGCGATCACTTAGTAGCAGCTCAAACGCATCCTCGATCTTTTCAAAGATTTCTTTGGCCTCAAAAAAATCTTCTAGCTCTTCCATTTGCTCTTCTTCATCAAGAGATAGTGGAATTCCCGTAATAAAATAATTTAGCTCGGCACCTTGGTACTTAGCATTTATCGTCAATGTATGAAATTTCATTTCATCATTTTGGTACTTGGTAAGCTTCGGGCCAGACAGAAATAAATGGTATTTATCATTGGTATCAGGGCCAATTTCCGTAGTGAAAAAATACTCAATATCGTTAAATTCGCAAGAGAACTTCATATTTTGCTCGTTGGTTTATTAGATTTAAATTTAAGTTACACTATTATTATACTAGACTTGGAGATATATGTGAAAGTTGATTATTTAAAGAACTCAAATGGAGAAAACGTGAGCGAAGAAAATAACTCGAAAGAGAGGAAAGAGCCTCGTCGCATTCTAGTATCAAGTGATAAAAAAACTCTTAATCTTACAGATAAGGATATCTTAATTGTGGCCTCAAAACTTAAGAAATATATTAAGGATAAGCATAACCTTAATACATCGGCCAATGTGATGGAGATTCTTTCTGATATCGTCCGTGTAAAGTGTGACTCTGCAGCAGAACGCGCTAAACAAGATGGACGAAAGACTCTACAAAGCAAAGATTTCTAGCGAATGAGTAAATTAGAAGAGATCGCTAGTAGAGTAGAGCTCTATTCTTCCGAGACAAAGTCATCAGTCACTTTATTTGGTGGAAGTTTTCATCCATTTCATGATGGCCATCTCGAGTGCCTTAATCAGTGCAGTGAATATGAAAACAATATTATTATCGTCCTAGACTACAGTCCCTGGAAGTCTAATGAACAGGAAGACCCATACGGTGAGTACTTAAAGATTAAAGAGGCAACAGGGGCCCGTTTTCCTATTTATACAGGCTTTTGGGCACAGAAGCTAAGAAGACCTACGTATGAATGGCTACAAGAGGTGAGATACCCTGAGGTGAATTGGTTAATGGGTGATGATACCTTCGGCTCATTTCTTAAATGGTTTGAGGTTGAAAAGGTTTGCCAGCTTCTGACAAAAATCTATGTTGTCCCTCGTGATGAGAAAATGGATGAGTATAGAGAAGTGGAAGCGAAGATTAAAGAATTTAATCCAAAGCTTGAGGTGATTTATCTAAGGCCTCATGACTTTCAAGAGCTTAGTTCGACACAAATAAGATCAAATAAATAAGTAAAAAAAAAGGGCTTCAAAAATGAAGCCCTTATATATAGTCCTAATTTGGTTAGGTTCTATTTTACCTTCCAGTAGTACTCAATAACTAGCTGAGAGTTGAATTCAAATGGTACATCTGATTCAAGAGGAGCTGCAACCATAGTTGCTTTCTTCTTATCTGTACCTTCAACATTGTAACAAGCTGGAACTGCTGCGAAACGTGGAGTTTCTTGAGTTTGCTTGTAAAGTTGGTTGTTATAACCTTTCTCAGATAGAGAGATAACATCACCTTGGCTAACGATGAAAGATGAACGGTCAACTTTCTTTCCGTTAACTAGGATTTGTCCGTGAGAAACCATTTGAGAAGCTGCCATCATTGATGGTGCAAATCCAAGTCTGAAAACTACGTTGTTCAGTCTTGACTCAAG
Source organism: Halobacteriovorax sp. GFR8 (assembly GCF_050955245.1). Taxonomy (NCBI): domain Bacteria; kingdom Pseudomonadati; phylum Bdellovibrionota; class Bacteriovoracia; order Bacteriovoracales; family Halobacteriovoraceae; genus Halobacteriovorax; species Halobacteriovorax sp. GFR8. The sequence goes on along the minus strand of NZ_JBPBLR010000002.1, from coordinate 2,005,669 downwards.
GTTAGATAGAAGTACTTCCATCCATGGCTTACCAGCAGTGTTCTTCTTAGCTTGCTTAACGTAAGTAACAAGTTGCTTTTCTCTTAGACCGTAGTGGAATACTAGTTTTTGTTTTTCTTTAAGACGTACGGCATAGTCAGAAATTTTCTTTCTTTTGTTACCGTGTACACCTGGTCCGTATGGACGACGTGCTAATGCACCAGCTTTTCCAAGACCTGGAAGTTCAACACCTAGTGCTCTTTGGATTTTAAAGCGTGATCTCGCTGTAGTACTCTTTGCCATTGTTGGCTCCTTTTGAATAAAAAAGATCTTAGGGACAAGGAAAAGTTACATCACATCTCAAAGGCTAGTGCCTTAGGCCCATCAATCTTACTTAATAATTTCGGATGTAACTGAAGCTTTATAGCGAACAATGGCCACTGTTGTCAATGGGAAAGGATGTAAATATTAGATATTATAGAAGTTTCATAGTTCTGACTTAAAGATATCAAGTACTTGAAGGGTTTTACTTCCAGGCTTTCCGTTTCCGATTGTTGTATCATCGACTTTTACGATTGGTACAAGGTATTTTGTTGATGATGTTAGAAAGCATTCGTCCGCTTCCTTTAACTCACTTCCCGTGAAGTTTACTTCTTCAAATGCAATGCCTTGCTCGCCAAGAATGCGAATAACATTTTCCCTCGTGATGCCTTTAAGAAGTCCTGCTGCAATAGGTGGAGTTTTAAAAATACCGTCTTTTACGATCCAGATATTGCTTGTCGTGCACTCGGTAACGTTGCCATCTTGATTGAGCATGATGGCATCAAAGTATCCTGCTTCCTTGGCCTCGTTGTAGGCTAGGATATTATTTAGATAATTTCCTGACTTAATATTTGGATCCATGGACTTTACTGGATTTCTAAGAGTGGAAGCAATAATGACTTCAACGCCGTCGTCATACCAAGTTCTTGGATTTTCCGGAAGCTCTTTGCCAATAATGATAACATTTTGATTGCTGGCCGCTTGTGGGTCGAGCGTAATTTCACCTTCTCCACGTGTGACGACTAAACGAATATAGCACCTGTCGTGGCCAGCTTCATGAAGCTTTGTTGCAACTTCTATAATGCGTCTTTCGTACTCTTTGAAACTTAGCTGGAGGTGCATGTGCATCTTTAAAGCAGAGTTTTGTAGACGTTCAAGATGCTCTTTTAAAAAACCAATCTTTCCATCTCTAACCTCCGTTACTTCGTAAACAGAATCACCATAGAGAAAGCCACGATCAAGTACTGAGATTTTTGCATCAGCTTCGTGATCTAAAATCTGGCCATTAATACTTATTACTTTCATGGTAGAATTGCTTTGTATCCTTCTGGGATAATATTCCAAGCATCATTTTCAAAGCGAATCTCTTTTGTCTCTTTACCCATTAGATAAATCTTCTGACCACATTGTAGCCAATCAAGAATTCCGCCAAATAGATTCGTAAATTTTGTATTTGGATTAGTTTTAGAAAGCTCGAGAATAGCTTTAGTTGAACGCGTTCCAATCGTAGAGTAGACAACGACTTCCTTACCTTGAAGTTGTGGGTAGACTTCGTGAAGCTTTGACAAAGGAATAGCTCTCTCAATATGAGAGACCTCAAATTGATAAGTATTTCGTGCATCGACGACAACAAGGCGGTTATCCTTAAGTCGAAGGCGTCTTTTTAGGTAGTCGCAGTCCACATTCTCAACACTTGGGTACTTCTTGGAAAGGGCCTGGGCCATACTGCCAATAACTTTTCTCTGATCCTTAATTCCATCCGTTCCAATACATGAACTTAGTAGAAGTATTGAGAGTACAATATATTTCATAATTTGATCCAAACCTTTGTCATTTAAACTACTTAACTATTTCAATTTATCATGCCAAATCTTTAATTATTTGACCATGAATAAAACTTAACCCATAATTTTACTATGCAGAAATTATTTAAAATCTTCATTTTTCTTTACCTTACAATCACAAGTGCTTACGGTGCGAGTCTCGGATTAGATGACACTGAAGAGCCTGTTTTTTACCTCAGAAATTCAACAGGTGAAAACTTAAATGAGCTTTTTTATAATTTAGGTGGAGATGGCTCAACAGCAGAAGCAGCTATCACTCTCTATGTACCTCTTAGTCTTGGTACAGGTGTACAAGATTTTGCTTATTATCTTGCTGACTCAAGTGGTACATCTCCTAACTTGGCCGATGAAACGTCTGATGTAGGAGGGCTCTTTCTACGAGACGTTGACTCTCTAGCTTATACAAATGAAGAGCTTTATGTTGCATTAAAAGACAACGATAACTCAAATCCGGTTTATCGTATTGTTACTGAAATCCCAAGCTCACAAGTTGAGGCACCATTTGTAAGCTTTCTCGATATCTGCTCAACAAGTGAATTAAACTGCGCCGGAATCACAGATTCAATTGCTTCAATTAAAGACAGCATCGAGCTGGTTCTATTCTATATGCCTAAAGACACAGACTATAGCTCTAACGAAGAAGTGGAGATTCCTGATACTGTAGGTAGAGCGATTTACTTTAAACTCGTTATTAGTGCCGCTGTCACTGATATCAGAACACGTGCAAGCTTAAATATCACAGGGACTTATGCGGGAGATGAGACTGCAGTTCTTGATTATTTTGGTGATCATGGTGGGAATGGTACTTATATTTCTCGCATCGCCCTCTATGTTAAAAATGGAGGGGGACTTGTCACTAGGACCGTTGATGATATTCGAATTATTGAAGATCAATCAAATGAAGGTAATGTTAAGGTGACAAATCTCACTAATAACGCAACTTATAGCTCTGCTATCGCGTATCTTGATCACTTTGGCTTTATTGGGCCAGGTAGTACAAGTAGTGCGGATCTGGATGTACAAACGGCAGATTATCAGCCTCAACCAATTGAGAAGCTGCTTTCGGAAAACCAGTGTTATCTTGTAACTGCTGGCTTTCAAAGAAATCACTACGTCTTAGAATACTTTCGCGTTATTAGAGATGAGTATCTGATGAAGACAGCTCTTGGTGCTGCGTTTGTAAAATTTTACTATAGCACTGCGCCATTTTTTGTGGAAACAATCTTAAATAACGAGTCCTTGGCCTCAATGATTAAGAGATATAGTTTCTCAATGTATTTTGTTTTACAAAATATCCTATTTATATTAGGATTCATGACTATAATTACGTTTTTAACGTTTAGAAGAGAATTTATCTATGCCTTACAAAGTTTTAATCGTCGATGACGAACCAGATATTCTAGAGTTACTGGCCGAGGAGCTTCAGTTTGAAGGCTATGAGACGGAGTGCGCAAACTCTGGAAATAGTGCTGTTAAGCTAATCAATAGTGGCCAAACTTTTGATGCCATAATTTCTGACTATAAGATGCCAGATGGAAATGGGAAGGTTGTTCTTGATTGCACAAATAGTAATGACAGCCAGAAGGAGAAAGTATTTTACTTTGTTTCAGGACAAGCAGATATTTCTCTAAAAGAGGCAATGAAGGAAGGGGTCACTCGTTTCTTTTACAAGCCCTTTGATCTAGATGAGCTACTGACAAGTTTAAAAAAAGATCTACAATAAAAAAAGGGACCGTATTGGGTCCCTTTTTAATTTGGCTAGTTTAGGATTGTCGAATGCGTACCTCGTACGTATCGGTTTTTCCCCAGATGATCTTCCTTACTTTCTTCAAGTAGCAGATCCCAAAAACCATCCATTTCGTTATATTTGGCCAGTAACTCATACGTACGGCCAAGCCCCTGTCTCGAAAAGGCACTTCGTTGGAATTCAACATTCGTACGAAGTGATTCAAATTCGCTTTTTAATTGATTAACTGTTTCCTGTGAAAGATCACTGAACTCTTCTTGCATTAGTTCTAGGATTCTTCCAGCAAGTCTCTTAGGTCCAAAGTATGATGAAATAAACTTTACAAAGACGCTGGCATTGATTTTTCTAAGGATTGGGTTGGCCTTATCGTAAAAGGCCGCAAGAAAACACTCATCAATTTGCTGATGCCTTACTTCATCAAGCATATGATAGTAGTGGCATTGCCAGAAGTTCCAATCGACTTCACCGGCCTTTAGCGCCTTGTTATATTTCTTAGAAATATCTAATGTTCTTTCTTCAAAGAATAGGGCAATCCAAATCCACCATAAGAAGATATTTGGAAATTTTGTGACAACTTTCATGATGAAGTTCTGCACAGGACTAAGCTTAAATATACGTAGAGGGTTCTCTTTCGAATAATTTTCAGGCTCGGCCTTCATAAGCATTCTTAGAAAGATTTCGCCGTGCTTATCTTCTTCTTCCATAAAGTGATCAATGGCCTCAGTCATTTGAGGGTTTAGCTTATAAATTCTTTTACAGCTTTTAAGGGCCGGATTTAGAAGAACGTTTTCAAACCAAATAAATTGCTCACAAATTGAAAGTCCAATTAATTGGTTGAATCTAAGTTTTTGGGCCTCTGTAAGTAAGTCATAACTTGGTAGGTAAGAGATGGTCACCATTTCATCTGGTGTCCACTTTAGCTTCTTATCAATTGGTTTAGACCAATCAAGTGCATCAACAGTGAAGGCGCGCTCGACAGATTGTTTATTAAGTTTTTCTAATTTGCTAATAAGTCTCGATTCCATCTTAGCTCCAATTATGAAAGTACTTGCTTTAGTTCTTCGTTATGATTTTTTTCTAAGTAATTAATTAAATCTTGAGTCGTTTGGCATTGTAAGAAGATTGTGACAGGTAGTTCTTCGAAATCTTCTTTTAGGCGTCCGATAAATGACATGGCATCATATGAGTCAAGGCCCAACGTGATAAAGCTTGTCTCAAGAGTCAGTGTAATTTCTTTTTCATCACTGACTTCAGCAATTGCTTCATTTAAATATTTTAAAACTTTCTTATCCATAGTGGTATCCAAGTTATCCCAATTTCTCTTTGATTAAGAAATTAAACTTAAATTTATTTTTTATGTATCGAGAAACTATAAGATTAAATCGATAATTTTTCTCGATTTTTGTAATTTCTCCGGTCATGTATCTTTTTTGGGCATTTTGGCGTTTTACCTTCCCACTTGTCGTTTTCTTAAGAGTCAATTCTGGCACGATCGAGATATTGTCTTCTGAGAGGGCCATCTTTGACTTAAGTGCGTTAGCGACGTCTCGTTTTACTCTATTTCTGGCCTCTTTTGACTTCTCATTGAGCTCAATGATCAGGTGAGGTCGCTCGCTCTTATCCGTTTGGATAGAGAAGGCAACCATGCGCCCAAGCTTTACCGCTGGAACTTTGGCGGCCATAAATTCAAGGTCATTGGCAAAGATATTCACTCCGTTACAAATCAACAGGTCTTTGCTTCTTCCTGTTACGTAGAGCTTACCTTCTTTATCGAGAAACCCTAGGTCTCCTGTATTAAGCCAACCATCTTCAAGATGTGACTCTCTTCCAAAGTAATGAGTTGAAATAGATGGGCCTTTTATGTAGATTTCTCCAACTCCTTGGCCTTGATTTCTAATCTCTAGCTGAGTAGGAGAAAGGACCTTTCCACATGAAATAAACTCTTCGTTCTTAAGCGTTAGAGTTTCAAACTTAGTTCCAACGTCATGAAATGTTACAGCAAGAGTTGCCTCCGCTAGTCCATAAACAGGCATAATAGCATTTGCACTGAAGCCGTATTTTTCAAAACGTTTACTAAAGGCTTTTAATACATTTGCCTTGATAGGTTCCGCGCCACATTGAGCGAAGCGAATATGTGAAAGATCGAGTCCTTCTAGTTTTTTTTCTGGAATTTTTGTCGCACAAACATAGTAGGCCGAATTTGGAATACAAAGAGCACTGCACTTCGTTTCAGATACTAAGTGAAGCCATTTGTGAGGTGCTATCACGTAATCTTGAGTGCGAATAATATGACATTCTAAATTCTTTAACAGGGCAGTTAGAAGACTTCCTATTAGTCCCATATCATGATGAAGTGGAAGCCAAGTACAAATGGAGTCAGAATCACTTAGCTTGATGCCTTGATTAATCTGGTCATTATTTGCAAGTAGGTTACTATGGCTGATAACAACACCCTTAGGGGCCGAAGTTGAACCAGAAGAAAATTGAATAAAACAAGTTTCATTACTTTCTGGATTTGCAAATTGTGTTGCCATTGCAACGTCGTTAAATTTTACTATATTTGTAAAGCCCTCTGGAGAGTTCTTTGCTGCGATATACTTTGTTTGTGCTGCTGAGGCGAATTGGAATAGTAATTCTTGATAATCTTCTTTTAGCATTAAGGCGTTTGATGCCATTGGTACTGGTACATTTCCTGAAAGAATAATACCAAAGAAGTATGTCACAAAGCTTTCTTCATTTTCAAAAGAAAGGATTATATTACTACCAGTGATTTCATTTGCTTTAATTTTTGAAGCAATTGCACGGGCCTTCTCCATAAGCTCATCGATAGAAAGAGAGCTAACAAGCTTAAAGTTCTTGTAAAAGAAGAGAACCTTCTTCTCTAGATCTTTATTTGAAAGTAGCTTGTCAATTAGGTTACGCATTCAGTTGACCTTCTAAGTAAGCAATGATCTCAAGTGTTTTATTAAAGATATGTGGCATGAATTCATACTCATTTACACTATGACCTACATAGTAGAATAGGACACGATTAAGTAGATACTCATTTGCACATGAAAGCATATTTTCTAATTTCTCTTCTTTCGTTAGTTCTAGTCCATCCTTAGCGAAGTAATATTCGATATCACTTTCGATCTCTCCACTTGGTGTTGTGAAACTCATGAACTCAACTAAGTCTCTGTATGGAGAGTTAAAACGTGATAATTCCCAGTCATAGAAGCATGGACGTCCATTCTTGAAACAAATATTTCTTGGGTTAAAGTCATTGTGAGTTAGTGTTTTAGGGCCCTTGTTAATGATCTTTGCCCATTGTTCAACGCTGCTTAGAACTTCTTCCAATTTCGCTTCGGTCTTTGCGCTAATGTAATTTTGTGCGCGAATATAAGTGATAATCGATTTTGTTAAATCCTTATCAATATTAATCTTCCCAAGATTAAGGGATGACTCTGCTACTTCTTGTGAATTAGCAAAACTCTTGTGGACTTTAGAGATGGCATCATAGATTAATTCACGAGTTGAGCTAATCCATAGCTCTAAACTTCCTTGCGTATTCATTAACTCAATTTTTGAGAAATTTAAGTTCTCAAGAAGAAGAAGGTAAGCTTCTTTCTGAGCATTCACATACGTACCGTGAAGCTCTGGCATATAGCGAGAGAAATCTTTTGAAACCATACGGTATGCTTCAATTTCTCTTACATGACATTTCGTAAATTCATTATTATGAATTGTTTTGATAAATTTTCTTCTGATATCACTATCGGCAAAACCTGCGATAGCTGCAAAGCCTGCAATCACATCAGTATCAAGAGGCTTTGATTTAAGGATGATTTTTTCTTCTTTGTTTACTTCTAATGAAGTAAAACCAAGTGACTTGTTAACTACTCGGGAAGTCGCTTCTGTGATAATCCCATTTTCAATATTGATCTTATGATCATGCTCAATCGATTCACTTTCTTGAACAAGAGTCGACTGATCAGTGAAATTTTCATTGATAAATTCTTTTGTGATATCTTTTGTCTTAAGTTGATCTTTTGGATTATTTCTTCCTAGCTTGTCGTGAGCATAAGCAAATTGTCCACCACAGATGGCCGACATCGTCGAAAGCTCTAGTGATAGGGCAGCACCTGCAATAATTTTAGCAAATCTTTCGACCTTTCCGGCACCTGAACAACCAATCGACTTCAGGCAGTCCTTATAGTGACCTAGACCTGTTCCACCACCAACAGTTCCAATAACAAGTGAAGGTAGTGTTAAGCTTACATATAAACCTTTTTCATGTTTTTCAAAATTTAAAACCGCAGTTGAAGATTCATGAATACAGGCGAGATCCTGTCCAGTTGAAGCAAAAATGGCAGCAACAGCATTGGCAACGTTGACGTTATAGCCAGTCATTCCTTCTAAACGAGTGATAGGAAGAGATCTTAGGTATAAATTGATAAGATCAGTACTCGTAGTCTTTAAGATACGCTTTAAAACTTTTTCAGAGATCACACATTCTGCAGTTACATAAGTTCCGCGTGTCTGCATGGCAGATCCAACTGAAACTTTCTTATCACTTGATCCATTTCCTTCAAGGAAAAATTCTACGAGATTAATTTTTGAAGTAAGAAGTTCTTCTTTGATCCAAAGGCATGATTGCCAAGTACAAACCGTCGTCATATTTTGGCCAGAGGCATCAGCGCACTCATAGATAAATTTAGCGTGAACGTTGCGGCCTATAAGAACTGGCTTAATCTTTTTAAGATCAGCAAAATTTGAGTACTTCTTAGTAATACTTTTAATTGTATCGAAATTATCTTCTAACCATGAGATAAATTCATCAGCATGGTCAATATCATCAAATGTAAAAACAGGAGCGCGGTACATGCGCTTTCTTAGTACCTTGGCCTTAAATCCACCACATAAGGACACAGCAAGTGCGCCGCGAGTGATAGAAGAGACTAGTGCACCTTCAGATGTTGCAATAGGGATATAAAGATCTTCTTTTTCGCCTTTTTCATTTATTTTTAATGGCCCACAAATTCCCATTGGAATCGAAATGCTTCCAGTATAAGACTCGATATTTCCCTTGAGGCTTAGGCCATCTAAGTCAGTCGTTTGAATTGAGTCGAGGCTTTCTCCGCACTGGGCCTCTAAAATTGCAATACGATTTAGTCTTGCTGCCTCAGAGTAGTCAAAACGAGATGGGGCCGAAAGCTTCTGCTTTACGACTTTTGCTTCCTGGTCAGAAGCTAAATTTGTGTGTGTTTCATTGATCTTCATTGTTCAAATATAGCTTATAAAGATGAACGAGAGCGCTTGATTGAAAATTGTACTATGGCCGTCTACTGTGTAGACGGCATGTGTATTATAGTAAAATCAGTAAGTTAGAGACTGAATAGGTGATAGAATCGAGTTTTCTGTGAAATATCTTTCGCAAATAGAGAAGGAAGGTTTCCGTCTCGCATTAAGCATAGATAAGCCTGCTCATATTGAGATCGAACCTGAGGGATGATCTCCTTTAGAAGGTAAATGAAGCTTAGGCCCATATGACGATGATCTGGGTGAACTCCCATAGTCTTAATTAAGAGCTTCTTTTTGTCTGTTGATGTGGGGTCCACAAAGTTTAGGATGATACCAACAATCGAGTTATCCTCTTTTGAAATTAGAGCACGCGATGTGTGAGGGCAAATAAGAGCAGCTGCCTGAGGTCCATACTTTAGCTTGAATGTTTCAAATGAAATTGGGGAGTAGGCGATATTTTCTCCAAAGACTTGATCAGCACTTTGATAGAATCGTTCAAGATTATCTAGCCAAAATTGGCCATCAATCACTTTGAGCTCATAATTCTGAGTCATTGGTGAGTCATCGATTTCATCAAATTGTTTAGACCACTTCAAGAGCTTATCAAAGTCATTGATCTCATAAGTTACATAACTCTCAAAGACTTCACCGTTAGCACTTAATAAGTCATACAGACTTTTGTCATATGGTGGCTCCATTAAGTGATGGGGAAGGTCTTCGTTTTGTTTAAGGCGATAGGTATTATAAGTTGAAAAATTAAGGGGACCGACTATTTTGTCGATACCATGTGTAGCACGATATGCTTTTGCCGCTTTTATAAAGCTATCTGATAAACTCCCAGAACAAAAACCAAAGTAGGCTTCTTTACCGATAAGAAAGAAGATTGCGCAAGCTTCACCATCGACAAATTGTTCAATACTTGAGATTGCTTCGTTATCTTTAAAAAGAAGAAACTCTTGTTTTTGATCCTGTGTAAGTAGGTCTAAGTTAATTTGCATAAACACCTACAATTAGAGCGATATAAAGTAGGAGAGCAAAGAGTCCAAATGACTTTTCGTTCTTCTTACGTCCTTCTAGACTCGGTTTTTTAAGATATTTAAAAAGAGTTGATTGTGCAGCTGCAAAGCCTGCAATTCCCATTGCTGCTAAAATTGAACGCAGGTTTGGCATTAGCGGAATAAGGTAAAGGAAGCATCCTAGAGTTACCATATTCATTAATGTGATGATTAGAACACTACCTCCAGCTCCATAAATTTTTGTATATGAATCAAGTGTTTCAGTTTCTTCTTCTGGCCCTCTCGTCTTTCTTGTGAATTCATATGAGAAGCCTGAAGCAAATGACATGGCAAGAATTAGATAAACGTAGAATTCAAATGTTGGAACTTGCCATTTTGCCGACATGATCCAAATAATAATAAGAGGAGAAACTAACATGTGGCTAATTGAGTAGAGAGTTAAGCGTTTTTCTAGCCAAGGGCCAATAAAGAACTCTTTGGCCATTAGAACTGACCATAGGTAAACGGCTCCATAACAAATAAGAGTAAGATAGTTATTTGAGATTAAGAATGAATAAGTTAGTCCAATAATAGTAAAAATGGCCGCAATAATATCGAGGTGCCAAAGTTTAATTAGGCCTCTTTGAAGAGCACGCTCTGGGTGATTAATACAGTCAACTTTAAAGTCTTTATGTTCATCGAATACTCTTAATACAAAGTAATGGCCAACTACTGCAATGGCCCCTAGGATATCTAGTGGTGTGAAGTCTAGTGCTTTATCTTGTAAGAAGAGGGCCAGACGACTCATGACAAAGAAAGTAATTAGGCCAGAGATGACATTGGCCATTGGAAAGCGCTCGCTTGACCATGCTAAATATCTCTTAATAAATGAATCTTCCATTTTAATATGACTTATATCTTTGCTCATACATCCTCATCTGAATTTAATTTCTTTGTACCATTATATAATGAAAACAACTATAATTGTGACATGGCAAAATATTTTACTGACAAATTAAATTACTCACTTGCAAATGAAGATATTGAAATGGAGTCAAAAGTTTGTAGAAAACTTTCTTCAAAAAATATTGGTTCTATTTGTGGTGCCGGGCCGAGAGGCTTATATCTCGTGACAAATGTTGATTCAAGACTAGACCTCTTTGATGTTTCTGGACTCCAAATTGAGTGGGCCAGGGCATATGAGAAGGCGATCCTTGCCCTTGATGAAGTTGAGTTTTTAAGAGCGTATCATGATGATTCTGGAATCTTAAAGACTATTGGTGCAAATGTTGGACTTAGTGAATACTTTGATGCCAATGAAATTGCGGCCCTTGCTGGCTCATGGGAGAAGACGTTTATTACTTTCTCAAAGCTTTGTCGTAAGATCCTTGGTCATCGAATTATTGATGCCCTTAAAAACTGTAAAACTGTTCAAGAGCAGCTCAATATTATGGATACAGTAAGCTTTAAAGTGAAGTGGACTGTTGTTCTGTCGATTGTTGGGAATAAAGCTCTAATGAATTCTCTCTTATATCGAGGGGACTTTATCAGAAAGAATATCCCCGAGAGTTATGTGAAGTTCTATCGAAATCGCTTTGCTCGTCTATTTAAGAATAACCTTATCAAAGATAATTTCTTCTTAAGTCTATGCTTTTTTGGAGAAGTTACTTTGACAAATACGCCACTGCGATGTCGAAAGTTTTCTGAGCTAAAAAGGTGTATTGAAACAACTCAAGTCAATTATCATATTGGTGATGTTGTTGCAGAGCTTGCCAGTGGAAAGCATCAATTTGATTACTTTTCTTATTCTGATGTTCCTAGTTACTTTAATAATGAGCTAGGTCGAGACTTCATACAAAAGGCCAAAGCTTCAATTTCTATTGGTGGTGTGATTTGTGTTCGCTATTACTTACGTGTTCATTCACCAAACTTAGACGGCTTTGAAGATATAACAGCTGACTTCTCTGATCTTATTAAGAAGGAGAAAGTTGGGGTTTATGATATTAAATTTTATAAAAGAATTTCATAGAAAAAGGCCTCATTATGAGGCCTTTTGTTATTCTTGATTATCTTGAAGTAAGTTAATTAGACCTTTTTCACAGTCCATCTCAATCTCTTGCCCATTTTCAACAATTTTTGTAATTCCTGGAACACCGACAATTGTCGGTATTTTAAGCTCTCGTGCGATAACCGCAGAGTGTGATAGTGTCGATCCTTTTTCTACGAGAAGTCCCTTAATTGATGGGAATAAAGGGGCCCAGCCTGGGTCAGTTCTTACCGTACAAAGAATCTTATCATTCACATCGATTCCATCATCTGGTTTAAAGAGTAGGGCGACTTCTCCTGTGATATGTCCTGGATAGCATCCAATACCCTTAAGTGCACCATCGTGATCGAGATTTGTATTACCTTCATAGATAAACTTATTTCCCGCATGAACAAAGCCAAAAGTCTTAAAATGATGACCAGGCTCTTCATCTTCATATGATTCATACTCAGACTTTCTTAAGCTAATTAGCTCTTTTAGACTTGTCTGCACAATACGCCCATCTTTCAACTCTTCGATCTCACTAAGAGTTAGAAAGAAGATATCTTCAGGTAAATTGATTAAGTTAAAGCTTGCTAGCTGATTTCCCATCTCACGGTAAATTTGGCGTGAAATTCCAAAAGACTTAGTTCGTAGTAGCCTTGTATTTTCTCTGTAGCGAATTGCCTTTCTGAGTTTTTCAAGGTCTTTATAAAAACGTTTTCTAGCAAAAGAAGAAAGCTTCTTTTTAATGATTGGAGCTATTTTAGCTTCTTCAGATTCTCTAAGTTCAAGCTCATTTGCAATAAAGTTATCATAACTTAGACTTTCTTTAATAACGTAGTTCTTTAGAATATTAATAAGAAAGTCGGGGTTTTCACGCAGAGATAAACTCTCTAATTTAAGTTCCCCAATAGTGCGGTCACCATAGTCTTGAATATACTTCTGACATAGATCAAAGATGGCCTTATTGTTGATATAGAAGAAGTCCATGACTTTTGAGTTTTCTAATTTTAAGAATTGATCCTGAAAGTCTTGATCACACTTCTTAATTTCATCACTAATCTTTAGAAGTTCTTTTGTTGGCTGGGTACTGGCTATATCGTGTTCTCCAGACAATAAGTTTCCAAGCGTGATATCGGAATTTTCAACCGCAAGCTTCTCCATCCAGCGATACATCTTTCCATTCATCATCATGACATAGAAATCATTTATAAGCGGGGCATGCCACTTACTTGTGATTTTTTGATCAAGCTCTTCAGTTAGGTCATAGAGTTGTGTGAGATTAAGTCTGTTAAGTTTAGAAAAATCAATATCTTCATATACTTCATAAAAGCTAGACATAAAGTCTGCAACAACTTTATCAATTTTAGAAAAATACCACAGCAGACTTCCAAAGGTTTTAATTAAACCAGGAAGCATCTTAAGCCTCTCACAAAATGGAAGATTCTTATCTTCAATGAATTCGACAGGGTCTGTTATTCCCATCATCTTTTCCATATCACCTTTTGATTGTTTAAAAGATGGAAGTAACAGAAGTCCTTTGTACCAAGACTGAATATTGTAGAAAACACGCCCTTCGATAAGTGCAATCATATTCTTATGTCTTTTTTCGTGCTTCTTTAACTCTTTTTCACTTAATCCCGTTAGGCCTAGTAATTGGTGATAGACCTTAAAGTACATCTTAGAAGCATAAGAAAATGTTAGAGGAGTTGTGACGCCATTGAATGACTCCTGAATATTTGAATTATCAAAGACATTGGCAAACTCTTCTCGCTTATCCATAGGAAGAGAAGTGATATCCCTTGTTTGGACAATATAGATTTTTCCATTTTTAAAGCAAAACTCAATATCTTGTGGTTTCTTCTTTAGTGCAAGAATATCAAGTGCGATCTTATTTAACTCGATAATCTCAGCGTGAGTTAAGACACTTGAGTTAATATCACTTCCTACGACTTCAACTTTCTTGGTTGTCTTATTTTCATAATCAGCAATTATTTTAAAATCTTTTTCTCTAATTTCATCTTTAATAATACCGCGGTCATCGATTGTGTACTCGTCAGTGTTACACTCGCCACTAACGACACCTTCACCTTGGCCATAATTTGCTGAAATGAGCATTTCGTCTCTGTACCCATTAATTGGGTTGGCCGTAAAGAGAACACCTGATTTTTCTGGATCAATCATTTCTTGTATGATGACGGCCATTTTAGGTGTTGATTGATGAATTTGATTCTTAAATCGATATGTAAGGGCCGTTAGAGAAAAGTTACTCTTAAAGCAATTTCTTATGGCAGCCTCTATTCTTTCTTTTCCTTGGACATAGAGAAATGATTCGAGCTGTCCTGCAAAAGAGAAGTGACTACCATCTTCATCTGCAGCAGAACTTCTAATAGCATAATGAATTTCAGGATTAATTCTTTCCATTACTTCATCAATAATTGATATTTCACACTTATTAATCTCTGTATGAATCTTTGCAATAAGTTCTTTTAAGTCGTCAATAAATTCAAGTTGCGTGTATTGAATGATAAGTTGTTTTAATACTTCATTTTGGTCAACTAATGTTTGAAAGTAATCACTAGTAATACAAAACCAATCAGGTGTATTAACACGACATTTTTCAAGCTTTGCAAGATTATAGGCCTTGCCACCAACTTGTGTTTTTGTTGTAAGAAGAGAATCAAATTTACTTAATAGATACATTTACTACCTAATATTACAAATTATATTATTTTCATTTAATATTATCATATGAAAAATATTGAAGATATAAGGCAAGAACTGGGTTATATCGGTGGGCCAATAAACGGCTGCCATTACCTCGATTCTCATTTTAGAAATAATTTAGAAAAGCGATGCTTAATATACCAAGATAAAGACCAGACTTATGGTGAATTTATGTCTCAAGTTGGGGCGTGGATAAAGACTTTATCTGATGCTGGAATTAAGAAGGGAGATCGAGTCATTGTTCTTATTCCACTTCGTCTTGAGCTATATCAGATTATGGTTGCCTTATTTTACATGGGAGCGGTTGTCGTCTCGATAGACTCGACTATGCCTAAGGAGAAGCTTAAGCAGGCCATAGGGGATGCAAATGCTCAGGGAATCATCTCTGTTAAAGAGCTTTTAAAGTGGACTCCTTTAATTCCTGCTCTTTGGAAAATGAAGCGTTTTACGTACGATCAAGACTGTTTCTTTGCCAAATCTTTAACAAATATTAAAGCTGAAGATAATCTTAATTTTTCGCAAACACCGATTGAGCAAGATGCTCAAACGCTTATCTCTTTTACAACTGGCTCAACTGGCAGGCCAAAGGCAGCAAATAGAAGTCTTGATATCTTTTTAGCGCAGAAGATCGTTTCAGAATACTTTTGGTTACATCGAGAAGATGAAGTTGATATGCCATTTTTCCCAACTCTTGTTCTTCAAAATTTGGGACTTGGAATAACGACAATTTTTCCAGATATCGACTATCGAAAATTGTCTGAGTTTGATGTTTCAAAAGTAATTGAACAAATGAATAAGTATAAGGTCACGCGTTTCAGTGCTAATCCTATGATCATTAAACGTCTTGCAAATTACCTTGCTGCAAATGAAATTAAGATTCCAAGTCTGAGAAGTATCATTATTGGTGGTGCTGAAATTTCAACGAAGCATGCAAACTTTGTAAAAGAAGTATTTGAAAAGGTAAGTGACGGTATCGAAATACATATTATCTATGGATCAACGGAAGTCGAACCAATTAGTTTTGTGCCAATTGATGAATATATCTCAAATAAAAAAACAGGACTTAAGCTAGGTCATGTCATTGAAGTCTTGGAAGTTAAAATTAATGAGGTTGCTAATAGTTTTGACTTTCAAGAAGGGCTTATCTGGGGTGAGATTTGTTTAAGTGGTCCTCATGTAATTAAGGAGTATATCGATAATCATCCGGCCAATAAGGCCACAAAGAAGTGGGATGAGCAGGGAAGGCTATGGCATTTAACTGGCGATGTTGGTTATATGAGTGGTGGCCAGATTTATCTCTTAGGAAGATTAAAAGATTGTTTAAGTATTGATGGAAAGCTTGTTCCTACATTTCATTATGAAAATGAATTAGCACGAATCGATGGCGTTGAACGAGCTGCTCTTGTGCAAGTTGGAAATAAGATTAAATGCCTTATCGAAGGCGAAGTAAAAATTAAAGATCATATTAGTGAAATTTTAAACGATTGGAATTTAGCAAATGCAATTATTGAGTTTGGAAGAGTTCCTGTTGATTCGAGGCACTTTTCTCGCGTTGATCGCAATGCCATAAGAGAAGGTATCCAGCACAAATAATATGTGCTGGATTATGTATTCTAGTTTTCGTAATTTTGACAAAGAATCGAAATTTTCTTTGTTAGCTCTTTTGGTAGAGTAGAGAATAGGTTTGACCAGCTATTCACTTTATGTCCGTAGCATCTTTGCCAGTGTGGAGTATAAAGCTGCCCTTTATCTCTTAATAAATACTCTTCCATATAATTTTTTAAATGTAGGTCTTGAAGATCTTTTGAGTCTGATCTTTCTAATACTTTTCTTTGATAGAGGGTATCTGCAATTTCAAATGGTGTAACAAAACTTGCTTGTCCTTTATAAAGCTTATTAGATTCATCAAAGTTGTATGCTGCTCGAATAAAAGTGTGAAACTTAATTCCTGGGTAAGTTTGTTTAATACCATTGTAGAAAGAATTATCGTGCTCACCATTGTCACCAACAAGGATAACTGTATCTGGCCTGTGCTCTGAGATTAGCTCTTCAAGTCTTTGGGCCTTAAAGATCTTACTTGAAACTTTAATCGGTCTAATCTCAAGACTCCCTTCTGGAAAGTTTCCATTCTTAAGTAATTCTGTGTGTGACCATGCCATCACTTCTTCTGGAGCGTTTGTCAGATAGAATACATCTGCATTGAGGCGATTCTTTATAATGCGGTAAAGATCGGCCATACCAAGGAAGATATTATTTGTGCGGTAGGCATTTGAAACAGCATCAATTTTTGATCTGATATGGCCGACCTTAATAGTGTCGTCGATATCAGAGATTAGAATCGTTTTTCCACTATCCTGAGTAAAGGCTAGAGTTGCTGATGCTAAAAGGTTAAACGTAAGTACTAGGATTACTGATTTGATGTTTCTTGTTTTCATAAAGAAATCATATGGAATGAATTCATAGATTTCACTGTGTATCGCGTTAGTATGAACATTATACAGAGATTTCGTTAAAATTATCCATCCAAGTGCTGAATTGTTGGCATTTTTGGACTTCTTGCGCCTTTAGAAGATAGAGATTCTTGTGTGATCTGAAAGTTAGGATACTACCCTTAACTTTGAGCTCTTTGAGTTTTTCGACCTCTTTATAGTGCTCAATATTACGATAATCACAGGTACTAATTGTTTCGGCTTCAATTTTCAGCTTTTGAGTGACCTCGTTTTGGAGCTCTTTCATAAGATTAAGCTGTTCTTGGGAGAGTTCGTGACTAATTTCTCCTAATCTCGCTAGGTAGTCTTTTGATTCATTTAAGCTTCTGGCCGCAAGATGGCCAAGTCCTTTTTTTGAAAAATTATTGAATTCCTCAATCTTTACTTGAGAGCGAAAGAGGTAGTCGTCGGCCTTTAGTCCAGCAGCGTGGACCGAATTTGAAAGCCAGTAGACTCCGAATAATATAAGGATAAAGTATCTCAGTTTCATATGTATTTTAAAGAGCAAGAAAAGTGCCAAGAAATAGGGCACTATAATACGAGCTTTCAATAACTTGGAGTGTATATCATATGGACAGTGTCTAAAAATATCGTTATTTAAGGTACTTACTGTTTAAAACATGGTATAAGGCAATTTATGTACTATTTTGATCACGCGGCCTCTACTAAGCTCTATCCTGAAGTTATTGAAGTTTTATCGAAAAGCTTCGAATTGGATTATCCCAATCCTGCTGCCAAGCATTTGGCAGGAAAGGAATGTGCTAAGAAGATTGAGGATGCCAGAGCTAATATTTTAAAACTCATCCAGGCCAAGAATTATGGCCTGATTTTCACTTCCTCTGCAACAGAAGCAAATAATCAAATTATTCGCTCAATTGAGGAGGGGATTATCTTCCTCAGTGGAGACCATCCTTCTGTTACCAAGGTCATTGATAATGGAGAAGGCTTCAAAAGCATTGAAGAAATAGTCAATGCAGTAACAAGTGAAACACAACTTGTTTGTATCAGTCTTGTAAACTCTCAGTCTGGACAATATTTTGAAGTTGAAAAAATCGCACAAGCTGTAAAGGCCAAGAATAGAAAGTGCCTCGTTCATGTAGACGCAACTCAGGGTTTTGGAAAGGTTCCTTTTACTCTTAAAGATTCTGAAATTGACTTTGTCACTTTCGGTGCTCATAAAATGGGAGGGCCAAGAGGTATTGGTGGTCTTATTTTCAAAGAAAGTAAGGTGCATTTTCTTAAGCGCTATCTTAGAGGTGGTGCTCATGAAAAAGGTCTTAGGGCCTCAACTCCTTCAACGTCACTTGTACTCGCACTGGCAAAAGCTTGTGAACTAGCTTTCACTGACTTAGATGATTCATTTGAGAAAGCAAAGATACTAAAAGAAAAAATTAAAGCTGGGCTAAGTGGTCTGCATAAGAATATTAGTTATCCGTTTGAGGATCAAAATACTTCGCCATTTATTCTATGTGTTCTCTTTGAAGGGATTGCTAGTGATATTATTATGAGGCACCTTGAAACAAAGGGAATCATGATCTCATCATCAACTGCTTGCTCATCAAAGATTAAGGGGTTAAACCCACTTTTTGCGGGCCTTGGGATTGATGAGAAATTTCATAAGAATATTTTGAGAATCTCAATCGGAAAGTCTACAACTCAAGAAGATGTTCAAGGTATGTTAAAGGGCCTTAGTGAAGTAATCGAAGAAATTGGTTTTTTAATTAAATAGGAATAAGAAAGATGTATAAGAGTTTAATTTTAACTGTTGATGAATTATGGCTTAAAGGTAAGAATAGAAAATCTTACTATAAGAAACTGCAAACAAATCTAAGTCGAATCTTTAGTAAGTATCATCATACATCTTGGAAATTAAAAAATAATCAACAACGCCTAGTGGCCGAGAGTGAAGAAGAGTTTAGTGAAGAGTTAATTCACAGACTAACTTCAGTTGCGGGGCTAAGTTCAGTCACTCCTATGAGATCATGTCCATTAGATCTTGATTACGTTTGTGAGCTCGCTGTTAAAGAGTTAAGCCAGTTAACTAACGTTAAGACTTTTAAAGTTCAAACTAAGAGAGCTCTTAAACAATTTCCAAAAAACAGTGATGAAATTAATCGTTATATTGCAACGGCAATTCTAAAGAGTACAGATCTTAAAGTTGATGTAAGAAATCCTGACCTTATGGTTGATGTTAAGGTTATGAATGAAGAGATCTATTTATCATGGGAAAAGATTCCATGTATTGGTGGACTTCCTGTTGGAACGAGTGGCCATGCAGTAACACTTCTTTCAGGTGGTATTGACTCACCAGTTGCTAGTTATCTGATGGCAAGAAGAGGAGTGAGGCAGTCCTTTGCATTCTTCTATGCTTACCCATATGTTGGCGAAGAAGTTAAAGAGAAAATTTTAGAGCTTGGAAAAATTCTTTCTAAGTTTCAAGATAGCTTTAAATTATATGTTCTTCCATATGGTGATATTCAAAATTATATCGCTAAGAACTGTAAAGAAGATTACCGCACGTTATTTTTTAGAAAGTATATGATGGACACTTCTGCATATCTTGCAAGAAGGGCCAAGGCCAGTGCATTAATTATGGGTGATGCTCTAGCGCAAGTATCTAGCCAGACTCTTCAGAATATGAGTGTACTTGATCGTTCTTGTCCGATGCTTGTGATGAGACCTCTTATTGGAATGAATAAATTAGATATCATCACTGAGGCCAAAAAAATTGATACTTTTGAAACTTCTATTATCCCACACGATGATGCCTGTTCGATGTTTGCACCAAAGCATCCGGTTATTAAGGCCGACACAAAGTATTTTATGGAGTTTTGTGAAGAGCATGATCTTTCGCAATTGATTAAGGAATGCGTGAATAATGCTGAAGTATATCAGTATGATATTCAGGGCAACTTTGAGAAGAAAGAAAAAAGAAATAGTGAGCAGGAGTAGTGTTTTTTGTGCATTGCAAGTAATTTCTTCCTGAATAATTAATCTTTGATTAATGTTAAAGAGGCTTTAAAATATAATTTAGGAACTACCTAATATTATTAGAATTGGAGCTTCAATGCACAAGAAATTTCGAAAGTCGTTGGGACTATTTTTAGGTCTCATTCTTTTATCAACGCCATTTGTCTTAAGAGCTGAAAATGGAATTTTTAGCATCAATAAAGATCAAGTTTTAGGAAACTTATTAATCGAAGTACTCGAAAAACTTCACTATAAGAAACTAAAAGTTAATGATGATCTTTCCAAGAATGCATTCAAAGAATTTGTTCAAAAAGTCGATTATTCAAAGCAGTTCTTATATGAGAATGACGTTAAGGAGCTTAAAAAGTACGAATCTTTAATGGATGATGAAATGCGATCGGGGAATTATAAACTTGTCCTTGATGCAATGAAGATTAAAACTCAAAGAATTCAAGAAGCGGATGCTCTGAGAAAGAAAATGTTTAAAGAGAAGTTTAATTTCTACGGAAATGAAGTTGTTGAGCTTGATCCAGAAAAGAGACACTTTGCTAAGAATAAGAGTGAGTTTGAAAAGAACTGGCGTCTAACTTATAAGCAATCTGTAATGGCCCGTTATATCTCGATGAAGGAAGATCAAGAAGATCTGAAGAACCCTAAAAAGAATAATAAGAAAAAGAATGGGAAAAAAGATAAGAAGAAACTTAGCTCTGAAAAAATCCTAACAGAAAAGGAAATCGTTGCTAAGGCACATGAAGCGATTGATAAGAAGTATCGTTTATATTTCGAAAGACTTCTTAAAGATACTAGAGAAGACTATATGGAACTTTTCTATAATTCAGTTGGTGCTGTATTTGATCCGCACACAGCTTACCTTGCTCCAAAAAGAAAAGAAGATTTCGATATCGATATGTCTGGTCAACTAGAAGGTATTGGTGCCGTTTTATCTGAAGACGAGGGCTATATCAAAGTTGTTGAAATCGTTCCTGGTGGAGCTGCATGGAGACAAAAAGAACTTGAAGTTGATGACTTAATTCTTGCTGTAAGTGAAGGGAGTTCTGAGAAAGAGCCTGTTGATCTTGTTGGGATGAGAGTTGATGATGCCGTTAGATATATTCGTGGTAAAAAAGGAACTGTTGTAAAGCTTCATGTTAAGAAGGCCGATGGTTCAAGAAAGACAATTGGAATTACAAGAGATGTTGTTAAGATTGGTGCTTCATTTGCAAAGTCATCTGTTCTTGAACTTAAGGGTGTAAAAGGGAAGTTTGGTTATATCAACGTTCCAAAGTTTTACCGTGAATTTAATGGAACAATTAACTGTACTGATGATGTTAGAGCAGAACTTAAAAGACTAAAAAAGCAAAAAGTAAATGGTGTTATCCTCGATCTTAGAAATAATGGTGGTGGTGCATTAACTGATGCACAACTTATGTCTGGACTTTTCATTAAGGAAGGGCCAATTGTTCAAACTAGAAATTATTTGAATCAAGTAGAGACTTTAGCTGATACTGATCCAGGTATTGAATATAGTGGTCCACTAATTGTTATGGTAAACCGTTATTCAGCATCTGCTTCAGAAATTTTAGCTGCGGCAATGCAAGACTATAAAAGAGCTGTTATCGTTGGTGGAGCAGTTACTCACGGTAAGGGAACTGTTCAAGTTGTTTATAGCCTAGATCAAGGTTTAAATAAAATGATGGGACAAGAATTTGGGGCGCTAAAGCTTACAATCCAAAAGTTCTACCGAGTAAATGGTGGTTCAACTCAGTACAAAGGTGTAACTCCTGATATCGTAATCCCTGATCCAATGTCTTATGCTGAAAACCGTGAACAAGACCTAACTTACTCTCTTAAGTGGGATCAAATTAAGCCTAAGGAATACCAGAAATGGCCGGGGAAACAATACAATATGAAAAAGCTTATCAAAGCTTCTAAAAAACGTGTTGCTAAAGATGAGCGTATGAAGAAGATTGAAGAGAGTGTTGCATACCTGAAGAAGAGACGTAAAGAAACTGAACTTAAGCTCAATATTGATTCTTGGATGAAAGAGGAAGAAGCAAATAAGAAGAAGCTTGAAGATCTTAAACTAGATCAAGAAAATAAGAATTTAATTGTTACTCACTTTGAAGAATCATTAAAGTCACATGAAACTGTTAAAAAAGGTGAAGATAAGCAGTGGAAAGAAGACTTTAAACAACGCAAAGAAGAGTGGGTATCTTCACTACGTAAAGATGCAGGTTTAGAAGAGGCAATCTATATTATGCGTGATATGATTGCTCAGCAAGCTAAGAAATAATAAGGATTAAAAATGGACTTAAATAAATTAATTGATAATTCAGATATTGATCGTGTGATGACAGTTCTTGAAGAAATGGATGATGAACAATTATCAGTTGAGTTACTTAGAAAATTTAATGATAGTACTAAAGCGCTAGGTGAGTTACTTATGAATAAGGATCCTAACTTGGATCACGCTCATTGGAAAACTCAATGCGACGATGCTAAAAAACTTGTCGATAAAGTCGTAACAGAAATACTGTCACATCAAAAATAATTTTTTAAGGTAAAAAAGAGTAAAAGTTTCAACTTTTTTATATATTTAAAATTAAGTAAGGCCAAGTCATAAGTACTTGGCCTTTTACTTTTTATTTTCTGAAAATTGTTCCCCTTAATAAAAAGAGAAAAATGGCGAATAATAAATACCATGTAAGTCTTTTCTTACTATCCTCACATCAAGTTAGTCTAATTCACGTTAGACGGATTGGCCCTGGCCCCCACCAGGGCCTTTTCTATTCTTGAGGCACCATTTGAAATTTCTACTTTGTAAGCATTAGTTTTCTCATAAAGTCACTTGCACTGCGAACCTCTTTAGCAGCATCTTCTTCTGTAATATAATCACCTTCAAGAAGATTTAGAATTGCTTGATCAAAGCTTTGGCAAGGAATATCTGCTGAGTTTGTTCCACCGTTTTCAATAATAGGAATAATACGATCTAGTGGCTCATCACCACGGATACATTCTTTTACACCTGGACCTGTTACCATGATCTCTTGTGCAACACGAACTCCATTGGATGATTTCTTTGAACGAATCATGCGCTGTGAAATTGTAGCATAGAGTGAGTCCGCAAGACGCTTTCTCGCATCCGCTTGCTCATCTCCTGGAAACATTGAAATAATACGACTAATAGTCGAAATGGCATCAGTTGTATGAATTGTTGCTAGGACTAAGTGTCCTGTTTCCGCTGCCTTTAGAGCAATTTCAATTGATTTCTGGTCTCTAAGTTCTCCCAGTAAAATTATATCTGGGTCTTGTCTTAGAGCAAACTTAAGAGCGTCTTCAAAATTATCTGTATCAACTCCAAGCTCTCTTTGAGTAATACGAGATTTCTTTTGTTCGTGGATAAATTCAATTGGGTCTTCAATCGTAATGATATGTTTTGCACGGCGCTCATTGATATAATTAATCATGCTGGCAAGGGTCGTTGATTTTCCAGATCCTGTTGCCCCTGTCACTAGAATAAGTCCACGTTTTGCACGAATAACTTGCTTAAGAGAATCACTTAAACCTAGCTGTCTATAGCTTGGAATATCTTTTTTAATGACTCGAAATACAAGACCGTTCTTATTATTAAATTTAAAATAATTAAATCTCAGTCGGCACTTATCTTCAAAATCAAATGAGCCATCGAGGTCTTTAATTGCCTCAAGTTCTTGTTGTTCTTTATCACCGATAAGTAGACGTAGAATATCGTAGATACTTTCCTGCGTGAGTAGTTTATTTGATTTAACAGCGACCATATCGCCGCTAATTCTAAAGCAAGGGGTTTCCCCCGCCCTTATGTGTATGTCACTGGCATTATTATCAATTGCGACATTGATTAGTGACTTGAAATGAGTATACTCAAACGCCATTTATATCTTCCTTCATCGTATAGTTAAACACTTGTCGGAAGACCGTGCGAAAAAGTTTAGTATTATGTATTTTTAATACCTTACTTAGCGTATCTCTTTCGCATTTCCCACAGAAGGTTACTGATATATGGCCTTCTTGACTCCTTCGTTGTTAGCATCAGAAGTTTTGTAATCTTAAGATTCTTAGGATCTGAGTAGAGGAGAATTAGCATTTCGCGAATAAAATTTGTAGAAAGAGTGATGTAATTATCTGTTCCAACTCCAAGCTTGACTCCCTTTTTCTCCCACCATGAAAATGGATGGTCTTTGAAGTCTGGAAAGACTCCAGTTAACTTAAGGTTTGAAGAAGGAAGTGCTACTAGTGAAACACTCTTTTGAATAATACGATTTAGAATATCGTGTTGGTAGTGCTCGACTTCACGTGCGTTGTGAAACTTTGTCTTTAAGAATAAAGTAACTTCTTCTGCTGTTAAAGGCTCTCCTTTAAAGAGCTTCTTTTTTACTCCAATAGCATATGATTCCCAATCCATCTCTTCCAGCTCATGGCCTTCTGTTGACTTCTTATCAATAGCTTGGTGTTTAGCATTCACTTCTATTATTCTTTGAAATAGACGATGATAGTAATAATTAGGATTGATCCCAAGGCTTAAGCCGTGTTCTAGGGTGTCGATATGCCAAATATTCATCGCATTATCGACTGATTGGATTCCTTTTTTTAGTGTAAGCCAAGTTTCCCCGTGGTGAGAGCGAATCTTAAGACCTCTGTACTGAAGTTTACGTAGGCCACTTTTAAGTTCTTTGAAGTGTGCCTTACGGTAAAGGGCCTTCTCATCTCCAACAGTATCAATTTCAACGAGATTCTCTTTTAAGTATGGATACTTTTCTAGGATTTCTAGAAGGGCATCAACTTGGTGTTCAAAGTGCTCTTTCTTAGTTTCAAAGTTTGTATCATCAAAGAAGTTTAATTCCTTTCTAAATGAAGGGGAGAGGATGAACTTAAAGCTTGGTACTTCCTTTTCAAACTTTTTAAAGCCTTCATAGAGCCCTAGGACAACATCTTCTTCCGTCACTTCTCCAATTCCTGGGATTTGTTCAGCATCCATTTTTGAAGCACGAGAAAGAGTAAACTTTAGCCTAATACTTCCGACATTATAATTTTCGTATAATTCTTTTGCCATATGGTAGGCTGCATCTTGATGGGCCTTCTTTGAAGTAAGAATAAGTTTTGCTAAAAAAAGAATGCGAAGGTAGGTTGCAAATTGTTCACCTTCTTTTAGGCGAATAAGGTTATCCACATCCTCAACACAAGTGATCGGAAGTGCATCTTCACCGTATACTTCGGCAATTCTCTTTTCATAAATTTTCTTGTTCTTTCCACTTAGTAGCTTCTTGAGCCTTGGATAAATAAATTCTGCATTAAGGGAGCCTGTTAAGTGGATATGTTCTTCATAGTACGGAATTGGAAACTTTTGAAAGAAGTTAAAAACTGCATCTGAGACAGGGTGATTTAGGAGAGTTTCAATATCAACTTCGTCAATTTGAAAAGAAGATAGTAATTTCATAAATTCAAGAATTGGCTTTTCTAGAAGTTGATTATCGCGAATACTAGGAGAGTGAACGAGCAGTTCAAGAGTGTCATTTAAAGAGATACCATTTGTCTCACTGACAGTTCTTATTAACTCGCATTCGATATTATTTATGATTTGTTCTTTTCTTTTTTGCATCTTCTAATTCTCTCTAACTAAATTATTTGGTTTTATTGTAGATATTTTGTAACTTATTAAAATTTTCATTTAATCGATCATTAATGATCTTTGATTTAAATTTTGTACTCCACTTATCAGGGTGGTATGTTTGCACTAATTTCTTATATTTCTTTTTTCGGTCACTTTCTTCATTAAGTGAACTGAATTCGTCACTTAACTTACTTTCATCAATAGGTAAAATTGCGAAGATTTCATCATATGAAGTATTGATCTTCTTAGTAATACTTTCAAATAAAGCTTCATTTCTTTTTGGTAATGAGATTTTCTCATTATTTATAAAACTCTCAATTGTTTCCACGTGATTTGTGGACTTTGTGGAATAGGTAATAAGGAAGGTTAGGATATTCTTTTCATAGCGCTTATGTTCAATACGATCTAGATTTTGAAATAAAAACATCGTTGTTGCATAAGAGATAAAAGCTTCTTTAGTTAGTTTCAAGTGATTGATCCTACTAAGCTTCAATAACTCATCCTTAGAGAAGAATTGCTTTATAAAAGGATTAATTAGCGCATTTAACTCTTCTTTATCGAATTTATAATCTTTACGTAATCGATTTAAAACCTCTTCTCCTTCTTTAAAGTCACCCCATTGAAGTGAAGAAAGAAGACCTTGAAAGAATTTTAAATCTTCATCCGTAGCAAACATTTGCTTCTCTTCAAAGTAAGATAATAAAGTTCGTTGACCACCTTTAGTTGACTTAGACAATTGGGAATCTGTTGATGATGAACTTCCAGAGACAGACATTCTCTCAATTTTTCTTCTAACCATTTCATCAAACTCTTCTTTGGAGTGTGACTTATTAGTTTTCTTGTGAGGGTTAAAAATTCCATCAAAGAATTCTTTGAAAAGAGGCGCAAGCATGTAGGCCAAGACAATGGCAATAAATGCTAGTGTGATATTTGAAATTATTTTTGGTAACATAATTTAGTCTTTTTAATAATTATTTTAACGCTTTAAGGCATAATATGGAATGGGCAATAGATACACGACTAGTTAACTTGAATAAACCTTGGAAAATTTCCGGTGCTGAAGTTTTGGCCAAGGAGATTATCTATGTAACACTCAAGAACGGTGATTACAAAGGTTATGGAGAGATAAGCTACGGCTCAAAAGAAGATATTAGCGTTGAAGATTTAAAGTTAGAACTTGAGCGATTTGCATCAGATTATGAATCGGCAGGGATTGTTCAATATAATGAATTAACTCAGTATCTTGATCAATATGATTTTCATGTTCCTCGTCTAAGGCTAGGTGTTGAAACAGCATTCCTTGATTATCTCGTTAGGGCAACAGAGCTAAGTCCTTGGAAAATTCTTGGAACGAATACAGTTAAGAGTGTTGAATCTCTTGACTCATTTCCTGTCTTTGACTCTTTGGAAGAGGGAAGAAAGCTTCTTGCTGAAGCCGATACTAATGGTGTTATAAAGCTTAAGATTACTCACGAAACCTTTCCCGTTCAAGTCGAATTGATTAACGAATCAAATCGTGTATTTGTTCTTGATGCTAATGAGTCCTATGCAAATAATCTCAATTTATTACTTGAGCATTTGGCCCTGATTAAGGATGAGAATGTTCTCTTTATTGAACAGCCACTTTATCGTAATGAATTCGATTTATATAAAGAATTAAAAGAAAAATCACCAATTGACGTCTTTCTCGATGAAGGCATAGAAGATCATAGATTCCTCGATCCGTTTAAAGACCTTTGTCATGGTGTCGTACTAAAAACATCTAAGGCAAATGGGCTTATGAAGACCTTTGCGCAACTGCAGCAGGCCAAGAAGCTTGGATTAAAAACAATGCTTGGTTGTATGGTTGAATCAACAGTAGGGATCGCGTCACTTTTTAATATCGCATACGGTTTTGATTATTTTGATTTTGATGGTTTTACAAAGTTAAAAGATAATTCAGAACCTCACGTTATTTGGGAAAAAGGAAAAGTGATTTTGTCTAATATGAATTAAATTCCCCCCCTCGAAAAATTGTGGTGTTCATTTAAAATAGTAAGATATGTAAATTGGTAGAATTACAGTAAACCTGTATGGAAGCTTTTTGGGAGCCCAATGAAAAAAATCAATATCTTATTACCTTTATTTATTCTTGTATCATGTGCAAATGTTAAGCCTACTTATGTTGGTGAAGCACCCGGACAAAATCCAAAAGTAATCGTAAAGGAAGTCGTAAAGTATAAATCAAAAGATGTCGGAAGCGTAAAGGCCTATACCATTAATAATATGGATAAGCTTGAGCTTCACTATCATCAAAAGCACTTCGACTTTTGGGTAAAGTATTTCACTGAAAAAGAAAGGGATCTCTTTCTACGTTATGTTAATAATGGTGCTCGCTACCGTAATGTAATTGAGAAGATTATGCGTTCTCATGGTATACCTGAGGATTTATTCTTCGTGGGCCTAATTGAATCGGGTTATAACACTTTTATTAAGTCTAAGGCCGCAGCAGTAGGCCCATGGCAGTTTATCAAGGCGACAGGTAAGAGATATAAGCTAAGAGTTGATAGTTATGTTGATGAAAGAACTCATATCATCAAATCAACAGAGGCAGCCGCTCAGTACTTTAAAGATCTTTATAATATCTTTGGTTCTTGGGAACTTGCTCTTGTAGCGTATAACAAAGGTGAGTATGGAATTATTAGAGCTATCAGAAAAGGTAAGACTCGTGATTATATGAAGCTTGTGTCTCGTAAGCTGATTCCTACAGAAACAATTTACTATGTTCCAAAAGTTGCTGCTGTTCGTGAGATCTATAACAATGCAGCAAAGTATGGGATGAAAATCACTGAATCAAAAGATAGTCCATTTGAGAAAGTTAAGCAGCTAAATGTCAGAGGATCTTTTGACTTATATAAGTTAGCACGTGCTCAAGGTGTCGATGTAAAGACGTTAAAAGTTCTAAACCCTGACTTAAAAAGAAAGTGGGTAAAGGTAAATAGAAGACACGCTCAAAGTATTTTTCTACCATCTAAAGACTTCACAGACTATGCGTCTTTAGCAGAATACGAAACTCGTAAGTATATTAAAGTTGCAAACTCATCAAATGGTAAGAAATCTAACGGTGTCTATAGAGTAAGACGTGGTGATAATCTATCTATTATTGCAAATCGTCTTGGTGTAAGAGTAACTGACCTAAAGAGAATTAATGGTATTAGAGGATCAAAGATTCTTGTGGGACAGAGACTAAAGTATAATACTAAGGGTGATATCGTTACTCATAAGGTTAGAAGAGGGGATAATCTTTCTGATATAGCACGTAAGTATGGTGTAAGCGTTTCAAAAATTAAGTCTTTAAATAATTTACGATCAAGTCGTATTTTCATTGGTCAAAGATTAAAGATTTCGACAACTAGAGTACCTTCAAGTGTTGCTTATAAGAGATACCGTGTTCGTCGCGGTGATAATTTAACGGCCATTGCAAGAAGGTTTAAAACTTCAATTGGTACGATTAAAAAAGTAAATGATATCTCAGGGTCTGCCTTATATGCAGGACAAGTCATAAAAGTTCCAAGTGAGGGATAGGCAAATAGAGGCCTTTCCCTTATACTAGTCAAATGAAAATTGGATTTGACGCAAAGAGAGCATTTCATAACTTCAGAGGTCTTGGAAACTATTCTAGAGACCTCATCGCAAGTTTAAGTCGCTACCACACACAGAACTCATATTATCTTTTTACTCCAGAATTTGATGACCCTAGGGCCATCCACTGGTTAGATCAATACGATAATTTAAATATAGTTAAGCCTAGTGATTTCTGGTCAAAGAAGTTTCCAGCTGCATGGCGATCATTTCAGGTTGCTGATGAAGCAAAGAAATTAGAAATTGATATCTTTCATGGATTATCTCATGAACTCCCTCATGGAATTGAGAAGACGGGAATTAAGACCGTTGTAACAATTCATGATCTTCTCTTTATGCGTTTTCCTGAGAACTTCAAATGGCTTGATCGTCAGGTTTATCTTCGAAAAATTAAATATGCTACAGAAGTTGCAGATGTTGTCCTAGCAATTTGTGAGCAAACGAAGAGCGATTTAATAAATTATCTTGGTTGCGACCCAAATAAGATTAAAGTTGTTTATCAAACATGTAATCCACGTTTTTATTCTCCTATAGCTGTAGAGAAACAAGTTGCAACAGTTGAGCGCTACGGAGTTAATGATAAGTTCATTCTCTATGTTGGTGCTATAGAGCCCAATAAGAATGTTTTAACGCTTGTTAAGGCTTACGCTGATATCAAGAAATCCATTAATCACAAGCTTGTTATTATTGGTAATGGTGGAAGCTACAAGAAAGAGGTTGAAAGTTATATCCATTCCAAAGGGCTTGAAGATCGAATTGTTATCTTATCTAACGTAACAAATGATGATCTACCTGCTTTTTACCAAAGAAGTGACTTATTCGTTTTTCCTTCTTTTTTTGAAGGTTTTGGTATCCCAATTATTGAGGCACTTTTTTCAAAGACTCCTGTCATCACTTCTAAGGGGTCAGTATTTCCTGAGGCCGGTGGACCAAATACGATTTATATCGATCCTAAAGATAAACACGAGATGAGTGAACAGATTGTTAATGTTCTTACGAATTCTGATCTTGCTTTTGAGATGGTAGAAGAGGGCCGTAACTTCGTTGAAAAATTTCATCGTCGTAAGACGGCCCAGAATTTAATTGATTTGTATTCTTCTATGTAAATTTATGTAAATCTACTTTTCAGTAATTAGTGAGAGGTTAGTTAAGCTGTACTTTTTTAGAACATCTAAAATACGAACTAGCCTCGAGTACTGAACTTCCTGATCAACCCTTAGGTCAATCGGTTTGTTTTTATCTTTTATTGCTGCAAGTTCTGAATCGAGTTGATCGACAGTGTACTTCTTACCAGCAATGGCAACTTCCTCTTTAGACAATTCAATTGTTAATACTTTAGAGTCTGCAGAGGCCTGTTCTCCAGATTCTGTTTTTGGTAGATTTAAAAGAAGTGCAAGCTCAGACTTCTTAAATACAGTCGAAGTCATAAAGAAAATTAAAAGTAGGAAGACGACGTCAATTAACGGAGTGATGTCCGCATTTGCTTCTTGTCTTGTTCTTTTAGTGCGGGAACTCATAGAACTTTTTCCATAATTTCTTTTTCAAGCTTTGTCTCGAGTTTATCTACTGAACCTAGTAGGTAGTTGTGACCAACAAAGTGAGGAATTGCAACAATCATTCCACCAACAGTTGTAATTAGTGCCATTGAAATACCTTGAGCAAATGATGCAGGATTAGAGAGTCCTGTTTCTGACATAACATGGAAAGCTGTAAGAACACCAACAACCGTACCAAGAAGTCCAAGAAGAGGTGAGATCGTCGCAATAATCTTAACAGTGTTTAGGCCTTTTTCAACATTCATAATGTGTCCGGCGAGATATTGCTTAGCAATTTCGATAGTCGATGAAGTATCCATGTGCTCACCATTATCTTTGATTTTCTTTTGAATATCATTTGATGTCTGTGCCGTCATTTTCATTTCCACAGAAAGAAAATAGGCTTTTGATAACATGATTGCCCATCCTACTACATTGATAAATAGTAGAATATACATAATTATTCCACCCTGTTGGATGTATTCATATAAGCGCATTGCGTCTCCTTTATTATAAAACATATTAATTTTATTATAAAAATGGGGCCATGAGAACACTAAAATATTTTGATCAGATATGCTCATATCAAACAATTTATTACTTTTAGAGAATTTTACAAAAATCTAACATAGCTCAGATAATTAATTGTGCCGGCCTGATATTATATATTCATAGAGGAACACAGGAAAATATTGGAGGTCCTATGAACTACGAATTAAGCTTTCATAACGTTGATCACTCATCTGCTTTTGAGAATTATGTTGCCAAAAAGTTAAAGGGTATTTCAAACGATTTTAGGAATGTGGGGCATATTCAGTTCGTGGCCGATAAAAAAGGTCCAGAATATGTATTCTCGGCCAATGTGAACGGTCACAAACATCAGTTCCACAAAAAAGCCAAAGGAGATAATGTATACCAAGCAGCTTCAGATGTCTTAGTTGCTTTTAAAAATTGGTATCGCGATCAAAAGATTGCTAGCTAGTTAAATAAGATACTATTATAGTCGACTACTTTAACTCTCAATTCTAACTAAACATGTGCCCAAAGTTTTTTACTAAGACGTATAAACTTTGGGCATTTTTTTCCGATAAATTTTAAGTAGTAGACTCTTTCACGGTGGAAAGAGATCTTAAAATGTAAAGGATAGTCTTCAAGGATGAGAGTAGGGACTAATGTCACATCACAGCTGGCGCAAAGGATGCTAGGTGAAGTGAACGATCACAAAACTAGTGAAGTTCGCAAGCTAGCAGGTGCAAAGCGCATTTATCAGGCCGCAATTGATCCGGCCGGTGCAGCTATATCTCTTAAGATGACAGCGCAGAATCGTTCCAATCTCCAGGCCCAACGAAATTCAAATGATAGCTTTTCAATGCTTGAAGTTGCAGATGCAACGATGGGGAGCATGCAAGACATAGCTATACGTCTAAAAGAGCTTTCGATTCAAATGGCAACTGATACCTATAATGATAGTGATCGTATCAACACGAATCGTGAATTTAAGCAGCTTGCTAGAGAGATCATTCGTATTCAAGAGAATGCAGAGTACAACGGAACAAAACTATTAAATGGTGGCCGTGATTTAGAGATGCAAATTGGAATACGTAATTCTGAAAAGAATGATCGTATTAAATATAATATTAATGATGTGATGACATCTAATCGCAAATTACTCAATCAAAATGTTCTTACAAAAGAGGGAGCAAGGTCTGCAATGGGAGCGGCCGATGCCTTAATCGATAAAATCTCACACTCTCGTGCTAAGGTTGGATCAACGATGAAAAGAGTTGAGAGTACAACTGTTAATTTACAGCATAATTATGAGAATTCAGAAGCGGCAAGATCAAAAATTGAAGATACAGATATCGCAAAGGCGACAGCGGCAAAAGCGCTCGATTCGATTAAGATGGAGTCTGCAACAGCATTCCTAGCGCAAGCTAATACTGCGCCAGGAGCAATTGCAAAGCTTATTGGCTAGTTAACTCCAAGGGCCTTCTTTACTTTTCCAAGTGTAATAGTTTCACCAAGTTTAATTAATTCACCATTTTTATTAATCACAAAATAAGCTGGAACTCCAACCATACCTTGAGACTCTAGCCATTTTCCTATGGCCTCGTCTTTACGTGTCCAGTCACCAAGAAGAAGGTCAACTTGATTCTCTGCAACCATATCTTTAAATGAGTCAGTGTTGATCACAAGTTTTTCATTTACCTTACAAGTTATACACCAGCGTGCTGTGAAGTCGATAAATGTGAGCTTCCTTTGATCAATACGCATATTCATTTCGTCCTCTGTCCACTTCGTCCAGTTAAGACCCTCTCTCTTCTTGTCTTCAATGAGAGAGTTTCCGTTTCCACCAGTATTAAGAGGAGTTGTAATGGCCGAGTATCCTAAGTATAAAACAGGCATGATGATAAGTAGTGTTGTTACTACTTTCTTCGTCATATGTTTTCTCATATAGAAAAGGAAGAAAGTAAAAACAAGGGCCGAATTAATATACATCATTGCAACAGGAGAGCCTACAAGTGCTGAGTAGACATCAAGTAGCCAGACAACTGTTAGGATAAGCGTTAGCCCTAAAATCTTCTTAACGTGATCCATCCACATTCCTGGCCTTGGAAGAAAGCGAATAAGTGCTGGAAAGATACCTGTTAGAATAAATGGAGCACTTAAACCAAATCCAATTGCCAAGAAAATCATGACGATATTTGTGCTTGATTCAGAAAAAGCAAAAGTCAGAGCTGTTCCAAGAAATGGAGCTGAACATGGTGTTGAAAGAATTGTTGCTAGGACCCCACTAATAAAGTCTCCGTAGAAAGTATTTCTAACTTCAACATTTCCAAGCTTTGTTCCTCCTGGAGTTTTAAATTCAAAAAGGCCAAAAAGATTTAGGGCCATTGTAAAGATGACAAATACCATGATGGCAACAAACATCGGTGATTGAAGCTGAAAACCCCAACCAATTTGCTCTCCAGATGCCTTTAGTCCTACAACAGTAAAGGCGAGGGCCGCAAAAGTAGCGAGAACACCTAGTGAGTAGAATAAGTTATGCTTTAAAACTTTTGAACGACTTTCATTTGAGTGCTTGATTAATCCAAATAGCTTAAGTGAAATTACAGGTAATACACAAGGCATGATATTAAGGATTAATCCTCCGATAAATGCCATTAGTAAGAAGTAAGGCAGTGAAGAAGAGCCTTCTTCATTACTTACAATTTTTGTATCTTGAATCGGTTTATCATTATTAACTTTAGTCAGACGTGAGTAGAATGTTTTGAAAGATTCTTCATTTGTTCCAAAAGAATTGATATCGAAATCAACTCGATATGTCTCCCCATTAACAGGATCATTAAAAACAAATTTAAAGGCCAGGGGCTCATTAAAACGGCCATCTGTTGGTAGGGGATATTCTGGTTCTAAGTATTCTCCATCCCAGTCCAGTTGATAAAGCCCATAGTGGTTTCCCTTGGTGTCCTTATAAAGAGCTTCTCTTTTAAAACTAATAGGGCTTGTCGTGTATGGAGTTAATACATTTTGTCCGGGACTAAGCTTTTGATTCTCTCCTGTAATATTATAGACGAGAGCTAGTCCGCCTTCATACTTTGTAAGTTGTAGGTTTAGGTATGTCGGAGTTTCTCTTAGTGTCGGAAGATTATTAAATCTTTTTTCCATTTCAGAGTTTGCAACTCGAAACTGATTATCATTTGACTTATAGATCCCGTCGTTAAAGTCACCCTTAATAATTCTTTCCTGTGGGATACAAATGTCGTGGCAAATTAAATACTTTAAATGAACTTCGAAATTTTTTGCGTTATCAAATGAATTTCCTAAATAATAAAAGTAAGTGTAGTCACCTTTATGACCAAAGGTTTGAATATCACCTTTCTCAATAAATTTATGAGGAGTTGGCCATTCTACTAAATCAAGTACGATCTTATCGCCACCTTGTCTAAACTCAACTTCAGTTGCTAGTCCTGAATCACCAGGGTTTTGCCAGTACGTATGCCAACCATCTTTGTTTCTTAAGTTGATTGTAAGGTATTTATTACTGTCCTTCTCAATTGTTGTTACCTGGGCCTTTAGTAGGTCTGAGTAATCTTCTTTATCGGCGTAGGCAAAGAGGGTGATGGCAAGGGCCAGTAGGATTTTGTACATTATTTTTTCCTTAAAATTTCTTAATTAATTTCATACCTTAGCGGTATTATACGCTAAAGCATGACGCTAAATCTAGGAATTGACAAAGATTTGACGATAAAAGCTGATTCCTTAACATTGTGAAGAGATCTTAACATTCGCATTGGTAAATCCTTGAAAATACGTAGTTGCAAATTTTGCTAAATATTTTAGTCCATTATCCGAAAAGATGAGCGAAGAGGTACTAATAACGAGGAAAAAAAAGTGAAAACCGTTAATTCTTTATTCTTTGGACTTGCATTGATGTCGCTAACATCGTGTAGCTATGTGGAGCATTTTGAAAAACGCGCCCAGGCCATTAACGAGTTAGAGGATAAGATTTTAGTTTTATCAAAAGAGAATCAAGAGATGAATAATAAGCTTATGCAAGCTAATTACAAAATCAAAACTCTTGAAAGTAAGAATTACTATCTCGAAACACAATTGAAAGATAAGGCTCCAAAGAAGGAGAGTTATACAAAGAGAACAATTGCAAGTGTTGCTCGTGTCGACAGTAATGATCTTGTTAAATATGACGTGTACAAGTGGGACGCTAAAGAGATGGTCTCAATTGCACAAAAAGAATTCGATTCTAAGAATTATGAAAAGAGTGCACAGTTCTTCAATGCGTATACAAAGAATTTTCCTAATTCAAAAGAGCTTGATGCGGACTTCCTATTTCAGGCCGGTGTTGCAAGCTATGAGTCAGGGAAGCACTATGATTGGAGTGAGAAATACTTCACTTATTTAACAAAGAAGTATCCTACTTCAAAGTACTACCTAGGTGCAAAGCTATGGCTAGGTATGAGTTATTTAAAGCAAAATCGTAAAGATGAATTCTTCGCAGTAGTGGAAGAATTTAGAAAGAAATATAGAAACACTCCTGAATGGAATATCTTAAGTGGGCACTATGAGAAAATCGTACAGAAATATAAAAAGAACTAGTTTTCTAATCTTAGCATTTATCTCAAGTCTCGCTCTTGGTGCCGAAGCGGCAAAAACTCCAAGGGCCGTCGTTGCGAGAGTGCAGGGAAATGTTTTTGTTACTAGTAATCAACAAACAAAGAAATTAGATGCAGGTAGCTTCATCTATGATTTTGATGATATTTTTACTGAGGTAGGAGCTGAACTTGTTTTTAGAGACTACTTTGATCATGAA
This sequence comes from Halobacteriovorax sp. GFR8, assembly GCF_050955245.1. Lineage (NCBI taxonomy): Bacteria > Pseudomonadati > Bdellovibrionota > Bacteriovoracia > Bacteriovoracales > Halobacteriovoraceae > Halobacteriovorax > Halobacteriovorax sp. GFR8. The sequence continues at coordinate 1,969,432 of NZ_JBPBLR010000002.1, read as the reverse complement.
TATCATGTTTCAGGCTCAAGTTATATTTCAATGCTTAATAAGATTGTAGAACTTAAGTCTGGATATGTTTGGGTTAAGTCAATTGAAGAAACAGATGATAAGTTTCAGCTTCAAACAGTAAATGCCACAATCTCTTACAATAGTGGAGAGTATATTGCTTCTTATGACCCAGAAAATGGAAAGACGCAAATTCTTAGTATTACAGGAACTCATACAATTAATAATAATGTTTACGAGTTTATGAAAGAGCAAGTTGGCCCAGGCCGTTTCTCTTTTGTTAAGGAAGATTATGAGAATGGTGCGCCAAGAGTTCCAACACCTATTTCTTCAAGTGCATATGAAGCGGTGACATCTTTATTTCCTGCTGTTAAGCCGATGAATGAACGCACTCTAGTTGCTAGAGCACCAAGACATAAGGATAATAAGATCTCGCAAGAGCTTTATAATAAGACTCCTAAGAGATCAACAGCTTCAGTTACTCTTAGAGAAGATATGAGAGTTTCAAATAGACCAGGTGAAATTGTCGTAAGACAATCTCATACAGTGAAAACTCGTCGTGATATTGCTTCTGTTGGAGTAGAAGGTGGGGCAAGAGCAACTCGTCTTGAGCAATTCTATGAAGAAAAACTTAAGGAGATGGCAAAAGAAGCTCCTAAGAAAAAGAAAGTAGTTAAGAAGTTTAAGCCAGACTATACAACTAAGTCAGATGTTGAAGTAAATGTTTACGGGCCGAAGTCTAGGGTTCCTGCTTCTAAAGAAGAAGGTCCAGTTCAAATGCAAAAAGAGCGTGAATATGAGAGGGAAGCTCCTCAAGAAGGAGTTCGTCCTGAACGTAAGTTTAGACCAGAGAAACCTCAATCATTACGTAATCCTGCATCGGTACCTTCTCCAGTTGATGAAGAGCTTAAGAATGATGTATTCGAGTCTTCACTAAGAAGAGAGTATTTAAATCAACAAAAGCACAGCGATGCTGTGAACAGTCTAATAAATGATCTTGAGAGTTATAGTCAGGATTATAAAGAAGCCTACTAAGAAAAAAATCCCGGTATGATAAAAAAATGATCTCAGTTAAAATATAAGCAATTATTTTGCTTATATTTTAACTATTTAGATGGGATCAGTCGTATGTCTATTTCACAAATTCCTCAGGCCCTTACTTATGATGATGTCTTAATTAAGCCAGGCTATTCAGAAGTTTTGCCAGGAGATGTTTCACTAAAAACAAAATTTTCACGTAATATTGCTTTAAATATTCCAATCGTCTCAGCTGCTATGGATACAGTTACAGAATCTAAGACTGCAATTGTTATGGCCCAACAAGGTGGTATCGGTGTTATTCATAAGAATATGACACCAGAGGATCAAGCCTGGGAAGTTGAGAAGGTGAAGAAATTTGAATCAGGAGTCGTTCTCAATCCAATTACAGTAAATCCTGAGATGCAACTAGAAGAAGTGATTAGACTTACTAGTAAGAATAAGATCACTGGAGTTTTAGTTGTTGATTCAGAGAACTACCTTGTCGGTATTCTTACTAGTCGTGATATTCGTTTTGAACAAAACTTAAATCAGAAAGTAAAAGATATCATGACACCAAAAGAGAAGTTGGTTTTTGCTCTTGAGGGAATTGAGTTAGATGAGGCCCAAAAAATTCTCCATAAGAATAGAATTGAAAAGCTTCCAATTGTTTGTAAGAACGGAAAGCTTAAAGGTCTAATTACAATCAAAGATATTCTAAAACGTATTAACTTTCCAAATTCAAATAAAGATGCCCTCGGACGTCTTAGAGTTGCAGCAGCAATTGGAGTTGGCGACAAGGAAGTTGGGCGTGCTAAGCATCTTATTGCAGCAGGTGTTGATTGTATTATCATTGATACAGCTCATGGCCACTCAAAGGGTGTCATCGGAATGGTAAAAACTGTTCGTGGCCTAATACCTAAAGATCAAAGTGTCGATATTATCGCAGGAAATATTGCAACACCTGAAGCTTGTATGGCCTTGATTGATGCAGGTGTTGATGGAGTTAAAGTTGGTATTGGCCCAGGATCAATTTGTACAACTCGTGTTGTTGCAGGGATTGGTGTTCCTCAGCTATCTGCCGTTATGGATTGTGCAGATGTTTGTTTTAAAGCAGGAATTCCATTTATTGCTGATGGTGGGATTAAGTATTCTGGAGATATCGTTAAGGCACTAGCGGCCGGTGCAAGTTGTGTCATGCTAGGTTCAATGTTTGCTGGTTGTGATGAAACACCTGGTGAGATGGTTCTTTATCAAGGTCGAACTTATAAGGTTTACCGTGGAATGGGTTCTCTTGGAGCAATGAAACTTGGTTCAAAAGATCGCTATGGCCAAGGTGATGTTGATGATCAAAAACTTGTTCCAGAAGGTATTGAAGGGCAAGTACCGTATAGAGGAAGTCTTGCTTCTAATATCTATCAACTTAATGGTGGGATTAGAAGTGGTATGGGTTATGTTGGAGCTTCAACAATTGTTGAAATGCAAGAGAAGGCACAGTTTGTAAAAATCACGGCAGCATCTCTTAAAGAAAGTCACCCACATGACATTATGATTACGAAAGAAGCGCCAAATTATCAAATCGAAAAATAGGAATTAAAAATATGAGTACAAGACAAATTTGGATCGTGGACTTTGGTTCACAGTACACACAACTAATTACTAGAAAATCACGTGAGTTAGGTTACTCAAGTGAGATCATCACTGTGAAAAAGGCCCGTGAACTTTTCAGTGAAGGCAAGAAGCCAAATGCTCTTGTTCTTTCTGGTGGCCCACAATCAGTTTTTGAAGATGAAACAAATTATGACTTTGTCTTTGAAAATGAAAATCTTCCAATCCTTGGTGTCTGCTACGGTATGCAACTTATGGGCAAATACTTTGGTGGTGTTGTCGAGAAGGGAACAATCGGTGAGTATGGCCATGCCAAGATTCATTTAATTAATGGATTTAAAATGGATGGTGTCCCAGAAGAAGTTAATGTTTGGATGTCTCACTCTGATCATATTTCAAAACTTCCTGAAAACTTCAACCTTGTGATGGAGTCAGCAAATGGACTTGTTTCGGCCATTGAGCATACGACGCGTCCAATGATGGGGTTACAATTTCACCCTGAAGTTGAACATAGCGAGCACGGAAAGGATATTTTAAATCACTTCTTTAAAGATATCGCCAAACTTGAAAAAGATTGGGATGCAACTGAAATGCTTGAAGAAGCAAAAGAACTTGTACGTGGAATTGAAAAATCAAAAGTTCTATGTGCTTTCTCTGGTGGCGTTGACTCTCTCGTCGCAGCACAACTTTCACATGAAGTAATTGGTGATAACTTATATTGCTTCTTCGTTGACCACGGACTCCTTCGCCCACAAGATTACCAACATATTGAAACGCTAAAAGAGAAGACTCAGCTTAATATTGAAGTAATTGATGTTAAGGCCGAGTTCATGGCAAACCTAGAAGGGAAGTCTGATCCTGAAGATAAGCGTAAGGCCATTGGTAAAACCTTTATTGATATCTTTGAGATGAAAGTTAAGGAATACCAGGAAAACCACGGAATTAATTTTGAATACCTTCTTCAAGGGACTTTATATCCAGACGTTATTGAATCAATCTCTCCGCATGAAGAAGATGGAAAGTCAGTAACGATTAAGTCTCACCACAATGTCGGTGGACTTCCAGAGAGAATGAATCTAAAACTCCTTGAACCACTTCGCTACCTTTTTAAAGACGAAGTTAGAAAGATGGGTGAGGAGTTAGGACTTGAGCACGGCTGGGTTCATCGCCATCCATTTCCTGGCCCTGGAATTGGGATCCGTGTCCTAGGTGAACTTACAGAAACTCGTATTGCTCAAGTTCAACAAAGTGATCAAATCCTTTTTGAAGAATTACATAAGAACAATCTCTACGAATCAACTTGGCAGGCACTAACTGTTTTACTTCCAGTAAAAACAGTTGGGGTAAAAGGTGATGGCCGTGCATATGAAGAAGTGATTTGTCTTCGTATGGTTAACTCAAGTGATGGGATGACTGCGACGTGGACTGATATGCCACACGCTTTCTTATCTCGTGTTTCAAATCGCATCACAAATGAAGTTAAGGGCATCACTCGCGTGGTTTATGACATCACGTCTAAACCTCCTGGTACCATTGAATGGGAGTAGCACCCGCATCATTTTGCATCCGCAAATGGGATGCGGTGCTACCGCCCGTTGCCTGTAATGAAACAATACTTCAACCGACCGACGTTTATGTCGGTCGTGTTGTTTCCGGCGGTATGGGAAAGTTGTCGCATTTGAGCGAAAGCCGCACCTACGGTTTGCTTTCTTGAATCACATCCATCTCTGCATCAAAACTACCCTTTAGGGTACTTTTGCCGCAGGATGTGCCTCAGGCGCAATGGGAAAGTCTACGAATTGTAGTACCACCCAGCCTGGCCTTGGGCTTGGGTACGCGCCACCTTTTCGAGATTTTAAATACTTAAAAATTTATATTGTTCAAAAAATCGATCACAGGCCTACTCTGGCCAACTATTTTAAGTAAGCCTAATTTCTAGCTCTAAATATATTAGTTAATTTAATAAGACATTAGTTATTGGCCTTAGCTTTCTTGTCTAGGACTTAAATTATTCGCTAACTTATTTAAATCTCGAAAAGGTGGCGCGTACCTTACTTAGTGCAAACTAGCTTATAAACAGTTGCACCATCGACGTTAACTAGCTCAAAGCGGCTGTTTTGATCGAATGTTGCAGTTGAGACAATCCCTTTAGTGTAGTCGGGACCAAATGTGATTTTAGCGACAAATTGCTCTTCGTCGTACTTTGTGAAAACGAAGTATGCTTCATCGATATCTGCGTGAATCTTTGCATCTGTATAATCAAACGCTCTTTCAAGTTTTATTTCTTTAAGTTGAGATTGCCCTCTGTCATCTAGGTATCTCTTAGAGGCGGTACAATCCATTGATAAGGCAGAAGATGCTAAAAGTAGTAATAATGTAATTTTTGCGATCTTTGTCATTTGAACTCCTTATCTTGATTTATGAGATATGAAATTCTAGTGAAAAACAAGCGCCAAAGCAAAAGATGAAGCACAATAGTTAGAAAGTGTTAGATTTGATTGCGCTACCAGCCAAATAACACGGTCTCATCTTCGTCACCACTTGCACTATTATTATTAGGCTGATACCAAGCTTGAAACTTATCAGGGGACTCAAATACTGTGCCAGAAGCAATATTGGTGCTTAGGTAGGCACGATAAGGGACGTTGTCCTCGTTAGTTGTGCGCGTCAAAGTTATTGTTGATGTTGAACCATCGCTTCCATCAGTTACTGTGATAATAGCTGGTGAGAGGGAAGTGAAGGCAACAAAGTCAGCATTGGTATTAATTCCAAACGAGTTCTTCATTAACGCTGTTGGTACAAATGGTGCTGCACAGTATCCGTTTGAATCAGCTGTTGAGTTTCCAATCATTGGGATGGAGACGTCTGAAACAATACGTGTTGCCTGTGTGTCATAGAGGTTTCGATTTCCACTCACTATGTGTGCGTAAGTTGTACCTGCCGTAAGAGTCGCAGCTTGAGTTGTGGACTCTGAGTTGTAGATTGTTACACTATTGCTACTGGCCGCAGTTGTGATATTTCCAGTTGTTGATGGGAAGCCAATGATGTCTGTGGCCTTTGGTAGAAGAGGTTTGGGATCCACATGATCAGAACCTGTTCCTGCCATCATATAGGCCAGTATATATCCCGTTGAGTTAAGCTCATAAGAAGCATATGTTGAAACCGTTAGGGTTGTTGAAGTTCCTGCAACTAGACTAGCAGAGGTAACGACAGAACCATTTCTTGTGATTTCAATATCAGAGTCAGTGTAGGCGTAAACTGAAATATTGCTGACATTTTGTCTTGTATGATTAAAGAGAAAGCTTTTTCCTACCCAGCTTGTAGGGTTCCAAACGATATTAGCGTTCTTACTTGCTGAAGTACTATTGCTATCACTTCTTCTTCCTGCAACAAAGAATTTTCCTGTTGCTTCAATAGTGTCGAATTGAGCACAGGTGAAACTATGGGTATCAGTCTTATTAAAAGTTCCTGCAATTGGTGTTCCATTGTGTTCAAAAGTGTTTCCATCTTCAAGCGAAACGAGACGACAAGAAGTTGCGCCTCCTACATTGACGGCCATATAGTTGGATTGAAATATAGGAATATCTGGAAGAGTCTCTGAAATTAGTATATTCGATGATTCAGAATTATAGGCACCATTTGTTGCATAGACTCGGTAGCTATACTCTGTTTCTGGTGTAAGTCCTGTGTGCGTAAAGTCAGTTAGGGGATGCGAAGTCGTGATTGTTTGCCAACTTCCAACACCTTCTTTGTAATCAATTTGATATCCTGTAATTGCTGGGCCATTAGGATCTGGAGTAGTCCAAGCAATCTTAATTGAATCAGTTGTTCTCTCTACTAGAGAGAGGTTTTTAATCTTATTTGGCGGTGCTAGAACGTACCATGAAGTAGATGAAGTTATTGTTTCATTTCCTGCAGCATCAATTGTTTTTAAAAGGAGATAATATTGCTCTCCTTCTGTTAGTGTGACACCAGTGTATTGATATGAAGCTGACATAAAGGGAGTATAATTTGCTCCAGGTAAAATATCTGCTTCTGCCGGAGATGATGAAATTGCCACTTCATAAGCCTTAATAGTGCTTCCAGTTGCGTCAGCGTTTGCTAATGAAAATGAATCCGATGCGTTTATTGTTGCATCTGAATTTAAATTTATAGTAGGGGCCGTTGGAGCGATATCATCGTGAATGATGTCATCACTAAGGCAGTCCGACTCATAAAGTGTTGCCGTTCTAAATTTAATATAGACATTGTTGACACTATTTAATGAAGAAAGAGTCCAAGGAAGAGATGTTGCATAGGTTTGCCAGCTACCTCCCGATGAACAACTCGCATCTGTTGTAATATACATTTCATTAGCATTTGAAGCTGTAATACTTAAAGTTGCACTCGTTTGATTAGTTGCACTTGCGCCACTATTGATTGAAAAACTTATTGTGTGTGGAATATCATTTGTAATCTTGATACCACTAGTGTCCCCTGTCGTTATGGCCAGGCTTGCATCATGGCCAGCATAGTCTTTAATTGTTCCACCGTTAAGCTCAATTAATGATGAGAGAAGAACTCCATCTGTTGGGTCATTATCAGCACTTGTGATTGTATATTCAAAGTTAAGTGTATTTGTTCCTGAACCACTCTTGTAATCAAGAAAGACGTTACCACTATCAAGTTGTAGCTGAATCCTTGGACTTCCTGTTACCACAATACTTTCATCAAAGGTTACTGCGAAGTTTAAGATATCATCAATGATGTAGCTGCCATCTGTTGGAAGTGTTATTGAAGTAAAACTTGGTGCTTGGGTGTCGACAAAAACAGAAGGGAAGTTCTTATCGGTAAAGATACTTGTTAATGTATTTTCTTGGTCGTCTTCAATCGTTGCACTTGAAACATCAAGAGGGGAGATCGCTGATATGCCATCACCGTCATTATCTGTTACGGTCACGATATATTCAAAAATAAATTCATCAGTTCCACTTCCTGAGACATAGTCTGCAAAAACAGTTGTGGCACCAATTTCTAATTCAAGTCGGGGAGTGCCACTAATAACTGTTGCGGCCTTATTAAAGTTAACCGAGATCGAAATAGTCTCTCCCAGAGTGTAGTAACCAGGGGTTAAGATCGTAATATTATCGATATAGAGCTCTCCCAGAGGAAGCTGCTCATTGCCAATATTTACTTTCTTTAGGGTTTCCTCGTCTGCTCCTGCAGAACATGACGTTAATGTTACTAAGAGGAAAGCGATAGAAGTTATTAATATTACAAACTGTTTTACTTTGAACATGTTTGTATTATCGGATAGAGATAATAAATATTTATAAATAAAATAACTGATAAAAATCAGCTTCTTTAGAAAGTAGTGTTAAATTGCTGTAAATATTAAATGTTGTTACTGGATTAGCTTTAAAAGGTCCTTACTAAATGCATTGGACATTAGGGCCGAAAATAAGAAGATGAAGAATGTTGCGAAGACTTGCTTGATAAATTTCTTTTCCATGGAGAAATCTTACTGGATTTTAACAGTTGAAAATACTTTTTTGATAATTGCCTAGGCAGTGTTCAGTTTTTTACTAGATTATTGTGCAAAAAGGTTAAGCTGGTCTAGGCGTGACTCATGCTTAGAGAAAATTGTTTCAACAGAGTGCTCATGAACTTCGCGTTTTTCAAAACCATTGTCATAAGTTTGAATAACGAAGAAAGACATACGTGGAAACTTTGCCTTTAGCTCTTTCATTGCATCTGTAATCAGGTCGATATTACCAGCATCATCATCACTCATTCCAAAGCGGTGATAATCAGAGTAGCCGTATTTTTGAATAGCAAGTTCAACTGATTCAATGATGGCCTTGTACTTAAGCTCAGGCACATTATAATCTTCATCGCGTCCACCAAGGCGTACACGTGTCTCAGGGTTTGAGACGGCATAAACAGTGTGGAAGTTTGGCATATTAGGCAGGTGACCTTCATTATAAATAACTTCAATCCCTTGCTTAATCGTATCCTCTCTGTGACCACGAGCTGTAATGATTGAAACAGGTCTTTGATTATAAGTTGCATGGAAGAAGTGATTCCAACTCGGAGCTTTCCAAGTCGAATCACTTCTTTCAAGTGCATCCTGGATATCTGTGATAAGTGATTGCTTTCTTCCGGTTAGTCGTTGAGTAAGCGAAAGGTCTGAATCGCGGAAATTTCTAAAAGTTCCCGTCTCATCGTCGAAATCCATGTGATAATTTGCGTATGGGCCTTCTTTTCCAATGATCTTGTTATGAGCAGCAAATTCATGAGAAGAAAGAAGTTTTTCTTCACCTGTCTCATTGTGAAAGATGATAATTGGAGTCGAAAGGAAAACGACATTGTCGTCAAAATCGAAGAAATAGAAAGACTTTCCACCTAGGTGGAAGTTGCGATCCTTTTCGCGAGGAAGCTCAAAGTTAAACTCAAGCTGTTCCTTATTCTTTGGTGTTTTTTTCTTACGAGTAAAAACCATGTTGTCTCTCTATAAACTTTTATGCCGTATATTCGCAGAAGTCATGGTCACGTTCAAGAAAAGAGCTTAGTATCTGCAATATTTACAGATACTAAGTTATTGAAACCTAATAGCATTTACTATCGTTTAGTAGGGTAATCGTCGCGGAAGTCATCATTTTAAGATCGTTGCTATCAAATACCAGTGAACTATTTGATAGGGCCGTGAGACTTTGCTCAATTCCGGTACATATCATCCAGTCTTCTGATGCAAAGCTAATCGCGCTTAAAAGATCATTCGTATAGTTTGAAATAATATAACTATTTTCTTCAGTCGGTTCAAAATTAGTCATTCTAATTTTAAAGAAGAAGTCCCTTAGAAGGATAAGAGTTAGGCGATTTAATAAAGCGTAGTTCGGATTATTATCAATCTGAGAAAATGATAATTGGTCCACCATTGGGATGATATCTCTAAGAAGTTTATAATCTGCTCTTAGGTTCTTTAATCGATTTAGATCATCAGACTTTGCATATAGCTCTTTTGATAACTTCAGATTAAGAGTAATGAGTGGCGCAAGATCGATAGTGTTATAGCTATCAAGAGCAGTATTTCCTCGCATAAAGTATGAAAGTTCTTCTTTGATTGAGCGTGAATTAAAAGAGCGCAGTTGAGTGTTTTCGACAATATCAAAAGACTGTTTGGCCCATTTCATTTTAAAATCTCCAAAACTTAAAATATCTTGTTTAACCAATACTTTTGTTGAGTAGACATAATTATCATCATTGATTCCCTGGGCCCTAAGTAGCTCATGAAGAACCATGATATTAGCAAGGCGAGAGTTCTTAAAAATATTATTCCAGTGAAGCTCTGGTATTGCCTCTCCAACATAGAGTGTGATTTTACCGGGCTCTCCAATAGCACTAACTGGGTTTCCAAGGTTATCAATTAAGATTTCCTTCGATGTACTAATTGTTTTGATATTTAAATGGGGCTTCAGAAATAGAGGTGATATTAGTACGTCACTTATCGACTTAAAGCCTTCTTTATAATATTCCAAAATTCCATTTCCTGTACTGATAAAACGTAGTCTAACAGTATCGCCACCATTACCAACTCCTGAGCCACCTTCTCGAAGAAGTGGACGTTCTCCTGCATGAGTGGAAAGAGTTAAAAAAGATAGTGCTAAAATTAAAAGTACTCTCATTGGTCAACCTTATTTGAAATAGCAAAAAAATTAATTGCTAAGTGATATAATTGATTTCCTTCAAAGTCCTTTTCGATAAACTTTTGAGAAAATTCTTCTCTGAATTTTCTTAATTCTTCTTTTGCTTTTGGAAGATTCTCGCAGCGTATTCCAAATGTAAAACCAGAGAACTCTCGCTCTTTCACATCTTGTTTCTCTACGGCTTCTTTTGCTAGTTCTGCAATATTCTTGTGATACTCTTGCTTAGCAAGATTTGGGATGTCATTTGCTGTAAAGACTGTCCCATGGGCCTTGCGGTAGCTCCCATCAATAAGAGTGAGCATTTCAAGCTTTGTTAATAAATCGACACTCTTTCTAATTTCAGTAAGAGGGTAGTTATGAATTAATAATTTTTGAATCTTAATTGGTGTAAGATTTGTATTAATCAAGCAAAATAATTCAAGGATAAAGAAGTTAAGAGGGTTACGAATTAACTCGTAACTATCGACTTCATAAACTTCAAGAGTTTCATTATTTCTTTGAATCGATTTTAAATAGAAAATCTTTTCTTCTTCAGACTTCGCGGCCTGAAGTTTAACAAGCTTTTCAAAATAGTCAGCTTCTTCTGGTGTAAGTTTTAAGTCCTTTGTAAGAGTCATAATATACTTACTTGGAAGATTGCGTTTCCCATTAAGAACTTGGTGAAGCTGAGAATGAGAAGTTATTCCTAGCTTTTGGGCCCATGATCTAATTGAGAAGTTGGGGTTAAGTTCTTTCTTCTTAAGCCACGTATCTCTTAGATAAAGAGAAGCATTCACGTAGTTGTAAATTTCTACAGAATGCTTTTCTGATAAATATGGGGAAGTTGTTTGAATATCCAATCTATTTTACTTTTAAATCAAGTCCGTAATCTAAATTCCAAGTACAATTGTAATTATTTGTCCCCTTTGTTTTTTGGGTCATATTCTCAGGGATTGAAATATTCACTTTACCTTTTTGGTAAGTCAGAGTTCCGATATTAAGGTTTTGTAAATAGTCTTTCTTGTTACGATATAAATCGTATCCTCCGAAACCGTCTTCTTCACCGATGAAACTCATTGCAAAACCTGCACATTTCTTTCTGTCTTGTGACTTTATTAGAATAGTGATTCTGCCTGTACTTGATTTTGTAATCTGAACGTCTAATTTAATATTTAGAGTCTTACTTTTTGGATAGTAGTCTTCGTAATCAAAACAAAGAAACTTGCCACAATCAATCTCAAAATAACCAGTGTAAGTTAAAGAGATCTTTTTCTTTCCACTATATTCGCCTTCAATTGATTTCTTTCCAAGTGCCTGAGTACTTAAAGAGAGTGTCAGTAGGGTAATTGCTGCAATTAATCTTTTCATTCTTTATCCTTATAATATTATTTTTTTAGGTTTACGTTTAATCCGTGCTTAAGATCCCATATGCAGTTGTGTCCATTGCGACCTTTTGTTAGCATTGAAATCTCTTGTGAAATTGCAATATCTAATTCTTTTTGCGCATAAGTTGCAGTACCAAAGACCTCATTTTTTAAGTATGATTCTTTGTTTTTGAATAGATCATATCCTCCAAAACCATCGGGCTCACCGATTAGCTTGATTGAGAAGCCTGCACACTTTTTCTTGTCTTGTGAAGAAATCATAAGAGTAATTCTTTCTGAACTTGTCTCAACAACTTTTGCTTCAAGTTTTACTTTGAAAATATTTTCGCGAACATAGCTATTGTTAAAGCATACAGATTGCTTGTAACTTTGAACCAGGATGAATGTTCCGATGATCCCAATTGGTCCAAGTGACCACGCTGCTCCAGCAGCACCTAGTGAAAGTGCATTGTAGCCAAGTCTTCCATCGAATGAGCATTTGTTAAGGAGTTTAACACCATCGTAGTTTAAGGAAATGCTTTCTTTACCCTTGTACATTCCCGTGATGCCATTATCTTTACCACCAAAAAGTGCATAAGTATTTGTACTTAAGATGACTGTACTAAATACTGCGATTAATACTTTTTTCATTTCTCTCTCCCTAGTTCTAACTTATTAGTTACAACCATTATTTCTCATAATTCTGTATGCGCTTAAAACATTCTTTCTCTTAGTCACGACATCGTTTGTGACAAGAACAAAAGTTAAGCTCTTTTTTGCACATTCATAGCTTCTAGAAAATGTACTTTCTTCGATCAATTCAATGGCCAGAGCTGCAACACGATTTAAGACTGCAATTTCTGTTTCATCATTCTTTGATCTTTCACCTTCAGAGATACCTCTTGAAAGGATATCTTCAACGTACTCTCTATGGTTTCCGTAACACCAAAGACAAAGTCTTCTAGAGAGTCTGTCGTGAAATTTATTTAGGTCACCAATCGCGTCTCTTAAATGTCTTCTTAGAAAGAGAACTTTGTGTTCTGGTGAATCGTAAATTTCTGTCCCCTCAATTGCACTTGCAAGAGTTGTGTAGAAGTAGAAGAAGTTCTTTTTTGGAGTGCTATCTAGAACAAAGTGTGAAGCATCTAAAAGGATTTCTAATTCCTCTTCGTATGTCACGCTTTCAAAACCTGATACAATTGCGTTCTCTAAAATAAAACTCGTGTCTTTACACCACTTGCTAACTTGCGCGTTAGTTGTGAGTGCTAAAAATGTACAAATAAAAACTAATAACTTTTTCATCGAATCCTCCCAGATTGTTTCCAATGGGGGAGTTCTATCGACTTAAAAGTAAAAGTTGAACGCATTTGTACACAAACTGTATCAAAAATGTAAACAGCCGATTTGAATGTCAGTAAGATTTATGTAGTTTGGTCTACCAGTTGGTCCCTTTCATATTATGAATCACTTCAAAAACAGTCGTTCTTTCAATGATTCCAATGACTTTTCCATTTTCCACCACAGGAAAGGCATGAAAGGGATAGTGAAGGAAGAGCTCAACAATGAAGGTTAAAGTGGACTTTGCTGGGATCGTCACTACATTTTCGCTCATATAGTGTTCAACAAGAGAAGAGGGGTGGTTGTAATACTTAGCGTCGAGGCTGTATTTGAGGCAGTCTTTTTGTGAAAGAAAGCCCACGATATTTTCATAATCATTTACCACGGGAAGTCCCGTTATATTGTGTTTTATAAAGTATTCTCCAGCTTCCTGCATATCCATATCCGTATGGAGGGGGATGAACTCCTTGATAACTCGATTGATAATATTATAACTGGAAGTGAATAATTCATCTTTTTCTTTTTGTCTTGGGGCCTTATCTCTTTCGATAGGCGGAGTGTAGTTAACCATTACTTATCCCTTTTTCGTTTGAACATATAACAAATTGTATTGTTAAAACTTGAAAAGATTTTGATTAAATGTAGAGAAATCATCATAATAACTCGTAATGGAATTTATTCATGAATATGGCATAGTAGGGCTCTTCTTTATCAGCTTTGCCGCCGCAACCATTCTTCCTTTTAGTTCAGAAGCATTTCTCTTTGGTGCTGTTAAGGCAGGGCTTTCAAAGATTGATATCTTTTGGTCTGCCAGTCTTGGAAACTTTCTGGGTGGGGTAAGTTGTTTCTATCTTGGTCACATGGGAAAGCTAAGTTGGTGTGAAAAATATCTAAAGATTAGTAAAGATCAAATCAATCGCTGGCAGGGCCTAATTCAAAACTATGGGCCAGGACTAGCAATTTTGACATGGCTTCCCATTATTGGGGATCCACTGGCCGTTGCACTGGGTTATTTTCGTTGTCATCCCAAATATGTTTTTCTCACCATGTATATTGGCAAGGCTGTGCGTTATGTGTTTGTAATTTGGTTAGCAAATAAACTCTAAGAATATGACAAAACACCTTTAAAATGGGATAATTTAAAAGCACGACACACTGATTAATTAAGACATTTTGAGGACTCCATGGAACAAGATAGTAACGTCGAATCTAATGAAACTAGCGAAACGAAATCACTAAAAGAAACACACCCTGATAGTTTTGTTCACTTACACCTACATACGCAATATTCTCTTCTTGATGGAGCGATTCGCTTAAAGGATCTAATTCCTGAAGCGCAGAGGCTTGGGGTACCGGCCATTGCTCAGACAGATCATGGAAATATGTTTGGGGCCATTGATTTCTATACTCGCTGTAAGGATGCAGGAATCAAACCTATCCTTGGTTCAGAAATTTACTTTACTCCTGGTTCTCGCTTTGATCGTCGTGCTGCAAAGAAGTCCGCAAGTGTTAGTTCCCAAGATGCGGAAGAGTCTTCAAGACAAATTCACCACCTTATTCTTCTTGCAAAGAATAATACAGGTTATCAAAACCTATGTAAGCTTCTTTCAAAAGCGTATCTTGAAGGTTTCTATTATAAGCCGCGCGCTGACGTTGAACTACTTCGAGAGTACTCAGAAGGTCTAATCTGTACGACAGCATGTCTTAAGGGAGAAGTTGGTTACAACTTCTTTACTGGCCAAGATGATAAGGCCATCCGTGCTATTGAAAAGTTAAGAGATATCTTTGGTCCAGACGACTTCTATCTTGAGATCCAAGAAAATGGTATTCCGGAGCAAAGAATTGTAAACGAAAGAGTTATTGATTTTGCTCGCAAGAACGACATTAAGCTTGTTGCGACAAATGACTCACATTATATGACTCCTGAAGATGCGACTGCTCAGGAAGTTCTTCTTTGTATTCAAACAGGAAAGACCTACGCCGATGAAAATCGTATGCGTATGACGTCGCAAGAATTCTATTACAAGTCACCTGAAGAAATGAGGGCAGCATTTCACTATGCACCAGATGCTTGTGATAACACGCTTGAGATTGCAGATAAGTGTAATGTTGAACTTTCTTGGGAAGATGAAAACGGTAACCAAATTTATCATCTGCCAGATTATGAGATTGATACAGGAGAAACTCTTGAAGAATATTTCATACGAGAGGTTAATGAGGGACTTCAGGCCCGCTTTGATGGACCACAATTTAGAAATATTGTAAATCAACCAGACTGGGAAGAGCAGAAGCCTAAATATTACGAACGTCTTAAATATGAAACAGATCTTATTATTCAAATGGGATTCGTTGGGTACTTCCTAATCGTTGCCGACTTTATCCAGTGGTCAAAAGATAATGGAATTCCTGTAGGCCCTGGACGTGGTTCTGGTGCTGGTTCACTTGTCGCTTATTCACTTACGATTACCAATATTAACCCGCTTCCATATAACCTTCTCTTTGAGCGTTTCATTAACCCTGAGCGTATTTCGATGCCTGACTTTGACGTTGACTTTTGTCAGGCCGGACGTCAGCGAGTTATTGAATATGTAACTCAAAAGTACGGTGAAGATAAAGTAGGTCAGATTATTACTTTTGGTAAGCTTCAGGCAAAGGCCGTTGTAAAAGACGTTGCCCGTGTTTATGATTTAACATTTGCTGAAGCCAATATGATTTCAAAGTTGATTCCTGATGAAATCGGAATCACTTTAGATAAAGCAATTGAGATGGAGCCGAAGCTTCAGGAGCTTATTGAAACAGATCCTAAGATTCGCCAAATCTTTACCATTTCAAAAAGACTTGAGGGACTTTATCGCCACGCCGGTATTCACGCGGCCGGAGTTATCATTACCTCAGAGCCACTTGTAAATTACTGTCCACTTTTTAAAGGTGCTAAGGGTGAAAAAGTTGTTCAATTTGATAAGGACTTTTCGGAGTTAATTGGACTTGTAAAATTTGACTTCCTTGGACTTAAAACTCTAACTGTAATTGATTACGCTTCGGATTTTATTAAGCGTGACTATATGCCTGACTTCGATATTGAGGCAATCGACTACGAAGATGAAAAAGTTTATGACCTCATTTCTGAAGGGGATACGATTGGAGTTTTCCAACTGGAATCTTCGGGGATGCAGGATTTATGTCGTCGTATTTCTCCAGACACACTCGATGATATTACGGCCATTAACGCTCTTTATCGTCCAGGTCCGATGGGATCGGGAATGCACGATGAGTTCGTTGAAATTAAGCACGGGCGTAAGGAAGAAACTTATCCATTTGAAGATCTAAAGCCAATCCTGAACGATACTTACGGGATCATTATCTACCAAGAGCAGGTTATGAATATCGCCCGAAAGGTTGCAGGATACTCTCTTGGTCAAGCGGATATGCTTCGTAAGGCGATGGGGAAAAAGAAGCTTAAGGAGATGGAGCGCCATAAGCAAATTTTCTTAGATGGTGCTAAAGAGAGAAATTACGATCTTAAGATTGCAGAAACTCTCTATGATCAGATGGCGAAATTTGCGGAATACGGTTTTAACAAATCTCACGCCGTTGCTTATTCATATATTGCATACCAAACAGCTTTCTTAAAAACTTATTACCCTCCAGAGTTTTACGCTGGTCTATTAAGTACGGAACTTTCTAATACAGATAAGATTACGACAATTATTAACGATGCAAGAAATCACGATATTGAAGTACTTGCTCCATGTGTGAATGAGTCGCTTTGGCTATTCAACGTTGTTGATGGCAATCTTCGTTTTGGTATGGGTGCAATTAAAGGTGTTGGTGAAGGTGCTGTTGAAGAGATTGTACGCGAGCGTACCGAAAATGGGCCATTTGTCGGCTTCATTGATTTCTGTGAGCGAGTAAATCTTAGACAAGTTAATAAGAGAACAGTTGAAGCATTAATTCGCGTAGGTGGATTCGATGGTTGCGAAAATGAACTAAACCGTCGCACGATGCTTGAAAATATGGAAATGGTTGTTGCTTACGCAAGTAAGCGCCAAAAAGAAAAAGAGATGGGACAGACTAATCTCTTTGATATGGCCGAAGGGTCTGTCGATACCGGTGCTAACCAACTTGATATTGAACATACGGCCGACTGGGACGATAGAGAAAAACTTCTCTATGAAGCTGAGTTAATCGGAGTTTATGTATCAGGTCACCCGCTTGATCGATATCAAGGCGTGATTGAGCAGATGGCCTCAATGCCAATTGGGCAAATTCAAGATATTGATGGAACTTCAAAAAGAGATATGGTCCTTGCTGGGATGATCGTTGAGAGAAAACCGATCATGACAAAGAAAGGCGATCGCATGTGTTTTGCTACCCTAGAGGACTTGTCAGGTAAAATTGAGTGTATTGTCTTCCCAAAAACATTTGTTCAATATGAAGAAATTCTATTAAGTGATGATCCAATCATTATGACAGGACAGGTCAATTTGGCCGAAGAACCGCGAAAATTCTTCCCGTCAAAGATTCAAAAGCTAAAAGAGCAGGCTGAAGAAAGAGTGTCATCTGTTCGTCTTAATGTTCCAATGACTTCTTTAAATGAAGGCCGTTTAAATCGTCTTAAGCAGACGATTTTAGGTCATCGCGGAACTGTTCCTCTTCATATTATTTTTGAACATGATTCTGGAAGAGCGAGGATGCCACTAGGAAGTGACTATCTAGTAAACCCAACACCACAAATGGCGGCAAAAATTAATGAGATTTTTGATGCTGATGCGGTGAAGTTTATTATTGATGGAAAAATTAGCGATGTAGGGTAAAATACTTAAAGATATATTTAAATCTAGGGATGGATAATGAAGAAACTAATATTATTGCTATTTTTAGCAACAAATACTCTTGCAGCATCAGTAAGTGCAAGAGGCCAGTTCACATCAAAAACAGGAGACTCTTTATCTTTTATTAAAGAGCAGCTTTATTCTAATGCAGTTAGAAATGTTCTTGATTCAGAGCTTGAAAAACTAGGTCTAGACACTAAGACATTTTGGCAGAATTATGAAACGCAATTCGAAGAGTACTTTGCTCCGATCAAAGAGACATATGATCGCCAAACTGGTGCTGTGGATGAAGAAGGGAATCCTGTTACTCTAACTGGTAGTGCTCTTGAAAGATATGAAAGAGGATTAAGAAGTAAGAGACTTAAGGCACGTGCTTCTTTTGGTGGATTTAACTCGATCATCTCTTCTTATACAGTAAAGAAAATGTCTAAGTCTCTATCTCGTGCAGATACTCACTACTACAATATTGATGCAAAAGTTGACCGTAAACTTGTTTCTGAGATCTATTATCGCTATATCGGGCAAGGTAAGACAAGGAACTTCACTAAGCTATATCTAAATATCAATTACAAGCTTAAAGACCTTACTTGGGAAGAAGTAGGGGTAAGTTCTAAATCTAAATTTACAGATGTTGTAGAAGACCATTGGATCAAAGAATTAACGGGAAATATTGGTGGTGTCTTTTTAGAAGGAATTGAAATTGTCAATCCGTCGACAAGACAAGAGATCTTTGAGCATTTAAAGAAGCCTCTTTCTACTTTACGCTCAAGCGAAGGTGAAATCTTAGGGAGTCGTCAGGAAGAATTAAGAAATTCACTTATGCTAACTCTTGATATTGTTCTTGAAAAAGAATTTAAAGACGAAAAACAAAAACAAATCAATATTCAAACTTATGGTGGGATTGTCCTAACGGATCTACGTGATGGAACAATTGTAAACTTTAAAGACTTTGAGGCCAAAGGACAGCAGTACTCAACAGTAGACCCACATAAGCAAAGTTCAGATATCGCAAGCTTTGTTTATCAGCTACCAATTTCTGAAATGAAAGGCCTAAAGAGAACAATAAAAGAGAAAGTCTCTGTAAAGAACTCTTTTGATATTGTTCTAAGAAATACTCGCAATATTAATGAAGCTTTTGATTTTGCAGGTATGCTTAAGGAAGAGGGCGTTGTTTACTTCTTTGATCCACAAATTACTTCAACTCTTCAAAATGTTGTAAGTATTAGTATTACATTCTCTGGTGATAAAGATAAGGCCATGGATGTATTAAAGAAGTTTTCTAACACAAAGCTATCAGATCAAGCTTCAATTATAAGAGATGAAAATTTACCATTTGTCTTCAATATTATTCATGCTGGAGAGAATGGAAAAGTTATTAAAGAAGATAAGGAAGCCACTAAGGCCAAGAATCTATGATTAAGTATTTATTGCCAATTTTACTGATTATTACAACGTCGTGTTCTCTTCTAGCACCTCCGCAAAGAAGAGACTATCACGGAAGAAAAGAAAGAACGACTCAGCGTCAACACTTTACAGGTGTTAAGAAGAAAGTTGCACTATTAACTTTCTTCAACGAATCCCCATTTGGAGGGCAAGACCTAGGTGTTGTAGCTACTGAAGAATTACGCCGTGAACTTCAAAAGACAGGACAATTTATCGTTGATCCGATGTCAGCAAGATTATTTGGTTCATCTAAGCAAGTTTATTCGCAAGGTGGCTCTAAGCTGGTTCAAATGACAAGAAAGGCCAAAGGTGAAGGTGTAAACTTTGTCATTTTTGGACGAATTATTGAGGCCCGAGTTAGAGAGAAGTCTGATGAGGTTGGATTCGTTAGAAGTACAAAGAGCTACAGTGAAGCAAAAGTTGAAATTAGAATTTATGATGTAAATTCAAATAAAGAAATCTATACGGATACTCTCGATGGTTATGCTGATGATAATAGCTATCGTTTCTTTAAATCTGATCGAGACTCTCAGTCAAAGTATCGCCAAGATCTTCTTCGTTATGTAACAAAGGTTTCTGTTAGAAAATCAATCCCAAGGATTCTTGATACGGCCCAAAAATTAGAATGGATAGGCCGTGTTGCAAAGATTATTGGAAATAATATCTATATTAATGCTGGAAGAGATTCGGGGCTTAATATCGGTGACGTTTTAAAAGTTGTAACTGAAGGTGTTGATATTTATGATCCTGAGACAGGGGCACTCATTGGTGTTTCTAAAGGGGAGATTAAAGGAACAATTGAGATTGTCGATTTTATCGGTGCAGACGCTTCAATTGGTATCCTACACTCTGGAGGCTCTGTTCACGAAGGTGACTTTGTTAAGCTGTACTAATGATTTATTCTCTTGCACGCAATTTCTTATTCAAACTAGATGCTGAAGATGCTCATGACCTAACGATTGATCTGATGGAAAAGTTTCCAGTTATGTCTGAAATTTTTCCAAGCTATCGTCGTGATAATTTAAAATTAAAAGTTGGAAATAATATTTGGGCAACTCCTATTGGACTTGCTGCTGGTCTTGATAAAAACTGTCGAGGCTATCAATTTCTTTCAAACCTTGGTTTTGGTGCGGTAGAAGTTGGAACAGTTACCCCTAGGCCACAGGCCGGAAATCCGAGGCCAAGACTCTTTCGCTATATTGAAGAAGAGTCGATTCGCAACTGTATGGGTTTTAATAATGAAGGTGGAGAGTTTCTTAAGAATCAGGTTCGCTTGGCCCAACGTTCAATTCCTTTAGGGGTAAATATTGGTAAGAACAAGGATACGCCAGATGAACTTGCTTACGAAGACTACGCATCTCTATATCAAGATTTTAAAGAATTAGCTGATTATATTGTCATTAATGTCTCTTCTCCTAATACCCCAGGACTTCGCTCTCATCAAACTCGTGAATCATTAGAGAAGATTTTTGCAGCTCTTGAGCGCAAAGAAGGTGAGGTCGATCTCTATTTAAAGATATCTCCTGATATCGAAGAAGATGAGATTGATAGTATTATCAAAGTTGCAAGTGATTATAGACTTACAGGGATTATTGCTACTAATACGACTATTATGCAGGAGCGTGGAGCCGGTGGTGTCTCTGGAAAGCTTCTACTTAAAAAGGCCCGTGGAATTCGTAAGGCCTGTCTTGATAAAATGAAAGAGTATCCTAATTTAGAATTCATCGGTGTAGGTGGATTTTCATCCTATGAAGACGTTGTGGAATACTGGCGTGATGGGGGAAGGTGCTTACAAGTATATTCTGCATTTGTTTTTCAAGGTCCAAAGCTTTTACAAGATCTTAATAAGGCCATCTTAAATGATATGGAATTAAAGGGATTTAATTGTGTTGAGCAATTAATTGAGCACTATCATCATTTAAATTCATTGTAAGTTATCAAATTTACATATGAACTAAAACTAAAACTTAATTTTTTCCTAAAATTAACCGAAACGAGTAAAAAGGTTGGTTAAACATTTAAGGAAAGAAATGATTAAAGGCTTAGTTCATACTGTCGTTATTGCATCATTAAGTGCATTTGTATTTTTCACGAGTAGTGATATTGAGAGTACTCTTAAGCAAGAGCTTGGCAGTGGTGCGAACCCTTATAAGCATGTTGATCGCTCACCTGATTTTGTTAAACGATCTATTGCTTCCTTGTCTGATGACGTTACGGCCCGCGCTCTAAAGAAGAGAAGGGTTGAGGACATGCATATGTATAAGTCTTATGAAGAGTCCTTATCTAAACTCAAGGGTTGTATGCGAAATATTTGTCAGGAATACTTCACAAGTGAAGAGGTTTCTGAAAATTATGATAAGTATGGTGATTTTGTAACGGCCAAGATTAATGAAAATATCAATCAACTATATAACTTCACATTAAAAAGAGGCTTTCGCTCTCATTCTATTATCACAACAGCTTTAGACTTTATTGACCTTGGAAATGAAGATTTAAAGAAGAATCTTGTTTTACTATTAAGTACACAAAAGAGTGATCTGAGATCATTAAATGCACTTATTCAATTGTCGCAAGGAGTGTACGGAAAAGATCTTCATTCACTTATTATTTTAGAATTAGAAAAATATGCAGTATCTAAAGAATTTAAAGATAAAGTAAGTGATCAAATTGTAACGGTCTTAGCTTCTAGTCGTAGTAATGAGAACTCTCTTATTACAAAAGAGCTTTATCGCTTTATTAATAAAGATAACCTGCAGAAATTCAATCATCTTCTGACAAAGATTCCAAACGAGAGTCGCGTTTACTCTCAGCTCGCAAATCATATTGAGAAATTTGAATCCACTAATTTATAGGACAACTTTCAATTTTTTTGCAATTGCTATTTCGTTCTCATTTAAACTAAGTTGATAGGCAAGTATCTGTACCCCAACTTCTTTGGCCTTAATTAGTAATCTCTTGTATTCCTTATCGATATCACTAACATTGAAGCTTTTCACATCTTCGCGTGAAATAATATAGAGCATTGTGGCCTCATGACCTTGCTCTTTTAAGGCCATAAGCTCTTCAAGATGCTTTTGTCCACGAGTTGAGACTGCATCCGGAAATTGAGCTTGCTCACCAACTTTTAAAGTAACATTCTTTACTTCAACAAAGTTATACTTAAAGCTTGAGTCTTCAAGTTGTAGATCTTTCTTATCGATCTCTTTATTACTTAAGAGAAAGTCAATTCTACTTTTTCCTATTTTTACTTCACTTTTAAAGTATTCATAATTTTTAAGCTCTTTAAATTTTCCTAATTCAAGGCCCTCTTGAACAATTTTATTTGTCAGCCCAGTATTAACCATAATCCAAGAGTCACCATTAGATATCATTTGAGCAGAAAATTTTAGTTTTCTTTTTGGGTCATCTGAGTGAGTCATGAGAACTTTCCAGTCTGGCTCCCAACAGGTCTTCATACTTCCTGTGTTAGCGAGGTGGGCAGTTAAGGTATCCTTAGACTTATACTCTTTAAAGTTCTTATCCAATTTAAAGTCTAATAAAAAACGTTTATAGCGTTCAATAATTGTTCCTAAAACCAATTCATTTTCTTTAAATTGCATATTTTTCCTTGTGTGCAAGTTGCTAAGCATCTGTAATTATATGTTACAATCAACAATACGATATCATTTTAAGAGGACTTTGTGAAAACCGCTTTAGTTATTTGTGACAATGAAGTTTTAAATTCAATTTATAGTGTAAATCTCAAAACATATACTGAGTTGAATTTAATATTTACGTCATCGCTAGATGAGGCGCTCATTCATATCGAAGACACAGAGGTTCCAATTGATTTACTCGTAACAATGGCATCCATTGGTGAGGAAGATACGGCGCTTTTGGCCTTTCATAATCTTATTGAAAATGATCGTGACATCCCTTCAATTGTCATTGGGGAAGGGGATCTTGTTCCAGATGAAAATTATGTCGTAAAGAATCAATTTGATATTCCGGGAATTTTACAAAATATTTTTGAATGCTTAAAAATAACACCAAGAGAAGTTTTGGCCGTTGTAACTGAAGAGTTATATGAAATGCCAATTCGTCTCTTTTTTCCATTTAATAAAGCCTTTTGTGACACATACTATATGCTTGAAAATGATGGTGTTAAAACTCCGACTAAAATCTATGATACAGACAGTGATGTTTGGCCCAAGGTAAGAGAGTTCTTGGATCAGAATGTTTCCCATCTTCTTATTCCTGCAAGAGAGCGTTTTGCTTTTACGAAAAGAGTTACAGAGTTACTTATTGAAAGTATGGAAAAAGTAACACCAGAGACACCACAACAAGAGTCTCTTGATTTTGTCGAGCAGAGTATTGATGCGATTGCAGAGCAATTATTTGAAGATGAAGGCGTGACTAAAGAAGTCGTCCAGCTATCTCAAATGTGTATGGATACAATGGAAGAAGTTATCGATAGTGTGCCAGACCTTAAATCAATTTTAAAAGATCTAGCTGCTCTTAAATCGGGCTTTCTTTATAGTCACTCAATTATTGCAGGTTATGTTTCTTCTCACATTCTTGAGAATGTTGAGTGGGGTGGCCCTGCTCACAAAGAAAAGCTTAAATTCGTTCTCTACTTTCATGATATGTACCTTGTTCAGGTGTATAAGAAATATCCTGACCTTATGTATGAAGATAAAATTATCTTTGATCCTCAAGTATCTGAAGAGGATAAGGAAATCATTATTAATCACGCTGCTGAGGCCGCGGATGCTATTAGGCGCTATCCTTCCTGTCCACTAGGTGCTGATGTTATTATTATGCAGCATCATGGAACATCAAATGGACTTGGCTTTGCCACAAGTTTCAAAGATGATATCTCGCCACTTGCAAAAGTTCTTATTATTGCTGAAGCATTCACTGAAGAGATTTATCAGCGAATTGAAGATCGTCAGAAAATCAATGTTGAAGATGTAATCACCAAATTACGTGAGCGATTTACTAAGCATACATATAAGAAAATTATTGAAACGCTGGCAACAATTAAAATTTAACTTATATTAATTAGTAAAAGTAGTTTAATCCCGCCATCGCTCTCTGGTAAATACTATCATAGTACTCATAAGCGATCTTTAGGCTTACATTCTTAGTGAAGTGAAACCTTGCCTCAGTATTCCATTCATGGAGCTTATTTAAGTTCGTGTGGTTCCTAAAGACGTACTGATAGCTTCCTTGCCATGATAAGTACTTACCTGAATAAATAAGCCTTAGCTTTGGCCCATAACTTAGAGCATAGTCATAATCTGATTCGTAGATATACGAGTTTTGAGTAGCGATAAGTGCTGCTAATGCAAATGTTTCATTTCCAAGTGTGTAGCCAAGATCAAAGTCGAGATAGGGATTTAGCGTACGACTTTGATATGTAAAGCTTTCAGCAAATCCAAAACCAAATTGCCAGCTAAGCTTCTTTGCAAAGACACTAACGGGCCTTAGGGCCTCAATACGGGCAAGCTTTAGATCAACTAGTCTGAGTCTATCTTCTTGATAACGATTGTAATCAAACTTTAAGTTAACGAGCTCAGTCGTGGACATTGGTAGGTAGCCATCTTGGCGATCGAGTGCATTGTGAAGGGCGCCACGAAATTCGAAGTTTAGGTATTCTCCATGTGTATCAAAGCTAGAACCTAGAGTTATCTGATTTGTGTGGTGGCCCTTATCAGGGGACTTTGGCATAAGAAATTCATAGTTAATATCTTGTGACTTTGATGCAAGCTTTGCACGCTTACTATTGATACGAAACTTCTTTGTTCGATACTCTTTCTTCTCTTTATTTTTTAAGGACTTGGTTGCATCTACATCAGCATTTTTAAAGTCCACATAGAGGTTGTAAGTATCAAGAACAAAGAGCTCCTTTGGATTATCTTTGATATTGCTAATATTTTTTGAGTTCTTTACAAGTACTTTAAAAAGTTCAACTTGCTCAGGAGTCATCTTATTATATCTTGCCTTTAACTTAGTATAAGAAGCAGGCCTAACTTTAATATTCTTTACGATATCATTTTGTTTGAAGAGAGCATAGATCGTATCAACAGGTGGAACAGTAGTATCAATATTGTCGATTAGTTTCCAATCTGTTCTTATGGCATCAACGAAGGCCAAAATATGATAAGAGCAATTCTTCGTGAAGTAGAGGTAATCAAAGTAGGCCCTATTCATTTCAAAAAGGTGGGCCTGAAAATAAATGAGATCTTTCTTATCTAGGTTTAATTCATAATCCCAAAGGTCTCTTGATTCCATATTATTATATTCTTTAACTTTTACATAGTATGGCATCATGGCATACATGCCCTTAAACCCACCAAAGATCCCTTTGTATCCATAGACAAGAGGATTGATAGTATCAACCTTTGCACTAAAGTCGACTCCATAATCTAAGAGATCATTATCTTGGTTTTCCGAAGAGCTTGATCGAACACGAAAGAAAGTGTGGCCAAAAGTTGAAGCTGGCTTCTCGATAAAGTAAGAAGAAAAAATGATTGATACAGATGAGATATCGATTTTTTCAATATAAGCTTGATAAGCAGGACAGTCCTTTAAATTAAGAGACTGATTAATTAACTTATGTTCTTTTAAAAGCATAAATCTTGCAGGGAAAAGACACTTCGGATGATTATTCATATCTTCAATTGCAGCAGATTCAATGCCTGAGATTGATTTCTTTAACTCTTGGAGAGGTGAAGTTTTTCCCTCTTTAGAGAGAAAGTACTCATTCGCTTTCACAAGGGATTCGTAACCGAGCAGTCCTTTTTCATAACGGATAAGCTTTAACCACTTTTGTGACTTTGAAAAAGAGTCTAAGCTAGAGGGGGCCCACGTTGCGTAGGAAGTTTGTCCAAAGACAAAGGCGAGTAGTGTTGCAGTAATAAGTAATTTCATTCTTAATCAACTTTGGCGTATTAAAAATAGCCTACAGCTTTCACTGTAGGCCATCATATTACATCGCTAATATAGATTGGATGTTATTGTGGATTGTTTGAGCGTCAGCATTTTCAGCAAAGATCATATCAAAGTTTTGCTTAAGGCTAGTTTTGTTAGCTGCTGGAGCATCTACTAGTGCAAGGTATGCATCTAGGCTTTCACCTTCACCGCGAGCAATATCACTTGATAGTGCGATCATGTTGTTTTCTACAAATGAAACAGCTGCAACACGTGCAGATTTTGCGTCTTCACAACCAAGAGTACCTGTTGACATTGCAAATGTCTGGTTACCAAAGATACCGTTTGTTGTTGCTGCTAATACGTTAAGAGCTAGTCCTGACTTTCCTTCGAAAATTACTGCACCAAGACCACAACCAGCTGGCCCGTGAGCTGCCATTGCAGAAGAAGTAACAACTGTAAAAAGAGCTGCGCATAATAGTTTTTTCATCAATAGACTCCTTAATATTGAGATATTTGTAAAACAATACAAAGAGTTTAGTTTACTCAGGACGAATGTAAATTAAAGTTTACTCGTTTTTAATTGTGTAAAAGTTCTCCATTTTTAAGAAATCTTTAATTTACAGAATCGTCCTTTGTAGAGCATTAAGCGGGTCTTTAAAGTTACCTTGATTATAAACTTCCTTAATTTCTCGGAAGATATTTAATAAGTTTTTTTTGCCACCAGTACTCGTACATAACTTTAAAATATAGTTATTTGCTAGGATGAATGCACATGAATGGGCCGTTAGCTTATTTGTACTTAGCTTATTAGGAAAGCCATCTCCCTTTGGTTTTTCGTGGTGTTGGGCCACGACAAAGTCTGCTTCAGGATAGCCTGTGAAATGTTGTGCAATTTCGGCGGCCTTAAGAGGGTGGATGCGATAATTTTCCTGCTCACTTTCCTTAAACATTTTAAGCTGCGGATCTTCAAGAGACTGTATCGAAGCAAGGTCTTCGTTATCAAGCATTGAATCATAGAGAAGTGAAGCAAGTCCAAGTTTCTTCTTAGAAGTTTCAGAGGCCCAGCCTAGCGCCTGGAGAATAAAGTGAGATAAATAAAGAGTCATAATTGATTGTGTTGCAACATCAAATGGCCCTTTTGGAAATAATGAAAGAACATTACGATACTTCTTATTTTCAAGAATAATATCGCGACTGCAAAGAATTACTTCATCACATAACTTGATGACATTCTCAGATACACCAACTGTTTTTACATATTGGTGAATAAGAAGAACCGCCTTAATTTGGTTCTCAATAACTTCTGAGTCTTGTAGTTTCTTTCTACTTTCAAATGTTTTTAGTAGGTTCTCGATTCCTTCTTCTAGAAATTTTAAATAATCGTTCTTCTTTAAATAGAGAACCTTGATATTCTTTCTTGCGTAAGAGTGGATTGTTGAATGAGAGTACTTCTTATTAGCTGATATGATCTTCGTATACTTCGTTTGTGTTAGCTCTAGGTAGACATCATAGGCGATGGTATCAAATAAGTAGAAGCCACGAATTTTCATTGGTAGCAAGTCTTCTTCTTCGAATTCTTCGATGCTTGAGCCAAAGTCTTCACTCTTGACCCAAGCTAAGGCCTTATTTACTGCGGCCATAAAATCTTCTTCTTCAATAGGGCGTAAAAGGGCCGAGCTTGATTCACTTCGTGCATACAGAGCATCAGGAATTCTTTGTTTGATCATTGCTTCCATACCAATAAAGATAAATGGCCTTTGACCGGTAATAGAAAGTATCTTTCCTGCTAGTTGAGAAGGGTCTTCGTTTTTAAGAGAAACTTCTATAATGATCATGGCAAATGGACCTTCAAAACTTAATAGGTCAATTGCATCATCACCACTAATTGCGCAATGAAGTTGGATATTTGGAAAACAATTAGAGAATGAATCTCTAATATATCCCCATTCATCTTTTTCATCACAAATATATAATGCTTTCAAAAACGTACTCCTTTAATCAACTAAATAATCAATTCTTCAAAATATATTCTCTACATCGGTAAGTTATTGAAATAATAAAATTTAGTTAGTAAAAAAAATAAGCAAACAATTGGTAATTATACAAGAATTCGACTTTTTAAGATGGATAAATTTGTTTAAACTATTTTAAAGGGGTTAGCATGACAGAAAAGACAGTCGCTCTTGTAAAAGAGATGATAAAATTTGGCTTAATTAAAATTTCTCCACAAAATCCATTTAAATACGCTTCTGGTAAAACAGGGCCTATTTATTGCGACAACCGTCTTATGTCTTCAGACCCAAAAATGTGGAAGCTTGCTATTGGATTAATGAGTGAGCAGATTGACGAGAATCAACTTTCTTATGACTTTATCACAGGTGTTGCAACTGCTGGGATATCTCACGCAGCAGCATTAGCATATCATCGTGGTGAGCCAATGAATTACGTTCGCTCAAAGCCAAAGGCCCATGGCACTGGTAAAGTAGTGGAAGGAAAAGTTGGCGAAAATAGTAAACTACTTTTAGTGGAAGACCTCGTTAATCAAGGCTCAAGTATTGAAAAAGTCATTAAGCTTATTCGCGAGCAGGGCCATGTGGTAGACTCTGTGCTGTGTTTGGTCGACTACCAAACTCCCAATGCCAAAAGAGTTGCCAAAGAGTTAGGAATTGAGATTTTTTCTTTAATAAATCTGAATCAATTAGCCGATATTTGTTTGTCGCAAAAATTGATCGAAGAAAGAGGTCACGCCCTTCTTATGAAATGGCAGCAAGACCCAGATAATTGGGAGAATTAATGCAACGCTGTGCATTTTAGACGCAAGACGTGTCGACAGATTTAGCAAAAAAAGATATGTATCTACTTAATTTAATTCGTATTTTTTAACGTATTTAAGTTATATCCAACTTAAATTTTGGAGGAATAAAATGGCCGATAGTGCAAAAATTGAAATCAATGGTCAAACTATTGAAGTTCCTGTGATCAAAGGAACTGAAAACGAAGTCGCTTTAGACATCTCAAAGCTAAGAGCACAAACTGGTGCAATTACTTTAGATATTGGTTTTGTTAACACAGGATCATGTACGTCAAAGATTACTTTCTTAGACGGAGAAAAGGGTATTCTAAGATACCGTGGTTACCCAATTGAACAACTTGCTGAATCTTCAAACTTTGCTGAAGTTTCATACCTTCTTTACAATGGAAAACTTCCAACTGTTAAAGAACTAGATGCGTTCAATAAAGAAATTTCTGCTTATAGTAAGCTGCCAGGTGGTGTTGAAAAAATCATCGACCAATTCCCTGGTTCTGCTCACCCTATGGGTGTTCTAGCTGCTGCGATCTCATCTCTAAGTGGTTTCTACCCAGAGTTCCTAGATCCAGAAGCAACAGAAGAAATCAAGAATAAAGCAATTGTTCAATTGATGGGACAAGTAAAAGTAATGATGGCGCAATTCTATCGCAAGACGATGGGAAAAAGCCCACTTACTTCAAATGCTAAACTTGACTACTCTGCGGATTTTCTAAATCTAATGTTTGATGGTGAAGTAGATCAAGACGTTGCAGACGCCCTTGATACTCTTCTTATTCTTCACGCAGACCACGAGCAAAACTGTTCAGCTTCAACTGTAAGAGTTGTAGGTTCTTCACACGCTAACGTATTTGCTTCTATTGCAGCTGGTGTAACAGCTCTTTGGGGACAATTACATGGTGGTGCAAACCAAGCAGTTCTTGAAATGCTTGAAGAAATTAAGAAAGATGGTGGTGATTACCAAAAATTCATCGAGAAAGCGAAAGACAAGGAAGATCCATTCCGTCTTATGGGATTTGGTCACCGTGTTTATAAGAATTTTGACCCACGTGCAAAGATCATCAAGAAAGCATGTGACACAATTCTTACTAAGCTTAAAATCGAAGATCCACTTCTTGATATCGCCAAAGGCCTTGAAGAAGTTGCTCTTAAAGATGAGTACTTCGTTAAGCGTAACCTATATCCAAACGTAGACTTCTACTCTGGTATTATCTACAAAGCACTTGGAATCCCAACTAATATGTTTACAGCAATGTTCGTATTAGGACGTCTTCCAGGTTGGCTATCTCAGTGGAAAGAGCTAAGAGAAGATGGAGCACGTATCTCACGTCCTCGCCAAGTTTATATTGGTGAAAACGAAAGAGATTACGTAGCACCTGAAAAAAGATAGTATAATCTTTTAAAGCATATTTAATTGAGGCCCAAGGACTTCTTGGGCCTTTTTTTTTAGGAAGTAGGAATGTTTGAATACGATAAAATCTTAAAGAGTCTTTTAAATCCAAATCTTAATAAGCAACAGCTTGCAAAACTCATTGGAACTCAATCAACACAATTTACAAGCGAGCGTACCAAGCTTAAGAATAATTATTCTGATGAAGATTTAATCAGTGCTTATACATCATTTTATTTTCCTACAAATGCTCTAAAGCTTGAGTTCTTAGTTGAGCATTTAAGTGAGCAGATGAAGGCCGAAATATCTAAAACTCATATCTTAGATATTGGAACAGGGCCTGGAACTTATGCCTTTGCGGCCAGTGAGTTATTTTCAGATGCTCTTTCATTTACGGGAGTTGATGAATCGAAGCTTATGATTGATCAGGCCAATAAGCTGAATGATGAGTATTTTCAAAATTCTAAAATTGGTTTTTCGCAGACTCTTCCAAATGTTGATGATGAGCCAAGAACTCTTATCTTTGGAAACTCTATTAATGAGATGGGAATGCCTGCGGCCTTTAAAATCATTAAACGTTATAACCCTAAGTTCATTATCTGTATTGAACCAGGAACAAAGGATGTTTTTAAGGACTTGCTTGCTCTTCGAAAGAAACTTCTACTTATTGATTATAAGATTCAATATCCTTGCATGGGACAGGGGACTTGCCCTCTTGAAGGAATCGATGACTGGTGCCACCAATCAATTAAAACATCATTAGATTTTGAACTAGAATCTCTATCACAAGTCGCAAAACTAGACCGTAAGGTTATGCCTGCAACCATTCACTTCTATGCACTTGAGCATGTTGAAGATAAGGCCGGACAAGCGAGAATTATCCGTCTCAAAAAGAATGTTAAGCATGCATTTCTTTGGGATGTTTGTGATGAAAATAATAAGTCTGTTACTTTGGAAGTTCCAAAGAAGCTTTTTAAAAAGAAAGTCGTCAAGCAACTAGAAGAAATCTCTTCAGGAATAAGTGTACGCTATACGATCGATAAAGAATTAGAAAACTCTACAGTACGAGTGAAGACGATTGAAGTTGAAGGGATTGAGTAAGGGAGCACTTTGCTCCCTTTAGTATTTTTTTATTAGATATACGATTTAATGCGTAGTGTTCAGAAAGTAGATATAAATAGCTATTCTAGTCTTTTGATATTTTTAAAATCTTTATTGTAGACATATATCTTTTCATTGTTCAGGTAAAATACATGACTTGGAGGGGTTTTAAGATTTTCTTCTTTAATTTTTGCTGCAATACCTGAGACTTCTATATTATTGACCCAGGGAAGAAAAAGACCTACTCCATATATAGCGGCCCAACCGTAATGGGAGTCACAATTTGGAGAGGAACTCATATATTCATCTTTTTTCCAACGCACATTGATGACAGCGTTACCACCCTTTGATTTGGCATTTGCTGCTAATTGAGCTAAAGCTGTTTCGGCCAATTTGTTACAGCTGGTAAGTATTGATCCCGACTGTTCTGCAAAAACTGGACCGATTTCCAGATACTTCATATTTCCTGAAATTGAAGATGAATACAAATTGTAGCGTGAATAATCTAAGTCTCTTACGACACTGCTTGAACAAGATACAAGTGTTAATATACCAAGTATTGTCAGTAGTTTCATAACCTCTCCCTTTTTATAAACTTTTCATTGTTAAGATTATCGGTCTTTATATGGCCATGATTTATAATAAAATAATACTTAAGATATTTATCAACTTCGAAGTATATCTTCCTGATATTAATGGAATTATCAACGTTGTAGTTGGAATAATATTAGAGGTGAAAAGGTTATATCTTGCGTCTCTGTAGAAAAGAATGCTTTTTGGAGATAGTCATTATTTAGACTTTAACTCTTTGACTTCGTAGATAATTTTTTCTTTATCCATTTTGAAGTGTGGCATCGTTAAAACTTTAGAGAGAACATCTTTAGCTAGTTTTCTCATCTCTTTCGTTTCGAGAATGGCCATAAGTCGATTTACTTCTTCTTCAGTGTAATTGGCCTTTATACGCTTTTTGATTTCTTCTTTGATATCAACGAAGCTTGTATTGTCATCAATAATCTTTTCGAGTTTCTTATTATCTAAACTCTTGGCAGACTTTTCTATCAATTGTCTTTTAACAAAATCCGCACGTTCTTTTGAGTCGTTGATTAAGTATTGTTCTTTGATAAGAATGTCGGCGATATAATTGATCTTATTATCAAGGTTTGCCAATGCCGAATTTGATAGTAGAAAAAATGAGAGAAATAAAATCTTACGCATAGAAGTCCTGTCTTTATATTTTTAAATTTTAACATGGAATAAATTTTTAACCATAAGTGTAACCAAAGTTTTTTTGTAGATGATTCCTTAAGCTTTGTTACGCAATCACTCAATTTTATATTATCTCCATTCTGATATGTTCAATGATATCAGTATGTTACAAATTTTTCTTCTCATTTTTTTATTTAGTCACGCCGAATAGTATTTGAGTGATTAACTAAGACAAAGGAGAGAGGGCCTTGAAGAAAATTATCATGTTACTTTTTATGCTAGCTACTATGACTAGTTGTGTGTCTGAGGATGATTTAGATTCTGTTTTTGGCCACTGTCCTTCAAGTGAAGATATTTCGGGACCAGGTTATTCAGTTGATTTAACATCCGGCCAGAGAGTAGCGCAAGAGTTATGGATGAATGGGATAGTTGGGGCAACTATTTATATGGATCGAATTCGACTTTTTATGTCTTCTGAAAACTTAACTTCAGTTACAGTAAGTGTTTATAGAGACCTTGAGGAAGCACATTTACATACTCCTGATGATGGAACACTTGTAGGAACTGCTACTTTGACTAGTGGCCTGGGAAGTGCCGATCCAGCAACGGAGCATGATCTCTACTTTTCTTCTCCCGTCCCTTTTCAAGTTGGAAAGACTTATTACCTTGTTGTTGATACTGCAGGAGGTGACTTTTCGATGTCTATTACTTCTCCTGGATATTTATCTTATACAGGGGTTAGAGTCTATAACGGATCAAGTTGGAATACTCCGTACGGTTATGACACAAATATCTCATTTGATACGTACTACTCAAATTGTACAGGTATCTAAAAAAAAAGCCTCGCATTGCGAGGCTTCTTTTATATTCGAAAAATTTAATTCGATAATTACTTTTTCTTACCAAGTGAAGCGTAAGAAGTACCAAATTTCTTTCTGAACTTGTCAATACGACCTTCAGTATCAAGAACTTTAGTTTTACCAGTATAGAATGGGTGAGAAAGGCTTGAGATATCAAGCTTTACGTATGGGTAAGTTTTCCCATCAAACTCTTCTTCTGAATCAGCTTTGATTGTTGATTTTACTACAAATTTAGTGTCTGCAGAGATGTCATGGAAAAGAACTTCTCTGTACTCTGGGTGAATACCTTTTTTCATTTTAAACCTCGTTATCTTTTGCATTGCTTGGTACAATGCTGATTTAGTATTAATTAGAGATTTGAGCAATTTCGCCCATATAGGACCATTTGTCAAGATCTAATGTAGTGCTTCCAGTACTTCCTAGTGAGCACTACAAGAACCACAGCCTCCGCCAGACTTGTCGGTAGGATCATTGAATTGCCAATGTCCATATTTTTCATTGATAAAGTCAATAGCGCTCTTTAAAGAGCTGAAATCTCGTTGGAATACTTCCATGTCTTCACCGTCAACAACGGTAACTGAATAGAGGATAAGCTCTTTGATTTGCCCATCTACCTCCTGGACATCTCCTGTCATGCCAATGAATGACTTAAAGTGCTCGCTATTGAAGTGAGCGAAGTTCCAGTTCTTTAGATTTACAAGATTTTGTGTTTCCATGCTGTATTTTTAGCAGTTGGCCCTTGCCATGACAATGTATTTCTAGTAAGTTTCTAACCTACGAATTGTAATTTGTATCAATTAGAGAAAACAATTTTAAGGTTTTATATATTTTAGGAGGCAGTTATGGCAAAGGGGCCAAGAGTTATCATTACACTTGAGTGTACAGAAGCGAGAAAGAATGGACAAACTCCATCTCGTTACACAACGACTAAGAACAAAAAGACTCATCCAGAGAGACTTGAAGTTAAGAAGTACAATCCTTTCTTAAGAAAGCATACACTTCACAAAGAAATTAAGTAATTTGATTTTTCAAATCTACATATAAAAAAGCCTCGCATTGCGAGGCTTTTTTTTGCCTATTTTTCAAATTTACATATAAAAAAAGCCTCGCAATGCGAGGCTTTTTTTTATCTATTATTCAAACTGACATTCGTATTCAGCTGTTTCTATCGACTTCTTTGAAAAGAATTTCTTTTTAAAGACATGGACCTTCATTGAAGAAGGGTTATCAAGATTGAAGTCAACTTCTGTTGTGTAACCACGGCTAGGGTCTTTATATGAGAGATATGTATCTCCATTATCTTCAACTTCTACTTTGGCCTTTTCAAACATTTTTCCGTTCTCAAGAATCGTTGGGATAATATTTAGCCCTTCGTAATTCTTTTCTGTATTCCAAAATGAAACTTTAAATGTCGTAGTCTTATAGTCAGTAAAATGTTCCTTAATGATTCCAAAACAAGCGACTTCACCAAGTAGCATATTCTCTTCAAGAACATAAGACTTTGCTTTCACGCGATTACACTTAATAACATTCGTAATTTCGTTCTTTGGCCAACTTGGGTCAAAGATGGCCTCATCGGCACAAAAATTTGCAAAAACAGAAGATGTTAGAGTCAGTAAAATTATTGCTTTCATATACGTATCCTTTTTCTTAAAGAGTTTTCTTTAAGTATTTTAAAACTTGATATTGTGAAGGCGCTTTAACTGCCTTGCGCTTTCTATTGTCGTTACGATGTCCACCAGTCATTGTGTAGAAAATTGATCCATCACAAAGAGCACCGGTTTCATTTAGCATCACAAGCTCGTTAATAATTTCTTCTGTCGATACATCAACACCTTTCTTTGCAAGCTTTGTTTGCAATTGTGCTG
Source organism: Halobacteriovorax sp. GFR8 (assembly GCF_050955245.1). Taxonomy (NCBI): domain Bacteria; kingdom Pseudomonadati; phylum Bdellovibrionota; class Bacteriovoracia; order Bacteriovoracales; family Halobacteriovoraceae; genus Halobacteriovorax; species Halobacteriovorax sp. GFR8. The sequence goes on along the minus strand of NZ_JBPBLR010000002.1, from coordinate 1,934,020 downwards.
CTTGTTTTTGTTGAGATTCTGCACTGTTGAAGAACTGAACATAGCCTTTAAGTTTTTTCTGCTGTGATGTTAGCGCCAATCCAACGAGTGGGAGAGCAAAGTATGCAGGAAATGCTGGAACTCCAATCATGTATAGACCAATTGCTGTTACCGCATGGTAGGCCGACGTATTCTTTCTAAGTGATTTAACTAGCTTGTTATTATTGTATGCAGTGATATCTGCTTGATATTGCTCAGAGCAACTTGATGCTACTACTGTAGAGCAGATCGTTGCAACAACTAGTGCTTTAGTGATGATTTTTTTCATCAGGTCTCTCCTTCATTTTTCTGTTTGAAGGCTTATAGCAGTTTTCGATATTAAATAAAAATAAGTTGAAATAATTACAAAAAAAGGCCTCCATATGGAAGCCTATATCATATCTATTTTTCAATAACTTCGTGGCAAAAGACATCTCTGCTGTCGATATGGCGACAATCTGGAACTTTGCTCTTGCAATGCTCGACTGCAAGAGGACAGCGAGTATGGAAGTTACACCCTGTAGGTGGATCTAGAGGAGAGGGAAGTTCTACATTCTTTAGTGGAGGAAATGTTTTAATCACTTCATTTTCAACAGCATGAGCTGACTTTAAAAGTGTTTTTGTATATGGATGCTGAGGAGTATTGAAAATAACCTTACTCTTTCCATATTCACAAACCTTTCCAAGATACATGACGAGAACCTTATCTGCGATATAGCGAACGACAGAGAGGTCGTGTGAAATAAAAATATAAGTGAGGTTAAACTCTTCTTGAAGTTCTTTTAATAGATTTAAAACTTGTGCCTGAACCGAAACATCAAGGGCCGATACTGGCTCATCGAGAATTAAAACTTTTGGTTTTAAGATAAGTGCTCTTGCAATACCAATTCTTTGGCGCTGGCCCCCACTGAACATATGTGGGTACTTATGAGCATGTGCTCGACGAAGGCCTACTGTTTCCATTAATTCACAAGCACGCTCGAAAGCTTCTTTCTTTGTTACTTTTTCATTAATAAGAAGTGGATCTGCAATAATCTCCCATGCCTTCTTTCTTGGATTTAGTGATTCAAGAGGGTTTTGAAAAACCATTTGAATGGATTTATATAATTCTTTTGATGAAAGAGTTGAGAAGTCTTTTCCTCCAATTGTAATACTTCCATCTGTCAGTTGCTCAAGTGCCATCAGACATTTTGCAAGAGTCGACTTACCACAACCAGATTCACCAACAATTCCAAGAGTTGTTCTTTCTTGAAGAGTAAAACTTAGCCCATCAATGGCCTTAACGAATTTATCTCCAACTGGATAATACTTTTTTAAATCATTTACTGTAATTGTATCGATCATATTTATACCTAATTCTTAATTTAATGGATGAATACAACGAAGAGAGCGATCGTCGTGGATCACAAGCTTCGGTAGTATTTCACATTGCTCTGTCGCATATTCACAACGCTTTCTGAATTGGCAACCTGTAGGGCGATCTCCTAAGTCTGGAACCATTCCTTTAATTGAGTAAAGAGGAGCGTTGATATCATTCGTAAATGATGGAATTGACTTTAGAAGCCCTGATGTATACGGATGGCGAGGAGAGTTGATCACGGCCATTGTAGGGCCTCTTTCAATTACTTCTCCTGCATACATTACCTGTAAATTTTGCGTAAAGTCCTTAACAACTGCAAGGTCATGAGAGATGAAGATAACTGCCATGCCAGTTTCTTTTTGGATCTCATCTAAGAGTTCCAAGATTTGCTGTTGAACAGTTACATCAAGGGCCGTCGTAGGCTCATCAGCAATTAAAAGCTTTGGGCTTGAGGCGATGGCCATGGCAATCATTACTCTTTGGGCCATCCCCCCCGAAAGCTCATGTGGGTAGGCCTTCATACGCTCTTTTGGCGCAGGAATTCCTACTTGAATGAGTAGTCTTTCGACGCGATTCTTACGTTCTTGTTTAGAAAGGCGTGGCTCATGGATGAGGAGGACTTCTTCAATTTGGTTCTCAACTGTATAGCATGGGTTGAGGCTACTCATGGCATCTTGGAAAATCATACTGATGTCACCACCACGAATTTGTTGCCATGATTTTTCGTTAAGATTTTGCAGGTCAACTCCATTGAAACTCAGCTCATCAGCTGTTACAACGGCGTTATCATCAAGAAGGCCCATGATGGCCATATTAGTAATACTCTTACCGCAACCAGATTCTCCAACTATTCCTAGTGTCTCACTTGCTTCAACTTCAAATGAAACATTGCGAACGGCGTGGATGAGTCCTTTTTTGGTTTTAAATTGTATATTTAAGTTTTTTACTTTTAATAAGCTCATATATTATTTCTTTATCGTTTAAGTTTAGGGTCGAGAGCGTCTCTTAGTCCGTCTCCAAAAAGATTAAGTCCAAGAACTACTGCAAGAATACAAAGACCTGGAAGAGTCACTAGCCAAGGAGCACTTTGAATATAAGGTCTTGCATCACTTAGCATGATTCCCCATTCAGGAGTCGGTGCCTGGACACCAAGTCCTAGAAAGCCTAGTGCCGCAGTAGAGAGAATTCCTTCTGACAGTCCAAGTGTTACTTGAACAATTAATGTCGCCATACAATTTGGTAAAATCTCTTTGAGCATGATGCGAATAGGAGAGGCTCCAAATGTTTTTGCTGCTTGTACGTACTGAAGGTTTTTAATCTCTAAAACATTTGCACGAATAAGACGTGTAAATGAAGGAATACTCACAAGAGCAACTGCAAAGACTGCATTCATAAGTCCTGGACCGATAACAGATACAACAATGATGGCAAGTAAGATACTTGGGTAGGCCATGAGGATATCGATGAACCTCATGATAACAGCATCTGTTTTACCTCCAAAATATCCCGCAATAAGGCCAAGCATTGTACCTACTAATGTTGAGATTAGAACAATTGAGATACCAACAAAGAGAGAGATTTGAGCACCATAGATAAGACGACTTAGAACATCACGTCCTAGATCATCAGTTCCTAAGATGAACTGAAATGATCCACCTTCTGCCCAAAAAGGAGGAAGGCGTAGCTGACCTGGAAAGATCTCACTTGCTCCATGTGGTGCAATTAAAGGTGCAAGCAGTGCGATAATAATAAAACCTAAAACAAGAGCTAGACCAAAGACTGCTCCTTTATTGTCACTGAAGTGATCAATAAACTCTTTAAGAATTTGGATATTTGTTACATTTGAATTTTGAGTATTTTGCGCTTCCATTATTTAGAACCTGAAATTTTTGGATTAACAATTGAGTAGATAATATCCACACACATATTGATGAAAATAACCATCAGAGCAATAAAGAGGATTCCGCCTTGTATTACAGGATAGTCTCGAGCGTGGATACTTGCGACTAACCAGCGGCCAATACCTGGCCAAGAAAAGATTGTCTCAGTTAGGATGGCACCAGTGATGATACTTCCAAAAAGTAGACCTATGACTGTTACAATTGGAATGAGGGCATTACGTACAGCATGCTTCCAAACGATCTTTTGATAGCTTTGGCCCTTGGCCTTGGCCGTTTGGATATAAGGTGCTTTTAAAACTTCAAGAACACTTGATCTCGTCATACGAGATATAACGGCAAGGGGAATTGTCCCCATGGCAATAGTCGGAAGAATAAGGTGTTTAATAGCTGATGTAAAAGGCGCAAACCCATCAAAAGAAATTACCTCAGGGTTTAATGTGTCGATCAACATTAAACCTGTAACTCTAGGGACGTCAAAGAGAACATCCATTCTTCCCGATACTGGTGTGATTCCCATATTAACGGAGAAGATAATAATGAGAATTAATCCCCACCAAAAAATTGGCATTGAATAGCCAACGAGTGAAGTTCCCATTAGAAGATAGTCCATGAAGGAGTTACGCTTTAAAGCGGCATAAACACCTGCTGGTATTCCAATTAGGATGGCAAAGATCATGGCACAAATTCCAAGCTCTAAAGTCGCAGGAAAACGTGAGAAGAATTCATTGATAACAGTTTGTTTCGTTACAATGGAGATTCCAAAATCACCAGTGAAGATATTTTTCATATAGATGAAGTATTGCTCCAAGATTGGACGATCAAGTCCTAGGGTTTTTTGCATGGCCGCATAGACCTTTGGGTCGGCCCCACGTTCTCCTAGTAAAAGTAGAACAGGGTCTCCAGGGACTAAGCGAACAACTATAAAGGAAAATAAGCTAATCCCAATGAGTGTTGGGATTAGCTGTAAAAAGCGTTTTTTTAAGAATTTTTTCATATATTAATCTAAATTACTCTAGTGAAACTTTATCGAAAATATCATTTCCTAACGGGTGAATCTTATATCCCTTCACATTACTTCTCATTGCACGGTGTACAGTTGAGTGGAATAAAGTGATCCAAGGAACTTCTTTTTTGAATACTTCTTGGGCCTTCATATAGTGGGCCGCTCTCTCTTTCTTATCACTTAGGCGCTTGGCCGCAATAACCTCGCGGTCATAATCTTTATTACACCAGTTAGCATAATTTGAGCCGGCCTTCGCGCCTTCACAACTAAGAAGCATATATAGGAAATTATCAGGGTCTCCATTATCACCAGTCCAACCCATTTGTAGCATTGCATGTTCACCTGCGTGGGCCTTCTTTAGGTAAGTTGGCCAATCGTAAGTAACCAGCTCAACTTTGATGCCAATCTTAGCAAGGTCTTCTTGCATAAGTTCACCCATCTTCTTTCCATTTGGATTATATGGACGTGAAACAGGTAGCGTCCAAAGAGTTGTGCTAAAGCCGTCTGGAAGTCCTGCTTTCTTTAACTCTTCTTTGGCCATCTCAATATTGTAGTCATAATCTTTGATGTTGTTATTATATCCCCAAATTGTTGGTGGCATTGGGTTCTTAGCAACTGTTGCATAACCAAGATAGATTGGCTCAATATATGTTTTTCGATTAAGTGCATAGTTAATGGCACGTCTTACGTGAATATTATCAAATGGCTTCTTTTGTGTGTTTAGAGCAAGATAACCAACATTTAGCCCTGGCCCTGAAAGAACAGTAATGTCCTTATTTGCATCAAGTGCAGCAATATCGGTTGGCGCAGGTTGAGTTGCAAGGTGACATTCTCCGGCCACAAGTTTTTGCGTTCTAACTGAGGCATCTGGTGTGATTGAAAAAACCATTCGCTTAATTTTTGGAACACCATTAAAGTATTCTTCATTAGCAACGTAGCGAATCATCGTATCTTTCTGGTAAGACTTAAAAATAAATGGTCCCGTCCCAACTGGTTTTCGATCCAGAACTTCTGGAGTTTGTGCGGCCAACATTTTTTCACCATATTCACGAGATAAAATACTAGTGAAGGCCATGGCAAAGTTTGCAAGTAGGGGAGCCTCAGGGTGGTGTAATGAAATCTGAACTTGATACTTATCTGTTTGCTCTATACTTTTAATAATATTACTCATTCCCATTCCATCCCAATACTCGTAGATCCCTCCACTTACTTTGTGGTATGGGTGATCTTTCTTGAACATGCGATTAAATGACCAAACGATATCACTCGCATCGAGATTACGAGTTGGCTTGAACTCTTTTGTTGTGTGAAATTTTATATCTTTCCTAATGTTGAAAGTATAAGTTAGCTGATCATCAGAAATCGTCCAGCTCTCAGCAATTGAGGGAATGATATTCGTCGATCCTGTTTCAAATTTAACAAGTCGATTATAAAGAGGGTAGACTGCAGCATTATGTGATGGGCCATCTGTTAAGAACTGTGGGTTAAAGCCAGAAGGAGAGCCCTCTGAACAATAAACAAAAGTTGATTTATTGGCACCGCTCTTTCCTGAACATGAGACAACGAGTGTGGCCACCATTAATGTGGCCATTAAGCTTTTAAGCATTCTTCTCTCCCTTACTTAAAATAAATTAAATTAAATTTTGTTTAATCAAAATGATACGTAGCATTTAAGCTTCCGTAAACAATGCCTAGCGGCAATTTGATTAAATATAACTTCTTTTTACTAGATTATTGTGAGGAAAAAATAATAGAAGAACCCTCTACGCAATAGCAGAGGGTTCTTTATTATAAGTGGCCTTCATCAATTCCCTAATATTGAAGAAGGCCCTTATTTTAAATAAGGGCCAATTTATTAAAACTTAGCTTTTGTATTTAATGTGTGTGTTACAGACTTTAGCTCTTGCCCTGGAACTTTTGATACCAGTGGGAAGAATGTTAGTGTAACCTTAAGCTCACGTGCCTTTTCAAATGGCCCGAGAGGAAATTTCTTAATTTTTTCAAAACCATGCTTCTTTAGCTCTTCTTTGAATAGAATTTTTCCATTATCAAGTAGAGACTTATTGAAAGTTAGAAGATCAATTGTTTTCTTAAAGTGAATTTTCTTCTTTTCTTTATCGTAAACAACGATCTCTGCTCTAAGCTGATCCATTCCTTCTTTGAAGTTAGAAAGCTCTAATTCAAACTGACCCTTGATACCAACTTTTACGTTTTCTGGATTAACTAAAATTGGAGCCTTGGCCTCATCTAGATCAAAGAACTCTACTTTAAGTGTTGATTCATAATTGTAATCAGAAGATCTCGTGAAGTCTGATACTTGGACATTAACTTGAGTCGCTTCCTTATTTAAGTTTTGTACAAGAGTATCAAAGCTCTTTAGTTCATCACTAAACTTAAGTGTGAAGTTAGCATCGGCCTTATCAATTGCACCAAGGTATTGTACTTTTACTTTGTGAGTTACATTTTCCATTTCTTTGTAAGCAACTGTACGAGTCTTTGTACAAGAGTACGGCTCTGAACGGTACTTCGTTACATCACGACATACATATTTTTGGTAAGGAACATTGTCACATACATTTCGTCCTGGACGAGTGTGGCATCTTCTTACTGGTACATTACGACAAACACGATCTTGGTATGGAACTGAACGACAAATTTCGCGTCCTGGCTTTGTTTCACACACGCGACGGCTATCACGTTGACGACATTCTTGTCTTCCGTTTACTGTGCGGCAAACTCTTTGCCCAGGAACGGTACGACACTCTTGTCTTGAAGGTCCTCGTGTACATTCACGACGATATTTTGTTTCATAACGACATTGGTAATCGTAATCTGTTTCACAGATTTGACGGCTTGGTTCCCAACGACATTCTCTACGGTAGTCTGTTTCATATCCACACTCTGTTTCTTGGTATGGAATTTGGCGATAACATGTCCCTTCGTATGGCTCTTCTTTGTACTTAGTAACTTCAACTTCCTTAGCTAGTACTTGTACATCATTATCACCACCATTGAATGAGAAGTTTAATTGATGATCGCTTGCATTCGCAGCGAGAGTGTAACATGCGAGCATAAGCCCGATTAGAATTTTTGACATTTCTCCCCCTTAAAAAATAACAGTTGAGAGTTTTTATCGAGTTTTAAGTGAAATTGAAAAAATTAGGGTGGTAAATTTTAAATTAACCGCAAGATGTAAGATATTTTGAGAAAAATGACAGTTATTTAGTGTGGATATTTATGGGCGAAACGATTTTTGGTAAGAAAATGGCCCCAGGTTGGGGCCAATATTTTAAATCTTAGTTTAAATTAAGTGGAGTGTACTCAAGGTTTAGATCTTCAGCAACTTGCTTGTACACAAGTTTACCTTTGTAGATATTAATCCCTTTCTTGAATGCATCGTCCATCATCGCTGACTCTTCAACACCGTATTTTGCAATCATACGAGCATACTTAAGAGTTACGTTTGTTAGAGCATAAGTTGATGTTTGAGCAACAGCTCCCGGCATATTTGCAACACAGTAGTGAACAACACCATCAACTAGGAAAGTTGGATTTTGGTGAGTTGTTGGCTTACAAGTCTCAATACATCCACCTTGGTCAACAGCAATATCAACAACTACTGAACCTTTTTCCATTTTAGAGATCATCTCTCTTGTTACAAGCTTTGGCGCCTTTGCTCCTGGAACAAGAACTGCACCAATAACAAGATCTGACTCTTGTACTGCTTTTTCAATATTGTCGATATTAGAGAATAGAGTAGTGATTCTGTTATCAAATAGATCATCAAGTTCAGCAAGACGCTTAGTTGATAGATCGATTGCAGTAACATCTGCACCCATACCCATTGCCATTTTAATTGCGTTAGTTCCCGCTACACCACAACCGATAACAGTTACCTTTGCTCTTCTTGTACCAGGTACACCACCTAGAAGAACACCTTTTCCACCGTGGTCAATTTGTAGGTAAGCAGCACCAATTTGAGTTGCCATTCTTCCTGCAACTTCTGACATTGGAGTTAGAAGTGGAAGTGAACCATCTGCTGGTTGGATCGTTTCATATGCAATACAAGTTGATCCTGATTCCATTAGACCTTTAGTTTGTGGCTCATCTGCCGCAAGGTGAAGGTATGTGTAAAGAATATGGTGAGGTTTTAAAAGAGCGATTTCTCTTGCTTGAGGCTCTTTAACCTTGATGATCATTGTTGATTTTTCAAATACTTCTTCAAGTGATGGAAGAATCTTTGCACCAGCTTGAATATATGCTTCGTCAGAAATACCAATTCCAACACCAGCATTAGTTTCTACGTAAACTTCGTGACCATCGTGGATAAGTTGTCTTACACCACCTGGAACTAGACCTACGCGATTTTCGTTATTTTTAATTTCCTTAGGAACACCAATAATCATAAAAACTCCATTGAATTGAAGGCGTTAAAATACTCATAAAATTTATGAGGCAAATATAATTGTTTTCATTTGCTATTACAATATATTAAAGCTCGAATTTTAACCCGTCATAGGCAACTTTGACACTTCCATCTGGAAAGTGATGGTCACACTCTTTTTGCAAGCTGTCGTGATCCAGTTCATGGCCCATATGGGTAAGGTAGTTATGCTTAGCGCCTATTTTTCTGATGTACTCAAAACTTCGTTCCACGTAGAGGTGGGCCGGGTGTGGCTTGTGTCGCACACAGTCAATGATAAGTGAGTCCAATTCATATGAACGCAGTTTATCGATCTCTTTTTGTGGAATCTCATGACAGTCTGAAATAATGGCCAGCTTTCCAATAATGAGGCCAAGCGTTATGCCATTTCCATGTGGGAGGTTTATGAATTCACAATCTAAATCACAAATCTTACTTACTGTATTCGGTTCAATTTCGTTGAGCAAAAGCCTCGGACTTGAGCCGATATGGCCAGGGTTATTTCCAAAAATATAACCAAATCTTATATTGATTATATCGGCACTATTTTGATCAGTATAAAGGTTAATAGGGTGCTTAAATGTGAATGGCCTTATATCGTCAATGCCGTTCAAGTGGTCTGCATGGGCATGTGAAATAATCACCGCACTAATGTCCTTAACTCCTTCACGCAATAATTGCGTTCGAAGATCTGGCCCCGTATCAAAGAGAATTGTGGTATCATCATGTTGGATTAAAAATGATGTTCGTAAGCGTTTATTGTGTTTATTAGAGCTCGTGCAAACTGGACAGCTGCAGCCTAACATTGGAATACCTGTACTTGTTCCGGTTCCTAGGAACGTAACTAATAAATTCATAACTTTATATTGCCAAGAAAATCATAAGTTTTTAAGCTATTTATATTAACTTTTATTGGAGATTTGATGTTTAAAGCAATTAATTTATTTGCCTTTATTACTGCAGCTCTTATTCTAAACTCATCATGTTCATCAACTAATGAAGCTAAGCACTCTAGTGACACAGATCTAGGGTCACTTGAGCTTAATATTGATGTTCAAAAGCACACTTTAGATAATGGCCTGCGCTTACTACTTGTTCGCGACTCGAAATTACCGATTGCCTCAATTTACACATTCTATGATGTTGGCGGCCGTTATGAAAGAAAGGGCACAACTGGAGCAACTCACTTTCTTGAGCATATGATGTTTAAGAAGACGAAGAACTTTCCTGCAGAGTATTTCTCTGACTATATTGAAACATATGGTGGGAATTCAAATGCCTACACGACATTTGATAACACGGTTTACTACGAAAATATCGCAGCTCCAACTGTTGAAAAAATGATTGAGCTTGAAGCCGAAAGAATGGCAAACCTCATGCTTGAAGAAGTGCCTTTTGAAAAAGAAAGACAAGTTGTTCTTGAAGAAAGAAAGATGCGCTATGAAAATAGGCCAAGTGGAAAGATTCATCTTGCGATGATGAAAGCAATGTTTAAAGGTACTCCATATGGAGGCTCTGTTATAGGGGACGCAAAGGACGTAAAGGATTTGGACCGCAAGCAAATGCTTGAGTTCTACCATGATTTCTATGCTCCAAATAACGCCATTATGGTTATTGTTGGAGATATCAATCTTTCTTCAACACTTTCTAAAGTGAAAGAGACAATTGGAAATATTCCAATGAATAAGAATCTTGAAGCAAAGAAGGCAAAACTTGATGATGCTGGAAGATATAAGAGACAGGCAAAACTTCCTTATGTAAGAAGCCTTAAGGGACAATCTAAGAACCCAATGTTTAGACTAGCTTTTCCTGCAGTATCAGTTACTCATGAAGACTCATACGCTCTGGACTTCTTATCTGACATTTTAGGAACTGGTACAAGCTCTTACCTTGTTAAGAATTATGTTGTTTCTAAGTCACCAAGACTATCAAAAGTATATTCATATAATTATGGCCTAAAAAATGGTGGGATCTTTGTCATTGGAGGAGAGCTTCTTCCAAAGAAAGGGATCAAAGATACTCGTCGTCGATTACTTCGATCACTTAAGCAGTCTTGTTCTAAAGCGATCACTCCACGTACTGTTCAAAAAACTAAGAATATGCTTCTTAAGCAGTACTATGAAGCAATCTCGACAAATGATGGTTTAGCAAGCTTTCTAGGCTCATCAGAGTTCTTTAATGGTGACTATAAAGAATATAAGAAACAACTAAAGAGCTATAGTGAAATGACTGTTGATCAGGTGCGTGATGTTTGTCATCGTTACATTTCTGGTAACGATTATGTTTTCTTATCAATATGGGATCGTAACTAGAATGAAAGGATTAGTAGCTATGAATAAAATTTTAAAATCATTAATCATTGCATCCACATTCGTAAGTGTTGGTGCCAATGAGCTTGTCGATAAAATTGAAAAATTTAAGTGGGATAATATTGATGTCACTTATATTCAAGATGATAAATTTCCAACCTATAATGTCACTATTTTCTTTGCAGATGGTGCTATTAAAGATGGACGCACTAAAGGTGTGACTAAGATGATGTTTGATCTACTGGAGAGTGGGACAAATCGCTTTAGCTTAAATGAAATTGCGGATAACTTAGAGTTCTACGGTGTTTCAACTTCTTCAAATGTAACGCATGAGTTTTCAAGTTATTCTTATAGTGGACTTGTAAAAGATGTGGTTCCAACGACGAAGAAGATTTGTCATATCTTTAGGGATGCAGTTTATCCAAATCAAGAATTATCTAAAGCAAAGAAGTCTCTCATTGCTCAAAGACAAAACCTTGTTTCAAATCACGGTGAACTTGCTTCAACTGCATTTCGTGCAATAAGCCTTAAGGGAACTCCATATGTTTCAGATGTAAGAGGTAGGCTTGCTGATATTAAGCGTATTAAGAGAAGCTACCTTCAAAGTCGTCTAAAGTATTTTAGAGATGATGTGAAGAAGAAAGTTTATATCACAGGACCTCGCTCCCTTCTTAAAGTAAAAAATATTATTACTGACGAATGTGGCTTTAATGCGAAGGCCAACTTCATAAGAAGATTGGACACTGAGGTAAAAGAGATAAAGAAATTTAACCCTGAAAAACCACTTATCCACTTTGTTGAAGTCCCTAAGGCAAATCAAGCACAAGTGAGAGCAGGGGTTTATATTGCAAAGAAACAGGACCCTGGTTTTGAAAATCTTGAATTTATGTCGCAATACCTAGGTGGTGGATTCACATCGATTCTTGTTAAAGAATTAAGAACAAAAAGAGGTCTAACATATTCAGCATGGGCAACAGCTGGTATGCAAAAGGATTATGGACGCTCGATACTTTCAACTTTTACAAAGGAAGAAACAGTAGGGCAGATGGTTCAAGAAGTCGTGAAGATTTTAAAAGATAACTCTGAGGCCACAAATATCTCAATGGAAGAAATTGAAAAAGTTAGAAAGGCCGTTAAGGGTGGATTTGCCTTTCAATTTCAAAAGCCTTCAAGTTTTATGAGACAGCTTGTAAGTCTTGATAACTCTCAAGTTGATATCAAACGATTCCTTGAGTACACAAAGTCTGTTGATAAGATCTCACAAGAGGATGTTGCAAAGACTGTCTATGCAGCTTTTCCATATGATAAGGTTCAAATTGTCGTACTTGGTGACAAGTCCATGAAAAAGTCCCTAAGCAAGGTCGGAAAGATTAAAACTTATTCTTATAAGAATTTTCTCTAATCAATACTCTGGAACAACCAGAACATGGGTAGGGCCTGAAAGGCCTTGCCCAATTGTCCTAACCAAAGAATAATCACTAATATCAATCTCGACTAAGTGATTATATGAATAATCAGAAACAATAATATTACCACTATGTAATTGTGCAATACCTCTTGGATTTGCAAGATATGTTGTATTGCTATAGCTTGCTCCTGTTGCGCTTAGAGTACTGTCATATTCGACAACTTGGTCTGTAGTCCCACTCCAAATACCGACAATATCTCCATTATCTAACTCGATAGCAAAGTAGCCATCATTTGCTCCAGCAGGACTTCCCACACTATTTTGTTGAACTCCATCTTCGTCATAAGTTCTAATTTGATCGGATCCACGAGAGCTTATTAAAAAACCACCATCTGCTAGTGGCGCCATTCCTTGTCCAGTATTAATAATATTTGCAATAGGGAAGCCTGAAGTCTCTCTTTGATGGCCATCTCCTAGAGGAGTGAATACTTCGAGGGCGTTAGACTCAAGAACAGCGATATTTCCATTTACTAATTCTGTCACACCCCTAAGGGCACCGTTTAGGCCGGAGTGAACTATTACATCAGATACCTTTCCGGTATAAGCATTAATTCCCAGAACTCGGTCATTTCCATCTGTTGTAAAAAGAAGTTGATTATTTTCAGCTGACCAACCAAGCGCCAGCAGCAAGACACTATTGCCAGTTGCTTGATAAATTGTTCTTTTGAAAACCCCATCACTATCAAGTTGAACAATTGAATCAGCAGTATAATTCATCACAATGATATCTCCAGGTTCAAGATAGTTTCCACTAGGTGCTGGCAGGGGCTCAGCTTTAATGATTGACTCAACTTCCTTACAAGAACTAAGGCCAAGGATTAAGGTGATAAAAAATGTCAGGTGTATCATCTTTAACTTTCTCATGCCTAAAGAATCGGGCCAAGCCTAAAATAAAGTTAATTGGATGTTTAAATAGATAAGATTGAGAAAAAACTTCCGCTTATCTTGTTTCAGGAAAATTTATTTTCTTTTTGTTACAATAGGTTAGAGGTGTTTAATTGAGCTTAGCTAAATATTTAAAACTATTCACTTTACTTCTTCTATGCTTGCTTGGCCTAGCTGCACGGGCCGAGTTCTCATACCTAAAAATCGATGGAGTCTTTGGAATTGGAACCAACGACAAAATGGACCAATATGATACGGCAACTAGCGGTATCGGCTACAATCTTTCATATGGGGTAAGAAATCGAGTCATTGGAATTGAGACCTTCTACACAAGTGTGGAATTAAGTGGTGATATTAAGCATGGAGGAGCTGAGCGTGTGGCCATTCAATCTCTTAATATTTATGGTGTCGAACTTCACTTTTATCCGATCCCAAGGCTTGCGATAAGACTAGGTTACGCATTAACTTCTTTTAATGATTACCTTGAAAATAATTCTGATGAAAATATCTTTGCGGGGGCCGCAAATACTTATGGACTTAAAAGAAATACAATATTAGGTGGCCTTAGAGTAGGAGCGGCCTATGACTTTTTTCATATTGGAAGAAAGATACACTTTCAATCAAGCTATACTTACCAGGAAAATGGTGATGGCCATGAGAACTTAATCTCATTAGGAATTGTCTTTAAGTTCAACCGTGGGATTCTTGATCGTTTAATTCGCTAAATACTTATACAAAAAAATTACGACTCTAGTGTATGGCCTTGCATATTAACCTTTGCTCCCGGAGCAATATTAATATTCTTAGCAACAATTTGGCCTTTAACCGTTCCGGTAGGGAAGACCTTTACCTTTCCTTGTGCAGTAATATCACCACAAACAACACCGTAGATATTCAAGTCACCACAACGAATGCGTCCTTTAACATTTCCTTGTGGCTCAATTGTGAGTTGATGTTTTTCATCAATTTGAATATCGCCCTCGATTGTTGAACAAATATGTGAGGGGCCCGCTAGAACGATATCACCTTTTATAACTGAGCCAATACCAACAAATGTAAAATTCTGATCTCTTAAATCCATAATTGGCCCTTACTTAATCTCTTCTCTAAAAAGTTGTTGATGGACAATATCACCAAGACGATTAAAGATTAGTATTTTAAACATAACGGTTTTATTCTTTGGCATATCAAACTTAGCTGTTACAGGACGAAAGCGTGATGTCGCAAATGATTCACCCTTTGTGTAGTTAAGAGAGAAGTTTCTAATTGAATCCCCACCTTCAGGATAGTGAAAGTAGTTATTTCCATCAAATAAGAAGATATGGATATAACCTGAAACCTTATTATTATCTTTAGTTATATTGATAATATTAAAGTTTAGCTCGGCCTTATCATCTTTCTTTGTGACTTTTAAGTCTTCGATATTGATACTAGCTGGACTCGTTAGATCTTTCTGACCTTTAACAGGAGCAATAATATTAAGTGAACTAGCACTAACGGCACTAATTGTTTCATTAGCAAGACGGTTTGTTAGATCAAGATTAAGAGTTGTTAGCTCAGTATTCTTCTGGGCCAGAGTTGAGTTTTCGTCTCTTAAATTTTTGATAATAAGAGGTTCTTTGGCCTTAATAAGCTTTTCGATATTCTTCGTATAGAAATATGACCCAGCTAGGGCAAAGATCGAAAAAACTGTTAGGACAACTGGTACATAAAGAATTGCTTTATACTCGCGCGGAGAAAGCTGTAAGTATCTTGGTACTTTATTATTTTCATAAAGAATGAAAGACAAATTATTCTTTGCCTTCGAACTACTTGATGGTGTGGACATCCCGTTCCCTTTTAATTTTCGCTATATGGTCTCGTTAAAGTGAGATTCAATGTGAAAATTTGTTTTGGGTCTTGCGAAGTAAAGAACCTCTGTGAAGGTTCAAAACTTAAGTGCTCCCTCTCGTTTGTAATATCCATTGGAATACGTTGCCATCTTTCTGCTACAATTTTCCATTTGTAGTAAGCATCACGTTTTAAATAGAGCGTTTTCTTTCCAATGTCGTTAATTGTATTACTAGTGTAGTCTTGCTTAAACGTTACGACAACATAGTCATCAGCTTTTAAGACTGTAAGATCCTTTAGTTGAATTGATGGAGTCCCTGGGTTTGCAAATACGGCCCTTTTGTATTGTGCAAAAGAGTTATAGCGCCCACGGTTTGGATCAACAAAGTCTGTGCGCGAGTAGAAGCTTAAATAGTCTTTGATATTCTCTGTTGACCATGCTGTTAGCCAACCATTAACTGTATCGAGAACTTCATTCTTTTCTTTTAACCATGTTTCTTTGTTGAAGAACTTCAGGTTGTGAACAACAACAATATTAGTCTTATTAATTTCAATAAACTTTGAAATATCAATAAGGTTGATATTGTGTGCAACTAGACATCCTTTAGAATCAAGACCTTTATCAATTCTTGGTTCGTTATCTGTTGAGTGAAGCCAGATTCCGCCACCTGTTTTTCCCTGGGCCTTATCAATTGGGTTAGGGTAGTTAAGAACAAATGCTCCAACACCATATTGCGCACCAAGTTCTCCATGTCTCTTGATGAGGTCTTTGTGCTCAATAAATTGATTAAAATGGTAAACACCTTCTGGTGTTCTTCGATCACCTTGGTATGACTTATTTCCAACCTTCTGACCTGTGGCCATTTGATAAGTTTTAATTAAGCGTGGTAGGCCATCGTTATTTTCATATAGGTAGAGAGTGTGGGTTGATTTCTCTGCAACGATCACATGGTGAGCGAAGTAATCATTTAATAAAAGCAGATTTGATGGATAGAATTCCTGAGCGACACTACTCATAGAAAAAATAGTCGATGTAATAATAGTCGATAAAAATAATAGTTTTTTAATCATGAAAAGCCTTTATATTTGATAACTACCTAATATTGTAGAACATTTTTTTACCACTTCTCAAGTATTTATCCCCCAAAAAGTGAAATAACTTTCGACAAAATAACTTTACGAGTCGTAAATACTTAACTTTTTTCAAAAAAAGGCGAAAAGTAGAGGGTAAGGATTTAAGAAAAGGCCATATTTAAATAAATTTCATACGTTTTGCATGGCCGCGATGGGGAAAAATATGTCAGCAGAAAAGAAGCAACAAGAAGAGTTACTCGCTGAAAGTGAGAAAATTCAAAATGCAGTTGATGAAGTTCTTGGAAGCGATACTGAGGCAAACAGTGACGCACAGGAGAAAACTTCTTTAACGCTTGTTGACACAAATATTGACTTTTCACAGTTGAACAATGAGGCCAGCTCCCCACTGGACGAAGGTATCGAGCTTAACTTTGATGACGTAAGTGCTATTGATCTTTGTGCTGAAGGGGATATTATTGAAAATGCTCCTGCAAATGCAGATTCTCCAAATGATCTGGATATGGACTTTTCATCAAGTATAAAGATCAATCTTACTCAAGAAGGGGATACAATTCCTAATGCATCAATTGATGCTGCTCGTGAAGATGATCTCGATTTAGATAATAATCCCATTATTGTTGAAGATAAAGCTGAGGAAGTACCTGAGACGCAACTAGAAGAACCAGAAGAAGTTGAAGCAAATGCCTCTGAGGATGACTTTGAGGTGAGCTTAGGGGACATAGACAATATAGACGATTTAGATAATCTGGATGACGAACTAAGCGAAATGGAGATGTCACTAGGTGATGATCTTGATGATGAGCTTGGGGACCTGGGCGATCTTGATGACCTAGGGGACCTCGATGACTTAGGAGATTTCGAGGATGTTGATGAAGACTTAGATGCAGACCTTGATATGTCTTTTGATGCAGTAGAGTCACATGACATTACTGACGAAGTTGAAACACCTGTGATGCAAGCTCCTGTTGAACCTGAAGACACGATGGCACAACTTGATGGCATGGTTGAGACAAACCAAGAACACCATGAGACGCCCGCAGTTTCATCAGAAGAAACATTAACTGTGACGTCAGTATCGCCAACAGAGGTAACTTCTAATTTTGATATGAATGACTATGAAGCAGTGGAGACTCCTGCAGCAGAAGTTCCACAAGACCTTGCTTCTACTGATCATGGGACAACTCAAGCTTATGCTAGTGCAAATATTAACTTTCATCCTGGGCATATTTTAAGCTCCCTGAGTGAGGATCAGCTGCTTGACCTAAGAGTTACTGTAACTGAGTTGAAGGAAGATCGTATCAATCTTCTGTCTGAGTTAAACGAACTTAAGGCCATGGTTGAAATTCTAAAAAGGGAATCACTTAACTTAAGAACTGAAGTTGATGAGAAAAATATCGAGCTATCAATTGCTAAAAAACGACATGCTATCGAAGTTGAAGAGACTAAGTCTCAGCTTGATAAGTATAGGCATGGCCTCGAGTTAAGTGAGGCGAAGAATAAGGCCATGAAGGAAGAAATGGCCGAAATTGGCACACGCCTAAAGATTGATCATACAAGTATTAGAGCTCGTGAACAGGAGCTAGAAAGTCAGTTGGAATTAATGGCAATTGACAGTGACAATAAGATAAAAGCAAGAGATGAAAAGATCTTGGAGCTTAAGCGTAAAATAGATACTCTTGAGTTTAATATGGAAAATGTTGCAATCAACGAGAGACAAGCAAAGAAAGAGAGAATGCTAGCACAGCAAAAACTTGAACGCCTTATTACAAACTTAAGGGGATCTTTGAATGTAGTTGCTGATACATTAGAATTAGATGATGACTTAGGATTGGATGATTAATAATTAATATGCTGGAAAAACAATACAAAGCACTTTTAGATTTTATCTGTCAAAATGTTGAAGAACATAACTTCAATATCGTTTTGAAGTCCTTTCGTGACTTTATTAGAACAGAGTTTGATTCAAAAACGCCACTTGTTTTTGCAACACTTGATAATGACTCTGCAAATCCGATCATTCGTGATTTTTATAATAATAAGGTTATTGAAGAATATCCAAGTAAGGTCTATCAAGAACTTATGGGGGCCTTAAAGACACAGAAGCTTCATGTTGATATTGAAGGTGATAAGTATCGCTTTGTGGAAGTGGGCTTCAACGGTAGTCAAAGCCTATACCTAGTTCTCAATGGAGAATTTTCAACAGATATATTTAGGCAAATTGAAAACTATATACAATCAAAATTTAGAAGTCTTCTGCAAGTCAAAGAGCTACAGCGACTTCAGTCGTTAGCACATGTGGACGATGTTACAGGTCTTTATAACCAAAGAAAATTTAAGAGTGATATTGATGCTGCTATTAGAGAGTTTGAAGCACTTGAGCGCTCGTTCTCTTTAATCTTCATTGATATTGATTATTTTAAAAGTATCAACGATGGGCATGGCCATTTAATTGGAACGAGCTTACTCCAACAGGTTGCTGAAACTATTCGTTCAACAGTTAGAGAGGACGATCTTTGTTATCGTTATGGGGGAGATGAATTTGTTGTCCTTGCTCCGTACTCTTCACTGGAAGACGCTAAGATGATTGGCCAACGAATTCTTAGTCGTGTTAAGTCGACAGTCTATAAGATTGAAGCAGATCTCGAAATCAATACTCATGAGGATGAGGATGTCCAATTGAGTGTCTCAATTGGTGTTGCTAATTATCCAACTAACGCTTCTGGACGTAATGAAATCATCGGAATGGCCGATAGAATGATGTATGAAGCAAAAAAGTCTGGACGTGGCAAAGTCTGTGTAGCAGACTCATAAATATGAAGTATCTAATCTTATCTGATCTCCATTTAGGCAAAGGTAGTTACCTGCAAAACGGTGAATTTAACATCTTGGAAGATTTCTTCGAAGATAATCGTTTCTATGAATTCTGTGACTACTTCTCAACGAATGAATATTATTCAAAACCAGTCACAATCATTATGAATGGAGATATTCTCAATCTCATACAAATTGATTCTGACGGTGTCTTTACTCATGTTGTTGATGAGCAAATGACAATTAAGCAGATTGAGGATATTGCAAAAGGGCACCCTCGCTTCTTTGCAGGCCTTAAGAAGTTTCTAAGGGCACCTCATAAGCGCGTTGTCTATGTCGTGGGGAATCACGATGTTGGGATGCTTTTTAAAGGTGCACAAGAGAAGTTTTCTAAAATCTGTGGAGATAATATTTTCTTTACTGAGACATTCTTAGAAAATGGACTTCATGTGGAACACGGGCACCGCTTTGAGGCGGTAAATACAGTTCCAAAGGCCAAGCAATTCATTCGTGGACCTGGAGGTAAAGATATTCTTAACTTTCCATGGGGGTCTCTGTTTTGCATCAATGTCCTACCGAAGCTTAAAAAAGAGCGTCCTTATATTGATAAAGTTAGGCCCATGTCTTCATACGTAAAGTGGTGCCTTTTTAATGATACAAGATTCTTTTGGCGACTTTTTATGACTTGCATTAACTATGTCATTAAGACTCATTCAAATTATTACACACGTCAAAATTCAAATTTTAAAACAAATTTAAAAATTCTCCAACAAATCACGATCTATCCACGCTATGAGCGTATGGCAAGACGTATCCTAGATCGCGATAGTTCAATTCATACCGTTGTTATGGGGCATACACATCTACAAGAGTGGAGGCGTTTTCCAGAGGGGCGCTATTACTTCAATACTGGGACATGGAATAATATCCCGTCCATTGATGCTGGAAAACATCAAGATACGTTAAGCCTTACTTATTGTAGTGTTATCGTACATCCAGAGAGTAACTCATTAGTTAATGCATCAATGAATCAGTGGATGGGCCAGTGGAAGCCTTATATTGAAGAAATTAGAACAAGTTAAAAGGGTATTGAAGATAATCTGAGGAGAGTTGTGGTAAAAAAAAACGACGTTCCTAAAAAGTCCTTTCCCGAAACGCCGAAGTGTCTTTAATTTTTTGTCTCTGCTTATTAATAAGTTTATTCTATTTTACAGAAACCACAAGAGAATTTTTCTTACAGTAACTCGCACTAGAGATTAACTTAGTCCATTATTCTTATGCCCCTGCTATAGGGTATTTACACACTCTATAAAATATGTTTCTCTGTTTTCTGACATCATAAAATTTTATTACTTTTGATTTAATATTATGATGACTTCGTGAAGCGAATTTTTCATGCTCAAATGCTGGCTTGTGCTGACTTGTGCTGACTTTAAAGAAAAGTTTTGGTAGAAATATGTGATATTTAATTAGGTAGAAGAAGTGAAAAAATACGAATCAATCAGAATATTTAAAAATCCTATTCTTGAGTCATTTACCCATGTCCATCCAATTGTACCCTTAGTATTGTGGGCACCATTTATAGGCTTTCTAATTTATCGTTCATATTTTGAACTTGGTTATACTCATTTTCAGATGCTTCTCTGTGCAGTGAGTGGTCTAATCATCTGGACTCTTACAGAATACCTTCTACACCGCTTTGTTTTCCATCTAAGGCCTATTGGACCTCTTACTGAGAGATTTGTCTTCTTATTTCATGGACTTCATCATGACGATCCAAATGACCCGACAAGGCTTGTGATGCCACCTGTGCCAGCAATTCTTATTATGGCCTTGATATGGTTATTCTTTTCTCTTTTTATTCCGGCTTTTTATATGTCAGGCTTCATGGCCTTCTTCACTGTTGGCTATCTTTGTTATGACTATATCCACTATGCGACTCACCATTTTAAAATGACTGGAAGAATTGGACGTTACTTAAAGAAGTTTCACCTACAACATCACTTTAGACATGAGAAAGCGAAGTACGGAGTAAGTTCACCGCTGTGGGATTATGTATTTAGAACAGTGACAGGGCCTAAAGAAGATTAAAATTGTCTAGAGCCAGTTGCGCTCTTTGTAATCCTTTGCCGTCATCTCAATTGTATCTTTTAAGTTGTAATTAGGAATATATCCAAGTGCCTTAATCTTTGAATTGCTACAAAGCCAAGCATCTTGTTCTAATTCATTAATCTTGTCGCCTGTAAGAGGTAAGTGAATCGGTAGGGTATAAATCATTCCCGCAACAATCCTAAGAAACCATATTGGTAGCGCCATAAAAATGATCTTCTTGACTCCAAGAGCACTTGAGATTTCATTGATTAATTCTTCGAAAGTCACTTCATCAATTGATGTCACAAAGTAAGTTTCTTTCTTTGCTTGATCTTGTTCTTGAGATGCACAGAGGATAATCGCATCTACTAGATCAAAAACATTTACGACGCTATATCTCTTCTTTTTAAAATTAAGTCCAGGGCCAGTGACAATTCGACCTTTAACCATTTTAAAGACATCAAGAACTGCACTGTCACGAGGGCCAATAACCATCGGGGGACGAATTATAGTCGTATTCCAACTCTCTGGTGCAAGCTCATTTACTGCATACTCTGCTGCTAGTTTTGAATGGCCATAAGCTGAAACTGGAAGGCACTCATTACTCTCGTCAATTAGTTGTGATGAAGGTCCTGCGGCAGCTTGAGAAGAGATAAGAATAAAGTGAAGATTTTCATATTTATCTTTCAAAGCTGTAATTAAAATTTCAGTTGCGAGATGATTTGTCTTTGCAAAGGTTAGAGAATGTTTTGCAGAAACAACACCGGCCGTATGTATAACACAGTCGATGTCTTGTGGAAGTTTTCTTACCCAAGACCTAATTGATTCCTCTTCAAGATTCCCTTTAATATATTCACCAGGAAGTTCTAATGACTCTGCCTTTTGAGGGTTTCTTACAAGGGCAAAGACCTCATGACCTTGTTGAGTTAATTTATCACATAGATGTGAGCCTACAAAACCTGTTGCACCAGTAACCAAAACTTTCATTATAACTCTTTTTGAAAAATTCTATATGTGCGATATGGAACCGCGTTCATGCGAATAAGTGGTTTATTCATATTGAGATTATCTTCTAAAATCCAACTCATCTCTACATTCTTATATTTTTTATACTGTTTGATATTCTCATGACATCTGTAATAAAGAATTGATTCAAGTCCATATAGGCGAAACTTCTTCTTTACTCCCATTGTAATAACACGAACACCGTCTATTAACTTTGGAGCTCGAAGAACTTGAAAAATTCCTTTTGGAAATAACTTTCCATTTGGGATTTTGTGTAAGACTTGATTGAAGTCTGGAAGACAAACAATAAAGCCTGCTTCTTCTCCATTAACTAATGCAAAAAGGATCAGCTTCTCATCAGCAACAGTCTTAAGATCAGCTGCCATGGTATAGAATTCTTCCTTAGTCATTGGAACAAAGCCCCAATTCTGCTCCCAGGCATCATTGTAAATGCTATACATTAGATCAATTTCTTGCATCCACTTCTTTTTAGAAACAGTACGATAAGTTATGTTGGCCTTCTCTTCAGCTCGATGAGCAATCTTTTTGATTACCTCTGGCATCTCAAATTCTGCCGGCATATGGTAGGCCAAAAGATCTTTTGCTTTTGTGAATCCGAGCTCACTCAAATATTGATGATAGTATTCATAGTTATACATCATCATTAGAACAGGAATCTCATTATGGCCTTTAATCAGTGTTCCACACTCATAATTTGTCGACGGATTAAATGGGCCAACAAACTTTGCTAGGCCTAGTGACTTTGTCCATTCCATTGCTGAATTAAAGAGGGCCTTAAAGACTTCAATATCTTCAATGGCCTCAAAAAAGCCCCAGTGGCCTTCTTGAGTATTATGGAATTCATTATAATTGTAATTATTGATGGCCATAATTCGGCCAACATCTTTTCCATCTTTTATTGCAATATAGAAAGCACATTGTGCTGTTTGATAGAATGGATGCTTATAAGTAAAGAGCTTATTGAGCTCCATGCGAAGCTGTGGAACCCAATATTTATCGTCTTTGTAGATATTAAATTGGACATCAATAAATCTTTTGCGGGCCTTTTTATCGTTTAAGATATCAACTTTTTCGATATAAATGGCCATAGACTTATCTCCTTAAAATTTAACTATTGTCCCATTGTTGAAGGGATATCAAACTCTTTCTTTGCTCTTGCAAATACTTCTAGAACTTTTGTTAGCTCGCTCTTGTTATGAGTGGCCATATAGCTTGTTCTAATTAATGCTTCACCTTTAGGTACTGCAGGTGGAACAACTGGAGTTGCAAAGACACCATTTTCACTTAAGAATTTAGTAACAAGCATTGATTTTACATCATCACCAATAAAGATTGGAATAATTGGAGTTTGTGAGTTGTATGTATAGAAACCAATTTCTTGGAAACCGTTTCTCATAAATTTTACATTATCCCAAAGGCGCTCATGGATTGTGTCATCTGAGTTGATAACGTCAATACATGCCGAAACTGTTGCAACTGCAGAAGGTGCCATTGAAGCAGAGAACATAAATGATCTTGCAAGGTGCTTCACATAGTTAATTGTTTCAGCATCACCTGAAAGAACACCACCAATTGATGCGAATGACTTTGAGAAAGTTCCCATATTTAAGTGAACCTTATCTGTTACCCCAAAGTGGTTCATTGTTCCTGCACCTTTATCTCCCATAACACCGATACCGTGGGCATCGTCGACGTAGATATAAGCACCATATTTTTCAGCAAGTCTAACCATTTCTGGAAGGTTTGCGATATCACCAGTCATTGAGAAGACACCATCAGCTACGATAATAACTTTTTGAAAGCGGTCGATATTTGCTTCTAGTTGTTCTTCTAGGGACTCCATGTCGTTGTGACGATACTTGAAAGTCGTTCCCATTGCTAAGCGAGAAGCATCGATGATTGATGCGTGGTTTTCAGAGTCAAAAAGCATGCAGTCTCTAGGTCCACAAACTGCCGAAAGAGCACCAAGGTTTGTTTGCATACCTGTCGAGAAGATAAGGGCCTTCTCATGTCCAAGGTAGCGCGCAAGCTTCTCTTCAAGTTCCTCGTGAATTGTTAGGTTCCCATTTAAAAAACGAGACCCAGTACAACCTGTTCCATATTTTTCAATGGCCTTAATGGCAGCTTCTTTTACATGTGGGTGATGCGTAAGCCCTAAGTAGTTATTTGAGCCGATCATGATTTGATCTTTTCCATCAATCTTGACTATTGTTCCTTCTGAATCACCAATTTGGCGGAAAAAAGGGTAAAGATCTTTTGACTTTAGCATTGCCGCTTTGTCCATTAGACGGTCAGCTGCGCTAGAGAATTTAAGTGCCATATTTCACATCTCATTCGAATTGTATTAATAATAGAGGTAGGGTTGAATTTAGCCAGTATAGATTGACAAGTCAACAAATTATGCGCACAGTGACAGCACCTATGGTACTTAAATTATTCACTTTGAAAACATGCATCATGTTCATTCTGTTAACCATTAATACTTCGTGTCAAAGCGAGGTTGATCAGAATGAAAGAACTCAAGTCGAAGTTTCTGACTGGAAACCTCCATGTGATTTGAATTCGCTCTGTGACCGAAAAGAAATTTTAAGTTCACTAAATGGACCTATTGAATATCGACAATCTCTTGTAAGTATCTTAAATCGTTCAAAAGACAACTTTAAAAAATATCAGTCTCACTATGCAGATGATATCTTCTATATATGTGGCAAGTTAATTTCGGTAGGTGGCTGCTCGTATCTTTCGCTAAAAGAAGAGGATGTGAATACGACTCAAATTGAGCTCTATCTGAGTGCCATGGCCAATTGTCATCACTATAAGTGCTATGACTACTTTCAAAATCAAAGAGGTAATTTTCTAAAATTAGCTAATGCCTCCCACTCAGATAAGGCAAAAAAGTCTTTTTATTTAATGGCCATTAAACTTCCTAGGCCATGGTTTGAAAAGTCTGGTGATTTGAGAATGTATATTCATCTACTTGAAAAGGGTGGAGAGAGTATTGCTTATAAAGACCTTGGGGCCCTAATCAGCGCAATTCCTAATCATGAAGACTTAAAGGAATTTGTTTCAAAGAACTTCTTCAAAATTGATTCACATAAGTCTGGCGTTTCGGTCTATCTCGCACGCTATCAGGAAGGATGGCATGATCGAAATTACAAACGATTTTTGAGTAAAGATGTGAAAGTACAAGATATCAATGCATTTATTCTTAGCATGCCAATTGGTTGCCCAAAGCTTGAAACGATCCTAGCTTTTAAGGATTATTTCACCAAGGGGAATGAGAGGGTCTTAAAGGATATCCTTAAGCAGGATGAGCTTAATACTTACTTTAAAGAATTGAAGCTTAAAGAGAATGAAAGCTCTAAGTGCTTTTCTTCATCGCCGCCTGCTTCCTAAGCTCTTCGCCGCGTGCCTCTGAATTAATCGAAAGAACAAGATCTTCTTCAACTTCTTTATCCATATTCATAAAGGCGATACCAATGCCCATTGGCGTCTCTTCGTTGTTTTCAATTGGCCAAGTTGCTGCAATTTTTACTTGTGGAATTTCAAATCTCTTTGAAGCGAGCCTAACTGTTGCATTGTCAAAAATTGCTTCTTTGTTGAACTTTTGTGCAAAGTCTTTAGGACAGTTAAAACTGATACCACCAGCTGAAATATCGTTACAATCAAATACATCTTCTTCGATTTTAATCTGAATAGGGATGTAAGCATTCGCATGGAGGCGATAGTTAGATCTTTGTTGACTCTTATAAACTGGACGGTCAATTTTAAGTTTATAGACCTCTTCAGCTGGAAGAAAGCTTAAGTATGAACTAGAAAATAAAATAACTGACTTAAACTTAATTTTTAGAAGAACTTCACTGTCCTTATTTTTAGATCCGGCCAGCTTAGCAATGAGGCTTGCGTCAAAGTCGAGTGTGAATTCGAGTTCACTTTCATCAAAAGATTTAATTTTGAAGCTTTCAACTTTGTCTTTTTCTTGTCCCTTGCGCCAGATTTCAATGATTAATTCATCGCTTAGGGCCCTTTTTAGAAAACTTATCTTCTCTTCAAAAGGTATTTCTGAGAAATAAAATTTCTTATTCGCATCCATCAAGTTCTCACTTTACTAATATATAAATTAATTTAAGTGTTTAATATTAAATATATTCTAATCAAAGTTTTCATTCAGTTCAAATTGTGGCAAATTCTACAAATAAATACTCAAAATTATAGGAAATAACGAGGTATATATGAAAAGCGAAACTCCTGTGGTCAAGTATTTGGCGGACTATAAAGCGCCAACTCACAAAATCGAGACTGTGGAATTAGAATTCCACTTAGACGATACAAAAACTCAAGTATATTCAAAGATGGAAGTTGTACCAGTAAATGGTCAAACTCTTGAACTTAATGGTGAAGAATTAGTTCTTAAATCAGTAAAAGTTAACGGTGAAGAATTTAAAAACTTCAATGAAGAAAAAGAGATCTTAACTCTTAGTGCACTTCCAACTGAAAAGTTTACTCTTGAGATTCACAATGAAATTAACCCTAAGGCCAACACTGCCCTTGATGGTTTATATAAATCTGGTGGAATGTTTTGTACGCAAAATGAGCCAGAAGGATTTAGAAGAATTACTTACTTTATCGATCGTCCAGATAATTTGAGTATCTTCACGACTAAGATCGTTGCCGATAAGAAAGAATATCCATTCCTTCTTTCAAACGGAAATCTAATCGAAAAAGGTGACCTTGATGATGGAAAGCATTTTGCAATTTGGAATGACCCATTTGCAAAACCTGCTTATCTTTATGCTTTAGTAGCGGGTGACCTTGCTCTAATTGAAGATACATTTACAACAAAGTCAGGACGCGATGTTAAGCTTCAGGTATTTGTTGATAAAGGAAATGAAGATAAGTCTCACCACGCAATGGAGTCTCTTAAGAAGTCAATGAAGTGGGATGAAGATAGATTTAGACTTGAGTATGATCTTGATATCTACATGATCGTTGCTGTTGATTCATTCAATATGGGGGCAATGGAGAATAAAGGTTTAAATATCTTTAACTCTGCTTACGTTCTTGCTTCGAAAGAGACGGCAGAAGATCATAACTTCTTTGGCATCGAATCTGTTGTCGGGCACGAATACTTCCACAACTGGACAGGAAACCGTGTTACTTGTCGTGACTGGTTCCAGCTTACTCTTAAAGAAGGGCTAACAGTATTTAGAGATCAGGAATTTTCTGCGGATCTAAACTCAAGATCAGTATGTCGTATTAACGATGTTATTAATCTTAGGGCCGCTCAGTTCCCAGAAGATGCAGGACCTCAATCACACCCAATTCAACCAAAGTCATATATTGAAATGAATAACTTCTATACAATGACAATTTATGAAAAAGGTTCTGAAGTCATTCGTATGTACCATACACTACTTGGAGAAGAAGGTTTTCAACGCGGTATGGATAAGTACTTTGAGCTATATGATGGTCAGGCCGTGACAACTGCAGACTTCACAAATGCTATGAGTGTTGCAAACGACAATTATGACTTCTCACAATTTAGAAGATGGTACGATCAAGCAGGAACTCCTGTTCTTGATGTAACAACTAACTATGACGAAGAAGCTAAAGAGTTTACTTTAACAGTAAATCAATCGACTCCTGCTACTCCTGGACAGCCAACAAAAGAGCCATTCCATATGCCATTTGTTATCGGACTTCTTGATAGCAAAGGTGTTGATATGAAGCTTGCTCTAAAAAATAGAGACGATCAAGCTGATCTTGGTAGAGGACTTTTACATATCAAAGCAGATACTGAAGTATTTGTATTTGAAAATATTATGGAGAGACCTGTTGCTTCATTAAATAGAAACTTTAGTGCACCAGTTGTTCTACGTTCAGACCTAACTGACAATGATTTTATTTTCTTAATGGCAAATGATAATGATGACTTTAATCGCTACGAAGCCGGTCAAGCTCTAGCACTTAAAAATATCCACGCTCTTCTTAAAGATGAGAATTTCCAAATTGACGATAAATTTGTTCAGGCTTGGGGAGCTATCCTTAAGGATCAAAGTATTGATGAAGAATTTAAGGCCGTATGTCTTGGACTTCCATCGATGACAGATGTTGCTTCAACTATTGATATTCCAAATTATCGTGCAATTGATGAAGTAAAAGAGAAGTTATATAAGCTTCTTGCAAGTACTTTTGAACAAGAGCTTGTTGCTATTTATAATGATCTAAGCACTGAAAGAGATTTTAAAGTTGATGCAAAGGCAATGGGAGAGAGAAGACTTAGAGGTTTTACTCTTAGTTGTCTTGCAAAAATTGATGGCCATCAAGAACTTGCTCGTAAGTGTTTTGAGTCTGCGACAAATATGACAGATATGATGAACTCACTTTCAGTAATCGTTCACGAAAAGCTTCCTGGTGCAGATGAATCACTAAAAGAATTCTATGCACGTTTTAAGGATCAAACTCTTGTTATGCAAAAGTGGCTAAGTGTACAAGCAAGCTCATGTGATGATTCTACTTTTGATCGTGTACAAGAACTCATGAAAGATGAAGTCTTTGATATGAATGTTCCTAATCTTGTGTCTTCACTAATTGGAACATTTGCACGCAATAAAGTCCAATTTAATCACGAAAGTGGGCGTGGGCTTAAGTTCATTGCTGAAATGATTAGAAAGGTTGATGCAATTAACCCTCAATCAGGGTCGAGGCTTGCTGGGGCATTCAATGACTACCGCAAGATGCCAGCAGATTTAAAAGAAATTGCTCGTGTCGAACTAGAAGCAATCGTTAATGACGAGAAGACTTCTAAGAACGTTTTTGAAAAACTTTCTAAAACATTAAACTCATAAAATACGGAGATAGGCGTGAGTGATAATATTTTTACAGAAGAACTTGAATTAAATTATACGGAAGTTGCTCCGGAAATTGATTTTAAGGAGTTCGAAAAAGTTGTCACTTCACGTCGTTCTGTTCGTGTCTTTGGAGACGAAGAAGTACCTGATGAAGTTGTCCAAAAAGCAATCGAACATGGGCTTTTAGCACCTAATTCTTCAAATCTTCAGCCTTGGGAATTTCATTGGGTAAAGTCTGACGATAAGAGAAGTGCTCTTGCTAAAATGTGCTTTGGCCAAAATGGTGCAAAGACAGCAAAGCACTTAATTGTTTGTGTGGCAAAGACTGGAACTTGGAAGAGGAATTGTGAGCGCATGCTTGCTTCTCTTGAAGCCGCTTCAAAGAAAGACGGTATCGAAGTTCCAAAGGCCGTAAAAGCATATTATGGAAAAATCGCGCCAATGGCCTATGGTTATATGGGGCCGTTTGGAATTCTTTCTCCTCTTAAGTGGGCCTTCTATAATACAATCGGCCTTTTTCAAGTCATCTTCCGTGAACCAATGTTTCCATCACAGCTTAAAACTTGGGCCCATAAGACAACGGCCCTTGCCTGTGAAAATATTATGCTCTCTATTCGTGCTCAGGGTTATGATACTCTTCCAATGGAAGGCTTTGATGCTAAAAGAGTTAAGAAGCTTCTAGGGCTTGGTTGTAAGGATCACGTTACAATGATTCTTGGAGTTGGGAAGAGATCAAGTAAGGGCGTGTATGGCCCGCAATTTCGTTTTCCAAAAGAAGAATTTATTATTAAGCACTAAATTCACTAAGCAATCATGTAGCGTGGAATAAACGGAAAGTAGTACAAACTTCTTCTTGTATGAAGTCGAAGACGAGAGATTGAGTATGTCTGTTCTTTATTGTGCTTAATTTGAGTTTCTTTGAGTTTCAGTGTTCCATTGTCAATATTGATCATAGATAAAACTAGAGCAACACTTAGAATTGAAAAAAATTTCATATACACATCCTTTGTATGCATTCATTCTATCGAGACCGAATCTGAACGAGGTCAGGGCCTTGTAAATTTTCTGTTATTTATTGCCTTAAATAATTGGGGTTAGATTTATTGTTACCTCCGTATCGAGACACTTATTGCCACAAATTCCATCCTCAAGTTTAAATGTTAGATTATCGCCATTAAAAATTTCTAGGGCCAGGTTCGGCGCTAGATTTGTATCAAGACTTGAGCTACAAGAGTTTATAAGATCTGTCGTTGAGTGAACTAAGTTATAAGTTAATGATATTTTATTCTTCTTCTCTGAAGCCCCCATATAACAGTAGCGAATATTATCGATATCTAGTAGTAGCCAACCTTGTCCGGCATTTCCAACTGATGCCGTGAGGATTGAGGGAATCGTATAAGTGGCCTGCTCATTCACAAGATAGCTCTCTCCAGTAATGATATTTGGTTTATAATTGATTGAAGATGTCAAAATGATCTCTGGCGGAATACTTGGAGTTGGCGGTGGCGGTGGCGGTGGTGGCGGATCTGGTGGATCTTCAGTACTAGGTGGTGTATTTGTCGACTGTGCCGTGAGGAAATCAGGAGCCAGCGTCTTCTGGTTACAAGAGGAGAAGGCAATCACTAATAGAGAAAGAATTGTCAACTTAAGCATAGTTGTATTTTAGTAGAGAAGAGTAGTCTTATGTTTATAATTAATTCTTAATTTTGTTAGTGTAAGTTTTGCTTATTTGATCATAATTTAATTGTCACATAAAATGGTGATTAAGTTACAAAAATGAAAAGGATTTTCTCATGAAGTACATACTAAGTTTACTTATCACTGCAAATCTATTTGCCATTACACCACAGGATCTTTACGGGTGTTTTGAAACAATTGAACATAATCAGCAGTCCGTTCCTCATGGACCAGATTACGAGAGAAATCTTTCAACATATGAAGACTATAGTTTTTCTCGAACTTATAAGAATGTTGATACCAATCGCATCGAGCCAATAAATGTTTTCAACTTCTTTACTGGTGTAAGAGATGATGTTTACTACTCATATTCTCCAATCATTCTTTTTCAAGACCTAGGTGAGTATAAGTGGGACGAGAATTCTCTAAGCTATGAAGTCGATGAAGATATTTATATGTATCGCTCTCAAAAAGAGATGTATGAGAAAGTTGATCACCGTCTAAAACTTTCTATTGAAAAAGTTGGGCCATATTTTGAGGGAAGCGTAGAGCTAAAGTCATACGCTCGACGTATTAATCGCGCTTTTACTTTCAAGCTTAAGAAAGTTTCTTGTCCTACATCGTACTAATATCGTAAATAGACTTAAATAAAAGGCCCACAAGAACAACATTAAATGCTGTTGTGACTGTGGCCTTATTTCCATTGATAACCTGACTTGATCCAAGATAATTTCCAAGAAGCCCTGCAGGTAGTGCTATCGCAACAATCTTCCACATAATTGCACCCTTTATTAGGAAAGTAATAAAGGCAGCAATATTACTGACATAATTCATAAAGGCCGCATGAGGTGAGGCATCAAGAATATCAAAATGAAGAAAGAACATCATTGAGATAATTAGAAATGTTCCCGTTCCTGGGCCGAAGAAGCCATCATATCCACCAATAACAAGTCCAATAAGAACAGAGCGAAAAAGAATCTGCATTTTTTCAAGTGGAGTATGGTCCATTAGCTCTCTTTTCTTCTTTAGGTGATTCATAAAGAAGATGATTGGTATGATGAGAATAAGAATATAGACCATATGCTTTGATTCAAGAATGGTACTAAGTTGAGCACCAATCAATGAAGCGCTAAATGTTGCTATCGTTGGTGGCAGTATAAATTTAAAATCGATTTTACCTCGCTTTACATAGCGAATGATCGAAAGTGACTTAGAAATGCAAGAAACACACTTATTTGTTCCAAGTAGTAGATGAGCAGGAACTCCTGTTGCAATATATGTCGGGATCGTAATTAGTCCACCTCCTCCGGCCATGGAGTCGATAAAACCTGCAAATGTAATGAGGGTGAATATAGTGACAGCTTGAACTAATGTGAAATCTTCCATGAAGAGATTATCACTCTTTTTGAAATAGAAAGATAGTAGAGGATGAAATTTATTCGCTATGGTTTTTTAAAGTGTCTCTAAGGGCCGCCTCAAGAAAATTAAATGAGTACTCAAAGCCACATGCCTTAGTTTCTTCACAAGAGACCTTTTGACTTGCTAGCATGATTTGAGACATCTCACCAAAAATTGTTTTTGCTGCAAACTCAGGTAGTGGAATAAAAGTAGGGCGGTGTAGGACTCTACCAAGTGTTTGCGTGAAATCAATATTTTCGATTGGATTTGGTGCTACACCATTGATGACTTGTTTTTCGGTATCATGTTCAATGAGAAAGCGGTAGAGATCACATAGATCTCTTATGTGAATCCAACTCATGTACTGGTGACCTGTACCAATACGTCCTGCAAGCCCAAGGTTAAAGGCCGGTAACATTTTTGCAAGTGCACCTCCTTCACTTGAGAGAACGATTCCTACACGAAGAATTTTTACATCAATTTCTAAGTTCTGAATTCTAAGGGCACTTGATTCCCAGTGCTGACATACCTCGGCCAAAAAGTCGCCACTAATACTACTGTCACATGTAAGCTCTTCATCAGAGCGATCACCGTAAATACCAATTGCAGAAGTACTGACAAATTTCTTTGGAAGAGGAAGTCCTCTTGTTCTAAGTTCTTTTAATTTATCGTGAAGTAAGTTAGTTGCATTAATGCGTGAATTATAGATTTTATCTTTTTTCTCTTCGCTCCAGCGAGCGTCTGAGATATTTTCTCCCGCGAGGTTAATAACAGCATCCACGCCCATTAGGGCGGCCATATCCATTTCGCCATTTTCCACATCCCACCTGAAGTACTTAACTTGCTCGTTGCCTTGCTTGTTAGAAGTATCGCGAGTGAGAATGCGCACTTCCTCGTGGCCGTGTTCAAGCAAAGATTGTGTTAAATTTGTTCCAATAAAGCCTGAACCACCACTAATTAATACTTTCATAGTTTAAGTATATGGATGAATTGTGAAGAATTTATTTATGAAATATGAGTAGGCACCACGAATTTTGTGATACCCACTCTTTAGAAGTCTTTAGTTAAAGATTGATCGATTTCCCATCTGATTTAAGATCGCGACAAGCTTGTGCAATACGTTCAGTCATTGCGTTCTCAGCTTTCTTCATCCATGCTCTTGGATCGTATTGCTTCTTATTTCCAACCTCTCCCTCGATCTTAAGCATTTCATCGTAGTGCTTAAACATATGATCAACAACTGGGCGAGAATAAGCATACTGAGTATCAGTATCGATATTCATTTTGATAACACCGTAGTTAAGTGTTTCATGAATTTCTGAAAGCTCACTTCCTGAACCACCGTGGAAGACTAACCAGTTTTCAGCATCTGCACCAAGCTCTGCTGTAACAGCGGCTTGACCATCCTTAAGAACTTGTGGACGTAACTTTACGTTACCTGGTTTGTAGACTCCATGTACATTTCCAAAAGTTGCAGCATACATGAATTTTCCAAGTGGACGAAGTGCTTTTGTTACCTTAACCATTTCTTCTGGAGTTGTATAAAGTTTGTCAGCTGGTGCATCTTCGTTATTAACACCATCTTCTTCACCACCAACAACACCTGTTTCAATTTCAAGAATGATTTCACTCTTAGCACATCTCTCTAAAAGTTTCTTACTCATTTCAATATTTTCTTTCGTTGGGAGAACTGAACCATCAAACATGTGAGAATGGAATAAGTTCGGCTGACCTGCAGCTCTTCTTTTTTCTGTTTCTTCAATTAGTGGAATTAAGAAGCTATCAACTTTTTCAGGGTGACAGTGATCAGTGTGCAGAGCAATTAGGACATCATATTTTGCAGCAACAAGGTGAACGTGTTGAGCAAGTGAGATGGCACCAAGAACTTCATCTTTTAGTGCTTGTCCTGAAGCAAATGAACCACCACCAGTTGAAACTTGGATAATCCCATCTGACTTCATATCAGCAAAGGCCTTAATTGCCGCATTTGCAGTTGATGTTGATGTTACATTGATTGCTGGGTAGGCATACCCACCTTTTTTAGCGCTATCTAACATATCGCAGTATTGTTCATAAGTAGCTATTGGCATCCAGTGCTCCTTTTAGTTATAGTAGACTTAAGATTCCACAACATTATAGAGGTCAAAGATGTCACTTGCAAATAAGGAAACACAAAAATTATCACCAGAAGAATTAAGGGAAGTTTTAAAGACTGCTCGCGGTGACGGTGAAATTGATTTACTTATTAAGAATGTAAAGATCCTTGATCTTGTGAATGGGGAAGTGGTTGATAGCTCAATAGCGATTTCTGGTAAAACAATTGCCGGCATAGGTAAGGAATACGACGACCAACCGGCCAAGCGTACTTACGATGCTCAGGGAGCGACTGCTGTACCGGGCTTTATTGATGGCCACCTACATGTTGAATCTTCGATGATGCATCCATTTGAGTTTGAAAGATTAACTCTACCTCTTGGAACAACGACAGCAATTTGTGACCCACACGAAATTACAAATGTAATGGGTGATCGTGGATTCTCATGGTTTCTAAGATGTAGTGAGCTTATGGATCAAAACCTCTTTGTTCAGGTGAGCTCTTGTATTCCTGCACTTCCTGGCTTTGAAACAAATGGCGGTCAATTCGATATTATCGATATGAAAAAATATAAAGAACACCCGCGTGTTCTAGGCCTTGCTGAAATGATGAATTTCCCAGGCGTTATTAATGGTGTGGAAGGTGTTCTTGAGAAAGTTGAAGAATTTGCGGAGCTTAATCTTGATGGCCACTCACCAATGCTACGTGGAAAACAACTGAATGCCTATATCGCAGCAGGAATCCAAAATTGTCATGAAACAATCTTTGCGGATGAAGCAAAGGAAAAACTTCAAAAGGGAATGGGACTTATTATTCGTGAAGGTTCAGTTGCTAAGAATTTAAAGACCCTTGCTCCTGTTGTTAATGAATTTAACTCTTGTCAGTGCCTGCTTTGTACGGATGACAGAAACCCATATGAAATATTCAATGAGGGTCATATCAATTACATGATTAGAAAAATGATCAATGAGTTAGGAACACCTGCTCATATCGCTTATAGGCTATCTAGCTTCTCGGCCGCAAAGCACTTTGGGCTAAAGAAGCTGGGACTAATCGCTCCAGGCAAGCAAGCTGATATCGTACTTGTTGGTAAACTTGAAGATGTTGATGTGAAAGAAGTTTTCAAAAAAGGGAAGCTTGTTAGTGAATTAGACTTACCTTCAAAGGTTTCTGAAAAGTTAGATAAGTCTCGGCCACCAAAAGAAAATACAATCAAAAGAAACTTCTTAGCGCCAACTGATTTTAATTATGACTTGAGCGCTGGGACATATAATGTGATGGAAATCGTAAAAGATGAAATCATCACAAATCATCTCAAAGTAAAATTTAATGGTGAAGATTTTGAACAAGACGATATTTCATATATCACTGTTATCGAAAGATACGGTCAAAATCGCAAACCAAGTTTAGGACTTGTTAAGGGAATGGGCCTTACTCGAGGAGCAATCGCTTCAAGTGTTGCACACGATTCACACAATATTGTAGTCATTGGAAAAACACCTCAAGATATTGCAACTGCTGCAAATGAGATCATTGAAAATGCTGGTGGCTTTTGTGTTGTGGACAAGGGGAGAGTGACAGCATCTTTATCTCTGCCTATAGCAGGACTTCTAAGCTTAGAGTCTGCTGAAACAATCAATGAGGGGATAATTCAGTTAAAAGCTGCTTGTAAAGAAATTGAAGTGGCCGTAAGTGAACCTTTTATTCAAATGGCATTTCTAGCTCTTCCCGTAATTCCTACTCTTAAAATTACAGATATGGGCCTAGTTGATGTCACTAAGTTTGAATTCGTAAATTTAAAGTGTGAAGAAGCTTAGTCTATTCATTGACGCTATACCAGGTTGGCTATTTCTAACAATTCTTGTTGGAGTTGTGGCCGTCTTTCTTGATCCAATTATGCTGCTTCTACAAAATAGAGTCGCTCAAGTTGAACAAGATAAGATAAGAGGCGATGCTCATACCCTATGTTTTCGTGACGATTTTCCTCGTGGACGTCAACTTCAAGCATGCCTTGACGGTAGAAAACTTGCCAATATAGACAATAAAAAACAGCTAGAGCTGAAATATTTGGAGAGGCTTTGTGCTATAGAAGATGCTTCATCTTGCTATGAGTTAAGTCAGATCAAGAAAAAATTATTGTCTCAAAATGAGTACAAAAGCCTTTTAAATCTAGCCTGCAGGCAGGGGCGCGGTGGAGATATGCTGGCCTGTGGAAAGCTTGGAGAGTTGATAAAAACTGAATCCCCTGATCTTTCAAAACAATACCAAGAATACGCTTGTGCAAATGGTCATAAAAAGTATTGTCTTTAGTTACAACAGCGCCACTATTTCTTTCCAATTCCGTTAAATTATGGTTAAATTCCGATTCACTTAAGATTTATAACTAGATGAAAATACGAGGTTGATAATGGCAACTGTTCTTAAGCCTAAGAAAAAGTACACTTGGAAAAACACAGATAAAGCAACACTTAAGCAGTGGTATGAACTACTGACTCTTGGACGTATGTTAGATGATCGTGCGCCAAACTACCTTAAGCAAGCTATTGGTTGGTCTTACCACGCTCCATACGCTGGACACGATGGTATCCAACTAGCAATCGGTCAAACTTTCGAACTTGGAAAAGACCACTTATTCCCATACTACCGTGATATGTTAACGGCATTCTCAGCGGGACTTTCTGCAGAAGAGATCCTTCTTAATGGTATCTCTAAAGCAACTGACCTTGCTTCTGGGGGACGTCACATGTCTAACCACTTTGCAAAGCCAGAGTGGAATATTCATAACGTATCTTCTTGTACTGGTAACCACACGCTACATGCTGTAGGGACTGCAAGAGCGTTTAATCGTTATAAGCACGATGGTGTTGTTTACTCTTCACAGGGTGAGTCTTCAGTTTCTGAAGGTTACTGTTATGAAGCAATTAACGGTGCTTCTCGTGAGAAGCTTCCAGTTGTATTCGTATTCCAAGATAATGGTTACGGTATTTCTGTTCCTAAATGTGATCAAACAGCTAACGAGTATGTTGCTGATAACTTCACAGGTTTCCTAAACCTTCACATCATTCACTGTGATGGAAAAGATATCTTTGATTCAATGAATGCTATGGCAACAGCTAGAGAGATTGCAGCAACTCAACAAGAGCCAGTAATCGTTCACGCTCGTTGTGTACGTATTCACTCTCACTCTAACTCTGATAAGCATGAGCTTTATCGTTCAGAAGAAGAAAGAGCAGAGGCAGCAGCACAAGACCCATTAGTAGCGTTTAGAAAAGAACTTGTTAAGAACAAGATCTTCACTGAAGCAGAGCTTGATGAAATGGATGCTGTTGCAAAAGCTGAGCTTCTAGAAGCGCACAAGAAAGCGATGAAAGCACCAAACCCAACTCCAGAGTCTATCTTTGACTTCGTACTTCCTGAGCCACATAAGCCAGAGAAGTATGTTGATGGGACTCACAACGAGTCTGGTGAAGAGATGAAATTCATCGATGCAATCAATGGACAACTTAAGAAAGAATTCAGACATAACCCAAATACTTTCATTTGGGGACAAGATATGGCCAATAAAGACAAGGGTGGTATCTTTAACGTTTCTAAAGGTATGCAACAAGAATTCGGAAAAGATCGTGTATTTAACGGTCCAATCGCTGAAGACTATATCCTTGGTACGGCAAATGGTTTCTCACGTTTCAACAAAGACATCAGAGTTGTTGTTGAAGGTGCAGAATTCGCTGATTACTTCTGGCCAGCAATGGAGCAATACGTAGAGTGTTCTCACGATTACTGGAGATCAAATGGTGCATTCGCTCCAAATATCCTAATCAGACTTGCTTCTGGTGGATATATTGGTGGAGGTCTTTACCACTCTCAAAACCTTGAAGGTAACCTTGCTGGTATCCCTGGTGTACGTATTGTATGCCCAGCTTTCGCTGACGATGCTGCTGGTCTTCTAAGAACGGCAATGAGAAGTGAAGGGCCAACTCTATACTTAGAGCCAAAATCTCTATATAACGCTAAACAAGCAATGACTGTTGTACCAGAGGACTTTGAAGTTCCATTTGGTAAGTGTCGTGTAAGACGTGAAGGGACTGATCTTTCAATTATTACTTACGGAAATACTGTTCACCACTCACTTGAAGCAGCTGAAAAGCTTGCAGCTCAAGGTTATAGTGTAGAGGTTGTTGACTTAAGATCAATTGCTCCACTAGATGAAGAAGGTGTTCTTGCTTCAATCAAGAAGACAAATAGAGCACTAGTTGTTCACGAAGATAAGGTATTTGGTGGATTTGGTGGTGAAGTAGCTGCCATGATCAACGATAAAGGATTTGAGCTTCTTGATGCTCCTGTTCAACGTGTTGGTTCAACTTTCACTCCTGTTGGTTTCAACAGAATCCTTGAAAAAGCTGTTCTTCCAAACACTGAGCGTGTTGTCGAAGCTGCTCTTAAAGTTCTTAACTACTAAATTTTCTTAAATTTATAGATGAAAGGCCTGCTTTATGCGGGCCTTTTTTGTAAGAAATACAGACCTATTGTTTCAAAAGTGAAATTTCACCATCTCAGTTTGGGATGAAATTTAAAATTCTCCATTTCTATTAGAAAAAGCCACATATCAAAAAAATTGAAAACTTTTGACATGGAGAGATATATGAAAAAGATTTTACCTCTAACTATTTATACATTACTTGCTTCTTGCGGTGGCCAAGGGGGAGCAGAAGTAGCTTCACAAGTTATAAAGGCACCTAAAAGAGTCGTAACAGAAGAAGTTAGTAATAATTATTCAGAGTCCCTAACTCAAACATCACCATTTACTTATAATAAGAAGACTAGCGAATTATTTGTTCGTCGTACAAAGATTGATGACATAACGAATGAAAAGTATATCAATATCTCTATTCGTCGCGACGCAAATGAAACAAGACTTAATCATAGAGACTTTGAAAAGGGACTTCGTCATATAAAGATTTCTGGTATTAAAATTGTCATCACCCGTGACTCTCGAATTGGAAAACTTTTACAAAATTCTTATGATCTTAAGTCTCTCGAACTGAATGCTCAAGAAATTGTTATCGATATGACTTTAAATCTACCTTCAACAAATGTCGCTATTAATGCAAAGAAGCTTAAATTCAATTATCTAAGTAAAATTATTACAACTCCTAGCTTTATGACTGATAGTGCACCTCAGTTTGGAGATGGCCTACATGGGGCCACGGCCGGCACTATTTCTCTAAATATCGAAGAGTTTGAATATGAAAAGAATTATATAGGTCCATTTGTTATGATAGGTGGAGAAGGTCAAGCCGCAGGTGTTGGGCAAGATGGTGTTGATGGCCTTAAAGTTGATGATCTTGGTGGCGGTGTGACTTATCTTGAAAGAGGTATCAATATTCCACTGATGCGATCAGGGCCTTCTCGAATTGGACCTTCAGCAATGGGTTCTGTGTACAAAAAACAAAGCTTAAGTGGAACAAAGGTGTGGCCAACTAATGGCGGTGACGCGAAAGCTGGTGGAAGACCTGGTGAAGGAGGACGAGGTGGAAATCTTATTTCTACAATTGTTATCTCTGAAGAACTTATTAATAACAGGGGAGGCCAATCTGGAAAGCCTGCTGGTGAATATAGGGGCGGTAAAGCAGGGTCTCCAAGTCCTGCATATCAGCGTTACTACGTTCATAATAAACTTCATAAAAATACGAGAAAAGATTTTATAGCAGGGAAGGATGTAAAGTCACCTGTGGCCATCAATGAATTAGGGGAAGCAGGTGAAACTCTATCAATGGAATATAAGACTTGGCTTACTGGAGAATTCTTAGAGCAATCTCTTAAGTATGGAAATGATCTTTTTATTGGAAATCATTTCAAAAAAGCTTATTCTCACTTTTCTAATCTTGAAGATCTTTGTCAGAACTCATCTGAGTTAGACTCTCTAGCTACTTTAAAATGCCTTAAAGTTAGAACTCAATTTCAAAAGTTGAGCTCAAACCTTAACTTTTTTGGTGAAAAAATTAATCAACTGCCACTTTTTTCTTTAGAAGCAAATTCAAAACTGTATCGTAAAGATATTGAAAGTTCACTTAAACTTATCTTTCTTTCAAAGATGAATTCACTGAATAAATTTAAACTTGAAGATAAATTAAATCTAATGGGTGCGACACAAGATGAGTTATATACTAAGGCATCAAATGATAACTTTTCATTATCATTACTTAATCGTGATATTTCTAAAGCAAATAAAGTCGTTGCAGAGCTAAATCACTACGAGGATGAGTTTAAAGCTGAGCTTGCTAATGTTGAGGCCCAGATTAGAAATCAAGCGAAAAGAAATATTATTGCAAAGGAGAAAAAGGCCAAGCTATTTAAAGTTCTAAGTTCAATTGCTTCTGTAGGTAGTGTTATTCCAATTGGACAACCAGCTATCGGTATCGCTACTCAATCTCTAGCATCCTTTATGCAAGTATCAC
The DNA here is from genome assembly GCF_050955245.1 of Halobacteriovorax sp. GFR8. Classification (NCBI taxonomy): domain Bacteria; kingdom Pseudomonadati; phylum Bdellovibrionota; class Bacteriovoracia; order Bacteriovoracales; family Halobacteriovoraceae; genus Halobacteriovorax; species Halobacteriovorax sp. GFR8. Next base: position 1,893,321 of record NZ_JBPBLR010000002.1, on the reverse strand, counting down.
ATGATGGCGATTTTAAGGATACTCTTAAAGGATTTAGAAAACTTTATAAGAGTGTAAAAGAGATTGATATGGATGAATCATCGAAGAATTGGAACGAAGGGTTTTCAAAAATTAAATATAGTACTCTTAGAAGTGATCTTGAAGAGGCAAAGAATACTAAAGAAAGAGATGAGATTTATGATAGATATTTAAATGATGTCGAAGAAGTTGTCTCTCCAATTGTAAAGTCTCTTACTAAAGAAATTAATTCTTATAAGAGAATCAGTTTCCCAAGAAACGCTGTTGAAAAGGAAATTGCTCGTCTTAAAAATAGTGATGATATGTTTAAGACACTAACGACGAAGTTATCTGCGCTTGTAAGTAAGAGAAAAGAAGCAGTTGATGCGCTCTCAACAGTACAAACGAGTATCCTTAGCACTGTTCTTGGAATTCAAGATAGTTTCGATCAGATTGCAAGAATATCTTATGCTAAACAAAATCTTCTCTTGAATGAAAAGTATATTCTAACAACTGACTTCGATTCTATTATTGATAATGCTGTGAACCGACTGTTGTCATATAATTATGATCTTTATAACTCTATTCAGTATACTTATTTAGGAGAGGCAAATGAATATAGCTTTTATGAGTCACTAGATCAGATCTTAAATAGAATGGATATTGATCTTAGACTAAGAGATGAGAATGATTTAGATAATGATATTTCAAACTATATTACAATGTTTGAAGATAATTTTAGGCATGTTGCATATCGTATTGTTGAAAGGCTTGAAAAGAATAACTTAAAATATGAAAAAGATTTTATTCTACATCTCAATAAAGAAGAGATTGATCGATTAAATAACGGAAATGACATCTACATTGATATGTTTAAGTATCAAGATATCTTAAATAATGAAGAAGGGTTAAAAGTAAAGAATATCAAAGTTGTTGCTGATTATGATGCCTCTGTTTATAGAAGTGGAATTAATATGATTGAAGTTCTTGTAACTCATGGAGAGTCACACTTTATTAGATCTAATGAAAACCTATTTGAATTAACTTCATCAGTAGAGCATAAGTGGGGAACTTCAATTGATATTATAAGTGGAAGACAAACAGAGATTGCCCCTTCTAAGGTCAATTTTAGTTCGTTTGGTGCAATTGCTGATATCGATGTAAAGGGACTTGATGTATTTAATAGGGCCTCGTTATTAGGGCAGTATAAAGTTGAATTTATTAATAAAACTGAAGAAGATGTGAAGTTAACGAATCTTTCTCTCGTTGTTGAATATGAATATCAGTAGTTTCGATTCAATAAAAAAGGCCTGCATCATTGCAGGCCTTTTTGTTTTTACTTACTTGTTAATGTATAAACACCATCCCATTCTGGTGGCGGTGGAACGATCTTGTAGTCTTCACAGCGTTTAATATAAATTTCAGAAGGGTTTGTTTTTACACCCTTTAAATCAGGAAAACGCATATACTCAAGCTCAAGTGTTACTTTGAATAATTCGATGGCCTCATCCCATTTTTGATTCTTGTATAAGAGAATGGCCTTCGAAAACTTATCTGAGAGTTCTTTTAAGTAATCTGGAGCTGTTGCCTTTAGTCCAAGAAGGTCATAACTTGTTACGGGAATTGATTTTCCAACAACACGAATTGTATCAAGCTCACGCCATAAGAATTCATCTCCTGCAAGCTCAACTGTCTCTTTTGCAACTTGTGTAAAGATTCCATATTGTTTGGCCGACTCTTCGAGACGAGCTGCAAGGTTTACAGAATCACCCATCATTGTGTAATTCATACGAGATGCAGAACCCATATTCCCCGTTACGATGTCTCCCGAGTTGATTCCAATTCTCATTCTCATGTCATGAACGATCGTAGGCCATTTATCTCCTTCAGAAACCCATTTCTTACGAAGCTTTAAAAGAGATTCCTGCATCTTATGAGCAACCATACAAGCACGTTTGGCATGGTCTGGAAGCTCCATTGGTGCACCAAAGAAGGCGATGATAGCATCACCCTCGTACTTATCGAGAGTCCCTTTTTCTTCTAAGAGAATATCTGTCATCGCTGTTAGATATTCATTTAGAAGTTCAACAAGTTGTGTTGCTGAAAGCTTTTCTGAGAAGCTTGAGAATCCTTGGATATCTGTAAAATATGCGGTTCTAATCCCTGAAGTCCCACCTAGAGTTGGTGCAGATCCTGCTTCATACATTTCATCAATAAGCTCAGGAGAGATGTAACTACCAAAAGCATTCTTTAGGAAGGCCTTGTCTTGATTGGCCATATAGAAGTTTACGATTGTATTCCATGAGTAGCAGAGGACTAAGGCAAAGAAACACCAAAATAGCTTTGTCTCAAAACCCTGTGGAATAAAATAGTATGTATCAGTGTAGTAAAGACTAGAAACTAATAGAACAAGTGTGAAAAGGTCAAAAATAGGGTTTTCTTTTAATTGTATTAAGAGAAGTAAAATTACAGAACCAACAAGTAGTGCCCAAGATAGTTTTGCTGAATCAATAAACTTTTTAAAGAAGTGCCCATCGATTAACATTTGCACAAAGTTCATGTGAAAGAGAACCCCTGGTAACATCGAATCAATTGGAGTATTTCTTAGATCGTGAGCTCCAAAGGCCGTTGCACCAACAAAGACAAGAGATCCCTCAAATAATTTTTTAAACTCAGGATCATTTTGATCTTTCTCGATAATCTGATAGATAGGAATTCGAGTGTAGGCATCAGCTCCACCAATCCAGCGTACCTTCGTTTCTCCTCGTAAGTTTAGTTCAACATCACCTTTCTTTGTCTTAAGGATTGGAACACCTCCTTGAGTACTTAGGTCGAGCTCCGTTTTAAATATATTCTTATTTTCGCCTTCTTCATTTTCATCAAATTCACCAATCCAATGCATATAAGAAGATAGCCCATATGAAGGAACATGAATTTCACGATATGGAAATGCAAGTGCTTTGTAGTGTCTAATAACTCCATCATTATCAGCACTGGCCTCAATGAATCCCAGTGATGCCTCAGCATCAATGATACCTTGTAGGGGATAGACTGAATTGGAAATTATCGTTGGCTCCATATCGTAATTTACTCCACCTGCTTTCGTGTTGAGGGCAAAAAGATATAAATCTTCGGGTAAAGTAGGGTAATGGTCTGTCCCATATACTTCGAGGTTATATGGCATGATAATTCGGTTATTTGGTATTTCTTGAAAATATTCAATAGCTGAAATTAATTCATTATCAGGATTGACCCCATTACAAGTCATGGACTCCTCTGAAAAGAAAACGTCAAAGGCCACGACTTTTGCTCCATAACCACGAAGCTTTCTAATCATTGTTCCCCAGTGGGAGCGAGTGATTGGCCATGAACCTAATCTTTTAATTGAGTCATCATCAATATCGGCAAGGATTAGTTTTGAATTTGGGGTGTTTTGATCCATTGTTTGCATCATTCTAAAGTCATAGAAACGATTTTCAAAAAATGAAGCATAAGAAGTGAGGTTTCTAAAACCTACGTCATAGGTTCTCGAATAAAGAGAGAAGAACACACTGGCGCATGAAAATAAAATGATAAAAAACAGTCCCGTGTATTTAATAATATTTTTCATAGCAATCCGTCGTTCTTAGTAATAATAAGAGAAATCAATGGCCGTTTGGTGGGCCGTATAATTACTCGTCTCTTCATCAGAGCTATTATTTGTATAAATATACTCAAATCCAAATGAAAAGTTACGATTGATAACTCGTGTAAGCTTCGCATTGAGTGATGTCGTCATTTCAAGACCACGTGTTGCATCTGTTGCTGCGTCTTCATAACTTATAAAATTTGTCGAAAGACCTGCATTGAAACTTGTGTTTGGAAAAAGGCCTGGAACAATATAGTCAACACGCAATAGGTGAGATGTTGTGTTTAAGTTTGGAGAGTTTGCATAATCACTACTATCAAATTGGTAGAGTAGGACAAAGATACCGTATGTCTTTTTCAAAACTTGATCTGCAGAAAAAACTATTGAACTACGGTCTAGGCTATCAACATAGTACGAATAAGTCTGATACTTAAAAGTTAAAGTTGTGTTACCTATTTCAAAGAAAGGCATTTCACTACCAAGTTCAAACTGCTGAGAGCGGTAGTTAAATTGCTTACTCTTTTGTGCATTTACATCCTTTGCCTGGTAGTCATAAACTAGGTTTGTAAATAAGCGAGCAGGTTTTTTGTTAAGGCGATAAGCAAAATCGATATCCAACTCAGGTGTGATATTATAACTATCATTTGAATAGATTTCCGAATCAACACGATCTGTATAGATTGTATTCTTAAGCTCTAGAGAAGGAGTAATAGTGTATCTTCTCTTAAAGTTATAGGCTTTTTCAATATTAAGACGAGTTTGTGAAAAGAATGAATCCTTATTCGTTCCTGTTGAACTAGGAAGGTCATCTGATAAGGTAACGTTATTATCATATGTTATCTTTTCTTCAACATTTAGGCTTAGTCTTTCACTAGGTAAGGGATCGCCATTAATTAGTTTATCTTCTTCTAGGAAAAATTCTTTTTTTATTTCTTTTATTCGATTATCGATATCATCTGCAGTTGAGCTATTAGGGTCAATATCAATGGCCTTGTAATAATCAGGCAGTATATACTTTTCAACAATCTCTCTGGTACGACTAGTTTCTCTTGCAATTTCCAAATTCATATTTGCAATTTGAAAGTAGGCGATCTGCTTCATCTCTTTAGAAGTCTTTTTGTCCTTTAAGAGCTTTCTAAAATAAGTCTTCGCACTCTTCGGTTCTTCCTTAAGTTGATAAATATAGGCGATATAGTAATTTGACTGCTCGATTTTGTACTTCAATTTTACTGACTTCTTAAAACTGTCAATGGCAGCATCTAAGTTGTTAATTGCAAAGTTGGCCTGTCCTAATTCGTAGTGGATCTCGCTGGCCTTGTTTCCTTTTTTAATGGCCGAATGAAAGGCATCAATCGCCTTATTATATTCTTGAATACGAGAGTATGAAATACCAAGAAGATAATCTCTTACCCCCGGCGATTTCGTACTTTTAAAGTTTTTATAATTCGGCGAGTTAAGTAACTCAATAACCTTATCATAGTCAGAGCTCTCAAATGCGCGGTAAACAGGAGTCATGCTCTGGGCAAGTCCTATTGAAGTGATACTAGCGAATGCCAGTGCGATAAAAATCTTTTTCAAAGTCAGTCCTTTAACTTTTTATTAAAATCTAGGTATTTATAAATAATTTTACTGATAAATCGGACAATTGAATAGGGGGAATTTGGCCACAGAGCTTTTAAGCTGTGGCCATATTTGAATATTAAACTCGGTTATTTACTGACGATCGAGAATGACTTTTACACGTGCTCGATTTGTTGAAGTCGTATTTGTTTGATCAAGCATTTGGTCACGGTCATCCATTGTTGTTTCCATGATATCTGGGCCACCAAGTGGCTTTATATCGTCATCATTGATAGGTGGAAGCATTGGGTCCCCAAGTGGTTCTTCTCCATCTTGATTGAAGACGTTGATTGGTTCAGTCGGTACTAGCTCTGGTTGAGTTCCATCTGAAGCCGGTATACGATTTACAGTGATTATTGGATCTTTTGGAATCATATCTCCATTTTCATTTACCACGTAGAAGTCATTTTTATACTCACCAGTATCCTTATCAAAACTTCCCATTTGAACTGGTACAATTACTTCATTAGTCATTGGGTCAACTGGAGCGTTCTTTGGCGGTGGAATATAGAGAGCATTATTCGTATCAACAAAGCCTCCTTCGGCCATTGTACCCTTTGCTTGTACTCTTGTTGACGCAAATGTTGTAGCTGCTTGTGTTGTAGTAGGTACTTTAATACTAGAATCGGCCTTTGCCATTTGCCCCATAATTTCTTGTCCTCCAGCGCCACTAAATTTCGAGCTATCCATTCCTGGAGGGATAATATTTCGACTCATTTGTTTCTTTTCTGATTTATTCTTATCATCATTTGATGATGTCTTTGAGCCATCATTTGCTTCAAGGGCCTTTAACTGCTGCTTATTGATTTTAACTGGAACCATTGGTTTTGAATCAACCTTCGGCATAACTCCTGAAAGTTGTCCTTGGCGAACCATAACTGAAGTAGGTGATGAAACGACTTTTTCTAGTCGGTCTTGTAGAAAGCGACTCTTTTTAAAGTTAGAAAGCGAGCCCATGGCAACGGCACCTTCAAATGTAATCAGTGTCGTATTATTATTTGCCGGGTTAAAGTTTACTTGGAAGTCTGTCCCGCGAACACCCATGGCCGCAGTCTTTGTCTTAATGAAGAGTTTCGATTTCTTCTTATCAATCTGTAGGTAGTTCTTAGATACCTTTGAGCGAAGCTGACCATTAATAAGATTGATGATTCCAGCTTTCTTTTTCGGGAATTGCTCAACTTCAACTTCTGAATTTGCACCGAGTGTTAGATTTGATTTATCGATAAAGAGAAGTTTCACAAAACTTCTGGCCTTTGTTGTGATCTTGGCCCCTTCTGGAACCCAATCTCCTTTGGCCAATGGTTTCTTTGTTTGGGAGTAAAAGACTTTTCCTCTTACTTTCATAACCTTGGCAACACCTTTTTCGGAATTTGCATTCAAGGCCGAAATATTCGCTAAAATTGCTACAGATAAAATAATAAGTCTTAGTACCTTCATAATGAGTCCCCACAAAATCAATCTCATTTATACTTATCGTAGATCAAAGTAATTTCTTAAGCTGAAACTTGTGTAAATGTCTAAAAACAAAGGGAGTTTGAATTGGGGTAACTTTCTGATATGACAAGAACTTGTGGCAGGGAGAACTGCCACAATACGTAATTATGGCTAGTTAGAGAATTGTGTCGAAATTCTCAGTTGGCCTACCAATGGCAGCTTTTTTATCGTCATTAACGAGAATTGGACGTTCTAAAAGCTTTGGATTCTCATGAACGATCTTGGCCCACTCAATATTTGATAACTCTTTTCCTGCAAGACCTAGATCTTTAAATAGGGCCTCTTTCGTACGAATTAAGCCTTCAAGTGGCGCAAGTCCCGTATACTTTACGAGATCGATAAATTCTTTTTCTTCAATGCCATCTTTCAGATATTCCTTAACTCTAAAGCCAATACCTTCTTGAACACCTTTTTGTTCTAAATATTCTAGACCTTGGCGGCTCTTAGAGCATCTTGGATTGTGATAATAAAGCATTTATTCTACTCCTGATAATTATCATATCAGTTCTTTTCTGATATATTGGGTTTTTAAAAAATAACTAACTAGGATTTTAGCCATGTCTTACGATATTGAAAATATCAAATCAGAATTTGCCGAACATGTTAAAACTTTACAGAATCAGATTAGTGACGAACTTAAGAGAATAGATACTAAAATTAACTTGAATGAAGATATATGGGAAAGAAAAGATCACGCCGGAAATCCTGGTGGTGGCGGGATCACACGTGCCTTTGAAGGCGAGATCTTTGAGAACGCTGGTGTTAATACATCACTTGTATTTGGAGAAGTTGATCCAAAATTTGCGGCCAATATTGGTGGTGATAATAACCAGATGTGGGCAACAGGAATTTCTCTTATCATTCACCCGACAAATCCAAAAGTTCCAACAACTCATGCAAATTTTCGCATGATTCAGGCCGGATCAAAGATTTGGTTTGGAGGTGGCGCCGACCTAACTCCTTACTTTCCACATGAAGAAGATTTTGAGTACTTTCACAGGGTTTGGAAAGATGCTTGTGAACCATATGGATATTGGGACGACTGGAAAAATCGTTGTGATAAGTACTTTGTAAATAAACACCGTGCAGATGAAATGCGTGGAGTAGGTGGCTTCTTCTACGACCACTTCTTCTCAGGTGATCCAGTAAAAGACCTGGCCATGTTTAAAGAGATTTCTTCGAGTTTTATCAAGTCTTACTTCCCACTAGTTGAGAAGAGAATGAATGAAGCCTTTGATGATGAAGATGTGGACTTCCAACTACATCGCCGCGGGCGCTACGTCGAATTTAATCTTCTTCACGATAGAGGAACTCACTTTGGACTTAAGTCTAATGGCCGTACCGATTCAATATTAATTTCACTTCCAAAGAGAGTGAAGTTTACTTATCGTTATGAGCCGACAAAGCCAGAACACAAGAAGATGATGGAATATTACTATCCAAAGGACTGGGCCTAGCTATTAGCTGGCCTGTGCCTTAATTAGATCCTCTAGGATCTCATTGGCATCAATTTCAACTCCATGGGACTGGGCCACTGCTTGAATCTCTTCAAGTTTTTTCTCTAGTTTCGTGATTTCACAAAGTAGACGGTAGCAGTTGTTAATCATCATAAATTACCCCTTTGTTAGAGTTGTTAAATATAAGTTTGGCACATCAAACTATCGGTGTCTATAAGAAAATACTTAATGGTCATAGTTTTATTTGATTTGATCAACACAATTTATTTTAATTTTACACAGTTTAGGAATTTATGTAATGTGCGAGAATCCTGATTCGGATGCATTGCAAGAATAGTATGAGGTAGAAAATGTCTAAGAGACTACAAGAATTATTAGAAGAAATGAAAGAGTACTCACCAAAACAAATGAGAACTCTAAGAAATAACCTTAATAATAGATTACAAAGTTTTAAGAACGACTTTAAAGAGCCAAAAGATCTTCAGCCTTCACATAAGTTATATGGCCTAGAAGAAGGTGAGTGTCGTGAGCTTCTTGGTGTTGTAAAAAAAGAATTAATCAAAATGAAATTTTCTGATTTATAGAACTTGCTCGACAATATATTGTAGCTTTGTAATATAAATGTAAAATCTTGGGCCTTGGCTTTAATTGAACGCTTATGGGAGGTATGCTTCCTATATGCAAAAAGCCAAGCAAAAGCCTATTCTTAGGGGTTGGTCTCATCAGGCCATGTTTTTCATTTCTCTAGGGGCCTGTTCATTTCTGATTGCCAAAAGTATTAATACCACTCAGTATATTTCGACCATAGTCTATTCTCTTGGCCTTTTAATGATGCTTGGGGTGAGTGCTTTTTATCATTGTATACACTGGGAGCCTAGGGCCCGAGACCTCTTAGGGAGACTTGATCATAGTGCTATCTATGTGATGATTGCAGGAACTTGTACACCGATAACTCTACTTGTTTTAAATGGAGAGTCTGGTTCAACCTTACTAATTAGCATTTGGACAGTTGCCGCAATAGGTATCTTAAAATCAATTTTCTTTCCAAATCTCCCGGAAAAGCTAAGTGCTGTTATTTATCTCATTCCTGGTTATATGGTACTTCCTTATGTTTCAGAACTTATTCCAAAGCTTGGGATGACAAATATAACGCTCTTAATTACTGGAGGTGTTCTTTACACTATTGGGGCCGTCTTTTATGGCCTAAAGAAGCCTGGACGATATGCTAAGTGGTTTGGTTATCACGAGTTATTTCATCTATTCGTTTGTGTGGCAGCGACGTTGCACTTTTTGATTATTTATTCGATTGTGGGGTAGGTTATTTATTATTGCTGATAGGGTGGTATTTTATCGAACCGCGAGGGCTTGAACCCTCGCTCTCGACTTCTATGTCATTTCAAAAGACGGTTTGCGCGAAGCGACCAATGGCCCGCCTTAGGGCGGCCAATGTCGCATGCGCTACCAATCAGGGGCAATATAAACATCTATCGCTGGATTGTACTCTGCTCTTAGAGTTGACTTGATGGCCTCAAGTGTTCCTGTCGTTGATGATGGGCAAGTTCCACATGCTCCTTGATAGCGAACGAGTAGGATATTGTCCTCGTAAGAAACAGTTTGGATATCTCCACCATCTGCCTGAAGGTATTGTCTAACAGTGCGATCAAGTACGGCCTCAATATCTTTTAGCTCTTGAGGAAGGTTTTCACGACGCTCTTTTTCTGGATCGAATTCTTCGTATTCTGGATTATGATTTGGCAGATCATGCTTGATTGTTTCAAGGATTTTTGGCTCAATATCATCCCAGTCTTCATAGTTGAATTTTGTTACCGTAATAACATTTTCAAAAAAGTGTAGTTGGTCAATTCCACGAATAGTAAAAAGGTTTACGCCTAGGTTTACCTCTCCACATTCCATTGGTGTTCTAAAAGTAGAAGAACCAGATGCTTTTACATTTTGATTTAAAATGAATTTTAAAGCATTTGGATTTGGTGTTGGTTGAATGTCGATTGTTACTTCACTCATATACTTTACCTTTGTTGCCCTAGCTTCCTATAGGAAGTTAATGGCCTTATGTAGTGCTTTTATAAAATTATCAATTTCTTCTTTTGTATTATACAACGAGAATGAGGCCCTTGCAGTAGCTGTGATTTCGAACCTTTTCATTAAAGGTTGAGTACAGTGGTGACCCGTTCTAATTGCAACACCTTGGCGATCTAAAAGTGTTCCAAGGTCATGAGGGTGAGCGCCTTCAACAACAAATGATAATACTGAAGCCTTCTCTTTTGCCGTACCTATTAGGCGAACCTTTTCAACTTCAAGAATTTGTTGTGTTGCATAGTCGAGAAGTTCTTTTTCATAGTTTTTAATAACATCAAGATCACAATTTACAATGAAGTCAATTGCCGGCTTAAGCCCGATACCTCCTGCGATATGAGGAGTACCTGCTTCAAACTTATGTGGAAGATCGTTATATGTTGTCTTTTCAATTGTTACAATATCGATCATATCTCCACCACCTTGATAAGGAGGCATTGATTCAAGAAGCTTCTCTTTTCCATAAAGAGCACCGATCCCTGTTGGGCCAAACATCTTGTGAGAAGAGAAGGCAAGGAAGTCACAGTTTAGGTCTTGAACATCAATTTTCTCATGAGCAATTGATTGGGCAGCATCAACGCAGAAGTAAGCTCCATTGTCGTGTGCTAACTTAATATACTTTTTGATATTGTTAACTGTTCCAAGGCTATTTGAAATATGGGCCATGGAAACAAGTTTTACATTACCTTCTTCGAGAAGCTTAATATAGGCTTCTTCATTGATGTCACCTTCATCCGTAATAGGGATCTCTCTTACTTTTGCACCAATCTTTTCGGCCTGAATTTGCCAAGGAACAATATTTGAGTGATGCTCCATTGTTGAGATAAGGATGACATCATCCTTTTTCAAGTAGTAAGGAATAAAAGAGCTTGCAACTAAGTTTAAGCTGTCTGTTGTTCCTTTTGTAAAGATGATCTCACATCTCGAGTTTGCGTTAATCAGAGACTGTATTGCATCGCGAGTTTCTTCATACTTAATTGTTCCAAATTCGCTTAGGTAGTGAACACCTCTGTGAATATTGGCAACATCATGTGTGTAGTGCTCATTTATAGCATTGATCACATTGATATGCTTAAGAGTTGAAGCAGCATTATCTAAGTAGATAAGCGGCTTATCATGTACTCTTCTTTCTAATTGTGGAAATTGCGCTCTAATAGCGTTAATTTCAAAGGCCATTAAGATTCCTTTTCCATTTCATCAAAAGCATTTTTTTCAAATGATTCAAATAGAATATCACTTAAGAATTTTTCAATTTTCTCATCTTCAATCTTTGTGATTGCATCTGAACAGAATGCGTGAATAAGTAGCTTTTGCACGCGCTCTTTTGATAGGCCACGTGATTGAAGGTAGAAAGCTTCTTCGTCACTCATTTGTCCTACGGTTGCACCGTGGGCACATTTTACATCGTCAGCATAAACTTCAAGCTGTGGACGAGTGTCAACGTGTGCACCTTTAGATAGAAGGAGGTTCTTATTTAACTGCTCCGAGTTTACAAGTTGAGCGTCACGACAAACAAGAACTTTACCAGTAAAAACACCACGGGCCTTGTTGTCTAGAACACCCTTGAAAAGCTGAGAGCTATCAGTTCTTTCTTTAATATGTGAAATTAGAGAGAAGTTGTCAGTGTGCTGGTCACCTCTAAGAGCGTATAGGCCATCAACACTTGCTGTCGCTCCGATTCCATTTAGTCGAACTCTCATCTCGTTACGTGATTTCTTTGCACCTGTTGTGAAAGTAAACGATTTAAAATGTGCATCTTTTGCAATGTCAGCATTTACACTACTTACGTGAAATGCATTTACACCATCAGTTTGTACTTTAACGTGGCCAACATTTGCACCTTCTGCAATTTTGAAATTAGAGACAGCATTGATATTATATGCCTTATCGCTTCCAGTGAAAATTTCAACAAAGCTTACTTTAGAGAATTGATCAACGTTTACATGAATACGTGGTAGAGCAAATTCACCGTCGAAGTCCGAGATGTGAACAATTGAAATCACATCATCAACACTTATATTCTTAGGTACATTGATTTCAATAATGTTTTCAACTGCTGAAGCATTAAGCATGGCAAAAATATCTGTTTGATCACAATTTGCTTCATTTGCGACAAGTGCCTTTTGGTCTACTGTTACTTCTTCTGGAAAGAATGAATCAGCCTTCGAGTATTGCCCATTAAGCAGAACAATCTGGTACTTACCAGCTACCTTAACATTCTTAAGCATTGCTTTTTCTGTCGTTACAGTAAACTTTTCAGGTAATACATCTGTAAGCTTAGTATAGATCCAGTCTTCCATTTTTGTATGTGGAAGTCCGCGGGCCTTAAAATTTCCTAAGGCTTCTTTATTTGAATCTGACTTTGCGTATCCCGCTAGGTCATTTAAATATTGGTCTGTTAATTCTTGGATATTCATTATTAATCCTAGTCCTTATTTTGTTAACCAGTCGTAACCTTTTTCTTCAAGTTCAAGAGCTAACTCTTTTCCACCTGACTTGATAATTTTCCCGCCACTTAGTACGTGAACATAATCAGGAACGATATAGTCTAGTAGTCTTTGGTAGTGAGTTACAAGAACGATACCATTGTACTTTGACTTGATAGCATTAACACCTTTTGCAACAATTTTAAGAGCGTCGATATCTAGACCAGAGTCTGTCTCATCAAGAAGAGCAATCTTTGGATTTAGAACGGCCATTTGAAGAATTTCATTCTTCTTCTTTTCACCACCAGAAAAACCAGTGTTAACAGGACGGTCTAGGAATTCTTCTCTCATTTCAAGAAGCTCTAGCTTTGGTTTTAGAAATTCTCTGAATTCTTCTTTTTTCATTTCGGCAGCACCTTGAGATTTTGATACTTCGTTAAATGACTCAAGAAGAAAATCAATATTTGATACACCTGGAACTTCAATAGGGTATTGAAAACCTAGAAAGATACCATTCTTCGCTCTTTCATCTGGTTCAAGTTCTAGTAGGTTTGTTTGTTTCCCATTGATATTGTAATCAATTGATCCGCTTGTTACTTCAAATGATGGGTGACCAGCGATTACTTTTGATAGAGTACTCTTTCCTGAACCATTAGGTCCCATGATTGCGTGAACTTCACCTGGTTTAACTTCAATAGAAATTCCCTTTAGGATTTCTTTTTCTTCAACTCTTGCGTGAACATCTTTAACTGTAAGTAAGCTCATTTTTTTCCCTTTATATATAAATCTAAATTTTATCCGATTGAATTTTCTAATTTCATCTCAATTAACTTTACTGCTTCAACAGAGAACTCTAGTGGAAGCTCTTTAAAAACTTCACTACAGAATCCATTTACGATCATTGAGATACATTTTTCCATATCCATTCCACGTTGCTGTAAGTAGAAAAGCTGATCTTCAGAAATCTTTGAAGTCGAAGCCTCGTGCTCCACAGTTGCCGTATTATTCTTTACGTCAATATATGGGAATGTATTTGCAGAACACTTAGAACCAACAAGCATTGAGTCACATTGAGAGTAGTTCTTTGCACCAATTGCTGAAGGCATAACCTTAACGAGTCCACGGTAATTATTCTCAGAAGCTTCTGCTGAGATACCTTTTGAAATAATTGTCGATTTTGTGTTCTTACCGATGTGAATCATCTTTGTTCCAGTATCGGCCTGCATTTTGTTATTAGTTAGTGCAACTGAGTAGAAAGCACCCTGTGAGTTATCACCAATTAAGTTACAAGAAGGATACTTCCAAGTGATCGCTGATCCTGCCTCAACTTGTGTCCAAGAGATCTTAGAGTTCTTTCCAAGGCAATTACCACGCTTCGTTACGAAATTATAAATACCACCTTTACCTTGCTCATCTCCGGCATACCAGTTTTGAACAGTTGAGTACTTAATTTCTGCATCATCAAGAGCGATTAGCTCAACGATGGCCGCGTGAAGTTGGTTTTCATCTCTTTGAGGAGCTGTACAGCCTTCAAGGTAATTTACGTAACTTCCTTTATCGGCAACAACAAGAGTTCTTTCGAATTGTCCTGTCTCTTTTGCATTAATTCTAAAGTATGTTGAAAGATCCATTGGACAAGTTACACCCTCTGGAATGTAAACGAATGATCCATCTGAGAATACTGCTGCATTTAGTGCTGCATAGAAATTATCTGCAGGCGGAACAACAGTTCCTAGATACTTCTTAACTAGTTCTGGGTGCTCTTGTACTGCTTCTGAAATTGAGCAGAAGATAACGCCAACTTTTTCTAGTTCTTCTTTATATGTTGTTCCAACTGAAACAGAGTCAAAAACTGCATCTACGGCAACACCTGAAATTCTTTTTTGTTCTGATAGAGGAATTCCTAGCTTTTCAAAAGTCGCTAAAAGCTCTGGGTCAAGATCATCAAGACTCTTAGGAGCACTTTCTGTCGACTTTGGGGCCGCATAATAATACAGGTCTTCAAAATCAATCTCTGGGATTTCTAGTTTTGCCCAATTTGGCATTGGCATCTGTTTCCAAAGACGAAATGCCTTCAGACGATATTCAAGTAACCATTCTGGCTCATTCTTCTTTGCCGAAATCATCCTTACGATGTCTTCATTTAAACCCTTCGGGAACTCTTGAGTTTCAATGTCTGTAAAGAAGCCATACTTATATTCTGACTTTGTTAATTGTGTATCACTCATGTGTGAATCCTGCCTTATTTATTAATAACTCTTCAAGCGACAAGTTAATCAGCTGGTGATTAACGTGAGAGTTAAGCTTTTCTATTGGTGTAATTAATTCGCAATTTAAGTATTTCGTACATTTGCCCTTAAGAGCATCACAATCAGAATCAGTAATCTTTCCTTCGATTGAGTTACTTACTTCAAAGAGATTGATTTCAGATAGGGGACGGCTAAGATAGTAGCCTCCTTTTATACCTTTGATTGATGAGAGTACTCCGTATCCATTTAGCTTTTGCATAACTTTAGATACTGGGTCAAAAGGCATCTTGTGTATGTCACAGATTTCTCTGGCCGAAGTGAGATTTGCGGCGCATGTGTGTCCATGCTCTTGCATATGCTTTAGAGCTGTCAGGGCATATTCTGTTTTTTTACTAACTTTAAACATGCTTAACACACCTATATTGTGACGAGTTAAATACCTTAGGTATCGCCTTTTATTAATAATTTACGTTATGTCTTTTAAATAACGTAAAATAAGTCAAAAAACAACTTATTTAACTCTATCTTAGCAAATATATAGGTCGAATCACACCTCAATTCCATAATATTTATGTAAGATCGACTTTTATCAAGCTTTGTAGGAAAATGGTCTTATGAGTGAACATGATTCGGAAATTAACTTAAAACGCCTCAAGTATATTGGTTCTTTACGTGATGAGTCGATCGTTGCCCAAATTGAAGCACAACTAATTCGTCAAGGTATCCATATTACAAAAGAATATGAGAACGACTTCTATCATTTATTTGTAGTGGACCTAAATCAATTACAAGAGGCCCGTGATGTTTACCGCGTCTACATTGGAGGGGTCAAACCAACAAAGGTAGATAAAAACTGGCAATATGTTCAATCATTAAGTATGGGACCTACGACAATTATAATCTTGGCCTTATGTGTAATCGTTTTCATCTTTGGTTGGATTCTAAAAAATGAAAACCTCTATTATCTCTTTCTCTTTTCGACTTCTAAAGTTGATGCCTTTGCGGATATTAATAAAGGTGAGTACTGGAGACTTCTTTCTCCTGCCTTTATCCACTTTGGCTACATCCATATCTTCTTCAATATGTTGTGGTGGAAAGAATTGGGTAAGCTCATTGAAGTAACAAAGGGGAGTGTGTTTTTATTTATACTTTTACTGTTTACTGCAATTTCTTCAAATATCCTACAGGCCGTAATGTCGCCTGGAATGTTTGGAGGGTTATCTGGTGTGGTTTACGGCCTACTGGGTTTCCTATGGCCATACTCAAGATTGAATCCAGATTTTAAGTTTAAGCTTCCAACATCTGATATTGTTCTCATGGTGGGATGGCTCTTTTTAGGTTTTTTTGATGTTTTTAACTTTAAGATGGCCAATTGGGCCCACGGTGGCGGACTTGTGAGTGGTGCTATTTTAGGTGTTATTTTTGCTTTGATGGATCGAAATCAGAATACTCACCAACCTTAAGATCGCCTAATTTCACGTCACCTATAGCGATTCGAATTAACCTAAGGGTAGGGAAGTTAACCGCCGCACACATTCTACGAATCTGACGATTTCGTCCTTCAGAAATACGTACTTCAATCCAAGATGTTGGAATCGTCTTGCGTACACGCACTGGTGGGACACGATCTTCAATTTGAAAGTCTATTAACTTTTTAACTTTTGCTGGCTTAGTTTTGTAATTACCTTTAATCACAACACCATGCTTTAGCTCTTTAATTGCTTCTGGCGTGATATCGCCGTCAACTTGAACAATATAAGTTTTTTCAACCTTACTATCAGCATTGGCCATTTGGTTCTTATACTTCCCATCATTAGTGAGAATTAATAAACCTTCACTGTCTTTGTCTAAGCGGCCAACAGGGTAAACTTCCTTTGGTAGCTTGTAGTCAATAAGACTTAGCTGGTCTCTGTGGTCTTTGCCAAATTGACAGAGGACATCGTATGGTTTGTTAAAGATAATATATTGGTGTTCACCACTATTTACTGCTTCTTTGAAGCTATGGAGGTCAAACGAAGGAGTGATTTCTAAGTTGATTTCTTTTTGCAAAAACTTATCATGGAAGCTGAGTTTATAAGCACAGAGTCTTTGTCCACTTTGGTCTTTCGAGTTTGAATATATTGGGTCGCCGTAAATTGGATGTCCAATTTCTTTTGCATGGGCCCTAATTTGATGTTTTCGACCAGTTAGAATCGTAAACTCGACTAATGAGTACTGCTTATCAGTTTCGATAACTTTATAGTCTGTAATGGCCTTTTTTCCACCAGAGTTAACGACAACCATCTTCTCGATTCGACCTACTCGGTTTGCTTTTAGGAAATTTTCAATTCTTCCTTCTGGCCTTTTAAAGACCCCGCTACAGATAGCTAAGTAACTCTTTCTTATCCTTTGCGGATCATGAGAGCTAAAGAGTTCTTGAAGATATTTATTGGCCTCTTTATTTTTGGCAAATAAAAGAATCCCAGACGTTTCGACATCAAGTCGATGAGCTAGAACGAGGTACTGATCATTTCCATCACTTCGGTTCTTTAAAAAACTAGCTAGTGCGTCTGTGCAATTATCTCGAAAACGATCGAGAGTTTTATGTACAGGCCAGCCCGCCTTTTTATTTAAGGCAATATAGTTATCATCTTCAAAGACGATATCATTGGCAGATAGACGGATTTTTATTCTTTTTTTCACTGAAAGTATTGTATCATGTTTACTATGAACGATTTACCAAATTCTGAAGCATGTGAAAGAAATAAAGGCCCTATTCTTGAGGTTATTACACCTTATTTAAGCAGTAGCGATAAAGGAGAGTTTCTTGAGATTGGATCTCTGACTTGTCAGCATAGTGTACACTTTGCTAAAGCATTCCCACAAATTGATTTTATTACATCTGAAATTAGAGACAATCAAAATATTTTAAAGACATGTTTATCTCATTACCAAAAGAGTTTACCAAACCTTAAAGGCCCTCTTGTTTATGAAGCTGGTTTTAATAAGCTGGAGACGGGAAAGAAATTCTATTACACAGCTAATACACTCCATATCATGCCTTGGAAGGCCGCAAAGACCTTTATTAAGGATTTGGCCACAGCAATGGATGAGAATAGCACTTTGTTTGTTTACGGGCCATTCAAGTATCACGGAAGTTTTACAAGTCCGTCTAATGAACAATTTGATGCTTTTTTAAAAGAGCGAGATGCTCAAAGTGGAATTCGTAATTTTGAAGATATTTGCAATAACTTCTTAAAGAAAGGTGTCTTTCTAAAAGAAGATATTGCAATGCCAGCTAATAATCAGCTTTTAATATTTACTAAATGATGGATTACATTCTTTCCGGTACTTGAATTCCTAGAATCCCAAGACCTGTTTTAATTATTTCACTTGTTGCATAAGCAAGTTCAAGGCGAGCTTTCTTAAGTGAATCTTCACTTGAAGCAATCGGGCAAGCTGCATAGAAACTATTAAATAATTTACCAAGCTCAAATAGGTAAGTTGTCAGTAGACTTGTTTTATTTTGCTCATGAGACTTAATTGCAACATCATTAAATAGTGATAGCTTTTGCATTAGTTCAAATTCTTTTGTTTCAACAAGTGAACTTGCATTTGAAAGCTCAAGAGTTTCGGATTTATCAAAGCCCTGTTTCTTAAGTAGTGAATTAATACGTGCATAGACATATTGAAGGTATGGCCCAGTATCTCCATCAAGCTTTAACCATTCATTCATATCAAAAACGATCTTACGATTATTATCAATCTTGATCATTCCATACTTAATTGCACCATTGGCAATCTTTGTTGCTGTTTCATTGATCTCTGACTGATCCCATTCTCCAGCATACTTATTAAGGTAATCTTCCTTAATTTTATTTTCCATATTATTGATAAGATCAGTAAGGGCAACAATATTTCCTTTACGTGAGCTCATGGCACCATCTGTCAGCTCAACCATTTCATATGGTAGGTGATAGCAGTCTTTGGCCTGTTCAAAACCAATATGCTCAAGAACTTTAAAGACTTGTTTAAAGTGGAAGGCCTGACGTGAGTCAACGATGTAGATATTATTCTTAACACCATATTCTTCAAATTTCTTAATTGCTAAAGCAACGTCCTTCGTTGAATAAAGGCCCGTTCCATCTGATTTGATCAGAATACAGAAGCCAAGCTTGTCGTCACTAAGGTCCATTCCAATAGCACCATCATCTTTGATAAATATACCTTTCTCATAGTATTCATTACAGATTTTTAGTGATGGAGCATCCATTTCTGATTCAAAGAACCAACGATCAAATTCAACATCTGCCCAAGCATATGTTTTCTTCATGAGATCAATTGACCACTGACGAGTCTCTTGCCATAGATCAAAGAATTCTCCCTCTTCTGCGTGAAGTTGCTTTAGGATCTCTGTAAGCTTAGTGCGGTTATCATCTTCTTTATCGCTTCCAAGCTCATTTTCAAGTTTGGTATTAGCTAGAGTGTAAATTCGTCCAAGCCATTCACCCTTATTCGTTTCAGGGATTGTGTCTTGATTATGATATTTTAAATACCAAAGACATTTTGCTACGTGAGTTCCAGAGTCTCCTGGATACGTCACTGGGTGAACATCAACGCTACAGTATTGTTTAATTCGAACAAGAGCATTACCAAGACATAGATTTCTCATATGCCCCACGTGAAGTTCCTTATGAGTATTCGGTTGCGAGTACTCAATCATTGTTTTCCCTTCACCCTTTGTTAGTTCTTTCTTAAAGAATTCACCTGTGCGAATTTCTCCGATTAGACTTTCAAAGTACGCATCTGCTGTAAGGGTAAAGTTAAGATATGGGCCTTGTGCTTTAAGATCTTTTATAATTGAAGAGTTTGTTTCTAGGTCTACTTTTTCTAGAATTGCAGCTGCTATCTGAGGTGGGCCTTGTCTAAGGGCCTTGGCAAAACGAAATACAGGAAAAGCATAGTGGGCCATTTCAATATTTGGGGCCTGTCCAATTGATGAGTAAATCTCTTCTCTCTTGAACTCTGCATCTGGATAAGCAGATGAGAATGCATTTTCTAGGATATCTGTAAGTCTTGCTAAAATCGTATTCGTTTCCATTAAATAATCACCGTATTTTGCTGCGCTGCAGTCTAGTCTATGTATGTTATCATCATATTATAATAAATAATTTACTAATTGTTTAGGAAAAGTAATTTCATATGTTCATTTCTACTAGACTTCTAATGATTATATTTAGCTCAATATATTTTGCTATAGGCACAGGTCTGCCTGTGTTGGCGGATGATGCTATGACACCGATTGAAGAGTTTCAAAAAAAGCAGCTAAGAGAGCAAAAAGAAGCGGAGGAATATCGAAAGTACAATACTGAATCAAGTATTGGTAATGGCCTTTTTAAGGGCCCAAACCTTATCTACTTATGTGGTAAAAGACGAAAGCACTTTGCCTGTGTTAATGATCTTTCCTTGAGAAATTGCGATATTCGAGAAGATATGAATTGTATGGTGATTCAAAAGTATAGTGGTCAAAAAGAATGCTTTAAAGGCCAGACTAAGTTAATGCATAAGTCGAGGATTGATTCGTATTGTAAGGATTAATTGATTTCACGAGACATTAAGATATGACGTCCAATTCCTTCAATATCAAACTCATCTCCAAATACTTCAAAACCAAGCTTTTCATAAAATGGCCTAGCTTCAATGCGGGCATTACACCATACTAAATTACAAAAGTTTTGCTTAATGATAGGGAAGGCAACATTTAGTAGCTCCCTTGAAAAACCTTGTTTACGGTGATTCTCAAGAGTTGCCATACCTTGTAGTTGATACTGATTATCAATATTAAAGTTTGGGTTTGGGTTAAAGAAAAAAGAAGCAACTGATACAAGGTTATTGTCGACAAATGCACCTAAGTGAAATGTATCTGATTCATTATCTCCAGTGAAATTATAGCTGGACTCGTTGCCTTCAATGCCTAACACTGCGCGACGAATTTTAAATGTATCTTTCAAATGGATTCTTTTTACGATCATAGAGGGACTTTATACCAAACAAATGAATTTTTGTCACAATAAAGAAGCTTACCCCGTATTACCTGATCGTCTAAGTTTAGATTTTAGTTTTTTTTACTCTTTCAATAATAATAGTTGTGGGAAAATGATCAGCTAACTCTATAATAGAAATATGAAATTTAGTATTATAAAGATTCAAAAGGCCGTGGCCGAAGCTTTTCACTTTTTAAATCAAGAACTCACTGGTGTTATAGCAACTATCGATAACTTTATTCTTGCTTGGCCCATGCGCTCATTCTTTTTATTTCTTGCCGTTATTATTGTCGTTCGTATAATTTTCTTTCTGATAAGAACTATTATGTTAAGAGGTGGAGAGAATAAAGTTGATGCACGAAAATATGTTTTCAGATTTTTTGACTTCAATTTGTATTACTTATTTGCTTTTAGTGCTTTAGATATTTTTAATCTCTACTTACTAAAATTCGAAAGAGAAGACTTTCAACTCTTCTTGCATGTTTTTAGAAATATCTTGGCCCTTTATGTTCTCTATATAAATATTGGCTACTTTCATAGCTTCCTTCGTTATAACTTTCAGGTCTACTTTAAAAAAGTGAATAAGGACTTCATTAAGGATAGCAAGAAGCTTCGCTACATTATCACGATTACAACTTTTTTCTTTATCTTACTCTATAATCTATTTTCAGGATTTCTTGGACACAATATTATAACAATTATTTTCTTTGTTATTTATACAATCATCTTACTTCGGTATGACAACTACGCAGAGTTAATCCTCCCAAAGATTGTTCCACCATCAATGCTGTTAACAAAGAAGCATATTTCTAAACATGTTATTCGCTACCTTCTCCCAGTATTTCTTTATCTCTATACTTTACTCTACTCATTCTACCTAATGTTCTTTCTTGCCAATAATGACAAGGAATGGGCAAAGAATCTGCTGTCTGGAATTTTAGAGCAACATCTGGAAAGTCTTAGAGATGAAGTTTTTACTGATTATGAAGTCCCAAGTGACTATATTGAAATTTTTAAAAGAGAAAATGGTACGGAGATAACAAGAAAGCCTGATCCTGCTGTTTTGGCCTATGAGCGTATCGATAGTTGGCTTAATGGTACAAGTAGTTCCTATCATCTCGCGTTTTCTGGTGAGTCGGGAAGTGGTAAGAATCACGTTCTTGATAAGATCTTAAAACGCTACTCTTCTGTAACATCTTTTAAACTAGATATAAGTGAAAAAATTGTTGAAGAGTCAGTCCTTTTAAAAAGGTTAGAAAATTTTGTCGACAAAGGCAGTGAAGAAGAGAAGAAATTTGTTATTGTTAAAAATGCGCACAACCTCTTCTTATCAAAGTTTCATGGTTTTAAGGCCTTCGACGCTTTTTTTAAAGTTATCAATAGCTCATCAAAGAATGTGTTTTGGTTTACGGTTTGGAATAGTAATTCTTTAAATCTTATTAAGCATATTTATAATAAGTATGAGCTGTCTTCGGATACGATCTATATCAGGCCATGGAATAAAGAAGAACTAAAAGAACTTATTCTTAAGAGGCATGAGCCAACTGGTTTAGGTATTCGCTTTAACGAAGAGCTGTTTGAAATTATGTCCCACTTTGGTGCCGAAAGATCTCTTGAAAATGCTCAGGATATTTATTTTAGAATCTTAGCAAAGCAAACAGGTGGGAATCCTCAGGCCGCTGTGAATACATGGCTTAAGTCAATTTCTCATGTAAATGATAAAACAATTGAGCTACATCTTCCACAACGTAGGTCAATACACGAGGTTGAAGCCTTAACAGACGAATCACTCTTTGTTTATTCAAGTATCTTATCTCATGAGCATCTAAGTTTTACTGAAATTATGGCCACTACCGACCTAAGTGAAAAAATTGTAAATTACGCACTTAAAACCGGTCTTGGTAAAGGAATCCTTAGTCGTGATGGAGAGTTTTATCATATTAGAAAAGATTGGCTAGTGGATATTAAGACAATTTTATTAAAGAGGAATTTTATCTATGAATGATGCAGTGACTGATACAATTGCAAAGACGCAGAAGATGGCAAGTATCTTTGACTCTTTAAACCCTGAAATGATTTTAAGCTTATTAGTGGGCTTTTTAACTCTCTTTATCATTGTTAGAATTGTCTCTTGGTCTTTACAGTATCTTGCAATCAAAATCCCATTCTATCGCTTATCGATACTTCAAGTTAATACAATCATAACCCATATGATTTATATCTTTGGTACCTTTTGGTTATTATATGTGACTCTAAACCCTAGTCAGGAGATGATCTATGCATTTCTTGGTTCAGGTGCAGTGGCCATTGGCTTTTCTCTTAAGGATCTTATTTCATCAATCATTGCAGGTATCATCTTAATTTTTGATAAGCCATTCCAAGTAGGGGATCGCATTCTATTTAGAGATAACTATGGTGACATTATCCAAATTGGTCTTCGCTCTGTCCGAATACAAACACTAGAAGATTCGACTGTAACAATCCCTAATAATCTGTTCCTGAGTGAGAATGTTGCTTCAGCAAACTCCGGGCAACGAGATATGATGGTTTGTAGCTATTTTTACTTCAAGAATAACTGCGATATTGCTCGCATGATTTCATTACTAGAGGAAGTTACTTCAACTTCTCGCTATGCTTACTTGAAAAAACCTTTGAAAGTTGTGGTTTCAACAGAAAAATTTGAACATGGTATAGGTATAAAGGCGACAGTTAAAGCATATGTTCTTGAAACAATTTACGAGAAGGCCTTTGTGACGGATATTACGAAGAGATTCTATGAAGCTTTAAAAGAAGAGGAACTTGCCGATCAACTACTTTCTGAGTCATAATTTCTTATTCTTAAGAAAAGTAAGGAGTTGATATGGAAATGGAAATCTTTTTTCGCTATTGCGGTGTACTTGGACTGCTTTATGTAATTGTTACGTTAAACGTTATTCGCAACCGTTGGAAACATCGTGTAGGCCTTGGACACGGGAAAGTGGCCGATATGAATAAGGCCATTAGAATTCATGGGAATTTCTCTGAGTATGTTCCATTCATTCTTTTGTTAACTTATTTTGCAATTGAAAAAGAGGCGATCTCTCTAGTTGGGATTCATATTCTTTTATCAGCATTAATTATATCGAGAGTATCTCACTTTATTGGACTTAC
Organism: Halobacteriovorax sp. GFR8; assembly: GCF_050955245.1. NCBI lineage: Bacteria > Pseudomonadati > Bdellovibrionota > Bacteriovoracia > Bacteriovoracales > Halobacteriovoraceae > Halobacteriovorax > Halobacteriovorax sp. GFR8. The sequence continues at coordinate 1,869,183 of NZ_JBPBLR010000002.1, read as the reverse complement.
AAAGAGTGCTGGTACTTCATTCTATCGATTCTTCGGTACCAGCATTATTCTTTTATCTTTAATTGGAATCAGTATTACTTTATTACGTTAATACAAATATCGAGATCGCCTAGGCTGTTTCTTACATCCTGGGCAGTCATTGAGAAAAAAAGATCTTTTAGTCTCTTATGGATAGCTCCACTTGTTTCAAATCTCTCATCATCAGTTGAATCAAACTTAAAGGCTTCTTTAAACGATTGCCAAAACTTCTCTTCAACACATGCCATAACAACAAATTCATGATCTTTAGTCTGATAAATATTGTAGCAAGGGTATAGTCCGTTATGGAGAAACTTGTGATCTGTCTCTCTAATAGATTTAGGCCAGAAAGCATCAAAAACTTCTTGAGTTGATTCGTATAAGTAAGACTCAATGATTTGTACATCCTTAGTCTCTTGTGCCTTAAACATTGCACCTAGGAGATCAAAGGCCATTTTTTGTCCAAAGTTAATACCTGCAAGAGGCAAAAACGGAGGAGCGACATCTTCAATTGAGTTGATATTTCTTAGATGAAGACTTAGAAGACCTGTCATTGCTAGGGCATTTAAGTCATGCATATGGCTCATATGCTCTTTTGATGCCTTCGGAATAACGATTCCGTAACTGTGTTTTACTGTTTCTTCAATTGTTTTAACAGAGATCCCAAGCTTGTCTTGAATCTTACCTGGAATTCCCATAATGATTCCATCTGCTTCAAAAACAAGTTTTTGAATCTCTTTAATATCTTCTTCACTTTTAAAATCGAAGCGCTTTACTGTTTTACATTCATTTAACTCTTCGTACCATTTTGGAAATGAGTTATCCATTTCAGCAAAGAGGCCATAGATAAAAGGATCTTTAAATTTTGCATCTTCGATCTTAATGACATTTGCGCCAAGGCCTGCAAGAAGTTTTCCTGCAAGAGGCCCTGGTAGGCGATGTGAAAAATCAATGATTGTTTTGCCTGTAAGTGGACTTCCCTGAGTATTACTCATTCGCTTGGCCCTGTGCCTGATTTGGCTTTAGAGTTTCAATAAAGCTGTCTAAGCCTTCTCCAGTCATCTCACATTCATTTGTTCCACAAATTTCCCATCTCTGTCCCTTGTCTTCATGGAAGTCAAAAACAAATCTTGGTAGGAAGTAGCAAATAAATCCTGCGAACTCTTGGTTTTGAAGCCATTCTTTAGGACACTTAATTACCTTGTATGCATTTGCTGGATAGCTAAGTGCTCTAAGGCCTTCACCAGAACCTGCTGGGTTTTTCAGAACATCTTGAGTCGTATTTTCCATTAGTGGCTTAATCTCTTCAAGCATATCGATATCACTAAATAGAACACTAGCTCGTCTAATCAGTTTTATAAGAGTAGAGACTGGAGACTTAAATGACTGATCAAAACTTGTAAAATTTTGATTTGGATATAGCTCCATATCATTATCTCTTAGAGCACGTGTTTTAAGACGGCCATCTACTAAGAACTCTTTTAAGATAAACCCTAGTGTGTCTTTTAGGTTTGCCTTAAAGACTGGGTTACCACTAAGTTCATAAATTCTAAGTTGGGCCTCAGCAAAGAGAACATAATCTTCTAATAGAGAAGCACCAACTGGACGAGTTGTCGTGTGACGTAGACGCATTCCGTTTGGAGTTGTTTCTAAGAATTTCTTATAAGTACCTTCCACAACACGGTTAAATAACATACTTGCCGCATTTCTAATGGCCGGAACTTGAGTGTATTGCATAACATCTGATAGTGCTGTGATCATATGGAAGTTCCAACTAGCAATTCCTTTATTATCAGTCATTGGAGGAATTCGAAGCTTTCTTTCATTAAGAAGTGCTTTCTTTGCATTTCTAATTAGATCCCATGACTCGCTTGTGAAGATCTCTTGTGCTTTTTCATGATTAATTGTTAATACATTGAGTCCTGAATCAAAATTACCTTTTTGAGTAACTCCAAACCAATCTTTAAGTTTATCAAGATTCTTTGTTAGTGACTCATCTTCTGTATCAAATCTTCCTAAAGCATCTTCAAACTCTTGTTCTGTGTAAGTGAAGTAAAGTCCTTCAACACCTTCACTGTCAGCATCCTGTGCAGAGAAGAAGAAGTTTTCTTCTTCATTAAGCATTTCAGTTTTTAGATACTCAAGTGTGTTAAAGATTCCATCGAACACAAGTGGTGAAGGGTAGAGCATGCTTGCTTTTGCAAGAAGCTTTAGAAGACCAGCTTGATCATAAAGCATCTTTTCAAAATGTGGAACAGTCCACTTATTGTCAGTACTGTAGCGATGTAGACCACCACGTACTTGATCGTAAACACCACCCATTAACATTCTTTCTAATGATTTTACAATGTGCTCACCATGCTCTTTCTTTACAACGCCTTCAAGCATTTGCTCTATGGCCCACTCATAGAAAGCAAGTTGAGGAAACTTTGGAGCTTCACCAAAACCACCATTCTCCTCATCTTTAAATTTTTCAAGAACATCGAGAACTGAGTTTGGATGTGGAAAGTGACCTTGGAAGTCAACATTCTCTGGTGAGATAAAGCCTTTTTCAATTGCATCAAATGCTTTATTAGCATTCTCTGTAACTGTAGCGTTATCATCTTTATATGCTCTAATTAGCTCAGATAAAACTTCCATAAATGGAGTTGCTTTCCCCTTGGCCTCTTTTGGAAAATATGTTCCAACAAAGAAAGGTCTAAGGTTTGGAAGTAGGAAGGCACTTAGAGGCCAGCCGCCACCATTTGTAAATAATTGGCACGCTTGCTGATAGTAGTTATCAATATCTGGGTGTTCTTCTCTATCAACTTTAATATTGATAAAGTTCTCATTTAGATATTTTGCAGTTTCTTCATCGCAGAAAGACTCTTCTGCCATTACGTGGCACCAGTGACAAGAGCTGTATCCAATTGAAAGGAAGATAGGTTTATTTTCCTCTGTTGCACGAGAAAGGGCCTCTGGTCCCCAAGGATACCAGTGAACTGGATTGTCTTTGTGTTGCTTTAGGTATGTTGATGATTCATCTTTTAATCGGTTAAATCCAATATCTGTCATTCTTACTCCTCAAATTTATATATCTATTATGCGTGAAATATTTAAAAATTAAAGGATAACCTCCCAAAATCCTGTAATTAAATGAATGTTTTTGAAATTATTTCCGGTGCCTCGCATTATAATTTTCTTTTAACTAGACGAGCAGGTTCAATAGCGGTAAAAGACCATCATATGAAAGCACCGAGTGAGCGATATAGCTCACATCTTGAACATTTCAGTACTTTTTGTACGAATGCAAAATCATTGCTCACGTTAGGACTTTGTGCCTTTGCGGCTGTGCTTTCTTTTGATTTCTTTTGGACTCCTACAAGCACAAACTTCCGTGACCTAGGTATCCTTTCATCAATAAATTCAAATAATCACGTTTATACACCTTACAATAGTTATAATTTCAAAGAGACTAATCCCTTCTTCAAAAGCCTACACCTTGGATTCCTTTCGTCGATTGATAAAAAGACTCTTGAGGACACATTAATTGCTCACATGGAGCATCCTATTAATGTTAGGGCCAAGAAATACATTTCTTCACTTCTACACTTTGCAGAAGAAAGGCAACTTGATCCGCTATGGGTTATTTCAATTGCTTGGACAGAGAGTCATTTTAATCCAACTGCCCAGAGTTACGTAAAGGCCCAGGGGCTAATGCAAATTATGCCAAAGACAGGTGTCTTCCTTCATAAACTTCTAAAAAGATCACTTAATAAAGATGATATTATTGAGATTCTTCGTGTTCCCCACGTAAATATGGAACTTGGTGTATATTATCTTAGTCGTCTCTATAAGAGGTTTGGTCTTTATCGCTACGCAACAGTTGCTTATAATATGGGACCGGGGTTTGTGAGGCAGAGTCTACGTTTTAATCGTCCTGTTGGAATCAAAAACGTTTACTACGACAAAGTTAAGAAGAACTATAAGAAGCTGCTGGCTGCAGTTGAAACATTAAATAAACGATCACGCTCACTGGGTGTCGAGTCAATCCTTCACAAAAATAATCACGAATTTGATCTTAATTATTACCTCGGAATGGATATCGTTCCAAATCTTGACGAAAAAATTGCTAAGAAAGGGCCTTCTAAGTCACGCTTTGCAAAAAACTCGTAATTCAGCGAGTCATCTTTTCAACTTCAAATAGCTTTTAAAAATTGCTATATTCATTCCTTATAAATTACACGAATAAGGAAGTTGTATGACATATTCATCAGTTATTGCAATTGATGGCCCAAGTGGGAGCGGAAAATCAACTGTCGCTAAGTTGTTGGCCAAGGAACTAGGTATCCTTTATATCGACACTGGCGCTATGTTTCGCGCCTTAGCCTTTGCTGCAAATGAGAAGGGAATTGACCTTCAAAACCACGAGGCAGTAGAATCATTTTTAAAAGAGATTAAACTCGAATACGGACTAGCTGACGCACTCGTTAAAGTAGATGGTGTGGACCTATCTCAAAAGATTAGAGAACACCACGTTTCTAAGCTTGCTTCGATAATTTCGCAAATACCTATTGTGAGAACAATGCTTTTAGATTTTCAAAGGTCAATCGCAGATGAAAAAGTTTGCGTGATGGAAGGTCGTGATATTGGAACGATTGTTTTTCCTAATGCTTTTACAAAGTTCTTTGTGACTGCATCAATCGATATTCGTGCACAAAGAAGACATGATCAGCTAATCGAAAAAGGTCAACATGATATCGACCTTGATCAATTAAAGCGTGATGTAAAAAAGCGTGATGATAAAGATATGGGCCGTGAAGTGGCCCCTCTTGTGAAAGCCGATGATGCAACTCTTGTTGATACTAGTGAAATGGATATCGACAAGGTGATTTCGACACTAAAAGAAAATGTGAAAATTCGTGCAAAAGAGGTTGGAATAGAGTTGTGAAATACTTAATCAGTCGCACAGACGCCATTGGCCAGAATATTCTTACAATGCCAATGGCCCAGGCCATAAAAGAAATGGATCCAAATGCGACTGTAGCAATTATCACATCGCCGACTTCAGTTATACTCTATAAAGATCATCCCTATATCGATAAAGTATATGTTCTGGATAAGAAGCGGTCTTATCCATTTAAGGTAAAGCGTGCGCTTCAGGTCTTCAATGACTTTAAGCCTGATGTTTATCTCTACGCAGGTGGATCACAAACTCCAAATTTTGTTGCTTGGCTTAAAAAAGTTCCCTTTCGTGGAGGACATCTTGCGAAATGGCAGGCCAATTTCACCCTAAATCGCGGAGTTCGACAAATACGCTCAGAAGTTGAAGGACATGAAACCTTCTATAATATTGAGCTACTTCGTGATCTCGATAATTTTATTACAATTGAAGATAAAGAGTATATTCCTGAGTTTAACTTCAATGTAAACGAGAATGATTTCAATTCTTTTAAAGAACTAATAAAGGGAGAGGGCCTTGATCCTGAAAAGGAGATGGTCTTTGTTCACCCTGGTGTATCAAATAATAACCTGCCATGGCCGGCCAAAAATATTGCAACGTTTATTAAGCGTATTAATGGTATTTATCCTAATCGTTTTAATTTCATCATTTCTCATATCCCTTCAGATTTACGCTACGTTAATCCTGTTAGAGATGAGCTTAGAGATTATAATGATCAGAATATCTACTACTTCAATGGTAAAAAACGAGGCATTGTTAACTTTCTAAATATTTTAAAACACGCTACACTTTTTATCGGTCCAAACTCTGGTGCCACACACATGGCCGCAGCCTTGGGAGTTGCTTTAATTGGGATTTACTCGCCGATTAAAAGTCATTCTTCTTTAAGGTGGAAGCCAAAAGGGGAGACTGAGATTAAAACAGTTACACCGAATGTTGTTTGTGGAGAGTCTGATAAGTGTGCAGGAATGGATTGCCCTTATTATGACTGTATGGCCAAAATTGAAGAAGACAGAGTTATTGAAATAGCAAAATCAATTTTAAATAAATAATGGAAATACTATGACAAAATTAATTTCATCTGAACGTTTTAATACAATCATTGCCAACCTCGCCAGCATTAAGCCAATTCTTGTTGTTGGAGATGTTGGGATTGATAAATATACATCTGGTGTTGTTAACCGCATTTCTCCAGAGGCTCCAGTACCTCTTGTTGAAGTTCAAAAAGAATGGCACAAACTTGGACTTTCGGCCAACGTATCTGAAAACCTAAAAACTCTAGGAGTTAACTCAACTCTATGTGGTGTCATGGGTGATGATGCAAACGCAAATGTCTTAGAAGACCTTTTAGAAGAAGCAGGGCTTTCAACTTGGGGAGTTGTCCGTTGTGATGAAAGACCTACTGTTTTCAAAGAAAGAATCGTCACAGATCATCAACAAATTTGTCGTATCGATTATGAATCAAAGAAGCCTATTAATGCAGATGTTGAAAAAAGACTTATTGCTCGTATTAATGAACTTAAAGAAAACCACGGTGCACTTATTTTAGAAGACTACTCAAAAGGTGTTTTAACAGAATCTCTAATCTCTCGTCTTGTTAGTGAATTTAAGGAGACTAAAAGTCTTGTGGCCGTAGATCCAAGTCGCACAACTCCTCCTCTATATTATAAAGGAGTCTCACTTCTTAAGCCCAACCACCTCGAGGCGAAACTAATGGCAAATCTCTTAGGCTATGCTCAGGAGCTTCAGGTTGAAGAGATCGCAGAGATTCTTGTTGATAAGCTAGAGCTTGAAAAAATCATTATCACGCTTGGTGCGCGAGGAATGGCAATGCTTGATACTTTAGGTGATGGAAAGCTTCATATGATCCCAACTGTTGCCAACGAAGTCTACGATGTCTCAGGAGCGGGGGATACAACAATCTCTCTTCTCGTTGCATGCTTAGAGGCGGGAGCGAGTCTAGAAGAAGCCGCTTGGATTGCAAACTGTGGCGCAGGTGTTGTTGTTGGTAAGGTTGGAACAGCAACTGTTAATATCGAAGAGCTAAGTAACTACTACAATGTTTTAAAAGAGAAAATGAAGTAGAGTGAGTGATTTAAGAAATGCCACTCAGGCACTAGTTTTCTTTAGCGTTCTCTATCAAGAGGACAAAATTGGCCCAGGTGAAATCGTTAATCTACTTGGGCCAAGGTACTCTGATCCTATTATTTTCACCCATGACTTCTTTCCAATGAAGGATTATTACAGCAAAGAAATGGGGAGTCTCCTCAAACGCTGCTTTTTTTTCTATCCTGAATCTCTTGAACGAACTGAATTAGTAGATATCAAGAAGGAGTGTGATGCTCTAGAGAAGGCACATCTCAATGAGCTTGGTAGGACTTTCAATATTGATCCAGGTCTAATTTGCTTGGATCAAGTATTACTCTCAAGTGGAAAGCCATACTCTCACCGCATCTATTTAGGAGATGGAGTTTTTGCTGAATTAACTTATCAATTTCAAGGAAAGTCTTATGAGACCCTATCGTGGACATACCCTGACTATAAGCACCCTGAGATCATTTCTAAGTTCAATTGGATGCGCTCATTTTTATTGGTCTAATTAGCTAATTACTGACCCTCCAAGTCTTGCTTTTTCGCACACCGCATGAAAAACTCCCAAGGTTATTATTGAATGTTTATAAATCGTCGAATAGGTGGGATTATGATTGATAAGCTAAATGAAGCTTATGGAAAGTTTCAAACAGAACTTGAAACATTAAATGCGCAACCGGAAGTGCTTTCACTTAAGTCTAGCTACTTAGGAAAGAAGGGGGCAGTATCTGAAATTTTAAAGTCGCTTAAGGATGCTACTCCTGAGCAAAGAAAAGAAATCGGGCCAGTTGCTAATGAAATTAAGCAAAATATTGAAAAGCTTGTTGCTAAGAAGCTTTCTGAAATCGAGCTAGCTCAGATTAATGAAAAGCTAAGTAAGAATAAAATCGATATTACTTTTACTGATGCTGTTAAATCTAAGAACAATAATCATGGAGGACTTCACCCAAGAACTCTTGTGCAACAAGAAGTTGAAGATATTTTCTTATCTATGGGATTTGAAGTATTAGATGGCCCACATATTGAAACTGAGTTTTATAACTTTGAGGCCTTAAATATCCCAGGTGATCACCCTGCACGTGATATGCAAGATACTTTTTGGTTTAAAGATGAAAAGTCGCCAGAAGGCAATAAGCACTTACTACGTACGCACACTTCAACGATTCAAGTACGTGGGATGCAATCTCGTAAGCCTCCTTTCCGCTTTATTGCTCCTGGGACAGTTTTCCGTTGTGAGAGAACAGACGCTTCTCACGAGATGGTATTTCAACAATTAGAAGGAATGATGGTTGGTAAGGATATTTCTGTATCTAACTTGATTTACTTCATGAAAGAAATCTTAACTGAGATCTTTAAGAAGGACGTGGAAGTTAGACTCCGTCCAGGTTACTTCCCATTTGTTGAGCCAGGCTTTGAGCTTGATATCAAATGTCAGGTTTGTAATGCAAAGGGATGCTCTGTTTGTAAGCAAGTTGGTTGGGTAGAGCTTCTTCCATGTGGAATGGTTCATCCAAATGTTCTTAGAGCAGGTGGAATTGATCCTGAAGAGTACAATGGCTTTGCTTTTGGTCTAGGGCTAGATCGTCTGGTTATGATGAAGTACGGAATTGATGATATCCGCCACCTTCAATCTGGTGATCTGAGATTTAACTCACAATTTAAAGAATATTAGAAAATAGTTTTAAGGAATTTATATGTTAATTAGTATTGATTGGATTAAAGATTTCGTTAAGGTTCCAGACTTAGACGCAAATGAAATCGGTTCAAAGTTCACACTAGCAACAGCTGAAGTTGAAGATGTTTTATCTGTAGGAGATCATCTCGAGGCCATTACTGTTGTTGAAGTTCTAGAAAAAGAAAAGCACCCTGAAGCAGATAAGTTAAATCTTGTGACTTTCACAAATGGTAAGGATCAGTTTCAAGTTGTTTGTGGTGCTGCTAATGTTCGCATTGGTATGCGTACTGCTTATGCTCCACTTGGAATTACTCTTCCTAATGGCCTGACTCTTGAGCCTAAGAAGATCCGTGGCGTTCTTTCTGAAGGAATGCTTTGTTCTGAGGAAGAGCTTGGTTTTGCTGAAGAATCACCAGGTATTATCGAACTCGATAAGATGTTTGATAACCCTGAGCTTGGGACAAATATGCTTACGCTATTTGGGCAAACAAAGGACGTATTATTAGACGTTGATAATAAGTCGTTAACTCATAGACCTGATTTATGGGGGCACTTTGGTATCGCTCGAGAGTTTGCAACAATTTTTGATAATGAATTGCAAAATCCATTCACTGATTCGTGGGCAGCTGATTTAAAAGCAAAGCTTTCAAGTGATGCAGCTCCAATCAAAATTAAAGTTGAAGAAGGCACAAGCTGTCTTGGTTATTTTGGTCTTAGTTTAGATAACGTAAAAGTAGGTGAGTCTCCTGCATGGATGAAAAGACGCCTACAAGCAGTTGGGCTACGTCCTATTAATAATATCGTTGATATTTCAAATTACGTGATGCTTGAGCTTGGAATTCCTCTTCACATCTTTGATCGTGAAAAGATTAGTGGTGATACAGTTGTGATTAGTTCACTTAAAACTGAAACTGAATTTACAACTCTTGATGAGGAAAAGAGAAAACTAGTTATAGGTGACACGGTTATTGGTGACTCCGAAAAGCCATTGGTTCTAGCCGGAATCATGGGGGGACTTAATAGTGGTGTTGATGAGAGTACAACTAAAATTTTTATCGAAGTTGCAAACTGGAAAGCTGCTGAAGTTAGAAAAACTTCAACTCGCTTAGGGCTACGTACAGACTCTTCTTCAAGATATGAAAAGACTCTTGATTCGCTAATGCTCGAAAGAACACTTTTAAGAACTCTTGAGTATGTATTAAAAGAAAACCCAGAAGCTAAAGTCGTTGGTGATATTCAATACGATGGCCCTAATCTTTTAGAGATTAAGCCGGTATCAATTCCATCAAGTGCTGCTAAAATTAATAAGGCACTTGGTAAAGAAATTTCTTTTGATGAAATGAAAAGAATTTTTAATGCTCTTGATTTTAACATTGAGGGAACGCAAGAAAGTTTTGTCGCTCATATTCCAAGTTATCGTGCGACTAAAGATATTGAAACAGGTTCATGTCTAGTTGAAGAGATCGGTCGTATTATTGGTTTCGATAATATTGATCCTGTATCGCCTAAGCTTGATATTTCACCTGTTAAGTTGAGCCCTGCACAGAAGCTTCACCGTCGTATGAAAAACTTTATGGTTAATCATGCAAGTGCATTTGAAGTTATGACTTACCCGATGATTGGGCCATCACTTCTTAAGAAGGCAATGTACGAACATAAGGGTGGGCTTGAACTTATTAATGCTTTATCAAAAGATGCATCTCTTATGCGTGAATCACTAGCACCTTCTTTTCTAGAAGCTGCTGCTCAGAACGCAAAGAACTCTTCTTCTTTCAAGTTCTTTGAAATCGGCCGTACATACCACGCAAATGATAAAGACTTCGTAAAAGAAGAAAGTGTATTTGGTGCTCTGTACTTTGATAAAGAAGCAACGCCATTCATGGATCTTCTTAACGATACAACTCGCTTACTTGATAGTGCTAATATTAACTATCAGCTAAACGAACGTAATCCTAAGTTTAAGAGTAATGCAATAAATGAAGAGTGGGCGGGTATTCATCCTTTCGAATTCTACAACTTAAGAATTCAAGGAAAGATGGATGGTGTGATTTTTTCTGTACACCCGCTTGTACTTAAGCAATTTAAGATTAAAGGAAATGTTTCAATCGCTCTCGTTAATATGAGTGCATTTGAATCACGTGAACAAAAAGATAAAACAAAGTATAGTCCACTAGCAAAATTTCCTGGATCAACTTTTGATTGTACTGTTGAAGTAGACAATAGTGTTGCTGTTGGATCTATCTTAAATAGTCTTTCTAAACTTAAGATTAAAGAACTTGTTTCTACTTCTATTGCGGATATCTTTGTTCAAGAAGATAAGAAGTCTGTAACAGTAAGAAGTGAATTCTTAGATCCTAATAATACTTTATCAGGTGAGTTTATTACTGAAGCATCTAATAAGATTATAGAGACGTTAGAAAAAAACGGATTTCCTCTGAAAAAGTAGTTAAATTTTTTACATAGTTACCGATGATAGAAGGCCACTCAGAGAGTGGCCTTTTTTATTTTTATAACGCTTCGAGATTTCAGTAGTTTATAGAACTGGTAGAAGTTCAACCTACTGTTGAAATTAAGTATCATTAATAATCTGTAAGTATTTAATATTGTTATTAAAGTTTATGAAAAAAAAGTTAAAAAAAAGTAAAAAAACTATTGACGAAGTTATTGGGGTTTCATAATATGCCCCTCGTTCCAAACAACAAACGAAACAAAAACAACGTTGCTAAAACGACATTGAATTTTTTTCCTTAATTGTTAAAAAAAGACTTTACATGTTGAACATGAACATATAGTCTCGGACAGCTCTTTAGACATTCAAATAAAGTAATAAAGATTTGCTATTAGGTAGCAAACAAGATGAGAAGAAATCCAAAATAAGTTTTAAACGGTTTTTGAAAGATCTGACGTAACTGAATCATTGAAGTTACTTCAATCAGTCAGATGCCATTTAAGCTTAA